>NZ_CP084261.1 GCF_022879575.1 Caballeronia sp. SL2Y3
ATGGCGACTAGGCGCGCAAAGAAAACCGACGTAGTCAGCCCCAGCTCGGCGGAATTGCGCAAGGCCGTTGAGGCCATCGCGATTCAGCCCAAAAGCGGCAAAATCACGCTGCTGACGCGCAAGCTGTTCAACGTCTTGCTCGCCGTCGCGCAGCAAGCGGATGAATCCGGCGACACGTATCGCGCGCTGCTCTCCGATATCGTCGCAAATTCGGCCTTCGATTCGAACGACACGGCACTGGTCAAAGAACATTTGCGCCGCATGGTTTCAGTGCAAGTGGAGTGGAGCACCGGTACGTCGAGCCAAAAACCCGGCCGCAAGTGGGGCATATCCACGCTGATCGCGGACGCGGAAATTCTCGAAGACCCGTCTACGCGTCGGGTCTGGGTCGAATTTTCATTCGCCCCGAAGATCAAAAAAAAGCTGCTCGACCCGGTTCAGTATGCCAGGCTGAGCCTGCAATTCCAGAGCCAATTGCGCAGTAGCGCCGGCCTCGCGCTGTACGAGATCTGCGTCCGGTATCTGACGAATCCGAGCCATCTGACGATGCGCGAAACTTGGGAATGGTGGCGGCCGATCCTGTCTGGCACGCCCGATACCGAAGCCGGCGACGAGGCGAAACGCGAGTACAAATACTTCAAACGCGATTACCTGCGTCCCGCGATTGCCGAAGTCAACGCCGTAACGAACATCTTCGTCGAACTGGTGGAGCATCGAGAGGGACGGCGTGTCGCCGAAATCCAGTTCCGCGTGACAGAGCGTAAGCAGCCGATGCTCGCGTTGGATGAGCATCCGAACGTTTTCGACAGCACGCTTGTCGACCGCATGGTGAAGATCGGCATCCCGCTCAAGGAGGCGCAGACGCTCTACGCGGACAGCGAGGAAAACCGCATCCGGGCCGCTCTGCTCATGACGGAGCAGCGCATGCGCAGCACGACACTGCCGCCGGTTCGCAGCGCAGCCGCATTGTTCAAAGACGCGTTGAAGAAGGGCTATGCGCCGCCGGTCGAAGCCTTGCCGTCGGCTGCGAACGGCGCATCACCGCGGGCCGGTGCGCCAAGCGCTGCAGCGGCCGACGATCTAAAGGCGCGCTTGTTGGGCGAATTCTCGGCTTTTCGACGAAAAGAAGCTCGTGCGATGTACGAAGAGCAAGGTGAGGAAGAACGGGAGCTCGCACGCCAAAGCTTCGAGCAGGAGTTGTTGCCGGAACTCGGGGCGCATATGCGCGACGATTGGCGCAAGCGCGGCCTAGACTCCAAGCTTGCCGAAACGTCGTTCTTCGACTGGCTCGCCCGGCGGACGTGGGGCGAGCCGACCGATGGCGACCTGCTCGCTTTTACACTTAGCCAGTCGCGAGCAGGCTGAACAAGGCGGCACCAATGCCGCCGGCTCGCTGACGTTAATTCTGCGTGTTGGCTTTCTCCAGCATCGTCTCGATCTGATGCAGCAACTCGTCGCGTTTATCGCGCGACAAGCCCCGCAGTCTCAATTCGAGCCGATCCTCGCCATAAGACTTGAGATCCCCGACTGCAACGCCGTCCAGTTTAACCTCCAGACGCTGCGCATACCGTTGGCGACCGGCCGGCTTCGGTGCCTCTTGCCCGCTGGCTCGCCCCTTGACGATGTCCGCGACCTGGCGAGTGCTAAGGTCGTCCGACGTGATCTTGTTGATCAGCCGGAGCGTCGCGTCGCTACCACGCGCCGCGTGATAGCGAGAGATCTGGTAGGCCATATTCGAACCGAACCGGTCTGGCCGGGCGACCATCTCTTGCATGACGTTTTCGGGCAGCTTCGCGATGGATAGCGCCACGGCGATCGTCGATTCGTCCAGCCCGAGATGTTCCGCCAACTCGCGCTGACTCTGGAAGTGTTGCTCGTCGAGGAAGCGGCGCCACACGACCGCGTTGTCGAAGACGGTCTGCGAATCGCGCTGGACGTTGAGGTCGTAGCCGAGCTTGTAGCTCTCGATGCCGATCGGCAAGTCCACGACGACTGCCTTGACCGTCTCCTTGTTAGCCTCCTTCAGCGCCCGCACGCGCCGGCCGCCGTCGCTCACGAAGAACATGCCCGGCTCGTCGTAGTCGGGAATGACATGGATGGCTTGTTGCTGGCCTTGCTTCGCTAAATTGACTGCCAGTTCGGCGATCGAAGCCTTCAGGTAGAAGTGACGCGGGTTGAACGGGCTCGGTTTAATGGCCTTGAGCGGCAATTCGATCACCTGCCCTACCGTGTAGCGATTCGCTCTCCGCCAGGCTCGGTATGGCTCTGACTCGTGTGCCGCGTTAGCGTCGGGTTGGTCGTCGGCGACAAATGCGCTCGACCGGCCATTGGCTGCGGCTTGCGAGACCTGCTGCAGGTCGACGATGCCGTCGATCGCGTTGATTCGATCAAGCGCGGTTCTCTTTTCACTGCTCGTGGTATCGGGACGGGCTTTGAAGCCCTTTGCGAACTGCGACGGTTTCATTCAGGGTCCTTTATGCGCATAAAGTCAGGCGAGCATGGCGAGGATCTCGTCGGCGCACGCGCGGATCTCTGCCGCCGCGAGCCGTGAGCCGCGATCCGTCATTTGCAGCACGGTCTGGCCGAGTGCCATTGCTTGTTTGTAGCACTCGCGGGTCGGAATCTGCGTCTTGAGCAGCGGGAAGCCAAGCTCCTCGAGGGCGACTTTTAGCTCCCGCGTCAGCATGCGTTTCTCCTCGGTTTTGTTGAGCAAGAAGACCGCGCGCAGGTCTTCGTTCATCACTTGCGCCTGCTGCACCAGCTTGACCAGCCCGACACTCGACCAGTAATCGGCGGGCGACGACGACGTCGGGATGACTGCAATGCTCGCGGCGAGGAGGACCACGCCCGAGACCTTTTCCGTAATCGACGGTGGACAATCCACAACGATGATGTCGTAGTCGTTGATGAACTTCCTGATCTCGCGGTGGATCTGGCCGCCCGCCTCCGACAGATTCACCACCGGAAAGGGAATGCCTGACGCGTCTTCCGAGGCGGCGCTCGACCAATGAATCAGCGTGTTCTGACCATCGGCGTCTACAACTAGGACGCGCTTGTTCTTTTCGTGAAAGGCTGCGCCAAGATGCATCGCTATAGTACTTTTGCCGACGCCACCCTTTTGTTGCGTGATCGCTATGATTTCCGCCGCCACGTTTTGCTCCGAAAATGTCTATTTGAAATTCTACATAGCGATAGAAGTTTTTCCAGCGATATTCGACTTAAAGTCACGCGTTAGCCAAACGGACGACTCTTTATGCGCATAAAACCGCCGGGTCTGGCGCGCGCGGCGCTTTATGCGCATAAAGTCCCACGTCCACACTCGGCCGATAGACCGGTTGGCGAAATCGCCTATGCTTGTCGCTGACCAACCCGGTGAGACGCGCCATGACCGTTCGCAACCTCGACACTCTGTTCGCTCCACAGTCGATCGCAGTAATTGGTGCGTCGTCACGCGCGGGAAGCATCGGTGAAATGGTGTGGAAACGTGCCATCTCGTCCGGGTTCGCGGGCCAGATTTGGCCGGTGAATCCGAAGCACGCCTCGCTCGACGGACAACAGGTCTTTGCTGACATCGACGACTTGCCCGAGGCGCCGAGTGTGGCGGTCTTGTGTACGCGGCCTGAAACATGGCCTTCGCTGGTTGAGAGTCTCGGTCGGCGAGGAACGAAGGCAGTCCTGATCATCGGCGAGGTGGATGGAGGCGGCCCCACTGCGTCGCATGGAGCATCCGCGCATTCATCACAGCAGACATGGACATCGCTAACGTTGGCTGCCGCCCGCCCGCATCTGCTTCGCGTCGTCGGGCCGTCGAGCCTCTGTGTCATGACGCCGTCGATCGGCGCCTGTCTCGGTGCGCCGGTGTGCGAAGTGAAATCGGGCGGAGTCGCATGGGTGTCGGCATCCAACGCGCTGACGAACGGCGTGCTCGGGTGGGCCCGTGCTCGCGGCCTCGGTTTTTCGAGAGTTGTCGCGCTCGGCGACGAAGCCGACGTTGACGCCGGCGACGTCGTCGACTTCCTGGCGAGCGACGCGTCGACGCGGGCAATTCTTCTCGCCATCGAAACGATAAGCGCCGCCCGAAAATTCATGTCCGCCGCGCGTGCGGCCGCGCGAAACAAGCCCGTGCTGGTGCTGCGAACCGGTCGTAGCGACCCGTTCGACCGGCTGTACGGCGCTGCGTTTCGACGCGCAGGGCTCGTCCGCGTCGACTCACTCGACGACCTTCTCGACGAAATCGAAACCCTTGGCGTCGGGCGCGTCGCCTCGAGCGACGCGGCGACCGTCATTACGAGCGATCGCGGCGTGGCGGCCCTTGCGAAAGACGCCTTCGGCGCGGCGGGAGGCGGGCTCGCGAACCTTCCCGCAGCGGCACGGGACGCCGTCGCGACTGCGTTGCCGGGAGCGCAAGCCGGTAACCCGCTGCTGCTCGGCGACGACGCATCGGCGAGCGATTTCGGCGACGCGCTCAGAACGCTCGCACCGTATCGCGAGACCGGCACGGCGTTCGTCGTGCATGCGCCGACGCACAGCGCGCCCGTCGCTGACGTTGCGCGCACGCTGATCGCGGAGCGCCAGCATACCTATCGCGGTCTGCTTGCATGCTTCTTCGGATGCATCGATGCGGCGACCCGCGACGATCTTCACGCGGCCGGAATACCCGTGCACACAACGCCGCATCGGCTGGCGCGCGGTTTTGCGCGACTGGTCGACTTCCGGCACGGCCGCGAATTGCTCATGCAGACGCCCGACGGGCTGCCCGCCGACGTGCCAAAAGACATCGATGATGCGCAAAACGAGGTCCGCGCCGCACTGGCGACCGGCACGTTGGAACTGGAGGGGGAACGCGCAGCGCGCATTCTCGTTCGCTTCGGCATCGCCGTGAAGCCGGGCGCTTGCAGTGCAAGGTCAAGCGAGGCAATCGAAATACAGACGCGCCTTCTCGATCATCCTGTCTTCGGCCCCGTGTTCGAGTTTCGTGCAGAGGGCGCGCTCGGGCTCGCCGATGCGCTTCATGAGTTCTCGCTTCCGCCGCTGAATCCGGTGCTCGCTCGGGATCTGATCGCACGCTCGCCGCGCTCGCGGGAGTTGCCTGGCGAGATGCTGCTGCATACGCTCACGGCGCTGTCGCAACTCGTCTGTTATGTCGAGGAAATCGTCGCGCTTCGGCTGACGTTGCAGGTGACGCGCGACTCGGTTGCCGTGCACGAGCCGCAACTGACGTTGGGCGCGTGCCGCAAGCCCCTCGCGATCGTCCCGTATCCGCGTGCGATGGAAGAGACGCTCGACTGGCGCGGCATGCGCATCACCGTGCGGCCGATTCGACCGGAGGACGAAGACGCGCACCGGGCCTTTGTCGCTGCGAACACGGCGGAAGATTTGCGACTGCGCTTCTTCGGCGCGGTGCGCAGCTTCGATCATTCGCAACTCGCGCGCATGACGCAAATCGACTACGACCGCGAGATGGCGCTCATCGTGACGCGAACGAACGCGGACGGTGCGTCCGAGACCCTTGCGGTTGCGCGCGCGATCGCCGACCCGGACAACGAGACGGCCGAGTTCGCGCTCGCCGCGCGCTCCGACATGAAAGGGCAGGGCTTAGGCTCGCTGCTGCTCACGCGAATCATCGATTATGAAAAGAAGCGCGGCACGCGATGGATGATTGGCGAAGCCCTGCGGGAGAACGCGGGCATGATCGGGCTGGCGCGCAAGCTGGGTTTCGAACTGACGCGCACCGACGACCCGGGCGTCGTCGGTTTCAGGATGCGGCTCGGCGAGACGCCGGCATAGCCGCTGTCCGTCACGCGTAGTTAGACGCCGATCTTCGACAATGCGTCGTCGATCTGCTCGCGCGACAGCGACAGTTCGCTCAGCAATGCTTCGGCATACGAAGCGCCGGTCTCGCGTTCGAGCCGCGCGATGGTGAGTGCGCAGCGCGCGGCGTCCTTCGGCGTCGCGATGAACGACTTCACGGAATGTCCCGCTGTGAACGCTTCGAAGAGCGGCGTGCGAATTTCGTCGGGCAACGCGCGCGACGTCCACTGGTACGGCTTGCCGTTGTACGTCAATTGCGGCGGCAGCGTGCGCTCTTTCTTCGCGGCGGGGATTAGACCGTAAGTGCGCGCCGCCTCGCCGATCTGCTCGGGCGAGAAGAGTTCGTCCGGGCTAATGTCGAACTGCGCGATGTGCGCTTCGATGGCCTGCATGGCGGCGGCGCGATCGTCGCGCTTTTTCTGCGCGCGGGCGACGATGTCACGAAGTTCATCGGCCTCGTCGGTCGTGATGGTGAAGCTCGCCTGCTTTTGCTGGAGCTCGGAAAAGCGCAGGAACTCGGAATCGGAAAGAAGTTTCGCCATGGATGATGCGTCGAGATAAGCACGGCGGCTCGCAATGGGCAGCCGCTATTTTGAGAGGGCCGCCATTCTAACGTGATCCGCGCGCGGCTCAGACGCGCGACATCGAAAGCGCGGCAGCGGCGTCCCTCAAGAGCGAGGTGACTTCCTCGATGGACGGCGCCACGTACTCGTCGATTCGCCGCATGTACGGACACGTCAGCGCCGCGATTGCTTGCCCCGACGGACCCAGCAGCGGGAACGTCACGTCCGTGATGCCGAAGGTTTGCTGACTCTCCTTCTTCGAATAGCCCGCTTCCCGGATCCGTCGATAATCGGCGTCGAGCACGCTGCGGTCGATCGGCAATTCGCCTTTAACCTTCGTATGCTCGGCCAACATGTGGTCGCGCTGTTCGTCGGTTTGAAAAGCCAGTATCACGCGGCCCGATCCGGTGTCGATCAATCCGACGCGCGAGCCGAGACGCACGGAAATGCCCCAGGCGCCCGGGCCGTCCACCTGCGCGATGACGAGCAAGTTGCCGCGATCGTAGACGGCGAGATGCACCGATTGCTCCGCCGCGTCGGCGAAACGCTGCATGACGGGCAACGCCTCTGCGATCAGCCGGTTCATCGGCGGATGACGGTGCGCGAGCGCATACAGCTTGAGACTCAACGAGTAGCGGTCGCCCTCGGGCGAGCGCACCACATATTGCCGCGCGACCAGCCGCTCGAGCATGCGATACATCTCGCTCGCGTTGCGCCCGAGCAGTTTCGTGATTTCCGCACGCGTGAGCCCCGACTTCTGCTCGGCCAGCAGTTCGAGAATGTCCAGTCCCTTGTCGAGTGCCGGCGCGCGATATCGGTCGGCATCGTTGTCTTCGGCGTCCACGGCGGTTGGGGTCTGTCGGTTCATGTTCTGGCGTGGGTTCGTGCGTCGGGCCACCGTGCTTAGGGAATACACCGACCGTCCAAGGCCGCGCCATCCTTGACTTGGTTTTGTGCGTCTATGAATAATACGTTCATTAATGAATGAACCGCCACCCCGAGCGCTAGATTCGCCAACAGCTCGATCCGCAGTCAATCGCACTAACTCTCCAAGGCTTGCAGATGACCGCTGAAAAGCAGGACGTTTTGCCCCGACGCCGAATCGGATCGACTTCGCTGGAAGTGACGGCGCTGTCGCTCGGCACCGCGCCGCTCGGCGGCCTCTATCACGAACTGACCGAAGACGAAGCGCGCGCCACCGTGGATGCCGCGTGGCAAGCGGGTCTCCGCTTCTTCGACACTGCGCCGCACTACGGTCACACGAAGGCCGAGCATCGTCTGGGCGATGCGCTGCGCCGGTATCCGCGTGAAGACTTTGTGCTCTCGACGAAGGTCGGCCGCCGTTTCGTGCCGCGAACGACGCCCGATGACGGGAGCGAAGGCTGGGCGAATCCGCTGCCGTTTCAGGCTATCTACGACTACACCTACGACGGCATCCTCCGCTCGTTCGAAGACAGTCAACATCGGCTCGGCATGATCGATATCGACATCGTGCTCATTCACGACATCGGCCGATACACGCACGGCGAAAAGAACGCGCACTACTGGCGTCAATTGACGGACGAGGGCGGTTTTCGCGCGCTCGATGAGTTGAAGCAATCGCGCGGCGTCAAAGCCGTCGGGCTCGGCGTCAACGAGGGCGCAGCCGTCATGGAAGCGATGGCCGAATACGACATCGACTGCGCGCTTCTCGCCGGACGTTACACGCTTCTCGAACAGAACACGCTCGACGATTTGCTGCCCGAATGCGAGAAGCGCGGCGTCAGTATTCTGCTCGGCGGAGCGTTCAACTCGGGCATCCTCGCGCGCGGTCTGGATACGAATGCGCACGGGGATCTCAAGTTCAACTACGGCGACGCGCCGAAAGAAGTCGTTGAACGCGTCGGCAAACTGGAGCGCGTCTGTCGCGACTTCGGTGTGGCCCTTTCCACCGCGGCACTCCAGTTTCCTTATGCGCATAAAGTTGTGGCGACCGTGCTGATGGGCGCGCGCACGCCCGACGAAGTGCGCCAGAACGCCGATTCGTTTGCGACGCCGATTCCGCCCGCGCTATGGGATGCGCTGCGCGCCGAAGGGCTGCTTCACGCGAACGCGCCGGTGCCGCGATGATGCCGGACGACGCAATCGACGCGCATCAGCACTATTGGGACCCTGCGCGCGGCGACTACGGCTGGCTCACGCCCGAGCTTAAGCCGCTCTATTGCGTATTCGGCCCCCACGATCTCGCGCCGCTGCGCGAGGCGACGGGCGTCGCTCGCACGGTCGTCGTTCAGGCTGCGCCGACCGTCGATGAAACCCGCTATCTGCTTGCACTGGCCCGCGACGATCAATCGGTGGCTGGCGTCGTCGGCTGGGTCCCGCTCGATTCCGACGACGCGCTCGACATCATCGACGAATTCGCGCGGGAACCGAAGTTCAAAGGCGTGCGCCCGATGCTTCAGGACTTGCCCGACGATACGTGGATCGCTCACGCGCCCCGCCACGCGGCAATACAGCGCCTCATCGAGCTCGATCTCGCCTTCGACGCGCTCATCTTCGCGCGGCACGTGCCGTCGCTGATCGAGTTCGCGCGGCGGTTTCCGTTGCTGCGCATCGTCGTGGATCACGGCGCAAAGCCGCCGATTCGCGACGGCATCGACGCGGGCTGGCAACCGTGGGCGGATGGCATCGCGCAACTGGCGGCGCTGCCGCAGCGGCTTTACTGCAAGCTGTCCGGCCTCGCCACCGAAGCCGCGCCGAACTGGACGGATGCGACGCTCCAACCCTACGTCGCGCATCTCATCGATCAATTCGGCGCAGAACGTCTGATGTGGGGCAGCGATTGGCCGGTGCTGAATCTCAACGGCGGCTACACTGAGTGGCATGCTGCCGCCACGCGCCTCACCGCGCATCTCGAAAAAGCCGGGCAAGCGGCGATTTTCGGCGCAAACGCCCGCGCGTTCTACCGTCTCTGAGACCCGCCATATACCCGGCATGTCTCGAAATTAACCTGGACTGGAGCAGTGGATGGTACAAAGACTGGCAGGCAAGACCGCGCTGATCACGGCGGCCGGACAAGGCATCGGGCTCGCGACGGCCGAAATGTTCGCGGCTGAAGGCGCGCGCGTCATCGCGACGGATATCCGCATCGAATCGCTCGAAGGCAAGCCGTTCGAGGCGCGCAAGCTCGACGTCCTCGACGCTCAGGCGATCAGCGATCTCGCGAGCGAGATCGGCCCAATCGACGTGCTGTTCAACTGCGCGGGATACGTTCACGCCGGCTCGATTCTGGAAGCGACCGAAGCCGACTGGGACTTCGCCTTCGACCTGAACGCGAAAGCCATGTACCGCACGATTCGCGCGTTCCTGCCGGCCATGCTGGAGAAGGGCGGCGGCTCGATCATCAACATGTCGTCGGCGGCGTCGAGCGTGAAGGGCGTGCCGAACCGCTTCGTGTACGGCGCGTCGAAGGCGGCGGTGATCGGCTTGACGAAGTCGGTCGCGGCGGATTTCGTCACGCGCGGTATCCGCTGCAACGCCATTTGCCCGGGCACCGTGGAATCGCCGTCGCTGAAGGAGCGCATCGCGGAGCAGGCGCAGGCGCAAGGCGCGACCGTGGAGCAAGTGCAGGCCGCGTTCGTCGCGCGTCAGCCGATGGGGCGCGTCGGCCGCGCGAGCGAGATCGCGGCGCTCGCGCTGTATCTCGGCTCCGACGAGTCGTCGTTCACCACGGGTCAGGTTCACGTTATCGATGGCGGCTGGTCCAACTGACCGTCCGTCGCTTTTCAACTTCCAGAACCACGAGGATTACATCAGATGAAGCTGCTTCGTTACGGCCCCAAGGGTCAGGAAAAGCCGGGCCTGCTCGACGCGGACGGCCAGATTCGCGACCTTTCGCCGGTCGTGGGCGACATCGCCGGCGACACGCTGACCGATGCGGGCCTGGCGAAACTGCGCGCCGTCGATCCGGCGTCGCTGCCCGTCGTCGAAGGCAATCCGCGCATCGGACCGTGCGTGGCGCGGGTCGGCAAGTTCGTGTGCATCGGCTTGAACTACGCGGACCACGCAGCCGAATCGAATCTGCCGGTGCCGACCGAGCCGGTCATCTTCGGCAAGTGGACGAGCGCCATTTGCGGCCCGAATGACGACGTCGAGATTCCGCGCGATTCGAAGAAGACGGACTGGGAAGTCGAACTGGGCGTCGTGATCGGCAAGCAAGCCAAGTACGTCGACGAAGCCACGGCGCTCGATTACGTCGCGGGCTATTGCGTGATCAACGACGTGTCCGAGCGCGAATGGCAGCTCGAACACGGTACGCAGTGGGACAAGGGCAAGGGTTTCGACACGTTCGGCCCGATCGGGCCGTGGCTCGTGACGAAGGACGAAATCGACGATCCGCAGAAGCTCGACCTGTGGCTCGAAGTGGACGGCCATCGCTATCAGAACGGCAACACGAAGACGATGGTCTTCACGGTCGCGCAACTGGTCGCGTATTTGTCGAAGACGATGAGCCTGCAGCCCGGCGACATCATCTCCACCGGCACGCCGCCGGGCGTCGGCATGGGCGTGAAGCCCAGCCCCGTGTTCCTGAAGGCCGGCCAGACGATGCGTCTCGGCATTCAGGGCCTCGGCGAGCAGCAGCAGAAGACCGTCGCGGCCAAGTAATACCCCGCGCGTTCCAAACAGAAAACCTCGCCGCGGCGAGGTTTTTTGCTTCTTGGCGATAAGAAACCTACGCGTCGTAGAGCGCTTCGGCCGCGCCGTCGCCGATGCGCGTGATCGTGCCCTGCGCCACCGCGACGAGCCGCTCGGTGTTGCCGTCGGTGACGAAGACGTCGCATTGGCAAGTCGCCTGCGCCATGCCCGCATGAACCACGCGCGCCCGCGCCATCAGCGTGCCCGTCACCGCCGGGCGTAGATGATTGATCTTGAACTCGCCCGTGACCACCTTCGGACCGAGCCGCAATGCGCCCGCGAAGGTGAGCGCGTTATCGACCAGATAGCTCACCACGCCGCCATGCACGAAGCCGTGTTGTTGCCTCAATTCGTCGCGGATCGGCAGACACAGCGTGAGACTCGCTGAATCGACCTGCATCAGCTTGGTTCCAAGCAAGGCGCTGAACGGCTGCGCGTTCAGTGCACCGCGTGCGATATCGACAATTTCGGCCATTCGGACACTCCTTGGTGGGTTCGGCGCCGTCCTGCAAAGACAATAGATAGCGTTAGCGCGCTTCGCAAGGAAGTTCGGCAAAAATCGTGCAACGGTGCGTTTCGGCGTACCGCGACGCCCGCGCGCCCGGACGTGTTCCTGCATGACAGCTCCCGCCGCCAACGATTCAAGCTTGTCGCGATGCCTGCCGTAAACCGCACTGTCGCCGTCATGGAACGGTCAATCGTCAGTACGGGTGGAAGTGATGTTTGGAAAAATCAAGGTTGCATCGGGCTTGCTCGCGGTACTCGTCGTGTTCTGTGTCTTTCAACTCGTGACCGAAGGGCTGGGTTTCTGGTCGCTTTCGAGGACGCACGACGACGTCAATAATCTTTCGAACATCGCGCTGAAGCAGGTCAACGCCGTCAACAAGACCACGCAGCATCTGATGGACGCGCGCATCAACCTGTCGCGCGCCGGTACGCGCATGGTGCGCGGCGGCACGGAGCCGGTCGAGATTGTGCAGCACGCGCGCGAAGAGCTCGCGAGCGCGGAAAAGTCGTTCGGCGCTTTCATGAACGCGCCCAAGACCGGCGATGAAAACGTCGCGCGCATGAACGCGCTGCAGGCGAAGTACGCCGAGTACGCGAAGGCGCTGTCGGAGCTCGTGCAGTATCTCGACGCAGGCAATATCCAGGCGTTTCTCGATCAGCCGACGCAGGGCTTCCAGGACCGCTATCTCGCGGAACAGCAGAAGTTCGTCGACTTCGGCAATGCGTCGAGCAACGCGTATCTCGAATCGATCGACACGCGCTACGCGTGGTTCCGCGCGGTGGGCATGGTGATCGCGCTCGCGCTGATCGGCGGCGTCGTGCTCGTGCACTTAGCGCTGCGTCGCGGCGTCATCGCGCCGCTGGAAGAAGCCGGCCGCCACTTCGAGCGCATCGCGCAAGGCCGCCTCGACGAGCGCATCGCGGATCGCGGCAGCAATGAAATCGGCCGCCTGTTCGCCGGTCTCGCCGCGATGCAGGCGAGCGTCGCGAACACCGTGAAGACCGTGCGTGAGACGTCGGAATCCATCAACTTCGGCGCGGACGAAATCGCAAGCGGCAACGCGGACTTGTCGGCGCGTACCGAGAATCAGGCGGCTTCGCTGGAAGAAACCGCATCGAGCATGGAAGAGCTGACCGCCACCGTGCGCCAGAACGCCGAACATGCGCGCGAAGCGAACGCGCTCGCGGGCGAAGCACTCGAAGCGACGTCGCGCGGGTCGAGCGTCGTGGACGACGTGGTCGACAAGATGCGCGTGATTGCTCGGAGCTCGGACAAGATCGCCGAGATCATCTCCGTGATCGACGGCATCGCGTTCCAGACCAACATTCTCGCGTTGAATGCGGCCGTCGAAGCGGCGCGCGCAGGCGAGCAGGGCCGCGGCTTCGCGGTCGTCGCGGGCGAAGTGCGCGGCCTCGCGCAGCGTTCGGCGCAGTCGGCGAAGGAAATCAAGGAATTGATCGGCGAATCCGTCGCTCAGGTCAGCGACGGCTCGGAACTGGTCGAGCGCGCCGGCTCCGCGATGCGCGAAGTGTCCACGTCGATCTCGCGCGTCACGCAGATGATGGCGGAAATCAGCGCGTCGTCGCTGGAGCAGAGCGTCGGCATCGAGCAGGTGAATCAGGCGGTCACGCAAATGGACGAGATGACGCAGCAGAACGCGGCGCTCGTCGAGCAGGCCGCGGCTGCCGCGTCTTCGTTGCACGAGCAGACGCGCCAGTTGAAGGCGGCGGTTTCCGTGTTCCAGCTCGCCTAAGCAGGCAACGACGCGTACGCCGTGGCAAGGTGATAAGGCGTCGTGGACGGCATTTCCGCCCGGCTGATGCTGCCATCGGCCGCGCGGCACTCCACCCATCCCCGCGCGTGCAAGAAGCGCGCGGCGTATCGGCCGATCTGCTCGCCGGGCGCGTCGCCGCGCGTGGCGAGCGCCCGCAGATATTCCGTTTGCGCCCAGATGCGCTGCGTGCCGTCGATCACGCGGCCGGTTTCATCGAGCGCGGCGAACACGCCGCCTGTCTTCTCTTCGATGCCGTTCTTCTGCGCGAAGTCGAACGCGCGTTCCAGCCGCTCGTCCAGCGCGGCAGCCTTGAACGCAGCGTGCCCGCTGCCTTCGACCAGGAAATACCATTCGAACTGATGTCCCGGCTCCAGCCGGTTGTCCGCCGCGCCGATAGGCAGTTCGGCGATGCAGCCCGTCGGCTCGTGCACGAAAATGCGCGCGATCCATTCGGCGAGCGTGGCGAGGCGCGCGTCGTACGCGGCGTCGCCCGTTGCTTCGCGGGCAGCGAGCCACGCTTCCGCAAGGTGCATCAGCGGGTTTTGCAGCGGGCCTTCCAACATCGCCGAGAAGTCTTCCGCCACGACCGCGTTCAGCACTTCCCCGACATGCGCGAACCGCGATTCGATGAGCTTAGCCGTTTCGTCGAGGACGGCGAACGCGCGCGCCGATCCGCTCTTGCTCGCGTAATGCGCGCACGCGAAAACGACGAACGCGTGCGTGTACAAGTCCTTTTGCCGCTCGAGCGGCGCGCCGTTTGCATCCACGCTATAGAACCAACCGCCGTGGCGCGTGTCGTGAAAGTAGTGCTGCAACGACTCGAACAAGGTTGCCGCGTGGTCGAGATCACCCGCATCCGTAAAGACGAAAAGCTGGCGCGCGCACGCCATTGCGCGATAACGCTTGGGCGGCAGCGGCGCGTGGTCGTCGGGACCGACGGCTTCGTACGGCAGACGCAGCGTCGCGTTGAAGCCGGGGCCGCGCCAAAGCGGAAGCACGACGTTCGCGTAATGCGCGCGCAGCGCTGCGCCGGATTGAAGATGCGCGGGCGGCGTCGACGGCGCGCCGGGCGTGGATTGATGTTGCATGCGACAGTCTTTAGAAGTGTTCCGAGAGGCGCTACGGCGTAGCCTGGCAAGCATAGCAAACGGCGCTCGTCGCGCGACAAGCCGGCATCACGAGGAGAGAAAAACATGTTGAACAACGTCGAACTTGTTTCCCGGCTCGTCATGGCCGCCGTGCTCGGCAGCGTGATCGGCTTCGAGCGCGAGCGGCTTTCGTGGGCCGCCGGGCTGCGCACGCATATGCTCGTGTGCGTCGGCTCGGCGCTCATCATGATCGTGTCCGCGTTCGGATTCGCGGATGCGCTGAAGGCGGACCATGTGGTGCTGGACCCATCGCGCGTGGCGGCGCAGGTCGTATCGGGCATCGGCTTTCTCGGCGCGGGCTCGATTCTTTTGCGCGGCGAAATCGTCCGCGGCCTGACGACGGCGGCGAGCCTGTGGTCCGTCGCGGCCATCGGACTCGCGGTCGGCGGCGGCCTGTACACGGCGTCGATCGCGGCGACCGCGATCATCCTCATCATTCTGGCGGGCCTGAAGCCGCTCGAGCGACGTTTCATCTCGGTGAGGCAGCGCCGCCAACTGACGATGCTCGTCGATCGCGGCTCGCTTTCGTTTCATGCACTGCACGAGGCGCTCGGGCCGGGCAGCGTGCGCGTGAAGCAGTTCGTCGTGCAGCAGAGCGAAGAGTCGCCCGATTCGGACGAGGTGCAAGTCGAGTTGTCGCGCGTGTCCGAGCAGGAATATCGGTCGATCTGCGCGCGCTTGCGGCAACTCGAAGTCGTCCGCGAGTTTCGCGAAGACGGCAACGTCTGAGCGGCGGCGCGCGAACGCATCGCACGGATGCGAAATTGAACGCTGAAACATCGCGCAAAGCCGCTGGATAAGGCCCGCAGCCGTGCGACAATGCGGCCTCGAAATTTATCGCCGGACCGCGTGGGCGCGCTGCGCGCCAGCAGTTCGGCCGCAGTCTTTCGATCCGCAGCTTCCGACCTATGCCAGATTCCGCTGTACCCCGAAATCCTGACGTCTCATCGGACGATACCGTTCCTTCCGCGAAAGCCGGCCGCCGGAGTCCGGCGCGCACCGCGCAGCGCGTCGCCCAGCTGCGCGAAGCGATCCGCCCCGGCGAAACGCTCGACCTCTTCGCCGAGGACGCGGAACGCGCCACCCAGCAGGCGATGAACACCGATATTCGTCAGGGCACCTTCGAGGGCTTCGAGTTGCCGGAGGTGTTTCTGGCGGCGGTGGAATCGTCGGCGAGGCGGCGCGCAGCGCGTGCAGCGGCTCCGGCCGAAGCGCGAGAGGAGACGCCGATGCAAGGCGAGTTGATCGCGGATTCGCCCGACACGCCTGATTCGGGGGATGAAGGCCCGACGCTCCTTGCTACCGCCCCCGCTTTTCATGCGCCCGATGCCGTCTCGCTCGATCGGCACGTCGCGGCGGTCGGCTCGCACTGGTTTCAGTCGTTCGCCTGGCTTCTGTGCGCCATGCTCGCGACCTACGCGACCGTCATCGCCCAGCCGACGACGTGCATTCCGACCCTCCCCGACCTCTTCAGCGCGCGATAGTCCCCTGCGGCAACATGCCCCGGGGTCGCGCAGGATGACCGCCGCGCGGCCCCTCACGCCCCGCCCCTATTTTTCAACCGGTCAAAAAAGCCGTGTCTGTAGAAAAACTACAACATTTTTGGGAAGGAAATGCTGCATCGCACTAGGAATCCGGCAGGGCAAACCCTATAATCATGGCTAAGGGAAAACCCTCAATCACCAACCGGAGTCTCACATGAGCTACCTCTTCGCACTGCTGCAAAAATTTGCTTCGCTGTTCGAATCGGCGCATCTGCCGATGGACAAAGACTACTCGTATCAAGCGCGTTTCCGCGAATCGGAGCGTCAGCGCAAGGCACGCGGCACGGCTTTCGGCATCCGTCTGTAATGCGCGGCTAAAGGCGGCGCGGGACACACACTAGAAGCAATATGCGACGGCAAGCGCCGTACACCCGCCCGCCAGTTCTGTAGTTTTTCTAGCAGTTTTCTAGCATTTCACTTCCGCGCTCCGAGCGCGCGTCACGGCATAACTTCCCCGCAGTTTTTCCGCGCCCGTCGTCCGACGAGCCGCCGCGGTATCCTTTCGCTCTCACGAACCATCTCGCATTGCGCGGCCCCTCATGACCGGCGACATCCACTTCTACGATCCGAGCGAAGGCCACGGCCTGCCGCATGACCCATTCAAGGCAATCGTCGCGCCGCGCGTCATCGGCTGGATTTCCAGCCGTACCGCCGAAGGCGGCGTGAATCTCGCGCCGTACAGCTTCTTCGGCGCGTTCGCGACGTTCCCTTACGTGATCGGCTTCTCCAGCGAAGGCCGCAAGGACAGCATCAGCAACATCGAGGCGACCGGCGAATTCGTCTGGAATATGTCGACGCGCCCGCTCGCCGAGCGCATGAACCGCACGTCCGCGCCGGTGGCGCCGGAAATCGACGAATTCGAGCTCGCGGGCTTGACCAAAGCGCCCGGCCGCAATGTCGACGTGCCGCACGTGGCGGAGTCGCCGGCGGCGCTCGAATGCCGGCTGCTGCAAGTGGTGCGCATCCACGATCTCGCCGGCCAGCCGATGAACAACTGGCTCGCGCTTGGGCAGGTGGTGGGCGTGCATATCCGGAGCGAGTTTTTGAAGGACGGTCTTTTCGATACCGCCGCCGCGCGCCCGATCATGCGCGCGGGTTATCGCGCGGACTACGCCGAGATAGGCGAAATGTTCCAGATGGTTCGCCCGAGCGCCTGACCCCAAAGGCGAAAACATCGGCTTCGCGCCGCGACTTGTCGTGGCGCGACACGCGTCCACCGTTGCGCGCTTCTCTCCCTTCGTCCGCAGAGCCTTGTCCCGCAAGGGCGTACGGCTGTCTACCGCGAAACTGCGACAAATCGGTGTCGTATTTCTACATGTGATTGTCGCAAATAGTCGGCTCACGGCACTTTTTTCTGGCAACTATGTATGCAGAGCGCGGAAGCGCGTCCGCCACGGTTCTGGAGAATGTCGATGGATTCCCCCAAGGTAGTGGTCGAAGGGCTGTGCAAGGTGTTTGGCAGCAACCCCAAACAGGCGATCGACCTGTTGGCCGGCGGTGCGTCGAAGGAAGAAGTGTTCTCGCGTACCGGCCAGATTGTCGGCGTCCACAACGTCTCGTTCGATGTCAGGGAAGGCGAGATCTTCGTGCTCATGGGCCTCTCCGGCTCCGGCAAATCGACGCTGATTCGGCTGATCAACCGGCTCGTCGATCCAACCGCCGGCAAAGTGCTGATCGACGGGCGCGATGTGGCCGCCGTGCCGCGCTCGGAACTCACGGCGCTGCGCCGCCGGGACATGAGCATGGTGTTCCAGTCGTTCGCGCTGATGCCGCAGCGCACGGTGCTGTCCAACGCCGCGTTCGGGCTGGAAGTGGCGGGCGTCGGACGCAAGGAACGCGAATCGCGCGCCATGACCGTGCTCGAACAAGTGGGCCTCGCGCCGTTCGCGCAGAAGCTGCCGTCGCAGTTGTCGGGCGGCATGCAACAGCGCGTGGGCCTCGCGCGGGCGCTCGCCGTCAATCCTTCGCTGATGATCATGGACGAAGCGTTTTCCGCGCTCGATCCACTCAAGCGCAAGGAAATGCAGAACGTGCTGCTCGACCTTCAGCGCGAGCAGCGCCGCACGATTCTCTTCGTCTCGCACGATCTCGAAGAAGCCATGCGCATCGGCACGCGCATCGCGATCATGGAAGGCGGCCGCGTGGTGCAGATCGGCACGCCGCAGGAAATCATCAAGAATCCCGCCGATGACTACGTGCAGGCCTTCTTCGAAGGCATCGACACGAGCCGTTACCTCACGGCCGGCGATCTCATGCAGACGGACGCCGTGCCGGTCATGAAGCATTCGCCGCAGATCGACGCATCGAGCGTCGCGAAGACGCTCAACGGCAGCGCGGAATACGCGTTCGTGCTCGACGGCGAGCGCCGCATTCGCGGCTTCGTCGGGCGCGACGCCACGGGCAACGCCGTGCCGCAAATCCATCACGTCGAATGCATTGAGCGAACCATGACGCTCGACGACGTGGTGAATCGCGTGGTCGCGAGCCCCGCGCCGCTGCCTGTGGTCGATGCAGACGGTTCGTACTGTGGTTCGGTCAACAAGACGAACGTGCTCCAGGTCTTAACGCGCCATCGAGGTTCCCATGTCTGAAATCATTCCGCTCGGTAGCTGGGTCGATCACGGCGTCCACTATCTGCTCGATCACGACGCCAAAACGTTCGACTCCATCGGCAAGGTCATCGAGAGTTTCGCGGCGCTCATCGAACACGGCCTTCAGGCCATTCCGATGTGGGCGCTCATGGCGATCTTCGTCGGCATCGGCTTGTGGCGCGTCGGCTGGCGTTTCGCGGCCTTCACGCTGCTCTCGCTCCTGCTCGTCTACGCGACGGGCTTCTGGGATCAGATGGTCATCACGCTCGGTCTTACGTTGTCCTCAACATTGATCAGCCTGTTGCTCGGCGTGCCGCTCGGCATATGGACCGCCAAGAGCAAGATGGTCGAAATGGTCGTGCGCCCCGTGCTCGACCTCATGCAGACCATGCCTGCCTTCGTGTATCTGATTCCGGCCGCGATGCTGTTCGGCCTCGGCCGCGTGCCCGGCATTCTGTCGACTGTGATCTTCGCGATGCCGCCCGCAGTGCGTCTCACGTCGCTCGGCATCAAGCATGTGAATCGCGAGATCGTGGAAGCGGGGCAAGCGTTCGGCTGCACGCCGTGGCAACTGCTCTACAAGGTGCAGATCCCGAACGCGCTGCCGTCCATCATGACCGGCGTGAACCAGACCATCATGATGGCGCTGTCGATGGTCATCATCGCGTCGATGGTCGGCGCGGGCGGCCTCGGCAACGACGTGCTAGCCAGCATTCAGCGGCTGGATATCGGTCTGGGCTTCGAGAGCGGCTTGTCGGTGGTGCTGCTCGCGATCATTCTCGATCGCATCACGGAGAGCTTCGGACGCTCGCCCGGCATGGCTCGCGCGCCGCTTTTCTCGGGCTTCAAGTCCGTGATGCGCGTGCGCCGCGCGCCGGCCGCGCAACAAGGTTGATGCGCCCATGAAGCGCGATGCGATCGCCTCCGCAGCCGCCGATTCGCCGCTCGCCCATCTCGCGCACTTCGGCTTTCTGACGCTGCCGAACTTCTCGATGATCGCGTTCACGAGCGCGGTCGAAGTGCTGCGCATGGCGAACTACATCGGCCGCACCGAGCACTACAGATGGTCGGTCATCACGCCGGACGGCGAGCCGGCGCGCGCGAGCAACGGCATGACGGTCAAGCCCGCGACGACGCTCGACGAAGCAGGCATGCCCGACGTGCTGATCGTGTGCGGCGGCTGGCACGTCGCCGATTATGTCGACGACACGGTGATCGCGCTGTTGCAGCGCGTGCATGAGGCGGGCGTGCCGCTTGGCGGCATCTGCACCGGGCCGTATGCGCTTCTGGCGGCCAAGCTGCTGGACGGCTACCGTTGCACGCTGCACTGGGAAGACATGTCGCCGGTCAACAAGCGCTTCCCGCACGTGCGCTTTGCCGACGAGCTATTCGTGATCGATCGTGACCGCGTGACCTGCACGGGCGGCACCGCGCCGCTCGACCTCATGCTCAATCTCGTGAGTCTGCGGCTCGGGCAGGCGCATGCGGCGCAAGTGTCGGAGCAGTTCATCGTCGAGCGCATACGCGGGTCGACCGACTATCAGCACATTCCGGTCGATGCGCGCGTCGGCTTCACGCGGGCGGAACTGGTGGAAGTCGTGCGGCTGATGGAAGCGAATATCGAAGAGCCGCTTTCACTCGACGAACTCGCGCGGCTCGTGCATCTTTCGCAGCGGCATCTTCAGCGCATGTTCAAGATGTTCCTCAGCGTGTCGCCGACGCACTACTACCTGACGTTGCGCCTGCGACGCGCCCGCGATCTGTTGCGCAACACGGATGCATCGATTGCGCGCGTGACGAGCATCTGCGGTTTCCATTCGCCTTGCCATTTCAGCAAGGCGTATCGCGCGCAATTCGGCCATGCGCCGAGCGCGGAGCGGCGTCTTTCCGCTTGACGCCGCCGTCGCGCGTCGCAACATTAAGCTAGCTCACGATCACGTTCGATAATCCGTCTTGCCGCCTTCGATCATGCGCAACGCGGCCTGCCATTGCAGCGCGGTGATGCTTTCCATGCTGTCGCTGCGATACTGCGCGGCGGTCGTTTCGCATACTTCGGGCGAAGGTAGATTCAGCTCGCCGCCGCCCGCGAGCGCGCGCAGCTGAATCTCGCAGGCCCGCTCCAGAAAATAGATCTCCTGAAACGCAGCGGGAATCGAACGGCCGCATGCAAGCAGTCCGTGATTGCGCAGGATCATCGCGTTATGCGGGCCGAGATCGTTGACGAGACGATCTCGCTCGGCGAGATCCAGCGCGATGCCTTCGTAGTCGTGATAGCTGATCTGCCCGTAGTACTTCAGCGCATGCTGGCTGATGGGCAAGAGCCCCCGCTTCTGCGCGGAAACCGCCGCGCCCGCCGGCGTATGCGTATGCACGACGCAGACCACGTCCAGCCGCGCCATGTGAATGGCCGAGTGAATGGTGAAGCCCGCCGGATTCACGCGACACCGCTCGGGATGCTCGGCCGCGTTCGCATCGACCGGGCGGCCTTCGCTGTCGATGCGCACGAGGTCCGACGCGCGCATTTCGTCGAAGAGCACGCCGTATCGATTGATGAGGAAGTGATGCTCCGGCCCCGGCACGCGCGCACTGATGTGCGTGAAGATCATGTCGGTCCAGCGAAAATGCGCGATCACGCGATACAGCGCCGCCAGGTCGCAGCGTAGCGCCCACTCTTGCTCCGAATAGCCGTGAGTCTCCATGCCAGTCTCCTTCGTTGGAATTGGTCAGATGGCCTGCGCGCGGCCGGGAAACGTCTCGTCGTAGTCCATTGCGTGATGCACTTCCTCGGTATCTGCGCCGCGCTGCTCGCGATACATGATCGGCGGCAGACCGAACTGCTTGCGAAATTCGCGGCCGAGATGCGATGCATCCGAGAAACCGCAGCTCGACGCAATATCGGCCACCGTCTTGTCGGAACTCGTCAGCAGCCACGCGGCCGTGCGCAGCCGCACCTGCTTGGCGTACGCCTGCGGCGCCTTGCCTGTCTCGGCCTTGAAGAGGCGTTCGAGTTGCCGCGTCGACATATCCAGCTTGTGCGCGAGTTCATCGAGCGTGAGCGAGCGGCCGACGTGCTGCTCCATCAGAAGAATCGCGCGCTTGACCTTCGGATGCGTGGCGGGCGCGAGGCCCGGCGGATGCGGCTGCGGCGCATTGCCTTTCTGCATGTCGTCGACGAGCAGAATCCGCAGCGCCTTTTGCACCGTCGCGGTCTCGAAGTGCCGCAGCAAAATGGCGGCGGCCACGTCGATGGAAGCCCGCCCGCCCGAGCACGTGATGCGCCTTCTGTCGATCACGAACAGCCGGTCCGCGACGAGCAGTTGCTCGTCGGCTTGCGGGAAACGTTCGACGAAGTCCCAGTAGTGAAACCAGCTCACGCAGACGCGATGGCCGTCGAGCACGCCCGCGCGCATCAGCGTGAAAACGCCCGTGCACATGCCTACGATGGTCGCGTCGCGGGCGGCGGCGCGGCGAATGAACTGCAGCGTGGCATCGCTCGCGGAAGGTCCCGAATGCAGCAGGCCGCCGACGACGACCACGTAGTCGAACGGTTCGGCCTGCTCGTAGGTTTCCCACGGCGTGATCTGGATGCCGCAACTCGCGCGCACGGGCGCGAGCGTTTCGCCGATCACGCTCCACGAGCAGCGCACCGGGCGGCTGAAGTCGCCTTCGTCAGCGGAAAGACGCAGCAGATCGACGAAGCCGGAGAACGCGGTCAGCGTGAAGTTAGGCAACAGCACGATGCCGAAGCGGATGCGCGATTTCGATTGGCCGTCGATGGAAAGCGGCGGAAGGGATTCTGCGGGATTCATGCGCGTGCGGTGCGGCGGCTCTGGGGTATGCGGCGAGCATAACACCGGGCGCGCGCAACGGGCGCATCGTCAGAAAGGAAGGAAACGCCGCGCAGAACGCGCGGCGTGAAGCGATGAATCAGGCGCCGAGAACAGCGAATGCCCAGGCGAACACGCCGCCGATCAGCGCGCCCGTCGAACGGCCGAGCAGGCTTGCTACGGTGTAATCGCCCCAACGCTGCTCGACCTCGGCTTTCAAGACGCCGAAGTAGCGCAATACCGGATCGATCGAGCAGACGAGCATCAGCGCGGCCCACAAAGGCGCTTCGCGAGTGAGCACGTGTTCGGGAGCCAGAACGCCTGTGGCCTGAAGCGCGCCGACGACGCCGACGCCGACAAGAAACGCAAACACCCAGGACTTGAAGAACTGATCGGGAAGAGCGTGACTTTCCATTGCTGCAAACGGGATGAACGGGGGACTGGAAGACGAGAGACGCATTCGCGCGGGCTCTCACGGACCTAGGGAATATACCGAGGCGGATTTGTTTAGCCGTTCGGAGCAATCTCAAAAATGCCCCGGTTTGCAACGAAACTGCGCAAGAACGCGCTGCGGCCTGCGCGCTCTGGTAAGCGCTGACGCCGCCATCCCATTTCCATGCCGTTTTTGTTCTATCTGCCGGAATTGCGGTTTGGTGCAATGAGGCCATGTCGAACGCGCTCGCTCATTCGAACGACGCGAACCGCCCACCTTGAGGCCACGCCATGAATGTCAGCGTTTTCGATCTGTTCAAGATCGGCATCGGACCTTCCAGCTCGCATACCGTCGGGCCGATGATCGCGGCGTGCCGCTTCGCGTCGCATATCGAGGACGCAAACCTGCTCGGCTTCGTCACCCGCGTGCGCGCCGAGTTGTTCGGTTCGCTCGGCGCAACGGGCAAGGGCCACGGCACCGACAAGGCCGTGCTGCTCGGACTCGAAGGCAATCTTCCCGATCTGATCGATCCGGACGCGATCGCGCCGCGCCTCGCCGACATTCGCGCGACCAAGCGCCTGAACTTGCTCGGCAAGCGCGCCATCGTGTTCGACGAGCGCGAGAACATCGGCTTCTATCGCAAGTTGATGCCGGGCGCGGCGGGATCGAGCATGGTGCATCCGAACGGCATGCGCTTTCAGGCGTTCGATGAAAACGGTCAACTGCTCGTCGAGAAGGAGTATTACTCAGTCGGCGGCGGGTTCGTCACGAACCGCGAAGGCGAGCGCGTCAACGGCGTGCGCGCCGGCGCGAGCGTGCCGTATCCGTTTCGCACGGGCGACGATCTCATGCGTATCTGCCGGGAGACAGGTCTGTCTATCGCCGATGTCGCGATGAAAAACGAATGCGCGAATCGCAGCGAACACGAAGTGCGCGAGGGCATGCTGGCCGTGTGGCGCGTGATGGCCGCGTGCGTCGAGCGCGGCTGCAAGGAGCGCGGCGATCTGCCGGGACCGATGCAGGTCAAGCGGCGCGCCGCGGACCTGTGCGCGCAACTGCGCTCGCGTTCCGAGGAATCTCTGCGCGATCCGCTCTCGATGCTCGACTGGGTGAATCTCTACGCGATGGCCGTCAACGAAGAAAACGCTTCGGGCGGACGCGTGGTCACTGCGCCGACCAACGGCGCGGCGGGCGTGATTCCCGCCGTGCTGCACTACTACGTGAAGTTCATGCACGGCGCGAACGACGAAGGCATCGTGCGCTTTCTTCTGACGGCGGCAGCCATCGGCATCATTTACAAGGAGACGGCTTCGATCTCCGGCGCGGAAGTGGGCTGTCAGGGCGAAGTGGGCGTCGCGTGCTCGATGGCCGCCGCCGCGCTCGCAGCCGTGATGGGCGGCACGCCCGCGCAAGTGGAAAACGCCGCTGAAATAGGCATGGAACACAACCTCGGCATGACGTGCGATCCCGTCGGCGGCCTCGTGCAGATTCCGTGCATAGAACGCAATGCGATGGGCGCGATCAAGGCGATCAACGCCGCGCGCATGGCGATGAAGGGCGACGGCCAGCATTACGTCTCGCTCGATTCGGTCATCAAGACCATGCGCGAAACAGGCGCGGACATGAAGACGAAATACAAGGAGACGTCGCGCGGCGGGCTGGCCGTGAACGTCATCGAGTGCTGAAACACCGCTACGAAGGAAGAAACACATGAGCCGCTATTCGATATTCAGCCTGCTGCGCAACGGCATGTCGTATCACGAGAACTGGGAGCGCCAATGGCGCAGCCCGGAGCCCAAGCGCGAATACGACGTGGTGATCGTCGGCGGCGGCGGGCACGGCCTCGCGACGGCCTACTATCTCGCGAAAGAGCACGGCATCAAGAACGTCGCGATTCTGGAGAAGGGCTGGATCGGCGGCGGCAATACCGCGCGCAATACGACCATCGTCCGTTCCAACTATTTGTGGGACGAATCCGCCGCGCTGTACGAGAAGGCGATGAAGCTGTGGGAAGGTCTTTCGCAAGACCTCAACTACAACGTGATGTTCAGCCAGCGCGGCGTGATGAACCTCGCGCACACGCTGCAAGACGTGCGCGATACCGAACGCCGCGTGAATGCCAACCGGCTCAATGGCGTCGATGCCGAGTTTCTCACGCCCGCGCAGATCAAGGAGATCGAGCCGACCATCAACCTCAACAGCCGTTATCCGGTGCTGGGCGCGTCGATACAGCGACGCGGCGGCGTCGCGCGTCACGATGCGGTGGCCTGGGGCTTCGCGCGCGGCGCGGATCAGGCGGGCGTGGACATCATCCAGAACTGTCAGGTGGTGGGCATTCGCCGCGAGGGTAACCGCGTGACCGGCGTCGATACCACCAAAGGCCATATCAAGGCGAAGAAAGTTGCGATCGTCGCGGCCGGCAACACGACGACGCTCGCGGACATGGCGGGCGTGCGCCTGCCGCTCGAAAGCCATCCGTTGCAGGCGCTCGTGTCCGAGCCGATCAAGCCGGTGGTCAACACAGTGGTCATGTCGAACGCGGTGCACGCGTACATCAGCCAGTCCGACAAGGGCGATCTCGTGATCGGCGCGGGCGTCGATCAGTACACGGGCTTCGGGCAGCGCGGCAGCTTCCAGATCATCGAAGGCACGCTGGAAGCGATCGTCGAGATGTTCCCCGTGTTCTCGCGCGTGCGCATGAACCGCCAGTGGGGCGGCATCGTCGATGTTTCGCCGGACGCATGCCCGATCATCAGCAAGACCGACGTCAAGGGCCTCTACTTCAATTGCGGCTGGGGCACGGGCGGCTTCAAGGCGACGCCGGGTTCCGGCTGGGCGTACGCGCACACCATCGCGAAAGACGAGCCGCATCCGCTGAATGCGCCGTTCTCGCTCGACCGCTTCTACACCGGCCATCTGATTGACGAACACGGCGCGGCTGCCGTGGCGCACTGAAGGAGTACTGAACATGTTGCTGATCGAATGCCCCTGGTGCGGGCCGCGCGCCGAAAGCGAATTTTCCTGCGGCGGCGAAGCGGACATTGCGCGCCCGCTGGAAACGGAAAAGCTCACCGACAAGGAATGGGGCGATTACCTCTTCATGCGCAAGAACCCGCGCGGCGTGCATCGCGAGCAATGGATGCACGCGCAAGGCTGCCGCCGCTGGTTCAAGGCGCAGCGTGACACGGTGAGCTACGAGATTCAGGGCTACGAGACGTTCGACCGTCCGCTGGCTGTGATGGACAACAAGGAGGGAGCGTCGAAATGAGCCAGAAAGACCGACTCGCCACGGGCGGGCGCATCAATCGCGCCATCGCGCTGACCTTCACGTTCAACGGCAAGACGTATCAGGGCTATCAGGGCGACACGCTCGCGTCCGCGTTGCTCGCAAACGGCCAGCACTTCGTCGCGCGTAGCTGGAAGTATCACCGGCCGCGCGGCATCGTGACAGCGGGCGTGGAAGAACCGAATGCCGTCGTGCAGCTCGAAAAAGGCGCTTATACCGTGCCGAACGCGCGCGCGACCGAAGTCGAGCTGTATCAGGGTCTCGTCGCGGAGAGCGTGAACGCGAAGCCGAACATCGAGAACGATCGCATGGCGATCAATCAGAAGTTCGCGCGCTTCCTTCCGGCGGGCTTCTACTACAAGACCTTCATGTGGCCGCGCAAGCTGTGGCCGAAGTACGAGGAAGTGATTCGCGATGCAGCCGGTCTCGGCAAGGCGCCCGAAGAACGCGACGCGGACCGCTACGACAAGTGCTTCGCGCATTGCGACGTGCTCGTGGTCGGCGGCGGACCGTCGGGTCTCGCTGCGGCGTATGCGGCGGGTTTGTCCGGCGCGCGCGTGATTCTCGTCGACGATCAGCGCGAACTGGGCGGCTCGCTGCTCTCGTGCCGCGCGGAGATCGACGGCAAGCCCGCGCTGCAATGGGTGCAGAAAATCGAAGCCGAATTGCGCAATATGCCCGACGTGAAGATACTTTCGCGCAGCACGGCGTTCGGCTATCAGGACCACAACCTCGTGACGGTGACGCAGCGCCTGACCGATCACTTGCCCGTGTCGATGCGCAAGGGCACGCGCGAACTGATGTGGAAAGTGCGGGCCAAGCGCGTGATTCTCGCGACGGGCGCGCACGAGCGTCCGATCGTGTTCGGCAACAACGATCTGCCGGGCGTGATGCTGGCGTCCGCGGTATCGACGTATCTGCATCGCTATGCGGTGCTGCCGGGCCGCAAAGCGGTGGTGTTCGCCAACAACGACGACGCCTACCAATGCGCGCTCGATCTCAAGGCGGCAGGCGCGCAGGTCACGGTTGTCGATCCGCGTCCTGCAGAAACCAAGGGCGCATTGCCCGCAGCCGCGCGACGCTACGGCGTGCGCGTGATGAACAACGCCGTGGTGACGGCAGCGCACGGCAAGCTGCGCGTGTCGTCGGTGGAAGTGGCTTCGTATGCGAACGGCACGGTCGGCGCGAAGCAAGCGGACCTGCCTTGCGATCTCGTCGCGATGTCCGGTGGATGGAGCCCGGTGCTGCATCTCTTCGCGCAATCCGGCGGCAAGGCGCATTGGCACGATGAGAAAGCATGCTTCGTCCCCGGCAAGGCGATGCAGGCGGAGACGAGCGTCGGCGCATGCGCGGGCGACTTCACGCTGGCACGCGGCATTCGCTTCGGTCTCGAAGCGGGCGCGGAAGCGGCGCGCGCAGCGGGACACATCGTGGCGCGGACGCAGCCGGTGAAGGTCGCGGAGATCGCGGAAGCGCCGATCATGCCGCTGTGGCTCGTCGGCGGACGCGAACTGGCGACGCGCGGACCGAAGCAGTTCGTCGATTTCCAGAACGACGTTTCCGCCGCCGACATCTATCTCGCCGCGCGCGAAGGCTTCGAATCGGTGGAGCACGTCAAGCGTTATACGGCGATGGGCTTCGGCACGGATCAGGGCAAGCTCGGCAACATCAACGGCATGGCGATTCTTGCGCAGGCGCTCGGCAAGACCATTCCGGAGACGGGCACCACGACGTTCCGCCCCAACTACACGCCTGTCACGTTCGGCACGTTCGCGGGCCGCGAACTGGGCGAATTTCTCGATCCCGTGCGCAAGACGGCCATTCACGAATGGCACGTGCAGAACGGCGCGATGTTCGAGGACGTCGGCAACTGGAAGCGCCCGTGGTATTACCCGAAGGGCGGCGAAGACATGCACGCGGCGGTCGCGCGTGAATCGCTCGCGGTGCGCCAAAGCGTCGGCATTCTCGATGCATCGACGCTCGGCAAGATCGACATTCAGGGCCCGGATGCCGCGAAGCTGCTGAACTGGGTGTACACGAACCCGTGGAGCAAGCTGGAAGTGGGCAAATGCCGCTATGGCCTGATGCTCGATGAGAACGGCATGATCTTCGATGACGGCGTGACCGTGCGCCTCGCCGAACATCACTACATGATGACGACGACCACCGGCGGCGCGGCACGCGTGCTCACGTGGCTCGAACGCTGGCTGCAAACCGAATGGCCCGACATGCGCGTGCGGCTCGCATCGGTGACGGACCATTGGGCGACGTTCGCCGTGGTCGGACCGAATAGCCGCAAGGTGCTGCAAAAGGTGTGTCAGGACATCGACTTCGCCAACGCCGCGTTCCCGTTCATGAGCTATCGCGATGGCACGGTGGCGGGTGCATCGGCGCGTGTCATGCGCATCAGCTTCTCGGGCGAGCTGGCTTACGAAGTGAACGTGCCGGCCAACGTGGGCCGCGCGGTGTGGGAGGCCATCATGGAAGCGGGCGCGGAATTCGACATCACGCCGTACGGCACCGAAACCATGCACGTGCTGCGTGCGGAGAAGGGTTACATCATCGTCGGACAAGATACCGATGGCTCGATGACGCCGTTCGACCTCGGCATGGGCGGCCTCGTCGCGAAATCGAAGGACTTCATCGGCAAGCGTTCGCTCACGCGCTCGGATACCGCGAAGGCGGGACGCAAGCAGTTCGTCGGCTTGCTCACGGACGATCCTTCGTTCGTGCTGCCCGAGGGATCGCAGATCGTCGCAGGTCCCTTCCAGGGCGATACCGCGCCGATGCTCGGTCATGTGACGTCCAGCTATTACAGCCCTGTTTTGAAGCGTTCGATTGCGTTGGCCGTCGTGAAGGGCGGGCTCGACAAGATCGGCGAAACCGTCACGATTCCGCTTGCGAGCGGCAAGCAGATCAACGCGAAAATCACCAGTTCGGTGTTCTACGACAGCGAAGGAGCACGTCAACATGTGGAATGAAACCAAAGGTTCCTCGACCGTCGTGGATCGCATGACGGTCGGGCAAAGCAGCCTCGGCCCGACGTGGCAGGAGTCGCCGCTCGTGGGCGCGGATGCATTGATGAAGGCGCATCACGCGGGCGCATCGAAGGCGTTTCGCCTGACGGAGCGTCCGTTCCTGCAACTCGTGAATGTGCGCGGCGATACACGCGATGCCGCGTTCATGCATGCGGCGGAGAGCGTGATCGGCTGCGCGCCGCCTGCGATGCCGAACACCATCGCGAAGGGCAACGGCTACGACATGCTGTGGCTCGGGCCGGACGAATGGCTCGTGGTGTCGGAGGCGCAGCACGATGCATCGCGCGCGGCGCCGCTCGAAGCGCGATTGCGCGATGCCTTCGCGGGCGCGTTCGCATCGGCGGTGGATATCGGCAGCGGCTATACGGTGCTCGATATCGACGGTCCTCGCACGCGCGATGTTCTTTCGCGCGGCTGTCCGCTCGATCTGCATCCGAACGTCTTCGGCGCGGGACAGTGTGCGCAGAGCCACTACTTCAAGGCGTCTATTACGCTAGTGCCGCTGGGTGGCGATCGCTTCGAAATCATCGTGCGTCGCAGCTTCGCGGATTACTTCGTGAAGATCATGCTCGATGCGGCCGAGCCGCTGCTCGCATGAAGCCGTACGAGCCGTTGCATGCGGGCGGACAAGGGTGGCGCGTGATCGTGGATGAACTCGTCGTGATGACGCGCGTCGGGCTTTATGAGCACGAGCATCGCGCGCCGCAGGCTTTATCCATCGATGCGAGCCTGCGGTATCGCGGCATGCCTCGCGAAGACGAGCTGATCGATTACGAGGCCTGGTGCAATCGCGTGACGGCGTATCTGCAAGAGAAGACGCATACGCGCTTGCTCGAAACGCTTGCGGTGGAGATTGCCGCGTTGTCGTTCGATGCATGGCCGGCGCTCGATGCGCTCACGCTTTCGCTCTCGAAGCCGAAGATTCGCGAGGGCACGCGAAGGCTCGCGCTGGAACTCGACTGGCGGCGCGCGGATTACGATGCGTGGCGAGTGCAACAGGCGCTTGCTGTGTCGAGCGCATGAACGCATCGCGCGATGCGGCGGCGCGGCTCTCCGAACGCGCTTGTAAGGAGCACGATGCGCAGGCGGCGCTGGCACTGCTTGATCGGAGTATCGCGTTGGGGCATCGGCGGATTGCGCTGATTCGGTATTTGCACGCGCAGTATCTCGGTGCGGCGCTGGAGGGGCGGCATCATGCTTATGTTAAGGAGGTCGCTTCGAAGTTGAGTGGGGAGGCGTTGGCGGGGGTGGCGAAGGCGGCGCGGGGGAGGGTTGGGAGTTAGGGGTTGAGTTGTCTCCGTATGGGCGGAGGAAGCGCGAGCGCGAGAGCGAGAAGAGAGAGTGTGTGCGGTCGATCTCCGCTTATGCGGAGGAACGCTCGGTGGCGTGCTCGCGGGACATGAACGAGGCGGGCCTATCTCCGCATACGCGGAGGAACCACGATGTCGGCGCGTAGGCCGTCCATCCAGTAGGGCCTATCTCCGCGTAAGCGGAGGAACCAGCACAGTCCACCGCAGCTCGTGCTCCACTCGGGCCTATCTCCGCGTACGCGGAGGAACCGGCAGCGGCGAATGCTTTGGTTTGGCGGCCTGCGGCCTATCTCCGCGTACGCGGAGGAACCGGCGCGCCCGTCGACAGTGCGCCGGTCGTCGTGGGCCTATCTCCGCGTACGCGGAGGAACCGTGGACGGGCCGCCCGTCACGGTGTGGCGTGAGAGCCTATCTCCGCGTACGCGGAGGAACCGTGGAACGGTCGCATGTCGAACTCGACCCCGTGGGCCTATCTCCGCGTAAGCGGAGGAACCTTCGATCCGACGCTCTACAAGATGCGCAATGCGGGCCTATTTCCGCGTACGCGGAGGAACCCGCGAGGCCGTCAGGTCGCGCTGCAGAAACTGAGGCCTATCTCCGCGTACGCGGAGGAACCGCTTTGCCGGGCGGCGCGAACCTTGTGCGCACGGGCCTACCTCCGCGTACGCGGAGGAACCGCGAAGTTGTGAAGACACGCGAGCCCGACAAAAGGCCTATCTCCGCGTACGCGGAGGAACGTGGCTTCGTCCATCACGAACGCCACAACTACGGGGCCTATCTCCGCGTACCCGGAGGAACCGAGATCGACAAGTGGCACGCCGCGATGGAGCACGGCCTATCTCCGCGTACGCGGAGGAACCAAAACCGTCGCCGGGCTGCACATCGGCGGGCAGGGCCTATCTCCGCGTACGCGGAGGAACCGGCATTCGCGATTTCTTGGCGATTCGCCGCACGGGCCTATCTCCGCGTACGCGGAGGAACCTCGAGGATCGCGGAGAGGAGGGCGATCTCCTTGGGCCTATCTCCGCGTACGCGGAGGAACCCGAATAGAAGCGAATGAACCGATCCGCTTCGAGGGCCTATCTCCGCGTACGCGGAGGAACCCGCGAGGGGCTCGGCGAATGCGGTGGGAGGCGGGGCCTATCTCCGCGTACGCGGAGGAACCATATCGATACAGGAAAGACTGATCGTGCAGCAAGGCCTATCTCCGCGTACGCGGAGGAACCAGAAGCAGCGGGAGTGTCTAATGCCGCCGTGAGGGCCTATCTCCGCGTACGCGGAGGAACCGAGACGGTACGTGCCGAGAATGTGAGGCATTGGGGCCTATCTCCGCGTACGCGGAGGAACCCACCGCTCGATCGATCCACTCTTGTTGGGAAAGGGCCTATCTCCGCGTACGCGGAGGAACCTACGGGCGGCCCATGCAGCCGAGATCATCGAAAGGCCTATCTCCGCCTACGCGGAGGAACCGACGTCTGCGGCGGCGCCGATGATCGTCTCTGCGGCCTATCTCCGCCTACGCGGAGGAACCGCAGGGTCGTCGATGTCCGACATGTCGCCGACGGGCCTATCTCCGCCTACGCGGAGGAACCGCTCCAGCGCTTTCCGCCCATTACGCGGCCTCCGGCCTATCTCCGCCTACGCGGAGGAACCGGGCCGAGCCAGTGCGTGTAGTCGACGTCTGGGGGCCTATCTCCGCCTACGCGGAGGAACCGCCGAGAGGTTCCCGCCCGTCTCTTGCGCCGCGGGCCTATCTCCGCCTACGCGGAGGAACCCGGCCAGCAAGACCATGCGCCGCATCTGTTCCCGGCCTATCTCCGCGTACGCGGAGGAACCCGGGCGAGTACCGCACCGAAGGGGTCTATGACGGGCCAATCTCCGCGTACGCGGAGGAACCGAGGTCAACAGTCTTTCCTTCATCCCGACTTCGGGCCTATCTCCGCGTACGCGGAGGAACCTTGCACCGCGTCAGCCGGTCATCAATTTCCGTGGGCCTATCTCCGCGTACGCGGAGGAACCCCGTCGCGCGCCCAGTCGACGAGGTTCTGAGCCGGCCTATCTCCGCGTACGCGGAGGAACCTCGACGAATTTCAGCACCACCGCGCGCATACCGGGCCTATCTCCGCGTACGCGGAGGAACCCCGAGATTATCCTTCGAAGCGGTGATTTCCCACGGCCTATCTCCGCGTACGCGGAGGAACCTCTACCACCTAACTCAATGATGCTAAAGAACAACCCGCATATCCGATGTTTGGGATTCGCTTTTTTGCACACGAGTATGGTGAGTCGACAATCCGCTGTCAAATGCGGGCGTTGAGCGCCGTTTGCGAGTGCGGCGGACGGCCTCGCCCGTCCGAACGCAGCTATCGAAAGCAATGGAGCAACGAGGCAACCGCCAACATCGCTGCTTCCTTGCATCGATAAACTTTGACACGTAAACAAGCCTTGTCCGCCCGTAGTCGATGCTAACCTAAGCATTCCAAACAAATAGCTGTAAGGGATAAAACGCACGACGAGGACCACAGCAGGCAATCATGGAACCGCAAGCGCATCCGCTAGAGCCGTGGGGAAAACTGAGCCGCGCCGCCGCCGACTGCATCGGCGAACGCAGCATGCACCCGCTGTACGACCACATGCTGGACGTCGCCGCCTGCTTTCTAGCCGCGCTCAAAGAAGGCACGCGTTTGCGCAACGCCTTCGACACCGTGGCGGGTCGACCCTTGAGCGAGCAAGACATCGAGCGGCTCGCGGTCTTCGCCTGCCTCCATGATCTCGGCAAGGCAAACAGCGGCTTCCAGGCAAAGCGTTGGAAAGGTAACGCGCCGGCTGGCTGGCCGTCGCCCGCGGGTCATGGCGTCGAAGCATTCTTGCTGTTTCGGGACGAAGACCTCGCTTCCTGCTTGCCGCTCGAATCCATCAAGACATGGAGTCCGGACGCGGAGTCGTTGCTGCTGGCGAGTCTTTCGCATCACGGCCGTCCATTGCCGGCTCCGAACGGTCAAGACCCGATCATCTGGAAGCCGGTGCGAGACCGCGCAGGCTCCGTTATCTACAGTCCCAAAGAAGCAATACGAAAAATCGGCGAGCAGTTGCAGCGAGATTTCCCCCGCGCGTTCGAGCCCGATGGGGATCCGCTGCCATCGACTCCGGCGTTCGTTCATCTTTTCGCGGGCGTCATCCAGTTCGCGGATTGGCTCGGATCACATCCCGGCTTTTTTCCCTACAGCGATCCGGGCACACGTCGGACGCGAGCGGAGGCCGAAGAACGCGCGACACGTGCTGTATCCACAATCGGCCTCGATGCGTGCGCCGCGCGCATCGAGCTCCTGCAACGCCCTATCTCGTTCGAGTCCGCATTCGATGGTAAAGCGCCGAGGCCCGTGCAAGCCGCGCTCGGCGACAGTGACCTCGGACCGTTGCTCATCCTCGAATCGGAGACGGGTAGCGGCAAGACGGAAGCCGCGCTATGGCGCTTCGTCCGGCTCCTGGCCGAGCATAAGGTCGATTCGCTGTACTTCGCGCTGCCGACGCGCGTCGCCGCAGCACAGGTGTACGAACGCGTGCTGAAGTTCGTGCGTAGTCTCTGGCCGCTCGACGCGCCCGTTGTCGTTCGCGCGCTTCCGGGCTATGAAAGCGCCGACGGCAGCGACAAGATCGCGCTGCCGGATTTCATCGTGCAATGGTCCGATCACCCCGGCGACGCGAGAGCCGCGACGCGCTGGGCGGCGGAATCGCCGAAGCGTTTTCTCGCGGCGACGATCGCGGTCGGCACCATCGACCAGGTTCTGCTCGCCGGGCTCATGGTCCGTCACGCGCACATGCGTCATGCCTTGCTGAGCCGTTCGTTGCTGGTCGTCGACGAGGTGCACGCGTCGGACATCTATATGTCGCAACTGCTGGAGCAGGTGTTGACCGCGCACGTTGGCACGGGCGGCCATGCGTTGCTGTTGTCGGCGACGCTCGGTTCCAGGCAGCGCACGCCCTTTCAGCAGATCGCGCAGCGGTCGGCGGCGGCGCTCGCCTTGCCGAGCGTGGAGCAAGCCCGCGCCTTGCCTTATCCCGCGCTGACTGACGGCGCGAACATCCGTAGCTTGGCGGCCAGTGGCGCGTCAAAGACCGTCCACTGGTCCACGCTCGACGCAATCGATGACCACGAGCGCATCGCGCGTTTGGCGATCGACGCAGCGAGCCGCGGCGCACGCGTGCTGATCGTTCGTAACACGGTGCCGTCGGCCATCGCGACGCAGCAAGCCGTCGAGCGTCTCATCGACGGTTCGGGCGATCGAGGCATACTGTTCGACCTGAATGGCGTCGTCACGCTGCATCACGGTCACTTCAGCCGCCAGGACCGTCCGCTGCTCGATGCAGCGGTGGAATCGCGCCTCGGCAAGAGGCGGTCGGCGCTGAAGGGCTGCATCGTGGTCGGCACGCAGACGCTCGAGCAGAGCCTCGATATCGACGCCGATCTGCTCATCACCGACATCTGCCCGATGGATGTGCTGCTGCAACGCATCGGCCGTCTGCATCGGCAACAGCGAGATGCGCTAGAGCGGCCCGAAGGCTTCAGGGACGCGCACGCGTGGGTCCTGACACCAGCCGGCAATTCGTTCGAAACGTATCTCCACAAGCCTCGCAATGGACTCGGGCGATCGAAGAACGGCGGCGGCGTGTACCCCGATCTGAGCATGATCGAAGCCACCCGACGACTCATCGTAGAGGCGCCATGCCGCGTGATTCCGCGCGATAACCGTCTTCTGGTCGAACGCGCGACGCACCCCGACTGTTTGCTAGCGATCCAGAGCGAACTCGGACCCGCGTGGGAAAAGCTCGGCCAAGAGCTCGAAAGTGGGCAGGAGAGCGAGCGGTCTCTTGCCCGCAGGCAGGCGCTGAACTACAAGGCGCCATTTTCCGACCGCCTGTTTCCGGACGACGAGCGACGCTTGACGACCCGGCTTGGCATGGAGGACCGCCTGGTCGAATTCGATCCACCCGTGCCCGGTCCGTTCGGCGTCGATGTGCAGCGTATCGTCCTGCCTCATCACATGCTGAACGGCGTCGATGCGGACGCGAAGCCTTCGAACGTCACGCGCCATGAGCACGGCTTCGAATTCTCGCTTGGGGCGACCGTGTTCCGCTATGGTCGCTACGGCGTCGAGCGTGTGGGATCAGAGCGCAAGGACGATGACTGACATGAACCTTCACCATCGCTTGCTGGATGACCGCCTGCTGCGTTATCGCGATGCTTCGGGTCACGCGCACCATGCCACGCTGCCCGAACTGTTCGTCGCGATGACTGCCGATACGGTGCGCGACTTCCCTGCGCTGCGTCCGCATCAACGGCATCCGTGGCATGCCTTCCTGACGCAACTCGCTGCGATTGCGTTGCATGCAACCGGGCGGTCGGAGCCATTCGAGACCGCAAACGAATGGCGGGCGGCGCTTCTCGCTCTGACGCCGGACGATCCGGATGGCGCGTCGTTCTCGCTCGTTGCGCCTGACGACCGTCCGGCCTTTTTGCAAGCGCCGTGCGCGCCAGGGGAATCGCGCACGTGGAAGAAAGCGCCGCTTGTGACGCCCGACGCATTGGACATGCTGGTGACTTCGCGCAATCACGACGTGAAAGCCGCGCGCATGACGAACGCGCAGCCGGAGGACTGGGTGTACGCGCTCGTGAGTTTGCAGACGCAAGAGGGCGTCATGGGCGCCGGCAACTACGGCATCTCACGCATGAACGGCGGTCTGTCCAGCCGGCCGGCATTCGGAGCCGTTCCGCAAGGACTCTGGGGCAAACGGTGGCAGCGAGACACGCGGCGGCTGCTTCAGCATCGTCAAAAGATCGTCGAGGAGATCGGGCTCAAGGAGACCAACGGACTTGCGCTGGTCTGGACGAAGCCCTGGGACGGCGTTAGCAGTCTATCGTTCAGCGAACTCGATCCGTTCTATATCGAAGTGTGCCGCCGCGTGCGTTTGGACTTGGCGAATGGAAAGCTGCTCGCGCTTACGACGAGTAGCAAGACCACGCGCATCGCGGCCAAAGATCGTTTGGGCGCAACGGGGGATGCGTGGACGCCCGTCGCCGTCGCGGGTGGCGAAGCGTTGTCCATCACGGCGCGGGGCTTCGATTACAAGCTGATGAGCAAGCTCGCGTTCAAAGGCGACTACGCCGAGACGATCACTCGCAAGATAACGCGCGACGACGGCGAGAAGGGCATCGTGCTGCTCGCGCAAGCTGTCGCGCGGGGGCAGGGAAAGACAGAGGGCTATCACGAACGACGCATGCCCATATCCCGGAGTATGCGTGAGGCCTTCCTGAACGGCCGCATCGATGAACTCGCCCAGGCCGCCGACAGGCGTATCAGCGTGATCGGCGATATGCGCACGGTGGTATGGAGTGCGCTGTGTGCTCTATTCGGCAACGGAGAAGACAGCGTTCCCGACGACATTAAGGACAAGGCGAGTCGCTTCGCGAAGTCATTCGAGCAGGCCGAAGACCGTCGCTTCTTTGACGACCTGATCGTGGAAATAGATGGCAACACGCCTGAAGAACGGCAACTCGCGCACGAGCAATGGCTCGCTGAACTGGCGGACCGCGCGGAAAAGGTGCTGACTCGCGCGTTCGTCGCGGGGCCGCGCGCGAGTACGCGGCGATACCGTGCGCAGAGCACAGCGCTCTCGCGGTTTCGCATCGGTATTCATTTAAAGAAGAAGGAGGAATTGCAGACCATGGCGCGCGTATTGAAGCAACGTTCGCAAGCGCGCAAGGCAGCTATGGAATCGGATATGCAAGGACGTGCGATATGAAGTCGACAGATACATCGGCCGGAGCACCGGAACAGTCTGCGGGGCAAGCTGCTGTACAGACTGCGACGCCCAGCCTGAGCTACCAAATAGAAGCCATCGCTGCATTTCTGAAAGACGCCGGCGAGGGCGTGAAGGCATCGAAGAACGACCGCGTGGCGCTCGCGCGTCTCGACCCGGAAGCCGAGGAACTCACCACCGCGCAAATCGCCGCGCTCACCCACGCCGCAGAGCGCGCGAAGCTGGACACCATTCACTGGAGTCTCGACCGATGGCGCCGATGGGCGTTCATCGCATACGGCATCGCGCTTGCCGGGCACGATCGGGGCGCGGAGAGCGGCGGCATCGGCGCGAATCTTGGCCGGCAACTCGCGACGGCCGGTGTGTCGGAGGCGCGCGTGACGCGGCTGCTCGACGCGCGCGGAACGGTGTTCTTCCAGTTGCTGCGCCGTGTCCTTCGCTTGTTGGCGAGCAAAAGCGTGAAACCGAACTGGGTACAACTCGCGAGGCTCGTCCTGAACGAGGGCGCGCGCGATGACAAGGGACGGCGTATCGCTGAGAAGACTCGCCTCGATATCGCGCATGGGTTCTTCTCGGCGATGCCCAGCGAATCGCGGGACGAGTGAAGGGCGGTATCCGGTGGCAACAACGTTCGACAAGTTTAGGACAATGAAATGACGTATCCGCGCTTTATTCAGATTCACACGCTGCACAGCTATTCCGCCGCCTTGCTCAACCGCGACGATTCGGGCATGGCCAAGCGGCTGCCTATGGGCGATGCCATTCGCACGCGCATTTCGTCGCAATGCTTGAAACGGCACTGGCGAGTTGCGGAAGACCGTTATGCGCTCTCGACGCTCGGCGTTCCGATGGCCGTCCGTTCGCGGGAAACGCTCGCGCTGGTCCGCGACGAGTTGGTCAAGAACGGCGTCTCTGAGGCGTTGGCTCAGACAGCCGTCGAAGCGTTGCGCTTCGGCGGTCTTCTGGACAAAGCCGGCAAGCCCCGCAAGGGAGACGAAGCGGTCAAGACAGGTCAGGCGGTGCTGCTCGGCACGGCGGAGATCAACTACCTGGTCGAACGTTGCACGGCCCTTGCGCGCGAGCATCAGGACGAAGACGGCCTCAAGGCGGCAGTCGCTGCTTTTCTGAAGAGCGAAGCCGCCAATATCGTTGCGCTCAAGCATGGCAGCGGTCTCGAATCGGCGTTGTTCGGGCGCATGGTGACGTCCGATGTGCTCGCTCAGCGCGATGCCGCTGTGTACGTCGCACATGCGTTCACGGTCCACGAGGCGCAGGTGGAGAACGACTACTTCACCGTTGTCGACGACCTTCTTCGCGAAGCCGGCGAGCAAGGTTCCGCAGGCCTCTTCGATACCGAACTGGCATCTGGCCTCTACTACGGTTACGTCGTCGTGGACATTCCGCAACTGGTGGCGAATCTGGAAGGCATCGCCGCGAGCGAGTGCTTCAATGCATCGCCGGACCGGCGCGAGCTTGCTGCTCAGGTCGTGCATCACCTCTTGCATCTGATTGCTACCGTCAGCCCCGGCGCCAAACGCGGATCGACCGCTCCTTTCGGCTATGCGAATCTCATGCTGGTCGAGACGGGAGACTGGCAGCCGCGCAGCCTGAGCGCGGCCTTCGAAACCGCGTTGCCGTTGAAGGGCCATGACATACGAAACGCCGCTGTCGATCGCATCGCGCAGGAATTGAAGAAGCACGATGCCGCATACGGCGCGCTGGACCGAGGCTTTGTCGCTCTCAATCCCGCCGATATTCCGAACGCCAAGCACTTTTCGCTGGATAAGCTCGCGAATTGGGTGCAGACGCGCATCGTCAAGGGCGCGTGAGATGCGGCGTCACATGTTGATGCGCCTGCGTGCGCCGCTCGTCGCGTTCGGAGGCGAGGCAATCGACAGGTACGGCGTGATCCGCGATTTCCCGGCGCTATCGATGATTACCGGCATGATCGCGAACGCACTCGGTTGGGATCGCGGCGAATGCGGGAAACATGATCGCCTTCAGACGCGTCTCCTGATGGGAACGCGGCTGGACAATTCCGGCGAGCGGCTCTGCGACTTCCAGACGGCTCAGATCTCGAGGAAAGATAGCGGCTGGACGTGGCGAGGCATTCCCGAGTCGCGCGATGGCGGCGAGGATACCTACAAAAGCCCGCACCTGCGATACCGCGACTACCACGCCGGCCTTGATGCGCTGGTCGCATTGCGGCTCGAACCCGCCGACGAGTCGCCCACGCTCGCCGACATCGCTCGCGCGCTCGACCGGCCGCAGCGTCCGCTTTTTATCGGACGCAAACCATGCTTGCCGTCCACGCGCGTGTTCGCCGGTTTCATCGACGCCGAGCATGTGCTCGATGCGCTGCTGCGCGCGCCCTTGCCTCCAGGCACGCCCGATGACGCCTTCCGCATTCAATGGCCGAAAGACGAAGGCACGGTGCCTGAGGGAAAGACAGAGGCGCTCGACGTCTGCGACGAGCGCAACTGGACGAGCGGCGTGCATGGCGGATGGCGTCCCGTTCTGGAAATGAGCGCGAAGCGGGCATCGTTCGTCGAACATCCATCGATATCGCCGGAATTCTCGTATGACCGCGCTTAATCTCATTCACTGTCAGCCCGATCCGCAGAAGTTCGGGCTGTGGGCATCGCGGCATGGCGTGCTGCCGTCCGGCGGCGATCTCGGCTACGCATTGCACGCGGCGCTGCACGCAGTCTTCGGTCCGCTTGCGCCCAAGCCTTTCTATTACCGCGACGCGCGCGCCGGGCTGATCGCCTATTCCCAACACTCCGCGCAGGCGTTGCGGGAGGCGAGCGCGCTCTGCGCCGCGCCCGAACTTGCTGATGCACTCGGCCTCGATGCAGGCCCGCGTAGCGCGGGCCTCAACATCCGCGCGTTTCCGACGCAATGGCAGGCGGGGCGCGTGCTGGGCTTCGAAGTGCGCGTGCGGCCCACGCGCCGCCGCGAGCGCGTTGACGAGAAAAAAGTCAGCGAACGCGCCGACGAGAAAAAAGCCCGCGAACGCGATGCGTTCCTGGTCGCGTGCTCGCAAAGACCCGAAGACGACGATCTGCGACGCGAGGCCGTCTACGCCGAATGGCTGAACGAACAGTTCCGGTCGACTGGAGCGGCCAGTCTGGTCGAAGCTCGCATGACGCGGTTCCAGCTCAGGCCGGTGCTTCGTCGCACGCAAGCCGTTTCCGGCGACGGCACGCCTCGGCAGTCACGTTCCATTGACGGCCCCGATGCGGTGTTCACCGGACACTTGCGCGTCGAAGAGTCGGATGCCTTCGCTCGGCTGCTTGCGCGCGGCGTCGGACGACATCGCGCGTTCGGGTTCGGCATGTTGGTGCTGAAGCCCGCGTCTATCGACGGTTGATCGCGCAGGCGCGACATGCTGAAGGGGCGGCTCCCGCTCGACACGTCGCGGGTGCCGCATGGGGATCGCCATGGGCTGCTGTGGCTGGAGCGCGGCGAACTCAGCGTCATCGATGGGTGCCTGCATTTCACGAGCGGGCAATACGTCGATCAGATTCCGCATCAGTCGGTATCCATGATTCTGCTCGGCCCGGGCGGCAGCGTGACGCACGACGCACTGCGTTTGCTCGCGCGCCACGGCACCGTGCTTGCCGCAGTCGGCGCGAGCGGGGTGCGCAGTTACACCGCGTTGCCGCTCATGCCGGATCGCTCGGACGTCGCGCGGCGGCAAGCCGAGCTGTGGAGCAGCGCGCGCCGACGCCTGGCCGTTGCGCGGCACATGTATGCGCTGCGGCTGGGCGAGGTGTTGCCGCATCGCGATCTGGATACGCTGCGCGGCATCGAAGGGGCGCGCGTGAAGACGATTTATCGGCTACGCGCCCAGCAATTCGGCATCGATTGGAATGGACGGCACTACGACCGCGCGAATCCGGATGCCGCCGATCTTGCCAATCAGGCCATCAATCACGCGGCGACGGCGGTCCAGGCGGCCGCGGCCATCGCCGTGCAGGCGCTGGCGGCGGTGCCGCAGTTGGGGTTCATCCACGAGGATTCGGGTCAGGCATTCGTTCTGGATATCGCTGATCTTTTCCGCGATGACGTAACGCTCTCGATAGCCTTTGCCGCGGTCAAGCAGGCCGAGCGTGGCGCGGAGACCATCGACCGGCTCGTGCGACGAGAGGCGGCGCGCGTCTTTCGCAAGCAGCAGGTGATTCCCGCGATGATCGATCGTATCAAGCAGGTGCTGAGGGTCGACGAGAAGCTGGAGGAGGCGGATGGCGCTGGTCGTAGTGGTGACGCGTGACGTGGCGGACCGCTTTCGGGGGTATCTGGCCTCGGTGATGCTCGAGGTGTCGGCTGGCGTGTACGTGGCGCCGCGGATGAACAAAGGCGTGCGCGAGCGGACGTGGTCCGTGCTCGCCGAGTGGCATGGCGCGGAGCCGAGGGGCAGCGTGGTGATGGTCTGGCGGGAGCTCGATGCGGTCGGCGGAATCGGGATCGCGCAGTTGGGATCGCCAGCGAGGAAGCTCGTGGATGTGGATGGGATGTATTTGGTTAGGCGGGAAGGGCGGTAGGTTGGGGTGACGTTCGTTCTTTGGCAATTTGGACTTTTTTCATGGATCAGGTTGGGCAATTTGCGTTCTCAATCATTGAGTTATGACGGAGAGGTTCCTCCGCGTACGCGGAGATAGGCCCCGCGATCTCCAGTAGTGTCTGGTACGACGCGAGGTTCCTCCGCGTACGCGGAGATAGGCCGCGTCGCCGTCTGGGTGGCAATCTGCTGGCGCAGGTTCCTCCGCGTACGCGGAGATAGGCCCCCGCAGCCGTTCGGAATGTCGTCGCGCTTCAGGGTTCCTCCGCGTACGCGGAGATAGGCCCCAACGATGCCGATCCGCGCCTCGCGCACAGAGGGTTCCTCCGCGTACGCGCAGATAGGCCCGTCGCTGTTTGGTCGTCGGTCCGTTTGGCGACGGTTCCTCCGCGTACGCGGAGATAGGCCCACGCCGCTCTCCGGTCTGGGCGATATCGTCTCGGTTCCTCCGCGTACGCGGAGATAGGCCGATGGCGCAGCAGGCGGTGAGCGTCGGCTATGAGGTTCGTCCGCGTACGCGGAGATAGGCCCCCAGCAAGGAACTCAAGCACCAGTGGGCTGGCGGTTGCTCCGCGTACGCGAGATAGGCCCAACAAGGCGACGACGCAAATGGCGCGCGTCCGGGTTGCTCCGCGTACGCGGGGATAGGCCGTCGGGAGACTGTTGGTTCTGGACTGGACCTCAGGTTCCTCCGCATACGCGGAGATAGGCCCGGCGGTGGTGTTCGTCCGCCAGCCGTCTTGTAGGTTCCTCCGCGTACGCGGAGATAGGCCCGTCGTCATCGCGGGCCACGGCCGGCGCAGGCAGACGCTGACCAACTGCAACTCTCGTCTCTGCCGTTCTGCCCGCACGCGATTTCCTCATGGGAACGGGAAAGCCTCTCCCATACCTACTACACCGCCCACAATTTTTGACGCGCAACAGCCGGCACAGAAACGCTTCAAGTAGATATTCTGCTTTCCTAATGAAAAGAAGCAGGCAAAGAAGCACATCATGACTTGTCGGTTATCGGTTGGCTTTGTTGACGTCACCTTGTATTCCCGCAACGAATGGATCAGATCGGGAGACTTCGAGGCGCGCCGAGCGATCGAATCAGCACAAACACTTCACCTATCGGTGGACGGGTCGGACAGCCTGCGCAGGTTCCTGGGCAGGCATACGAGCGGCGGATACTTGTCCCAGACATCCATCCATCGGACGTCTTGCGTCGGCTGAAGGACAGGGTGGCAAGCGGCGACATTGTGGCCGTCTCGTCCCCACGGGAGTCGCGACAACCAGGCTCGGGCGGTCGCGTGGAGCCGCCACCGCGTCCCTTTTATGCGACGGTAACGCCGTCGCAGCTTTATGGCAAAGCTGCGCCAGAAAGACCAGGCAGCGCGCTCGGGCGTGTCGCCCGGTCATGGCAGAGGCTTCCAGCTGAAGACGGGCCTGCGCTATTCCGGTCGATGCCGGGTGACGTGCTGCCAGACGGGCGCATCGCTACGCCGCTGACAGAGGGCGGCTCGCAGTTCGCTGGAATCATGATGACGGTCGCGGAGGCGGCCACCGGCGATCTCGGGTCTGATGACGCCAGTTCGCAAGCGATGAGCTTCGGCGATGACAGCACACCGCTCAGTGACGCATCGCCATTCGAGTATTCTGAGGATACTTTGCTGGGCGATGTGCTTGACCTAGCAGCGAGAGGCGTGAGCGAGGCCGATGAGGCGGACTGCTTTGGCGAGTATGAGATGAATCTGACGATGTGCGAGGCTGCTCGCGCCACCTTCCAAGATCTGCGCACGCTTGCGCTCTGCAAAGAGCGTGCGTTCGAAAGACATCAAGCCTGTCGAGGATATTGATGACTAAACGTCTTTACGCAACGGTCGTGTTTTATGACGAAGACACCCAGCAACTTCGACTATGCGGCACATTCCGCGATCGCGTGCAGTCGGCCATCGATCGCGCCGGCTTTGTATTCAATATTCCCACTGACAGGCAAGATTTCAGCACGGAACCTGTGACGGATGAACACGCACGTCAGATCGGTTACATGGCCATTCTCAGTCAGGCACAGAACCATCCCGAACTGCGAGCGCGCCTGCGTCTCACTCTCAAGGAGCCGATGCATTGGGGTGCTGCGCCTGAAAAAGATCAAGACGGCGGAAACTGAGTACGGTTTGTCGCTTAAACAATTGGGCTTATAGGGACAGCCGCTGGCGATAAAAGCACTCGGCGTCGCATGGGCAACCTTCTGGCGTTAGGTCAGCCCGAACCGAAACAATACATAAGCGCCACGCAACGACGTTGAGACGACGAAGGACCATGATGTCCCAACTACCACGCGCTACGATTGTTTTCTATAACGTTAACCGCCATCAACTGCAGCTATGCACCGTGCCTCTGACTGAAGTGCAGAGCGTGATCGACCGACGATTCTCGCGTGGGCTGGCCATGAACCTGCCGCTCGGTGCAGATGACGACAACACATTGCCCATCACCGATGAAGTCTTGAGGCAGATCGCGGGAGTCGCGGCGCTGAGTCAAGGGATCGCACACCCCGAACTCCGGTCCCGGTTCCAGTTCGATACGCCAGGCACGATGGAATGGGGGGAAGTTGATGCAGGGCTGCCGAAATTGAAAGACGACTGTGGGTGCTAATTGACCGGGATCGAATATCTGCCGGATGCTCCGGCGCTCGCGGAGATCGCCCGTATGCATCGGAAGTCGCCCTACTGTTCCGTCAGTTGCGCTGCTCTACCTGTACCTTGGCCGGCGAGTAGTTTGACGAAAGCTAGTGCTTCACGGCTTACAGGACATGACCTTGACCGGTGCGCATTCGTCGGGGCGATGACTCAAGACAATCGTGCTTATACAGTCTGTAAAGGAAAAGCCTGTTCCGAATACCAAACATGTCCAGGTTTTTGATGACCAAACCCGCACGCGTAAGCATCGTATTTTTCAATGAGCAAACGCAGCAAGTCCAGGTTTGCATGGTGGATCAGGCAGAAGTGCAGCACTGCATCAGTCGAGAGGTTGCGCGCGGCTCCGCTCTGAACATTCCGCTACGCGGAGATGACAGCATTGCGCCGATAACGGACCAAGCATTGCACGAATTGGGTGGGCTAGTCATGCTCAACCTTGGTTCACGGTTTCCCGAACTTCGACCGCGTTTCCAATTCCGGACAGCGAACACGATGGATTGGGCCGAAATCGACAACAGAAGGAAATCAGATTGGTAAGCGGCCACGAGATTAACCCCGTAGAGGCAGTTGACGCCGAAATTGTCGCGCGCCAAAAGCGAGCCTTATGAAGTAAAACAGCCGTCAACTTTAGCTATGCCCAGTGCCACCTACTGAGAACCGAAGTGCGATTGACCAACATGTATCGCGTGGTTCCGCGATGAACCTGCCGCTTGCTTGCAATGACGAGAAACTATTCGTTATCCCCGATGAATTTTCGAAAAGGATCGGGCGGCGCGGCGCCGAGCCAAGGCGTCGCGCGCTCCGATAATCGAATTTGGCCTCGTCGACGTTTGAGATGTCGGCTGGCGTGTACGTGGCGCTGCAAATGAACAGAGGTCTGGGGGCGGATGTGGTCGATGCTCGCTGAGTGGCACGGCGCCGAGGAGGGGGCAACGTCGCGATGGTCTGGCGGAAGCTAAATGCGGGCGGGGAATGGGGATCGCGCAGTTGGGATCGTCGTCGAGGAAGCTCGTAGATGTGGACGCGGTTTATCTGGAGAGGCGAGAAGCGCGGTAGGCGAGCTGACATTTGTTCTTTGAAAATCTAGATTTCTTGGTGGATGGGGTTGGGCGTCTTGCCTTTTCGATCATCGAGTTATGAGGGAGAGGTTCCTCCGCGTACGCAGAGATAGGCCCCCGCAGAACCGCGCGGCGTGGGGTTCTAACGCGGTTCCTCCGCGTACGCGGAGATAGGCCCTCTCCAAACGACGACATCATCGCAAATCTGCGGGTTCCTCCGCGTACGCGGAGATAGGCCCGATTCCGGACGGTACACCGCCAGGGCGAGCCGGGTTCCTCCGCGTACGCGGAGATAGGCCCGGTCCCACAGGTTTAGTACCAGCTAAGTTAGCGGTTCCTCCGCGTACGCGGAGATTGGCCCTGCGAATTGCAGCCGGGCGTCTTCCGGCATTAGGTTCCTCCGCGTACGCGGAGATAGGCCTTGGTCGAGCGCGTCTGTGACCGGGCAGATCGAGGTTCCTCCGCGTACGCGGAGATAGGCCCGTCAGCGTGCTACAGGTGTGAGATGCAGGATTGGTTCCTCCGCGTACGCGGAGATAGGCCGCGCGCCGCGATCTCTTTTCGCCGCTCGAAGACGGTTCCTCCGCGTACGCGGAGATAGGCCCTGCAGATAGCCCAGGTTCAAGCTCACAATCCGGGTTCCTCCGCGTACGCGCAGATAGGCCCGAATTTCAAGCTGCGATCGCGAACATCGACGGGGTTCCTCCGCGTACGGGGAGATAGGCCCGTCTGCCCCACCGAGGTCCAGATATCGGCGAGGGTTCCTCCGCGTACGCGGAGATAGGCCGCGAAGCGCGTCAGGGCGAAGCCAAAGCTCGCGGGTTCCTCCGCTCACGCGGAGATACGCCCATCGAGCCGATCATGCCGCCGCCGCTGCTGCCGCTTCCTCCGCATACGCGGAGATAACCCCAATCCGGCCAACTGCGCGGCGGTGACAATTCAGGTCCTCCGCGTACACGCATCCCACCCCCCCATGACGCCCCCATTCCACCCCCATGACGCATTCCTTCTATGTCCCGGATTTATGTCGGCGTCTACTGAAGAAGCCAGCAACGAACCAAGCGGTCACTTACCGCATCGAGAGGAACCACCATGTCCACCGCCACACAGCCCCGCGCGAGCGCCGCGGCGCGGCTCGAACGCCTGCCGTTTTCGAGCTATCACCGCACCATCTTCATCATCATCGCGGTGGCCTTCTTCTTCGATTCCGTCGATCTCGGCACCATGACCTTCGTGCTCGGTTCGATCAAGACCGAGTTCGGCCTTTCGACGGCGACGGCGGGCCTCGTCGCGAGCGCGAGTTTCTTCGGCATGGTGCTGGGCGCGGCCGTCGCGGGCCTGCTTGCCGATCGCTTCGGCCGACGTCCCGTGTTCCAGTGGAGCATGGTGCTCTGGGGCGTCGCGTCGTATCTCTGTTCGACGGCGCATTCCGTCGAATCGCTCATCTTCTATCGCGTGCTGCTCGGCATCGGCATGGGAATGGAATTCCCGATCGCGCAGACGCTGTTGTCCGAGTTCGTGCCGACCGCATCGCGCGGCAGAGTGATTGCCCTGATGGATGGCTTCTGGCCGCTCGGGTTCATCGCATCCGGCGTGGTGTCGTACTTCGTGTTGCCGCACTTCGGCTGGCGTACCGAGTTCGCGTTGCTCGCCATTCCCGCTGTGTTCGTGCTGATCGTGCGGCGCGTGGTGCCCGAGTCGCCGCGTTGGCTCGAACATCGCGGACGCACGGCGGATGCGGACAGCGTGCTCGCGAACGTCGAAGCAAAGGTGATGAAGGCGACCGGCTTGCGCCAGCTGCCGGCGCCCTCGATGCTCGCCGAGCCGCCGGTGGAGAAAGGCGTCGGCGCATTCCGTGAAATCTGGAGCGCGGCGTACAGGCGTCGGACGATCATGGTGTGGATGCTGTGGTTCTTCGCGCTGCTCGGCTTCTATGGGCTGACCTCATGGCTCGGCGCGCTGATGCAGCAAGCGGGCTTCGCGGTGACGAAGTCCGTGCTCTATACGGTGCTGATCTCGCTCGGCGGCGTCCCCGGCTTCTTGTGCGCGGCGTGGCTTGTCGAGCGATGGGGACGCAAGCCGACGTGCATCGCATCGCTCGTCGGCAGCGGCGTGATGGCTTACCTCTACGGACAGACCGCGCTGCACGCAGAGACGCCGACCTTGCTGATCTGCGCCGGACTCGCCATGCAGTTCTTCCTCTTCGCGATGTGGGCCGCGCTCTACACCTACACGCCCGAGTTGTACGGAACCGGCGCGCGTGCCACCGGGTCGGGCTTCGCGTCGGCGATCGGGCGCGTGGGGTCGTTGATCGGGCCTTATGTCGTGGGCGTTGTGTTGCCGGTGTTCGGGCAGGGCGGCGTGTTCTCGCTCGGAGCGTTGTGCTTCGTGGTGGCGGCCTCGGCGGTCTGGGTGCTGGGCGTGGAGACGCGAGGCGTGGCGCTCGAGAAGCTCGTCTCGGAGGCCGAGCACGATGAAGGCGCGAAGGTCTGGGCTTCGGCCAAGAACTGAACCGCTGTCGCTCCCGACCAAACCCACGTCGCATTCGACGCAAGTGATTCTCGCGGCCGGGCGTACTCTTCCCGCACGGCCGCGAGCATCGCAAAGAACGAGCTCGCGCCGGCCGTCCACGAATCCAAGGAGACGAGTCACATGAGCACGAATCGCGGCGTCGTATATCTCGGTCAGGGCAAGGTCGAAGTGCAGTCCATCGACTATCCGAGAATGGTCGATCCGCGTGGCCGCGACATCGGCCACGGCGTCATTCTCAAAGTCGTCAGCACCAACATCTGCGGTTCGGACCAGCACATGGTTCGCGGCCGCACCACCGCGCCCATCGGACTCGTGCTCGGCCACGAGATCACAGGCGAAGTCATCGAGATCGGCCGCGACGTCGAAACGCTCGCCATCGGCGATCTCGTGTCCGTTCCCTTCAACGTCGCGTGCGGACGCTGTCCCACGTGCAAGGCGCAGCACACGGGCGTGTGCCTGAACGTGAACCCGTCGCGCGCGGGCGGGGCATACGGTTATGTCGACATGGGCGGCTGGATCGGCGGACAAGCCGAGTACGTGATGGTGCCGTACGCCGACTTCAACCTGCTCAAGTTCCCCGACAAGGCGCAGGCGATGTCGAAGATCCGCGACCTCACCTGTCTCTCCGACATTCTCCCGACCGGCTATCACGGCGCCGTCATGGCGGGCGTGAAGCCGGGCGCGACCGTCTATGTCGCGGGCGCGGGACCGGTCGGCATGGCGGCGGCGGCATCGGCGCGTCTCTTGGGCGCGGCCTGCACCATCGTCGGCGACATGAACGAAGAGCGCCTCGCGCACGCGCGCAAGATGGGCTTCGAGACGGTCGACCTATCGAAAGACGCGACGCTCGCGCAACAGATCGAACAGATTCTCGGCAAGCCGGAAGTGGATAGCGCCGTCGATTGCGTCGGCTTCGAAGCGCACGGTCATGGTAGCGAGCACAACGCGGAAGCGCCGGCAACGGTCCTCAATTCGCTGATGGAAATCACGAAGGCAGCGGGCGCGATCGGTATTCCGGGTCTCTACGTCACCGACGATCCCGGCGCCGCCGATGCCGCCGCGAAGCAGGGCAGTCTCAGCATCCGCTTCGGCCTCGGCTGGGCGAAGTCGCATTCGTTCCACACGGGCCAAACGCCGGTGATGAAGTACAACCGCAATCTCATGCAAGCGATTCTGTGGGATCGTCTGCCGATTGCGGATATCGTGAACGTGTCGGTGGTATCGCTCGATCAGGCGCCTGACGGTTATCGTCAATTCGATGGCGGCGCGCCGCGCAAGTTCGTGCTCGATCCGCACGGCATGCTCAAAGCGGCCTAAACAAAAACAATGCGCCCCTTGAAGAAGGGGCGCATTTCCGTATACCGCCGAACAAACTCAAGCCACCATCACAGGCACTGAACTCAAAGGCGGCACCTGCTTCCTTCTCTCGCGCGTGGGCGCTGTGCCGAATGCATCGCGATAGCTCTTCGAAAAGTGGCACGCGGACTGAAATCCGCACGCCATCGTGATGTGCATGATCGACATGTCCGTCTGCAACAGCAGCTCGCGCGCGCGTCGCAAACGCAGCGTCAGGTAGTAATGCGTCGGCGTCATGCCGAGATGCTCGCGAAAGAGCCGCTGCACTTGCCGTTGCGACATGCCGGCAAGCCGCGCGAGTTCTTCGCGGGACAACGGCTCTTCGATGTTGTTCTCCATCAGCGAGATCACTTCGAACAAGGACTTGTTCGCCGATCCCAGCCGCGCGACCAGGGGCATGCGCTGCTGCGCGCTCGTATCCCGCACGTGTTCGACGATGAACTGCTCGGCGATCTGCGTGACGCGCGATGTGCCGACGCGCGAGGCGATCAGATTCAGCATCATGTCGAGCGGCGCGACGCCGCCGGTACACGTCACGCGGTCTCGGTCGATCACGAAGAGTTCCTTCAGGAAGCGCGTGTCCGGAAACTCTTCTTTAAGCGCCGACATGTTCTCCCAGTGAATCGCGCAGGCATAGCCCGCCAACAAGCCGGCACGCGCAAGCGCATACGTGCCGGTGCAGAGGCTGCCGAGCACGCAGCCCGTGCGCGCGAAGCGGCGCAACGCAGAGAGATGCTCCAGCGCGGTCGAACGCTGCACGTCGATGCCGCCGACCACGAACACGATATCCGGCTGGCCCACGCATTCCACCGGTCCCGTATCGACGGACAGTCCATTGCTCGCCGTGACGGGCCCGCCCGTGGGGCTCACGATGGACCATCGATACAGCGGCTGCCCCGTCAGATAGTTCGCCATGCGCAGCACTTCGATTGCGTTGGTGAACGCCATCATCGTGAAGTTGGGAAGCGGCATGAAGGCGAAGTGAGCCAGCGACGCCGTGCGATCGGAAGACATGGGGGAGTTGATTCCTTGGAATCTGATGTTCGACGCCGTCAGTCGCGGCGCTTGGTCACAGTGTCATTGATTGACACTTCTGCATTTTGATTTCGAGTGCAACTACCATGCCATCAGGCTAAACCCTGAGCGCCTTTATGCATTCGCGAATCATGCGTCAAAGCACGCACTAACGCGGCGCGAACGCCCGTTCAAAAGCACTCTTACAGCGCACGACCGTTCCTCCGCAGTGCAGCGCGTGCGAGCAAAGCGCCCTACACCCAAAGCCTTTTCGCCACTTGTCGAAAAAGGACGCGCATGTCGGAAAAGGCCAAGAACACGTCTGAATTCATAAATTGACCAGCAGGGCGAGGGTCAAGAATAGACGCAACGATGAAGACACGAGCGGCCTTGCAACACGCGACGCGGGCTTCATCCAACGACCGTTCTTTCTGACCCGGACTCAAGCCCATGTCGAACCCGAATCCCTTCTTCCAAGCGCCGCTCGCGGCCCGCGATGCCTCGGTGCGCAGCGCGATACTGAAAGAGCTGGAGCGCCAGCAATCGCAGGTGGAATTGATCGCGTCGGAGAACATCGTGTCGCGCGCCGTGCTGGAAGCGCAAGGCTCCGTTCTGACGAATAAGTACGCAGAAGGCTATCCGGGCAAGCGCTATTACGGCGGCTGCGAATTCGTCGATGAAGTCGAGGCGCTCGCAATCGATCGCATCAAGCAACTCTTCGGCGCGAAGTTCGCGAACGTGCAGCCGCATTCGGGCGCACAGGCCAATGGCGCCGTGATGCTCGCGCTGGCGAAGCCGGGCGACACCGTGCTCGGCATGTCGCTCGATGCAGGCGGCCATCTCACGCATGGCGCGAAGCCGGCGCTCTCGGGCAAGTGGTTCAACGCGGTGCAGTACGGCGTGAGCCGCGACACCCTGCTCATCGACTATGAGCAGATCGAGGAACTGGCGCAGCAGCACAAGCCGTCGCTCATCATCGCGGGCTTCTCGGCTTATCCGCGCAAGCTGGACTTCAAGCGGCTGCGCGCGATCGCGGACAACGCGGGCGCGAAGCTGATGGTCGATATGGCGCACATCGCGGGCATCATCGCGGCGGGGCGTCATGAGAATCCGGTGGAGCACGCGCATGTCGTGACGTCCACCACGCACAAGACGCTGCGTGGTCCGCGCGGCGGCTTCGTGCTGACCAACGACGAAGACATCGCCAAGAAGATCAATTCCGCCGTGTTCCCGGGGCTGCAAGGCGGTCCGCTGATGCATGTGATCGCGGGCAAGGCCGTGGCCTTCGGCGAGGCGCTGCAGCCGGATTTCAAGAGCTATATCGACAACGTGCTCGCGAACGCGCAAGCACTCGGCGAAGTGCTCAAGGCGGGCGGCGTCGATCTCGTGACGGGCGGCACCGACAACCATCTGTTGCTCGTCGATCTGCGTCCGAAGAACCTGAAGGGCAATCAGGTCGAGCAGGCGCTGGAGCGCGCGGGCATCACCTGCAACAAGAACGGCATTCCGTTCGATACGGAAAAGCCCACGGTAACGTCAGGCGTTCGCCTCGGCACGCCGGCGGGCACCACGCGCGGCTTCGGCGTGAACGAGTTCCGCGACATCGGCCGCCTGATTCTCGAAGTCTTCGACTCGCTGCGCGCGCATCCCGATGGCGACCCGCAAACCGAACAACGCGTGCGCCGCGAAATCTTCGCGCTGTGCGAACGCTTCCCCATCTACTGAGCACACACGGAGCAACAAGCGATGAGCACTCTGCACGATAACAGCATCATCATCGACGGTCTCAACATCTCGAAGTTCGAGCGCTCCGTGTTCGAGGATATGCGCAAGGGCGGCGTCACGGCGGTGAACTGCACCGTGTCCGTGTGGGAAGACTTTCAGAAGACCGTGGACAACATCGCGGAGATGAAGCAGCAGATCCGCGATTACAGCGAGATTCTCACGCTCGTGCGCACGACCGACGACATCCTGCGCGCGAAGAAAGAGAACAAGACGGGCATCATCTTCGGCTTCCAGAATTCGTATGCGTTCGAGGACAACCTCGGCTATATCGAAGTGTTCAAGGAACTCGGCGTGAACGTGGTGCAGCTTTGCTACAACACGCAGAACCTCGTCGGCACCGGCTGCTATGAAGCGGATGGCGGTCTGTCCGGCTATGGCCGCGAAGTGATTCAGGAGATGAATCGCGTCGGCATCATGGTCGATCTCTCGCACGTGGGCGCGAAGACGTCATCGGATGCGATCGCCTGCTCGAAGAAGCCCGTCACGTATTCGCATTGCTGCCCGTCCGGACTCAAGGAGCATCCCCGCAACAAGACGGATGAGCAACTGAAGGAAATCGCGGACGCCAACGGCTTCGTCGGCGTGACGATGTTCGCGCCGTTTTTGAAGCGCGGCCCCGACGCGACCGTCGAGGACTATCTCGAGGCTATCGAATACGTGGTCGATCTCATCGGCGAAGACCGCGTGGGGATCGGCACCGACTTCACGCAAGGCTACAGCACTGAGTTCTTCGACTGGATCACGCACGACAAGGGCCGTTATCGCCAGCTCACGAACTTCGGCAAGGTCGTGAATCCCGAAGGAATCCGAACGATCGGCGAATTCCCGAATCTGACGGCCGCGATGGAGCGCGCGGGCTGGAGCGAATCGCGCATCAAGAAGGTGATGGGCGAGAACTGGCTGCGCGTATTCGGCGATGTCTGGAACGTGTGAACGCAACGACACAAGAACAGGAACCTGAGATGCAACCGCAACTGCCTATCGACGTCGACGCGCAAACGGGCGTCTGGACCACCGACGCGCTGCCGATGCTTTACGTGCCGCGTCACTTCTTCACGAACAATCATGTGGCCGTGGAAGAAGCACTGGGACGCGAGACGTACGCCGAGATTCTCTACAGGGCCGGCTACAAGTCCGCGTATCACTGGTGCGACAAGGAAGCCGCAAAGCACGGCATCGCCGGCATGGACGTGTTCGAGCATTACCTCAAGCGCCTGTCGCAGCGCGGCTGGGGTCTCTTCGATATCGTCGAATCGGACCCGCAAAGCGCGATGGCGCGCATCCACTTGCGGCACTCGTCGTTCGTGCTCGCGCAGCCCGGCAAGCAGGGCAAGCTCTGCTACATGTTCGCGGGCTGGTTCGCCGGCGCGATGGACTGGGTGAACGACACCGTATCAGACAGCGCGAAGAAGGGCCCGCGCTCGCGATCCATCGAAACGCAATGCGCGGCGGAAGGCCACGATCATTGCGTGTTCGAAGTGTCGCCGTTGCAACTCCACGCGTAGCTTCAATCCGAGGTCGTCCGCCATGCGTTACCCGAACCTTTTCAAGCCGCTCACGCTGAACAAGCTGACTCTGCGTAACCGCATCGTCAGCACGGCGCACGCGGAGGTTTATGCCGAACCGGGCGGCCTGCCCGGCGATCGCTATATCCGCTATTACGAGGAAAAAGCGAAGGGTGGCGTGGGACTCGCCGTGTGCGGCGGTTCGAGCCCGGTGTCGATCGACAGCCCGCAAGGCTGGTGGAAGTCGGTGAACCTGTCGACCGACAAGATCATCGATCCGCTCTCGCGTCTTGCCGAAGCCATGCACCGTCACGGCGCGAAGATCATGATCCAGGCCACGCACATGGGCCGCCGCTCCGCATGGCATGGCGAGAACTGGCCGCATCTGATGACGCCCTCGGGCGTGCGCGAGCCGGTGCATCGCGGCAACGCGAAGATCATCGAAGTGGAAGAGATTCGCCGCATCATCGAAGACTTCGCCGCCGCTGCGAAGCGCGTGAAAGATGCGGGCATGGACGGCATCGAAATCTCGGCGGCGCACCAGCATCTGATCGATCAGTTCTGGAGCCCGCGCACCAACTTTCGCACGGACGAGTGGGGCGGCTCGCTCGAAAACCGCCTGCGTTTCGGCGTGGAAGTGCTGAAGGCGGTGCGCGAAGCCGTGGGCGCCGACTTCTGCGTGGGCCTGCGCATGTGCGGCGACGAGTTCCACGAAGACGGCCTCTCGCACGAGAACCTCAAGGAGATCGCGCAGGCCATGTCCGAGACGGGCCTCATCGATTACATCGGTGTGATCGGCTCCGGCGCGGATACGCATAACACGCTCGCCAACTGCATGCCGCCGATGGCGCTCCCGCCCGAGCCGTTCGTGCATCTCGCAGCAGGCATCAAGTCGGTGGTGAAGCTGCCGATCATGCATGCGCAGAGCATTCGCGATGCAGGACAGGCCGAGCGTCTGCTCGCGAACGGCATGGTCGATCTGGTCGGCATGACGCGCGCGCAGATTGCGGACCCGCATATGGTCATCAAGATTCGCGATGGCCGCGAGGACGAGATCAAGCAATGTGTCGGCGCGAACTATTGCATCGACCGCCAGTACAACGGGCTCGACGTGCTGTGCGTGCAGAACGCGGCGACATCGCGTGAAGCGACCATGCCGCATGTCATCGAAAAGACGCGCGGACCGAAGCGCAAGGTCGTGGTCGTCGGCGCGGGGCCTGCGGGACTGGAGGCGGCGCGCGTGGCGAAATCGCGCGGGCATGACGTCGTGCTCTTCGAGAAGAACGATTACGTCGGCGGTCAGATCATGCTTGCCGCAAAGGCGCCGCAACGCGAGCAGATGGCCGGCATCGTCCGATGGTTCGACATGGAAACGAAGCGGCTCGGCGTGGACCGGCGTCTGGGCGTCGCGGCCGACGACAAGGCCATCATGGCGGAGAAGCCCGATATCGTCGTGCTGGCGACGGGCGGTTCGTCGTTCACGGATCAGGTGCCTGCATGGGGCGTCGAGCAAGGGCTCGCCGTAAGCGCGTGGGACGTTCTCTCGGGCAAGGTCGAGCCGGGCAAGAACGTGCTCGTCTACGACGGCGTGAGCACGCATGCCGGCGCGGGCGTGGCGGACTTCATCGCATCGCGCGGTGGAAACGTCGAGATCGTGACGCCCGATGTGAAAGTGGCCGACGACGTGGGCGGCACCACGTTCCCCATCTTCTATCGGCGTCTGTATGCGCAAGGCGTCATCCATACGCCGAACTACTGGCTCGACAAGGTGTACGAGGAAGACGGCAAGAAGATCGCCGTGCTGCGCAACGAGTACACGGAAGAGCAGGAAGAGCGCGCGGTCGATCAGGTGGTGATCGAGAACGGCAGCACGCCCAACGACGCGCTGTACTGGAAGCTCAAGCCCGAATCGCTCAATCGCGGCCAGGTGGACGTGCACACGCTCTTCGCGGCGCAAGCGCAACCGTGCTTGTCCGAAGAACTCGGCAACGGGCGCTTCCTGCTGTTCAGGGTGGGCGACTGCATCTCGATGCACAACATCCACGGCGCGATCTACGACGCCCTGCGGCTTTGCAAAGACTTTTGACGAGGGCATTGCACGATGAACCCCGTGTTTGTCATCACCGCCTTGCTGTGGCTCTCGGTGGCGGGTCTCGCCTTCGCCGTCATGAAGCGCGCGGCCTACTGGCGCGAAGGCCGCGCCACCGCGGCCGGCGCGTACGGATGGGCGAATCTGCTTAGTATCCCGAAGCGATATTTCGTCGACCTGCACCATGTCGTGGCGCGCGATCCGTACATCGCGAAGACGCACGTTGCGACAGCGGGCGGCGCGATTCTCGCGATGGCGCTCGTCTTCGTCAACTACGGTCTCGCGATCTATTCGCCGTGGATCGACAAGCTGATCTTCATCGCGGCGCTCGTCATGCTGGGCGGCACGTTCTTCGTGTGGAAGCGCAGGCACGGCGCGAAGCAAGTCCCCGCGCGTCTGTCGCGCGGACCGTGGGACGCGTTGCCGCTCTTGCTCGGCGCGTTCGCGTTCGGCCTCGCGTTGTTCACGCTGCTGCCCGCAACGTGGATGTCGGGTGCGCTTGCGATCATCGTCGCCTTGTCGATCGCGGCGGGCGCTTACACGATGACCTTCGGCGCGGCGCGCGGCGGCCCGATGAAGCACGCGATGGCGGGTCTTCTGCATCTCGCGTTTCATCCGCGTCAGGAGCGTTTCAAGGCGCAGCACGAAAACGACGTGGTGCCGCCCACGGCGCTGAAGAAGCCCGTGCTGGATGCCAAGGAATACGGCGTCGGCAAGCCGGTCGAGTTCCGCTGGAATCAGCTCTTGAGTTTCGATGCATGCGTGCAGTGCGGCAAGTGCGAAGCGGCGTGCCCCGCGTTCGCATCGGGCCAGCCGTTGAACCCGAAGAAGCTGATACAGGATCTCGTGACCGGCATGGTCGGCGGCACGGACGCGGCGTATGCGGGCAGCCCCACGCCGGGCATTCCCCTCGGCAAGCACGCGGGCGCGCCGGGCAAGCCGCTGATTTCGAGCATGGTCGAAGCAGACACCATCTGGTCCTGCACCACGTGCCGGGCATGCGTGCAGGAGTGCCCGATGCTGATCGAGCATGTCGATGCCATCGTCGATATGCGCCGCAATCAGACGCTCGTCGAAGGCGACGTGCCGGGCAAAGGCCCGATCACGCTCGCCAATCTGCGCGAGACCGGCAGCGCGAATGGCTACGACATCGGCGCGCGTTACGACTGGTCGGTGGATCTGCAAGTGCAGGTCGCGCAGCCGGGACGGCCGGTGGACGTGTTGCTGATAGCAGGCGAAGGCGCGTTCGACATGCGCTATCAACGCACGCTGCGCGCGTTCGTGAAGGTGCTGAACAAGGCGGGCGTCGATTACGCGGTGCTCGGCGGCGTGGAAACCGATACCGGCGATACCGCTCGCCGCCTGGGCGACGAAGCCACGTTCCAGCAATGCGCCTCGAAGCTGATGGAGACGTTGTCGCGCTATACGTTCCGGCGCATCGTCACGGCGGACCCGCATGTGCTGCATAGCCTGCGCAACGAGTATCGCGCGCTCGGCGGCTTCTACGAAGTGCAGCATCACACGGCGTTCATGGCCGAACTCATGGCCAGCGGCAAGCTCACACCGAAGGCGGCCGCGGTGCTCGCGGACAAGAAGATCACGTATCACGATCCCTGCTACCTCGGCCGCTACAACGGCGAGACCGAAGCGCCGCGCAAGCTGCTGAAGACCATCGGCATCAAGGTCGTCGAGATGGAACGTCACGGCATGCGCGCGCGCTGCTGTGGTGGCGGTGGCGGCGCGCCGCTCACCGATATCCCCGGCAAGCAGCGCATTCCCGACATTCGCATCGCGGACGCGAAAGCGGTGGGCGCCGATGTGGTCGCGGTGGGCTGCCCGCAATGCACCGCGATGCTCGAAGGCGTGGTCGGTGCTCGTCCAGAAGTGCTCGACGTGGCGGAGCTGGTCGCCGCAGCACTGGAGTAACGCATGAACACGATCAAACGAATCGATCCGCGCCGGCCGTTCATCGTCACGACAGCGGGACTGCGGCGTATCACGCTGGGCGAAGCCGGCACGGGCGTGTTGCAGGATTTCGCATCGGCCCATGCCACGCATCGCGATACGGCAAAGCCGCGTCGCACGACGAAGCCCGCGCGGCGCAGCGTGCTGGTGGCGGCCCATACGGATCGCGGCGCGCTCGACGATCACGCGCGCCAGGCGCTTGCCGCTGCGGCGCTGCTCGCTGACGACGAGACGGAGGTCGTGCTGATCGCGTTCGGCGCGTTCAACGACGACGCGGCATCGCTCGGCGCGGATCGCATCATCGAACTCGATGCCTTCGATAGCCGGCGTTTTGCGCCCGACGAAGAACTGCGCGCGCTCGCCGCATGCGCCGCTGCGTTCGCGCCCGCGCATCTTTTCATGCCCGACAACGCAACGGGCGATGGCGATCTCGGCCGCCGTTACGCGGCGCTCGCCGGTGCGAGCATCGCGACGCATGTCGTCGAACTGGATGCCACGCACGCCGCGAGTTATGTGCAAGCGGGACGCGCATGGGCATCGCGTGCATTGCCGGAGGTCGTGATGCTCGCGCCGAATGCCGTCGATGCGAAGCTGCCTTTCGTCGGCGCGGGCGAGCGCGTGGCGAGCGAGGGCATCGTCCCTGCATCGACCGCGAGCGCGTATGTCGATCTCGGCATCGAGGAGCTGGACGCCGCGCAGATCGCGCTGGAAGAGGCGGATTTCATCGTGTCGGCGGGCAATGGCGTCTCCGACGTTGCCGCGTTCGAGGCGCTTGCCACCACGCTCGGCGCTGCGATAGGCGCGAGCCGCGTCGCGGTGGATGACGGCAAGTTCACGCGCGACAAGCAGATCGGCGCAACGGGCAAGACCGTGCAGGCGAGCGTGTATATCGCGTTCGGCATCTCGGGCGCGGTGCAGCATCTGCAAGGCATCAAGGATTGCCGTCACGTCATTGCGGTGAATTCCGATGCAAGCGCGCCCATTGCGAAACGCGCGAATCTCACGGTCGTCGCGGATACGCAAGAGACGATCAAGGCGCTTACCGATGCAGCCGCGGCCGCGCGCGCATCGCGTGGCAACGGAGCGTCCATCGTGCTCGGCGCGCCGCTCGCGGAAGGAGTGTTCGCATGAAGATCGCCGTACTCGTTTCCGTGGGACGCCATCCGGTAAGCGGTGTCGCGCGCTATAGCCGCAACGACGCCGCCGCGCTGACCATCGCGCTCGATATCGCGAAGCATCAAGGCGCTCAACTCGACGTGCTGCACGCGGGCGATCCTTCGAACCCCGCGCTTGCGGAGTATCTCGCACTCGGCGCGCCGCGCGTCGAAGTGCTCAACACCGAAGGCGATGCGTGCGCCGCGCTCGCAGAGCGCATTGCGGGCTATGACCTCGTGCTGACGGGAACGCGCGCAGAAGGCGCATTCGATAGCGGCACGTTGCCGTACAGGCTCGCGAATGCGTTGAACATCGCGCTCGTCGGGTCAGCGGTGGATTTGAGCGTGACGAAGGAAGGCGTCGAGGTGCGCCAGTTCATGCCCAAGGGCCTGCGCCGGCGCGTGCGCGTGCAACTGCCTGCGCTCATCGCCGTGCATCCGCTCGCCAATGCCGCGCCGCGTTATGCGTATGCGCGCATGCGCGAGGGACAGGTCGTGCCGGTCGCATCGAATGCGCTGGCGGACAACGAGGGCAAGGCGTGGACGCTCGGCCCTATCGCAGCGAAGCCCAAGCGCCTCGCCGCGCCGGAGAAGCGCAGCGGTCACGCCCGCATGCTCTCCGCGACGACGACGGAGAGCCGTGGCGGCAGCGTCGTAATTGAAGGGAGTTCCGTCGAAAAAGCACAAGTGATTCTGGCGTATTTGCGCGAGCATCAACTGGTCGATTACTGATTTCGACGCGCAGCAGACGATAAACGGGCCAAAGCGGGGCCAAAGCGATGCAGGAGCACACGATGAAAGTATCGGCAGACGTTCGCGCAATGATCGAACGCCGCAAGAAGGGCTACACGCTCGAAGCGCCGTTCTATACGAGCGAAGAGATTCACGCGCTCGATATGGACGCCATCTTCAAGCGGCACTGGATTCAGGTCGCTGTAGAGCCGGACGTGCCCGAGCCCGGTGACTACACGACTGTCGAGATCGGCAGCGATTCGATTCTGATCGTGCGCGACGACGACATGCAGATTCGTGCGTTCCATAACGTGTGCCGTCATCGCGGCGCGCGGCTGTGCAACGAAGAGAAAGGCTCGCTCGGCAATATCGTGTGCCCGTATCACAGCTGGACGTATAGCCTCAACGGCGATCTCATGTACGCGGAGCACATGGGCGACCAGTTCGACCGCTGCAAGCACAGCCTGAAGAAGGTGCACGTCGAGAATCTGGCAGGCCTGATCTTCATCTGTCTCGCCGACGAACCGCCCGCCGATTTCGCCGTGGTGCGCGCGGCCATGGAGCCGTATCTGCTTCCGCATGGCCTGAACGATTGCAAGATCGCGGCGAGCATCGATATCGTGGAGAAGGGCAACTGGAAGCTCACGATGGAGAACAATCGCGAGTGCTATCACTGCGTCGCGAATCATCCCGAGCTCACCATTTCGCTCTATGAATACGGCTTCGGCTATCAGCGCTCGCCCGCGAACGAGGAAGGCATGGCGGCGTTCGAGCGCACGGTCGTCGAACGCACGAAGCAATGGGAAGCGATGAATCTGCCGTCGGCGGAGATCGATCGTCTGTCCGATCTCGTCACCGGCTTTCGCACGCAGCGCCTGCCGCTCGATCGCGACGGCGAATCGCAGACGCTCGACGCGAAGGTCGCATCGAAGAAGCTGTTGGGCGGCTTCGCGCGCGCGGACCTCGGCGGCTTGTCGTTCTGGACGCAGCCGAATTCGTGGCATCACTTCATGAGCGATCACATCGTGACGTTCTGCGTGATTCCGCTCTCTGCAGGCGAAACGCTCGTGCGCACGAAGTGGCTCGTGCACAAGGACGCGCAGGAAGGCATCGACTACGACGTCGATAACCTCACCGCCGTGTGGCGCGCGACGAACGATCAGGACCGCACGCTCGTCGAGTACTCGCAACTGGGCGCGGTCAGCAGCGCCTACGAGCCGGGCCCGTATTCGCCCTATACCGAAGGCCTCGTCGAGAAGTTCTGCGAGTGGTACATCGGGCGGCTCGGCGACTATGCGAACGCGCCCGACGAGAAGCTCGCGTCGCATGGCGAGAAAGTCGTTTCCTTCATGCGCTAGGCGCGTTAAAGAGGCACATCATGATGCGCGATCAGGCGACGTTCGAGCCGACTCCAAGCCGCGTGACTCAACCGAGGTTCTGGGGCGCGCTGCCCGCGCGCTGGAACAGCGACACCGACGATACGCTCGTCTGCTGCCACGTTCGGCAGGAAACGCACGACGTGAAGAGCTTTTTCTTCCGTGCAGCCGATGAACGCACATTCGTCTTCGAGCCGGGACAGTTCATCACGCTGGAACTCGACATCGACGGCGAGCCGGTGAACCGCTGCTATACGATCTCGTCCGCGCCCACGCGTCCGCACACCATCTCGATCACGGTGAAGCGCGTGCCGGGCGGCAAGGTGTCGAACTGGCTGCATGACAACGTCGTCGCGGGATCGCGCGTGCGCGTGCTCGGACCATCGGGCGAGTTCACCTGCGCGCGGCATCCGGCGCGCAAGTTCCTGTTTCTCTCGGCGGGATCGGGCATTACGCCGCTCATGTCGATGAGCCGCGCGCATCACGAACTGGGCGACGATGCCGATATCGTCTTCGTGCATAGCGCGCGCACGCCGGACGACATCATCTTCGCGCGCGAGCTGGATCTCATCGCGTCGAATCATGCGAATTTCCGCACGGCGTTCGTGTGCGAGCGTGTGGGCGCGCGCACGAATTGGCCTGGAATCACGGGCTTTTTGAGCTTGCCGCTGCTGAAGCTGATTGCGCCGGACTTTCTGGAACGGGAGATCTTCACGTGCGGTCCTGCGCCGTACATGAAAGCAGTGCGCGATCTGCTCGACGAAGGCGGCTTCGATCGGACGCACTATCACGAAGAGAGCTTCTCGTTCGAGACCATCGCGGACGTGGCATCGCAACTGGCGAGCGCGCATGTCGGCGATGCACTGGCCGCGCACGCCGAGACCATCGAAGCACGCGATGATTCGAGCGGCTTCGCGCCCGCGCCGGTGGACACCACGTTCAAGGTGAGCTTCGCCAAGAGCCGGCGCGAGATCGAATGCGGCAGCACGCAGCATGTGCTCGACGCCGCGAAGAAAGCGGGCGTGCGCCTGCCGTCGTCGTGTACGCAGGGCATGTGCGGCACGTGCAAGGTGAAGCTCGTCTCCGGCGAAGTATCGATGAAACATGCGGGCGGCATCCGTCAGCGCGAGATCGATCAGGGCATGGTGCTGCTGTGTTGCAGCACGCCGCTCACCGATCTCGTCGTCGATAAATAACGCGTCGCTTCTGGACAACTGCGTGTCGTAAAAGTGCGTTACGTCGCAATTCTGGCTGGCGATTCTGCATACACGGCGTGGGGCCGCAAAGGGGAAAGCAATGAAAGCGATGAGAAGACTGTTCGTGCTGGGCGCGATGAGCGCGGCCCTCGCAGCGAGCATGGGTGCGCTCGCCGATGAGAAGCCGACCATCAAGATCGGCTACGTCGAAGGATGGGACGATAGCGTGGCGACGTCGAACGTGGCGGCGCGCATCATCGAAAAACGGCTCGGCTATCAGGTGCAACTGGTGCCGGTCGCGGCGGGCGTGATGTGGCAGGGCGTGGCGCGGGGCGACCTCGACGCGACGCTGTCCGCATGGCTGCCTGTGACGCACGGCGCTTACTGGAACAACTTCAAGTCCAAGGTCGTGAATCTCGGACCGAACTTCAATGACGCGAAGATCGGCCTGATCGTGCCGGAAAACGCGGACGTATCGAGCCTGTCCGACCTCGAAGCGAAGAAGGCGGAGTTCGATTCGCGCATCGTCGGCATCGACGCGGGCGCGGGCGTCATGCAGAAGACGAGCGAAGCGATCAAGGCCTACAGCCTCGATTACCGGCTCATGCCGAGTTCCGGCAGCGCGATGACGGCGGAACTTGCGCGCTCGGAAGCGGCCAAGAAGCCGATCATCGTGACCGGCTGGAAGCCGCACTGGATGTTCGCGAAGTACAAGCTGAAGTTCCTCGAAGATCCGAAGAAGGTCTTCGGCGAGGCGGAGCATGTCGATAGCGTGGTCAATCCCGAGCTTGAGAAGAAGGCGCCGCCTGTCGTCGCGTTCCTCAAGAAATTCCAGTGGAAGCCGGGCGAAATCGACAGCGTGATGCTCGCGACGCAGAACGGCGAAAAGCCGGCTGCTGCCGCGGACGCATGGATCAGCGCACACGGCGATCGCGTGGATAGCTGGGTGAAGTAAGCGTTAGGCAGCACCCGTGAGAAAGCGCCGCTCGTCAGCGGCGCTTTTTGCATTTAAGGCGTCAGCGCAGCACGACGGTCCTCTCGCCGTTGATAAACACGCGCCGCTCGACGAACGCCTTCACGGCACGCGCAAGCGTGATGCATTCCACATCGCGTCCGGTCGCGAGCAGACGCTCCGGGCTATACGCGTGATCGACGCGCTCCACTTCCTGTTCGATGATCGGGCCTTCGTCGAGATCGTCGGTGACGAAGTGCGCGGTCGCGCCGATGAGTTTCACGCCGCGCGCATGCGCTTGATGATACGGCTTCGCGCCCTTGAAGCCGGGCAGAAACGAGTGATGGATGTTGATCGCGCGGCCCGCGAGCTTGCGGCTGGTATCGGCCGAGAGAATCTGCATGTAGCGCGCGAGAATCAGCAACTCGGCGCCCGATGTCTCGAAGAGATCGAGCACGCGCGCTTCCTGTTGCGGCTTGGTGTCGGCCGTGATCGGCAGATGATGAAACGGCAGGCCGTGCTGCGCGGCGAGCGGCGCGAGGTCCGTATGATTCGAAGCGATGCCCACGATATCCATCTTGAGTTCGCCCATGCGCCAGCGGAACAGCAGGTCCGCGAGGCAGTGTTCGAGCTTCGACACCATGATGAGCACCTTGGGCCGCACGGCGAGATCGTGCATGGCCCACGTCATCGAAAAGCGCGTGGCGATGGGCGCGAATTCGCGTTGCAGCATCGCGAGGTCCAGCGTGTCGTCGCGGCGCGCGGCATGGAAGACGCAGCGCACGAAGAAGCGTTCGCTCAGATCGTCGTCGAAGACGCTGAGTTCGTCGATATAGCCGTGGTGGTGCTCCAGAAAGCCGACTATCGCGGCTACCTGACCCGCCGCGCTCGGGCACGCGACGGTGAGCACCAGTTGATTGAGGCGAGGTTGCGCTGACATGCGTGCTCCACGTTCGTGAGAAGGCGTCGCCCGCAATCGGGCGAGCGTCTCGCTAGTAGAGCAAATGGAGCGGCGCGCGCGATAGAAGCGTTACGCCGTCGCGCTGGTATGAAAGCGTCAGCCCGCTTGCAGGCTCACGCGTTCTTGCGCGGACATCAGCATGGCGCGCATTGGCGATTGAATGGCGACGAAGTGAACCATCAAGCTCGACGGCTGCTGGAAGTACCACGGCGTGTTCAGGCTCACGCAGTCGTGGCCGCTCTTGAGCGTCCAGCCGAGCCGCTCGCGCAGCAGATTCGCGATGATCGTCTGATCGCCGCCGTTCGCGTACGTGCTCGACTTATCCGGCGCGGCGCTCACGTGCCGATAGATTTCATCGACGAAAGCCGCGTTCTCCGCCGTGCGCCTGAAGCCGAGCACGCCCGCGTTGATGACCCACGGACCGATGTCGTGCGCGGCGAGAATGTCACGCTCCACGAGCAGCGGTTCGAGCGGCTTCTTCTGGTTGACGAACAGAATGTCGGCATCGATCCAGATCATCCATTCGTGATGCGGCAAGTGCTTGCGCAGGAACCAGGGCTTGAGCCAAGTGCCGGTGCTGCCGGGATCGGCGTCGGCGGGCGTGTCGCGATAGACGTAGAGCGTGTAGCCGTGGCGCTCGCAATAGCGCCGCATGTTCTGCTCCGCGATAGCGCCGTAGTTGCGCACGTTCGCCGTGTAATACGTCACAAGGGCAATGGGCCGGCCAGGATTGAAGACGCTGAAGGGCTCCGCGGGCGCGTACGCCGCATGCCGGGAGAAGTCCAGAAGACGCACGCCTTTCTGCTGGCAATCGTTGATGTGCTCGGCGAGCGCGTCGCGGAACGACGCATGGATGAACCCGTACATCTCCTGTTCCCACATGACGATGGTCCACAGATTGGCGTGGTTCGCCCAGACGGGTTCGAAGCGCGGATTGCAGAACATGGCGCACATGATCCCGCCGCGCTCGCCGTGCGGCTCGATGTAGTCGAGCGGGGAGAGAAGCTGGATTTCGTCGTCGGTCGCGCCGCAGATCTTGCACTGCTCGATGCAGTGAACGATGAAATCGCGGATGGGCTGCGTATTGCGCCACACGTGCAGCGCGGTTTGTTCCTTGCCGGTGTTGCCGCCGAGCGCGGGCAGAAGATGCTGACGGCCATCGGCCATGGGTTCCACCGGATGCATGTTCAAAACGAGGCAGTCTTCGCTGAAGCAGACGAGCAGCGCATGCTCGGGCATCTGCCGGAGGTGATGCAGCACCGTTTCGTACTTCAGCAGAAGGCGTTGCGCTCTGGATTCGATCCCGACCAGCGAGATGGTCTCGTGCTCGTAGCCCAGTTGCGCGCAATAGTGCTTGTGATTGACGAGAACTGCGGGTGCGTCGACTCGGAGAAAGCTCAGGCAGCGGGTAGTCATAGGTCGTACTGGAAACAATGCGGACGTTGCGTGATTGCGATTTTTTACACTTTTCGAAGTATGAGGAGCGCGCGCGCAGAGCGGTATCGGGCATGTCTGAAATCGAAGAAATTCGATGGACGCGCCGCGTAGGCAAAGAGGGAGGGTCCCGGTCGAGGCATGTCGCGTGGAGTGCCACGCGCCGTCATCGACGGCTCACATGTTCGACAACACCTGCGCGAGCGCCATTGCGACGGTTGCCAGATGCGGCTCGACGACGAGGTCGTGATGCCGTCCCTCCACCTGCATGATGCGCAGGCCCTGTTTCGCGACGCGCTGCCACACCGGCAGCGGATCGCCGCGATCGTCCTGCATGATCGACGCGCGCACGTAGACGATCGGGCCGCCCAGATAACGGCGCGGCTTGTAGGTCGTCATCGCCACGCGCATGGATTCGCGCACGAGCATCAGCGGCGGCGGCAGGCTGCGCGTTTCGGGGCCGGGCCGCTGCGCCGTCTTGCCGAGCCGCATGCGGACGTGGTCCGTGAGCGCGAGCGCCTTGCCGCGCACGTACCGCACGCGCGAGCGCGCATCGAGCGAGCGGAATTCCCGCATGCGATACGCGAGCATGGCGACCTGATAGCGCGCCCACGCCGAAAGCGGCAGACAACGTTCGTGCACGTAGGTATCGAGCAGACAGAGCATTTCGATCTGCTCGCCCGCCTTTACGAGCTGCTGCGCGATCTCCAGCGCGACCAGTCCGCCGAACGAATAGCCGACGAGCGCATATGGGCCGGTCGGCTGCACGCCGCGCATGCGCAGCACGTAAGCGCGCGCCATGTCCTCGACGCTGCGCTGCGGCGTTTCATCGCCATCCAGCCCTTGCGCCTGCAGCCCGTAGATGGGCCGCTCGCTTTGTAGCGTAGCCGCGAGCGTCAGGCACTCCATGACCGATCCCGTGATGCTATGGACCATGAAGAGCGGCCGGCCGCGGCCCGCGCGCATCTGCACGAGCGTCGAGTTGGCGGCGCTCGTGCCCTGGTCGGAAACGATTGCGCCGGCGAGCCGCGCAATCGTTGGCGCGACGATCAACGTGGCAATCGGCAGGGTGCGACCGGTCGTCCGCCGGATATCGGCGAGCATGCGGGCCGCCAGCAGCGAGTGTCCGCCGAGTTCGAAAAAGTTGTCTTCCCGGCCGATCGGCGCGAAGTTGAAGTACCGCTCCCAGAGCGCGCATAGATACGCTTCGACACTCTCCGCCGATCCCCCCGGCACGGGCAGCTCACCCGTCTGCCGCGCGAGCAGCGGGTGCTCGCGAATGCCGTCGAGACAGCCGGGATTCGCGAGCGACGACACGTTGCGCGCGGGCAGCCCGTTGACGGCATCGCGGGCGGCGGCCTCCGACGGCTTGCCGTTGTGCGTGACCGGCAGGCCGTCGACCTGCACGATCACGTCGGGCACGAGCGCGGCGGAGCCTTGCCGCATGATCTCGCGTCGCATGCGCACGGCGAGCGTCGCATTCAGATGCGCGCCGGGCCGCAGCACGATGAGCAGCACGATCCGCTGGCCGCTCTCGCCCGCGCGCGCACCCGTTTGCGCCACGGCCATCGCCTGACAGACTTCGGGAATGTCGCTGAGGATGCGATAGATCTCCCCGGGACTCACGTTGATGCCGCGAACATTGAGCACGCCGTCGCTGCGGCCATGCAGACGCGCGGAGCCTTCGGGCGAGAATTCGATTACATCGCCGTGCGTCCAGACGCCTTCGTTCTGCGAAAAATATGCGCTGTGAAAGCGCAAGCCCTCGTCGTCGCCGAAGAAGCCGAGCGGCCGCGACGGAAACGGATTCGTGCAGACGAGCTCGCCCGGCAGCGCCGAGGGCGCGCCATGATCGAACGCCTGCACGTCGAGGCCGAGGCTCTTGCACTGAGCCTCGCCCGCGAACACGGGCAGATTCGGATTACCCAGCACGAAGCAGCCGAGGATATCGGTGCCGCCCGAGATCGACTGAAGCTGCAACGGCTTCACATGCCGATGAACCCAGTGGAACTGCGAATCGAACAGCACGGCGCCGGTCGACATCATCGCGCGCAGCGCAGACAGGTCGAACTGCGCGGCCGGTTCCAGACCCGCGTCCTCGCTCATCTTCAGATAAGCGGGACTGGTGCCGAACACCGTGACGTGCTCGTTCGCCACGATGCGCCAGAGCGTATCCACCGCCGCGACGGGCCCGTCGTACGTCACGATCTGCACGCCCGATGCGAGCGCCGACAACTGCCAGTTCCACATCATCCACGAGCAGCTCGTGAAGAAGAACAGCTTGTCGCCGGGGCGGAGGTCGCTATGCAGGCGGTGCTCCTTCACATGCTCGATGAGCGTCCCGCCCGCGCCGTGCACGATGCATTTCGGCTTGCCGGTAGTGCCCGACGAAAACATGATGAAGAGCGGATGCGCGAACGGGAAGCGCTGCCACGCGAATCGGGCGGCGTCGCCTTGCAGGATCAGCTCGCGCAAGGCGTGCTGACGCGTGCCGATGCCGGTCGGCAGCGGCGTGTCGTCGAGACACACGATATCCGTGAGCGACGGCAGTTCGGCCGCGACCGCCGCGACGTGCGCGCTGAGCGAGCCGGCCGTATCGAACGAACGCGGCATGGTATGCGCGATCAACATGCGCGGCGCGAGCGGCGCGAAGCGGTCGACGATGGATTGCACGCCATTCTCGGGCGCGGCCGTGGAGAGCGTCGCGCCGAGCGCGGTGACGGCGAGCGCGGCGGCGATCGCGTCGGCGTCGTTGCGCATGATCGCGACGACGCGGTCGCCCGGTCCGAGCCCCAGTTCGCGCAGGGCCTGCGCAAGCCGCATGACGCGTTCGCGCAATTCGCCGCGCGTATAGGCGACGCGGCCGCCATCGGCATAACAGGAAGCGAGCGCGGGGGCGTCGTTGGACGCAATGCCCGGATTCAGCAGGTTCTCGGCATAGTTCAACTGCACATGCGGGAAGAAGCGCGCGGTCTCACAGCGATCGCCGATGCAAACCGGGTCAGTGTTGCCCGACCATTCCAGCCCTTGCGCGGATTGCAGAAAGTATTGCCAGAAGCGGCGGAATTCGCGGGCGCTGTAGGCGTGCAATGACGGGTAATCGGCGAAATGCTCGCCTGTCAGTGCTTCGAAGCCTTCGGTGAAGCGCGTCATGCTGGAGCGCGCGATACGCTCCGCGTCCGGCTGAAACAGGGATGGGCGCGAGCCCGCACGCGCACGCTCGCGCATAGCGTTGTGACGTTGCATGTTGCGACGGACCTGTAATCTGCGCTGCGTGATTGAATGCTTATTTGTTCAGCGGCCGGCTCCGAAAATCTCTCAGTTTCCGGTACAGCGCCTTGCCGCCGGTCAGGGGTGTGAAGTCAGAGTACCGCGAGCGAAATCGCCGCAATGTGCGACCACGCACAAACGGGCATCCGTGTTTTTCCGTCTATCGAGCGGTCCGTGGCGGGTGCTTTCTCGTCGCGACGTTGCCTCGGGCAGGATGAGAAACATTTCGGAATTCAAAATGCTTGCCACGGTGCGCGTTGATCACTGCCATGTGGCAGCGTGGTGAATTCGCGCACCGGGTTGGGCGCTGGGTAGCGTTGCGCGGGGCAAGAAGCGCATGCGCTGCCCTCAAAGAGACTTCTCGCGACGGCGGCAACGTCGCCATCCGCCGCCGCGAACTACTTGGGCACGAAGACGGGCGACATCGGCATGGCGTTAGCGGCGGCATACCGCGAGCGCGGAGCGCCATGCGCATTGCAAGGAGCGCATCCAAGCGCGTTCCGGTGCGGCCCCCGAAGAACCGCTTCTCGCGACGGCGGCATCGTCGACATCCGCCGCCGCGAACTACTCGGGCAGGTAGACCGGCGACATCGGCATGGCGTTCGCGGCGGGCAATACCGCGAGTTTGGAGCGCCATGCGCGTTGCAAGTAGAGCATGCAGGCGCGTTGCGGCGCGGCCGCTGAAAGCCGCCTCTCGCGACGCGTGCATCGTCGCATTCGGCGGCCGCGATCTATTCGCGGCGCACAGACCGGCGATATAAGCATGGCGTTCCCGGCGGGCAATACCGCGAGCGCGGAGCGCTATGCGCGTTGCAAGTAGAGCATGCAGGCGCGTTGCGGGCGCGGCCGCTGAAAGCCGCTTCTCGCGACGCGTGCATCGTCGCGAATCGGCGGCCGCGAACTACTTGGGCACGAAGACGGGCGACATCGGCATGGCGTTCGCGGCGGGCAATACCGCGAGCGCGGAGCGCCATGCGCGTGGCAAGAAGCGCATGCAAGTACGTTCCGACGCTGCTCGGAAAGGCGCCTCTCGCGACGCCGGCATCGTCGCCATTCCGCGGCCGCGAACTACTCGGGCGCGCAGACCGGCTACATTGGCATGGTGCTCGCGGCGGCAATACCGCGAGCGCAGAGCGCCATGCGCGTGGCAAGAAGCGCGAGCAAGCAGGTTCCGACGCGGCCCGGAAAGGCGCCTCTCGCGACGGCGGCATCGTCGCCATTCCGCCGCCGCGAACAGCGCTTGTTATGCGGCCCGAGCAACCGGCTTGCCGTCGCGCGCGGCATCGACCGTCTCGGCGCCCGCGTGTCCCGACCGAGCGCGCCACGTTCTCAGCAGCAACGCGTTCGTCACGACGCTCACGCTCGAAAACGCCATCGCCGCGCCCGCGTACATCGGATCGAGCATGCCGAGCGCCGCGAGCGGAATGCCGATCAGGTTGTAGACGAACGCCCAGAACAGGTTCTGGCGGATCTTGCGATACGTGCGCCGCGAAATGTCGATGGCATCGGCGACGAGCGCAGGATCGCCGCGCATGAGCGTGATGCCCGCCGCTTCGATCGCGACGTCCGTGCCGCTCGCCATCGCAATGCCGATGTCGGCGGCGGCGAGCGCGGGCGCGTCGTTGATGCCGTCGCCCGCCATCGCCACGACGCCGTTCGCCGACGCCTTCAGTCGCGCGACGACCTGCGCCTTGTCGCCGGGCAGCGTCTGCGCGAACACCCGCTCCGGCGCGATGCCGAGCGCCCGCGCGACGGCATGCGCGCTGCCCGCGTTGTCGCCGGTCACGAGCGCGGCTTTCACGCCCATGTGCGAGAGACGTTCGATGGCGGCGCGCGCGGTAGGCTTCACGGTGTCGCCGAACGCGAGCAGCGCGAGCACCGCGCCGCGCTCCGGCTCGAACAGCCACGAGATGGTGTTGCCCTGCGCTTCGAGTTGGCGGGCACGCTCGGCGAGCGCGTCGGGCACGGCCGGGTTCGATTCTTTCAGCCAGCGCCCGCTGCCGATCGCGATGCGTCGCGGCGCGCCAGCGTTCCCGGCCATGGCGACGTCCGCTTCCACGCCGCGCCCCGCGACTGCGTGCGCGGCGCTCGCTTCAAAGCGCCGCGTCGTGTTGGCATCGCCCGCTGCCGCGACGACCGCCTTCGCGAGCGGATGCTCGCTCATGCGCTGCACGGCCGCCGCGAGCGCGAGCGCCTCGCCGCGATCCTGCCCCGGCGCGGCGTCGAACGCGACGAGCGCCGGCCGCCCGACTGTGAGCGTGCCAGTCTTGTCGAACGCGACGATTTCGATGGCATGCGCGCGCTCCAGCGCCTCGGCGTCCTTGATGAGGATGCCCTGACGCGCCGCGACGCCGGTGCCCGCCATGATCGCGGTCGGCGTCGCGAGGCCGAGCGCGCACGGGCATGCGATCACCAGCACCGCGACCGCATTGAGCAACGCCGTCTCGCCGCTCGCGCCGTGTAGCAGCCAGCCGGCGAGCGTGACGAGCGCGATGCCGAGAATCGCCGGCACGAACGCGGCCGACACGCGATCGACGAGCCGCTGGATCGGCGCCTTCTCGGCCTGCGCCGACTCGACGAGCCGGATGATGCGCGCGAGCGTCGTCTCCGCGCCGACGGCGGTGGTTTCGATGGCGATGACGCCTTCGCCGTTGATCGAGCCGCCTGTCGCGCGCGCGCCCGGTTCCTTGGCGACCGGCAGGCTTTCGCCGGTGATCAGCGATTCGTCGATATGCGTGCGGCCCTCGCGCACGATGCCGTCCACCGGCACGCGCTCGCCCGGCCGCACGATGGCGATATCGCCGATCCGCACATCCGCGAGCGCGATTTCGCGTTCCCGCGCGGGATCGGCGGCATCGCGGATGCGCGCCTTGTCCGGGCGAAGCGCGTTGAGCGCGCGGATCGCGTCGGTCGTCTGGCGCTTCGCGCGCGCCTCCAGCCACTTGCCGAAGCGCACCAGCGTGATGACCACGGCCGACGCCTCGAAGTACAAATGCGCGTGGCCGTGCGCGAACATCTGATAGACCGACACGCCCCATGCCGCCGACGTCCCGAGCGCGACGAGCAGACCCATGTTTCCCGAGAGCGCCCGCACGGCGCGATAGCCGCCGACATAGAAACGCCATCCGAAGCCGAACTGCACGACGCTCGCGAGCGCCAGTTGCAGCCACGGCGAGAGGTCGAAGCCGAGCATCGGCGCAAGAAGCGGCACGGAGAGCACCGCGCTGCCGATGACCGCCGCGAGTTCCCGGTCGCGCGTGTGCGATGCGTCGGCGGCGGGCGGCGCGTCGGGCACGATGCGCGTGGCTTCGTAGCCGGCTTTCGTGATGGCGGCGAGCAGTTGGTCGTCGGTGACAGCGTCGCTCGCGTGAACGGTGGCGCGCTCGGTCGCGAGATTGACGGCGACGGCATCCACGCCCGGCACGCGCTTGAGCATCTTTTCGACGCGCGCGACGCACGACGCGCACGTCATGCCGCCGACGGCGAATTCGGCGGTCCGTTCCGATTGAGTTGAAGCCGATGACATGGTGAAACGCTCCGGATCTGGCTGAACGGGCGCAATTGCCGTTCTCATGCCTCCAGTATCGACCTTCCCATGACTGGAAGGTCAAGCGCGCTTCTCAGCCGCGCGGCGGATCGTTCAGGGTGGCGGACATGGCGTCGGCGAGCGCGTGCGCCGCGTCGCCGCCGCGCTGACGCAGACCCGCGACCGCGCCCAGGCGGTCGGCATCGGCCTTGTTCTGCGAGAGCTTGGCCTTGCCGACGAGCCGCGTCACCTCGATCTCGATGCCGACGATCGCGCCCAGCAACTCGTCGATGTAATCGCGCGGCGCGTCGCCCATCTTCCACGGCGCGGGCTCCGCCGCTTCCATCTTGCGCGTGAGCCGCGCAACGACGCCGCGCACGTAGGCTTCGTCGTCGCGCACGATGATGCGGCCGTGCGCATGCACGACGAAATAATTCCAGGTCGGCACCTGCCGATGCGTTTCCTGCTTGCTCGGATAGAAATTCGGCGAGATATACCCGGCTTCGCCCTGAAAGATCACGAGCACGTTCTCGCCCCGCGCGACTTCCTTCCAGACCGGATTTGCCCGCGCCACATGCGCCCTCAGGACGCCGTGCTCGCCCGCAGCCGCGTCAAATTCGAACGGAACGTGGTTTGCGTCCAGCCCGCTCGGGCCGTGCGTGACGAGCGCGCCGAACGGGTTCGCGGCGATCAGCGCGTGAAGCACATCGGCGCGGTTTTCTTCGAAATGGGCGGGCAGATACATCGGTCGGCTCTGTGACGGTGGAATGAAGGACAGCAGGAATCCCGATGTTACGCGATGCCGGCGCATGCGGTTTGCTTCAGTCATCAGCGCCTGATGACGGTTTTGGCAAAGGCTCCTTGCCTATCATCAGCGGATACGTTAAAACCCGAATTTCGAGATAGTTTTCGCGCCTGTAACAAAGGCGCAAACGTTAAGGCGGCAGCATCGGTTTGCGCGCCGGAAGTTGCGCCAGCCCATGCGAAACAAGAACCGGACTCCCATTCGAATGAACCTACAACGACGCTGGACCTTCCCGCTCAACGCCGCTTTCTGTCTCGGCGCAAGCATCGCCGGAACGAGCCTCCTGTCCGGCTGCGCGGCGAACAAGCCGCCCGAAGCCAAAGCCAGCACCGGCTGGGTGAAGGACCAGGTGGCGGATGCCTACACGTTCGGCTTTCCGCTCGTTGTCTCGGACATCGCCCGTGAGCGCGCGAGCGGCAACGCGGCGCAGTCGGGCCGCGCGCCGCTCAACACGTTCCGGCACGCGAGCGCGCTGCCGCCCGTGGGCGCGGCGGGCTGGCCGAGCGTCGATACGCTCGACTCCACCGCATGGCTGGATGTGTCGGCCGATCCGGTGATCGTCTCGCTGCCGGCCGCGCCGCGCGGGCGCTATCTGGACGCGCGCGCCTTCGATGCGTGGACCAACGCGCTCTATTCGAGCGCCGATACCACGCCGTATCCGAAGACGCAGTCGATCGCGTTCGTGCCGGCGGGCTTCAGCGGCACGCTGCCCGCGGATGCCACGCGCGTCGAATGCCGCACGCGCTACGTGTGGCTCTCCGTGCGCGTGCGCGTGAACGGCCCGCGCGACGTGCGCGAGGCGCGCAAGCTGCAAACCGCTATGCGCATCGAGCCGCTCACGCCCGCGAAGGGTTCCGTCGCCGATACGACGCCCGCCGTCGCCGGCGCGTGGCCCGGCGGCAGCAGCGGCCAGCAGCCGTCGGTGCCGCCGCTGCCCGCCGCGCTGGCGACGGCATCGCCCGGTGCGCAAGCCGAATCGCTCGACGCGAGCGCCTTCTTCGCGCGTCTTGCCCGCTCGCTCGACGACAACCCGCCCGCCACCGTCGACACGCCCGCAATGAGCCGTCTCGCCGCGATCGGTGTGAAGCCTGGCGAGCCGGTGCGCTTCAAGGCCACGGACGCGCCGGTGCTCGACGCGGGCATCACCGAGGCGCGCGAGCGGCTCTCGACCGTGCCGCCCAACGCCATCACCAAGAACGGCTGGACGTGGTTCGGCGACGGCGTCGGCAACTACGGCACCGACTACACGCTGCGCGCCTATCTCGCGCGCCGGCAGACGGCGACGAGCACGAAAGACGGCGAAACGAAGCCGGTCGCATCCGTCGACAGCGACGGCCACGCGCTGAACGGCGCGAACGACTACGTGCTGCACTTCGAGCCGAATCAGCTTCCGCCGGTGCGCGGCTTTTGGACGCTCACGGCGTACACGAAAGACGGCGCGCTCGCCGATGCCAAAGTGCCGCGCCTGTCCATCTCCGACCGGGACCGCCTGAAGAAGAATCGCGACGGCTCCATCGACGTGATGGTGTCGTCGGAGTCGCCCCGCAAGGGGCGTGCGTCGAACTGGCTGCCCGCGCCCGCGGGCGAATTCCGGCTCGCGATGCGGCTTTATGCGCCGAAGCCGCAGGCGAGCGACGGCACGTGGGCGCCGCCGCCGGTGCAGCGGCAGTAACGCGTTTTTTGCGCGGCGTCATCGAAGAGTTTTGACAACGTTGGCGCGGCGCATCGTCGTATACTCGGGCATCCTCCTTCCGAGACGGCGAAATCGCGCCGCGCCGATGCGCGCATCGCGTCGCCGCGCATCGCATGTCAAGCACCACGAAGTCAACGTTCACCACGGCCGGGCAGACCTTGCGCGGCGTGGTCCACGCGCGCCGCACGCGGCGCATCGCGATCGGGTTCGTCGTCGCGCTGCTGGCGATCGGGCTGCTCGGGTTTTTCGTCGCGCCGCCGGTTATCCGGCACGTCGCCGAACAGCAGCTTTCGAAACAGCTCGACCGGCCGGTGAGCATCCGGCGCATCGCGCTCAATCCCTATACCCTCGATTTCGAAGCCGATGACGTGCATATCGGCGAATCCCGCGCCCAAGGTCCGAACGCGGCGGGCTTCGTGGATGTGTCGCGGCTCGTCGTGCGCACGTCGTGGACGTCGCTGTTCCGGCTCGCGCCGGTTATCGATGAACTGAAAGTCGACTCGCCGCGCATCAACATCGTCCGGTACGACGCCGAGCATTTCAATTTCTCCGATCTGATCGCGAAGTTCTCGAAGCCTTCGTCGCCGCCCTCGGACAAGCCCGCGCGTTTCTCGGTGTCGAATATCCGGATCGAGAACGGGCGCATCGTTTTCGACGACAGGCTCACGAAAACCAAGCACACCATCGACCGCTTCGCGCTAGGCATTCCGTTCATCGCGACCTTGCCGTCCGCCACGGACATCTTCGTGACGCCGCTTTTGCAGGCGCGCATCGACGGCTCGCCGCTCGTGCTGAAGGGCCGCACGAAGCCGTTCGCGCAGTCGCGGGAATCCGAGATTGCGCTGACGCTCGACGGGCTCGACGTGCCGCAATTGGCGTCGTACGCGCCCGCCTCGCTGCCGGTCGCGGTCAAGAGCGGCCGGCTTTCGACCGATCTCAACGTGCGTTTCGCGATTACGGGCGACGTGCCGACCATCCGCATCGACGGCACCGCCGATCTCGCCGACGCCGCCGTGACCGATCGCGCTAACGCGCCGCTCATCGCCGCTCGCGCGCTGCACGTCAAGATCGCGGATATGCAGCCGCTGCGCAGCGTCTATCACTTCGACGAAATCACGCTGTCCGGGCCGGATGCGCATATCACGCGCGACGCCTCGGGCGTGTACAACGTGACCAGGCTCGCGTCGCCTTCGAAGCCTGAACCCGCGAAGCCTGCGGACAGCAAGTCTCAACCGCTCGACCTCGCGATCCGCCATCTCGCCATCGACGGCGGGCGCCTCGCATATGCCGACGATCTGCTGAAGCAGCACGTCGAAGCCGCGCTGACGAACCTCGCCGTCACGCTCGACGGCTTCTCCACGCTCGGCAAGACGCCCGCGCGCTACACGCTCAAGACCGCGTCGGACAAGGGCGGCACGCTCGCCGCGTCGGGCAGCGTCACGCTCGCCGCCCACACGGCGGACGCGAGGCTCGCGCTCGACGCGTTGCCGCTGCCGCCGCTGCAGCCGTACATCGCGAACATGGTGGCGGCGCGCGTCGTCGCGGGCACGGTGAGCGCGAATCTGCCGGTGTCGGTCCACTGGTCGAAGCCCGATGCCGGCGCGCAAGTCGGCGCGGGCGATGTCACGCTCGCCGGTCTCACGCTCGTGCCGTCGAATGCGACGGGCGCGGCGCCGATCAAGCTCGGATCGGCGCTCGCGAAGATCGGCAAGGTCGATGTAGCCGCGCGCACGGCCGCGCTCGACAGCGTGCGGGTGAGCGGCCTCGCGCTGGAGGCGACGCGCCGCAAGGACGGCAGCATCGATCTGGCGGCGCTTGGCGGACCGCACGAGGCCGCGCCGGAGCAAACGGCGACGCGCAAGGTGCAGAAGGCGCAAGAGGCCGGTCCGGCGTGGCGCTATCAGATCGGCCAGATCGGGCTGGACGGCGCGTCGGCCGAGTTCACCGACGAAACGACCGCGCGGCCGGTGAAGCTGCGCGTCGCGCCGCTGTCGGTGGATGTCAGGCAGTTCAGCGACGATATGACCAAGCCGCTTCCCATCGACGGCAAGCTCACGCTCAACGGCCGCGGCGCGCTCGCCGTGAACGGCAATGTCACGCTCAGTCCGCTCAAGGTCGCGCTGCATGTGAAGGGCGATCAGGTGGATGTGTCCGCGTTCGAGCCGTATTTCGGCGACAAGCTCAACGTCGAAGTGGCGAGCGCGGCGCTCAACGCGAACGGCGACGTGGCGATGTCGGGCAGCGGCAAGACGCTCGCGGCGTCGTACAAGGGCGACGCGTCGCTCACCGACGTGCGCATGATCGACAAGGCCACGTCGGACCGCTTCGCCGGCTGGAAGCTGCTGGGCCTCACGAATCTGAAGGCGAGCTACGGCGAGCGCGGCACGGACGTGGAGGCGGCGCGCGTGACGTTCGCCAATTTCTACGGCCGCGTGCTGCTGGATGCGCAGGGCAAGCTGAACCTGAAGAACGTCGTGGCGAGCGATCACGCAGCCGGGCAATCGGTGACGCAGCCGGCGGCGTCAGCGTCAGCGTCGGCGTCGGCGCCGGTTGCCGCGAGCGCGCCCGGCGACGCGGCGAAATCCGGGCCGCCGGTGAATCTGCGCTTCGGCGAGCTCGTCTTGCAGAACGGCCGCGTCACGTACACCGACGACTTCATCAAGCCGAACTACACGGCCAATCTCGTGGCGATCAACGGGACCATCGGCGCGTTCGGCACGCATTCGACGACGCCCGCGCCCGTCGACGTCACCGCGAAGCTCGCGGCGAACGGACCGGTGTCGATCAAGGGGCAGGTGAATCCGCTGATCGCGAAGCCCGCGCTCGATCTGACCGCGAGCGCGCACGACGTGGAGTTGACCAACCTCACGCCGTATTCGGCGAAATACGCGGGCTACCCGATCACCAAGGGCAAGCTGAACGTCGATCTGCACTACATGCTCGCCGACGACAAGCTGACGGCGAACAACCACCTGTTCATCGATCAGTTGACCTTCGGCGATCACATCGACAATCCCAGCGCGACGAAGCTGCCAGTGCGGCTCGCGGTATCGCTCTTGAAGAACTCGCGCGGCGAAATCGACGTGAACATTCCGATTTCCGGCTCGCTGTCGAACCCGGAGTTTTCGGTCGGCGGGCTCGTGTGGCAGGCCATTCTGAACCTCGTGCAGAAGGCCGTCACCGCGCCGTTCTCGCTGCTGGCGCATGCGTTCGGCGGCAACGGCGAGGAGTTGAACTACGTGGAATTCGACGCCGGCTCAGCGACGCTCACCGATGCCGCGCAGAAGAAGCTCGACACGATTGCGAAGGCGCTCGCGGACAAGCCGTCGATCCGGCTGGACGTGAGCGGCCGCGTCGATCCGAAGGTGGACGAACCGGGCTTGCGCAGCGCGTGGCTGGACGCGCAGGTGAAGCGCGCGAAGGTGCGCGACATGTCGAGCAACGGTGAAAACGTCGACTGGGGGAGCGTGAAGGTGTCCGGCGACGACTACGACAAGTACCTGACGAAGGTCTACAAATCGGCCGATTTCAAGAAGCCGCGCAATATGATCGGTCTGACCAAGACCTTGCCGGATGCCGATATGAAGGCTGCGCTGCTGCAGAACGCGCCGGTCGACGAGGCGTCTTTGCGGGACCTCGCGCAGCGGCGCGCGCAGGCGGTGCAGGAATATTTCGACGGCAAGATCGACAGCAGCCGGATTTTCGTGGTCGCGCCGAAGCTGACTGCCGACGGCATCGACGATAAAGGCGCGGGAAGCCGCGTCGATCTGGGCCTGAAATAGCGGCGTTAGCCGAACGGACGATCTCGAAGAACAGCGAGGGGCGAATTACGATGAGCCAAACCGGAGATTCGAAAGAAAACCCGAGTCAGCCGATGGCAACGCCTTACGAGCAGGACGTCGTCGCGTGGGCCAGGGAACAGGCCGCGCTGCTGCGTGCAGGGAAGCTCACGGCCATCGATATCGAACATGTCGCAGAGGAAATCGAGGACGTGGGTAGGAGCGAACAACGCGAACTGGCGAACCGGATGTCGGTGTTGCTGGCGAATTTGTTGAAGTGGACGTATCAGCACGCAAGGCGCAGCAAGAGCTGGAGCCATACCATCGGCACGCAGCGCAAAGAAGTCGCATACGTGCTGAACGAAGCGCCGAGCCTGCGCGGAAAGTTCGACGACGCCGCGTGGATCGACGTGGTGTGGTCGCGCGCACGCAATCTCGCGGAATCGGAAACCGGTCTCGATATCGACGCGTTTCCCGAGACCTGCCCCTGGCCGATGGCGCAGGTTCTCGATCCGGAGTTTTATCCTGACTGAGGCGAGGGGCGCTGTACACAGCGTCGGCAGCCGCGCCAATTCGGACGTTTCGCAGGTTTGTGACCTGCCTGCGAAACGTCGGGATGTCTCAGCGTAACGCCATACATTGTGACAGTCATGGTCGGCCGATCTACGAGAATTGCAGCCTTATCGCGCTTGGCACCGTATGCGCAATCGACAAGGAACTGCAATGGCCGAAACATCTAGGCAACGTACCGGCGAACTTCTCAAGAAGTTGTTCGACATTCTAATATCTCACCCCGAAGGCATGCCGGCGAGAGAAGCGTTGCAGATGTTGGCCCAGAGCGTGACCTTAACGCCTCACGAAGCCGGACGGTACGAGAGTTCGGGCTTAAGACGATTCGAGAAGATCGTACGCTTCGCGACTGTGGCGTGCGTAAAGGCCGGTTGGCTAGTCAAGCACAAAGGGGTCTGGGCAGTCACCGACGAAGGGATATCGGTGCACGAGAAGTTCAAAGAACCAGCTGACTTCTGCCGTGAAGCGGACCGCTTATATGGGCAGTGGCGTGCGTCTCAGTCTCGCGATCCCGTCGGACTGGCTAGCGTTTCGGCGAAACTGAGCGAACAAGCAGCATTGTCCTTCGACGTCGATGCCGAGGCAGCTAGCGTTACATTCGAACAAGCCGAAGAGCAAGCCTGGGGCGAAATCGAACGCCACCTGCACGCGATGCCGCCGTACGAATTTCAAGACCTTGTCGCTGACTTGTTAAGGGCGATGGGCTATCACATAGGTTGGGTCTCGCCGCCGGGCAAGGACGGCGGTGTTGACATCATCGCAAACACCGACCCGCTGGGAACACGCCCGCCGCGCATCAAAGTACAAGTCAAACGCGTCGGACATCGCGTAGACAAGGACGGGCTCAAGTCTTTCATCGCCATCATCAACGAGGACGACGTTGGCTTATACGTCGCGCTCGGTGGCTTCACACGCGACGCGGAGTCTTTCGCGAGAAATCAGGAGCGTCGCAAGATCACCTTAATCGACTCCGAGCGGCTGATTGAACTATGGATAGAGTTCTATCGGAAGCTCGACGATGGGGCGCGAGCGCGCATGCCGCTCACGCCGATCTACTTCCTCACTCCCCAGAGTTAGACGCGCCCCCCGCTCTAATGCGCCCCCGCCGCCGCTCCACCTCCACCGCCCTTCGCCACCTTCGTGATCCAGATGAGCGGGATGATCAAAATGAAGATCACCGCCGAGATTAGAAAGATATCGTTGAGACCCATCATCGCGGCCTGCGAATTCACGGTGAAGTTGAACATGCCGCGCGCCTGCGCTTCGCTGATATCGAGCGTCGATTGCGACGCGCCGAGCGCCTGCCAGAACGTCGGGTTGAAGGCGTTCGCCTGCTCGGTCAGCCGCTCGTGATGCAGCGCGATGCGGTCGTCCCACGCATTGCCGGCGAGCGACGTGCCCACCGCGCCGCAAAACACCCGCGCGAAGTTCGATAAACCGGCCGCCGCCGGAATCTTCGAAGGCGGCAGGCCCGAGAGCACAATGGCCGTCAGCGGCACGAAGAACATCGCCATCGGAATGCCCTGCAGCAGCGTCGGCAGCACGAGATGGAATGTGTCGATCTCGATCACGTATTTGGAGCGCAGCCAGAACACGAACGCGAAGCCGATGAACGCCATCGTCGCGATCACGCGGGCGTCGCTGCGCGGCAGGATCTTGCCCATGATCGGCGCGAGTATCACGGCAAACACGCCGAGCGGCGCGGTAACGAGGCCGGCATCGACGGAACGGTAGTTGAGGTACTGCTGCATCCACTGCGGCAGAAGCACGAGGTTGCCGAAGAACACGCCGTACGCCACCGAAATCGCCACCGTCCCGCCGAAGAAATTGCGCCCGGTGAAGAGCCGCAGATCGACCACCGGATTCGCCTCCGTCAATTCCCACACGACGAAGAACGCAAACGAAATGACCGCGACGATCGCCAGCGCCACGATCACCGGCGACGAGAACCAGTCGAGGTCGCGTCCCTTGTCGAGCATGATCTGGAGCGACGCCACCCACGCGACGAGCAGCGCGAGCCCGATCACGTCGATCGGCGCCTTGCGCGTCGGCGATTCACGCGTGCGGTAGATGAACCACGTCACGCCCGCCGCGAAGATGCCCACCGGTATGTTGATGTAGAAGATCCACGACCACGAATAGCTGTCGGTGATCCAGCCGCCGAGCGCAGGGCCGGCAATCGGCCCGACGGTCGCGGTCATCGCCCAGAGCGAGAGCGCCATCGACGCTTTCTCTTTCGGATACGAGCCGAGCAGAATGGCCTGCGAAAGCGGAATCAGCGGCCCGGCGACCGCGCCTTGCAGCACGCGGGCAATGAGCAGCACCGGCAGATTCGGCGCGAGACCGCAGAGCCAGGACGACAGCACGAACATCAGAATCGCGCCGACGAAAAGCCGGATCTGCCCGAGCCGTTGCGTGAGCCAGCCGGTCAGCGGAATGGAAACCGCGTTCGACGCCGCAAACACCGTGATCACCCACGTGCCTTCGTTCACCGACACGCCGAGGTTCCCGGAAATCGTCGGAATCGCGACGTTGGCGATCGACGAGTCCAGCACGTTCATGAAGGTCGCGAGCGCCACGGCGAAGGTGGCGAGCACGAGTTGGCCGCCCTTGAGCGGCGGTGGCGGCGGTGCGGCTTTGGTTTGCGGCGGCGTGCTCATGCAGTTCCCGGCGAAGCGCCGCGACGGTGAAATCGCGGCTGGATGTCAACGAATCCGCCAGTGTGCCTGCGCTTCAAAAAAGCTGCACAGCCGCCGCCACGCAGCTTACTTCGCTGAAATGTCGATGTTGCCGAGGTACTTCTTCGCGTACTTGTCGATGGTGCCGTCCGCCTTCACCTTCGCGATGGCCGCATCGAGCTTGGCCTTCAGCGCATCGTCGCCCTTGCGGATGCCGTACGCGATGCCGCTGCCGAGAATCTTGTCGTCGCGCACCGGCGCGCCGGCAAACGAAAAGCCATCGCCGTCGGGCTTCGAGAGGAAGCCGCTTTGTCCGGCGGGCGCGAGCACGAGCGTCGCGTCGAGGCGGCCGGACTTGAGGTCCGCGTAGACCTGATTCTGGTCCTGATACGGCACGACCTTCACGCCTTCGTTTTCCCAGTGCGCCTTGGCGAACGTCTCCTGAATGGAGCCTTGCAGCACGCCCACGCTCTTGCCTTTCAGCGCCGCCGCCGTCGGTTCGATCCCGCTGCCGGTCTTCGCGATGAGTTGCGTCGGCACGCGATACACGACCGTCGTGAAGTCGATGGCCTGACGGCGCTGCTCGGTCGCGTTCATCGCGGAATTGATCGCGTCGAACTTGCGGCCCTGCAGCGCGGGAATCAGGCCGTCGAACGACGTTTCGACCCATTTGCACTGCATCTTCGCGGCGACGCAGACGGCGTTGCCGACGTCGATATCGAGTCCTTGCAGTTCGCCCGTCGCCGATTTCGATTCGAACGGCGGGTATTGCGCTTCGACGCCGAAGCGCAGCGTGTCGGCGGCGAGCGCCGCGCCGCTCGCGAGCGAGCACGCGACGAAAAGCGCGGCGGCGAGGTGGTTCTTCTTCATCGTGGTCTCCAATCAATCAAAGGGGCTAAATCTGGCAAAGGCGGCGCGCGCCTTCGATGAGCGTGTCGTCGTCCTTCGCGAACGACAGGCGAATCACGCGATTGTCGGTGCCGTCCGTGTAGAACGCGGACAGCGGAATGGTCGCGACGCGCGCCTCGCGGATCAGCCGCGGCACGAAATCGCTGTCGGGCGCGTCCGAGATGGCGCTATAACGGGCGAGCATGAAGAAGCTGCCTGCGCTCGGCAACAGTTCGAAACGCGAGCCGGCGAGCGCGCGGGCGAGCACGTCGCGCTTGTGCTGATAGAACGGCCCGAGGTTCAGATAGCTCGATTCGTCGGCGAGCGCCTCGGCGAACGCCATCTGCATCGGCGTGTCGGCGGAGAAGGTCATGAACTGGTGAATCTTGCGAATCTCGGCGGTCAGCGCGGCTGGGGCGAGGCAATAACCGACGCGCCAGCCCGTCACGTGATACGACTTGCCGAACGACGACACGATCACGCTGCGTTCGGCGAGCGCCGGATAGCGCGCCATGCCGTGATGCGGCGCGCCGTCGAAGACGACGTGTTCGTACACTTCGTCCGACAGCACGATGATTTTCGTATCGCGCGTGAGCGCCGTGAGCCGCTCGATATCGGCGGGCGTGAACGCGCTGCCCGTCGGATTGTGCGGCGTGTTGACGAGAATCATGCGCGTCTTCGGCGTGATGGCGGCGGCGACTTCGTCCCAGTCGATGCTGAAGTCTTCAGGCGACAGCTTGATCGCGATCGGCGTCGCGCCCTGAAGCTGCACGATCGGCGCATAGCTGTCGAACGACGGCTCGAAGTAGATCACCTCGTCGCCGGGATGTACGAGCGCGCTGATGCTCGCGTACAGCCCTTCGCTCGCGCTCGCGACCACGGTCACTTCGGTGCCCGGATCGTACTGCGCGCCGTAGACTTTCTGCGTCTTCAACGCGATGGCCTCGCGCAGCGCCAGCACGCCGGACATCGGCGAATACTGGTTATGTCCTGCCTGCATGGCTCGCGTGACGCTTTCGACGAGCCTCGGATCGCACGCGAAATTCGGCGCGCCTTGCGACAGGTTCAGCGCGTGATGCTCGTCGGCAAGCTGGCCGATGACGGTGAAAATGGTGGTGCCGACCTTCGGCAGCTTCGATTCGGGAATACAGGCGCTGTGCACGACGGCTCGCTCCAATAGACAGTGCGACGATTCAACCGCGGCAATAAACGGCCGACAATCGAAACTTTGTCATACTAGCCATGTGCGCCGCTCATGGCTCCTTTCGTTAACCCGATGAAACCGCTGCCCTCGCTCGACGTTCTCAAGACTTTTCTCGTGGTCGCTCAGAAGCTGAACTTCACGCGCGCCGCCGATGCGCTCAACGTGACGCAGGGCGCAGTCAGCCGGCAGATAGCGGGACTGGAGGCGCAGCTCGGCTACGCGCTTTTCGTGCGGCAGGCGCGCGGGCTCGCGCTCACGCATCACGGCGCGCTGTTGATCGCGCCGTTGCAGCAGGCGTTCGCGCAGATCGGCGACGCGCTCGCCAAGGGCGGCAGCGCCTCCGGAACCTTGCGCGTCAAGTGTCCGACCTGCGCGATGCGCTGGGTGCTCCCGCGCGTGATCCGGTTGCAGAACGAGCGGCCCGAACAGGTCGTGGAAGTGACGGCGTCGGTGTCGCACGGCGTCGAATTCAATGCGGAGCAGTTCGACGCCGCCATCGTCTTCAGCCCGACGTCCGCGAAGCCGTCGGGCAAGGGCCTGACGGTGCACCATCTTTTCGATGAAGTGCTCACGCCGGTCTGCGCGCCCGAACTCTGGAAACCGCGCGGCAACGCGGAGCCGACGCCCGACGACCTCGCGGGCCAGACGCTGCTGCACCCGACGCGCGATCGCCGCGACTGGCTCTTGTGGCTCGGCGCGTACGGCTACGACGGCTTGCCGTCCACGAAGGCGCAACACTTTGACACGCTCGACCTCGCCATCTCGTCGGCGATGCAGGGCCTGGGCGTAACCATCGGCGATGTCTCGCTGATCGAAGAAGACCTGCGCGCGAAACGCGTGATCGCGCCATTCGCGTTGCGCGTGCCGAGCGGCGCGGCCTACTACCTCGTTTATCCGGAGCGGCCGGCGCCGTCGCCCGCGTTGCAGCAGTTCGCGCAGTGGCTCAACGACGAAGCCGCGGCCACGCGCGAGAACCTGCGTCTGCGATAGCCAATAGCGCCTACATGCCGTGCTTGGTGACGACGGTTTCCCATTGCCCGTTCTTGACCTGATAGAGCGTCGATGACGCGTTCTTCAGCGCGCCGTTGTCGTCGAAGGCAATGGGACCCGTGATGCCCTCGAACGAAATCTTCTTCAGCACCGGGCGATACACCTTGGGATCGGCGGAATTCGCCTTCTGCATCGCGTTGATCGCGGCCCACGCCGCGTCGTAACCGAACGGCGCGTACGACAGAATCGCGACGCCGAAGCGCTTCTGGAACTTCTCGCTGAACGCCTTGCCTTGCGGCAGCTTGTCGAGCGGGCTGCCGTATTCCCAGGCCTGCGCGCCTTCGGCCGCGTCGCCCGCGAGCTTCAGGAAATCGGCGTCCATCACGCCGCCGCCGCCCACGAACTGCGCGTTCATGCCGAGCTGCTTCATGCGCTTGACGACAGCCGCCGCTTGCCGGTCCAGTCCGCCGAAGAAAATCAGGTCCGCGTTCGTGGCCTTGATGCGCGTGAGTTGCGCGCTGAAATCGACGGTCTGGTTGTCGCTGAACTCGCGACCGACGATGTTGCCGCCTTTCGCCTTCACCGCTTTCTCGAACTCGTCCGCTTCGCCCTGGCCGAAGGCCGTGCGGTCGTCGATGATCGCGATGCGCTTCGCTTTCGTCGTCGTGACCGCGTACGCGCCGGCATTGCCCGCGTTCTGCGCGTCGCTGGAAATCACCGTGAACACGTTCTCGAGGCCGCGCGTGGTGATGGTCGGATTCGTCGCGGCCGGATCGATCATCGGAATGCCGGCGTTGTTATAGATGGGCGAGGCGGGCAGCGTCGTGCCCGAATTGAAGTGACCGACGACGACGGCCACGCCGTCATCGACGAGCTTCTGCGCCGCCTGCACGCCGACGCGCGGGTCGGCCTGATCGTCTTCCGCCTGAATCTCGAACTTCGCCGTCTTGCCGCCGATGCTGATCTTCTTGGCGTTCGCCTCGTCGAGCGCGAGCTGCACGCCGTTCTGCAGATCCTTTCCGTAGCCCGCGTTCGCGCCCGTGAGCGGCGCGGCGAAGCCGATCTTGACCGTGACGTCTTCGGCGGCGGCGGTCATGGGCACGGCGGCGAGTGCGGCGCTGGCGCACGCCGCCAGCCATGCCAAAGGTTTGACGCTCGTACGGATACGCATGGTTTCCTCTCCTTTTGTGGTTTGGCAATCCAGGAACGCGGCTACTGCATGGAACATGACCAATTACCCGCCCGCAAGACGGAGTTGCCCTCGTCGCGGCGAAAGTCGCATCCGTACTCGCTTGGCGGCGGACAAGCGCAATGTAGGAAGCCAAATTGGCCGCGTCTTGTCGATTCGTCGCGCGGCGACTGCGGATTTCGGCACAGGCGCGGCGGCGCGCTTCTCCAGACGCGGCGCGGCGTCACGCATTTGGCGGCGCTCGGGCGCGCGACGATTCCCGCCGCTTCATGCCGCTTCATGCGTTCGGCCTATCGCGCCGATGAAAACGCGCCGTTTGACACGAGTGCATATACACATATAAGCTACGAGTCATGTCAACGCACTCATCTCCTCTCGACTGCAACTGCTTCGCCATCCGGCAGGCCGCGCGTTATGTCTCGCAACTCTACGAGCGGCACATGGGCGAGGTCGGCCTGACTTCGGCGCAATTCACGCTGCTCGCGTCGATTGCGCGCAAGCCCGGCGTGCAGATGGCCGAACTCGCGGACGCCATGGTCATGGACCGCACGACGCTCGTACGCGCGCTCAAGCCGCTTCAGCGCGACGGCATGGTGCAGGCGGATCAACAGTCGCCGAATTCGCGCGCGGTCGGTCTCACGTTGACGGCGGCGGGCAAGGCGCTGCTCGCGCAGGGCGTCGAGAAGTGGCGGACGGCGCAGGCCGAATTCGAGCAGAAGTACGGCGAGAAGCGCGCGAAGTCGCTGCGTCAGATGCTGTTCGAAATCACCGCGATGGATTGAATCAACGAAACCGGGCACGCAGGGCCGCGTGCCTTTTCATGTCAGATAAAGTGCATGTGCACTAACAGGAGCAGTCATGCAGATCAAGGGCAAGGTCGTACTCGTCACCGGCGCGAACCGCGGTCTCGGCAAGCAGTTCGCGAAGTCGCTGTTGCAGGCGGGCGCCGCCAAGGTGTATGCGGCGGCGCGCGATCCGGGCAGCGTGGATATCGAAGGCGTCGAAGCCATCCGCCTCGACGTCACGAAGCCTGCCGACATCGCCGAAGCCGCGGCCAAGTACACGGACGTGCAGATCGTCATCAACAACGCGGGGGCGTTGGCGCGCGGCGCATTGGTCGATCCGGCATCGACGCAAGGCATGCGCGATCTCTTCGAGGTCAACGTGATCGGCCCGCTCGCCGTGACGCAGGCGTTCGCGCCCACGCTCAAGAAGAACGGCGGCGGCGCGGTCATCAACGTGCTGTCCGTGCTGAGCTGGGTCGCGCTGCCGGACGGCGGCGCTTACAGCGCGTCGAAGTCGGCGGCGTGGGCCGTGACCAATGCGCTGCGCGGCGAGTTGCGCGGACAGGGCACGCTCGTGGTCGGCGTGCATCCGGGCTACATCGACACCGACATGGTCGCCGAAGTCGCAGCCCCGGAGACGTCGCCGGCCAGCGTGGTCGAGCAAGTGCTCGCGGCGGTCGAGCGCGACGAAGAAGAAGTGCTCGTGGACGACACCGGCCGCGGCGTCAAGCAGTCGCTGTCCACCGCGAAGCCGATCTACATCACCGGCATTCCCGGTTAAGCCGGCTTCTGCGCCTTCTGCATTTCCTCGAAGCCGGCGGCGGCTTCCTGCACGTCGGGCGGGAAGTCGCCGAACTCCTGCACTTGCCGCACTTCGATGATCTCGTTTGCCGAAGCGGGGCACCGCTTCGCCCATTCGATCGCCTCTTCGCGCGACTTCACCTGAATCATCCAATAGCCGCCGAGCACTTCCTTCGCTTCCGCGAACGGGCCGTCGGTCACGCGCGGCTTGCCGCCTTCGAACGTGACGCGCGCGCCCATCGACGGCGGATGCAGTCCGTCGAGCGCGAGCAGCACGCCGGCCTTCTGCAACTCTTCGTTATACTTCATCATCGCGGCGACGGCTTCGGCGCTCGGCATCGCGCCCGGCTCCGCGCTTTCGTAGCCGCGCGGGATCATCAGCATCATGAATCGCATGGGAGTGCTCCTGTCGAGGTGAACAAACGCGCAGTTGCGCGCTCACACCTTACGACGCGCACGCCGCGGCGCGATCGACACGAGCCGTCAAATTTTGGCTTTAAGCGTTTATCCCTATCCGATTCGGGTTGCCTTCCGGACGAACACCGTCGAATAATGTAATCCATTACATTTCGTTCGCCGCCCCGGCGCGCAGCATGTCCGATCCCGTGCGTCCTCCCGAGGAAGTATCGATAGCCGACGTTGCCCGGCGTGCCGGCGTGTCCGTCGCCACGGTGTCGCGCGTGCTCAATAGCCACAGCAACGTGCGCGAGGCCACGCGCGAGAAAGTGCGCGAGGCGGTCGCAGCGAGCGGCTATCGCGTGAACGAGCTTGCGCGCAATCTGCGCACGGCCGAAAGCCGCCTGCTTCTCACGATGGTCCCCGACTTCGGCAACCCGTTCTATGCGGCCATCGTGCGCGGCATCGACACGGTCGCGCGGCAGAACGGCTACTTCATGCTTCTCTGCGATACGGGCGCCGATCCGTTGCGCGAGCGCAGCTACTTCGACCTGCTGCGCGGGCGTCGCGCGGACGGCGCCATCTGTCTCGATCCAGCCGCTGTGCAAAAGGCGCTCGTCGAGCAGGCTTCGACGCTGCCGTGGGTCGCGTGCTGCGAATTCGACCCGGCCGCGCGCGTGCCTTACGTGGGTATCGACAACCATCTTGCCGCAGGCGATGTCGTGCGTTATCTGTTGGACAAGGGACACGAGCGCATCGCGCTGATCAACTCCGGCGAAGGCTATCTGTATGGCCGACAGCGCCTCGCGGGTTATCGCGATGCGCTGCAAGCCGCGGGCATCGTCGCGAACCCGGCATGGCAGGTCGAACTGGACAGCCTCGATTACGACGCCGGCGAGCGCGCCGCCCGGCAGCTCGCGTCGCTCGGGCGCGACCGGCCGACCGCCATTTTCGCGGTGTCGGACACGCTCGCCATCGGCGTGCTGAACGGCCTGCGCAGCGCGGGCCTGCGCGTGCCGGAAGATGTCGCGGTCGTCGGCTTCGATGACATCGCCGTGGCCGCCCACGCCGTGCCGCCGCTCACGACCGTCGCGCAGCCGATGCGCGCGCTCGGCGAGACGGCGGCGGAACTCTTGCTCAAGCGCCTGCGCGATCCGCGCGCGGAAGTGCCGGGCGTGCTGCTGCCGCATCGCCTGATACAAAGAAGGAGCGCCTGACGATGACCCTTGCCGTGCGCTTTGACGCAGTCGAGAAGAACTTCGGCCCGGTGCGCGTGCTCCACGGCGTGAGTTTCGATCTCGCGCCGGGTCGCATCTACGGCTTGCTCGGCGAAAACGGCGCGGGCAAGTCCACGCTCATGAAGATCCTCGCGGGCTACGAGCGCGCGAGCGCTGGCGACGTGCTGATAGACGGCAAGCCCGCCGCCTTCGCCAGTTCGCGCGACGCCGAGCGCGCGGGCATCGTGCTCATTCACCAGGAACTGAATCTCGCGGATCATCTGAGCATCACGCAGAACATGTTTCTCGGCCACGAGCTGCGCAAAGGCTTCTTCCTCGATGAACCCGCCATGCGCGACGACGCCCGCGCCGCGCTCAACGAAGTCGGCCTGCACAAGAATCCGGACACGAAAGTGCGCGAGTTGATCGTCGCGGAGAAGCAGCTTGTCGAGATCGCGAAGGCCATGCTGCGCGACACGCGCCTGCTCATCATGGACGAGCCGACCGCCACGCTGACGCCCGCCGAGACGCAGCGCCTCTTCGCGCTGATGGCGCGGCTGAAGGAGGCGGGCACGACGATCCTCTATATCTCGCACAAGCTCGACGAAGTGGAACGCGTGACCGACGAAGTGATCGTGATGCGCGATGGCCGCTTCGTCGCCCGCGCGCCGACCGCCGACCTCACGCGCCGCGAAATGGCCAACCTCATGGTAGGCCGCGAAGTCTCCGACATGTTTCCCGAGAAGCCCGCGCTCGCCGCCGATGCGCCGCTCGCGTTTCAGGTGGAAGGCGCGTCCGTGCCCGGCTGGGCCGAAGGCGTGAGCTTTTCCGTGCGGCAGGGCGAAGTCTTCGGCTTCGCGGGACTCGTCGGCGCGGGACGCACGGAACTGTTCGAGGCGCTGGTCGGCTTGCGGCCGCTCGCGGCGGGGCGCATCGCCATCGAAGGCGAGACCGTGAAGCTCAAGAACCCGCGCGACGCGATGCGCCACGGCATCACGTACTTGAGCGAAGACCGCAAGGGACGCGGCCTGCATGTGGACATGGCGCTCAAGGACAACCTCACGATGATGACGCTGGAACGCTACGCGCGCCCGCTCATCGACTCGCGCGCCGAACGCGATGCGCTGACGCTCGCGGTCAAGGACTTCGGCATTCGCACCGGCAATACACGCAGCCGCGCCCGCATGCTCTCGGGCGGCAATCAGCAAAAGCTCGCGCTCGCGAAGTTCCTGCATCCCGATCCGCGCGTGGTCGTGCTCGACGAGCCCACGCGTGGCGTCGATGTCGGCGCGAAACGCGACATCTATTTCCTGATCCACCGCCTCGCCGCCGAGGGCCGCGCGGTGATCGTCATTTCTTCCGAGCTGATCGAACTGATCGGGCTGTGCCATCGCGTCGCCGTGATGCGCGCGGGCGAACTGGTCGCGACGCTCGGCATGGACCTTTTGACCGAAGAGAGGTTGATCGCGCATGCGACCGGCACACACTGAAGACACCGCGCAAGAAAGCCGCCTCACCGCCGTCGCGCGGTTTCTGCTCGGCGTCGGGCCGCTGATCGGGCTGATTGCGCTGTGCATCGGCGGCACGCTTCTGAACGGCGACTTCGCCACCTTCGACAACGCGATGAACGTGCTTACGCGCACGTCGTTCATCGGCATCATCGCGGTGGGCATGACCTTCGTCATCATCTCGGGCGGCATCGACTTGTCCGTCGGATCGATGGCCGCGCTCATCGCGGGCAGCATGATCTTCATGATGAACGGCCTGCTTCAGGGCGTGCGCGGCCATGCGCTGCCGCCGCTTCTGATCGTCGCGCTCGGCATCGTGCTCGCGCTCGTACTCGGCGCGCTCTTCGGCTTCGCGCACGGACTGCTCGTGACCAAAGGGCGCATCGAGCCGTTCATCGTGACGCTCGGCACGCTCGGCGTGTTCCGCGCGCTTCTGACGTGGCTCGCGGACGGCGGCGCGCTCACGCTCGACAATTCGCTCGTCGATCTCTACGGCCCCGTGTATTACGCGAATCTTTTCGGCGTGCCGGTGCCCATCTGGGTCTTCGCGATCGTCGCGGCGGGCGGCGCGCTGGTACTCAACCGCACGGTGTTCGGGCGGCACGTGCAGGCCATCGGCTCGAACGAACAGGTCGCGCGCTACGCGGCCATTCGCGTCGATAACGTGAAGATCGCGACCTACGTGCTGCTCGGACTATGCGTCGCCGTGGCGACCGTGCTCTACGTCCCGCGCTTGGGGTCAGCGACGCCGACCACCGGCCTTCTGTGGGAACTCGAAGCGATCGCCGCCGTGGTGGTCGGCGGCACGGCGCTCAAGGGCGGCGAAGGGCGCGTGATCGGCACGGTCATCGGCGCGATTTTGCTTTCCGTCATCAACAACATCCTCAATCTCACGAGCATCATCAGCGTGTATCTGAACGCGGCGGTGCAGGGCGCCGTGATCATTTTCGTAGCCTTCTTGCAGCGTGGCCGTCGGTAACTTTCTACTTCGAATAACAGGAGACATCGTCATGAAAAAACTGCTTCGCGCGCTCGGCGCGCTGACGCTCGCGGCGAGCGCGTTCGCCACGGCATCGTCCGCCTTCGCCGCCGACAAGGTCGTGCTCGGCGTCGCCATTCCGACCGCCACGCACGGATTCACGGGCGGCATCGTCTGGTGGGCGAACGAGGCCAAGAAGGAGCTGGAGAAGGCGCATCCCGATCTCAAGATCATCGTGAAGACGGCGTCGGGCGCGCCCGAGCAGGCCAACCAGCTGCAGGATCTCGTGACGGTCAACAAGATCAACGCGCTCGTGATTTTCCCGTTCGAATCGGCGTCGCTCACGCAGCCGGTCGCGCAGGTCAAGAAGAGGGGCGTGTACGTGACCGTCGTCGATCGCGGCCTCACCGACACCAGCGCGCAAGACGCGTACGTTGCAGGCGACAACACTGCGTTCGGCAAGCTGCCCGCCGAATATCTCGCGAAAACGCTCAACGGCAAGGGCGATATCGTCGCGCTGCGCGGCATTCCCACGACGCTCGACAACGAACGCTGGACCGCTTTCGAAGGCGTGATCAAGCAGCATCCGGACATCAAGATTCTGGATGCCAAGTACGCCAACTGGAACCGCGACGACGCGTTCAAGGTGATGCAGGACTATCTGACGCGCTTCAAGCATATCGACGCCGTCTGGGCCGCCGACGACGACATGATGATCGGCGTGCTCAAGGCGATCGATCAGGCGCATCGCACGGATATCAAGGAAGTGTTCGGCGGCGCGGGATCGAAGGAAGCGGTCAAGCGCATCATGGACGGCGACCAGCGCGTGAAAGCGGACGTCTCGTACTCGCCGAAGTTCATCTACGATGCGATCAAGCTCACGGCCGAGGCGCGTCTAAAGGGCGACAAGCTGCCGCCGACGACCATCATTCCTTCGGTGCTCATCACGAAGGACAACGCGAAGCAATTCTATTTCCCGAACTCGCCGTTCTGACTGCACAGCCGGTCATGCGCTGAACCGCGCTGACCGGCGTTTCCAACGAGGCGAAAGATGAAGACCATCAAGGGCCCGGCGATTTTTCTCGCTCAGTTCATGGGCGGAGAAGCGCCGTTCGACACGCTCGCCAGTCTTGCGTCGTGGGCGGCGGGACTCGGCTACAAGGGCATTCAGGTGCCCGCCGATCCGCGCCTGATCGACCTGGAGAAAGCCGCATCGAGCGATGCCTATTGCGACGACATTCGTCGCACGGTCGCGGATGCGGGCGTTGTCATCACCGAATTGTCGACGCATTTGCAAGGGCAGCTGGTTGCCGTGCATCCGGCCTACGACACGCTGTTCGACGGCTTCGCCGCGCCGCATGTGCGCGGCAATCCGCAGGCGCGCACCGAATGGGCGATATCGCAATTGAAGCACGCGGCGGCGGCATCGAAGCGGCTGGGCCTGAATGCGCACGTCACGTTCTCCGGCGCGCTCGCGTGGCCGTACGTGTATCCGTGGCCGCAGCGCCCGGCGGGTCTCGTCGAAGCCGCGTTCGATGAATTGGCCACGCGCTGGCGTCCGATACTCGATGAGTTCGACCGCGCGGGCATCGACGTGTGCTACGAGCTGCATCCCGGCGAAGACCTGCACGACGGCGTGACGTTCGAGCGTTTCCTCGCGGCCGTGGACGATCACCCTCGCGCGAATATCCTCTACGACCCGAGTCACTTCGTCTTGCAGCAACTGGACTATCTCGCGTTCATCGACATCTATCACGCGCGCATCAAGGCGTTTCATGTGAAGGACGCGGAGTTCCGGCCGAACGGGCGGCAAGGCGTGTACGGCGGCTATTCGGGATGGGTCGAGCGCGCGGGGCGTTTCCGGTCGCTCGGCGACGGCCAGATCGACTTCAAGGCGATCTTCTCGAAGATGGCGCAATACGATTTCCCGGGCTGGGCCGTGCTGGAATGGGAATGCGCGTTGAAGCATCCGGAAGACGGCGCGCGGGAAGGCGCGACGTTCATTCGCGATCACATCATCCGCGTGGCCGAGCATGCGTTCGACGACTTCGCCGGCAGCGGCGCGAGCCGTGAGCAGATGCGCGATGTGCTCGGGATTGGGAACAAAGCAGGAGAAAAGCGATGAAGCGCGTGCGGCTCGGCATGGTCGGCGGCGGCGAGGGCGCGTTCATCGGCGCGGTGCATCGCATGGCGGCGCGGCTGGATGACCGCTATGAATTGCTGGCGGGCGCGTTGTCGTCCGATCCGCAGCGAGCGGCGGCGAGCGCGGCGGCCATCGGCTTGCCGCGCAGCTATGACGATTATCGTGAGATGGCGCGCGCCGAAGCGAGCCGCGCCGATGGCATCGAAGCGGTCGCGATCGTCACGCCGAATCATCTGCACGCGCCGATTGCGACGGCGTTTCTGGAAGCCGGCATCCACGTGATCTGCGACAAGCCGCTCGCGGTATCGCTCGATGAAGGCGAGGCGCTGGCGAAGCTCGCGCGGGAGAAGAATCGCGTGTTTGCGGTGACGTACACGTACACCGGCTATCCGCTCGTGCGCCATGCGCGCGCGCTGGTGCGGAACGGCGCGCTCGGCGATATCCGCGTCGTGCAGGTGGAGTACGCGCAGGACTGGCTTTCGATGCCCGTCGAGACACAGGCGAACCGGCAGGCGGCGTGGCGCACCGATCCGGCGCTCGCGGGCCCGGCGGGTTGTCTCGGCGATATCGGCACGCATGCGTATCAGTTGGCCGAGTATGTGACGGGCATGCGGCCTTCGGCGTTATCGGCGGAAGTGACGACGTTCGTGCCGGGACGACGCGTCGACGATCATGTTCAGGCGATGCTGCGTTATGCGAACGGCGCGCGCGGCATGCTGTGGGCGAGTCAGGTCGCGGCGGGCGAGGAGAACGCGCTGCGGCTGCGCGTGTATGGCACGAAGGCCGGTTTGATGTTCGACCAGCAAGCGCCGAACGAACTGTGGTTCACGCCGGTCGGCGGGGCGTCGGAGCGGATCACGCGAGGGCGCGTGCAAAGCGCCGAGGCGCTGCATGCGACGCGCGTGCCGGCGGGGCATCCGGAAGGGTATATCGAAGCGTTCGCGCAGGTTTATGCGGATGCGGCGGAGTGCATCGCGCGAGGGACGACGCAGGGGGATGAGTGGGTTACGACTGTGGAGGATGGGGTCGCGGGGTTGAGGTTTGTGGAGGCGGTGTTGAGGAGTAGTGACGCGGACGGGGAGTGGGTGGGGGTGGAGTAGAGGGGACGTGTGTCCGATATCGAAATCCTTAAGCTGCCCGCGCGGCAGCGAAGTGAGCGCGGCTTTCCTTCTCTCTTGCATAGGTTCCAAAGCTGCCTCGCACGCGAGGAGGCGGACAGGCTTGCATCCGGTTCGTTGAGGCGCAGGCGCATGCTGCGGCCCGCCGCGTCCACGATCTCGGCGACATATCGAAGATGACGAGTTTGTCGGCAGGCCGAGGATGGCGCCGATTCCGTCGAGTTTCAGCGCGACGACCTACCGGGAAGGCGCGTTTTAGCAGATGGCGTGCAGCTACCAAGCGGAGCGAACGGCGGCGCCGGCCGAGCCAATTCTAAGGAAGAAGTCGACTATCGCCAACGCGCTTTGCCCGGTCGTGTGCCTCCACTCCCGAGGAGGCATCTTCCTAATTCGACGATTCTATCGAGATTCCGAAATCAACATACCCTTCGGCACTGATGACAAGACACCACGCCATAGTCTCATCGAAGAAGTAATGGTGTTGCGGTATGTTGAGAACTGCGAAAGACATGAAGTCGTAGAACTGTTCGGGCCTCACGCGCACCGCAAAATCAAGCGATGAGTCGTTCATATAGAAGATGTCGCCGGCGAGAACCGCATGTTCTATCAAACCACTTTTGATGAAGTCTCCGATCAGTCGGATCCAATTCTCATATGTTCCCGTCAATTGCCGATAGCTGTGATTCTTACATTTCGCCCAATCGATTTTAGAGCCTTTCCACTCGAATTTGCGCGCAAGCGAATCAGCCAGACCTTCCCACTCATCCATTATGAACGGAGGGGTTGGCATCCGAGAGATTGCCTCTCTTGTCTCGTCATCAAGCGTCATAAGTCTCTCCGCGGCTTCGATGGAAGATCGAACAAGTTCTGCAGTTTAGAAGCCACCGACTCTGATGCGTCGACCTCAATCATACACACGTCGCCGGCATCCCGACAGTCAGATCATTAACAATGCTAGGTGCACCGTTCTTGCGGCGCACGTCACTCACCCGCGTCGTTTCGAACCATCCTCAGCCAAGCAACGATTAGCGTGCACCCCTTACTTCACTTAAACCTATTGCCACTCATGTCCGCTCAGTTGGATTTTCCGCTTTAATCTCCTTCGCTAGGATACGCCCTTGCAACAGACCGTTGCTTTTCGAGGAGACCACGTGCATTAATCCTCGGGCAGACCCTTCGACACCTTGTCTCGATGCGCTTGCAACTATATCTTCCTAATTACAAGATATTCTGTTCCAAGTTCCGTTTGTAATTGATGCGCTAAAGCTTCCCCTTCGGTCTTGAATTTCTCGACCGCCTGCTCACTCTTGAACCCAGAGAGCATGGGATTATCTATGTTAAGTGTTGCGTCGAACGAGTTAGCCCATGCCAATAATCTATTTTGAAGGTCTACTGAGATCGGTAAGTCACTTGGATTTATGTTTCCGACTACCCCCGGAGATGCCTCCCACAGTGGGTAACACTGATAATCTGCCATAAGTTTGATATTCTCATCTTGAGTTCGCGGGATCGCTCGAACAATAAAGCCTTTACTTCCGACCGTTACCGCAATGTTTTGCGTTTCTTCGCAGCTTAGTCCAAGAGGATCGGTCCAACCAAGGTTGTTCGGAGCTAACCGTAGCGATTAGTACCGCCGAGTAATCCAATCGGGTCTTGACTGATGATTCTGCCGTTCCGGATCGAATAGCGATGCGCGTTGTAATGCAATTTAGATTCTCGATCGAAGTACTGCACTTGCAGCAATCCGCCAGAGTTACTCAAGCCAATATTCGAAGCTCTTATGCTTAATCTTTAATGATGATTCGGACAAGATGATCTCATGTGTTAAAAACCCATCCTCACAGAGCAGCATTTCATCGATCATCCAATCACCGTGCGACGCCGTTCCTACGGGCCAATCCGTTTTCTGCTTGTCGAAAACGTACCATTGCACGTTGCCATATTTCAAACGAAGACTCCCTTCGATAGCCCTGTTCAACAACAGTTCAATGTCAATAGCACCATCTTTCTCATCAACCTTTAGGTAGTCGATTCTTGCGTCATGCGGACATCTGGGATCGAGATGATCATAATGCCAGTCAGCAATCATGAACTGCAAGGCGTCACCCGAAAGCAGCTCTCGAATTCCATTCACATAGTCGGAATAAGCGGAGCTATCCATAGTGAATCCGTCATCGTTCTCGATAAGCTTAATGATTTTCATAAAATATACCGGATATTATCCTAAACCAAAACACCCGCTTCTTCGGACGTCAGCCGTGTGTTCTTTCGCCGCTTCACGACTTCCCGGGGCTCCTATTGGTGGAAGGGCCCCTATTTTTCTCAGTTCATCAATAGCAATGCCATTGAGCGCGTTTGCAACGTTCTCTGGAACTCTAACTTCTTGGCCCGTGGTTCCATGTTTATTGAAGAAGCCGTTCGGACCATACACGCCAAGTTCTCTCCCAGAAGCATCGTAAACGTGAATTTCGAACGAAGACTGTCCGCCCGTATTGAAACGATCTATTCGTCCTCTGTGACCATCAGGCAATGATAACGGAGCCTTAGGAGCAAGTCCTAAAGGATCGATCCATCCCAAGGCGTTTAGCGCGAATTCATATGGGTTGGTCCCGCCTCGCAGCCCAATCGGATCTTGCGATATGAACCTGCCCGTATTCGGATCGAAATAGCGATGCCTGTTGTAATGTAATCCAGATTCCGCATCAAAATACTGCCCCTGCAACCGAATCGGCTGATCGATCGTCTCGGTCTCGGCGTAATCAACGCCACCCGTCACGCCATAATGCGCCTCCCATGCGATCTTCCCGTCACCTGAACGCAGCCTCACCGGCGCGCCGTTCGCATCGTTCTGGTAATAGAACGTACGAACGGCTATCGCGCCAGCCGCTTCATCTGTCGAGCTGAGCTGCATCACAAGCGGCTCGAAGCTATTCAGATGATACGCATAGAAACGTCCCTGCTGTCGTGCCGGCGTGTCGCGCATGTCGCCGGCCATCGCATCGCCGTCCCATAGGAAGCGCGTATGTGTTTCGTCGGGCGCCGCGCTGTAAGGCCCACCCAACGCGACCTTTCCGATTCGCCTGCCCAACGCATCATAGCGATAAGCCCACCGCTCGTTGTGCGTGTTCTCGAACTCCGCGAGCCGCCCGAACGCATCCCACTTGAAGCACTGCACGCCCGAGCGGCGGTCATGGCGCTCGACCAGTTGCCCCGCTGCATCGAGCCACCAGCGCGCGCCGTCATGGTGCTGAACGTGCCGTCGGTTGCCATCCGCGTATTCGCTGCTGAAGCGGTCGCCTTGCTTGTCGTACACGAAGTAGCGCAGCGTCTGCGCGGGATCGGTATGCGCCACAATCCGCCCCAATGGATCGTAGCGATAGCTGTCCACGCCCAGCCGTGAATCATCGCGCTGCGTCAAGTTGCCCAGTGCGTCGTAGCGATAGGCGACGTGATCGACGGCACGCGCCGCCTGCATCGTCGTATGGCGCGCAAGCCGCCCGGCGCGGTCGTACTCGAGAACGTGATCGAGTTCCGCCGAGAAGCTCACGCGGCTTAGACGTCCCGCGATGTCGCGCGTGAAGCGAATCGGGGCTTGGTCGTCGATCTGTAGCGTCTGAGGATGGCCCAACGCGTCGTAGCCATAGGTCAGCGTCTGTTCGAACGATGATCCCGCCTGCGACCGCATTCTGCGCTGCTGCGTGACCAGTCGTCCGGCCTCGTCGTAGGCGTAGTCGATCGCGCCATCGAACGACGCCTGTTGCTGCGTTTCACGCGTGAGTCGGCCATCCGCATCGTAGGCGCGCATGACCGTCCCGTGCGCGTTGCTCGCCTCGGTCAACTGGCCTTTGCGGTTATAGGCGTAGCGTTCCTCTTCGGTTGGCTGTGCGCTTCGCTTGACGACGCGTCCCAACGCATCGCACTGAATGGCGAGGGCTTGCCCCAGCGGGTCGATGGTCCGTGTCAGATGACCGGCGGGATCGTAGCTGTACTGTCGCGCCTGTCCCCAATAGTCCACTTCTTCAATAAGTCGGCCGTTGCCATCGCGCTTGAGTTGCCACTGCTGGCCGAGCGGATTGCTCACGCCAATCAACTGTTCCTCGGTGTCATAGTGGTAGCGCGTGACGCTGCCGTCCGGGGCCGTGCGCGTGCGCAGCTTTCCTTGACCGAAGTAGCTGAACGTCGTGCGTTGACCCGCTTCGTCGATGTAGCGGATGAGATTGTCTTGCGCGTCGTACTCGCAGCGCACAAGGCGCGAGCCGGGCAGTTCGCACGCGATCAAGCGGTTCTTCGCATCCCAACGGTATGTCGTGACGTCTTCGCCTGGCGCTTCGCGGCGCAGGAGATTGCCGCGCGTATCGTGCGAAAGACGCATGCTGCGGCCCGCCGCGTCGATGATCTCGGCGACATAGCCGAGCGGGTCGTAGGCAATCGTCGTCGCCTGTCCGGTTGGGTCGACTACGCGTATAAGATGCCCTGCGGCGTCATAGTGGTAAGCCGTTTTGATGCCCGCGGGCGTCGTTTGATCGACGAGACGCCCGCGTGTATTCCAGGTCTGTTTCCAGACGCCGCCCTCGGGATCGGTGATCGCCACGGGCTTGAGCGTCTCATCATATTCGGTGCAGATCTGGCTTCGATCCGGCAGCGTGTGCGTGAGCACGTTGCCGAACGCATCGTATTCCCACGTGGTGCGATTGCCCGCCGGATCGACCATCGACGTCGCGCGCCCGAGGCCGTCATACTGATAACTGGACACGCCGCCCATCGGATCGGTCAGCATGATGGGCAGACCGCGCGCGTCGGCTTGCAGAAGCGTCACGCCGCCGAGCGAATCGGTGATGTGCGTCTCCAGATGCGTCAGGTCGTATTCGAAGCGGTAGTCATACAGCCCGCCATCGCCCCACGCATGATCGACGCGCCACAGACCATCGTCATGGTGCCGATGCGAGTAATAGAACGACAGTCCGTTGCGATCCGTATGGCGCACCATCAGATGATCGCCGCCGTATTCGAAGCGATACGGCATATCGAGCGCATCATGTACGGCGACGAGATCGCCCGCGCGGTCCTGCACGTAGCGCACGAGCGCATGACGCTCGCCATTTGCATCGTGCAGCGTGATCTCGCCGAGTTGGCCGGGCAGGCTTCCCTGCGCGCATTGCACGCTTCGCCCGGTAGGCACGTCGCCCGCATATTCGATCAGGCGCAACAGCGGTTGCTGCGGCGCATCGCGTCCCGTCCGCCAGCGAACGCGCCACGCGTTGCCGTTGAGGTCGTTAAGTTGCTCCGGCCATAGCGAGAGCGGTCGGTTTGGCGCCGCCGTCAGCGCGTCGTCGCGCCATCCATCGTGCATTGGAAAGCGATACTCGAGCGCTTCGCGCGTGCGCACGATGAAGCGCTCGCCGTCGCGATAAAGGGCATGGCCTCCCACCCCTTCGATGATCCGCGCGGACCATCCATCGTCGATCGGTATCTGCTCGAAGGCGACGAGCTTGCCGGGCAGACTGAGGATGGCTCCAATCTCGTCGTCGTGTTCGAACAGATCGAGGCGGATATCCGCAGGCGTGCGCCAGCCTCGGCCCGCAGCGCCCGGCAGAAGGTCGTGGCTCGCGTAATAGCGGTTCCAGACAAGCGGCAAGCGTCCGGTGACCGTGAAGTCGTGTTGCTCGACGATCACTTCGCCGGTCACGCTATCGACGGGTTCCCCGAAGACACGCTTGACGAGTCCCTTGATGAATCGCCCCCACAATCCATCTCCCAGCCGATCTTGAATCGCCCGCGACACGCCGCAAAACTTCGGCTCCTGCTTCATCGCGTGGGCGTGTGCCGCCTGCATCGCCATGCCCGCGAGCGCCGCGATGCTCGGCACGGGCGGTCCGCCTACCAGAACCGGGCGCGATGCGGGGATCGGCAGCATGACGGAGGTCGGCAGCGAGGGAGTTTCGCGTTTGCTGTGCTTTGCGTTGTACGATAGCGAGAGCATCCCCGCGAACCAGCAACTCAGCGCGGGCAGTAATGCGTAGGACATCGGGTCGCCGTTAGCGCGCACGGTGAGGCTGCCAAGGAACGACTCGCTGTTGCTGGAGGGCTTCGGTGCATCGTCAGCGGTGAAGGTGCCGCCTATAGGAAAGTGCAGACCAGGAGCGTGAATGGTCTGCGTACCCGCAGTGGTTCGCATCAGGCCGTTGACAAAGATCGGTCCGCCACCGCCGCCTGCGGCCATCATGACGCCCATTGACGCGATACCGACCGCCGCCGCTCCGATACTGCGCATGCCCATCTTCACGATGGAAGCCGCGCCCATCGCCATCATGCCGATGGAGACCATGCTGCCGACGCCTTCGGGCAAGCAACTCAGGTACTCCATTGGATCGAGCACCAGTCCAACGTGCGGGTGAGGCAGCGGGAGAATGGGGCCTGCGACTGTTTGAATCAGGTGGACGTCGATGCCGATAACCGGCGTCAGGTGATTGACTGCGAGCAGCGCCATTACGTCTGACCTCCTGCTTCAAGCGGTAATGCTTCGGCGAACTGCTGTGTCACTTCACCTGCGGGTAGCGGGCGGATGGTTTCGGGCCAGTTCTCGCCATAGAGGGCGACAAGGCGTGATGTCAACTCGCGCCGCTGTTTGTGGAACGAGCCGACGCGCTTGAGCAGGCTCTGCGCGACCATCTGCAGATTGCTGTTGGCGCGCATGGGGACGGGGATCAGGGCGCCTGCCTCGAGCGCGCGCAGTCCCGCGTCGACCGTCGCGTCGTCACGGCTTATCTGCGCGAAGCACTCGCTACACATGCGCCAGCCTTCGACGGAGAGAAACCCGTCGCGATCGGCTTCGGCCAGCTCGGCGGCTTGCGCGTAGCGCTCGGCTGCGCGCGCGTAGTCGGCTTGCATCCAGTAGACCGAGGCTTCGCCGAACAGGCCGTTGATGACGAGCTTGTTGCCTGCTTCATGGTTCGCCTGAACGGCCTCGCGCCCGGCCCGTGTCGCCTGTTCGTAAGCGGATAAGGCGAGTTGCGGCGAATCCCACTTGAGATACGCCGCGCCGGCAAGCAGATGCACGACGACGCTCTGGTCGGGCCAGCCTTGCGCCTTCGTGATCGTCAGAGCTTGCGAACGAAGCTCCTCCAGTCGTGCAGGGGTGCCGCTGGTGATGGTGTCGTTCAGCGCGACGAATAACCGTCGGAAGTCAGCGGCCGGGCCGCGTTCGCCGGAGTCGGCGATCAACTCGCGCGGCAACGCTTCCATGTGGTAGCGCCCGTGCAGCACTTTCACTTGTTGAGGACGTTCTTTAATGAGCCGAGGAAGCGGCTCGCTCTCGGTCCCCGTCAGCATGAGCCGCAGACGCTGGGCTTGCCATGCGTCCTGTTCGAGCCTGCCGAGGAGCGCGTCGAGCCAACGCTCGAAATCGGCCGGCTTGCGGATGGGTTCGGGTTCGATGACCAGCACTAATAGCGGAAAGGCGTCCGGGTGATGGCGCATCAGGCTGCCGGTCACGCGCAGCAGATAAGGCGTGGCCGCTTCGTTTCGATCCCGCAAAGGTGGCGTCCAATCCGCCGTCACGCCGTTTGCCGTCGAGGCTTCCTTGCCGCTTTCGTACCAGGCGATGATCTCGTCGGCCAAGGCGGCGGCGTAGTGGTCGGCATCGTCGAAGGTCGAATGCAGGCGCAGTACTGCGCTCGATAGCTGGCTTTGCCGCTGGATGTAGGCGGCGATCATGCGCTGATCGGCTTCGCTGGTGTGCCAGTAGAGGAGTCGCGCTTGGGGATCGCTTGCGAAACGGAGCCAGTCTTCGTGAACGGCCATGAAGCGGCGTTCGACTGGATTGGTGGGATGCCAATCGTTCATTTTGTTGTTCTAAGAGTCTGCCTGCGGAGGCACTCGCCGCTGTTGGTTTTATTGAGTTACGAAGCTGTTCTGTTGCTCTTGGCGCAGCGAGTCTGTTCGCGCGCTGCAAAAACGGTCGAGCTGCGAGCGGCTCGACACGACGGCGACACGCTATGCGGGATGTTTTTCGAGAGGAATCAGGGAAAGCGTTTAAGCCAAATACACTGATAAGCGGCAGCGATACGCCGAATCTGCCTGGGGACGATGTGCGCGGGAGCGAACGTGCTTCTCGAGGGGAGAGAGGGATTGTCGGTGCGATTATCCGAAAATTGCTTTTATTGACGGTTCGCAATTTCGTCGAGGGTGCTTATCGGGTCGACGTGGAGTCAGATTGCGGGATTTTCTTAGCTGCGTACGCGGCAGCGAACGACGTGTGGCGAGTCGCAGAGCGGCGGGGCGCTTTTCTAAGCTGCCTACGCGGCAGCGAACGAGCGGAGCGACGGCGACGAGCGCGGCGAGAATTCCTAAGCTGCCTACGCGGCAGCGAACGGTGGGCACTCGCTGATCTGGACCATCCCGTGTTTCTAAGCTGCCTACGCGGCAGCGAACTCTTGCCATTACTGCACGATTCGCTCCCCGCTTTTCTAAGCTGCCTACGCGGCAGCGAACAACGCCCCCGCAACAGTCGCCCGAGTGGCGTATTTCTAAGCTGCCTACGCGGCAGCGAACTTGTCGACGTTGCCGATGCCACGCAGGGCATATTTCTAAGCTGCCTACGCGGCAGCGAACGATCGCAGTCTGCGGGAGTGAGGGGTGCGGGATTTCTAAGCTGCCTACGCGGCAGCGAACTCGAAGGCGATCACAACTCAATTAGCGACACGTTTCTAAGCTGCCTACGCGGCAGCGAACAAATTGCATGATCGCGCTGAACCTCGCCGAGCTTTCTAAGCTGCCTACGCGGCAGCGAACCCCGCGAGTGCCGGGCACGGCCTGAACCTTCATTTCTAAGCTGCCTACGCGGCAGCGAACTAGGCCCAAACGACAGCAACCCGCTGATTAAAAAGGAAATTAGCGAAGACTCGGCCAAAGTACCAAAATTCCCGAACAGATCGTAACCCGTTGATCCTTCAGGCCCCCGAGCTCCACCGCCAAAAAAGGGTTAAAACCAGGGCACGCTGCCGCCGCAACTCAGCCCGTAAGCGTTGAACGCTCCCGGCACCGCACCCGACGCCGATACCACCTGCTCCACGAACAGGCAAAACGACTGCCCCGTGCTGGCACTGCGGAGTTGCACATACGGCAGATGCGGACGTCGCTCCACGCTGTCCGGAATCGCAGCCGCAGCCTGTTCTGCCGATTCCCCCTTGCGTCGCATACGACGTCGCCGCAACCGCTCGACATTGGTCTTGAACTGCCGGCGCTGTACGACACAATGCGCCGCATCCGGCGGCACCGATACGCAGCCCGTGACTTTCACATGATCCCTCATGCCCTGGAGCCAAGCTTGACTCATCAACGACTGCAGCTCGGTTTCCGTGCCATGCAATCGCAAAATGTCGCCCAATGTACGCGGGCGCAAGCTATACCCAGGAAAACTGATGCCGATGTGCTCCGCGCGAAGTTGCACCAACGCTCGATGCAGCTTCGCCACGCGCGCGCCCAGCAGATGCGCCGGGCTGAACTCGGGATCGGGTAACAGCGTGATGTCGATGTAGTGGCTGGTCATGGCCGTCAGCTCGCATCGCCGAATACGCCGCCACGGATCATCACGGCCATGACGAAGTGTTGCTGCTCGACAGGCGGCGTCTTGTCTCTGAGCAACCAGTCATCCAGTAGCGTGTAGAAATCCTGCTTCTGCTTGGGCTGACGATACGCCTTGCCTTGCGTCGTGACAGAGCCGTACGGCTCCACGGCGATCGGCCCGAGTTCGTGTGCGTCCGGGTACCACGTGTCGATGGTCCGCACAGCGTTTCCGATCTTCTGCGAGTGAATGGCAGCCACGTTTTGCACGTCGTAGAGCGTTTTACTCTTCCGGCTGTTGCCCTTGTCGAGAATCAGTTCTTGTGACGGGAACACTTCCTGTCCGAACCCGAGGCGCAAGTAGGCTGTGACCTGCAAGAGCACATGGGCATTGCCGGTCAGGCCGTCGGCTATGAGTTGGCCTAGCGCCTCGATATCCGAATCGAATTCGCTCATCGCGCGAAGACTGACGGACAGGGCGTCGAAGGACCAGGCCCGTTCCGATTGGCCGTTCTTCTGTTGCACAACGTCCACCTGCACGCTTTCCGCTCCGATGCGGTTGCGCCAAAGAAAGCGTCCGTTGGCCAAGTTGGCCGCATAACGCGTCGCCAATTCGGTATAGCCTTGTTGCGCGACGTAGCTATCAACGACGCCTTGCAGTTTCGCCCGGTAAGGTGCGCTATTACACGCCGATGGCGTGCCCGCGCCCGACAGCACTCGCAGCGTGAACTGAACTCTGAGCGTGTCGGCGTCGGCCGGCAATGTGGCGACATCGACAGTCTGCAGATTGGCATTCTGGATAGACGCATCCAGCTTCGCCGGATCCTGATCCTTGGTCTTCTGACGGTTGGAGATCGTGCCGCGCACCGATTTCTCTCGAATACGAATCGGCGTCCATGCTGATACATCGCCGCGATCATCCCAGCGGCCTGAGTAGAACAACGCATCGGACGGATCCAGTTTGCGCTCGAAGGCGAGGACGGATGCGGTAGTGAGTTTTTCAGACATATCTTAGGGTAACTAAACGAGGTGGTTAAACGACTCGATGAGCCCGGCGTGGGCTACATTTATTTAATCGAATTCGAGCATGTCGATATCGGCGTGCGATGCAGCCGAGTTATTAGGCCGGTAACCGCTCCGGCAGCGATACAGTCCGGTCGCAAGATCATTCTCCGCCCGCCACATCAGCTCATGAACGCTACTCAGTCGATGGGGGCTGATCCATTCGCCGAACGAGTAGACCGACTCTACAAAGACAAAGGGCGTGGAAGCATCGCGCGCGTTCGCGACGCTGCCGGCAGGAAGCGGCTCACGCAGCGCCGCAAAACCCACGGGTATCGGCACGGTCCACCCGCCGCCCTTTTGCCTGGCGGGATCGGCCCATTGCAGCCTGTTGCCGGGTGTTTCCCGAGTGTCACCGTCCGACACCGGTTGATGATTGAACCGCGCCGCGAGGAGCCAGGCATCGAGCAACGTAGCGCCTGGCTGTTCGCTAGTCAGCGTGCGAAGACGATCGGCTAGCAGATCGTCGCGTCCAACGAGCGCATAGCCTGGCAGCCACTGGCGTCGCCAACGAGCAAAGGCGCGTGCGTGTTCGTCGTAGTCCTCGGGAAGCAGTGTCATCCACGGCCGTGTGCGTCGTCCCGGTATCGGACCAGTCGGAAGCACGCTCCCACCGGCAATGCGCATGCGCGCGACCATTTCGCCGATCTGCGCGGCCCATTCGGCGAACTGCGCATCGTCATTGATTGGCCAAGAGGCGCTGACGCACTTGCTCGCGTGCGGTGTTGCCAGAAACGTCAAGGTAACGTCCAGATGCATGCGGCCTTCTTCCGCAATGGCTGCGGGCTTGCCATTACCATCCAAGGGATTGCGCGTCAGGCGAAACGTCTTGACGTATCCTTCGGTTACCTGCTCTTCATGGTGATGGCAAATCACGCCTACAGCGTCGAGCTTCACGGGAATGTCAGCGGCAACGAGTTTGCGTTGCAATGCCCACATGAGTCCCGTAAAGGCAGTGATGGACGGGAAGCCATGAGTGAGAGGACTCGAAATGGCGTTGGCGTTCTGCACGCGCAGATGCGGCAGCACGAGCAGCGCCTCGGGAGCGTTTGATCTGGTCATGTCTGTGGCCATGTCAGCGGGTTATTGCACATCGGGAATCGAGCCGCTCGCGTACGGTGCGTAGGTGTTGCATCCAGCTACCGTCGTCGTCCAAGAGTATTTTTCGCCATTCGCGAGACTCGAAGTAGCCGACCTCGGGAAGCTTGTCCCTCAACTGCGCATTGAGCCATTTGCCGAAACGCTCTCCCACATGAGCGGGCCAGTCCATGGACAGCCAGCGGCTGGCGAACTCGCCTTCTTCCGGCAACTCAGCCCGAAGCGGATCGAGCCACAGTTGCTCCTCTTCCGCCAGATCTTCGAAGGCTGCGTCCCTCGTCCAGCCCGCCGGATGTTGAAGCACTTCGCCGGCGTAGGCGACGAGTTCATCGACAAGCTCATTGACGAGCTCGCCGACGCGATCGCGCGTGTGCATGTTCTTCGGTCGGCTGTCTAACAACACGGACTCGAGATGACGTAGCGCGGCACGCACCGGCGGACGTGCGCCGAATGCCCTATCGAAGATGGAGCGGGCATTGACGGGAAGGTAGTTGGGCCGGCTTCGCCAGACGGGCGGTGGCAGCGATGAAAGCAGGTAGTTGTTTCCGCCGCGTTCGCTATTGAGTTGCGAGATGTTCTGCGGCTTCGTGCCTCCCAATTTTTGCACGGCGAGATCACGATATTCGCGATACACCCCGTCGAAAGGCGACCCGTTGCGGCGAGCTTGGCGGGCCAGCTTGTTCTGCTCGCCGAAACGCACGTCTTGCACGTCGTCATAAACCGCCTGAGCGAGCGACGTAGCGTATAGCGGCGCGAGAAGATGGTATTGCGTATCATCAGCGGCGTCTTCGCCTACGAGCCAATACAACTGCTTCGCCCGTGCATGTGAGCTAGCGCCGGCATCGCGCTCATCGGTCAGGCTGATAAGCGCGTCGCGTAGCGATTTGGCTATAGCAGGATTATCGTCGAGCGCTTGCAGCGCGTCGCGGTCGTTCTCTCGAAGAGCCTCTAGCAAGCTGCGTCCCCTGATCTGGAGCTTTAGCAGCTTGTACACGTCCAATGCTGCCGCGTTTCCCACCACATCTACCGCGAACTGACTGCCAAGCGCGTGACTGCCTAATTCACTCAGCGCCGGCAAGCTGGATGGCGCGATGTAAATATTGGTCCCGCGTGCCTCGGGATGCGTGGGCTTCAAGGAATGCGTCACAGCTTGAATTTGCTTGACGCGCCGCGCTGCGCTTTCAAGCCACGTTTCGCGTTGATGCTCGGCAATGAGTTCGGCGCGCTTGGGGTCTTCGGGCGGATGCTTGTCGAGCTTTGGCTGTAGCCGGTCAAGCAGGAATGCATTGATCGCGGCACGGAAGTTTGGATGGTCTTCCGTCCCATGTGAATCGGACATCTAATTACCCCTTTAAGAAATGCCCCGGAGAAAATAACGACCGGAGCCATGGTCGGCGAGGTTTCGTGCGTCGCGTCGACCGAAGCATAATGTTCAGCCGAAAGCCAGTCAACCTTTGCATTTGGGATAACGAAGTAATGTAAAATGCGCGGTTGAGCAGCAGTTATACGATTGCTGTGCCGTACAGGCAGCTGAGAAAAGTCAGCCTTTCAACGTTGACGCTTTCTGCCGCGCAGGCAGTGCTCTCTTATTTCTTCTTGAAACCTAATATCGGGTGGTATCTCCAGCCATCATCCGACTGCGGCAAGCTGACGGTCGCCATACTTTTGGCGCTGTTTGAAAGACTCTGATCTTGAACGGTGGCCCATTGCCGCAGCAGGTCGATCAGGTCGACATGGAACCATGGGCCAATATGGGGACCGCTCAGATCGGAGTCCGGAATCATAAAAAGGAGGTTGCGTATATCGACGAATAGCGCTTTCTTGCCCTTCGACTGATCGATGACACGATGCAGGCGCAACTTGTCCTCATCTTCCGTAGGCAGCAACACCACGTCTTCCCGTGGCTGAGACTCGCGACGAAATCGCTGCAACTGCGGCAGTACACCGGTCAGCCAGATTCGCGTCTGCCGGCCTTCCCGACTGTACCAATGCCGTGTGGCATCGCGGGAGACGGGCGTGCAGAGCCGGCTGGTTTCGTCGCGCGGCAACATGGTGTCACGGATGCGGGCGTGCTCTAGGTCGGCCAGACGGGAACGCGGATGCAGCGTTTTCGGCTGCTGAATGCGGGGCTGCGCATCGATAGGCCAATCATTGTCGGAAGGAGGCAGATCCAGCAAGCTGCCTAACTGATGCGACTCCAAATGGAAAAACTCCTGGGAGTCTTTTACGTGGTCAGCTCGATCGCCGGTGCGTCTGTTCATCTCGAAGCCGGGCTTGCAGAAGACGGGGTCCGCTTCGCCGCGCCGCTCGAAGTAGCGCAAGTTCGTATCGAATAGCGCGATGTTCGCCCGCTCGACGGACCCGGACCGATGGCGTCGTACACGCCCAGCAAGCTGAATGAACAAGCGCATCGACGACGGTTCGGCGATCGCCCAATCCGCATCCCAGTCTCGACCGACTTCGCAGACCGGCGACGCAAGGACCACGTACATGTGATGCGGCTCATCGTGCGCTTCCAGCAAAGCGCGCACGGAAGGATGCCGCACCGATGAATTTCTCTCGTGCGCGCTCGGGCGGCGATCGAACACGGCATCCAACTGCTGCTCGATATGCGAGCGCGCGATGAGCGGAAACTGTGAGTGATACACGCAAAGGTGCACGCGCACGCCCTCCGCCGGAGAGCCCTGCCGATACATCGCCAGTGCGACATCGAATAGCGCGTCGATATTGGCCATCCGAATCAGGCCGAAACTCACACGCTTGCCTGTTGCGGCGTCGACGGTGTGGTTCTGCGCGTCTTGGTGCAAGGTCCACGCGCGCTCAAGTGCAAGCGACGCGAACGCTCCACGGCGCTTCTGCTTGCGCATCGCTTTCCATTCCTGCACAGGCACTTTTATCAGTTGGACTCGTCGCCGGACTTCCGCCTTGGACAGATGTAAGCAGCGCTTTTGCACGAACGCATCATGCACTGCTGAGAATTCGTCGCCACTGGCGCAGTCGGCATGCGATTGCGCGAACTCGTCGACCCACAAGCAGGCGACACGGGGAGGTTCATCGGGCCGTTCGCCGCGGTTACGTTGATAGTGACGCCGACCATCCAGATAGGCGAGATACAGCCCTTGCACCAGCGCCGGCGGCAAGGTAGCTGAAGACAACAGCACGCGTGAACCCAGAAGCCCCGCCCAATGCACGAGTCGCGTCAGCGCGGGAAGGTCGTCCATATCGAAGTCGTCCGGCTCGTCGAGAACCAGATCGCCAGTCATCAGCCGCAGCATCGGTGCAATCTGGCGCCCTCCGCGCAGGCTCTCGGTGGCGGGCGTCAGGTGGTCGACGGTGCAGACGAGCAATGGGGCCGCGATCAACGAACGCATCTGCGCATCATCGACTAATCGCTGTAGAAGCGGATGGCGGTCGTTGCCCTCGAAGAGCACCTGCCCGCCTTCGTCGAGCAAGTCCTGAGCGGATGCAGATCCGGTCGCTTCGGCCTCACTCTCTCTATATTCGAACAACGCGCGGCTCGCCGCTCCGCCTACCTTGATGGCTAGTTGTTCGTCGTTCAGCGCGAGATCACGCTGGAAGCTGCGCCCCGTTTGCAACGTGAGCGTACGCAGGCCGATTGCAAACGCACAGCGCATGCCCAACTGTGGGTCGGCAAGCGCGTTCATGATCCGTGCGTTACCGAGTGTTTTGCCACAGCCCGTCGATGCCATGTTGACCACGAACGCACCATGCTCGGCCGCACGTAGCCGTACACCGGCAGCGAGATCGGTTGCTTTGTCCTGCCATTGGAAGCGAGGATCGGAGTTTCGCTTCTTGAGACCGCGATGGTTTTGAAGCGCCGGCAGGCAGCGCGCCAGCGTCGGCAGCGAACGCGCCACGAGCGAAGCGTGTGCTTGCACACCGAGCAGGTGCTCATCTAGCGTTTGATTGAACGACAGACTCGGCAACTGGTCACGGCTGGCGTGACGGCGCGTATTCGCGTACAGCGGATAGTCTGGATTGAGATACGGCTTGCGACGCGCTTCGTCTTCGATGCTCGAATAATGATGATCCGCAAGCATCAGGCATAACCGCGACACGTGCATCACGAACGGATCGTCCAACGCGGTGGACATGTCTGCTTTCGGGAGGTCCAGTAGCTTACGTGCGTAGCGCGCCGCTTGTTTCCGCCAAGAAGATGTCGCAACCGGCAGGCCGAAGGCAAACGACCAGTGAGCTTCCAATACGGCACGCGACACGTCTTCGCGAGGCTCGTTCCAGTCCGCGTCAACTCGACCGAGTAAATCGGGCAGTTCATGCTGATGCATCGATCTGAGGTTGGCTCCGAAACGACGCCAGCGGTGCTCCGGCTCCTCGAGATCGGCGTCCACGTTGCCGTCCTCTTTCCTGACCGGCTTGCACGGCATGCGGTGATGCGTCACGATCAGCCATGCCACGGCCTGCGCCAAAGGCGGCATGGTGGCGAACGGCAAGCGACTGCCCGTTTGTAGCTGATCGAGCCCGTCGCGCAGCAGGCGGCCGCCTCGGTGATCGAGCCACTGCGTCTCGAACGCCTGCACGTCGGTGGACGCATCCGCACAGGATGCCAGACGACGCAGCCAGTCCGCATCGTCCTGCGCGTCTCCGACGAACGCCTGAAACAAGCGCACCGATACCCATTCATGGCGGTAGTGATTGCGCTCCCTCAAGCCGGGATTGCGCAATCGGTCCTGAAAAGCCCGGGAGGATTTGCCCAAGTCATGCAGCAGAGCGGCTAGCGCGGTCAGTGCCGACATCGCGGGTAGGCGGTGCCACGTCGTTTCATCGTCGGCACGCAGCACGTCGTTCGCGGTGAGATTCGTCGGCACTGCGCCTTCAGCATTGAATTGCCGCGCATCACCGACAATCCACAAGAGCTCGCTGTGGTCACGCCCGCGTATCCAGTGGCAAGCGACGGCCGTGTTCTTGCGCGCGCTCTGACGCAACAGCTTTCGTACCGTCTCGAGTCCCGCTTGCGTGATCGGTGTCTGCCAGGTGCGATCGCCGCGCCGTTCAGCGAATTGATCGAGAATGCGTCGCGTCTCATTGAGCGCGCGCTTGGTACATTGTGAGACGAACAGCACATTCATGCATGAACGTCCGACGTGGTCGCACGACCGGCTGTTTCGATCGCGATGGTCTTGAGCGTGTCGATGATGAAGTCCAGTGACTCATCGCGCGTCAGTGCCTCGATGCACTGACGGCGGAACTGTTGCTCGTCGTCCCCGCGCATGGCCGACAAAAACGCCTGCGGCAGAATCACGGCATCCTTGATCAAATCGGCTGCATCGAACACGAGCGCACCGCGCCGCGTTTTGCCGTGCAATACGGCCAGTCCATGCGGCAGGCCCAAAACCCAGGTCGCGGTGGCGCCAAGGCCGTAGCCCAGGTAGTTGCCGTGATCGAGGAAACGATTGGCGGCATCGGTGCCGCTGCCATGTTTCGCGCGAGTGAATTCGCCGTAGCCGACGGTGTCCACCGCGAGCTTGAACAGAGCTTTGGTCAGGCGAGCTTCGACGGTGAGCAGCACGGCCGAGTCAGGTGCGTGCGCGATTTGATCGACAGCCTGCCGCAGAAGTGCCTGCAGACGGTCGATGTCGACGGCGAATCCGGTTTCGCGCAACGGGCGTGCGGTCCACGCCTGCTGAAGGCGTTCGAGGCGTTTGCTTTGCAACTGCTTGGCGGCGTCCAGGCGCAGCGCATCGTCGAACCAGAAGCGAACCCACGCCTGAAGATACTCGGTCGGCCGGTATTCGCTTTGAGGCGACATCCACGCCACTTCGACATCAGTTTCGTTCGCGCTGAAGAGCGGCGTGCCGCCACCGCCGCAAAAGCCCACCAGCACTCCCGCTTTGGCGAGTTCGCGCATGGCCGCTTGCGTGACTGAAGTGCCTGTGCCGAGCAGAATGCTCGTGGTGTTGGCGATCGGAATGTTCCAGTACAGGCTCTTGTTACCCGCATCAGTCACATATTCGACGCGTCCACCTTTCACGAGTACGCGGCAATGTTCCAAGTAGTACAGGTTGGCGCGCTTCGAATGCAGGATGGTCTTAAGGTCCGTAGTCCGTATCGATTCCATGCTGCCTTGGTTGCTCGCGAAAGAGTTCAATTGGTGATTGCGGGATCGACTCTAGCAGAGGAGTACTCGATTCTCGTACTCGGGAATCGTCAATTTTGCGCCAACGCAAGGACTGCGAGTTTTGTGCATCGCCTTTCCAACTGCTTTGTAGCTGCCTGGCGGCAGAGAACTACGCACTCAATATCCGAATGCCGGTCCGGTTGTGCTCTTCTAAGCTGCCTACGCGGCAGCGAACATCAAGTGCAAGACGGTCGGCTTCAACGACTGTTTCTAAGCTGCCTACGCGGCAGCGAACCGCGGACTGCTGGCGGAGCGTGGGCCGATGACTTTCTAAGCTGCCTACGCGGCAGCGAACAAGCCACAGGCGATCGCCGGTCTGACCGAACGTTTCTAAGCTGCCTACGCGGCAGCGAACCTCTCCGATGAGCCATGCCCAAGCGGGCCAAATTTTTAAGCTGCCTACGCGGCAGCGAACAAGCCGCGATCTGCGCCGCGCTGACGCCATCCCTTCTAAGCTGCCTACCCGGCAGCGAACTTTTCCACCTTGGACAGCTTGTCATCGACCTTTTTCTAAGCTGCCTACCCGGCAGCGAACAGTCCGCCACCGCCTTTAGTGCGTGCGCTAAGTTTCTAAGCTGCCTACGCGGCAGCGAACGATGGGTCTGTGGTGATCAATACTTCGCCGCCTTTCTAAGCTGCCTACGCGGCAGCGAACAGACTTGGCCGCGATGGGGTTCGATGCGGAATTTTCTAAGCTGCCTACGCGGCAGCGAACCGCGATGTTGAGCGCGGTGAGTCGTTCATACATTTCTAAGCTGCCTACGCGGCAGCGAACAACCGCCGATACCGCCGCCCACAAGTGCGCAATTTCTGAGCTGCCTACGCGGCAGCGAACGCTACAGAAAATAGGAGTTTTCGCGTTTGCGCTTTCTAAGCTGCCTACGCGGCAGCGAACTACTGCGAGGTCTTCGCACCCGCGCAAGCGAATTTCTAAGCTGCCTACGCGGCAGCGAACGGCGAGGTTGCGGCGGCCGTTGAAGACGGCGAATTTCTAAGCTGCCTACGCGGCAGCGAACGGACTTTCCGGCGTCTTTCGCATCCTTCGATATTTCTAAGCTGCCTACGCGGCAGCGAACGGAACCGTCGTGGTGCGCTTCATGATGGACGATTTCTAAGCTGCCTACGCGGCAGCGAACGCGAGTGCTGAGATTTATGGGACGCAGCCGAGTTTCTAAGCTGCCTACGCGGCAGCGAACAATCTGCTCAATCCTATCGTTCAGAACGAATTTTTCTAAGCTGCCTACGCGGCAGCGAACGCGAGGCTCCACTTGACGAACGGCTGCGAGCATTTCTAAGCTGCCTACGCGGCAGCGAACATTGCGCAGATCGTCGACGAGTCGCGCGCGGTTTTCTAAGCTGCCTACGCGGCAGCGAACTTGAACGGGGATGCGGTCGAGCCGGGCACCGTTTTCTAAGCTGCCTACGCGGCAGCGAACGACGATTTGGACAGCACGGACGCGGTCGTCGATTTCTAAGCTGCCTACGCGGCAGCGAACCATGCGGACTCGGGCGTCGTAGTCCGCGGTATTTTCTAAGCTGCCTACGCGGCAGCGAACACCATCTTCTCGGTATATGGAATCGCGTCAAATTTCTAAGCTGCCTACGCGGCAGCGAACGGTCTTCGGCCACTCGGCCGAGTGGTGGATCACTTTCTAAGCTGCCTACGCGGCAGCGAACGATAGCCGCCGCTCGATGCGGTCGGCGCACTATTTCTAAGCTGCCTACGCGGCAGCGAACTGGCGCGCTGCCCGTCGTCGGCTCGATCACATTTTCTAAGCTGCCTACGCGGCAGCGAACAGCCGGCAATCCTCTTCGTTTGCGGGCGGCCATTTCTAAGCTGCCTACGCGGCAGCGAACATCAAGCGCTTCCGCGACGAGACGCTTCAGATTTTCTAAGCTGCCTACGCGGCAGCGAACAAAGATCACGAAGAATTCGCATCGAAGCGCGATTTCTAAGCTGCCTACGCGGCAGCGAACTATGCTCCCTGCGGGCTCAACTCGAGCTCAGTTTTCTAAGCTGCCTACGCGGCAGCGAACTACGCGGCCTTCATTTCCGCATTTCTCGCGAGTTTTCTAAGCTGCCTACGCGGCAGCGAACGTTGCTCCCTGCGGATGATCGCGCAGCAGCATTTTCTAAGCTGCCTACGCGGCAGCGAACGCGTACAGGCGTGGCTTTCCTACTGCGATGATTTTCTAAGCTGCCTACGCGGCAGCGAACCGCCCGACCGGTTTCTCGATGCGAGCCGGACATTTCTAAGCTGCCTACGCGGCAGCGAACTCTGGCATGCGATCACTGCTTGGACTCAGCAATTTCTAAGCTGCCTACGCGGCAGCGAACGATCGCGGCATTCGAAGCGTTCGGCGTCACGAATTTCTAAGCTGCCTACGCGGCAGCGAACAGGCCGTGCTTCATGGCGTTGAAGCGCGTGCGTTTCTAAGCTGCCTACGCGGCAGCGAACTGTGAGGTCCATCGACTCCCCGATGGGCGCTGTTTCTAAGCTGCCTACGCGGCAGCGAATTTAGCGTGTCTTTGTCTATGACCCATTGCATTTTTCTAAGCTGCCTTCGCGGCAGCGAATTCTAGATAGCCATAGACGTGCTTCGGCTTGATTTTCTAAGCTGCCTACGCGGCAGCGAATGCCGATCTGCAGATCCACAACCCGATGACGGATTTCTAAGCTGCCTACGCGGCAGCGAACGCTCGGCTATCCCGCTGCCGATCTTTCGGAATTTTCTAAGCTGCCTACGCGGCAGCGAACGTGCTGCTGCAGAAGCCCCGCGCATACGCCGATTTCTAAGCTGCCTACGCGGCAGCGAACCCAAAGTGGTGAACGCATGAGCAAAAACCAATTTTCTAAGCTGCCTACGCGGCAGCGAACCATCGACGCCATAGTCGCGTAGGCCCCAATACTTTCTAAGCTGCCTACGCGGCAGCGAACTGGGTGAGTAGCACGATGAGACACACTGTCAATTTCTAAGCTGCCTACGCGGCAGCGAACGCGACGTGTCAATCAATGCCGAGTAGACGGCATTTCTAAGCTGCCTACGCGGCAGCGAACGCGCGTGTGAGCGGGTCGGCCTGCATACCTTGTTTCTAAGCTGCCTACGCGGCAGCGAACCTGTCGGAACGTCAGCGCGCAAAACTGGATATTTTCTAAGCTGCCTACGCGGCAGCGAACCATAAGGAGCCGCAGTTCACGATGGACTCGCGTTTCTAAGCTGCCTACGCGGCAGCGAACTAGACACAAACGACACCAAACTATTGATCCGCAACAGATTCGCCCGTTGCCAGACTCAGATACCCAAAACCCCGGCATCGTCGCAAACCCTTGAATCCAAAGGCTCGAAATAGCCTAACAAGAAAAAGGGTAACTTTGCAGTCGGCAGACTCCCTCTGCACCGTTCCCGCGATTCTACCGATCGACGCCACAGACCTGCACATCCACTGTGACCGACTGCCTGTCAAAGCGTGTCGCCGGACGCTCAATTACGGGGAAGTCGACAAGCGCGCCGCAAGAGTCCATAGCGAGTTGGCGCCGTCGACAGCGCAACCCCCGATGCGTGCTCCGAACCCCGCGAGCGCAACCAAAGCACGACGCCACAAACGAAAAAGCCCCGGCCAAAGCCAGGGCTCCCTCACCACTCAGCGCAACACAAACCGCCCGTCACGCCTAACGCCATCAACAAACAATCACCCCCAATTCGCGTGAAAACTCCCCGCCTTATCCGTCCGCTCGAACGTATGCGCGCCGAAGAAGTCCCGCTGCGCCTGGACGAGACTCGCCGGCAGCCGTTCCGACCGATACGCGTCGAAATAAGCAATCGCCGATGAGAAAGCCGGCACCGGAATACCCGCCTTCACCGCCGCGACGACGACATCGCGCAATGCGTCCTGATACTTCGCGGCGATATCGCTGAAATACGGATCCAGCAAGAGATTCGCGAGCGCCGGGTCCGTCTTATAAGCATCGGTGATCTTCTGCAAGAACCGCGCGCGAATAATGCAGCCCGCACGGAAAATCTTCGCGATCTCGCCGTATTGCAGATTCCAGTTGTACTCTTCCGACGCCGCGCGCAACTGCGCGAAGCCCTGCGCATAAGAAACGATCTTCGAAAGATACAGCGCGCGCCGCACCGACTCGATAAACGCCGCGCGGTCGCCGTCGAACTTCGGCGTCGGTCCCGACAGCACCTTGCTCGCCGCCACGCGCTGATCCTTCAGCGACGACAGCACGCGCGCGAACACCGCCTCCGTAATCAGCGGCAGCGGCGCGCCCAGATCCAGCGCGTTCTGGCTCGTCCACTTGCCCGTGCCCTTCTGCGCGGCGCGATCCAGAATGACATCGACGAGATCCTTGCCGGTTTCCTCATCCTTCTTCGAGAAAATCTTCGACGTGATCTCGATCAGATAGCTATCCAGCTCGCCCTGATTCCATTCGACGTAGACCTTGCCCAACTCTTCGTTCGACAGGCCCGCGACGCGCTTCAGCACATCGTAGCTTTCGGCGATCAGCTGCATGTCGCCGTATTCGATGCCGTTGTGCACCATCTTCACGAAATGGCCCGCGCCATCCGGTCCCATGTACGCGACGCACGGCTCGCCGTCCGGCGCTTTCGCGGCGATTTCAGTGAGGATCGGCGCGACGAGTTCGTAGGCTTCCTTCTGTCCGCCCGGCATGATCGACGGCCCTTTCAGCGCGCCTTCCTCGCCGCCCGACACGCCCGTGCCGATGAAATGCAGGCCCGACTTCGCGAGGTCCTGATTGCGGCGGATGGTGTCGGTGAAATGCGTATTGCCGCCGTCGATGAGAATGTCGCCCTTTTCCAGCAGCGGACGCAGCGCCGCGATCGTGTCGTCGGTGCCGGCGCCGGCTTTCACCATCAACAGAATGCGGCGCGGCGTTTCCAGCGACTGCACGAACTCTTCCAGCGTGTAGGTGGGCACGAGCTTTTTGTCCGGGTGTTCGGCAATCAGTTCGTCGGTTCTGGCGCGGCTGCGGTTGTAGACCGACACAGCGTGCCCGCGGCTCTCGATGTTCAAGGCCAGATTGCTGCCCATGACGGCGAGACCCACCACGCCGATAGCTTGTTTGCTCATGCTTGATCTCCGAATGACCGAAGCGAGCGCGGCTCGTGGCGCGTGTCGCTTCGGGAAAGAAACGTGTCGATTGAATGCGGGCTTCGCGCGCGAGGGGTCGTCCTCATGTCCGACCGGCGAAGGATTGCGCCGCCGCCCGGCCGGTGCGCGAGCGCAGACCGCCCGAATTTACCACTTCGGGCGTTATCCGGCAGCGAGCGCGGTTGTGCGCGGCGCGTTTCGCCGGCATAGAATGGACGCCCGCCATCGGCGCAACACGCCAAGAGCCACGCTATCAACGAATCATGGCGCTTTCCCGGCGCACGCGAGCGCATCACTATTCGGTTTATGTCGTCGAACTCTCGGACGCGGTCTGGAACGAGGCGCGCTTTCGTCGTGCAAATCCGGACTACGTGCTCGGCAAGCCGTTCGTGTATGTCGGCATGACGGGCGTGGACCCGGACGTGCGCTTCGACAAACACAAGGCGGGCATTCAGTCGAACCGTTATGTGCGCGAATTCGGGCTGCGGCTCTTGCCCCATCTGTACGAGATGTATAACCCGATGCCCTACGACGGCGCGCGCGACATGGAAGTGGAGCTTGCGATCGGCTTGCGCGAGGCGGGCTACGGCGTCTGGCAGGCATAGCGGAAGACATTGAACAACTATTGCGATATGGAGCGAGACATGCGGATTCTGGTCGTGGGCGCGGGGACGATCGGCGGTTATTTCGGCGCGCGGCTCTTGGAAGCGGGCAGGGACGTGACCTTCCTCGTGCGTGAACGCCGCGCCGAGCGGCTGCGCGAAGGCGGCCTCAACGTTCGAAGCCCTGAGGGCGATCTCACGTTCGGGAATCCGCCCATCGTTCTCGCGCAGAATATCGACCAGCCTTTCGATCTCATTGTGCTGAGTTGCAAAGCCTACGATCTGCAAGGCGCGATCGGTTCGTTCGCACCCGCCGTCGGTCCGAACACGGCCATCTTGCCGCTTCTTAACGGCATGGCTCACCTCGATGCACTCGACGCGCGTTTCGGCGCCGCGAACGTGCTAGGCGGCCAATGCGTGATCGCCGCGACGCTCGATGCAGAAGGCACCATCGTGCATCTGAACAACATGCAGTCGATGACCATCGGCGAGCGCGCGGGCGGCCGGACGCCGCGCATCGACGCCATCGCGCAGCAACTCGGCGGCGCGCGCTTCGAACTGAACGTGAGCGAGAACGTCCTCCAGTCGATGTGGGACAAGTGGGTCTTTCTCGCGACGCTCGCAAGCGGCACGTGTCTGATGCGCGCGCCGATCGGCGACATCGTGGCGGCGCCGGGCGGCGAAGATCTGCTGCGGCGGCTTTTCGACGAATGCCGCGGCATTGCCGCCGACAACGGCCACGCGCCCGGCGATGCCGTGCTCGCGCGTGCGCGTGCGTTCTTCTCCGAGCGCGGTTCGCAGATGACGGCCTCCATGCTGCGCGATATAGAGAACAACGCGCCGATCGAAGCGGACCATATCGTCGGCGATTTGCTTGCGCGGCGAAAGTCGGCGGTGGATGCGTCGTCGTCCGTGCTCGCAACGGCCTATGCGCATTTGAAGGCATACGAAGCAAGGCGGGCGCGCGCTTCTCAGGCATGAACCCGTGCGCCGGCCGCTTTTGCCGCGCGGCCCGACGCTGTACGCTCTCGGCTTTTGCTCTTTTCCGCGCCATGCCACCGGATTCCCCGCGTCCCACGATTCCCGAACTTTTCCTAGGCTTTCTGACGCTCGGCCTCACGGCGTTCGGCGGCGCGTTGCCGCTTGCTCGACGCGAGATCGTCGAGCGCCGCAAATGGCTCGACGCCGACACCTTCACCGATCTGCTCGGCCTCTGCCAGTTCCTGCCGGGCGGCAACGTAATCAATCTGTCGGTGGCTATCGGCATGCGCTTTCGCGGCGTGCCGGGCGCGCTCGCCGGTCTGCTCGGTCTGCTCGTCGGGCCGTCGCTGATCGTGATCGGGCTCGGCATCATCTATCAGCGCACGCATCAGGACCCGCGCGTCGCGCATCTCTTCGCGGGGCTCGCGGCGGCCGCGGCGGGGCTTCTCATCGCGATGGCCGTCAAGCTGCTCTGGCCGCTGCGCAAGAAGCCGGAGGCCGCCGCCGTCGCGCTCGTGATGTTCGCGGGCATCGCGTTGCTGCGCACGCCGCTGCTCCCGTCGATGCTCGTGCTCACGCCGATTTCCGTGCTGATCGCCTGGAAGGTGCGCCGATGAAAGACGATCTCTTTTCGCTCGCGGCCATCTTCAGCCAGTTGTCGTTGCTCGCGTTCGGCGGCGGCAACAGCATCCTGCCGGAGATGCAGCGGCAGGTCGTGCAGGTGCATCACTGGATGACGAAGGCGGATTTCTCCGCGCTCTTCGCGCTCGCGCAGGCCGCGCCGGGGCCGAACATGATGGTGGTCACGCTGATCGGCTGGCATGTCGCGGGATGGCCGGGCGTGCTGGTGACGTCGCTCGCGAAGTTCGGGCCGTCGTCGCTCGTGACGATTCTCGCGCTGCACGCGTGGGAGCGGTTCAAGGACCGCCCGTGGCGGCGCTATGTGCAGCTCGGGCTCGTGCCGATCACCGTCGGGCTCGTCGCGGCGAGCGCGCTCTTGATCGCCGAGGCGTCGGACCGCGAGGCGGTGCTCGTCGGCATCACGGCGGCGGTCGCGGTGCTCGCGTACAAGACGAAGCTGCATCCGCTGTGGCTCCTGGCGGGCGGCGCGCTGATCGGGCTGTCGGGCTTCGGGCAGTGACCGAACAACGGCCAATTGATTGAGACTGTCGGTTCTTTCGAAGCGAGCGAGCTACGGCAAGCCGTACGGCGCGCTGATGTCCGGCTCGGGGCAGTAACCGACGAATGAATAGCGCTCGGGCTTCGGCCACGAACCGGCTGAGCGCCAGCCTGGCAGGCTTCCTGCTGCTTCTCAAGCCGATGCAAACACGAGGAGCGCGCCATGACCATGACCACCGAATACGCGAAGACCGCGCCCGACCGCAGCGAAATCGACGCGATGACCGCGCCGACCGTCGTCGAATTCGGCACGGACTGGTGCGGCTTCTGCCGCGCCGCGCAGCCGTTGATCGCGCAGGCGTTTCAGGCGCATCGCGGCGTGCATCACATCAAGGTCGAAGATGGCAGCGGCCGCCCGCTCGGCCGATCCTTCCGCGTGAAGCTGTGGCCGACGCTCATCTTCATGCTCGAAGGCAAGGAAGTCGCGCGCCTCGTGCGCCCGGGCGACGTCGGCGAGATTCGCGACGCGCTCGCGCTCATCGACGAGCCGCTCGCCGAGTAACCGCTCGCGCTTCTTAGCGCGCTCAGGGTTATCGCCAGCAAGACAGCGCCACGCCTGACTTGTATGATGACCCGATGACTTTGCAACCGTCCACGCCGCGCCTGTTCGAAAAGATTCCGCCTCGTGCCTTGTCGGACACGGTCGCGCAGCAATTGCAGACGCTGATCGAGAACGGCAGTTTCGCCGCGACGGGCAAGCTGCCGAGCGAAGCCGTGCTCGCGCAGGAGTTCGGCGTGAGCCGCACGGTGATCCGCGAAGCCGTCTCGCGTCTGAAGAACGAAGGCATGGTCGAGCCGCGGCAGGGCAGCGGCGTGTTCATCGTGGAGCGCGCGGGCATCCGGCCGTTGCGCATCGACTACGCGCAGGCCGTCGAGCCGGGCGCGGTCGTGCAGATTCTCGCGCTGCGGCGCGCGATCGAAGCCGAAGTGGCATCTGAAGCCGCGATGCATCGCACGGACGCGCATTTGCAGGCTATCGACGCGGCGCTCGGCCGTATCGATGAAGCCGTGCGCGAGGGACGCGACGGCGTGGCCGAAGACGTGGCGTTCCATCGCGAGATCGCGAATGCGACCGGCAATCCGTATTTTTTGAAGACGCTCGCTTTTCTCAATCAGTATCTGGAGGCGGGCACGGTCGTCACGCGCCGCAACGAAGCGCTGCGCGAGGACTTCTCGCGGCAGGTGCGCGAAGAGCATGCCGCGATTGCCGACGCCATCCGCGCGGGCGACGCCGTGGCCGCGCGCAACGCCGCGCAGACGCATCTGATCAACGCCGCGCGCCGTCTCGCGGAAGCGGGCATTCGCTAACACTTCACATCAAACCAGAGGAACGCCATGTCGAGAAACGTCGGAGTCATCGGGCTGGGCGCGATGGGAATGGGCGTCGCGCGCTCGCTCTTGCGGGCGGGATTCGCCGTCCATGCGTGCGACGTGCGCCGCGACGTGCTCGACGCCTTCGCGGCGGAAGGCGGCATCGCGTGCGCGTCGCCGGCCGAGTTGGGCGGCCAGTGCGATGTCGTCGTGACGCTCGTCGTCAACGCGGCGCAAACGGAAGCGGTGCTCTTCGGCGAGTCCGGGGCCGTCGACGCGATGAAGCCGGGCAGCGTCGTGCTGGCCTGCGCGACCGTCGCGCCCGCGTTCGCCGTGCAACTGGGCGAGCGCATCGCGCAAAAAGGCGTGCTCATGCTCGACTCGCCCGTGTCCGGCGGCGCGGCGAAGGCCGCATCCGGCGAAATGACGATGATGACCTCCGGCCCCGCCGCCGCCTATGCCGCCTGCGAAGACGTGCTCGACGCGATGGCCGGCAAGGTGTATCGGCTGGGCGACGCGCACGGCGCGGGCTCGAAGGTCAAGATCATCAATCAACTGCTCGCGGGCGTGCATATCGCGGCGGCCGCCGAAGCGATGGCGCTCGGCTTGCGCGAAGGCGTCGATCCGGAGGCGCCCTATGACGTCATCACGCACAGCGCGGGCAATTCGTGGATGTTCGAGAACCGCGTGCCGCATATCCTCGCGGGCGACACCACGCCGCTTTCCGCCGTCGATATCTTCGTGAAGGACCTGGGCCTCGTGCTCGATACGGCGCGCACCACGAAGTTTCCGCTGCCGCTTTCTGCGGCCGCGCATCAGATGTTCATGATGGCGTCGACGGCCGGCTACGGCGGCGAGGACGATTCCTCGGTCATCAAGATCTTTCCCGGCATCGAGCTTCCGAAAGGCGCGAAGTGACGCCTGATGCAGCCTGATGCAGCCTGATGCAATAGGCCGCGCCGCCACGAAGACACTCAAGGAGAACACGCGATGCCCCGCTTCGCCGCGAATCTGACGATGATGTACCCCGAACACGCGTTCCTCGACCGCTTCGCCGCCGCCGCGAAAGACGGCTTCAAGGCGGTCGAATTCCTGTTCCCGTACGACTTTCCCGCCGCCGACATCAAGGCGCGCCTGACCGACAACGGCCTCACGCAAGCGCTCTTCAACGCGCCGCCCGGCGACTGGGCGGCGGGCGAGCGCGGCATCGCGTCGTTGCCGGGGCGCGAGGACGAGTTCCGCCAAAGCATCGACAAGGCGCTCGAGTACACGGCCGCGCTCGGAAACAAGAAGCTGCACGTGATGGCCGGCCTCATCGCGCCGGATCAGCCGCGCGACGAGCACGGCGCCGTCTATCTGCGCAATCTCGAATACGCGGCGAAAGCGGCGCAGACGGCGGGCGTCGGTATCGTGATCGAGCCGATCAACACGCGCGATATCCCCGGCTTCTTCCTCAATCGACAGGACGAGGCGCAAGCCATCTGCGATGAAATCGGCGCGCCGAATCTGCAAGTGCAGTTCGACATCTATCACTGCCAGATCGTCGAAGGCGATATCGCCGTGAAACTCAAGCGCGACATGAAGCGGCCGAACGCCGGCATCGGGCACATTCAGATTGCGGGCGTGCCGGACCGCAACGAGCCGGATATCGGCGAGCTCAACTATCCGTATCTGTTCGAACTCGTCGATTCGCTCGGCTACGACGGTTGGATCGGCTGCGAATACCGGCCGAAAGCGGGTACGTCCGAAGGTCTCGGCTGGCTCAAGCCCTATCTTTGATTCGTGTGATGCGTTCCGGAGCGACGACATGAAAATCCTGATCACGGGCGGCGCGGGCTTTCTCGGCCAGCGGCTCGCCAAGCGGTTGCTTGCGCGTGGCACGCTCGACGGCCAGCCCGTCACCGAAGTGCTGCTGCTCGACGTGGCGCGTCCCGCCGACGCGAGTCTGCTCGCCGACTCGCGCGTGCGCGCCGAAACCGGCGATATCGCGGAACGCGCGGTGCTGGAACGCTGCATCGACGGCGAGACGCGCGCCATCTTTCATCTGGCGGCCATCGTCTCGGGTCAGGCCGAAGCGGAGTTCGATCTCGGCATGCGCATCAATCTGGATGCGTCGCGCACGCTGCTCGAAGTGTGCCGCGCGTCGGGGCACGCGCCGCGCGTCGTGTTCACGAGTTCGGTCGCGGTGTATGGCGGCGCGCTGCCTGACATCGTGCAGGACGACACGGCGCTGAACCCGCAAACGTCGTATGGAACGCAGAAGGCCATTGCCGAACTGCTGCTCTGCGATTACTCGCGGCGCGGTTTCGTGGATGGCCGCGTGCTGCGGCTGCCGACCATCAGCGTGCGGCCGGGCAAGCCGAACGCGGCGGCATCGTCGTTTGCGAGCGGCATCATTCGCGAGCCGCTGAACGGCGAACGCTCGGTGTGTCCCGTGGACGGCGAAACGCGGCTGTGGCTGCTCTCGCCGAAGAGCGCCGTCGATGCGCTGATCGCCGGCTGCGAGATCGACCGCACCGAGTTCGGCATGCGGCCGATCATCAATCTGCCGGGCTTGTCGGTGAGCGTGAACGAGATGGTCGCGGCGCTGCGCGAAGTGGCCGGCGACGAGGTCGTGTCGCGCATCGACTGGCAGCGCGACGAGCGCATCGCGAAGATCGTCGCAAGCTGGCCGGGCGCGTGGGACACGTCGCGCGCCCAGCAATTGGGACTGACGGGCGACCGGTCGTTCGCTGACGTGATCCGCGCTTATATCGAGGATATGCGCGGGTAGCGGGCAAGACGGCGAAAGCTCATGCGGAAGCGGCGCGGCAGAATGTCGGGTGGTGCCGCCGCCGACCTCTTAGCCGCGTTCTTCGCGCAAACACCCGAAGCCAATTCAAGGAGCGAATAGCTAACGCCATCGCGCCCGGCATGCCGCGCACGTGTCACGCTTACATCCTTATTTCCGCGCTACACTTCTCTCTTCAGTGTGACGAAGGCCGCAGTGGATCACGGGCGTCGCACGCCCGTTTCTCCCTCGCTCGCGGCCGGATTGCCGCCTTCGCCGCGCTCGCGGCAAGCGCTTCGGTCACGTCAGAACGCCATCGCGCACGCGGGAGATCCCATGTTGCTCCACCAGTTAGTCGATCGTTTCGGCCCGGCGATCGTTTTCATCAACGTCATGGGCTCCGCGCTCGGGCTGCCCGTGCCCGCCATGCCGACGATGATCATCGTCGGTGCATCCACCGCGCTCATGGCCGTGAACGGCGGAGCGTTCTGGCCGCCGCTCGCGGGCGTGCTGGCCGTCGCCGTGCTGGGCGGCGTGCTCGGCGACCTCGTCTGGTTTCAGGGCGGGCGCAAGTACGGCGACCGCACGCTCAAGACCATCTGCAAGCTGTCGCTCTCGCGCGATACCTGCGTGAAGAAGACCGAACGCTTCTTCGGACGCTGGGGCGTGCGCATTCTGCTCGTCGCGAAGTTCATCCCCGGTCTGTCGCTCGTGTCGGTGCCGCTCGCGGGCGCAATGGGCGTGCGGCTGCGCAGCTTTATCCTGCACGACGGCGCGGGCGTCGCGTTGTGGAGCACGGTCGGTCTCACCGTCGGCGTCCTGTTCGCGGCGGAATTGGAGATGGTCTTCGCGATGATCTCGCGGCTCGGACGCCAGGCGGTGATCGTCGTCGCGGTGCTGCTCGCCGTCTACGTGACCTACCGCTGGTGGCGCCGCCGCGCGCTCATGGCGACGCTGGAGAAAGCGCGCATCAACGTGGACGACCTCTACGCGCTGATGCACGGCAATCCGCTGCCCGTCATCTTCGATATCCGCTCGGCGGAAAAGCGCATGCTCGACCCGTACGTGATTCCGGGCGCGCTGTTCGCGGACGAACGCGAGTTGCAGAAGATCATCGAGAGCTACGACAAGGACCGCAAGCTCGTCATCTATTGCTCCTGCCCGAACGAAGTGTCCGCCGCATGGATGGCGAAGACGCTGCGCAACGCGGGCTTTCGCGATGTCCTTCCGCTCACGGGCGGCCTCGACGCATGGCGGCTCGCCGGCTTCGACGTGGCGAAGCTGACGGAGTTCGGCGAAATCGTCGCGGCGACGCCGGAAGAAGCGGAGCAGATGGCGAATACGTGCTCGCTGCCGATGGTGCGAGATGCGGCGTCGCCCAACACGCCGTCCGCCAACATAACGTCAGCGCCTCTGCATGAACCCGGCTTACCTCACGGAGATCACGCATGAGCACCACCCCGAACAGCGATCGCGCCACGCAGATGCCGAATGTCGTGGCGTGGAGTCCGGGCATGCCGCCGCCGGACGATTCGGGCACGCCAGCGCCGGCCGCGGCCGCGCCCGAAGCCGAGAGCGCGCCGTTCTCGCCGCTGCAAACGCGGGCGCACCAGATGTTTCCGCGTCTCACCGACGACGAGATCCAGCGCATGTCCCGCTTCGGCAAGGCGGCGCGCTGGCGCGCGGGCGAGTGGATGTTCCGCACCGGCGAAGTCGGGCGCGGCATGGTGGTCATACTCAAGGGACTCGTGCGCGTCACGCGGCGCGATGCGCTCGGCAAGACGCATATCGTCGTCGAACACGGCGCGGGGCATTTTCTCGCGGAAGTCGCGCAGCTTTCCGGCAAGCCGTGTCTGGTCGACGGCATCGCGGCCGAAGATGTCGAAGGCTTCGTGATCCCGCCCGAACGGCTGCGCGCGCTGCTCGTCGCCGAAGCGGAACTGGGCGAGCGCATCATGCGCGCGCTGATCCTGCGGCGCGTCGGGTTGATCGAGAAGGGCAGTGGCCCCGTCCTTCTCGGCCAGGCGGACGACGGCCGGCTCATCTCGCTGCAAGGCTTTTTCCGGCGCAACGGCTATCCGCACACGGTCATCGACGCCAACACGGACCCGGACGCCATCGCGCTCTTGGAGCGCATCTCGGCCTCCACGGCGGATTTCCCGCTCGTCATCTGCCCGGACGGCACGGTGTTGCGCGCGCCCGACGAGAATCAGGTGGCGACGCAGCTCGGCTGGCTGCCGGAGTTCGATGCGAATCACGTCTACGATGTCGCGATCGTCGGCGCGGGGCCGGCCGGTCTCGCGACGGCGGTTTATGCGGCGTCCGAAGGATTGTCGGTGGCCGTGTTCGATTGCCGCGCGCCGGGCGGGCAGGCGGGCGCGAGTTCGCGCATCGAGAACTATCTCGGCTTTCCGACCGGCATCTCCGGTCAGGCGCTCGCGGGGCGGGCGTTCGTGCAGGCGCAGAAGTTCGGCGCGCACATCGCCATTCCGACGCGCATCAAGGCGCTGCATTGCGGCGAGTCGCCCATTCAGATCGAACTGGAAAAAGGCACGCGCGTCGCCACGCAGACGGTCGTGATCGCGTCGGGCGCGGCATACCGGCGGCCGGCCATCGAAGGGCTGGAGCGTTACGAGGGCCGTGGCACGTACTACTGGGCGTCGCCGGTCGAGGCGAAGCTCTGCAAGAACGCGGACGTCGTGCTGGTGGGCGGCGGCAATTCGGCGGGGCAGGCGGCGGTGTATCTCGCATCGCACGCGCGCCACGTCGACGTGTTGATTCGCGGCGCGAGCCTCTCGGCGAGCATGTCGCATTATCTGGTCGAGCGCATCGGCTCGTTGCCGAACGTGACGGTACGCACGCATACGCAGATCACCTCGCTGGAAGGCGATGACCGCATGCTCACGGCCATCAACTGCAAGACGCCGGATGGGCCGCTGAAGCTGGAATCGCGGCATCTGTTCCTGTTCACCGGCGCGGACCCCAACACCGACTGGCTGCGCGATTGCAGCGTGAATACCGACCCGAAAGGCTTCGTGCTGACCGGCCCCGAGGCGCACGGGGGACGCACCGAAGGCGTGATGGGACTGGAGACGAGCGTGCCGGGCGTGTTCGCCATCGGCGACGTGCGCTCCAGTTCGACCAAGCGCGTGGCGGCGGCCGTGGGCGAAGGCGCGGCGGTGGTCTCGCAGATTCACGCGTTGCTGGCGCAGCGCGAAGTGGAGAGCGTCGCGGGTGCGTGAGTGCTTGGCCGGGCGCGCTCAGGCTTGCGCGGGAAAGCGCAGCGTGAATTCGATCCAGCCGTCCGCCGAGCACTGAGCCGACGCGCTTCCGCCGTGCATCCGCATGATCGCCTGCACGATGGCGAGGCCCAGTCCGCTCGATTCGGTCCATTCGCTGCGCGCCGCGTCGCCGCGATAGAAGCGGTCGAAAAGCCGCGCGAGTGCTTCGCGCGGAATCGGCGCGCCGCGGTTTCCCACGACGATGCACGCGCCCTCGGCATCCGCATGGCCGGACAGACGCACGACGCTGTCCGGCGTCGCATACCGCACCGCGTTCACCACGACATTGCCGATAGCGCGGCGGCACATGATCGCGTTGGCGTGCATGTCGCCGGTTGCGTCGATATCGAACGTGATGCGGCGTTCTTCCGCAATGCCTTCGAAATACGCCGCGATGCTCTGCAATTCCTCGCGTATGCCGAGACGCTCGCGCTCGATCGCCTGTTCGCCGTGATCCGCCTGCGCGAGAAACAGGATGTTCTGCGCGATGCGCGCGAGCCGCTCCAGTTCTTCGAGATTCGATTCGAGCACGCTGCGATATTCCGGCGCGCTGCGCGCGTGCGCGAGCGTCACTTGCGTCTCGCCGATCAACACGCCGATGGGCGTGCGCAGTTCGTGCGCGAGGTCCGCCGAAAATTGCAGCAGGCGCTCGTAGCCGGTTTCGAGACGGTCGAGCATCGCGTTGAACGACGCCGCCAAGCCCTGCAATTCAGTCGGCGCATGCGCCACGTCGAGACGCGCGGACAGGCGGTGAGGCGTGATCTCGGCGGCTTTGTCGGCCATGAGCTTGAGCGGTCGCAGGCCGCGGCTCGTGGCCCAATACGCGAGCAACATCGCGATGAGCGCCGCGCCGATCATGTTGACCCACACGCGAACGAGATACGTGGACAGCACGCGCGCTTCCTGCGTCATCACGTGCGCCGCGATGATCTCGACCACTTCGCCGCTCTCGCCGATGCGTGCCTGCGCGCCGATCCAGCGCATGCGCACGCCGTCGGCGCGGGCGCCTTCGTACAGATCGTCGAGCCCGATCGCGCGGTTCACCGGCACGATATGCAGCGGCGGCAGCGGCATATGGTCGGGATTGACGTTGATGAACGCCGCCGATCCCGCGCGCCGGAAGAGGATCACGTCCTGCCGGTCGCCGAGCATGGTTTCGAAGAGACGCGGGCGCGCTTCGATCTCGTTGATCGTATAAAGATCGTGCAGCAGCGAGCGAAAGTGCTCCACGCGCCCGATCAACTGATAATCGGCGCGCGTGGACAGCGCCGAGTTCGTCGCCTGATACAGCGCCACGCCGACCATGCCGACCACGATCCACACGATGGCCGCGAACGACAACGCGATGCGCAGCGCAAGCGAGCGCGAGCGCGGAATCAAGCGCCAGTTCAAGCATCCTCTCCGAACGAATAGCCGATGCTGCGCACCGTGTGAATGAGCTTCGGCTCGAATGCGTTGTCGATCTTCGCGCGCAGGCGTTTGACGGCGACATCGACCACATTGGTGTCGCTGTCGAAGTTCATGTCCCACACTTCGGATGCGATGAGCGTGCGCGACAACGCTTCGCCGGGATGCTTGCAGAAGAGATGCAGCAGCGCGAATTCCTTGTTGGTCAACACGATGTCGATGCCCTTGCGCGTGACCTTGCGGCGCAAGACATCCACATGTAGATCGGCGATCTGGAACGTATCGGATTCGCGCATCACGCCGCGACGCAGCAGCGTGCGAATGCGCAAGACAAGCTCGGTGAACGAGAACGGCTTGACGAGGTAATCGTCCGCGCCCAGTTCGAGTCCGTGAATGCGGTCCGTGACGTGATCGCGCGCCGTGAGAAAAATGACAGGCAAGTCACGTTTCGCGCGTAACGCGGCCATGACCTGCCATCCGTCGATGCCGGGCAGCATGACGTCCAGCACGATCAGTTCGTACGGGTTCGCAAGCGCCTGATGCAGGCCGTCCGTGCCGTTGCGCACGAGGTCCACCTGATAGCCGGACTCGATAAGCCCTTTTTTCAGGTAATCGCCGGTCTTGCGGTCGTCTTCGATCACGAGGATGGTCATGCGCGCGCGCTTCGTTATCAGGTTGACGTGATTCTAACGAGCGTCGGCCGCGTCCCGCCGCAAATGACAAAAACGTCATGGAGACGTCATCGATCGATCAGCGCGGGGCCGTTAGCATGCGTTCCGTGCTCGATCATCAAACCGCGAGGCAATACGTGCAAGAACGAACACTTCGGACGGTCCAGCCGCTCTGGTTGCGCATCACGCATTGGGTGAATGCGTTCGCCATTCTCGTGATGGTGACAAGCGGCTGGCAAATCTATAACGCGTCGCCGATCTTCAAGGCGCTCACGTTCTCGCCCGCCATCACGCTCGGCGGCTGGCTCGGCGGCGCGCTTCAATGGCATTTCGCGGCGATGTGGCTGCTGGTCGCGAACTTCATCGTCTATCTGGCGATGAACGTGGCGACCGGCCGCCTGCGCCGTCGCATGTTTCCGCTGAGCATCAAGAGCGTGTTCAGCGATGCGTTCGCGGCGCTGCGCGGCAAGCTCGGCCACGACGATCTCACGCACTACAACGCGGTGCAGAAGTTCGCGTATCTCGCGGTGATCGTGGATATCGTCGTCATCATTCTGTCGGGGCTGGTCGTGTGGAAGTCCGTGCAGTTTCCGTGGCTGCGCACGCTCTTGGGCGGCTATGACAACGCCCGCGTCGTGCATTTCTTCGGCATGAGCTTTCTCGTTGCGTTCGTCGTGCTGCATGTGGCGATGGTCGCGCTCGTGCCGCGCTCGCTCGTATTGATGATCAAAGGACGTTGACGCCATGCGCATCAGCAAGAACACACTCGACGCCGAGTCCATCATCAAAACCGCAGCGAAGGAACTGAAAGCGCCCGCGCGGCGCCTGTTCGGCAAGCGCATTCTTTCGCTGGGCGGCCTCGTCATGCTGTCCGGCTGCAATATCACCGACGACAAATCCGTGAACGCGATGCTGCGCAAGATTTCGTCGCTGAACGACGACGCGCAGGCGCTGCTCTTTGATCCGAGCAAGCTCGCGCCGACCTATCCCGAGTCGATGATCACGCGGCCGTTTCCGTTCAACGCGTTCTATGACATCGACCAAGTGCCGGAAGTGGATCCGTCGGCGTACAAGCTCGCAGTCGGCGGTCTTGTGAAAGGCAAGCGTGTGTGGACGCTCGAAGAGCTTTACGCGATGCCGCAGGAAAGCCAGATCACGCGGCATATCTGCATAGAAGGCTGGAGCGCGATCGGCAAATGGGGCGGCGTGCGCTTCGCGCATTTTCTGGCGCGCGCAGGCGCGGATACGAGCGCTAAGTATGTCGCGTTCCATTGCGCGGACAACTACTCGACGAGCATCGATATGCCGACCGCGCTGCACGCGCAGACGCTGCTCACGCTAACGTACGACGGTCAAGTCTTGCCGCCGAAGTACGGCTTCCCGATGAAGCTGCGCATGCCGACCAAGCTCGGCTACAAGAACCCGAAGCATATCGTCGCGATAACCGTCACGAACGAATACCCCGGCGGCTATTGGGAGAACCAGGGCTACAACTGGTTCGGCGGTTCCTGATCCGACGTTGATTCAACGCTTGTCTTTTGTTCAACCACAAGGAGATTGCATGTCGATTCGCATGAAACTCGGCGTCAGCATCGCGGCGCTCGCATTCACGGCTGGCGCGTTTGCGCAGACGCCTGCCGCCAAGCCCACGCGTATTCGCGGCGATATCGTCGCGCTGTCGGGCGATACGCTTACGGTGCATCGTCGTAGCGGCGATACGGTGAAGGTGACGATCAAGGCCGAGACGCCCGTGACGGCGCTCAGGAACATCAAGCTGCAGGACATCAAGCCGGGCGAATTCGTCGGCACGGCCGCGACCACGGGCACCGACGGCAAGCTGACGGCGACCGAAGTGCTGGTGTTCCCGGAAGCGGCGCGCGGCACGGGCGAGGGGCATTACGCTTGGGACCTGGGCCCGCAAAGCTCGATGACGAACGCGAACGTCGATCAGGTGGTGCAGGGCACGAGCGGGCGCGATCTGAAACTGTCGTACAAGGGCGGTTCCAGTTCGATCACGGTGCCGGAGAACGTGCCGGTGGTGACGTTCGCGCCTGCTACGCATGATGATCTGAAGCCGGGGAAGAAGGTGTTCGTCGTGGCGAGCCCGGCCGGTGGGGATTATGCGGCGCAGCGGATCGTGGTGGAGAAGGACGGGGTTGTGCCGCCGATGTAAGGGGGGGGTTGGGCGCACGGATGCCACACACCCGAAAAAAAACCCGGCCAAGGCCGGGTTCAATGTTCCCGCGCCCTTTCGGGCGCGGTCACCTGCAAAACACTTGCGCTTAAGCCGCGAGCAGCGACCGCAGCACGAACGGCAGAATGCCGCCGTGCTTGTAGTAGTCCACTTCGATCGGCGTATCGATACGCAGCAGCACCGCCACGCGATCTTCCTTGCCGTCCTTGCGGTGAATCACCAGCGTCACTTCCTGCTGCGGCTTGAAATCGTCGCCGAGACCTTCGATGTCGTACGTCTCTTCGCCCGTGATGTTGAGCGACTGCACGCTGTCCGAGCCCTTGAACTGCAGCGGCAACACGCCCATGCCGACAAGGTTCGAACGATGGATCCGCTCGAAGCTGCGCGCCACCACGGCCTTCACGCCGAGCAGTTGCGTGCCCTTCGCCGCCCAGTCGCGCGACGAACCCGTGCCGTACTCCTCGCCCGCGAAGACGATGGTCGGCGTGCCTTCGTCGATGTACTTCATCGCGGCGTCGTAGATGGACAGCTGTTCGCCGCTCGGCTGGTGAATCGTCAGGCCGCCTTCCACGCGCGTGCCGTCCGCCTTCGGCGGGATCATCAGGTTCTTGATCCGCACGTTCGCGAACGTGCCGCGCATCATCACGTCGTGGTTGCCGCGGCGCGAGCCGTAGCTGTTGAAGTCGGCCTTCTGCACGCCGTTCGCCTTCAGCCACACGCCCGCCGGCGACGTTTCCTTGATCGAACCCGCCGGGCTGATGTGGTCGGTCGTCACCGAATCACCGAAGATGCCGAGCGCGCGTGCCTTCGTCACCGCCGGAATCGAATCGGCCGGCTTCATCGAGAAGTCATTGCCGAAGAAGGGCGGCTCCGCGATGTACGTCGACTTCGGCCAGTCATAGACCTGACCGGTTTCGCCCGCAATCTTGCTCCACAGATCGCCTTCCTTCGTGAGCTGCGAGTAGTTCTGGCGGAATGTATCCGCGTCCAGCGCGAACTTGAGCAGCGCGTGCACTTCTTCGCTCGTCGGCCAGATATCGCCCAGGAACACGTCGCGGCCATCCTTGCCTTGGCCGACCGGCTCGGTCATCAGGTCGCGCGTGATGTTGCCGGCGATCGCGTACGCGACGACCAGCGGCGGCGATGCCAGGAAGTTCGCGCGGATGTTCGGGTGAATGCGCGCCTCGAAGTTGCGGTTGCCCGACAGCACGGCCGCGGCGACGATATCGTTCTTCACGATCGCGTCGTTCAGTTCCGGCGTCAGGTCGCCCGCGTTGCCGATACACGTCGTGCAGCCGTAAGCGGCCAGCGTGAAGCCTAGCTGGTCGAGATACGGCAGCAGGTTCGTCTTCGTCAGATAGTCGGTGACGATGCGCGATCCCGGCGCAAGCGACGTCTTGATGTGCGGCGCAACAGTCAGGCCGGCTTCGACGGCCTTCTTCGCGAGCAGGCCGGCGGCGAGCAGCACGCTCGGGTTCGACGTGTTCGTGCACGAGGTGATGGCCGCGATCAGCACGTCGCCGTTCTTCACTTCGATGCCGTCTGCCGTCTTGTAGGTGGCTTGCAGGTCTTCCGGCTTCTTCGCGAAGCCGTTTTCGCCGACCGGCTTCGAGAACAGGTCGGTGAACGTGCTCTTCACGTTGCCGATCTCGATGCGGTCTTGCGGACGCTTCGGACCTGCGAGCGACGGCGCGACGGTCGACAGATCGAGCGTCAGCGTCTTCGTGTATTCGATGTCGCCGGCCTTCGGCACGCCCCAGAGGTTCTGCGCCTTAAAGTAGTTCTCGAATGCCGAGATCTCTTCGTCGGTGCGGCCCGTGCCTCGGAAGTAGTCGATGGTCTTTTCATCGACCGGGAAGAAGCCCATGGTCGCGCCGTATTCCGGCGCCATGTTGCCGATGGTCGCGCGGTCCGGCACCGCGATCGACGCCGTGCCTTCGCCGAAGAACTCGACGAACTTGCCGACGACCTTCTCCTTGCGCAGCATTTCAGTGATGGTCAGCACGAGGTCGGTGGCCGTGCAGCCTTCGCGCAGCTTGCCCTTCAGCTCGACGCCGACCACGTCCGGCGTCAGGAAGTACACCGGCTGGCCGAGCATGCCCGCTTCCGCTTCGATGCCGCCCACGCCCCAGCCCACGACGCCGATGCCGTTGATCATCGTCGTATGGCTGTCGGTGCCGACGAGCGTGTCCGGGTAATAGACGCCGTCCTTCTTGTGGACGCCGCGCGCGAGGTATTCGAGGTTCACCTGGTGCACGATGCCGACGCCCGGCGGCACGACCTTGAACGTGTCGAACGCCTGCATGCCCCACTTCATGAACTGGTAGCGCTCGTTGTTGCGCTGGAATTCCAGCTTCATGTTCAGGTCGAGCGCGTTCGGCTCACGGAAGTGATCGATCTGCACCGAGTGATCGACGACGAGATCCACCGGAACCAGCGGCTCGATCGCCTTCGGGTCCTTGCCGGTGCGCTTCGCCACGCCGCGCATCGCGGCGATGTCGGCGAGCAGCGGCACGCCGGTGAAGTCCTGCAGCACCACGCGCGCGACGACGAACGGAATTTCATCGACGCGGGCCGCGTTCGGCTTCCAGTTCGCGAGCTGCTTGATGTGCTCCTCGCTGATCTTCTTTTCGTCGTAGTTGCGCAGCACGGATTCGAGCACGAGACGAATCGAAACCGGCAGGCGCTGAATGTCGACGTTCAGTGCTTTTCCGAGTTGCGGCAGCGAGTAGTACTTGCCTTTGCCGGAGCCGCTGTCGAATTCCTTGAGCGTATTGTGGAGATTGTGGGCCATGGTTATTTTCCTAGGGCTAAACGAGGAAATAGCTTCGATGCAACGTTTCTGTATGACCGAGTCGATCGACTAAATCACGTACAGATCGACGTATTCATTGACCGGCATTGCTTCCAGCTTTGCCTGGTCCAGCGATACCGCGAGGATCGCCTGCTGTTGCCTGGTGGGAAAGCGCCGCGCGAGGTTCGTCTTGAACTTCTCGACGAGCAGCGGAATACCGTCCGCGCGGCGGCGCTTGTGTCCGATCGGATACTCGACCGCGATTTCATCGAGCTTCGTGCCGTCGTTGAACTCGACAGTCAGCGCATTCGCGATCGAACGCTTGTCCGGATCGAAATAATCCTTCGTGAATTGCGGGTCTTCCACGCATTCCATCTTCGCGCGCAAGGTGTCGATGCGCGGGTCTTTCGCCACGACATCTTCGTAATCGGCGGCGGTCAGCCGGCCGAAAATCAGCGGCACGGCGATCATGTACTGAATGCAGTGATCGCGGTCAGCCGGATTATCGAGCGGACCTTTCTTGTCGATGATGCGAATGGCCGCTTCGTGCGTGCGAATGGTGATCTTCGCGATGTCTTCGACGCCCTTGCCCGCATCCTTGAGCTTGTCGTGCAGCGTCATGGCCGCTTCGACCGCCGTTTGCGCATGGAACTCGGCCGGAAACGAAATCTTGAAGAGCACGTTTTCCATCACATACGAGCCATACGGACGCTGGAACTTGAACTCGTTGCCCTTGAAGAGGACATCGTAGAAGCCCCAGGTCTTGGCGGTCAGCACGGACGGATAGCCCATTTCGCCGGTCTTCGCGATCAACGCGAGACGCACGGCGCGCGAAGTCGCGTCGCCCGCCGCCCACGACTTGCGCGAGCCGGTGTTCGGCGCATGGCGGTACGTGCGGAGCGCATGGCCGTCCACGAAGGCGAGCGATACCGCGTTGATCAGTTCTTCGCGCGACAGGCCGATCATCTGCCCGACCACCGCCGTCGATGCGACCTTGACGAGCAGCACGTGATCGAGCCCGACCTTGTTGAACGAGTTTTCGAGCGCGATGCAGCCTTGAATCTCGTGCGCCTTGACCATCGCGATCAGGACGTCTTTCATCGCGAGCGGCTTCTTGCCGGTCGCGACGGCGTTGCGCGAGAGCCAGTCCGCGGTGGCGAGAATGCCGCCGAGGTTGTCCGACGGATGGCCCCATTCGGCGGCGAGCCACGTGTCGTTGAAATCGAGCCAGCGGATCATCGCGCCGATGTTGAACGCGGCCTGAACCGGGTCGAGCTGGAATTGGGTGCCCGGCACCTTCGCGCCGTTGGGGACGATCGTGCCGGGCACGATCGGTCCCATCAGCTTGGTGCAGGCGGGGTACGAGAGGGCTTCGAGTCCGCAACCGAGCGTGTCGATCAGGCAGTTGCGCGCGGTTTCCAGCGCAAGGGCGCTGTCGACGTCGTAATCGAGAACGTAGTCGACTATGTCGACGAGTACCTTGTCCGGTTCGGGCCGGACATTGGAGATCGGTGCGGACATCGAGGATTCCTGTATTGAATACTGATGTTGCTTATTCCGCCGGCTTGAGCATCAGCGGGTTCTGCTTCAACGCTTCCGCCTGCGTGGGCGCCGTGGCGCCGGCAGCCATCTCGGCCGTCACGCACTCGTCGGCAAGACGCGACGAGTCCTTGTCCGAAAACAGCATCGCCTTCGTCGGGATGACGACGAGGTCCATGCCGGTTGCGGCGTCGTGGAAGCGGTCTGCGCCGGTCGTCGTGTCCTGACGCGGCAGCTTGTAGTCCTTCTTGGCCCAGTTCACCGTGACGATCGTGTCACGCTTCATGTCGCCTTTCAGGTAGAAAGCCATGCCGTCCTTGCAGGACCACTTCACTGCGCCGTCGGGGATCGGGTCCGTCTTCGCTGCCGCAGCCGCTTCGGCCTTGGGCTTGCGCTTGATCAGTCGGCGTGCCGGAGCGGGGCGCTTGGCCTTGGCCGCGCTCGATTCGGTTGTCGCGGCGAAGGCGTCGGCACTCACGAACACGCTCGACGTGGCGAGCGTGCCGACGATTGCAGCGATCAGAAGTTTATTCATCGGTGAAACCTTTCAGAAACATTTGGGTTGAGTGGCGGTTGCTGCGCGGATGGGAATCGCCAGAACGCGAATTCCGATCGCGCAGCCCGCTATTTTCGCTTATTTATCGGCACGAACTTCAAATTCTCGGGCCCGGTGTAATTCGCGCTCGGCCGGATGATCTTGTTGTCGATACGCTGCTCGATGATGTGCGCGCTCCATCCCGACGTACGCGAGATGACGAAGAGCGGCGTGAACATCGCAGTGGGCACGCCCATCATGTGATACGACACGGCGCTGAACCAGTCGAGATTCGGGAACATCTTCTTGGCGTCCCACATGACGGTTTCGAGGCGTTCCGCGATATCGAAGAGCTTAGTGTTGCCCGCTTCTTTCGACAGCGACCTCGCCACTTCCTTGATGACCTTGTTGCGCGGATCGGAGATCGTATAAACCGGATGCCCGAAGCCGATCACGACCTCCTTGTTCTCGACGCGACGCTTGATGTCGGCTTCCGCTTCGTCGGGCGTTTCGTAGCGCGATTGGATTTCGAATGCGACTTCGTTCGCGCCGCCGTGCTTCGGGCCGCGCAGCGCGCCAATTGCGCCGGTAATCGCCGAATACATGTCCGAGCCCGTGCCTGCGATCACGCGACTCGTGAACGTCGAAGCGTTGAACTCGTGTTCGGCATACAGATTGAGCGATACGTGCATCGCCTGCACCGACGACTGCGACGGCTCCACGCCATGCAGCAGATGCAGAAAGTGCCCGCCGATGGAGTCGTCATCGGTTTCGACTTCGATGCGCTTGCCGTTGTGCGAGTAGTGATACCAGTAGAGCAGCATCGAGCCGAGCGAGGCCATCAGCTTGTCGGCGATATCTCTCGCGCCCGCGATGTTGTGATCCTCTTTCTCCGGCAGTATCGTGCCGAGTACGGAGACGCCGGTGCGCATCACGTCCATCGGATGCGCGGACGCGGGAATCCATTCGAGCGCGGCCTTCAGGTTCGCGGGAAGGCCACGCAGCGCCTTCAGCTTCGTCTTGTACGCCTTCAGTTCCGCGACGTTCGGCAGCTTGCCGTGCACGAGCAGATACGCGATCTCTTCGAACTCGGACGTGGTCGCCACATCCAGAATGTCGTAGCCGCGATAGTGCAGATCGTTGCCGGTCTTGCCGACCGTGCACAGCGCGGTATTGCCCGCTGTCACGCCCGACAGCGCGACGGATTTCTTCGGCTTGAAACCACCGGCTGCGGGTGCGTCGCTCGATACGGTGTCGCTCATTGCTTCAAGTCTCCTGTGAACGCCCGTCTCGCGGCGTCGTCTCTTTCGCTTGAAACGCGCGCCGGGCTTGCGCTCGCGCCGCGTGACCAAAGGCTCGTGTCAGCTTGCATCTAGTTGGCGCCGAAGAGCCGCGCGCATTCGTCGGGCAGCGCGTGTCCGGTCGACTTCGCCCGGCGCAGCACCGACCAGTAATAGCGATAACTCGCGCGGTCGTGCAGCGTGTCGCCGTGACGCGTCGGCCCCCATTGCGCGTGCTGCGCCGCGAGCAGAATGTCAGCGGCGAGCGTGATTTCGTCGGCGCGCGGCGAGAAAGCCTCGACAATCGGGCGAATCTGTTCCGGATGAATGCTCCACATGCGCGTGTAGCCGAACTCGTTGCGCGCGCGCGCGGCATCGTTCGCGACGACCGTCATGTCCCGCACTTCCGTCGACACGTTATGCGACGGCACCTTGCCATGCGCGTGACATGCGGCCGCAATTTCGAGCTTCGCGCGTCGCACGAGCGGATGATCGAACTGAGCGGGCGAGCGCATCGCGGAATCCGGAATCGCGCCGTTGTGCGCGGACACGAAGTCCATCAACCCGAAGCTCAGCGACTCGACGCCGGGCAGCGCGGCCAGCCGGAAGACATCCGCGAGCGCGCCATGCGTTTCGACCAGCACATGAGAGGCGATAGCCTTCGCGATATCCAACTCGCGCCGCGTGGCCTCGATGAACGCGACCATCTCCGCGGCATCCGAGACGCTGCGGATCTTCGGCAGCATCACATAGGCCGGCGCTTGCTTCGCCTGACGCAGGATGATGCGCACGTCGTCGCGCCACGCGCGATGCTGAAAGTCGTGAATGCGCACGCCGACGCGCCCGAAGCGGTCATCCTCGCCGCCGACGAACGACGCCACCATCTCCGCATGTTCGGCCTCGTGACCGACCTGCGCGCCGTCCTCGCAATCGAGCGTGATGTCGAACACCGGGCCGAGCTGCGCCTGCAACGCGAGCGACTTCCTGATCAGCTTCTCGCTGCCCGCGTAGTGATCGCAGGGCGGCAGAGCTGCCGGTTGCGGCTCGCCGTCAAACAGCACGTCGGCGGGAGTAAGAGCGGGCATTGTCGGCGTCGGGTCCGAAAAAAGTGTATTCGATGCTGCTCGTATGTCTGATTCGGCCGCGCTCGCAGCGGTACGCGAGGTACGCAAGCGCGGCCGGATCAGGCGCGAACCGCGAAGTCCGCGCTGAAGGGAAGCGCGTGCGCTTCCCCGTGCCGCCGTGCTTACTTGCCCAGCAGATGCGCGACGCCGTCGCGCTCTTCGAGCAGTTCGTTCAGCGTGTTGTCCATCTTCTCGCGCGAGAACGCGTCGATTTCCAGGCCTTCCACGCGCTTGTACTCGCCGTTTTCGCAGGTGACGGGCACGCCGTAGATGATGTCTTCCGGAATGCCGTACGAGCCGTCCGACGGAATGCCCATGGTGACCCACTTGCCGTTGGTGCCCAGCACCCAGTCGCGCACGTGGTCGATGGCCGCGTTAGCCGCCGATGCCGCCGACGACAGGCCGCGCGCCTCGATGATCGCCGCGCCGCGCTTGCCGACGGTCGGGATGAACGTGTTGCGGTTCCATTCGTCGTCGTTGATCAGCTTGGTCAGCGACTCGCCTTCGGCAGTCGCGAAGCGGAAGTCCGGGTACATGGTCGGCGAGTGGTTGCCCCACACAGCCAGCTTTTCGATGGAGGCGACCGGCTTGCCCGACTTGGCCGCCAGTTGCGACAGCGCGCGGTTGTGGTCCAGACGCAGCATGGCGGTGAAGTTCTTCTTCGGCAGGTCCGGCGCCGACTTCATGGCGATGTAGGCGTTCGTGTTCGCCGGGTTGCCGACGACCAGCACCTTCACGTCGCGGCTCGCGACTTCGTTCAGCGCCTTGCCCTGAACCGTGAAGATCTCGGCGTTGGCCGAGAGCAGGTCCTTGCGCTCCATGCCCTTCGAACGCGGACGCGCGCCGACGAGCAGCGCGATGTCGGCGTCCTTGAACGCGACCTTGGGATCGTCCGTGACGACCACGCCCGCGAGCAGCGGGAACGCGCAGTCTTCCAGTTCCATCACGACGCCCTTCACGGCGGCTTGCGCTTGCGGCAGATCGAGCAGCTGAAGAATCACGGGCTGGTCTTTGCCGAGCAGATCGCCGTTGGCGATGCGAAACAGCAGCGAGTAGCCGATTTGACCTGCGGCGCCGGTGACGGCAACGCGCTTTGCGGACTTAGCCATTGAAACTCTCCTGGACGGTGCGTGGAACGCTAGGGAAAAACGCCATTTTATGCGCGTTACGCAAAGCGTTGATGATGTCATGCCGGACATGCCGCCCGCGGATTGCTGAGAGCCTTCCGCCACGCGGGCCGCGCGCCGTATGACTGCGCTTTCCCGCATGGTTGCGTGGCGGCATGACCGTCATGCCATGAATCCTTCTATGAGCGGAAAGTGCGGGACTGCGCGAGGAGGCGCATTTTCGCTAGAGTCTGACGGCAAGCGCCCATTCGAGACGGCGCTGGACGTTGCGAGGCGGTAGACAGGCAGCGGCGCGCGAATCGTGTGGCCGATCGGCGTAAGGCGAAGCGAAAGGGCGTGCCTGGCGGTTGGTGGCGTGGACCGGCGCGCGCCCGACACTGGCGATTCCGGCGATAACCGCTGGAAAAACCGCGCCGAACGAACGTTTCCGAAAACCCTGCGACGACCCGCAAACCCTTGCTCGACAAGGAGTGTAGGATTGCCCGCAGGCAAAGTCAACACTATCTTATGTCTTATATAAGACATCGAACCTCGCGCGAAAATGTGGACGTGCGACAGGGCTTTGTGTTGAAATGCGCGGCATGAATTCGAACGCGCCAAACTCGGCGGGCACGCCCCCACAGAACGGCAGCGCACAGGCGGGCGAGCCCGCGGGCGCGCCGTCGCCGACGTTTAGCCCGCTGTATCAGCAAATCAAGGCGCTCATCACGCAGGGCCTCGAATCCGGCGAATGGAAGCCGGGCGAGATCATCCCGAGCGAGGTCGAGCTCGCGGCCCGCTACAAGGTGAGCCAGGGCACCGTGCGCAAGGCCATCGACGAACTGGCCGCCGACAACCTGCTCGTGCGCCGTCAGGGCAAAGGCACGTTCGTTGCGACGCACAGCGAAGATCGCGTGCAATTCCGCTTCCTGCGCCTTCTGCCCGACGATGGCGACATTCATCCCCATGTCAGCCGCCTGCTCGAATGCCGACGCCTGCGCGCGCCCGCCGAAATTGCGCGCCAGCTCGATCTCAAGCCCGCCGATCCCGTCGTTCTTATCAAGCGTCTGTTGCAATTCGATGGCGTCACCACGGTCTTCGACGAGATCTGGTTGCCGGGCGCCGTATTCCGCGGGCTGACGGCGGAGCGCCTCGCCGACTACAAAGGCCCGCTCTACGCGATGTTCGAAACCGAGTTCGGCACGCGCATGATTCGCGCGTCGGAGAAGATTCGGGCGGTCGCGGCGGAAGAGCCGGTCGCGCAATTGCTGGGGGTGCAGCCGGGCTATCCGCTGTTGTCGGTCGAACGTATTTCGTACACCTACGGCGATCGTCCGGTGGAAGTGCGGCGCGGCTGGTACGTGACGAGCGGCTATTACTATCAGAACGACCTGAGTTGAGCGCGCGGGCTTGGGTCGAGCGGTCCGCCTGGTTGAAAGCCGCCCGGCAAGGGCATTCGAGGGCGCTATTTTCGCGTGGGCGGCAACAGTCTCTTCGGCCGCTTTTCGCTGCGGTGCGGAATGAAAAGGCGCTAAAATCGCGGGTTAGTGTAATAACAAGTTGGGGTCTAGCATGGCTGAAGCCGTAAAAAAACCAAGGCCCGAGTACCGGAACATCGGGCTTGGACAGATCGCGAAGTATCGCTTGCCGTGGGCGGGCAAGGTGTCCATTCTGCATCGCATCAGCGGTCTGTTGCTCTTCATCGCGCTGCCCTTTCTCTTGTATCTGCTCGACCAGAGCCTCACGTCCGAGATCAGCTTCGACGCATTCAAGGGCTTTCTCGCGCACCCCATCGTCAAGATCATCACGCTCGTGCTGTCGTGGGCGTATCTGCATCACTTCTGCGCGGGTATCCGCTTTCTCGTGCTCGACATGCACGTGGCCGTCAACAAGGAAGGCGGACGGCAGACCGCCATCGCGGTGCTGGTCGTGTCGCTCGTGCTGACGCTTGCCGTCGCGCTGAAACTTTTCGGAGCCTTCTAACATGGGAACGCAAAACCGGGTCGGCCCGAAGCGCCTCGTCGTGGGCGCGCATTACGGCACAGGCGAATGGCTCGCGCAACGCGTGACCGCCGTCGCCGTGGCGGTGTACACGCTCTTGCTGCTCGTGCTCTTTTTCGGCGCGCATAACTTCTCCTACGAAGGCTGGGCCGGCATCTTCGCGATGCAGTGGATGAAGCTCGCCACCTTCGTCGCCTTGCTCTCGCTCTTCTATCACGCGTGGGTCGGCATGCGCGACATCTGGATGGATTACGTGAAGCCCGTCGGATTGCGCCTGGGCCTGCTGGTGCTCACCGTCCTGTGGCTGCTCGGATGCGCCGGCTACGCTGCACAGATTCTCTGGAGAGTTTAAAGAACATGGCTGCAATCAAGACTTCCTTGCCGCGTCGGCGCTTCGACGTGGTGATCGTGGGCGCGGGCGGCTCGGGCATGCGCGCGTCGCTGCAGCTCGCGCGCGCGGGCCTGTCCGTCGCGGTGCTCTCCAAGGTGTTTCCGACGCGCTCGCATACGGTGGCCGCACAGGGCGGCATCGGCGCATCGCTCGGCAACATGAGCGAGGACAACTGGCACTACCACTTCTACGACACGATCAAGGGCTCCGACTGGCTCGGCGATCAGGACGCGATCGAGTTCATGTGCCGCGAAGCGCCCAATGCCGTGTACGAGCTGGAACACATGGGCATGCCGTTCGACCGCAATCCGGACGGCACCATCTATCAGCGCCCGTTCGGCGGCCATACCGCGAACTACGGCGAGAAGCCGGTGCAACGCGCGTGCGCGGCGGCTGACCGCACGGGTCACGCGTTGCTGCACACGCTGTATCAGCAGAACGTCGCGGCCAAGACGCACTTCTTCGTCGAGTGGATGGCGCTGGACCTGATCCGCGACGCCGACGGCGACGTGCTCGGCGTGACCGCGCTCGAAATGGAAACGGGCGACGTCTACATCCTCGAAGGCAAGACGACGCTGTTCGCCACGGGCGGCGCGGGTCGCATCTTCGCGGCATCGACCAATGCGTTCATCAATACGGGCGATGGTCTCGGCATGGCCGCGCGCTCGGGCATCGCGCTGCAGGACATGGAGTTCTGGCAGTTCCACCCGACGGGCGTCGCGGGCGCCGGCGTGCTGATCACCGAAGGCGTGCGCGGTGAAGGCGGCATCTTGCGTAACGCGAACGGCGACCGCTTCATGGAACGCTACGCGCCGACGCTCAAGGACCTCGCGCCGCGCGACTTCGTTTCGCGCTCGATGGACCAGGAGATCAAGGAAGGACGCGGCGTCGGCCCGAACAAGGACCATGTGCTGCTGGACCTGTCGCACATCGGCGCCGAGACGATCATGAAGCGTCTGCCGTCGATTCGCGAGATCGCGCTGAAGTTCGCCAACGTCGACTGCATCAAGGAGCCGATTCCGGTGGTGCCCACCATCCACTATCAGATGGGCGGGATTCCGACAAACATGCACGGGCAAGTGGTCGGCACGGCGAAGGGCTACGACGATCCGGTTAACGGCTTCTATGCAGTGGGCGAATGCTCGTGCGTCTCCGTGCACGGCGCGAACCGTCTGGGTACGAACTCGCTGCTGGACCTCGTGGTGTTCGGCCGCGCGGCGGGCAATCACATCATCAAGCACGCGACCGAGATGAAGGAGCACAAGCCGCTGCCGACCGATGCCGCCGACTTCGCGATGGAACGGCTCGCGGTGCTGGAAAAGTCGACCTCGGGCGAATACACGCAGCACATCGCCAACGACATTCGCGCGACGATGCAATCGCACGCGGGCGTGTTCCGCACTTCGAAGCTCTTGGAAGAGGGCGTCGGCAAGATCGCGGAGTTGGCCGAGCGCGTGAAGCACGTGCATCTGAAGGACAAGTCGAAGGTGTTCAACACCGCGAAGGTCGAGGCGCTGGAACTGGCGAACTTGATCGAAGTGGCGCGCGCGACGATGGTCTCGGCCGAGGCGCGCAAGGAAAGCCGTGGCGCGCATGCGCATAGCGACTACGAGCATCGCGATGACGAGAACTGGATGCGTCATACGCTGTGGTTCAGCGAAGGCAATCGCCTCGACTACAAGCCGGTGCAGATGAAGCCGCTGACGGTCGAATCGGTGCCGCCGAAGGCGCGTACCTTCTAAGGCAAGGGCAAGGATATCCAAATGGCAAAGAGAATTTTTGAGGTCTACCGGTACGATCCGGACAAGGACGCCGCGCCGCGCATGCAGAGCTACGAGCTAGATCTGACGCATGAACGCATGCTGCTCGACGCGCTGGTGAAGCTGAAGGAGCTCGATGAAACGCTGTCGTTCCGTCGCTCGTGCCGCGAAGGCGTGTGCGGCTCGGACGCGATGAACATCAACGGCAAGAACGGTCTCGCGTGTCTCACGAACCTGAACGATCTGCCGCAGCGCATCGTGCTGCGTCCGCTGCCGGGGCTGCCGGTGGTGCGCGATCTGATCTGCGATTTCACGCAGTTCTTCAATCAGTATCACTCGATCAAGCCGTACCTGATCAACGACACGCCGCCGCCGGAGAAGGAGCGTTTGCAGTCGCCGGTGGAGCGCGACGAACTCGATGGGCTGTATGAGTGCATTCTGTGCGCGAGTTGCTCGACGTCGTGCCCGAGCTTCTGGTGGAACCCGGACAAGTTCGTGGGTCCGGCGGGCTTGCTGCAGGCGTATCGCTTCATCGCCGATAGCCGCGATCAGGCCACCGGCGAGCGGCTCGATAATCTGGAAGACCCGTATCGCCTGTTCCGCTGCCACACGATCATGAACTGCGTCGACGTGTGCCCGAAGGGACTCAACCCGACGAAGGCCATCGGCAAGATCAGGGAAATGCTGGTGCGGCGGGCGGTTTGACAAAGGATGATGACATGGTCGACAAGCAAGACGACTCGCATCAGTCCGACCCTCTTCGCCGTGCGCGTCTTCGCTGGCGCGCGCGGCGCGGCTTGCTGGAAAACGATCTGATCTTCGAGCGTTTTTTCAGCCGATATGAGCATGACCTCAGCGACGCCGACGTGGCCGCATTGACCCGCCTGCTGGAGCTGAGCGACAACGAATTGATGGACCTGCTGCTCGCGCGCACCGAACCGGAAGGCGATCTCGCCACGCCGGACGTGATGCGCCTGCTGCAGTGGCTGCGTTCGGTGTGATTTCGGCAGAGATCCCGGGAGTTTTGCACAATACGCGCAGCAACCGGGCCGAAACACGAAGCGACGACCAGCCTGAGCACTCGCGGCTACCCTGAAGCGTTGCCGCGCAGCTTCCGTCGTGCAAATTATCGAAAACCTGTATCCATACTTCGATTGAGGATGTGCTATGACCCCGTCAGATGTTAAAGCCACGCTATCGTTCAGCGACAACTCGCCGAGCGTCGAAATGCCGATCTACAAGGGCACGATGGGCCCGGACGTGATCGACATCCGCAAGTTGTACGGGCAGACCGGCAAGTTCACGTATGACCCGGGCTTCATGTCGACGGCGGCGTGTAATTCCGCGATCACGTATATCGACGGCGACAAGGGCGAGCTGCTGTATCGCGGCTACCCGATCGAGCAACTGGCCGTGAACGCCGACTTCCTCGAAACCTGCTATCTGCTGCTGAAGGGCGAACTGCCGAACGCGGCGCAGAACAAGGAATTCGTCGATACGGTGACGCGTCACACGATGGTGCATGAGCAGATGCACTTCTTCTTCCGCGGCTTCCGTCGCGACGCGCACCCGATGGCCGTGCTGACCGCGGCAGTCGGCGCGCTGTCGGCGTTCTATCACGATTCGCTCAACATCAACGACCCGCGTCACCGCGAAGTCTCCGCGATCCGCATGATCGCGAAGCTGCCGACGCTCGTCGCGATGGCGTACAAGTTCAGCATCGGCCAGCCGTTCGTGTATCCGCGCAACGAGCTGTCGTACAGCGCGAACTTCATGCACATGATGTTCTCGAACCCGTGCGAAGAGTACAAGGTCAACGACGTGCTGGTGCGCGCGCTCGACCGCATCCTGATTCTGCACGCGGATCACGAGCAGAACGCGTCGACGTCCACCGTGCGTCTCGCGGGTTCGTCGGGCGCGAATCCGTTCGCATGTATCGCGGCCGGTATCGCGTGTCTGTGGGGCCCGGCGCACGGCGGCGCGAACGAAGCCGCGCTCAATATGCTGGAAGAGATCGGCTCGGTCGAGAACATTCCCGAATTCATCAAGCAGGTGAAGGACAAGAATTCGGGCGTGAAGCTGATGGGCTTTGGCCACCGCGTCTACAAGAACTACGATCCGCGCGCCAAGCTGATGCGCGAAACCTGCCACGAAGTGCTGAACGAGCTCGGCCTGCACGACGACCCGCTCTTCAAGCTCGCGATGGAACTGGAAAAGATCGCGCTGGAAGACGAATACTTCGTGTCGCGCAAGCTGTACCCGAACGTCGATTTCTACTCGGGTATCGTGCAGCGCGCGCTCGGCATTCCGACGTCGATGTTCACCTGCATCTTCGCAATGGCGCGTACCGTCGGCTGGATCGCGCAGTGGAACGAGATGATTGCGGATCCCGAGCAGAAGATCGGCCGTCCGCGTCAGTTGTTCGTCGGGCATACGCCGCGTGAAGCGAAGCCGCTCGATCAGCGGTAAGCCGATTCACGGTTGAGGTAGATTGAAGGCCCCGGCGGGCGACTGCCGGGGCCTTTTTGCGTTGTGGATGACAGGATCAACGGGGATACTGATATGCGAACGACTATCGCGATTGATCGTAACCTACTGGCTAGAGTTCAGGCTTACACCGGTCTGACCGACGAATCCGCAATTGTTCACGAGGCACTGAAGGCGCTCGTGCAACGCGAAGCAGCGCGGCGGCTTGCGAGCCTCGGCGGCAGTCAGCCGGACGTTGAAGGCGCTCGCCGTGGTCCGCCGGAAGGACATGAAGATCTGGACGCGCGATAAGCGCTTGCACAAAGTCGCCCAAGAGCTTGGAGTCGGTGCGGTGCTCCAGCATTGAAGGCAAGAAAACGTTAGGCTGGTAGTACCCATCCAGGTACTGATACCACCACCATAACCCCATGTTTTCAATAGCTTTTTTGCCTTAGCCTAGTACCCACGCGGCGCGCGGAGGTGGCATAATCGTCCAACAAGCTGCCGACGAAGCGAAGCAGCGTCACCCCGCAGTCATCTGAGAAGCGCTCACCATGTCCCAGACTCTCTACGACAAGTTGTGGAACTCGCACGTCATCCACACGGAAGAGGACGGCACCTCGATCCTCTATATCGACCGTCATCTGCTGCATGAAGTGACGAGCCCGCAAGCCTTCGAAGGGCTGAAGCTGCATCAGCGTCCCGTCTGGCGCATCAGCGCGAATCTGGCCGTGTCCGATCACAACGTGCCGACCACCGACCGCTCGCAAGGCATCGCCGATCCGGTGTCGAAGCTGCAAGTCGACACGCTCGACGCCAATTGCGACGAGTTCGGCATCACGCAGTTCAAGATGAACGACCTGCGTCAGGGCATCGTGCATATCATCGGGCCGGAGCAGGGCGCGACGCTGCCGGGCATGACCATCGTCTGCGGCGACTCGCACACGTCCACGCACGGCGCATTCGGCGCGCTCGCGCACGGCATCGGCACATCGGAAGTGGAGCACGTGCTCGCCACGCAAACGCTCCTGCAAAAGAAGAGCAAGAACATGCTCGTCAAGGTGGAAGGTCCGCTGCCGCGCGGCTGCACGGGCAAGGACATCGCGCTCGCGGTCATCGGCAAGATCGGCACGGCGGGCGGCACGGGCTACGCCATCGAGTTCGGCGGCTCCACCATTCGCGCGCTCAGCATGGAAGGCCGCATGACGGTCTGCAACATGGCGATCGAAGCGGGCGCGCGCGCGGGCATGGTCGCTGTCGACGATACGACCATCAACTATCTGAAGGATCGTCCGTATTCGCCGCAGGGCGTCGAGTGGAATCAGGCAGTCGAGTACTGGCGCACGCTGAAGTCGGACCCGGACGCGCATTTCGATCGCGTCGTGGAAATCAATGCCGCCGAGATCGTGCCGCAAGTCACGTGGGGCACGTCGCCGGAAATGGTGACGTCCATCGACGGTCGCGTGCCCGATCCCGAGCGCGAAAAAGACCCGGTCAAGCGCGATGCCATGGAGCGCGCGCTGCACTACATGGCGCTGCAGCCGAATACGCCGATCGAATCGATCAAGCCGGACAAGATTTTCATCGGCTCGTGCACGAACGCGCGCATCGAAGACCTGCGCGCCGCCGCGTACGTGGTGAAGTCGCTCGGCAAGCGCGTGGCGTCGAACATCCGCACGGCGATGGTCGTGCCGGGCTCCGGTCTCGTGAAGGCCCAGGCCGAGCGCGAAGGGCTCGACAAGATCTTCACCAACGCCGGTTTCGAGTGGCGCGAGCCGGGCTGCTCCATGTGCCTCGCGATGAACGCGGACCGTCTGGAGCCGGGCGAACGCTGCGCATCGACGTCGAACCGCAACTTCGAAGGGCGTCAGGGCGCGGGCGGCCGCACGCACCTCGTCAGCCCGGCGATGGCCGCCGCGGCGGCAATCGAAGGCCACTTCGTCGACGTGCGCAAGCTCGCGTAACCCAACGGGACACAGAGACAGATCATGGAAAAATTCACCGTGCATAGCGGCCTCGTGGCGCCGCTGGACCGCGAGAACGTCGACACCGACGCGATCATCCCGAAGCAGTTTCTGAAGTCGATCAAGCGCACCGGTTTCGGCCCGAACGCGTTCGACGAATGGCGCTATCTGGACGTCGGCCAGCCTGGGCAGGACAACAGCAAGCGTCCGCTGAATCCGGACTTCGTGCTGAACCAGCCGCGCTATCAGGGCGCGTCGATTCTGCTCACGCGCAAGAACTTCGGCTGCGGCAGTTCGCGCGAGCATGCGCCGTGGGCGCTGGAACAGTACGGCTTTCGCGCGATCATCGCGCCGAGTTTCGCGGACATTTTCTATAACAACTGCTTCAAGAACGGCTTGCTGCCGGTCGTGCTGTCGGAGCAACAGGTCGACAAGCTCTTCAACGAGACGTACGCGTTCGTCGGCTTCAAGCTGACCATCGATCTCGAAGCGCAAGTCGTGCGCACCGGCGACGGCACCGAGTACGCGTTCGACGTGCCCGGTTTTCGCAAGTATTGCCTGCTGAACGGTTTCGACGACATCGGTCTCACGCTGCGCCACGCGGACAAGATAAAGCAGTTCGAAGCCGAGCGGCTCGCGAAGCAGCCGTGGCTCAACAATCGGCTCGTCGGATAAACGAAACACGCACACGTAGAAGGAAGCCACATGAAGATTGCAGTGCTCCCCGGCGACGGGATCGGTCCGGAAATCACGGCCGAAGCGGTCAAGGTGCTGAACGCGCTCGGCGAAAAGTTCGAGCTGGAGGAAGCGCCCGTCGGCGGCGCGGGTTACGAGGCGAAGGGGCATCCGCTGCCCGACGAGACGCTCGCGCTCGCGAAAGAGGCCGACGCGATTCTCTTCGGCGCGGTCGGCGACTGGAAGTACGACTCGCTCGAGCGCGCGCTGCGCCCGGAGCAAGCGATTCTCGGCCTGCGCAAGCATTTGCAGCTCTTCGCGAACTTCCGTCCGGCAATCTGCTATCCGCAACTGACGGCCGCTTCGTCGCTGAAGGCGGAAATCGTGTCGGGGCTCGACATCCTGATCGTGCGCGAACTGAATGGCGACATCTACTTCGGCCAGCCGCGCGGCGTGCGGCAAGCGCCGGACGGCCCGTTCGAAGGCGCGCGCGAAGGTTTCGACACCATGCGCTATTCGGAGCCGGAAGTGCGCCGTATCGCGCACGTCGCGTTTCAGGCCGCGCAAAAGCGCCAGAAGAAACTGACGAGCGTCGACAAGGCCAACGTGCTGGAAACGTCGCAACTGTGGCGCGACACGATGATCGACGTCGCCAAGGAATACGCGGACGTCGAGCTGTCGCACATGTATGTCGACAACGCGGCGATGCAGCTCGTCAAGGCGCCGAAGGCATTCGACGTCGTCGTGACCGGCAACATGTTCGGCGACATTCTGTCCGACGAAGCCGCGATGCTGACCGGCTCCATCGGCATGTTGCCGTCGGCGTCGCTCGACAAGAACAACAAGGGCCTGTACGAGCCGTCGCACGGTTCCGCGCCGGATATCGCGGGCAAGGGCGTGGCCAATCCGCTCGCGACCATTCTTTCGGCCGCGATGATGCTGCGTTATTCGCTCGGCAAGACGGAGCAGGCGGATCGCATCGAGAACGCGGTGAAAAAGGTGCTCGAGCAGGGCTACCGCACGGGCGATATCGCGACGCAGGACGGCCGGACCGTCGGCACGAAAGAGATGGGCGACGCCGTACTCGCGGCGCTGTAGTACTGATCTCGGGATCGCCCGAGTCGGTACAGTTGACGCGCAATTCGCGGCGATTTCACCGGAAAGACGGTACTTCCGACGAAAACGCCGCGTTTCGTGTATATTCTTTGGTCATGGCGAAGAACTCTCAATTCTCTACGGATTGCATCGGCCGCGGCATCGACGCTCGCGCGACCGGCTTCGCCCTCGTCACGCGCATCGACGGCATCGCCAGCATTGGCGCTATCGGCGCTATCGGCGCTATCGGCACGTCCAAAACGCGCATTACGAAAGTCTCCATCAAAGCGATCACGATTCGCTGATCGTCCCTCGTGTCCGAGCGTCTTCCCCGCGCGGCCACGCCGGGTAAGGATGCGGGGAAGCCTCAACAAATAAGGTTAGTCATGAACGTAGGTCTCGTGGGTTGGCGCGGCATGGTCGGCAGCGTGCTGATGCAGCGCATGCAGCAGGAAGGCGATTTCGACCTGATCGAACCGGTGTTTTTCAGCACCAGCAATGCGGGCGGCAACGCGCCGTCGTTCGCCAAAAACGAGACGAAGCTCAAAGACGCGACGAGCATCGACGACCTGAAGAAGTGCGACGCCATCATCACCTGCCAGGGCGGCGACTACACGAACGACGTGTATCCGAAGCTGCGCGCGGCGGGCTGGAAGGGCTACTGGATCGACGCGGCCTCGGCGCTGCGCATGAACGACGACGCGGTCATCATTCTCGATCCGGTGAACCTCGACGTCATCAAGGATTCGCTCGTTAAGGGCGGGCGCGATTTCATCGGCGGCAACTGCACCGTCAGCCTGATGCTGATGGCGCTGGGCGGCCTCTTCCGCGAAAACCTCGTCGACTGGATGACGGCCATGACGTATCAGGCCGCATCGGGCGCGGGCGCGCAGAACATGCGCGAACTGCTGTCGCAAATGGGCGCGCTGAACGCGTCGGTGGCGGGCGATCTCGCGAATCCGTCGTCGGCCATTCTGGATATCGACCGCAAGGTGCTCGCCACGATGAACAGCGACGCCATGCCGACCGACCATTTCGGCGTGCCGCTCGCCGGCTCGCTGATTCCGTGGATCGACAAGGATCTCGGCAACGGCATGTCGAAGGAAGAGTGGAAGGGCGGCGCGGAAACCAACAAGATTCTCGGCAAGCCGGCAATGGGCCAGCCGGGTTCCATTCCGGTCGATGGCCTCTGCGTGCGCATCGGCGCGATGCGCTGCCACTCGCAGGCGCTGACCATCAAGCTGAACAAGGACGTGCCGCTCGACGAAATCAACGGCATTCTGGCTTCGGCGAACGACTGGGTGAAGGTCGTGCCGAACGAGCGCGAAGCGTCGATGCGCGATCTGTCGCCGGCAGTCGTCACCGGCACGCTGACGGTGCCGGTCGGCCGTCTGCGCAAGCTCGCGATGGGCGGCGAATACCTGTCGGCGTTCACCGTCGGCGACCAGTTGCTGTGGGGCGCCGCGGAGCCGTTGCGCCGCATGCTTCGCATTCTGTTGGACAAGTAAAGTAAACTACGCGCCTGAGAGCGCGGACCTCGTCCAGGAAGCGTCGCGTTATCGCGGCGCTTTTTGTTTATGGAGCCGCATTTTTGGGACTGCGAGCGAATCGACCGGTCGTACGATTGGGGCGCGCATCAGTCTTGCTGTTCGTATCAACCTTCGCCGTACTTCTGGAGCTTCAATGATTCGACGACCCCGCCGGTCCTTCATCCCGTCATCGCGTGCGGCGTTTGCCGCGGCCAGCGCCGTTCTGTGCGCGGCGCTCTGGACGAATTCCGGCGCGGCGTTCGCGCAGGCGAGCAGCGCGACAGCCGATGCGGCCGCACCCGGCAATGCGCCCGCGCAGCGGTACGCCGTGAAGCCGGGGCAGTCCCTGAGCGATATTGCGGGCGAACTGACCGGTTCGAAAGAGCGGGCCGTGAAGGAGAAGATGGCGCGCGCGCTGTTCGACGCGAATCCGAACGCGTTCGCGGGTCACGACATCAATCGGCTGAAGCTCGGCGCGGTGTTGAACGTTCCGGGCGCGGATGTGGCCGCGGCCTCTGACAACGCAACGGCGCCGGCGTCGGCGCCGCAGGCACTTCAGCCGAGCACGCCGTCGGCAAATGCGGCCAGCGCAGCGCAGGCGTCGTCGCCGGCCGTCGAAACCGCGCCGGTTCAGCCGGCGGCGTCCGCCGCCGAACCGGCCGCGAGCGAGCCGGCCACGCCGGCCACGGCTTCGGCGGCATCGCAAGCCGCGCCCGAGGCCGCGCCTGCCGTCGCGCCCGTCGCGAGCGCGCCCGCAGCCGATAGCGCGCCGCAAGCCCACGGCGGCATCGATCCGAAGGTGATCGCGCTCGTTCTCGCGGTCATCGCCGTGCTGCTGTTTCTGCTGCTCCGCCGCAACAAGCGCCGCGCTCGGGCCGAAGCCGAAGCCCGCCAGCAGCCGCCCGCGCCGGTTCCCGCCGCAACGCCGCCGCGTCCTGAATCGGCAGCCGATCTGGAAGGCAACGCCGTCGAGCGCGATCAATCCGAGCTGAACGCCGTCGCCGCGAGCCTCGCAAGCTACGAAGCGGCGCAGTCTTTCGCGACGCCGTCGGCGGATGACGCGCCCGAGTCCGCCAGAACGCCTGAAGCGCGCACGGAGCCCGCCGAGTCGTTGATTCCGACGCCGCCGGCTGCGGCGCATGCGGCCTTCGTTCCGCCGCTTTCGCACGCAGGAACGGCCGACGCGCAAACGCACGAGGCTCACGAGGCCCACGCGCGCGAAATCGCCGCCCGCGAAGCCGCAGCGCACGAAGCCGAAAAGTGGGAAGCCGAAGAACGGGAAGCCGCCGCGCGGCAGGCCGCCGCCCGGGAAGCGGAGGAGCGCGAAATCCGCGCGCGTGAAGCCGCAGCGCGCGAAGCACTCGAGCGCGAGCTTGCCGGCCGCGACCAGGCGTCGCGCGAAGCCGCCGAACAGGAAGCGCAGGCGCATCAGGCTCGCGAGGCGGCGGCGCGCGAAATCATCGCTCGCGAAGCCGAGTTGCGCGAAGCGCAGGCGGTTGCCGCCCAGCAGCACGCAGCGGAGCAGCGCGCAGCGCAACAACGCGCCGTCGAGGAGCAAGCCGCGCGCGACGTCGAGCAGCATCCTGCGGGGGTCGAGGACGACGAACCGGTGTCCGCCGACCGCTTCCCGATGCCCAAGTTTCCGACCGAAGCTGTCCAGGCGCTGGATTCGCTCGACATGAGCCTGCCGCCTCGCATGGAACTGACGCTGGCTCCGCCTTCCGACGACCACGCTCCGCGCCATGACGCTCCAGCGCACGCGTCGGTCGGTCAGGAGCCGTTCGTTCCGCAGCCGATTGCCGAGACCGACGCGGCCCACGAGGCGCAGGCGTTCGCGCTGCCGTCGGTTGCCGACGAGGTTCAGTCGTCTGCCGCCGCGCGTATCGAAGCGGGAACGGCCGGCGCGCCGTCGGTCGCCGGGCTGGGGGCGACGCAGTTCGGCCCCTTGAGTCTCGACTTCAATCTCGACTTGCCTTCCAGCCACACGGAGCCGCTGCCCGCGCTGACCGCCGCGCAACTGGCGACCATCGCGCGCAATAAGCTCGAATTGGCAGTGGAATACATCGAATTGGGCGATCTTTCCGGCGCTCGCACGTTGTTGCAGGAAGTGATCGCATCGAACGATCAGGCGACGCGCCAGCAAGCGGCCGGCTTGCTCTCGACGCTCGCGCCGCACTCCTGATATGCGCATAGCGTTAGGCGTTCAGTACGACGGGGCGGCGTTCTGCGGCTGGCAATCGCAGCCGCACGGCAATACGGTGCAGAATGAACTGGAGCGCGCGCTCGCGGAATTCACGCAGACGCCGGTTCAGACGGTCGTCGCCGGACGCACGGACACGGGCGTTCACGGCCTCGGCCAAGTGGTGCACTTCGACACCGAACTGGACCGTACCGACTTTTCGTGGGTGCGCGGGACGAACGCGTTTCTGCCGGGTTCGGTCGCGGTGCAGTGGGCGAAGGCGATGCCCGACGACTTCCACGCCCGTTTCGCCGCCTTCGAGCGCACGTATTTTTACGTTTTGTACGTCAATCCGGTGCGTTCACCCATGTTGGCGAAACGCGCGGGCTGGGTGCACACGCCGCTCGACGTCGCCGCCATGCGCGATTCCGCCGCGTGCCTCATCGGCGAGCACGATTTCTCGTCGTTTCGCGCGGCCGATTGCCAGTCGAAGACGCCGGTCAAGCATCTTTATCGCATCGACGTGCGCGAACAGGGCGATTTCATCCACTTTCGGTTTCGGGCGAATGCGTTCCTGCATCACATGGTGCGCAATTTGATGGGCTGCTTTGTCGCGATCGGGCGCGGACGACATCCCGCGTCGTGGATGGCCGACGTGCTCGAAGCACGCGACCGTCGCGCCGCCGCGCCCACCTTCATGCCCGACGGGCTTTACCTCGCGGAAGTCGGATACCCCGAGCGTTTCGCGGTTCCGCCGCCGCATATCGCAAGCATGCCGTGGAGCGCCGTTTGGGCCGACCAGCCATGACAGATCAAGATTTGCACCGGACCAGAATCAAGCTCTGCGGGCTCTCGACCGTGGAGCACGTCGAGCACGCCGTCGCGCTGGGCGCGGATGCCGTGGGTTTCGTCTTTTATCCGCCGAGTCCGCGCTCGCTGACCGTGTCCGAAGCGGCGGAACTGTGCCGCTACGTGCCGCCGCTCGTGGCGGCGGTCGGTCTGTTCGTCAATGCGACGCCCGAATGGGTTCGCGAGGTGACGTCGAACGTGCCGCTCTCGCTGCTGCAATTCCACGGCGACGAAACACCGGAACAATGCGCCGAACTGGCCGCGATTGCGGGTTTGCCCTGGTGGCGCGCGGTGCGTGTAAGGCCTGATGCGGCCGCAAGCGATTTGGTAGAATCGTCGCTTAACTATGCGGCGGCGGGCGGTATTTTGCTCGACGCACTCGTCGAAGGCTTCGGCGGCGGTGGAAAGGTATTCGATTGGTCACTTATTCCAACAGATCTCGGGCATCGGGCCGTTTTGAGTGGTGGGTTGAACGCGCAAAACGTCAGTGACGCCATCCGGCGCGTGCGCCCGTTCGCGGTCGATGTCTCCAGTGGCATCGAAGTGCCGGGCGCAAAGGGCGTGAAAGATTCCGCCCGAATGACCGCGTTCGTGCGCGCAGTGCGCGAAGCGGACGCCGGCTGATTCCGACTGCGGGCCAACCATGGCTCGCCACCGAGAGAGTGACGCAATGTACAACTTGCCTGACGAAAGAGGCCACTTCGGCCAATATGGCGGCGTGTTCGTCTCCGAAACGCTTATCCACGCGCTCGACGAACTGCGCCAAGCCTACGACGCAGCCCGCCAGGACCCCGCATTCCAGGCCGAATACGACTACGAACTGAAGCATTACGTCGGCCGTCCTTCCCCGATCTATCACGCGAAACGCTGGAGCGACATGCTCGGCGGCGCGCAGCTTTATCTGAAGCGCGAAGACCTGAATCACACGGGCGCGCACAAGGTCAACAACGTAATCGGGCAGGCGCTGCTCGCCCGCAAGATGGGCAAGCCGCGCGTCATCGCCGAGACCGGCGCGGGGCAGCACGGCGTGGCGACCGCGACCATCGCGGCGCGCTTCGGCATGGAGTGCGTGGTCTACATGGGCGCGGAGGACGTGAAGCGGCAGGCGGCCAACGTCTATCGCATGAAGCTGCTGGGCGCGACCGTCGTGCCCGTGGAATCGGGCTCGCGCACGCTGAAGGACGCGCTCAACGAGGCCATGCGCGACTGGGTGACGAACGTCGAAAACACGTTCTATATCATCGGCACCGTGGCCGGTCCGCATCCTTATCCGAAGATGGTGCGCGACTTCCAGCGCGTGATCGGCGACGAATGCCGCGTGCAGATGCCCGAAATGACGGGCCGTCAGCCGGATGCCGTGATCGCGTGTGTGGGCGGTGGATCGAACGCGATGGGCATCTTTTATCCGTATATCGAAGATGAAGCCGTACGTTTGATAGGCGTCGAAGCGGCGGGCGACGGTATCGACACCGGCCGGCACGCGGCGTCGCTCATGGGCGGAAGCCCCGGCGTGCTGCATGGCAATCGCACGTATCTCTTGCAGGACGACAACGGCCAGATCATCGAGACGCATTCGGTGTCGGCGGGGCTCGACTATCCGGGCGTCGGTCCGGAGCACGCGTGGCTGAAGGACGCGGGCCGCGCCGAGTACGTCGGCATTACGGACGACGAGGCGCTCAAGGCGTTCCACGACTGCTGCCGCATCGAGGGCATCATTCCGGCGCTGGAGTCGAGTCACGCGCTGGCGTACGGCGCGAAGCTCGCGAAAACGCTGCCGCGCGATAAGGTGCTGCTCGTCAACCTGTCGGGCCGCGGCGACAAGGACATGCACACGGTCGCCGAGCGATCGGGCATCCAGTTCTAAGCCGCAGATGCGCACCGTTATCGACGAACCGATGTCCGCTGGCGCGCTGCAAGGCGCCGGCATCGACATTCGGAACCGCGATTTTCTCGCCGATGCCGCCTCCGTTCCCGATGCGTCGATCGATCTGATCGTCGCCGACCCGCCTTATGGGCTCGGCAAGGACTACGGGAACGACTCGGACATGCTGTCCGGCGAAGCCTTCCTCGCGTGGACGTATCGCTGGCTGGACATCGCGATACCGAAGCTGAAGAAAAGCGGGTCGATGTACATCTTCTGCACCTGGCAGTATTCGCCCGAACTGTTCGTGTTCCTGAAGCGCCGGATGACGATGGTCAACGAAATCGTCTGGGACCGGCGCGTGCCGAGCATGGGCGGAACGACGCGCAAATACACGTCGGTGCACGACAACATCGGCTATTTCGCGGTATCGAAGGACTACTACTTCGATCTCGATCCGGTGCGCATTCCCTACGACGCAGCGACGAAAAAGGCGCGCTCGCGCAAGATTTTCGAGGGCAGCAAGTGGCTCGAAATGGGCTACAACCCGAAGGACGTCTGGTCCGTGTCGCGGCTGCACCGGCAGCACGCGGAGAGGGTCGATCATCCGACGCAGAAGCCGCTGGAAATCGTCGAGCGCATGGTGCTGGCGAGTTGTCCGCCGGGCGGCCGCGTGCTCGATCCGTTCATGGGCAGCGGCACGACCGCTGTTGCCTGCGCGCGCCACGGCCGACTTTTCACGGGCTTCGAAATCAACGCGGACTATTGCGCCATCGCGGAAAACCGCCTGGCAAAGCTCGATGCGCCGCTGACCGCCGAGACCGAAACCGAGACCGCCGAATAACGCGCGAGCCGCAGCTTCGTCGCTGATCGCGTCGATGATCGACGCTAACGAATACGCTTACGAGAATTCTCATGTCCCGTATCAAGAACACTTTCGCGACGCTTGCCGCGCAAGGCCGCAAAGGGCTGATTCCGTTCATCACGGCGGGCGATCCGAACCCCGAGCAAACCGTCGAATTCATGCACGCGCTCGCCCGGGGCGGCGCGGACGTCATCGAACTGGGCGTGCCGTTTTCCGATCCGATGGCCGATGGTCCCGTCATCCAGCGTTCGTCGGAGCGCGCGCTGGCGCGCGGCGTCACGCTCAAGCGCGTGCTCGCCGATGTGGCGCGCTTTCGCGAGACCGACGCCGACACGCCCGTCGTGCTGATGGGCTACGCGAATCCGATGGAACGCATGGGCGCCGACGCGTTCGCGCAGGCCGCGAAAGAGGCGGGCGTGGACGGCGTGCTCGTCGTCGACTATCCGCCGGAGGAAGCCAGCGATTTCGGCGCGACGATGCGCGCGGCCGGCATCGATCCGATCTTTCTGCTCGCGCCCACATCGACCGATGAGCGCGTGGCGGCGGTCGGCAAGATCGCGAGCGGCTACGTGTATTACGTGTCGCTCAAGGGCGTGACGGGCGCGGCAAATCTGGACGTTTCCAGCATCGCGAGTAAAATCCCGGCCATCAAGTCGCAGGTGCCGCTGCCGGTCGGCGTCGGTTTCGGCATTCGCGACGCAGAGACGGCCCGCGCCGTCGCGGAAGTCGCGGACGCGGTCGTCATCGGAAGCCGGCTCGTGCAGTTGCTCGAAGAGGCGCCGCCGGACACGGCCGCCGCGTCGCTCACGAACTTCATCGCGGAAATTCGCGCGGCGCTCGATTCCGCCAAATAACATTTCGCCGCCGCGCCGTCGTAGACGGTGCGCGGCGCTGCCCCGATCAGTCAAGGAACAACGATGAGCTGGCTCGACAAACTGCTGCCGCCCAAGATCAAGCAAACCGATCCCAAGAACCGCAAGGGCATCCCGGAAGGGCTGTGGGTGAAGTGTCCGTCGTGCGAGGCGGTGCTGTACCGCAACGACGTCGAGGCGAATCTGCATGTTTGCCCGAAGTGCAGCCACCACATGCGTATCGGCGCGCGCGAGCGGCTCGACCGCCTGCTGGACCCGGAAGGCCGCTATGAAATCGGCCAGGAAATCGTGCCGGTCGACGCGCTCAAGTTCAAGGACAGCCGCAAGTATCCGGACCGCCTGAAAGAGGCGATGGAAGACACCGACGAAACCGACGCGATGGTCGTCATGGGCGGCGCGATCCATACGCTGCCGTGCGTGGTCGCGTGCTTCGAGTTCGCGTTCATGGGCGGCTCGATGGGCTCGGTGGTCGGCGAACGCTTCGCTCGCGGCGCGCGCAACGCGCTGGAGCAAAACGTGCCGTTCATCTGCTTTACGGCGTCGGGCGGCGCGCGCATGCAGGAAAGCCTGCTTTCGCTGATGCAGATGGCCAAGACCACCGCCATGCTGACCAAGCTGGCCGACGCGAAACTGCCGTTCATCTCGGTGCTCACCGACCCAACGATGGGCGGCGTGTCCGCGAGCTTCGCGTTCCTGGGCGACGTCGTGATCGCGGAGCCGAAGGCGCTGATCGGCTTCGCCGGCCCGCGCGTGATCGAGCAGACGGTGCGCGAGAAGCTGCCCGAAGGCTTCCAGCGCGCGGAGTTTTTGTTGCAGAAGGGCGCAATCGACATGATCGTAGACCGCCGCAAGATGCGCGAAGAAATCGCGCAATTGATGGCGCTGATGACGCGACAGCCGGCCGATTCGGTGGCTTGACGCCGTTTTGTGCCCGCGCCGCGCCGCGCGTGAACCGCGAGGTTCCGCGCGGCGTTTTTGCTTTTCCGACTACCGAACATGACCACATTTCCCACTCTCGACGCGTGGCTCGCCCATCTGGAAGCGGCGCATCCGGTCGGCATCGACATGGGCCTTGCGCGCATCGGGCGCGTCAAGGAGGCGCTCGGCCTGCGCTTCGACTGCCCGGTGATCACCGTCGGCGGCACCAACGGCAAGGGCTCGACGTGCGCGATCCTCGAAAGCATTCTGCTGCGCGCGGGCTATCGCGTGGGCTGCCATACGTCGCCGCATTTGCTGTCTTTCAACGAGCGCGCGCGCATCGACGGCGCGGAAGCCACCGACGCGGACTTGCTGGAACACTTCGAAGCGGTCGAGAAGGCGCGCGCCAGCCTGGCCGATCCGGTCTCGCTGACGTATTTCGAATTCACGACGCTCGCCATCCTGCATCTGTTCGCGTCGCGCGGGCTGGATGTGGTGATCCTCGAAGTCGGGCTCGGCGGGCGGCTGGACGCGGTGAATATCGTCGATACGGACTGCGCCGTGGTGACGAGCATCGATATCGATCATGCGGACTATCTCGGCGACACGCGCGAGAAGATCGGCTTCGAGAAAGCGGGCATCTTCCGTACGGGCAAGCCTGCGGTGTGCGGCGATCCTTCGCCGCCGCAGACGCTGATCGACCATGCCGCCGCGGTCGGCGCGGATCTGTGGCTCGTCGGCCGCGATTTCCGCTACGAAGCGCAGCCGGGCAACGAACGCCAGCAGTGGAGCTACATCGGCCGCACGCAGCGGCGCGCGGCGCTCGCGTATCCGGCGCTGCGCGGGGCGAATCAACTTATCAACACGTCGGCGGCGCTCGCCGCGCTGGAGGCGCTGCGCGACCGGTTGCCGGTGTCCGCGCAGGATATTCGCCTTGGGCTCGCGAACGTGGAATTGCCGGGGCGCTTTCAGGTGCTGCCGGGCAAGCCGCAGATCATTCTCGACGTGGCGCACAATCCGCACGCCGCCGCCGTGCTGGCGCAAAACCTCGGCAACATGGGCTATTTCCCGTACACCTACGCGGTTTTCGGCGCGATGGGCGACAAGGACATCGAGGGCATCGTGAAGCAGCTCGCGGGCGAGATCGATCACTGGAACGTGACCGCGCTGCCGACGCCGCGTGCGGCCACCGCCGACCGTCTGGAAGCCGTTCTGCGCGATGCCGGTGTCAACGACGGCCCCGACAGCAGCGTTGCTCGATTCGAGACCCCGGCGGATGCATTTCGAGACGCGTTAAGCCGCGCGTCCGAAAATGATAGAATCGTGGTTTTCGGTAGTTTCTATACGGTGGCTGGCGTCATGGCCTACCGTAAATCGCAGCATCACTAAGACGGCAGCCCGTCTGAAGCTTCTCGCACCAAGCCATACATGGGACTTTTCTCGTTCGGCAAGAAAGACGACGCCCGCGCCGCGAGCGACGCATACTCCGATTCCCCGCGCGGCTCGCGTCATACCGTGCGCACGGAGCGCCGCACGCGCCGCACGGACCGTCCCGATGCCGACGCCATGATGCTCGACCCCACGCTTCCCGAGAAGCAGCGCGCGCGGCGCAGGCTCGTCGGGGCCATCGCGCTAGTGCTGGCGGCGGTCATCGTCTTGCCGATGGTGCTGGATTCGCGCCCGAAACCCGTCGCTGACGACATTTCCATCGATATCCCCAACCGCGCCGCGCCCGCCGCGAAGCAGTCCCGCGAGGCGAACGACGCGGACACGCAGGCAGGCGTCGCGCACGATACGCCGCCCGCCGCAACCGATACGGCCAATGTCGCCGCAGGCGTGACGCAGCCGCAACCGTCGGCTTCGGCGCCTGCGGCCACTGCTCAGACAAAGCCGGAAGCGAAGCCCGAAAGCAAGCCGGCACCCGTTGCCAAGGAAGCCGCGAAGCCGCAGGCACAACCGGCCGCGGAAAAGGACACGACGGCAAGCCCGGCATCGAGCGCGGCGAACACGCCGTCGTCGCCGGCAGGCAGCCGCTTCGTGCTCCAGATCGGCACGTTCGACGACGACACCGCAGCGCAGAACTGGGTCAACAAGTTGAAAGCCGCGGGCGTGCCCGCATATCTCGAACATCGTCAGCAGTCGGATGGCTCGTCCCGCGCGTTGTTGCGCGCTGGACCGTTCCCGGATCGCGCGTCGGCGTCCGCCGCGCTCGTCAAGGTGCGGCAGGCGGGCCTGGCCGGCGGCAAGCGGTCGGCGTCGAACTAAGCGTCGATGTCGATGTTCACGAGCTTCGACTACGCCGTGATGGCCGTGATCGGCCTGTCCGCCTTGCGCGGCACGTGGCGCGGGTTGCTCGCCGAAGCCTTCGGGCTGGTCGGCTGGGTCGCTGCCATTCTGATCGCGGGCCGGTTCGTGAGCGTGGTGGTGCCGTACATCCCGACATACTGGCCGGGCGGCGCGCTGACTCAGTGGCTCGTCGCGTTTTTGCTGGTGGTCGGCGCGGTGCTGCTGCTGTCGAGCGTGCTGTCGGCGCTGCTCACGCGCATGACTGAAGTAACGGGCCTGCGCGGCGTGGATCGCTCGCTGGGCCTGCTGTTCGGCCTCGTCAGAGGCGCTATATTGGTGGTGATTCTGGTCGCGCTCGCAGGTCTGACGGAATTGCCGCAGAAGGATTTCTGGCGTAACGCGCTGCTGCGGCCCATGGCCGAGCAGGGCGTGCGCGAATTGAGACCGCTTCTCCCCGATACGCTCGCCGCGTATGTGCACGTCGCACCGCAGTCAGGCGACACGGCGCCAAGCGCCGCACAATAGACGAACGGCAGGCTACACGAGGAACGCGCGACGGCCACTTGCGCCGCCGAACGCGCCCGCTCGCGGGACTCGTTCGACCCGGCGCGACGCCGGCACGCCTCTCTACCGTTTCGACTCTTTGAAGGACCATGCCATGTGCGGCATCGTAGGTGTAGTTTCCCAAAGCCCCGTCAATCAGCTCATCTATGACAGCCTGCTGCTCTTGCAGCATCGCGGGCAGGATGCGGCGGGAATCGCGACAGCGAACGGCAACAACTTCCACATGCACAAAGCCAACGGCATGGTGCGCGACGTGTTCCGCACGCGCAACATGCGCAGCCTGCCGGGCAACGTCGGCATCGGGCAAGTGCGCTATCCGACGGCCGGGTCGGCGTCGAACGAGGAAGAAGCGCAGCCGTTCTACGTCAACGCGCCGTTCGGCATCATCCTCGCCCACAACGGCAATCTGACGAACTGGATGCAGCTGAAGGACGAGATGTTCCGGATCGACCGCCGGCACATCAACACCGCGTCCGACACCGAAGTGCTGCTGAACGTCTTCGCGCACGAACTGCAACTCGCGAGCTCCGGCCTTGAACTCGACGAAGCCGCGCTGTGGAAGGCGGTCGCGGGCGTGCATCGGCGGGTGAAAGGGTCCTACGCGATCGTCTCGCTGATTGCTGGCTACGGGCTCGTGGCGTTCCGCGATCCGTTCGGCATTCGCCCGCTCGTGCTCGGCAAGCTGGAAACGTCGACGGGCGTCGAGTGGATGGTGGCGTCGGAATCGGTGGCGATCGAAGGCATCGGCTTCGAATTCGTGCGCGACATCGAGCCGGGCGAAGCGATCTTCATCGACGCCGACGGCAATCTGCACAGCCATCAATGCGCCGAAAAGCCGGTGCTGAACCCCTGCATTTTCGAGCTCGTGTATCTGGCGCGTCCGGATTCGTGCCTCGACGGCGTGCCCGTCTACAACGCGCGTCTGCGCATGGGCGACTATCTCGCCGAGAAGATCAAGCGCGTGCTGCCCGACGTGCCGATCGACGTCGTGATGCCGATTCCCGATTCGTCGCGTCCCGCCGCGATGCAGGTGGCGGCCAAGCTCGGCGTCGAATATCGCGAAGGCTTCTTCAAGAACCGCTACGTGGGCCGCACGTTCATCATGCCGGGACAGGCGGTGCGCAAGAAATCGGTGCGCCAGAAGCTGAACGCCATGGGCATCGAGTTCAAGGGCAAGAACGTGCTGATCGTCGACGATTCGATCGTGCGCGGCACGACATCGCATGAAATCGTGCAGATGGCCCGCGATGCCGGCGCGAACAAGGTGATCTTCGCGTCCGCCGCGCCGCCGGTGAAGTTCCCGAACGTGTACGGCATCGACATGCCGACGCGTGGCGAACTCGTCGCGCATGGCCGCAGCGACGAAGAAGTGGCGCGCATGATCGGCGCGGACTATCTGGTGTATCAGGACGTCGAGGATCTGAAGAACGCGGTGCGCGACATCAATCCGGCGCTGAAGGATTTCGAGGCGTCCTGCTTCGACGGTCACTACATCACCGGCGACGTCACGACCGACTATCTGGATCGCATCGAAACCGCGCGCCTCGCGCCGCAAGAGCAGACGGACCGCGACATCGCGGGCGAGGCGCTCGAAGGCGGTCCCGCGCGTTCGCAACTGCATCTGCAACTGTCGGTGGAATAAGCCTTCGTATTGGCTTCGAGAAGCCCGCTCGGTCGATCAGACGAGCGGGCTTTTTTGCGTCTGTTGCTCGCGCGGCGTCTTGAATGCGCCGCTGCGCCATTGCCCCGGCGCGATGCCGAAGCGTTTCGAGAACGCATGCGTGAACGCGCTCTGATCCGCAAACCCGACTTCGAGCGCGACATGCGTGAGCGAGGCGCGCGGATCGGCGAGCAGCGTCAACGCCGTGTCCAGACGCAGGCGATGCACATAGCGATGCGGCGTCTCGCCGAACGCCTCGCTGAACAATTGGTGAAAGCGCCGCATGCCGAAGCCGCAATGCGCGGCGAGATCCGCAATGCGCAGCGGCTCGCAAAGATGCGCGCGCAGCCACCGGTCGATGCGCGCGAAGTCGAGGCCGCGCAATTCGGCATTGAGCGGTGCGCCCGCGCCGGCCATCAAGGCGCCGCACAGATGCGTGGCCGCTTGCCAGCCGAGACGCGCGGGCAGGGCAGTATCGTCGGTAGGAAGGCGCCCCGCGACGCTCGCGACGAGCTGCGTGACCGATGAATCGAGATCGACGGTACGCGCACGTTCGAAGAAACGCGCAGGCACCGCGACCGATGAAGCGGGAAGATCGAGCACGAGCTGGCGGTTGACGCCTTCGGCCCAGTACTCGTGACGCGCGCCGGCAGGAATGATCCACGCGCGATGACGGTCGATGAGCGATTCGCCGCCATCCACCGCCATGCCCATTGCGCCGTCGAAACCGAGCACGATCTGATGGAAGTCGTGCTCGTCGGACGCCTGCACCGCTTCGTAGCGGCGCAGCGAAACGGTAGGGCGGGGGACCGGCGCGCTCATGCCGTCTTGCTCAAACGTCGAGCAGTTCCACTTCGAAGACGAGCGTGGCGTTCGGCGGAATCACGCCGCCCGCGCCGCGCGCGCCGTAACCGAGTTGCGGCGGAATGGTGAGACGGCGCACGCCGCCGACCTTCATGCCCTGCACGCCTTCGTCCCAGCCCTTGATGACCATGCCGCCGCCGAGCACGAAGGCGAAGGGATCGTTGCGGTCCTTGCTGGAATCGAACTTCTGGCCGTCGGTCAGCCAGCCGGTGTAGTGCACGCTGACGGTCTTGCCCGCGACGGCTTCGGCGCCTTCGCCGACGGTGACGTCTTCATACTTGAGACCGGAATCGGTCGTGACTGTCGACATTGTTTGCTCCTGGTTGCACGGCTCTACGCCGATGGTCGAAACCACCATTGTAGAGCGTAGCAACGAAGCGAGTCAGGGCGATCAGGAGTGACGGCCGCGTGGATTCATGCGGCTGCCGATGCGCGGGCGGTCCGCGTTCATCGGCGAACCGACCCGGGCGCCGACGTTCGGGCTTACGCTCACGCCAAATTCGGGGCTGATGTACGAAGGCTCCATGCCATTGCCCGGCATGAGGTGGCGCGTGTCCCTTTTCGCGAGCTTCAGCGCCCGCACGCGGACGTACGCCATGGCGATGAACGTCCACGGCGCGAGGTAAGCGAACTCGGGCACCGACACCATCATCATGGTCCAGGTCGCCACGCAGCACTGGCGCAGGGCCATGCCGCGCGCGTCCCAGTCGAGCTTGAACGCGGGGTAGAGCATCAGCGCGCTGATGCCGACGAGACCGATCACGCCCGTGTTGACGAGCAGCGTCGAGAACAGGTCGGTGGACCGGATATAGCCGAAGCCGATGCCGAAGAGTTGGTTCAGCGGCGATGCATGCGCCCACAAGCGCAACGACTCCAGGAACAGCTTCGCGCGGTCGGAGCCGGACTCGTTCTTTCCTTCCAGCTTGTCCATCACCATCTGCTGAAACAGGTCGGCGATATAGTCCTGCAACGCGAATGCGACCAACGCCACCAGGAAGAGGCCGATGAGCGCCTTGATCGGATTGATGCCGAGCTTGCGCATGCGAATGAGCGCGAAGACCGCATAGCCGATCAACACCGTCGACGACGTACTCATCAGGAGCGAGATCCCGATGATCCACACCGGCCAGCGCACGCGGGCCGTCGCGTTGAAGTAGATCCAGAAGGGGAAGATGGACATGGCGTACATCGACGGTTCGCCGGTCAGCGCCTTGAGACGCTGTATCGACATGCCGCCCGCGCTCACGGTCTGGAACGAACTGCCGTTCACGGTGCCGTCCGAGCGCACGATGCCGCGGCCGAACTGGTCTCCGAACGCGCGGTTCGAGATGAAGTCGCCGGGCGAGCCCGTCAGCACGTAGAACACCACTTCATAGATGCCGTAGAGGGCAAAGAGCGTCACCGCCGCGAAGATCCACTGGTCCCACGTCGGCCGGTAGTAGTAGTACACGTACGCCGCGTACAGCACCACCGCCGCCACGTAGATGGACTGCGTGAACATGCTCTTGCGCATGATGAACGTGACCGGGTCCTTGTCGTCGACGAGCGCGATCTTGCTGAAGTCGGCATCGAACGGAGCCATGACGTCCGCGAGTTGCGTCGTGCACAGCATCAGCAGCCAGACGAGGATGGCCGCGCCCACGAAGTGCAGGTAGTTCTTGCGCGCACGGCCCCCGAAGAGAAGCACGAGCGGCACGGAAAGGAAGCACATGAGATAGCCGATCGTCGTGCCCTGAATCGACGGGATCACGAGGAACGACGTCACCGGCATCGCGAAGGCCCAGATGCGGTAGTACTTGTCGACCAGCGTTGCTTTGTCTTTCATCGTAGAGAGTGTGGCTGCGTCTTTTGTTTGCTTGCCGTTACGTGTGAAGGCCGTGCCCTGAAACGCAACGCCGCGTGACGGGCACGCGGCGTTTCGCTCAAGCAGTCATGCGTTGCTTCGAGACGTCCATCAGTTCGCCGACTTGAAGCTGCTCGTGTAGGCCGCCGCGTAACCATACGTGCGGCGGTTGCTGCGGCGCTTCGGGATGGCGTTGAACACCGAGCCGACGAGACGTCCGCCTGCGCGCTGCACCTTCTTGACGGTCTCTTCGATTTCCTCTTCGCTCTGGATGCCCGAGCGCAGAACCAGAACCGTCGAACCCGCATCGCTTGCGACGATGGCCGCGTCCGTGACGGCGAGGAAGGGCGGCGTATCGATGAGCACGAGGTCGTACTGATCGCTCAGGCGCGCGAGCATGTCGCGGAAGCCCGGCATCATCAGCAGTTCCGACGGATTCTCCGGGTAGCTGCCGCACGACATGAACGAGAGCCCCGGCACGCCGACCTGACGAATCGCTTCGGCCGTGCCCACTTGCCCCTTCAACACTTCCGACAGACCGCCCGGATTCGCCTGCTTGAAGAACGACGCGATATGGCCGCGGCGCAAATCGCCGTCGATCAGCAGCACGCGCAGGCCGATTTCCGCGAGCAGCACCGACAGATTGGCTGCGACGAAGCTCTTGCCCGCCGAGGGAATCGGACCGGTCAGCATCACGATGTTGTTCGGCGCGTTCACGAGGTCGCGATACAGCTCGGTGCGCACCGCGCGCAGCGCTTCGACGGCCGGATCGTGCGGATAGCGCGTGGCGAGCACGAAGGCGTCGCGGTCGGCGCCGGCGAGGTTCGGCATGGTGATGTCGTCATGCGGCTCGCGCTTGACGTGCGGCAACGCCTTCGGCGCGCTGCCTGCCTGCGTGCTCGAAGACCCAAGCGCGTGACCGACCGGCGACACCGAGATCTCGTGATCGAGCAACTGCTGCTGACGGCTGAAGAGCACCTCGCCGAGCACCGGCACCGAGAGGCGACGTTCGACGAACATCGGATCGGTGACGCCGATCATCGCGTGGCGGCGCAGGAAGATGAAGAACGTGCCGACGAAGAAGCCGAGCGCCGTGCCCGCGACGATCACGAGCGGCTTGTTCGGCTTCACCGGACGATGCGGACGCAGCGCGTTATCGACGATGTGCGCTCCGCCGCTCGTGCTGGCGCGACGAATCGACAGCTCTTCGGCCTTGTTCATCATGCCGAGGTAGACGGTTTCCGCAACGCGCGCATCACGCGTGAGCTCGGCGCTTTGGCGTTCCGAAGCGGGCATGCTGTCGAAGCGCGACTGGATCTGCTTGTTCGTCTGCTCGTATTGCGCGATCTGTTGATCGAGATTGCGAACCTGCGGGCTGTCCGGCGTGAAGCGCTGCAACGCTTGCGTGCGCTGCAGTTGCAGCATCGCGAGTTGTTGCATGGAAGTGATGCTGCCTTGCAGATACGCCTGCGCTTCGTTGATCGGCTGCACCGACTGCGACTTCGCGCGGAATGCGCTCAGGCGGCCTTCGGCGTCCTTCAGATCGCGCTCGAGGCGCGGCAGTTCCGAGCGGATGAATTCGAGCGTCTTTGTATCGTTGGCCTGACGGCTGGCGACGGCGGCGGCGAGATACGCCTGACCCAGCGCGTTCGCGACCTCCGCGGTTTGATCGGGATCCTCGCCGTTATACGAGATTTCGACGATGCCCGTGTCCTTCGTGGACTCGGCGACCTTGATCGACTTCAGCAGCAGGTCGATGGCATCCAGCGTGTTGTAGCGCGTGACCGTGAAGTGCACGCCCGGATGACCGACCGCGCCGTCCACGAGCATCGACACGCCGTGCGCCGAAGCGGGACGACCGATCGTGCCGCGCAACAGCACGTTGCCGTCCGGGTCTTCGAGCTGGTACTGATTGTTGTCGAGCAACGTGAAGTCGAGCTTTGCGTCTTCCAGCGACGGCGGAACGTCAAGACGCGCGATGCGCAGATCTTCGCCGCCCCACGCGTACGATTTCATGCCGAACCATGCGGGCGCGAGATGGCCGCGCTCGGCGAACATGCCCGCGATCCAGCCGAGCACCGGCATGGTATGCGGCTTGACCTTGACGTCGAAGTGGAACTGGTTGACGACCGGCTCCAGCACCGAGCGGCTCTTCATCACCGAGATTTCAGCCGGCGCGAGCTGAGTGGCCGACATTTGCGGCTGCTGCGCCTGCATCTGGTTTTGCGGCGCAATGCCGAGCGCATTCGGATCAGGCGGATCGACACGCACGACGACGTCGGACGAATAGATCGGTTTCGCGAGGAATGCATAGGCGGAGGCAAGCGCAGCGGCCGCCACGACGAACACCAGCAACATGCCGATGTGATCGCGCAGCAGCTTGATCATGTCGCCCGCAGTGAATTCATTGTCGTCCTTGCCAGGACGCGAAGATCCGGAGTTGACGTATAGCGTGTTCAAAGGCGGCATCCTCTGTTCGAATGTTGAGCGTGGTTTTCCGGGCCAAACAGAAACACAAAGCCCGCGCGGTTGGCCGCGTTACGTCGTTCGTGTGTGTATCCGGCGTGGCCGGGAGAGTCAAAGGCTTCAGGCGGTACGGCTCGTCGAGTTGCGCTCGAACGAGGAGAGCGCGAATCGGCGAGGCGCTCTCTATCGATCTGCAACGGCAGGGTGTTCGCCCCACGCCTGTGTGCGAATCGACACCATACGCCCAAAAAAAATACGTAGCGTCAGGCTAATCTTCCAGCCTCGAAGTGCTTACGTCTGTTAAGTAGCGAACCAATCTAGAGCGTAGTGGTGCGTACCGCACTTGCATCGACGAGGTTTCGGGCGATAATTACTGATTTCGCCCGAAAGACATTCGTCAGACATAACGTTTTTTCCGTTGCGTTGTCCGTTAAGGCATGGGATTCGCTGTGATGAAGTCCCGCACGACGTTGAAGCGCGGCTTGCGCGTCTGCCCGTCGTCGTGAATCACGCCGTAATTCCCATCGCCGCCGAAGCGCTCGTCATCGTATAGCTCATAAAGCGTGACGTTCTGAACGTCGTACTTTTTGGCCACTTTCACGAAGCCGGCAAGCGCGTCCTTGCCTGTCAGGAAACCGCCGGGGTCCGCATGATTCGGTCGCACGCCGAATTCCGTGATCCAGATGGGCTTGCCATAGCTGTCGCGCAGACGTTCGAGCACATTGACCTTTTTCGGGCCGGCCGCCGTGATCGAACCCATGTTCGAATACCAGTGCCACGCCGTGATGTCCCATTTCGGAATCGGATGACCTTTGGTGCCGTCCGGCTGTGTGCCGGCGAAGAGCATGTCCGTGAAGCCGTAATGCAGCCAGCCGAAGGACGTGAGCAGGATTTTCGCGTCCGGGTTCGCTTCGCGTATGCCTTTGATGAGGCCGAGTATCGAGCCACGCGCTTTCATGAACCTCGCATTGTCGTAATCCGACGGATGCTCGCCGCTGCGATCTGAGCCCAGGATGGTCCAGTTGTCGTACTCGTTGCCCACTTGATAGTAAGTGACGAGGCCCTTCAATACGCGCCCCGCCGTCTTGCCGAGCGCATAGCCGCGCTCGAAGGTCTCCTGCTCGTTCGCGCGCTTTTGCGGTTCGAACGGCGTCACGAGCGCGAGTACGCTGATGCAGGATTCCGCGGCCTGACGCGCGAACTTTGCGACGAGGTGCGCGCTGTCTTCGCTCGACACGTCCTGCGCGTAGATCGTGGCGCCGAGATCACGCACTTGCGAGATCTGCTGGGCGAAGTCGGTCGTGCGATAGACGCCGCGATGTTCGAGATGACCGACCACGCCGTAGAACACACCTTTCGTCTGATCGTCGCATTGCATGTTTGCGGCATCGGACGGTGCGGACTGCACTGCGCCAGTGCGTGCCTGCACCACGGCGGAGCCGCACAGCAGCGCGCCGACCAACGAAATTGCCACCCACAGCCTTCGCTTCAACATTCATCCCTCGCGAGAAAGCGTAATCAACTGGGAACGTCCGAGTGTTGCGGCGATGCCGGATCGAATGCGCCGCGGCACGGCATGGCGGGCAGCATCACGTTTTGCGCTTGCGCATCGAACGCTTCGCGTGAGAAGCGGCGGCGGAAGCTGTTGGCAAGCGCCGTCATCGGCACATCCCGCGCCGCAAAAATGCGCTCGACGAACGCCTCGTGGTCGCCCGGACGGAACAGCAGGGCATTCGGCAAATAAGAATCGAGGCCCGAGATGCGCGACACGACGATGGGCCGCTCGGCCAGCACCGCTTCGATCATCACGAGCGGCACGCCTTCGAAGGCCGACGGCAACACGAGCGTATCGCTTGCGACGATGTAGGGCAGCACGTCGTGCTTCGGCCCGACGATGCGCACGCATGCGGACAAGACCGGGCTTGCATCGACCATCTCGGCAAGGCGCGCGGCATCCGGTCCTTCGCCGACGATCAGCACGACCGTATGCCTGAACGCGTCCGCGTGCCGCTCAATGGCTTCCATCAGGAAGTCCTGACGCTTCTGCTTGAAGTTGATCCGGCCGATATGCGCGATGATCGTCGTGCCATCGTCCGGCAGGCCCAACGCGGCGCGCGCGGCGGGCTTCGTCAGCATGGAACGGCTGAAGCGGTCGTCGACGTAGTTTTCGAGAATCATCGTGCGCGCCTGAGGCGCGAGCGCGCGCAGCTGGCCGCGCAGATGTTCGTTGAGCGTGACGAACTCGTCCGGCATGCGGTACAGCACGCGTTTGACGAGCCACTTGATCTTGTCGGTAACGCCGCCATCCTCCGGCGCTTCGTCGACGAGCGGCAGATAGCTCAGAGTCGGCACGCGCGCATAACGCGCCCCCAGCAGTCCCGCGAGGCCCGATGCAATCGTGCCCTGTGCAATGAGCAGCTTCGTGAGGTTGAGCGTGCGCAGCGTCGCCGCCGTCGAGCGAATCGCGCGCAACAGCGCAAAGAGGTCGCCGCGAAGGGATTCCGCCGTATAAGCGAGCCCGATGGTGCGGACCTTCGCGTGCTGGCGGCTCAGATCGCTGACATAACGGTAAAGGGCTGCGTTCGTCCGCGGCACCAGAATGTGGAGCGTGTCGACGTTCCCGCTCGAAATAAGCGCGAGCATGAAACGCTTGAGCATCTCCTCGTGCCCACCGTTGATGCCCGAATCGCAATAGATTCCAACGTTCACTGTGTTTCCCCTGTCGCGCGCGTCGGCGCGCTTTGACATCTGCTTATCGTCTATTTATGAACTGCATGAGCATTCGCGCACTCTCGGTCCAGCGATACCGCTCTGCATGCGCGAGTCCCCGGCGTCGGAGCTCTTCGCTCAGTTGCGGCGAGTCCAGCAGCTCACGCAGCTTCGCGGCGATGTCCTCTACCGAGAAGGGGTCGCAGTAAATGGACGCATCGCCGCACGTTTCGGGCAGCGCGGCTGCGCGGCCGACGAGCGTGGGGCATCCGTTACGCATCGCTTCCAGTGGCGGAATGCCGAAGCCTTCATATATCGAAGGGTAAAGAAAACAGGCTGCGTGCTGGTACAGCGCCTTGAGCTTTTCATCGCTCACGTAGCCCGCCTGCTTGATGTTCGGGGCGCTCGACAAGTCCTGCGCCTTGCCGAAGATCGTCGCATTCTTCATGCCGACGATGACGAGATCGATGGACGGATCGTTCAGGCGCATGAACGCTTCGACGAGACGCTTGAAGTTCTTCGTCGGATTCATGCTGCTCACGGCCAGAACGTAACGGTTCGGCGTGAGTTTCAGGTCGCCGATGACCGACGTATCCGGCACGATGTGATCCAGATGGTCCGCCGCGAGCGGCACGACGCCGATACGCTGCGGATTCACGCCGACGTGATGCGCGAGACGGTCACGCGAGAACTCGGAGTTCGTCATCACGCAGCTCGAAGTACGCGCGAGAATCCAGAACATCACGCGGTACCACATGCGGAATTTCCACGAGAAATGCGCAGGCGTGTCGAACACCGCTGCATCGTGCATGTAGATGATCTGGTTCGGCCGGAAGATGGAGCCCGAGTTGCTGAGATTGACGATGCGCGAGCGCCCCGCGAAAAGCGGCAGCACGATCTGCTCCCAGAACACGCCCTTGCCGAATCCCAGTTCGACGGTCGGCACGCCGTCCACCGGCACGAGGCCCGGTTGCGGCGGCACGGCCAGCGTTACATGCGAGCCTTCGGGCAGCTTCATCAGCGCGGCGACGAGTTCTCTTGCGACGCGCTGCACGCCGGTAGTCTTCTGGCTGGTGAAGCGGCCGTTGTAGACGAGCTTGTTTGGGGCGAAGGAGGTATTCATGTGTTACGCGTCAGAACTGTGAATCGGAGCTCGTCTCATACGATGCCACTTCATTCGCGCCGAGCGGTTCGCGCGAATGACGGTCCGAGCCGAACTCGTACATCGAGAGCCACTGGCGGAAGATCGCGTCCATCGAGAAGCGTTTGCACGCCGACGCGCGCGCTTCGGCGCCCATGCGTTCGCGCAGCGCCGCATCGTCGCGCAGACGCGCGATGTAGCCTTCCATTTCTTCGTCGCTCTTCGCGACGAAGCCTGTCACGCCGTGCTGAACCACGTCGCGGTTTCCCACCACGTCGGTGACGACTGCCGGGATGCCCGCCACCTGCGCTTCGATCAGCGCGATAGGCATGCCTTCCCAGCGCGACGTCTGCACGTAGATGTCGAGTTCCGATGTCAGCTCGAGGGCGCGCTCGCGCGTCACCCAGCCGCTGCATGTGACGGCGCTCGCCGACTGACCCGGCAGTTCTTCGACATTGCCGCCGATCCACAGGAACTTGACCGATGGCGCATGCAGGTCCGTCGCGAGCTTCACGAATGCCTCGTGATTCTTCTGGTACGAAGCGCGGCCACTCATGCCGATGACGAGCTCGCCGCTCGTCTTCTCGATGCGCGGCGGAATCTCAGCTACGTTCACGCCGTTTTCGATCACCCGCGCGTCAGGCGGCCTGACCTTCGTTTCGATCTCGCGCAGCTCGCTCATCGAACACGCGACGATGGTCCCGCCCATGCGCGCCGCGATGCGCTCGAACGTGAGATACGCGAACTGCTTGGCAGGCGATACATCGCGTCGCAGGAACGAGAGTCCATGCGGCGAATAGAACACGCGTGCTCGCGGCGCGGCGATGCGCGCAGCGATGCGGCCCAAGACGCCCGCCTTCGAGGAATGCAGATGCACGACCGACGGATCGCATTCGCGAAGCGCGCGCGCCAGATCTCGCACGCCGACGCAATCATTCTTCGGATGCACTTCGCGGCACATGTTGACGTGCTTGAGTCTGACCGCGGGGTGGAACAGCTTCTCGAAGTTCGCTGGGGTTTCCTGCCTGATGGAATGAAGGATCGTTACGCCGACTCCTGCGGCCGCTGCGCGATTGGAAAGCTGGGTGAGCATCGAGAGAACCCCGCCTCCGAACGCTTCTGTTATATGGACGATCTCTTTCATGTTTGACTCTTCGAATAGCGTATTACCTGCGCCCCGCGGCAATCGCAATGGAGAAGAACAGCGGTCTTGTCGTTATCAATGGTCGGTAAACCACACATCGCCATATGCAGCATGCTCTGACGGCAAGGGCGCATCCACGTTCAAAGGAAAACACAAAAAACAGAACTAGGCGCGCAGCATCGCTTACCGAGTGTGGTTTCGACCACTCGGTCGGAACGCACCCCACGCACGCCGCATGCGACTACAACGTATCGCCTGTCTTGCGTGAATTCCAGGTCAACCGTGAGATGCGTCATCCCGTCAGGCTCGCCTGTTCATCCGAGCAGGCAAGTCCGGTACAACTTCTCTCCGAACAGATAACGCAGGCCCGTTCACGCAAAAACGAATCGCGCGCAATCAGGGTTGTCGAGTCTGCTAAAAAATCCGTACGGAACGTAAAGTCCACTTGTCATGCAATTCGTCATGCAATCAGTCGAACGACCGCCCTGGCGAAAAGCGCCTGCTCGCACGCATACGCCGGGACATGCTACGCATTCCCGTGCCGGCCGACCCACGCGGACTTTACTGATGATGTCGAAGTCAATTGACTTCGGGTTCTGTCTTGATGTCGGACATGGTCCGTTGTGCAAAGGCTATTTCGCATACGTCCAGCAGGATACGAAGATCCTTGACCGGTACCGCAGCGGATTGCATACGCAGATTTTCAGCGCGCTCGACCAGCCTTTGCACGCGTTCGAACGATAGGTCGTCTTGTTTCATGCCACGGCTCACAATAAGGATTGATACCTAGTACCATAAGCCCCGATTTGTCAGCCGTCCGTGCGCTGCCCCACATACACCGGTGCAACTTTCGGAGTAGCGGGCAGGCAAGACACAAAAGCTTCATCGGGCGACGTGCAGCTTTGGCATGTCGTCCGTGAAAGTTCTATAGCAGGACAGTGCAGGCAAAAGTCGGGGTGTGAAGGAAAACCGGGGCTGTCAGACAGACAGCCCACGTGAGGACGCAGGAAACGGGCCAGCTCTCAACCGGCTCCGCCGGGCGTCATGGGACGCTTCAGCAAGGGCACGCCTTCGAGATGAAGCGTGAAGGCCATGGCTGCGGCAATGGCCGTCTCCACGATCAGGACGGTTGCCGCCGCGCCCTGTTCGCCGAAGAGCACAGCCAGCAACGCGAGCAGGCTGAAGTTCAGAATCGCGGAGCCGATCAGCACGCGGCTGAAGTGCGTCTTCATGCCGAGCGGAAGCATGGTCTGAACGCCGAAGAGGTCGGTCAGGCCCGACATCAGCGGCACGAAGGCCATCCAGCGCAGCACATCGACGGTAGGCCCGAACTGCGGACCGTACAGCAGCTTCACGGCAAGCGGCGCGCCGAAGAAAATGCACACGGAGATGAGCGAAACGATCGTGCCTTGCACGACGAACATCTTGCGCAGGAACGCGAAGGCATCTTCGCGTGCATGGTGCATGAGGAAGCTCACGCGCGGATAAGCCGCCGTCTTGAGCGGTCTCAGCATGTTGAGCGCTGCGCGAATCAGCTTGTCGGCCGCGGCGAAGTAACCGCCCGCGACGTTGCCCGAGATGAACGTCAACAACACGATGTTGCTCGACGCATAGATGTCGACGAGCGATGTCGCCATGAAGACGCTCCATCCGTCTTTCAGGCGATCGATGACGGTCCGAAGCGAGATGTGAACGAAGTCGATATCGCGCCGGAAGTAGAGGTAGATGCAGATCGCGATGCCCGAGCCGAGCGGCACGAGCGTGTTCACGAGCATCGCGTTGTTCACGTCGTCGTGATGACGCACGAAGAAATACATCGCCGGGATACTGAGCGCGCGTCCGACGAACACGAGCGCGCTGATCACGCCCAGATCTTCGACGCCCTGAAAATACCACGTGGGAATGAGCATCGAGCCGATGGCCATGCCGAAGCCCACGAGCAGCAGTTGGCGATTCTCCGCGAGCGTCGGCACGACGAACGTCAACCCGAGCAGTACGAGAAAGCCGGCTACCGAGAGCGCGATCTGCGCATACATGGTTTCCCAGAAAATCTGGGAACGCACCGCCCGGTTATCGCGATTGATGGATATCTTGGGCGTGGCGGTCAGTGAGAAGCTGAAGTTCGTGAGAGTGATGAAATAGGCCGTGAAGGCCATCGCAAACGAAAGCCGGCCATACTCGCTCGGACCCAGAACGCGTGCGAGCCATGGCAGCGTCAGGAGCGGTGCGAGGTAGGTCGATACCTGCAACGTCATCAGAATCGTGAAGTTCTTTCGAAAAGATGCCATTGAGCGATTTTTCCCGGCTTGAGTGCTGCGCTTGATTTCGATGACGCAAAAAATGCTGACTCATACGTGCCTCGTGCATGTTCGCCCTTCGGCGAGCCATTGCCAGACAACGCATCGGACGAATAGTTTCGTCGGACGCGCGGCTCGCAACGGCAGGACGTAAGCCATACAGGGCGAAGCACCCGCGTCTTGGCCTGACAGCGAGTGAGCGAAGGACATGCGAGGGTAACGATGCAACGACATGACGGTGTCCGCTTCAGTATCGCACCAAGGGGCACGAGTATGACGCGGACACAAGTAATGGGTATTTAACAGGAAAAAAAAGAATTGTTCAGTGGGTTTGCACACGAACGAATCGGCGCGCGTATGCATGCTGCGCAAAAGGCCGAAGCGCTGTGATGTAGAGCCTGCGCGTGCGTCGACATTCGACGACGCCCGCGAGCCGCACGGGCGTGCGCGCTCACGCACGCGGTTTGCTCAGTCGCAACGGGAACGGTTGCGAGCCGGGGTTGAGCAGTGGCGCTCTTCGCACCGCTGTGCGTTCGGCGCTCACATATAATGGGCTGACGATAGGGTACACAGATAGAGTACACAGATCGCGGCTACACAGATTGGCCACACGGCTTGCATCGCTCAGGGCGCTTATCGGCGACCGGAACGCATCCGCTCCAGCGTCATCCACTGCAACATCGATACATGCAAGGACTAACAACCGTGACCACGTCTTTCTCAAGTACGGTCGAACGCACAGGCGCGCAGTCCGGCGATCCGGTCGTCGCAGGAAACGACGGCGTTCTGGTCCTCGATGCGGCCCTGCGCTGCGTCTCGGCCGACGCCACCTTCGCCCATCTCTTCGAACTGGATGCCTCGGCCCTCGCGAATCGCGCGCTCGCCGACACGCCGCTGCCCAAGCCGCTCGCCGCCGCGCTCGCCGAAGCCGCGGATGCCGCGCTCGCCGGTCACGGCATCAGCCGTGCGCGGGTGACGTTCGATGACGACGCCGCCTCGCGCAGCTTCAGCATCCTCGCGCTGCCGTCGGCAGGGTCGGTGACGGTCGTGGTCTCCCCGTCGGCCGATGCGTCGCAGGAAGTGGCGCCCGGCCGCATCGCGCATCTTCGGGCGGAGGCCGCGCTCTTCATGCGCGATCACGTGTTGTCCATCGTCTCGCATGACCTGCGCGGGCCGCTCAACGCCATACATAGCTGGGGCTACGTGCTGGAACGCAAAGTCGACGCGAAAGATCCCGCCGCGCAACGCGCGCTGACCGGCATCCGCTCGGGCGTCGAGCAGCAGGTCAAGCTGATCGAGCAGTCCGTCGATACCACCCGCGCCGAAACGCGCGCCGTCGCGCTGTCGCTCGCGCCGGTCGCCGTGCGACCGCTCCTCGACAAGAGCGTGGCGCTCGCGCGTGCGAGCATCGCGCGCTCGCGTGGCATCACCTTCGGGGTGGAGTCGTCGTTGGCCGAAGAACAGGTCGAAGGCGATGCCGAGCGGCTCACGCAGATGCTGTGGCTCATGCTCACGTTCGCCGCGGAAGCGAGCGCGCGCGACGCGAGCGTGCAGGTGTCGAGCGTCATGGAGGGCGGCATGTGGCGTACGGACGTCCGCTTCACGACATCGGCGCAGGCGCTGACCGATGCGTCGGCGCCGCACGCGCTCGAAGCGTTCGCGCGCAGGCAGGCGCTCGAACCGCGCGAGGCCGGACGCATCGCGTGGGGGCTCGCGCTCTGCAAGCGCGTCGCAGAGGCGCACGGCGGCGGCTTCGAGCACGCGAATATCGTCGACGGCCAGGAGGCCGTGGTATCGGTGCGTATCGCGGTCGCAGGGATGTAAGTTGACTTTCGATTACCTGTCGCCCATATACTGACGCTTTCCATTTTCGACGAGAGTTGCTTTGGCTCAGGTTGTCGCGCTGATCGGCGCATTGTTGTTGGTCGCCCTCAACGGTTTTTTCGTTGCGGCGGAATTCGGCCTCGTGAAACTGAGGGCGACGCGCGTCAAGGCCATCGCGCGGACCAACGGCCTGCCCGGCCGCTTGCTCGCCAAAGTGCACGGACAGCTCGACGCCTATCTCTCGGCATGCCAGCTCGGCATCACGCTGGCTTCGCTCGGGCTCGGCTGGATCGGCGAACCGGCGTTTGCCGCGTTGCTGCATCCGCTGTTCGCGCTCGTCGGCGTGCATTCGGAGCAGGTGATCGAGTCCGTCTCGCTCTTCTTCGCGTTCTCGGTCATTTCGTTTCTGCATATCGTCGTCGGCGAACTCGCGCCCAAGTCGTGGGCCATTCGCCGCGCCGAGCAGGTGGGCTTGTGGCTCGCCACGCCGCTCTATGGTTTTTACTGGCTCATGTACCCGTTCATCTGGGTGCTGAACACGAGCGCGAATCTCGTGCTGCGGCTCTTCGGCATGTCCGGCGAGCACGGCCACGACGCCCAATATTCGACCGATGAACTCAAGCTGATCCTGCGCGGCCGGCGTCATGGCGGCGCGTCGTCGTATAACGCGGACGAGTGGAACACCATTGCGCATTCGCTCGACTTCAGCCGCATGACGGTCTCCGACTTGATGCGGCCGGCGCACGAACTCGTCGGCCTGCGCAACGACTTGCCCGCCCGCGAGAATCTCGCGGTGATCTCGCGGCATCGCTTCAGCCGCTATCCGCTGTATGCGGATGCTTCGGGCGAGCGCGTGATCGGCATGGTTCATCTGAAGGACTTGTTGCTCGATCGCGGACTGGCGAGCCGCACGTTCAGCTTCAGCATCACGAAGGACGCGAGCAAGCTGGAGAAGCTCGCGCGCTATGCGCGGCCGGTGCAGTACGTCGCGCCGAATCTGTCCGCGCTCGAACTCTTCCGGCGCTTTCGCAAGGGTGCGCCGCATCTCGCCATCGTCGGCAGGAAGGGCGCGAAGCCGATCGGCTTCATCACGCTCGATAACCTGCTCGGCGCGCTCGTCGGCCAGATTCACGATGAATTCCGTCAGGGCGACGCGGATTGGTCGCGCATGGACGACGGCACGCTGATGGGCAAGGGCTCGTTGCCGGTGGTGTCGCTGGAGCGTGCGCTCGGTATCGATATCGACGAAGGCCGCGCCGAGTCGGTCGGCGGGCTCGTGATCAACGCGCTGGGCGATCTGCCATCGGAAGGGCAGCGCGTGGGCTTCGACCACTTCGATATCGTCGTCAAGAAGATGAACGGGCCGAGAATCGTGCTCGTTCGCGTCTATCCCCGTGAAGAGGCGCTCGAAGGGGCCGAATAATGCGATGGCCGCGAGCGGCCATCGCAGACAAACGCGGCATCAGGCGCCTGGAACGCCTTCCTCGACGAGCAACGCCACCGGCATCACGCCGAGCACGTCGCGCACGAACAGCCGCTCGCCGTCGGCCTTCGGCGCGTTGGGACTGAGCCAGTCGAAAAGCGCGCGGGAATGCAGCGCTTCCGGCAGCACGATCGACGTATCGCCCCATACCGAAGGCTCGACCAGCGGCACATCGCGCTTATCGCCGAGCAACCGCGCCGCATGCCGCGTCGCGACGACGATCGCATACGCGCTGCCCGCATGCCGCGCATAGGCGATCACATGCTTCGCGTGTTCGCCCTGCACGGTGAGCGGCACGTAATCGCCCTGCGCGAACAGCCACTCGCAGTGCTTGCGCAGCGCCAGCGCGCGCCGCACGAGCCCGAGCTTCACGCGGCCGTCGCGCCAGTTCTCCATCTGCTCGGACGGCGGTCCTTTTTCGTCGATCTCTTCGAGCCACTTGCGGCGCAGCGCGTAATCCACCGGGCGCCGATTGTCCGGATCGACGAGACTGAAATCCCACAGCTCGGTGCCCTGATACAGGTCCGGCACGCCCGGCGACGTGAGCCGCAAGAGCGTCTGCTGGAAGCTGTCGATGGCGCCGAGCGGCCCGATGCGCTCGACGAACTTCGATAGCTCCTGCAGAAAGCCGCTGCGGCGCTGCGGCGCGACGATATCGAACAGGAAGTCGCGGCACGCCTGCTCGTACGCCTCGTCGGGCGCAAACCAGCTCGTGCGCAGCTTGCCTTCGCGCAATGCCTTCAGCTGCCATTGCGCGACGCGTTCGGCGAGTTCCTGCACGCCCGCTTCGTCGTCCGGCGACAGCGTGAGCGGCCAGCAGCCGACGAGCGTCTGATAGAGCATCGATTCGGCGGCGGGACCGGGCGCCCAGTCGTGGCTGTCGCTCGTTTCGTTGTGGCCGCCGTTCGGGCCGCGCCGCAACGGCGCGTTCAGCGTGGACCACGCCTTCTGCGTCGCGCCCCATTCGTCGGGAATCTCGCTCAATGCGGCGATGCGCGCGCGCACGTCCTCGCCGCGTTTGTGGTCGTGCGTCGCGGTGCAGAGCATCGCGTGCGGGAAGCTTGCAAGGCGCTCGCGATTGGCCTTGTGGAACTCTTCGAGCGACAGCGAAAACTCGCCCGGATCGGCGCCCACTTCGTTGCGCGAAATGAGGCGGCCGTAGCGATAGCACGCCGTATCCTCGACCGCCTTCGCCGCGACAGGCGAGGTCAGTTGCGAGAACAAGGTCTGCGCCGCGCGCCGCTGCGATCCCGCCGATGCCTGCGGGCTCTGGTTCGGATTCTGGCCTTGAGCCGCATGGACCTGCGCGTGATTGCGCTCGCGATTGCGTTCGGCCGCGCGATCCCGCTGACGGTCGTTCCTGTCGCCGCGCTCGTGCTGCGCGCCGTCGTCGGGCAGCTTGCCGCCGAGCCATTGCGCGACCTGATCGAGTATCTGGTGATCCGCGCTCGCCAGCGACGCGCGCGCGGCTTCTAGTGCCTTCGAGAAGTAGCGCTCGTCCTCGGGACTGCGCACGCCGCCGACCGGATAGATGCGATACACCGGAAAATGGAGGACGAGTTCCGCCACCACGCGGCGAATCGACGTGAACGTGTAGTCGCGCGTGGTCTGCGCATCGCGTGCAATGCGATGCAGCGCCCGCGTCACGCGATCCAGCTCCGCCGACAAATTCTCCGCGAGGATCTTGCGGCGCGCGATCAGCGCTTCGTCCGAGAATTCGCTGCTCTTGCCAGTCAGTTCGGCCCACAGCCTGGCAAGCGGCTCCGCGCCCGCCGGATCATGCAGGAGCGCGCCGACGTCGTTCATGAAGTCGTAGCCGGTCGTGCCATCCACCTGCCAGTCGCGGCGCAACGGCTCGCCGCGCGCCAAGATCTTTTCGACGACGAAATACGTGTGGCCATTGCCGTTGCGCAACGCTTCGGGCCGCTCCGCCGACAATTCTTCGAGCCGCGCGCGCAAGCGCTGGCAATACTCGCGCGGTTCGGCGAGACCATCGACGTGATCGATCCGCACGCCGTCGATCAGCCCTTCGGTGAAGAGCCGGAAGATCAGCGCATGCGATGCCTCGAACACTTCCGGCCGCTCGACGCGCACGCCGCCTAACGTGCTCACGTCGAAGAAGCGCCGCCAGTTCACTTCGTCCGCTGCCGTGCGCCACCATGCGAGCCGATAGTGCTGGCGCTCCAGCAGCCGGTGCAGACGCTCGCGGCCCGCCGGCGTTTGCGGCGAATGCGCGGCGAGCACCGCTTCGATCGCGGCGCGGCCGCCTTCCGTGTTCGCAATGGTCACGAGCGCCTTGCGTGCGTCGGCGGCGCGCGGCTGATCGACGGGCTGCGTCGTCAGGCCGGCGAAGCGTTGCGCAAGCTCGGGCGCTTCCTGAAGCACGGCGGGGTAATCCACCGGACACACCGGGAACACATGCGAGTAATACTCGATGACGAAGCGCCCTTCCTCCTGACGATACGCGAGCTTGATCTTGCCGCCTTGCAGCTCTTCGCCGTAGGCCGCGCCGAGAAACGGCGCGAGCACCTTGCCGCGCAGCGCGGGATCGGGCGAGTGCCAGTCGACGTCGAAGAAGCGCGCATGCGCCGCGTGTCGTCCCCATTCGAGGATGTCCTGCCACCACGCGTTTTCCGATCCGCCGACGCCCATGTGATTCGGCACCACGTCGACGATCAAGCCCATGTCATGTGCGCGCAGCTTTTCGACGAAGCGGCGCAGGCCTTCCTCGCCGCCGAGCTCGGGGTTGACCTTCGTGTAGTCGACGGTGTCGTAGCCGTGCGTGGAACCGGAGGTCGCGGTCGTGATCGGCGACGCATACGCGTGGCTCACCCCGAGCGACGCGAAATAGTCCACTTGCGCGGCGGCGTCGTCGAAGGTGAAGTCCTTGTGAAGCTGAAGCCTTAGCGTGGAGCGCGGTACGGTCATGGTGTTTCGGATTTGGGTGTGTCTGAGTTGTCAGGGCGCACGGCGCGCTTGCGGGCTGAATCGACGGCGAGCAGACGGTCGCGGAACGCATCGTCGTTCATCATCTCGTCCACCGGCAGCGCGAGACGCCGCCTCCAGTTCGGATGCTCGTCGATGGAACCGGGCAGATTCGGCTGCTCCACGAGTCCGAGCAGGTCTTCGAGCGGATACGTGACGAGCGGCGCGGGCGTCATGCCGACGAAGGCCAACGCCTCGTCCACCGGCGCGTTGTCGACGGAAGGCGGCGGCACGTCCTTCGGCGCGATGCCGGCTTCCTGAAACGCCTGCCACAGATGCCCGCGATCCACGCCGCGCTCCTCCATCGCCGCCTCGACCGGATCGCGGCCATCGGCGCGCGCCATCGTCTGGCCGATCTTCGAGCGCCATTCGATGTCTTCGCCGCGCCACCATCCGTTGACGGTCGGCAGGTCGTGCGTCGTCGTCGTTGCCGTCACGCCATCGCTCCATTCGCCCGGCGGCTTGAATCCTTCGCCGTCCTGAGCACGTTCGAACCATAATACCCTGATGCCTAGCAAACCCTGCTCCTGCAAGCGCTCGCTGAAGCCAGGCGGCACGGTGCCGAGGTCTTCGCCGACCACGATCGCGCGATGCCGCCACGATTCCAGCGCAATCAGCCGCAACAGGTCTTCGAACGGATAGCGCAGGTACGCGCCGTCCTTCGCGCTTTCGCCTTCGGGCACGAGCCAGAGGCGGCGCAGCCCGAGAATATGGTCGATGCGGATGCCGCCCGCGTGCGCGAACGCAGCGCGCAGCATGTCGATGAATGCGACGAAGCCCTGCATGCGCATGGCGCGCGGCGAGAACGTCGTGAGTCCCCACGATTGCCCGGCCTGATTGAAGAGGTCGGGCGGCGCACCGACGGACACGCCGGTCAGCATGTCGTCGCGATACGACCACGCGTGACTGCCCGCGCTATCGCAGCCGACGGCGAGATCCGCCACGAGACCGACCGCCATGCCGGCATCGCGCGCGGCGTGCTGGGCGTGCGCGAGTCCCTTGGCCGCGAGCCATTGCGTGAAGAGATAGAAGTCCACTTCGCGCCGATGCGTTTCGGCGAATGCAGCCACCGCTTCGCTGCGCGGGTCGCGCAGTTCATCGGGCCAGTTGCGCCAGTGGCCTTCGCCGTTCTGCGCGATCTGTTCCGCTTGCAGCGCTTCGAAGCGCGCGTGGTCCAGGAGCGCGCGGCCGCCTTTCTCGACGAACGATGTGAAGTCCTTCGCGAACGGCGAATCGTCGTCTTGCGAGAAGCCGTCGAAGAGGGCGCGCAGCACGGCCACGCGCGCTTGCATCAAACGCGGCCAGTCGATCAGCGGCAGTCCTTCGAGCGCGGCGAGTTCATCGGCGACGCCGGCTTTCTCGATCGCGGCGCGCGCAGCCGGTGCGCCCAGCACGGCGGCCGGATCGATATGCGCAATGTTCACAAAAAGCCGCGACGACGGCGAGTACGGGCTGCACTTGTTCGGCTCGGCGGTGAACATGGCGTGCATCGGGCTGATGGCGAGCGCGTGGCTGCCTTGCTTGGCCGCCTGCGTCGCAAGCGATGCGAGCGCGGTGAAGTCGCCCACGCCGCCGTCGCCGTTGCGGCGCAAGCCATACACTTGCGCGGCGATGCCCCAGAGCGGCGGCGCGCCTTCAGTGTCGTCGGCGTCGTCATGCAACGCGCGCCATGCGTCATCGACCGTATAGCAGCGCGTCGGCGCGACGGCGAGCGTCGTGCGATGGTCGTTGATGACGAGCGTGTGATAGCCCGGCTCGGCAATCGGCGCGAGCAGCGCGGTTTCGCCTTTGGGCGACGTGAAGCGCCCGTCGATGATCTCGCCGTTCTCCAGTTCGACGCGATAACGCGCACCCGACTTCGCCGCCGCCGCGGGCAGCGCGATGCCGCCATCCACTTCCGCCGTGATGAGCGGCGGCAGCTTGCGGCCGCTCATTTCGGCATCGATGGCGGCCATGCTTTGCTTGATCTGCGTGGCGTTGCCGCACGGCAGGCCGAGCTTTTCGAGCAGGATGCGCAGCGTGTTTTCCGGCACGCGCTGCGTCTTCTTGTGCGCGTCCTGCCACTCGACTTCGAAACCCGCGCGCTCGGCGAGGGTTTCGATCGACGAGCGCGGGCGCTCACTTTGGCCTTGATTCGCGGCGGTCACGAGCGTTGTCCTTCAGTCGGTTCGAAGCGGCGCGCGTCGTGCGCGGTCGCGTATTCGTTCACTTCGCCGGTCAGCCACGCGACGAACGTGCGGCCGCTCAGTTCGCCTTCTGCCGTGCGATCCTGCGCGCGCGGCGGCGTCTCGAAGATCACCTTGCCCTGGGGTGCATCGGAAGGTGCATCGGAAAGCGCGACGGGCGCATCCGCCAGATTCAGCGCGATGGTGAGCGTCTCGCCGTCGCCGAGCTTCCAGCGCGCGACGAGCGCCTTCTCGCCGAGCACGCTCGCGCCGAGCGCCTTCGCGCCCTTCAGACGCGGCGTGATGAGCTTCGCCCGCACCGTCAGCGCCGAGCGATAGAAATGCAGCCATTCGAGGCGATCGAGTTCGTCTTCCTTGTTCGCGATGTTCGGCGACGACATCTCGAAGGTGCGCTTGTCGTTCGGATCGGGAATCTGCGCGCGGCGCTTTTCATCCGTGAACGCGGAGAACTTCGCGAATTCCTTGCGACGTCCTTCGCGCACGGCGTCGGCGAGTTCGTCGTGATAGTCGGTGAAGAACAGGAACGGTTGCTTCGAGCCGTATTGCTCTTCCATGAAGAGCATCGGGATCTGCGGCGACAGCAGCAGAAGGCCGGTGGCCGCATAGAGCGATTCGTCGTCGGTCAGCGCGCGCAGGCGGTCGCCCATCGCGCGGTTGCCGACCTGATCGTGATTCTGCAGGAACATGACGAAGGCCGTGGGCGGCAAGTGACCGCTCGGCTCGCCGCGCGGCGCGCCGTCGTGAATCGGCGACGGATCGCCCTGATACACGAAGCCTTCGGACAGCACGCGCGCGAGCTTTTGAATGGGCTCCTCCGCATACGCGCCGTAGTAGCTTTCGTTTTCGCCCGTGAGCAGCACGTGCAGCGTGTTGTGCGCGTCGTCGCTCCACTGCGCGTTGAAGTGGTTCTCGAGCAGGCTCGCCGTGTTGTGCTCGTTCTCAAGCACCAGATGCACGTGACGTCCCGCTTCCACGGAACTGCGCACGCGGTCCGCGAGTTCGCGCAGCCATTCGTCGTCGTTGATGGCGTGCACCGCGTCGAGGCGCAGGCCGTCGAAACGGTACTCGTTGAGCCAGTACAGTGCGTTGTCGAAGAAGAAGTCACGCACTTGCGGACGTTCGAAGTCGATCGCCGGGCCCCACGGCGTGTTCACGCCTTCGCGGAAGAAGGTCTTCGCGTAGGCGTGCAGATAGTTGCCGTCCGGGCCGAAGTGGTTATAGACGACATCGAGAAAGACCATGAGACCCAAGCCGTGCGCGGTGTCGATCAGCTGCTTCAGTTCTTCCGGACGGCCATACGCCGAATCGGGCGCGTACGGCAGCACGCCGTCATAGCCCCAGTTGCGCGTGCCGGAGAAGTCGTTGAGCGGCATCAGTTCGATGGCCGTGACGCCGAGTTGCGCGAGTTCCGGCAGGCGCGCGGTGACGCCCGCGTAGCCGCCCATCGCGCCGACGTGCAACTCGTAGAGCACGGTCTCTTCCCACGGCCGGCCGTGCCAGTTGGTATTCGTCCAGCGATAGGCGCGCGGGTCGACCACTTCGCTCGGGCCGTTCACGTCCTGCGGCTGAAAGCGCGAGGCCGGATCGGGCACGGCGAGGTCCGCATCCAGACGATAGCGATACAGCGTGCCCGCGCCGCCATCGGCTTCGGCTTCGAACCATCCGTCGCCCGCTGCCTGCATGTCGACGAGGTCGGGCGTCGTGTTGCCGGGGCGTTGAATCTCCACTTGAACGTGGTCGCGCGAAGGCGCCCAGAAGCGAAAGCGCGTGCGCGGATTGTCGCCCGCCGCGCCGGTGAGATGCGCGCCGAAAGGAAGGCAATGCGCGTGGTGATGCTGATGAGGATCGATCGGACGTTCGGACATGATTGAGTGCCAGTTTGCTTGTCGCATTGCCTACGGTGGAGCGTGCCGCGCGAGCCTCGACGTCGTGCGTCCGACGTGGCGCTACTGCGTCGAATCGGTCTCGTGTGGCCGGTTCGACGGCAACGTGCCGGGGTCCGGCGGCAGCGCGGTCAGAAGTCGCGGGCCCTGATGCGCGCCCGCCATCCAGACAGCCTGCCAGTCCGCTTGGCCCGAGGGCTGCGCCAGCAGCACGACGATGCTGTGCGCTTCCAGCTGCAGTTCGGTGCCCACGAGCGGCCGTTCGACGGCGTCAGGTTCCGCGCTGTCTAGCAGCACGTTCCATTCCAAGTGCGGCGCTGGCGGCGCGAACGCGAGCGGGCTCGCGGAGCCGTTGATCATGATGAGGATGACGTCGATTTCACTGTCGATGCCGGGCCCGGCGCGCCGCAAAGTCAACGCGCGGCCTTCGGGGTCCTGCCACGCTTCGATGGCGAGCGCGTTGCCGCGTTCGTCGAACCAGCTGACGTCGTACAGACCCGGCAGCACTTCGCGGTCGCCGTAGAGAAAGCGCGTTTCGCGCAGCACCGGGTACTTTTTGCGCAGCGCGATCACGCGCGCGACGAACTCCGTCATCTCCACGCCGCGCGGGCTTTGCGCCGCTTCCCAGTCCATCCACGACAACTCGTTGTCCTGACAGTACGCGTTGTTGTTGCCGCGCTGCGTGCGCAGGAATTCGTCGCCGCCCAAGATCATCGGCGTCCCGAGCGAGAGCAGCGTCGTCGCGATCATTGAACGTGCGAGCCGCGCGCGGATGTCGAGGATCTTCGGGTCGTCGGTCGGGCCTTCCACGCCCCAGTTCGCGCTGCAGTTCTCGTTGTGGCCGTCGTTGTTGCCTTCCTGATTCGCTTCGTTGTGCTTGTGCGTATAGGCGGTCACGTCGGCGAGCGGGAAACCGTCGTGCGACGCGACGAAGTTGACCGACGCCCAGGGCTTGCGAAAGCGCCGGTTGAAGAGTTCCGCCGAGCCCGTGAGACGCGCGGCGAGATCGGGCCGCATGCCGGCGTCGCCGCGCCAGAAGCGCCGCACGCCGTCGCGGAACTTGTCGTTCCATTCCGCGAAGCCCGGCGGATGATTGCCGACCTGATAGCCGTCCGGGCCGATATCCCACGGCTCCGAGATGAGCTTGCGCGTGGAGAGGATCGGGTCTTGCCGGATGGCGTCGAAGAAGCCGGAGCCCGGATCGAAGCCATGACCTTCGCGCCCGAGCGTGACGCCGAGATCGAAACGAAAGCCGTCGATGTTGAACGCCGTGCACCAGTAGCGCAGCGAATCCATCACCATTTGCAGCACGCGCGGATGCGAGAGGTTCACGGTATTGCCGCAGCCGGTCTCGTTGATGTAATGCCTCTCGTCGCCGGGAATCAGACGATAGTAGCTCGCGTTGTCGAGCCCGCGCCACGACAGCGTCGGCCCGAGTTCGCTGCCTTCGCATGTGTGGTTGTAGACGACGTCGAGTATGACTTCGATGCCTGCCGCATGCAGTTGCCGCACGGCGATGCGCATTTCGTTGAGCCGATGCGTGGACAGATATGTGGGCTCGGGCGCGAAGAACGCGGCGGTGTTGTAGCCCCAATAGTTGCGCAGGCCGCGCTCGATGAGGAAGCGGTCGTTCAGGAACGCGTGCACCGGCAGGAACTCGACGGCGGTGATGCCGAGCTTCTGCAAGTGCTCGATGAACCACGGCGAGGAGAGCGCCGCGAACGTGCCGCGTTCGTGCTGACGGATATCGCCGCGCAGCATGGATGCGCCGCGCACGTGCGTTTCGTAGATGATGGTTTCGCCCCAGGGCGTATCGGGGCGCACGTCGCGGGACCAGTCGAAGGCGTCGTCGGTGACGATGCACTTGGGCATTGCGGGCGCGGAATCGCGGCGATCCATCGACATGTCGAGCCGGTTCGAATGCACGCGATAACCGAAGAGCGCATCGGACCATCGCCACGGGCCGACGAGCTTTTTCGCGTACGGATCGAGCAGCAGCTTGTGCGGATTGAAGCGATGCCCGTGCTGCGGCTGATACGGCCCGTGCGCGCGAAAGCCGTACACGGTGCCGGGATGCGCGCCTGGCAGATAGCCGTGCCAGATTTCGTCGGTGCATTCGGGCAGGTCGAAGCGCATCAGCTCCTTGCGGCCGGTGCTGTCGAAGAGACACACCTCGATGCGGTGCGCGTTCGACGAGAACACGGCGAAGTTGACGCCCAAACCGTCCCAGTTGGCTCCGAGCGGGTACGGAGCGCCCGGGAGCAACTTTTCGGGGAGTGCGTTCGGCATAATTGGTTTTCTTGAGCTTCGCTCAGGGGTGCTTGGTTTTGCGGGGTTCTGCGGGTCTTCTTTCGTCGTGAAACTTGTATTCGTGTCGGTTTATTAGCGTTGCCCCTCCCCGGGGCGGGGGTCACTTTCTTTGCTGTCGACCAGAGTAGGCGCTTTAGCGCCGTACTCTGGTCCCATGCAAAGAAAGTAACCAAAGAAAGCAGCTTTTTTGGGCCCGCAGCAGTAACAAGGTGGTCACTCCGTAGAAAAACCTTGGCACTCAGTTTGAGACAGCCTTGAATCACCTTCCACGCCCGCTGACCACCACGTCCTCCGAGCCCCTTGGCTCGTCAAAACCTTCGGGAACATCGCTCATGTCCTTCTTCTCACGTTGCCCAGGCTTATCCGTCGAGCACGCGACTGCCTCCAGCGCCTGGAGTGGAATCCGCGCGACAGACGCTGCCCGCGCTGAACCCGGACAAGCACGCGACGTAGTTCGACACAGGCACTTCTTTCTTCCATGCGACACGCGCAAACGCACGTTGGTGTTAACGAGCCAAGGGGCTCGGAGGACGTGGTGCTCAGCGGGCGTGGAAGGTGATTCAAGGTTGTTTCCAACTGAGTGCCACGGTCTCTCTGCGAAGTGACTACCTCTTCGGTGCTGCGGGCCCAGAAAAAAGCTGCTTTCTTTGGTTACTTTCTTTGCATGGGACCAGAGTACGGCGCTAAAGCGCCTACTCTGGTCGACAGCCAAGAAAGTGACCCCCGCCCCGGGGAGGGGCAACGCCAATAGACCGACACGAAAACAAGTTCCCCGAAGAGAGCCGCAAAGCAAAAGCTAAAGCCAAACTCAATCAGCCCGCAAAACGATAACAGCCAAAGGAGGCAAAGTCAGTGCAGCAGAATGCTGCTTCCCATGACTGGCATGGTCATCAGCATGAATAACGCCGCCATTGCCCATATTGGACCCGCCATAAATGGCCGCATCCGAATTGAGGATCTCACTCCAGCGCCCGCCGCGCGGCAACCCCACGCGATACCCTTGCCGCGGCACCGGCGTCATATTGCATATGACCACGAGTTCGCGCCCTTCGGCATCCGTACGCCGAAACGCAAACACGCTATTGCCGTTGTCATCGCCGACAATCCACTCGAAGCCGCGCGGATCGCTATCGAGCTTATGCAGCGCGGGCTCATGCGCATAGAGCAGGTTCAGATCGCGCACGAGCTTCTGAAGCCCGCCGTGCATCGCGTCATCGAGCAAATGCCAGTGCGGCGACTGATCGTGATTGAACTCCGCGACCTGGCCGAACTCGCCGCCCATGAAAAGCAGCTTCTTGCCCGGATGCGTCCACATGAAGCTCAAATACGCGCGCAGATTCGCGAACTTCTGCCAGCGGTCGCCCGGCATCTTGCCGATGAGCGATCCCTTGCCATGCACCACTTCATCGTGCGAGAGCGGCAGCACGAAGCGCTCGGAATACGCGTACACCATGCCGAACGTGAACAGGTGATGGTGATACTGCCGGTACACCGGGTCTTCCTGCATGTAGTGCAGCGTGTCGTGCATCCAGCCCATGTTCCACTTGAAGTCGAAACCAAGGCCGCCGCTATCCACGCTCGCCGTCACGCCCGGCCACGCCGTCGATTCTTCCGCAATCGTGATCGCGCCCGGAATGTGCCGCACTTCCTGATTCAGCCGCTTCAGAAACGCAATCGATTCCAGATTCTCGCGGCCGCCATAGATATTCGGCACCCATTCGCCCGCCTTGCGCGAATAGTCGCGATACAGCATCGACGCGACCGCATCGACACGCAGGCCATCGACGTGATAACGCTTCAGCCACGCAAGCCCCGATGCGATCAGGAACGCGCTCACCTCGTTGCGGCCGAGGTTGTAGATCATCGTGTTCCAGTCCTGGTGATACCCCTCGCGCGGATCGGCGTGCTCATAGAGCGGCGTGCCGTCGAACTGAATCAGACCATGCGCGTCGTTCGGGAAATGCGCCGGCACCCAGTCGATGATGACGCCGAGCCCCGCCTCATGCGCGCGGTTCACGAACTCCGCGAACTGCTCCGGCGTGCCGAAGCGCGCGGACGGCGCGAACTGCCCGAGCGGCTGATAGCCCCACGATCCGCCGAACGGATGCTCCGCCACCGGCATGAACTCGATATGCGTGAAGCCCATGCCCTTCGCGTACGGAATGAGGCGCTCGGCGAGCTCATGCCAGTTCATGCCGCGATTGCCTTCTTCAGGCACGCGCAGCCACGATTCCGCATGCGCTTCGTATATCGCGATCGGCGCCTGAGGCGTCTGCTTGCCGGCGCGCGAGTTCATCCATTCGCCGTCGGTCCATGCGTAATGGTCGATGGCATCCGCATCCGCCACCACCGATGCCGTCGAAGGCGGCTTCTCGCTTTGCATCGCGCACGGATCGGCCTTCAGCGGCAGCGTGTAGCCTTCGCGCGCGACGATCTCGTACTTGTAGCGCGTGCCCGCGCCGATGCCCGGAATGAACAACTCCCACACGCCCGCGTTATGACGCAGACGCATCGGATGACGGCGTCCGTCCCACGTATTGAAGTCGCCGACCACCGACACGCGCCGCGCATTCGGCGCCCACACCGCGAAGCGCACGCCCGCCACGCCGCCATGCGTGATCGGCCGCGAGCCGAGACACTCGAGCACCGCATACGGGTCCGCCTGCGACAGGCGATGCAGCCAGTCATCCGAGAGCACGGGGCCGAACGAATACGGATCGTGCGTTTCCTGCGGCGTGCCGTGCCAGTCGATCAGAAGCCGGTAAGCCGTGGGCCGCTCGATGAATCCCGCGAAAAGACCCGCATCGTGAATGCGCGTGAGCGTCCCGAGCGGCTCGCCGCTGCCCGCATCCAGCACGCTCACGCCGGCCGCGTTCGGCAGAAACACGCGCACGACAGAGCCGTGCTCGGTCTGATGCAGGCCGAGCATCGAGAACGGATCGGGATGCCGCGCCTCGACGAGCGCATCGATGTCGAGCGGATTCAGGCCGTGGGCCGGATTCCTCGTATCCGCTCCCGGATCGCTACGGTTATTCATGGTGAGTTCCATCCGGATTGTCCTTGTTTGCATCGAACACGGGGCGCGTGCCGGGCGCGGGCGGCTCGCCCGTGTCGCCGAGCAGACGGCTCGCGAGCGACGCGAGGCCCCGCAGCGGAAGACCGATCCACGTCGGCCGGTTCGCCGCTTCGTAGCGGATTTCGTAAGCGGCTTTCTCGATCAAGAAGAGATCGAGCAGCGCGGACAAGGCGCTCTCGTCCGCAATCGGCTCAGGCGACGACGCAATCGCTTCCCGGTACTGCCGCATGAAGCTCTCTTCCGCGACGGCGCGCATGCGCTCGAACAGCGCGCGCTTGCGGTCGGCCGTTTGCGCGGGCGCGGCTTCGGTGGTCGGCTGCGCGGCCGCGCTTGCATACGACAGCGAACGCAAGAGACCGGCCACGTCGCGCAGCGGGCTCGTCTTTCTGCGGCGCTCTTCGAGCGTGCGCGCAGGCTCGCCTTCGAAGTCGATCAGATACGCGTCACCCTGCGCCATCAGCACCTGGCCGAGGTGGAAGTCGCCGTGGATGCGAATGCACAGCGCATCGGCGTCGGCCGTCACCAGTTGCTTCACCGCTTCGATCAGCTTCTCGCGGCGGTCCAGCAGGCTTTGCGCGAGGAAGCGGTCGTGCTCGTTGAAGCCGCCGATTTTCTGCGCGAGGATATCGAGCGCGCTCGTCAGCAGTTGCAGCGTGCCGTCGATCCAGCCTTGCACGTCTTCGGCCGTCGCGCGGCGCGGCGAGAACGCTTCGTCGTCGGTCGGCGTGGCGAGCGCGACGTGCAACTCGCCCAGCCGCTTGCCGATGATGCCGATGATGTTGCCGTAGCCTTCGAAGCCGTTCAGTTGCGCGCTGTGATCCGGCTTGCTCTCTTCGGTATCGACCGTGACCGCAAGCTCGTCCACCACGCGGCGCAGATAGTCGAGCGCGTAATTCCACGCATCGCCCTGATTGTCGACGAAGCCTTGCAAGATCACGAGCGTATGCGGCACGCCTTGCGGATCGACGCGCACCACTTCGCCATACAGCGGGCCGGTGTTCGCATAGCCGAGCTTCGTCAGATAGCGGCTCATTTCCGCTTCCGGATGAATGCCGCCGACCACGCGCCGCACCAGCTTCAGCACGATCTTGTCGCCGATCACGAGCGAACTGTTGCTCTGTTCCGCCGCGAGCCAGCGAATCTCGGGCGGCGACGCGGGATTCATGTCGAGCGTAGCGAAGCGTTCGGTCGGCAAGAAGCGAATCTCGCTCTTCTGCACGGTCGGCACCACGGCGCGCTGCGCGAGCTTCTGCAAGATGCCGTAGGTGAATTGCGGCACCGCGAACGCATCCGTGATGTGCCCGATCGTGCGGCCGCGCCGCACCCGCGCGAGCGCAAGCTGCATGTAGAGCGGCGACGTGGTTTCCGTGCCCCACGCGATGGAAAGCGGCAGCACGTAGCGTTCGGTGTGATCGCCGACGTCCGCTTCGATTTCGGTGAACGCGAAGCCCGCGCCTTCTATGGTCGTGAGCGCGGCAAGGCGCACCGCATGCAGCTGCTGATCTTTCGATGCAAACCAGCGGCGCTTGCTGAGATAGCTCGGCAGCACTTCCGATTCGAGCAGACGCACGTTCTCGGGCGTCGGTCCCGTTTGCCCTGCGCGAATCACCATGGTGACGAACTCCGGTAACTGCTCCGACGGTGCCTGCGACCATGCGGGGCGCATGTTGCCGGGGCAAAGCTGGAACCACAAGAAGCCGTAAGGCGGGAAGGTCAGCAGATAGGTCAGCTGACCGATGGCGGGGAAGGGCTGGTCCGCCGTCATTTCGAGCGGCACGGAGCCCGCGAATTCCGACAGATCGAGCTCCACCGCTTGCGGCGCGCGCGAAAGATTCGCGACGCAGAGAATAGGCGGCTCGCCCTTCAGTTCACGCAGATACGCGAGAATCTTGCGATTGCTCGGCTTCAGGAAGCGAATGGTGCCGCGTCCGAACGCATGCTTCGAGCGGCGCACCGCGAGCATCTTGCGCGTCCAGTTCAGGAGCGAATGCGGGTCGCGGCTTTGCGCTTCGACGTTGATCGCGTCGTAGCCGTAGAGGGAGCCCATCACGGGCGGCAGCACGAGTTGTTCGGGATCGGCGCGCGAGAAGCCGCCGTTGCGATCGGACGACCATTGCATCGGCGTGCGCACGCCGTCGCGGTCGCCGAGGTGAATGTTGTCGCCCATGCCGAGCTCGTCGCCGTAATAGATGACGGGCGTGCCCGGCATCGAAAAGAGCAGCGAATTGATGAGTTCGATGCGGCGGCGATCGCGTTCCATCAGCGGCGCGAGACGCCGGCGAATGCCGAGGTTCAGGCGCGCGCGGCGGTCGCTCGCGTACGTGTTCCACAGGTAATCGCGCTCGGAATCCGTGACCATTTCGAGCGTGAGTTCGTCGTGGTTGCGCAGGAAGATCGCCCACTGGTTCGTTTCGGCGAGGTCCGGCGTCTGCCGCATGATGTCGGTGATCGGGAAGCGGTCCTCGCTCGCAATCGACATGTAGATGCGCGGCATCAGCGGGAAGTGGAACGCCATGTGGCATTCGTCTTCGTCGCCGAAGTACTCCTTCACGTCTTCCGGCCACTGGTTCGCTTCGGCGAGCAGCATGCGGTTCGGATACTCGGCGTCGATGGTCGCGCGAATCTGCTTCAGGATGGCGTGCGTCTCGGGCAGATTCTCGTTGTTGGTGCCTTCGCGTTCGACGAGATACGGCACCGCATCCAGCCGCAGACCGTCGATGCCCATGTCGAGCCAGAAGCGCATGATTTGCAGCACTTCCTTCATCACGGCCGGATTGTCGAAGTTCAAATCCGGCTGGTGCGAATAGAAGCGGTGCCAGTAATACTGACCCGCGACGGGATCATGCGTCCAGTTCGAAGGCTCGGTGTCGATAAAGATGATCCGCGTCTCTTCGTACTTCTTGTCGGTGTCGGACCACACGTAGAAGTTGCGGTGATTCGATCCCGGCTTTGCGCGGCGTGCGCGCTGAAACCACGGATGCTGGTCCGACGTGTGATTGATGACCAGCTCCGTGATGACGCGAATGCCGCGTGCGTGCGCTTCCTGAATGAAGCGTTTGACATCGGCAATAGTGCCGTAGTCCGGATGCACGTTGCGGTAATCGGCGATGTCGTAACCGTCGTCACGGCGTGGCGAGGGATAGAACGGCAGCAGCCAGATGGCGTCGACACCCAGCTCCGCGATGTAATCCAGCTTCGCGAGCAAGCCCGGGAAGTCGCCGATGCCGTCGTTGTTCGCATCGAAGAACGACTTGATGTGCACCTGATAGATGATCGCGTCTTTGTACCACAGCGGATCGTCGCTGAGAGTCGACGACTTCTTGCTGCGCTTCACCCTTGTATCCACGGTTTGCTCCAGTACTCTTGTAGGCGCTTCTCGCGCTGTTATCGGTTCGCTATCGTCACTGACGTTCGCTGCTCGTTCGTACCATGTCGCAATTAACGTTCTCCGTCGGGCGAAGGCTTCGGCAGACCCCACGTCGGCGAGATGCGCCAGATCGCGAAGGGCAGCGAATGCGGGTTGAGCCGCACATGCTGACGCCGGCCGCGCCACTCGAAACGTTCGCCCGTCATCTGATCCTCGACCGCGATGGCGTCCCCTTCGCGCACGCCCCAGCGTTCCAGCGTCTGCCACGGCAGTTCGATATCCGCGCCTTGCTCGTTGAACGGATCGAGATTGATCGCGACGAGCACGACGTTGTCGCGCGATGCGTTGGCCTTCTCGAAGAACAGGATGTGATCATTATGCGCGGGCAGGAAGTTCACGCCGAGATGCGTCTGCAACGCGGGATTCGCGCGTCGAATGCGGTTGAGCGCCGTCACTTCGCCGACGATATTGCCGGGCCGGTTCCAGTCCCACGCCTTTAACTGATACTTCTCGGAATCCAGATACTCTTCGCTATTCGGAAGCGCGGCGGACTCGCACAATTCGAAGCCGCTGTACACGCCCCACAGCCCGGAAAGCGTCGCGGCGAGCGCGGCGCGAATCACGAAGCCGGGACGCCCCGAGCTTTGCAGGAAGCGCGGATTGATGTCCGGCGTGTTGACGAAGAAGTTCGGCCGGAAGTAATCCTTGGCATCGGTCTGCGTCAGATCGTGCATGTATTCGAGGAAATCGCGCTTGGTCTCGCGCCACGTGAAGTACGTGTACGACTGCGAGAAGCCGAGCTTCGCGAGCCGGTTCATCACGCGCGGCCGCGTGAATGCTTCGGCAAGGAAGATCACATCCGGATGACGCGCGCGCACGTCGCCGATGACCCATTCCCAGAACGGGAACGGCTTAGTATGCGGATTATCGACCCGGAAAATACGCACGCCCGCCGCGATCCAATGCAGGAACACGTCGCGCAAGGCGATCCACAGTTCGGGCTTCGCGTCCTGCGCGTAGAAGTCCGGATTCACGATGTCCTGATACTTCTTCGGCGGATTCTCCGCATAGCGCAGCGTGCCGTCGGGCCGCCACGCGAACCATGTCGGATGCTCCTTCAGCCACGGATGATCCGGCGAGCACTGCACCGCGAAGTCGAGCGCAATCTCAAGCCCGTGTTCATGCGCGGCTTCGAGCATGCGCTTGAAGTCGTCGAAGTTGCCGAGCTCGGGATGCACCGCATCGTGGCCGCCTTCCTTCGCGCCGATCGCGTAGGGGCTGCCCACGTCGCCCGGCTCGGCCGTCAGCGAATTGTTCTTGCCCTTGCGGTTCGCCGTGCCGATAGGATGGATCGGCGGGAAATACAGCACGTCGAAGCCCATCTCGCGAATGCGCGGCATCTTGCCGATCACGTCGATGAACGTGCCGTGACGGTTCTCGTCGTCGCTCATCGAGCGCGGGAAGATCTCGTACCAGCTTGCGAAGCGCGCAGCCGCACGTTCGGAATCGATGCGATACACGACCGGATCGCGCGACAGGAACGGCCGGTGCCGCGCCGCCGCCACCGCCTTCGCCGTCGCGGGCGACAGCACCAGTTCCAGCTTGCGCTCGGGCTCGGCCTTCGTGAATTCCTTGACGATGGTTTCGAGCGGCGCGCTGTCGGAGTCCTCGACGGTCTTCACTTCCGCGAGGATCAGCGCGAACAGGTGCTTGGCTTCTTCGAGTTCGAGTTCGACCGTTTGCCCGGCCTTCAGCTTCTTCTGCATGTGATCGACGAGCGACGCGAAGTCGTCGCGCCACGCCATCACCACGAATTCGTGACGTCCCACGCGATCGAGCGGAATGCGCGCCGTCCACAAGTCGTTGCCGAGCGGAAGCACGAGCGACATCGGCGTTTCGTGCCACTCGGTTTCGTCGGCGGCGCGCCATTGCACTGCTGCCGCGATCTTGTCGTGACCTTCCGCGAAAATCGCGGCCTGAATCTCGACCGCTTCGCCGACGATGCGCTTGGCCGGAAAGCGCCCGTGATCGACCGAAGGCGTCACGCTTTCGATCGACACGCGCGGCGCGGTGATCGCTTCGTTCACGGACTTCTTGTCGGCGGTCTTCGCGCCGCGCTTCACTTGCGGCTGCGCGAGCAGAATGAACGGCTCGGCTTCCGCGCGGAAGAGGCGCACTTCGCCGGCTTTCAGCGACAACGCCGCGAGGCGCTCCGCCGGGGCGTTCGCGTCGCCGAGCGGCGCGAAGCGCGTGTAGTTGCCGGGCACGCCTTCCAGCAGATGCCGCGTGTCCACATGGACCGGTGCCACCAGATCCGGATTGACGACGATGAGCACCGCCGAATCGCTGTCGCGCAAGTCGCCGCCGGCGGCGCGAATGAGCGCGGCGTAGGGCGTGCCCGCGCCCGTCAGCGAGCGCAGTTCGCCGACATCGGAAAGCGTCGCGGTATCGCGCTGCAATCCGTTGGCGCGCTTGATCTGCTCGCACAGGTCGATGCGCGCCTCGCTTTTCGCGCGCTGATACTCGGCTGCGACGCCGTACTGCTGCGACATCGGCAAGCCGACGCCGTATTCGAAGCCCATCGGCACCAGCAGGCCCGTGCCGAGCGCGGTGGCCGTATAAAGCGCGCGGCAATATGCGCGTTCGACGAGCGCGGTATCGCTCGTATCGCTCAGGTCCGCGATCAGGCGCGTGCCGAACGGCTCCTCCGGGAAGGAGACCGGCGGCGCGATGCGCGAAAGCGCCGCGTGCTCGTCCACGAGCCAGGCGCCCTTGAAGTCCCACCAGCGCGTCGAGGCGAAGACGGCATCGAACTCGGCATCGGCGAGCGCGCGCAAGTCATCGCGCGATACGCCGACGGTCCACGCGAGCCAGCGCGTCTGCGGATGCTTTTCCCGCACCGCGGCCCCGAGCCGCCGCCACACATGCGCCGGCACCGCGTGCGGCGAGTCGAAGCGGAAGCCGCCGATGCCTGCATCCGCGATCACGCTCAACTCGCGCGCCCACCACTGCGTCAGTTGATGCGCGGCTTCGCCATCGGCGAAATTGGCGTAGGCCACGTCGCGCTGTTGCGGCGGACGACGCGGATCGAGCCGCGCATCCGCGCTCTCGAACGGCTGAAACCAGTGCTTGTTGTCCTGATACAGACCGCCTTCCGCGCTCACGCGGTTGATCACGATATCGACGAGCAGCGTCAGGCCATGCGTTTTCGCGGCGTCGGCGAGCTGGCGCAGGCCGTCCGCGGCGCTCGTGTCGCATTCGAAGACAGGGTGCAGGCGATGATGATCGGCGACGGCCTCGCGATGCCCGTTGCTGCCGGGCACGAACGGAGAGCCGATCAGGACATGATCGAAACCGAGCGCCGCCGCGTGCTCGAACTGGGCAGGCCAGTTGGAGAGCGGGCCGACGAGCAGGGGATCGATGAAATAAATACGGGGTGCGTACGCATGATGAGCTTGATGGTTTTCCATCGTTCGTCTTTTCCAGAGTCGTCCTGCGGTGGCGGGGATGCGGGCAACCAATCGCGATCACGCTCACGGGTCAAACTGGCTGAAGAGCCGGTCCGCACGTTACGCCGCATGGCGCGCATTGCGCGGCGCGAACCGTGGGACACCGCCGCGCCGTCGAGCGGCGCAAGTCCCGGTCGCGTCTCGTGTGCACCATGCATCGAGCGCAGCTGCCGCCTGGTCGCGCTCGCCGGTGGGCGCCACGGTCCCAGAAGGGATTTCCTGCGGGCATTGCACGGGCTTGGGAGCATGTTGCGTGCCGCCCCCGGCGCAACGGCGACGCTTTCGCTGCATCGCTGCTGTCTGCTCAGGCGGGCGGACGCGCGCGGCATGGGCTCACGCGGTGCTCAGGCGGTCTTCGCGACGAGCGGCTTGGCGCTCTCGTGCGTGCGGTGGCCGAGCGCGTGCGCGGCGCTGTCGGCGGCGCGGCGCGGACGGACGGCGGTGCGGCTCGGGCGCAGGCCGGTGAGATCGCTGTAGAGCGCGACCATCTTCGCGACGGTTTCGCCCCAGCCGAAGTCGCTGGACATCGCGTTGCGCTGCATCGCGCGCCAGACCGGCGGGCGCATGTAGGCGTCGATGGCGCGGCTCGCGGCGGCGATCACGTCGTCGGGCGCTTCGCCGTCGAAGAGAAAGCCCGTGGGCGCGGGCGCCGTGTCGTGCGCGTCGTGCATCGCGATGGGCGCGTCGTGCGTGCCGTCGCGGAAATAAAGGGTCTCGCGCGAGGCCATTTCGGTGTGGTGTCCGGCATCGACGATGGTGTCGGCGAGCCCGCCCACGCGCGAGGCCACGGGCAGCGTGCCGTAGCGCATGGCGTACATCTGCGTGAGGCCGCACGGCTCGAAGCGGCTGCCGTGCAGAAGAATGTCGGCGCCCGCGTGCAGCGCGTGTGCGCGGCGCTCGTCATAGCCGATATGAACGCCGACGCGATCCGGCCATTGCTGCGCAAGCTGCCGGAAACCGCGCTCGATGTACGCCTCGCCCTGGCCGATCACGGCCAGTTGCAGACGCGGATGCTTCTCCAAGAGGCGCGGCAAGGCGTCGATCACGACGTCCGCGAGCTTCTGCCCGGTCATGCGGCTGCCGATGGCCATGAGCGGCGCGAACGGATCGGCGGGCAGCCCGAACATGCGCTGCAGACGGCGCTTGCACGCGTGCTTGCCGCGCATGTCGTCGAAGGAATAGGCGCGCTCGATCAGCGGGTCCGTCGCCGGATTCCACACGTCTTCGTCGATGCCGTTCACCACGCCCGAGAGCTTGTCCGCGCAGCTTTGCAGCACGCCTTCCATCAGATGGCCGAAGCGCGGCGTCAGGATCTCGCGCGCATACGTTTCACTGACGGTCGTGATGCGGTCGCTATGGACGATGCCGGCTTTCATGAGGCTCAGCGCGCCATAGAATTCGATGCTTTCCGGATTGCTGAACGCATGCACGAGCCACTTCGCCGGCACGCCGAGCGATGCGCCCAGCGACAGCGCGTAGTTGCCCTGAAACGCGAGGTTGTGGATCGTGTAGACGCTTTTCGCCTGCACGCCCGCGTCTTTCATCAGGAGCGGCGTGAGGCCGGTGTGCCAGTCGTGCGCATGAACGATGTCGGGCTTCTTCACGCCGCGCACGCCCTGCGCGATGCGCACGGCGGCGGCCGAAAGCGTCGCGAAACGCACGGCGTTGTCGGGATAGTCGCGGCCCTGCGCATCCTGATAGAGCCCGGTGCGCGCATACAGTGCATCGCAGCGCAGCAAAAGAACCGGGACGCCGGTGTCCGGCATGCGCGCGCGCAGGAGCGCGGCGTCGCCGCCCGGCAGGCCGCGCAAGGTGCACAGCTTGCTCACGCCTTCGGCCTGCGCGAGTGCTTTCGGATAGGCGGGAAGAAGGATGGTGGCATCGACGCCTGCTGCGCGCAGGGCGGCGGCGTAGGCGCTGACCATGTCGCCGAGGCCGCCCGTCTTGGCGAGCGGCACGGCCTCGGAGGCGACCAGCAGTACGTTCAAAGGCAAAATGGGCTCCTGTGCGGGCAGACGCGGACGATGACCATGCGCCTCGTTCACGTGCATCGACGTGCATACTCGGGTGACGAGGAAAAGGCCGGGCCGCGCGATCGTGGTGCTGATCGGGGTTTATTCTTAGTGCTGGCGCAGTGCAGCAATCTACGTGCCACTCGGCGGTGCGGTATGTGCGCTGGACCACGATCATTTCGGACTGATGCTCGACGAGGGTCTGCTCGCGCGCACGCGCAAACGGGAACGGCGCGAGGCCGTCGCGCATGTAAAACTGACAGCCGCGCGCGCCGCGTTTTTACATGAGGCGTTTCGCCGGGCGCTTTTGGAAGAGCTTAGGGACGGCGTGTGACAGGCGCGTTGCGCGCCGCGTCGGCGTCAGCCGCCGACGAGGCTCGCGGCGATGTTCACGCACAACCCGAGCACCGCGAGGTTGAAGAAGAACGACAGAACGGACTGCGCGAGCGCCGTGCGGCGCGCGCTCGTCGAGCAGAGCACGACGTCGGCAGTCTGCGAAGCGACCGCGATGGTGAACGAGAAGTAGAGGAAATCCCAATAATCGGGTTTCAGATGCCGGTCGGGAAACTTCAGCGCCGCATCGCCCGGTGGCGAACGGTAGTAATGGCGGGCGTAGTGAAGCGTGAACATCGTGGGAATGAGGAACCAGGCGCCGAGCATCGTCGCGCCGGTCAGCAGATAGTTGGGAAACGCGCGAAAGCCGAGGCTCTTCGCCGCGGCGAGTTCGACGACGATCGCCACGAGGCTCGCGATGGCCGCGAGGCTCACGATCACGAGGACGGCTGCGGCGTTCTCGTCTTCGCGTTCGGCGAGCGCCTGCACGTTGCTCTGGCGGGCGGTGCCCATCTGCAGCCAGATCAGCGCGAGATAGAGCCAGACCGCCGAGTCCCAGCCGATCAGCGCGCGGGCGGCCGGCCGCACGTGCGCCGGAACCAAAGCCGCGATGACGAAACCAACCAGCAGGCCGATCATGGCTCGCGGACGAGTGCGCAAAACGGGCGGGAGAAGGTTCATCGCGTGGCAACGGTTCGGATGGATCGACGCCAGCGATTATTGCTGACGCGCCTTACATCGACATGAGGATGACCGATGGCTGAACGTAAGCGCGTGTCCTTCGCGATGCGTCGAGGCATGCTGGCGGGCGCGGGTGCGTCGGCTGCCCTGGCGTTCGCGCCGTCGCGTGCAGCGCCTGCTGTCGCCGAAGACTTCGACACGTTCATCGCGGTCTCGATGAAGCTGACCGGCCGCGCCGCCTTCGATCCGCTCGTCGCCGGGCGCATTCATGCGGCCCTGCTTCGCGCCGACGCGAATTTCGCCGACAACATGAAGCGGCTCGATCACTGGCTTGCGACGCACGGCGGCACGCCCAGCGATGTCGTAACCGCCGCGCTGCAGGCGACGCAGCCCGATCTCGCGAAGGCGGTCGGCAGCGTGATGCGCGCGTGGTATCTGGGCGTCGTCGGCGAAGGCGGGCAGGCGGAGGTCGTTGCGTTCGAACGCGCACTGATGTTCGATCCCGTCCGCGACATGCTCACGGTTCCCTCGTACTGCTGCGGCGCGCCCGCCGACTGGGCGAAAAAGCCGTAGCCGACATCCGACTCCCCAACCACAACGACAACGACGAACAAAGGCGAAGCGCATGGCGGGATCGACAGCGGCGGACGTGGTCATCGTCGGGTCGGGGGTGGCGGGCAGTCTCGTCGCGTACCGGCTGGCGAAGGCGGGCGCGTCGGTGATCCTGCTCGAAGCGGGGCCGCGTCTCGCGCGCTGGCAGATCGTCGAGAACTTCCGCCGCGCGCCCGAGAAGCGCGATCTGTGCGCGCCGTATCCGCTCGTTCGCCATGCGCCGCGCACTGATCCGGTGAATCCGGGCAGCTATCTCGTGAATCGCGGGGAAAAGGCGTACGAGCCGCAGTTTCTGCGGCTCGTCGGCGGCACGACGTGGCATTGGGCAGGCGCGGCATGGCGTCTGTTGCCGGCGGACTTTCGGCTGCGCACGCTGCATGGCGTCGGCCGTGACTGGCCGTTTCCCTATGAAACGCTGGAACCGTGGTACGGGCAGGCCGAACGCGAACTGGGCGTCGCGGGGCCGGACGTCGATCTCGGCTCGCCGCGCTCGACGCCGTATCCGATGCCGCCGCTGCCGCTCTCGTATCTGGATCAGCGGTTCGCGCAGGTGCTCGCAGCCCAGTCGATGCGCGCGGTGCCCGAGCCGATGGCGCGCAACAGCCGCGCCTACGACGCCCGGCCGCCGTGCTGCGGCGCGAACAATTGCATGCCGGTGTGCCCGATCGGCGCGCTCTATCACGGCGGCACGCACGCCGACAAGGCCGAGCGCGCCGGCGCGACGCTGATTGCGCAAGCGGTCGCGTATCGCATCGAAGCGAACGACAAAGGCGAGATCATCGCCATCCACTACAAAGACCCGAACGGCGCGAGCACGCGCGTGACCGGCAGGCGCTTCGTGATCGCGGCGAACGGCATCGAAACGCCGAAGTTATTGCTGATGTCGGCGTCGGCGCGCTTTCCGAAGGGCATCGCGAATGCGTCGGATCAGGTCGGACGCAACCTGATGGACCATCCGGGCGTGGCCGTGAGCTTCCTTGCGAACGAGGCGCTCTGGCCGGGGCGCGGGCCGGTGGAGATGAGTTCGGTCGTCGATTTCCGCGACGGCCCATTCCGCGCGCAGCAGGCGGCGAAGAAGCTGCATCTGTCGAATGCGTCGCCGACGCTCGTCGTCACGTCGAAACTGATCGAAGCGGGCCTGACCGGCGGCGAACTCGACCGGCAAATCCGCGAGCAGTCCGCGCGACGGCTGACGCTCGGCAGCTTTCACGAACAACTGGCGTCTCCGGACAACCGCGTGACGCTGTCCGCGCAGAAAGACGCGCTCGGCCTGCCGCGCCCGGAAATCCGCTACGCCATCGACGATTACGTGCGCCGCAGCGCCGCCGATACGCGGGCGGTCTTCGAGCGCATCGCCGGATGGTTCGGCGGCGAGCAGATCGAGCACGACGACGGTCTCGCGCCGAGCAGCCACATCATGGGCACGGCGATCATGGGCCGCGACGCGAGCGATTCCGTCGTCGATGCCGATTGCCGCGCGCACGATCACCCGAATCTCTTCGTCGCGGGAAGCGCCGTAATGCCGGCGGGCGGCTCGGTCAACTGCACGCTGACGATTGCGGCGCTCGCGCTGCGGCTCGCGGGCACCATCGAAGCGTCGCTGCGATGACGCGGCGGCGTCCGCTCGTCGTGACCGCGATGCTTGCGCTTGCGGCTGCGCTTGCCGTCGCGCTCGCGGTCGCGTTCGGCCATCTTTCGGCGCAATCGCAACACGGCGGGACCGCCGCGCCCGCGCGGGCCGAAAGCGTTACGCGCGGCGAATATCTGGTGCGCGCGGGCGGCTGCATGGCGTGCCACACGGCGGACCCGGCGCGGCCGTTCGCGGGCGGCCGCGCCATGCAAACGCGCTTCGGCACCTTCTATACGCCGAACATCACGAGCGACCGCGCGACCGGCATCGGCGCGTGGACCGACGCGCAGTTCGTCCGGGCGATGCGCGAGGGCATCGGCAGGGACGGCGAGCATCTTTATCCCGCGTTTCCGTACACGGCCTACACGCGGGTCTCCGACGCCGACGTGCTCGCCATGCGCGCCTATCTCGCGACGGTGCCGCCCGTGCGCTACACGCCGCCGCCGCACGCGCTGCGGTTTCCGTTCGGCTGGCGCTGGCTGATGGCCGCGTGGAATGCATTCAACTTCACGCCGGGCCGCTTCGTGCCGGACGCGGGCAAGCGCGCGGAGTGGAATCGCGGCGCGTATCTCGTCGAAGCGCTCGCGCATTGCGGACAGTGCCACACGCCGCGCAACGTGCTGGGCGGGTTGAAGGAGAGCGAGCGGTTGGGCGGCGCGTCGGTGGCGGGGTGGCGCGCGGGCAATCTGACGCCCGATCGGGTGGCGGGCATCGGCGCATGGCGCGACGACGAATTGCTGCGCTATCTGGCGAGCGGCGCGGCGCAGGGGCGCGCGTACGCGATCGGACCGATGGCGGAAGTCGTCGCGAACGGAACGCAGTATCTGACTGATGAGGATCGTCGGGCGATGGTGGTTTATCTTCGCTCGATGCCGGTTGTCGCTGCGCAGAGCGGCGCGCGTTCGCGATGGAGCTTCGGCGCGGCGGGGCAGGACGACATCACGACGTTGGACGCGGTGGGCGCGTTCGAGCACGACGGCGGGAGAGCGCGGGCTGCGGGGATGGAAAGCAAAAGCGACAGCGCGAGCACCGGGAAAACGGCGGGCACCGCGACGGATGCTGTCCGGGACAGCGGGAGCACCGCAAAGACGCCGACCGCCGCGGCCGAGAATGGTCGCGACAGCGCAAGCACCGCCGGAACGCCGGGCACCGCGACGGGACTTGGCCGCGACAGCGCGAGCATCGCGAAACCGCCAGCCACCTCGACCGAGATCGCCCGCGACAGCGCGAGCACTGCCCGGACGCCGACTACCGAGACCAGTTCCATCCGCGACAGTGCAAGCACCGCGAAAACGCCGGCCACCGCGAGCGAATCTGGCCGCGACAGCGCGAGCACCGCGAAAACCCGAGCCACCGCGACGGAATTTGGCCGCGCCAGCGCGAGCACCGGAGAAGCGCCAGCCACAGCGACGGAACTTGGCCGCGACAGCGCGAGCATCACGAAAACGCCGGCCACCTCGACTGAGATCGCTCTCGACGGCGCAAGCACCGCCAAAACGCCGGCCACCGCGACGGAATCTGGCGGCGACAGCGCAAGCACCGCGAAGACGCCGACCGCCTCGACGGATTCGGACCGCGCCAGCGCAGACGCCCGTAAGAGCCCGCAACACGCGACCAAAGCCGACCCCGGCGCAGCCAACGCCGCCCATCCCCAAGGCGCCCGGCTGTATGCCGCCGCCTGTGCAAGTTGCCACGGCGTCTCGGGCGAAGGCGCGGGCGGCGCATTCCCGTCGCTCGTCCACGACGCTGTGACTGCCGCGTTCGGCTCGATGGACACGAGCAACCTCGTCCTCGTGATTCTGCACGGTGTGAACCGCGAGACCCGCGCTGCCCCGGCGCTCATGCCGGCGTTCGGCGCGTCCTTGTCCGACGAGGACGTCGCGGCGCTCGCCAACTATGTGACGCACCAGTTCGGCGACCCTCGCGCGACGACGCAGGCCGAAGATGTCGCGCGGCTGCGCTCGATCGCGCAATAATAGGGCTCGCTCGATTCGCTTCCTGTCGAGAGTCGAAACGAGCATCGAACCAGCACGCAAAACGCCGTCCGCCGACGCTGCGAAATCCGCAGCGAAAGCGACCCACCACGCACACGTTCCATTTTCCCAGCGCTAAGATCGACGCATGAATGATCCGACCTATTCCGCCGTCTGCAGGCATCCGGCCAACGATGTCGGCCGCGACTTCGTCGTGGGCGATCTGCACGGCTGCGTCGATGCGCTGCGCTATCTTCTGAGCGAGATCGGCTTCGACGGCTCGCGCGACCGGCTTTTTTCGGTCGGCGATCTGGTCGACCGCGGCACGGATTCGCTCGCGGCCGTCGAGCTCATCGACAAACCGTGGTTTTATCCGGTGCTCGGCAATCACGAGGATTCGCTGGTCGCGGTGGCGGCGGGCCAGATGCGCCGTCAGTCGTGGTACGCCATCGGCGGCGCGTGGGCCGAGACGCTTCCCGACGACCACCTCGCCGCGCTCGCCGCCAAGCTCTCGACGCTGCCGCTCGTGCGCGTCGTGGGCGAAGGCGCGCGGCGCTTCAACGTGCTGCACGCGGAATTCTTCGGCAGCGACGCCGATCTGGATGCCGCCGAGTTCTCCGACGACACGCGCAGCCAAATGCTCTGGGGCCGCAGCCTTGCGCTGGGCAACGCGGACCCGTCGCGCCAGCGCGGGCTTTCGCCGACCTATTGCGGCCACACGCCGATGCGCGCGGTGCGGCAAATCGGCTCGCAGATTTATATCGACACAGGCGCGTTCGCGGCGGAAGGACGGCTCACCATCGTGGAAGTCGGCAGCGACGAGATCTGGTCGGTCAAGGAACGCTGGGCGGCGTCGGAAGGGGCGCGCGAACTCGCGTTGCCTTGAGCGTTGCGCTCGGAAAGTAGCGCGCGGCACGGCCGTTGCTCGCAGTCTCGCCACGAACGAAAAGCAACGAGTCGAGGCACGCAGTGGCGAGAATCGGACGCAACGCTGGACAAAACACCGCACGCAGCGGCGGCAACGGGGTTTCGGAACAACCGCGTGGCGCGCAGAACGTTCTTGCGCAGTCGCTCGCGGAAGAGCTTCCGCCCGGCCTGCGTTACGTGGACGATTCCCGGCGCGGCTACACGCGCGAATGGATCGACGGCGCGTTCGTCTACTTCAATACGCAGGGCAAGCGGATCGAGGACGAAGCCGAGATCCGGCGCATCAACGCGCTTGCGATTCCACCGGCTTACGTCAATGTCTGGATCTGCCCGGACTCGCGCGGCCATTTGCAGGCGACGGGACGCGACGCGCGCGGCCGCAAGCAGTATCGCTATCACCCGCAATGGCGCGAAACGCGCGACGCCAACAAGTACGAACGCATGCTCGCGTTCGGCGCCGTGCTGCCGAAGCTGCGCGCCCGAGTGTCGCGCGATCTCGAGCTCGACGGCATGCCGCGCGACAAGGTGCTCGCCACGGTCGTCCGCTTGCTCGATACGACGCTCATTCGCATCGGCAGCGAGGAATATGCGCGCGAAAACCGCTCTTACGGACTGACGACGCTGAGAAAGCGCCATTTGAAGGTGTCGTCGGGGACGCTGCGCTTCAAGTTTCGCGGCAAGAGCGGCATCGAGCACGACGTGGCCGTGAGCGATGCGCGCGTCGCCCGGATCGTCAAGCGCTGCATGGATCTGCCGGGGCAGGACCTGTTTCAGTATCTGGATGCCGACGGCGAGCGGCACGCAGTCAGTTCATCCGACATCAACGATTATCTGCGCGAGATCACCGGCGCGGATTTCACCGCGAAGGATTACCGCACGTGGGCGGGCAGCGTGTTCGCGCTGGCGGCGCTGCGCAAGCTGCAATGGGAGACGGTGACGGAAGCGCGCAAGCATGTGGTCGGCACGATCAAGGAAGTGTCGCAACTGCTGCGCAATACGCCGGCGGTGTGCCGCAAGTGCTACGTGCATCCGGCCGTGATCGAGGCGTTCGAGGCGGGCGAACTCGCCGAGGCGCTGCCGGCGTCGCGGCGGCACGGGCTCAAGACGGATGAGGCCGCGCTCGTCATCTTTCTGGAGAAGGATGCGAAGCGCCGCGCACGCGAGGCGGCCCGTGCGAATCGCAAGGGCGCAGCGGCGAGCGACGCGCGGCTCACCGGGCTGCTCGCGGAATCGAGCAAGAAGGCGCGCGCAGGGGCGCTGAAGGGCAGCGCAAAGGGCGCGGCGGCGCAGGCGCTTCAGACGGTGGCGCGCAAGACGTCGCCGAAAGCCGCGCGGCCCGCCGCGAAAAAGCTGTCGCGCACGCGCAGTTCGACGGCCGTCGCGATCAACTAGCCCGAAGCTAGCCGACCTGATTCAGTTCGAACACGCAATCGATTGCGTGACCGTTCCAGTTGTATTCGAGATACGCGGCGTGATGACAGTCGCGCAAGAGCGTCGTGCGCAGCGCGGCGAGACATTCGCCTTGCGGATCGCGCACCGACGGATAACCGATGCCCGGCGCGCCCGCCGCCCGCACCGCCCGGCCGAGCGCCATGCCGGGCGCGTAGTCGTCCGGCGCGAGAATCCGCGGATCCAGCCCCGCTTGCGCTATGCGATCGCCCCGTACATCCACGACTTCGCCGCGCGCCGTCACGCGGTAGAGCCGCATCTGCTGACGCAGCGGCGCTTCCTTCGTCGCGGCGAGAAAGAGGCCGGCGTGATAGCGCGTCTCGGCAATCGCGGTCTGCCGGTCGCGGGCGCAATAGAACACGCCGTAGCTGCCGTCCGAAAACCGGCTGCCGTTTGGGTTCAGATGCGTGAAGGCGGCCATGATCGGGCCGCAACCGGGCCCGAAACAACGTTCTTCGGGTGGCACGAGATCGAGCTCGCCGACTTCGGTGCGCAGGCGGTCGTTGGTCATGGCTTCGAGCGCGTACAGCGCGTCGAAATCTTGCGGCGATGCCACCCGGTCGAAGAGATTCACGGCGGGAAAGCGAGTCGGAATCACGCGAAACGCCGGCGACCAGTCCAGTTCGGCGTGCGGCCAACGGTCCCGCCAGTTCGATACATCGTGAGTGCCCGTCACGCCCAGCCGCCCCGCATTGCGTCGAGATATTGCCGGACGGCGACGAGATCGCTGACGTTGCCCGCGAGCATACGTTCCAGGGCGGGCCGGCCGCCGAACGCGGGCGCGGTGTTCGGGCGTTTGACCCAGGTATCGGCGGCTTGCGGATCGGGCAAAAGGATTTGCAGCGCCTTGTAGATGCCGAGAATCAGCGACAGGCGTTCGAGCGTGTCGCGCCCGACGCGCGCGGCTTGCGGCGCGTTCTTCCACTTGAAGAAGGTCGACCGCCCGGGTTTGCCGAGCAGGACGATTTGCTCGTCGGCGGAAAGGGACCACGCTTCCGCGATCTTGAAAAAGGCGCGCAGGCCGGCAGCGGACAGGTCGCCGAGATCCGGCGCGGGACGCGGCGCCGGATGGCCGGCCGCCGACGATGCGGCGCGTGCGGCATGGGGCATGTCGTTAAGTCTCCAAAGGAACCTTTAACGCATGTTAGTCCACATATGGATTTATACAAGATAAATCTAGCTTCGGCGCGCCGTTCGTGCGGTCAATCGTCGTCGTCGGCGGGACCGTAGCAGCGGCCCGGTGTATGCGATTGAAGCGCATCCGCGATATCGGACGGCGTGCAATCCGCCCGCAGCACGCGCCGCTGCACGCGCGGATCGCTCTTGAGCGTCCATTCGACGGTCCGATACGGCTCGCCCCAAGGCGGCTCGATGGGCGCGGACAAGCGGCAGCGGCTCAACTGGAGCGCCGTGTGGCGGCGCATGGCGCGGGCGAGATTGGCGAAAGGGCGCGCGGCGGTGTTGGCGGACATGGCACATTCCTCACGTGGATGCCCGGCTGTCGGCGGCCGGGCGTGATCGCGCATCGAGTGTGTGCGCCGAGAATTAAGCCCGGCTTAATCGCTATCCGCTGGCTGCGATATGCGGCAAAACGTCGCTTGCCGTGCGGTCTGCGCTGCGTCGCTGCGACGGTCAATAGCCGCTTCGGCATTTTCGCCACGGCGCGTATCGACAGTTTGCCGGCCCGCTGCATTACTGTATATTCGTACAGCTTGTCTGGAACAAGGAGCTTGCCGATGATCTCTCGCAACGATTCGCTCGAAGCTGCCGCGCTCGAACGCTTCATGCGCGCAAGCCGCGCCGTGGACGCCGCCTTCGACGCCACGCGAGGCGAGCCGCAGTTCGAAGAGGGCACGCAATCCGTCGCGCATTCGCTCGAACGCCTGGACGCCGCGCTACGCGAACTGGAAACGTCCGAACGCACGCTCGACGCAATTCTGTCGCGCAGCGCGCGTCAGGGTCACTGAGTTGCAACCGATACTGAACCGATGGAGCGAAACGAATTGAAACTCGCATTCCTGACGATGGCTTTCGTGCTCGGAACGTCGCCGGTCATGGCGGCGCAGCGGTACACGGAAGTCTGGAACCCGCCGGAAGCGAAGTCGCAATCGGCTAAGAGCAAGGCGAAGACGCACGCCGCATCCCGGACGGCCGCGAAGAAGAAGGCCCGAAGCGTGGCGGCGGTCAAGCAGATCGCCGACAAAGCCGCCATCCAGTCACCGACGGTCGTACCGCGCGCGAAGGCGGCGTCGCCCCGGCAGACGGAGCCTGTCATTCCCCGGAAAATCGAGCCGAACGGCCAGGTCATGCAGGTCTGAAACGCATTACGCACTGCATCGAACGAAGAAGGGCGCTCCGTCGAGCGCCCTTCTTTTTTCCAGCGAGGCGGCGGACGCTTGCGGCGCCCGCCCGATGTCATAGGCGGCCCATCAACAACAGAACGATCACGACGATCAACACGACGCCGAGAATTCCGCTGGGTCCGTAGCCCCAGCTTCGGCTGTGCGGCCAGGACGGAATGGCGCCGATCAACAGCAAAATCAGGATGATGAGCAGGATGGTTCCGATCGTCATTTGACTTCTCCTTATAAAAGACCGCGCGACCATCCGGCTCGACGTGGACCTCCCAACCCGCTACACGTCTTAGCGCAGCGGCACTTAAGCCGCTGGCCGTCCGGCGTTGCGATCGACAAGGAGCGAAAAGCAAGGCCCGTGCCGTGCGGGCCGCGGGCTCGGCAGCAAGGCGGCGCACGCGTCGGCAAGGCTGCGTGCGGCGATGCCCATTGTCAAAATGAAAGACGAGGTATCGGCGCGCGCAAAATTTTCAATGCTGGAGCGCGCGCCCGGCCATGCGTCAGAACAGCCCTCGGAACGCCCAGAAGAGCGCGCCGGCTAGCGCGATCGAAACCGGCAGCGTGAGCAGCCACGCGAGCGCCAGGCTGCGGACGGTTCGCCATTGCAGACCGGAGCCGTTGGCGGCCATCGTGCCCGCAACGCCGGAGGACAGCACATGCGTCGTGCTGACGGGCAGGCCGTAGACGTCGGCGGCGCCGATGGTCAGCATCGCGACGAGTTCCGCCGACGCGCCTTGCCCATAAGTCAGATGTGTCTTGCCGATGCGTTCGCCCACCGTCACGACGATGCGCTTCCAGCCGACCATCGTCCCGAGCCCGAGCGCCACGGCGACCGCCACTTTCACCCACGTCGGAATGAACTTCGTCGCGTGATCGAGCTGATGCTTGTAGTTGTCGAGCACGGCGACGTCGGCAGGCGCGAACGCGGGCGACTTCTGCTTCTCCATCACGCGCAGGGCTTCGGACGCGATGTACATCTCGTTTCGCACGTTGCGGACGTTGCCTTGCGGCACGGAGGCGATCGTCTCGCTCGGGCGGATCTGCGATTCGATCGAGCCGATCAGCGCCTTCAGCGAGGCGATGGTGTCGGGCGCGAGCTTCTTCGTTTGCACGAACTTCTCGACCTGCGCGCGCGCGTCCGGCGCCGCGGACGCGCCGCCGCTGTATCGCTGGAGCGTTTCCGTCGCGCTGTGGCTCACCGCAAGGAACGTCTGCGTCTCGGCAGGGGTGACTGCCTTGTTGAGCGCGTAGGCCGTCGGCACCGTGCCGATCAGGATCAGCATGATGAGGCCCATGCCTTTCTGGCCGTCGTTGGAGCCGTGCGCGAACGACACGCCGGTACACGTCAGGATCAGCAGGCAGCGAATCCAGAAAGGCGGCGGCGTGTTCTTTTTCGGCTCCTGGTAAAGCTCCGGCACGCGCACGACGAGCTTCAGCACGTAAAGCAGAAAGCCTGCGAGCACGAAACCGACGAGCGGCGAAAACAGCAGCGACTTACCGACCGACACTGCCTGGCTCCAGTCGACGCCCGACGTGCCGTTGCTTCCGTGCAGCATCTGATTCATGAGGCCGACGCCGATGACCGAGCCGATCAGCGTATGCGAACTCGACGACGGCAGGCCGAGCGCCCACGTGCCGAGATTCCAGATGATCGCCGCGATCAGCAGCGCGAAGACCATCGCGAAGCCCTGCGAACTGCCGACGCCGATGATCAGTTCGACCGGCAGCAACTGAAGGATGCCGAACGCGACTGCGCCGCTCGAAATCAGCACGCCGATGAAGTTCCACGCGCCGGACCACACGACGGCCAGGTTGGGCGTCAGCGAGTGCGTGTAGATGACGGTCGCGACGGCGTTGGCCGTATCGTGGAAGCCGTTCACGAACTCGAAGCCGAGCGCGATCACGAGCGCGACGCCGAGCAGAAGGTAGGGAAACACCGACGACTCGCGCACCGGCGCGAGATCTTCGAACAGGTGCAGGATGCAATACACGACGCCCGCTCCGATGGCGAGCAGAAACAGCAGGAACGCGAAGCGTTGCCCTGGCGTGCGGCCTTGCGTTTGGGGAAAGACAACCTGGTTCATGGCGCGTCCTTGAGGCGAGGAACTCCGGCAACGGTGAAGCGTTAGGCCGGCGAAGGAAAAAGGTCATGTTTCATGGGGCATGTGTCCGTTTCGTGACTCTCGGAACAATTCATATTTCCTCTGATGTGTCGCATCGCGAACGTTTATGAGCCACCCGCTCGCGCGGCAAGGGCGTCGATATAATTCGGCGGCACGATTCGCGCATTCCCTCACTCGAGAGGCGACCGATGACCAAGGAAACACCGCCCTCCGTCCCCGAACCGCTCGAGTTCGGCGGCTCGGTGTGGATAAAAAGCGGTGGCGAAACGCTCGGCGGCGCGGGGCGCATCGCGCTGCTGGCAGCGATTCGCGACACCGGATCGATCACCTCGGCCGCAAAACGCGTCGGCATGAGCTACAAGGCGGCGTGGGACGCGGTCGATACGATGAACAATCTCGCGGGCGAGCCGCTCGTGGCCAGCGCGACCGGCGGCCGGGGCGGCGGCGGAACGAGACTGACTGCGTCGGCGCTGCGGTTGGTCGACACCTATCGCGCGGTGGAACGCGAGCATCGCAAGTTTCTTGAACACGTGAGCGAGGCCATCGAAGGCTTCGACCGCGATTGGCGGCTTATGGGGAGATTGGGGATGAGAACGAGTGCGCGGAACCAGCTGGCCGGCAAGATCACGAAAATTACGCGCGGGGCGGTGAACGACGAAGTGGAACTCGGCTTGCCGGGCGGTCAGACCATCGTCGCGGTCGTCACGCATGAGAGCACGGAGGCGCTAGGCTTGCAGCAGGGCAGCGACGCGTTCGCGCTCATCAAGGCGTCGTGGGTCATGGTGATGGAAGACGCGCCCGCGAAGCTGTCGGCGCGCAATCAGTTGCGCGGGACCGTTGCCAGCGTGACGCGCGGCGCGGTCAACGCCGAAGTGACGCTCTCGCTCGACGAGTCGACGACCGTCACCGCGATCATCACGAATCAGAGCGCGGAGGCGCTCGGGCTGGCGGAGGGACAGAAGGCTGTCGCCGTCGTCAAGGCGTCGAGCGTGATCATCGGCGTGAACGACTGACGCATCTTCGATTGCTTTACGCGGCGACGGGTTCGCGCGGCGCGTGCGAGTCGGCGCGCCGGTCCGGCACGCGATAGACTTTCGCCTTCCAGCGCGCCCGAACGTACGGGCGCTCGTGGCCCGACAATCCGAGCGCGATTTCGGTGATCCAGTGCTGCGTCGGCACCGGCACGCCATGCAGCGCCACGACGACTGCGCCGAGGCTTGCCGCGACGGGCGCGGGCGATAGCTTGCCGGCCTCCGCTTTCCACGCGATGCGCACGAACGCGATGGCAACCGCGCCGCCGAGCGCGCAGCCCGCGACGACTTCCGATACCGAATGCGCGTTGACCACAACGCGCGACCCGCCGATCAGGGCGCCGAGCAGCAGGCCAACGGCCACGCCGCCCGCGCGCAACGCGCCGCGTGCTGGCAGCAGCGCGACGAAGAGCGCGACGGGAAGCACCGCCGTCGCCATGAACGCGTGGCCGCTTATGCCGGTGAAGTCGATATTGCGCACGCCGATTCCCCAGCCGATGAACGCGATCTTGCTCAGAGCCACGCATGCGCTGCCCGCGCCGAGGAGCGCGAGCCATTCGAGCGTGTACTTCCAGCGATAACCCAGCGCAAGCCACGCCGCAGCCGCGAGCCCGACGGGCAGCATGACGCCGACGCTGCCGAGGGCGGTGACGCGTAACCAGACCGAGATGGGAATTTCGACGTTCATCAAGGGCAATAGGAATAGCAGTTGCTGCATTGCGGCAGCGATGGAATTGGAAAGCAGGTGCGAGCAGCAGTATACCGGTTGGGAAGAAGACGAAATTTCGGCTTATTCTTTGTTTGCATCGCGGCTCATCTGGCAACAAGCTCAGTCTTATTGGTCTAAATGTCGCAAACCTCTAGCTCGGGTGTGGCGAAGGACTCGGCAAATCGCTTCGTTTGATGGTATTGTGCAGTGCAACACGACGCGCCGAGCGCACGTCATCTGAAACACGCTTTAGGAGAACCAGCCGAATGTCGAAGAGCCTTACCAAACTCTGGTTGCGTGGCTTGAGACGCCTGGTCGCTGTCCAAGCCGAGAGCATCCACCCGCCCAAGCCGCGCCCGGCCACGAAGCCCGCGCGTTCGAAGACCTTACGGTCCAAGCTCAAGTCAGGCGCCGCCGCGAAGGCCGCGGCTTTCGCCCCCGCCACGCGCCGACCGGAAACGCGCGAATCGCGCGTCCGGCCGCGTGCGTCAGCATGGGCGCGTGGCAAGTGGGACCGCTCCTATCACTCGGCCCCGCCGACCGCCGGCCGTTTCGTCAACCATCTTTCCTACGCGTTGTACGTGCCGCCGAGAACCGGCCTGGGCCGCATGCCCGTCGTGGTGATGCTCCACGGATGCAAGCAAAGCGCCGACGACTTCGCGCAGGGCACGCGCATGAATCTGCTCGCGGACAAATACGGCTTCGCGGTGCTGTACCCGGAGCAGTCGAAGCATGACCATCCGCATCGCTGCTGGCGCTGGTACGACGATTCGAGCAGCGGCGGCGGCGGCGAGGCGGCGTCGATCGTCTCGCTGATTCGCGCGACGGTCGCCGAGCACCAATTCGACCCCGAGCGCGTCTATCTCGCGGGGATGTCGGCGGGGGCAGGGCTCGCGGCGCTGCTCGCGGTCCGCTATCCGGACTTGTTCGCGGCGGTCGGGCTGCATTCGGGCGTCGTTTTCGGCGAGGCGAACTCGGCGATCGGCGCGATGGACGTCATGCGCCGCGCAAGCCGCACCGACCCGGTGACGCTGATCGACGCCGCGCTCGACGTGCGCGACTACCCGGGCATGCCGGCCGTCATCATCCATGGCGAACTCGATTCGGTGGTGTCCGCCGAGAACGCCGAGCAACTGACGCAGCAGTTCCTTCGGCTGAACGGCTTCATCGACGCAGCAGGCCAGCCGCGCGCGGGCGAAGTACGGGAGGAAACGCATCCCGATGGCGTCGTGCGCGACTACTTCAAGAACGGGCGGCGCGTCGTGAAGACGTCGATCGTGCGTGGGCTCGGCCATTCGTGGGCCGGCGGCGACGACACGGTGGCCTTCCATTCGTCGAAAGGGCCGGATTCATCCGCCGTGCTGTGGGAGTTCTTCAAGCACCAGCGCCGCTCCAGCCAAACCGCGCGCGCGGCGTTCGTCGCCTAAACGCGGCCGGCTTTGTTTCGGGTGTTGCAATTTCGTCTTTAGTATCAGCGTTCTAGCGGTAAATGCTGGCGCTGGCTCAGGGATTACCCTATAATCACGCTTATAGGTAGTTACCCCAGTATCCAGCGAGGCCAATCATGTTCCTGCTTTCCCGTATTTTCCTGTTCCTGACCAAGACCGCTGAAGAGCGTGACCGCGAGCGTGACGACGCGTACCTCGCTGAAGCCACCGACATCTACGATCTCGAATATCGCATGAAGAAGTTGGACCAGCGTGCGGCAGCCCGTCATCCGTCGTGGATGGCGAACTGAGTCGCCCTCCGCGCGAGTTCGAGTCGATGTGAAAAAGCCGGCACTTAGCCGGCTTTTTTGTTGCCTATTCGCCGCATTCACGCGGCACCGTCAGCGCCCAGAGGCGCCGGACGTATTCGGCAGGTCCGGCGCGTCCGGCGTCTGCACGCCGAAGCAGCCGCGATACGTCGCGTAGAAAGAGCAGTAGAGCGCGGTGGTTACGAGAATCGACGCCGGCATCAGCACGGCGAACGCCATCTCCTGTCCGACGCCGAGCGCCTGCATCAGCGCCGTGATGCCGAACGAAATGGCAAGCGCCACCGCAATCCATAGGACGCCGTACAGGATGAACGCGCCGCGATTGCGCCAGCAGGAAACGAGGCTGAAGAACAGCGCCTTCGCGGTCGGAACCTCGTGCCACGCAATCAGAATCGGCGAGAACCAGAACAGCATGGCGACCGGCAGATAACACGCCATGGCGACCAGCACGGCCAACGGACTGAAGCCGGCCGCGACCGTCTCCGGATCGCCGGACGGGCCGTTGCCCATCATGAGGTTGAGGAGCGCGCCGCCGTCGACGAGGGCGGAGACGCCGAAAATCACCGCCATCGCGACGACATACAGCGCGCCCAGCACCAGCAGGCGGCGCGCGACCACGCTCCCGTACGAGCGGAATCCGTCGACGAGAATGGTCGGCCAGACGGGCTTGCCGGCGATGGTGTTCCTGCACGCGGCCATGAAACCCACGGCGACGCCGGGAATAAACAGGAGCGGCAGCAACGGACCGACGAGCGGCACGCGCGAAATCAGCGTCATCACGAACAAATAGGCGAAGAACACCGTGAGGAACGCGAACGGGTTGCGGCGGAAGAGCCAGATGCCCTGGCGAAACCACACGTAGCCGGTTTTGGCGGGAACTTCGATCAGTCGCATGGGGAGTCGCTGAGTTACCGTTGGGCGGAAGAGGACGCGGCTTGGACGCGCTCGCGCAGAATGCGCTCGAAATGGCCGGGATCGTGCGCCTTCAGCATCTGCGCTTCGCGCGGTCGATGAAAGTCATAGAGCCGCGACACCCAGAAACGCATGGCGCCCGCGCGCAGCATGTCGTTCCAGTGGCGTTCCTCGGCCGGTGTGAAAGGACGCACGGTCTGATAAGCGCGCAACAGCGCATCGACGCGGGCCGCATCGAGCGCGCCGGTCGACAGGTCGACGCACCAGTCGTTCACGGTCACGGCCACGTCGAACAGCCACTTGTCGACGCCCGCGAAATAGAAATCGAAGAAGCCGCCGAGCCGCGCGTGCTCGCGTCCATGCGCGAACAGCACGTTGTCGCGAAAGAGGTCGCAATGGCATGGGCCGGCGGGCAGCGCGGCGTAATCGGCCGAGGCGAAAAAGGCCGTTTGATGCGCGAGTTCGGATTCGATCAGTTCGCGCTGGCTGTCGCTCAGGAAATCGATGATGGCGGGGACATTCTCTTGCCACCACGGCAGGCTGCGCAGATTCGGCTGATGCCGCGCGAAGTCGCGCCCCGCGAGATGCATGCGCGCGAGCATGTTGCCGACCTCGATGCAGTGCGCGGGCGTCGGCGCCAGTTCGGGCGTGCCTTCGAGCTTCGTGACGATGGCGGCCGGCTTGCCGCGCAGCATGCCGAAGAGCGAGCCGTCGCAGCGCGGCATCGGATCGGGAACCGGCACGCGATGCGAGGCGAGATGCCGCATCAGATCAAGATAGAACGGAAGCTGCGTGGCCGTCAGATTCTCGAAGATCGTCAGCACGTATTCGCCGTGCGTGGTCGTGAGGAAGAAGTTGCTGTTTTCGATGCCCGATTGGATGCCGCGAAATTCGACGACATCGCCGAGATCGTAATGTTGCAGCCAGTCGCCGAGCTCGGCGTCAGAGACGGGGGTGAATACGGCCATGCAGGAAACGTCTGTCTGGTTGATTGGCCCGCGCGGGGCCGAATGACGAAGCCCGCTCACGAAGAGCGGGCTCGAAGCTATCTTACTTGACTCAATACCGCAGATTCACGGACGGCAGGCGCGTGCTCGCGCGGCCGTTGTCGCGCACTTGCGGCGACGTATCCGCAGGCGCGCTCATCTGATAATGCGTGCCGAAATTCGAGTGGACGTTGATCTCGACAGGCTTGCCCTTGTCGCGATACTCGGTGATCTCGGTTCCGTTCGGACTCAGTTCGTGAAAGCTCGGCGTGCGCGGCGGCGAAATCTCGACCTTGGAGCTGACATTGGCGGGCGGACGGTTGATGGCCTTGAGATCCGGAAGGCCCGCGGCTTCTTCCGCCGACATGGTGTGCTGAGCCGGTTGCGCCGCCGACGGGTTCGCGTCGGATATCGGCTGCGCGAAGGCGCCAACGCTTGCGGCGGCGAGGACTGCCGCCGTCGCGACAGAAAGAAGCGGCTTCATGATAATTCTCCAGGGATGGCCGGATTCTAACAAACCCTATCGAAGCGTAACGGACTGCGTTGCGTGGCGCGTATTCGGCTATCGGAAGGCGCGCGGTAGGGGCTTCATGGTCCGCACTTTCTTCCGTGTTAATGTCGATTCATCGACAAGGCATTGAAGCACACGCACACAAAACCATGACCAACGACCGCACTCAAACCACGCAAGGCACGCCGGCCAACGATTTCCCGACCGAATCCTTCGATGACCCGGTCGCCGCCGTCACGCGCCTTTCCGCCATCTACGAAGCGAACACCGCTTTCCTGCGCGACGCCTTCGCGCGCTACCGGCGCAACGAGCAGTTCACGCATCGGGTGCGCGCGTGCTATCCGTTCGTGCGGGTGCGAACGGAGCTGAACACGCACATCGACTCGCGCCGCTCGTACGGCTTCGTCGCGGGGCCGGGCATCTTCGAGACCACGCTCACGCGGCCCGATCTCTTCGGCGATTACTACCGCGAGCAGTTGCGCCTGCTCACGAAGAATCATCACGTGGGCATCGAAGTGGGCGTGTCGGCGCAGCCCATTCCGATCCACTTCGCGTTTGCGGAAGGCATTCACCTCGAAGGCGATCTCGACCGCGACCGCCTGCTCGCGATGCGCAATGTCTTCGATACGCCGGACCTCGCGCTACTCGACGACCGCATCGTCAACGGCACGTACGAGCCGGGACCGGGCGAGCCGCATCCGCTTGCGCTCTTCACGGCGGCGCGCGTGGACTTTTCGCTGCATCGGCTGCGTCATTACACGGCGACGTCGCCGACGCATTTTCAGAACTATGTGCTCTACACGAACTACCAGTTTTATATCGACGAGTTCGTGAAGCTGGGCCGCACGCTGATGTCGCGCGCCGACGACGAAGAGACGCGCGCGTATCGCAGCGAATATTCGTCGTTCGTGGAGCCGGGCGACGTCATCACGTACAACGCGAATCTCGGCGAGCAGCCCGACGAAGGCACCGCGCTGGCCCGTTTGCCGCAGATGCCCGCGTATCACCTGAAGCGCGCGGACGGCAGCGGCATCACGATGGTCAATATCGGCGTGGGGCCGTCGAACGCGAAGACGATTACGGATCACATCGCGGTGCTGCGTCCGCATGCGTGGGTCATGCTGGGGCATTGCGCGGGCCTGCGCAACACGCAGCGGCTCGGCGACTATGTGCTTGCGCATGGTTACGTGCGCGAAGACCACGTGCTCGATGCCGATCTGCCGCTCTGGGTGCCTGTGCCGGCGCTCGCCGAAGTGCAGGTCGCGCTAGAAAAAGCGGTGGCGCAGGTGACGCAGCTGGAAGGCGTCGAGCTGAAGCGCGTGATGCGAACGGGGACGGTCGCGAGTGTCGATAACCGCAACTGGGAACTGCGCGATCATCGCGAGCCGGTGCAGCGGTTGTCGCAAAGCCGCGCGATCGCGCTCGATATGGAAAGCGCGACCATCGCGGCGAACGGGTTCCGCTTTCGCGTGCCGTACGGGACGTTGCTATGTGTATCGGACAAGCCGCTGCACGGTGAACTGAAGCTGCCGGGCATGGCAGACCAGTTCTATCGCGCGCAGGTGGATCAGCACTTGCAGATCGGCGTGAAAGCGATGGAACTGCTGCGGATGAACGGCTTGTCGAGGCTGCACTCGCGCAAGTTGCGGAGTTTCGCGGAGGTGGCGTTTCAGTAAGGACACGCATGCGGGCGGGGCAGGGTCGCCGCCCGCGATGCAGTGTTTTATTGTTGCGGGCGCGGCGCGCTCAACAAGCGCGTGTAGTTCATCCAGCCGGTCACGGGTGCGTCCGTGCCGTGGGAGGGCGTGCAGCCGGTTTGCGAATCTTGCTCCGAGGGCGCGCAGTAAGCACCCTCGTAAGTCACGCGCACCCACGGCGTGTTATTGCCGGACGACTCGGTGACGTCGCGCATCGTCGATGTATCCACGCTCACCTTCGAATCTTTCGGCACGATGATCACGGCCGCGCAGGTCGAACCGGGACACGAGCGTATGTTCATGTCGATGCCGCCAAGATACATGTCGACGATGCCGCGGTTAGTGGCCGCGCTTGTCGAAGGCTGAACCGCCGCGGGAGCCGACGCCGCGGCTTGTGCGGACAATGCGCCGATGCGGGTCAGGTCGTCCTGGCTGACTTTGCGAACGAAGCTGTAATCCCGTTGTGTACCGTCTCCGGCAGTGATCGTGATTGGGCCAGGTCCGTCGCACTCACCGCATTTCGTCGGGCTGATGGTGCGCACCTCTTGCTTGCCGCTCTTCCAGAAGAGCTTGACGTTGACCGTGTTGTTGTCCACGTCCACATCGCCGAGCGCGGCGGGCAGCAGCGCGTCGCCTTGTGCGATCTGAATGTCGTTGCCCGATGCCGAGATGACCGTCAGGCCGGCGCCCGTCGCGGGCTTCCACACGCCCGAGATTGCGTCCAGCAATGAGTCCCTCGCTTGTTTCATGCGGTCGGCCTGGGATGGCTGGTCTGCGCTGACCGTGGCAGGCGCAGGCGCGCTTGCCGTCGTCGCAGCCGATGCGTCGGCTTGCTGCTTGTCATGACATCCTGCAAGCAGAACCATCGCCGCTGCCAGGGTGCCAGCGAACTTCAGAAGGGAGTTTGATGCGTGCTTCATGTTGCTTTATTGCCTCTGGATCATGCGTGAGACACAGGCGCGTTGATTGCCGCTGTATCTCAAAAACCGCATTTGCATTAATAAAAGCTATCGACGAGCCGTAAAAATAGCCGCATGCGCCAATGACGCTGCGGCTTATCCAGCCCGTGGCGGGCGATATTAGCGATTCAACGCGAGTCGATCAAGCCTATTCGATAGTTAGGACATCTATGTTTTCATGCCGAAACAACGGGCGCCTCCGACTGCGAAGCGCCCGTGCATGGCTTGATTACAAATAAAACATCCGATCCTCGTCCGACTTGCCCTCAGCCGGCTCTTCGACCTTCTCTTCGCGGTCTTCATAGAACCGCAGCACGGCATCGAGCACCTGATCCGGCTCGTCGATGACCTGCATCAGATCGAGGTCCTTCTCGCTGATCACGCCATTGGTCAACAGCGTCTTCTTGAACCAGTCGAGCAGCCCCGCCCAGAACTCCGCGCCGACGAGCACGATCGGCACATGACGCGACTTCTTCGTCTGAATGAGCGTGAGCACTTCCGCGAGTTCGTCGAGCGTGCCGAAGCCGCCCGGCATCACGACGACCGCATCCGAATTCTTCACGAACGTGACCTTGCGCGTGAAGAAGTGACGGAAGCGCAGCGAGATGTCCTGCCACTGATTGCCGGATTGTTCATGCGGCAATTCGATGTTCAAACCCACCGACGGCGACTTGCCCGCATGCGCGCCCTTGTTGGCCGCTTCCATGATGCCCGGACCGCCGCCCGAGATGACGGCGAAGCCTGCATCGGAGAATTTTTGCGCTATTTCGATGGTGCGCTGATAGTACGGCGACTCCGGTTTCAGACGGGCCGAACCATAGATGCTGATGGCAGGGCGGATCTCCGAGAGGTACTCGGTCGCCTCGATAAACTCTGCCATAATCGTGAACATCTGCCACGACGCGCGGGCCTTCTTGGCTGTCGCGCGCTCTTGATCTGCGAGTGATCGCAGACTCGGAATCACTTTTCTCTTGTTCATAATGCCTGAAGAACTCAGTCTTGAAGGTAAGACCCTGCTATTGGTCGACGGTTCTAGCTACTTGTACCGGGCTTACCATGCGATGCCTGACCTGCGTGGTCCCGACGGCGGTCCCACCGGCGCACTGTATGGGATGGTGAACATGCTGCGGCGCCTTCGCCGCGAAATCAATGCAGAGTATAGCGCGTGCATCTTCGACGCCAAGGGTAAGACCTTCCGCGACGACTGGTACGCCGACTACAAAGCCAACCGTCCTTCGATGCCCGAAGACCTGAGCAAGCAGATCGAGCCCATCCATGTCGCGGTGCGCGCGCTCGGCTGGCCGCTCGTGATGATCGAAGGCGTCGAGGCCGACGACGTCATCGGCACGCTCGCCGTGCAGGCCGAAAAGCGCGGCATGAAGGTAATCGTGTCGACGGGCGACAAGGATCTGGCTCAGCTCGTGACGGATCATGTCACCCTCATCAATACGATGACCAACGAAACGCTCGATCGCGCAGGCGTCGTGAACAAGTTCGGCGTGCCTCCGGAGCGCATCGTCGACTATTTGTCGCTCATCGGCGATACGGTCGACAACGTGCCCGGCGTCGAAAAGTGCGGACCCAAGACCGCGCTCAAATGGCTTACCGCATACGAAACGCTCGATGGCATCGTCGCACACGCGAGCGAGATCAAAGGTGCGGTAGGAGACAATCTGCGCAAGGCTCTGGACTTCCTGCCGATGGCGAGAAAGCTCGTCACCGTGCACACGGCATGCGACCTCGCTTCGCAGATCGACTCCATCGAAGAGACGCTGCAAACGCGCCCCGAATCCCGCGACGAGTTGCGCGACGTGTTCCTCCGTCATGGCTTCAAGACGTGGCTGCGCGAGATCGAAATCGCGGATGCCGTCGAAGGCCCGACCGATACGCCGCCCGCCGAAGTCACCGAGATCGTCCATCACTACGAGACCGTGCAGACGTGGGAGCAGTTCGACGCATGGCTCGCGCGCATCGAAGCCGCCGAGATCACCTCGTTCGATACGGAAACCACGTCGCTCGATCCGATGGTCGCGCAGATCGTCGGGCTGTCCGTGGCGGTGGAGCCGGGACATGCCGCGTATATTCCGGTCGCGCATCGCGGGCCGGACGCGCCCGTGCAGTTGCCGCGCGACGAAGTGCTCGCGAAGCTCAAGCCCTGGCTCGAAGACGCATCGAAGAAGAAGGTCGGCCAGCATCTGAAGTACGACGAGCAAGTGCTGGCCAATCACGGCATCGAACTGAACGGCGTCGAGCACGACACGCTGCTGCAATCGTACGTGCTCGAGTCGCATCGTCCGCACGACATGGACAACCTCGCGCTGCGGCATCTGGGCGTGAAGACCATCAAGTACGAAGACGTCGCGGGCAAGGGCGCGGCGCAGATCGGCTTCGACGAAGTGGCGCTGGAGAAGGCCGCCGAATACGCAGCCGAGGACGCCGACGTGACCTTGCGCCTGCATCAGACGCTTTATCCGCAGGTCGCGGAAGAAGAAGGACTGCTGCGCGTATATCGCGATATCGAAATGCCGACCGCCCGCGTGCTGCGCAAGATGGAGCGCAACGGCGTGCTGATCGACCGCGAGAAACTCGACGCGCAAAGCAACGAAATCGCGAAGCGCCTGATCGAACTACAGACGGAAGCGTACGAGCATGCGGGCGGCGAATTCAATCTCGGATCGCCCAAGCAGATCGGCCAGATCTTCTTCGAGAAGCTGCAATTGCCCGTCGTGAAGAAGACGCCGAGCGGCGCGCCTTCCACCGACGAAGAAGTGCTGCAAAAGCTCGCCGAAGACTATCCGCTGCCGAAGGTGCTGCTCGAACATCGCGCGCTGTCCAAGCTCAAGTCGACCTACACGGACAAGCTGCCGCGCATGGTCAATCCGTCCACGGGCCGCGTGCACACGAACTATGCGCAGGCCGTCGCGGTGACGGGGCGCCTGTCGTCGAATGAACCGAATCTGCAAAACATCCCGGTGCGAACGGGCGAAGGCCGTCGCATTCGCGAGGCGTTCATCGCGCCGCCGGGCAGCAAGATCGTGTCGGCGGATTATTCGCAGATCGAACTTCGCATCATGGCGCACATTTCGGGCGATGCGTCGCTCATGCGCGCGTTCACGGCAGGCGAGGACGTGCACCGCGCGACGGCATCCGAAGTGTTCAGCGTGACGCCGCTCGAAGTGGACAACGACCAGCGGCGCATCGCGAAGGTCATCAACTTCGGCCTGATCTACGGCATGAGCTCGTTCGGGCTCGCGTCGAATCTCGGCATCACGCGTGATGCGGCGAAGCTTTATATCGACCGCTATTTCGCGCGCTATCCCGGCGTGGCCGCGTACATGGAAACCACGCGCGTCACGGCGAAGATGAACGGCTTCGTCGAAACCGTGTTCGGGCGGCGTCTGTGGCTGCCCGAGATCAACGGCGGCAGCGGTCCGCGCCGCCAGGCGGCCGAGCGCGCCGCGATCAACGCGCCGATGCAGGGCACCGCCGCCGACCTCATCAAGATGTCGATGATCGCGGTGCAGGACTGGATCGAAAAAGCGGGCATGCGCACGAAGATGATCATGCAGGTCCACGACGAACTCGTGCTCGAAGTGCCGGAAGAAGAGCTGCCGGACGTGCGCAAGCGTCTGCCCGAATTGATGTGCGGCGTCGCCGAACTGAAGGTGCCGCTCGTCGCGGAAGTGGGCGTCGGCAACAACTGGGAAGAAGCGCACTGAGGGCCTACTGAGCGGCGGGCATCGAGCATATGTCGTTCATGCGGCGGCGGCGCTTGTGAATGCCGCGTCGCATCACGCACAATGAAGCAACGAGGCGAGCGGACAGCGCCGTGCAATCCATCAGGCAAAGGGAGAGCTCTTCATGCATCGCTTCATTATCGTCGGCGGCGGGGCGGGCGGTCTCGAACTCGCGACGCGTCTCGGTGACCGCTTCGGTTCGGGCGAAGGCAAGGCGGACGCCAAGACGAACGCCAAAACGCCGCGCGCGCAGATCACGCTCGTGGACCGCAATCCGACGCACATCTGGAAGCCGTTGCTGCACGAAGTCGCGGCGGGCAGCATGGACCCGTTCACGCAGGAACTCGAATACGCGGCGCAGGCGCTGTGGCACGGCTTCGAGTTCCAGCAGGGCGAGATGATCGGCCTGAACCGCGCGGCAAAGCGCATCACGATAGGCGCGCTGCGCGACGACGAAGCCGGCGAACTGCTGCCGCAGCGCGAGCTGGAATACGACACGCTCGTGATCGCGATCGGCAGCACCACGCACTTCTTCGGCGTCGAGGGCGCGCAGCAGTATTCGATCGCGCTCGATACGGTCGGTCAGGCGGAGCTTTTCCGCAAACGGCTGATTGCCGCGTGCATGCGCGCCGAGCACGTCGTGCCCGAACTGGCCGTCGAAGGGCCGGCGCAGGAGCCGGTCGTCGTGGAAGCTGCGCCTCGCATTCAGATCGCGATTGTCGGCGCGGGCGCGACGGGCGTCGAACTGTCGGCGGAACTGCGCAACACCGCGCAAGTGCTGTCGGCGTACGGCTTGCACAAGCTCGATCCGAAGAACGATATCGGCATCGTGCTGATCGAAGCGGGGCCGCGCATTCTGCCGGCGTTGCAGGAGCGCGTGTCGACAGCCACGGCGGAACTGCTCACGAAGCTCGGCGTCAAGCTGATGACGGGGGAGACCGTCGCGCAGGTCTCGCGCGACTCGATCCGCACGGCGAGCGGCAAGATCATCCGCGCGGACCTGACGGTGTGGGCGGCCGGCATCAAGGCGCCCGCGGTGCTGTCGCAACTCGACGGCCTGCCGACCAACCGCCTCGGCCAGTTGATCGTGCGCCGCACGCTGCAAACCGAGATCGATGACAACGTCTTCGCGCTCGGCGATTGCGCGGCCTGTCCGTGGCCCGGCAACGAGCGCAACGTGCCGCCGCGCGCGCAGGCGGCGCATCAGCAGGCGAGCTTTCTTTTCAAGGCGTTCGCGCGGCGCATGGACGGCAAGCCGCTGCCCGAATACACCTATCGCGATTTCGGCTCGCTGGTTTCGCTCGGGCATTACAGCGCGGTCGGCAATCTGATGGGCGGGCTGATCGGCGGCAACATGCTGATCGAGGGGCTCTTCGCGCGCTTCATGTACATGTCGCTGTACCGGCTCCATGTGGCTGCGCTGCATGGCTACGCGCGCATGGTGCTCGATACCTTCGCGCACTGGCTGCGCCGGTCCACCGCGCCGCGCGTGAAGCTGCACTGACCGCTTAAGCGTTTGCGGAACAAAGCTGTTTAGAATGGGCGGCGCGCGGTGTCGTGCGCGCCCGGGCGATGCGGCTTGCCGCCCGTGTCTGGTCGTGTAGCGCCGCGCTGAGACGTTTCAGCGCGGTTTCCGGTTCAGTGCCATCGGTGCGGCTGTGGCTCGACGACGACGAGCGAGCCGCATCGGCGGCGCGTTGGCGGCGCTTGCCGCAGGAGCTTCGTATGCTGAGTCCCGAAGTCGACAGCCTCATCCCGCACGTTCCGTTCGATCGACGCACCTTCATCAAGGCCGCTTTCGGCACCGGCTTCGCGGCCGCCGTGCTGCCCGTCTCCGCGCAGACCATTCATACCGATGTCGACGGCCTCGAAGCGGGCGCGATCGGCGTGCGCGGCGCGGACGGCACGCTGATTCCCGCGTATCGCGCGCAGCCGCTCGGCAAGACGCATCTGCCGGTCATCATCGTGATTCACGAGATTTTCGGCGTGCACGAGCATATCGCCGATGTCTGCCGCCGCTTCGCCAAGCTCGGCTATCTCGCCGTCGCGCCGGATCTTTATACGCGGCAAGGCGATGCGTCGGTGTATCCGTCGATTCAGCAACTCAACGATCAGATCGTCTCGAAAGTGCCGGATTCGCAGGTGCTTTCCGATATCGACGAGACGGTCAAATGGGCGGGCGAGCATGGCGGCGATGTGAAGCGGCTCGGCATCACCGGCTTCTGCTGGGGCGGGCGCATCACGTGGCTGTACGCGGAGCACAATCCGCGCGTGAAGGCGGCGGTGGCGTGGTACGGGCGCCTCGCCGGCAACAAGACGGCGAACTCGCCGAGCAATCCTATCGACAACGCCGGCGAACTGAAGGTGCCCGTGCTCGGCCTATATGGACGGCAGGACCCGAGCATCCCGCAGGACACCATCGAGCAGATGAAACAGGCCATCGCGAACGGCCCGCCGAGCGCGCGCGGCTCGCAGTTCGTGGTCTATGACGACGCGCCGCACGCGTTTTTCGCCGATTATCGTCCGAGCTACCGCAAGGCCGACGCCGAGGACGGCTGGAAGCGCGCGCTCGCGTGGTTCCGCGAGCACGGCGTCCGTTAAGCAGGCGTCAGGGATTCGCGCCGGTCGCGACGGGGCGGCCCGGATCGGCGCTCCATTCGCTCCACGAGCCGGGATACAGCGCGGCGCCGTGCAGCCCGGCGATTTCCATGGCGAGCGCGTTGTGGCACGCCGTCACGCCCGATCCGCATTGCAGCACCACGCGATCCGCGGGCGTCTCGCCGATGAGCGAGGCGAACGCTTCGCGCAGTTCGTGCGCCGTCTTGAAGCGGCCTTCCTGCGTCAGATTGTTCTTGAAGAAATGGTTCAGCGCGCCGGGAATGTGGCCGCCGACCGGATCGATCGTTTCGTTCTCGCCGCGATAACGGTCGGCGGCGCGCGCATCGATCAGCAGATGATCGCGCGTGCCGATACTGCGTTCGATCGCTCGCGCATCCACGGTCACTTGCAGCGGCTGGCCGGCCTTGAACGTGCCCTGCGTCTTCGGCGGCACGGCCGTGTCGAGCGGCTTGCCCGCAGCCTCCCACGCTTGCAGGCCGCCATCGAGCAAGGCGACGGAATCATGCCCGAGCCAGCGCAAAAGCCACCACAGACGCGCGGCGTACATGCCGCCTTGCGCGTCGTAAGCGACGACCTGCTGACCTTCGTTCAAGCCGAAACTCGCGAGCTTCTCGACGAGCGCGGCGCGTTCCGGCAGCGGATGCCGGCCGTTCGTGCCGGTTTTCGCGCCGGACAGGTCGCGGTCGAGATGCAGGTAATGCGCGCCCGGAATGTGGCCCGCGGCGTAGGCGGTTTCTCCAGCTTCCGGCGCGGCGAGATCGAAGCGGCAGTCGAAGACGAGCACGCTGCCGGGCGCGTCGGCGAGCCATTGGGCGAGATTGGCCGCTGAAATGAGCGTGGTGTAGTGAGTGTGCGGCATGGCGGCTCCTGATATCTTCGGCAAGGACTTCGAAGTGGATGAACGCCTAGTGTAAACAAGAAAACGGGCCCGAAAGCCCGTCTCTTGTGATCATGCGCCGCGCTCAGATGCTGCCGAGCTGATGCCGCAGGAACTCGTGGAAGTGCTGCATGCCGGATTCCATCGGACTCTGATACGGCCCGACCTGGTTCTCGCCGCGCGACATCAGCGCGCGACGGCCCGCGTCCATGCGCTCGGCGATTTCATCGTCCTCGCGTGCGGTTTCCATGTACGCGGCGCGCTCGGCCTCGATGAACTCGCGCTCGAACAGCGCGATTTCCTCGGGGTAATAGAACTCGACGATGTTCGTCGTCTTCTGCGTGCCGCGCGGAATGAGCCACGACACGACGAGCACGTGCGGATACCACTCGATCATGAGACCGGGGTAGTACACCATCCAGATGGCGCCGAACTCCGGCGGCGCGCCGTTACGGAAGCGCAGGACCTGGTCGTGCCACTTGCGGTACGTCGGGCTGCCCGGCTTTTCCAGATTCTTGTGGACGCCCACCGTCTGCACGCTGTACCAGTCGCCGAATTCCCATTCGAGGTTGTCGCACGACACGAAACTGCCGAGACCCGGATGGAACGGCGCGACGTGATAATCCTCCAGATAGACCTCGATGAAGGTCTTCCAGTTGTAGTTGCACTCGTGCACTTCGACGTGATCGAACATGAAGCCCGAAAAATCGAAGTGACGCGCCGTACCGAGCTTGGCGAGATCGGCCGCGACGTTGCGGCCCTCCGCCTCGAAGAGCAGGCCTTGCCAGTTCTGTAGCGGCGTAGCGCCGAGATTCAGGCACGGTTTGTCGGCGAAATGCGGCGCGCCGAGCAACTGGCCGCTCAGATCATAGGTCCAGCGATGCAGCGGACAGACGATGTTCTCCGCGCTGCCGCGCCCATTCAGCATGATGGCCTGGCGGTGACGGCACACGTTGGACAGCAGTTCGATGTTGTTCTGCTGATTGCGGACGAGCACGCGCCCTTCGCCTTCGCCCGGAAGCGCGAAATAGTTCCCCGCTTCGGGGACCATGAGTTCGTGCCCGATGTAGCGTGGACCTTGCTTGAAAAGTACGTCGAGTTCGCGCGTAAGAAGCGCTTCGTCAAAGTAAGCCGTGACTGGCAGTTGACTATGAACAGCCTTCAACTGCAATGCATTGCTCAGATTGGACATTCCCACTCCCGATGAAGACGTGAAAGCAGTGAACAACCCAACCATCGAAGATTCGATTTAGGGAGCCCGCGATTATACCGAAATCCGCCTCGCCGGGGCGCATAAGGTCTTGATTTGGGTATAAATTGTCGCGAGAGTTCCTACAAATGCGCATTTAGCTGATTTGGCGCAAGCATCGTGCCGCGTGCATGCAGCTTCGACGCGGCGGCGCCGGACGCGCGGGTGGCCGTCGCGTCACGCGCACGGGTTGCGGGTCGAAAAATCGGCTTTTGCCGTAGAATGTGCGACTTGGTTCCAATTTTCACCGCACATCCACGATTCATGGCGAAGACCGCAGAAGACGCAACAAGCGAAGAAGCCCGCGCCGATGCGCCGGGCGCGGACAGCGCGCCGCTTCCGCAGAATTACGAAGCGGCGCTGGCCGAACTCGAATCGCTCGTCGCGCGCATGGAAGAGGGCGCGTTGAGCCTCGAAGAATCGCTTGCCGCGTACCGCCGGGGCGCGGCGCTTGTCGGCTTTTGCCAACAACAGCTCGAAAAAGTCGAGCAGCAGGTTCGCGTGCTCGACGGCGAGACGCTCAAGCCGCTGCCCGGCGACGCAGAACGCGCGACGAACGACAACGGGGACGACGATCTATGACCTTCGAACAATGGATGCGCGCCACGCTCGACCGCGTCGAAACCGCGCTCGAGCACTATCTTCCCGGCACGGACCTCGCGCCGGCGCGCCTGCATGAAGCCATGCGCTATGCCGTGCTCGGCGGCGGCAAGCGCGTGCGTCCGCTTCTCGTTCACGCAGCCGGCGAACTGACGGGCGCGAGCGCGCAGGCGGTGGAAGCCGCGAGCGCCGCGCTGGAGATGATCCACGTCTATTCGCTCGTGCACGACGACATGCCCGCGATGGACGACGACGCGCTGCGTCGCGGCAAGCCCACGGTACACATTCAATATGACGAAGCGACGGCGCTGCTCGTCGGCGACGCGCTTCAGTCGCAGGCGTTCATCGCGCTGACGGCCGAGGGCAATGGTCTGTCGGACCGCCAGCAGGCCGCGCTCGTGCGCGAACTGGCGGTCGCGAGCGGCTCTGTCGGCATGGCGGGCGGGCAGGCCATCGACCTCGAAAGCGTCGGGCGCAAGCTGTCGCGGCCCGAACTCGAAACCATGCATCGCAAGAAGACGGGCGCGTTGCTGCGCGCGTCGGTGCGCATGGGCGCGCTTGCCGGCGACGAGCCGGGCGCGGACGTGCTCGCCGCGCTCGATCAATACGCCGCCGCAGTGGGGCTCGCGTTCCAGGTCGTCGACGACATTCTCGACGTCACGGCCGATTCCGCGACGCTCGGCAAGACCGCCGGCAAAGATGCGCAGCATGACAAGCCGACTTACGTGTCGATCATCGGACTCGACGCGTCGCGCGAACTCGCGGCGCAACTCGGCCGCGACGCGCACGCCGCCATCCAGCCGTTCGGCGCTCGCGCGCAGCGCCTCGCCGAACTCGCCGACCTGGTCGTGAACCGGGCGCATTAATTGTTGAACGCGTGACGAGGCCCACGGCGCGAACCGAATTGTCGCGCTGAACGAATCACGCCAGTTTTCCTAAATGGGACGACGATGTACGACTTGCTGAAAACCATCGACGATCCGGCCGATTTGCGTGCCCTCGATCGACGCCAACTGCAGCCGCTTGCCGACGAACTGCGGGCCTACGTGCTCGACAGCGTCTCGCAAACGGGTGGCCATCTGTCGTCCAACCTCGGCACGGTCGAGCTGACGATCGCGCTGCATTATGTGTTCGATACGCCGAACGATCGTATCGTCTGGGACGTCGGCCATCAGACGTATCCGCACAAGATTCTGACCGGGCGCCGCGACCGAATGCCGACGCTGCGTCAGCAGAACGGCATTTCGGGCTTTCCGCGCCGCAGCGAATCCGAGTACGACACGTTCGGCACGGCGCATTCGAGCACGTCGATCTCGGCGGCGCTCGGCATGGCCATCGCGAACAAGCTGCAGGGCGACAACCGCTATTCCATCGCCGTGATCGGCGACGGCGCGATGACCGCCGGCATGGCGTTCGAGGCGATGAACAACGCGGGCGTCGCCGACGACCTGCCGCTGCTCGTCATCCTCAACGACAACGACATGTCGATCTCGCCGCCGGTCGGCGCGCTGAACCGCCATCTCGCGCGTCTGATGTCGGGCCGCTTCTATGCCGCCGCCCGCGCGGGCGTGGAGCGCGTGCTGCGCGCCGCGCCGCCGGTGCTCGACCTCGCGCGCAAGCTCGAAGAGCACGCGAAAGGCATGATCGTGCCGGCCACGCTCTTCGAAGAGTTCGGCTTCAACTACATCGGCCCGATCGACGGCCACGATCTCGACTCGCTCATTCCGACGCTGCAAAACATCAAGGAACTGCGCGGTCCGCAATTCCTGCACGTCGTCACGAAGAAGGGCCAGGGCTACAAGCTCGCGGAAGCCGATCCCGTGCTCTATCACGGCCCCGGCAAGTTCAATCCGGCCGAAGGCATCAAGCCCTCCACCGCGCCGTCGAAGAAGACCTACACGCAGGTTTTCGGCGAATGGCTCTGCGACGCCGCCGCGCAGGATTCGCGCGTGGTCGGCATCACGCCGGCCATGCGCGAAGGCTCGGGCATGGTCGAGTTCGAAAAGCGTTTCCCGGACCGTTACTTCGACGTCGGCATCGCCGAGCAGCACGCGGTCACGTTCGCGGGCGGACTGGCCGCGGACGGCATGAAGCCGGTCGTCGCCATTTATTCGACGTTCCTGCAACGCGCGTACGACCAGTTGATCCACGACGTCGCGTTGCAGAATCTGCCGGTCGTTTTTGCAATCGACCGCGCGGGTCTGGTCGGCGCCGACGGCGCGACGCACGCGGGCAATTACGATCTCGCGTTCCTGCGCTGTATCCCGAACATGACGGTGATGGCCGCATCGGACGAAAACGAATGCCGCCAGATGCTCTACACGGCGCTCCAGCAGCCGAACCCGACGGCCGTGCGCTATCCGCGCGGCGCGGGTACGGGCGTGGCCACCGTCAAGCAGATGACCGCCATTCCGCTCGGCAAGGGCGAAATCCGCCGTCAGTCGTCGCAGAAAATGGGTTCGGGCAAGCGCATCGCGATTCTCGCGTTCGGCACGATGGTCGCGCCGTCGCTGGCCGCCGCCGAGGAACTGGACGCCACCGTGGCGAACATGCGTTTCGTGAAGCCCGTCGACGCCGACCTGCTGCGCGAACTGGCCGCAACGCACGACGCGCTCGTGACGGTCGAGGAAGGCACGATCATGGGCGGCGCGGGCTCCGCATGCGTCGAGGCGCTTCTGGCAAGCGGCGTCGTGAAGCCGGTGCTGCAACTGGGCCTGCCGGACGTGTTCATCGACCACGGCGATCCTGCCAAGCTGCTCGCGAGCGTCGGGCTGGATGCGGCCGGCATTGCGCACTCCATCCGCGAGCGTTTCCTGTCCGCAGTCGAAGCGGCGGGCAAGCTGACCAAGCGCGTCGCCTGACGCGGAACCGGCCACGGGCGCTCGGGGCGCGCCGTTCATCGGCAATGGCCGCAGTGTTTTGCATACGGCGCGGGCTTCGTCCCGCGCCGTATGCGTTTCACCGTTTGGCGCCACGCGCGTGAAGCGTCGGTGCAAATAGGACATAAAAATATGAATCAGATGAATCCCGCCTTCGTGATGCCGGACGTTCAGAGCACGCCCGACACGCGCCAGATCGCGATTCAGCGCGTCGGCGTGAAAGGCGTGCGGCATCCGCTATCGGTGCGCACGGAAAGCGGCGTGCAGCCGAGCGTCGGCGTGTGGAATCTCGACGTGCACCTGCCGGCCGAACAAAAAGGCACCCACATGTCGCGCTTCGTCGCGCTGCTGGAAGAACATCGCGAGCCGCTCGATCAGGCTGCGCTCTGCACCATGCTCGCGTCGATGCTCGCGAAACTCGAAGCGCATTCGGGCCGTATCGAAGTGACGCTGCCGTACTTCGTGATGAAAACCGCGCCGGTGTCCGGCGTGCAGAGCCTGCTCGATTACGAGGCGACGTTCATCGCCGAGAAGCGCGACGGCCACACGCGTCTGACGCTGAAAGTGCTCGTGCCGGTCACGAGCCTGTGCCCCTGCTCGAAGAAGATCTCGCAGTACGGCGCGCACAATCAGCGGTCGCACGTGACGATCACGGCGGAACTGGCGGGCGAAGTCGCGGTGGAAGAGCTGGTGCGCATTGCGGAAGAAGAGGCGTCCTGCGAACTGTGGGGGCTGCTCAAGCGCCCCGACGAGAAGTTCGTGACCGAGCGCGCGTATGAGAATCCCAAGTTCGTCGAAGATCTCGTGCGCGATATCGCGACCCGGCTGAACGCGGACGAGCGCATCGTCGCCTACGTGCTCGAAGCGGAGAACTTCGAGTCGATCCACAATCACAGCGCGTATGCGGTGATCGAGCGCGACAAACGCTAATGGCGTGACGCGATCGAGTTGAGCGAAAGCCGGTCTGAGCGACCGGCTTTTTTGTTGCGGCTTCCACTTCCGCACGCTGGCGTTTGCTTGCCGTCCGGCTCGCCGCCATTGTCTCCGGAACGCGCCCGCCCGTAGAATGCTCTCCCGACCTTCACGAGCATACGGAGGGCATCTTGATCCTGATCGGCCAATACGATTCTCCGTTCGTGCGGCGCGTCGCCATCGCGCTGACGCTGTACGACATGGCGTTCGAGCATCGCCCGTGGTCCGTGTTCGGCGATGCCGACAAGATCGCGCCGTTCAATCCGCTGATTCGCGTGCCGACGCTCGTGCTCGATTCGGGCGACGCGCTGATCGAAAGCGCGATGATTCTCGATTATCTCGACGAACAGGCGGGCCCCGGACGCGCGCTGATCGCATCAGCGGGACCAGCGCGGCGCGAGGCGCTGAAGGTGTGCGCGCTTGCCACGGGCCTCGCCGACAAAGCCGTCGCGCTCGTCTACGAGCGTGTGCTGCACAAGGAAAAATCGCAAGCGTGGGTGGATCGCTGCACGGGGCAGGTCGAGCGCGTGCTCGACGTGCTCCAAGCGGACCGCGCCGCGCGCCCGACGCCGTACTGGTTCGGCGATTCGATCGGTCATGCGGACATCGCCGTGGCGTGCGCGCTGCGCTTTGCGCGCGAAGCCCATCCGCAGGTCTTCGCGCAAACGCGCTGGCCGTCGCTGATCGGTCACGCGGATCGCTGCGAGACGCTGCCGGTGTTCAATGCCATCGTGCAGCCGTTCAATCCGCCGAAATAGGCAGTCAGGCCCGAGCGAGCGCAGTGAGATCCCAGCGGGGCTTCACGGTGAACGCGTAGTCGCGCACGGCCTGCTCCGGCCAGCGCGCGAGCCGCAGCGCGCCGGCCAGCGCGATCATCGCGCCGTTGTCCGTGCAGAGCGACAAGTCCGGATAGTGAACGTCGAAGCGCCGCTTCTTCGCCGCCGCCGACAGCGCCTCGCGCAACTGCCGGTTCGCGCCGACGCCGCCCGCCACGACGAGCCGCTTGAGGCCGGTCTTCTTCAGCGCCGCCAGCGATTTCGCGACGAGCACGTCGACGGCGGCATCGACGAAACCGCGCGCGAGATCCGCCTTCGCCTGTTCGCAGACATTGCCGCCGGATGCGTCGAGCTTGCGGCTGTGCGTCAGCACGGCGGTTTTAAGGCCGCTGAAGCTGAAGTCGAGATCGCCGGAGTGGAGCATCGGGCGCGGCAGCGCGACGGCGCCCGGCGTGCCGAATTCGGCCAGGCGCGAGACTTCCGGCCCGCCCGGATAGCCGAGCCCGAGCAGCTTCGCGGTCTTGTCGAAGGCTTCGCCGGCGGCATCGTCGAGCGTTTCGCCGAGCGTCTCGTAGACGCCCACGTCCGTCACGCGCATCAATTGCGTATGGCCGCCCGACACCAGCAGCGCGACGAACGGAAACGGCGGCGGCGAATCGACCAAAAGCGGCGAGAGCAGATGCCCTTCGAGATGGTGAATGCCGACCGTCGGCTTGTCCCACGCCATCGCGAGCGCATTGGCGATGCTCGCGCCAACCAGAAGCGCACCCGCGAGCCCCGGCCCTTGCGTGAACGCGATAGCGTCGATGCTCTCGCGCTCGACGCGCGCCTCGGCCATCACCTGTTCGAGGAGCGGCAGCGCGCGGCGGATGTGATCGCGCGACGCGAGTTCCGGCACCACGCCGCCGTACTCGCGATGCATGGCGATCTGCGAGTGAAGGGCGTGCGAAAGCAGCCCGCGCTCGGTGTCGTAGAGCGCGAGGCCGGTTTCGTCGCAGGAACTTTCGATGCCGAGAACGAGCATGGGGGTGACATCCATTGGGTGCATCAAAGCGAACCGAAAAGTATAGCAGCGGGCCGCGCGGCGCGTTTCAGGGCGGCAGTTACAATGCGCGGCATGGAATCCTTCGATATCGCCGTCATCGGCGCGGGCGCGGCCGGCATGATGTGCGCGGCCGTCGCGGCTCAGACGGGCCGGCGCGTCGTGCTGATCGACCACGCCGAGCGCCTCGCCGAGAAAATCCGCATCTCCGGCGGCGGGCGCTGCAACTTCACGAACATCAACGCGCAGCCGGCCAATTTTCTGTCCGCGAATCGGCATTTTTGCCGTTCGGCGCTCGCCCGCTATACGCCCCGCGACTTTCTCGCGCTCCTGAAGCAGTATCGCGTGAAGTGGCACGAGAAGCACAAGGGCCAGCTTTTCTGCGACGACTCCAGCGAGACGATCATCGACGTCTTGCGCAGCGAGTGCGACGCGGGTGGCGTCGCGTGGCGGCGTCCGGTGAGCGTGCACGCGATCCGTCACGACGGCGCGCGTTTCGCGCTCGATACGACCGCCGGCGCGATCGGCGCGGCCGCGCTCGTGATCGCGACGGGCGGGCTGTCTATCCCGAAGATCGGCGCGACCGACTTCGGCTACCGCGTCGCGAAGCAGTTCGGCCACAAGCTCGTCGATACGCGGCCCGCGCTGGTGCCGCTCACGTTCACCTCCGCCGACTGGGCGCCGTTCGCCGCGCTGTCGGGGCTTTCGCTGCCGGTGCGCATCAGCACGGGAAGCGGCAAGACGCGCGGCGAGTTCGACGAAGACCTGCTGCTCACGCATCGCGGGCTGTCGGGTCCGGGCGTGCTGCAAATTTCGAGCTACTGGAATCCGTCCGAGCCGATTCGCGTCGATCTGCTCCCCGACCTCGACGCCACCGAAATACTGCTGGAAGCGAAAGCCGGATCGCGCAAACAGATCGGCAACTTCCTCGCCGAACACGTGCCGGCGCGCCTCGCGCACGCATGGCTCGACGCGCAGCGCGTGCCGGTCGATGCGCGCCTCGCCGATCTCCCCGACCGCACGCTTAAAGGCATCGGCGCGTCGCTGTCCGCCTGGACGCTGACGCCGAGCGGCACCGAGGGCTACCGCAAGGCGGAAGTCACGCGCGGCGGCGTCGATACGCGCGAACTCTCGTCGGCCACGATGATGAGCGAACGCGTGCCCGGCCTCTTCTTCGTCGGCGAGGCGGTGGACGTCACCGGCTGGCTCGGCGGCTACAACTTCCAGTGGGCGTGGGCATCCGGAGTGGCGGCGGGAAAGGCGGCGTCGGAGTACGCGCGCGGCGCGGCGAAAGTCGCCTGAGCCTTCCTCGCGGCAGGTGTTTCACCGGTCTCGAATCGCAGACCCGTTTGCTATACTCGGACGGTCATCGAAGGAGTTCGCGCGCCTTTCGCCGCGCTTCTTCGCTCTGGCTGACGCGACCCGCGGCGCGCATCGCTGCAAGCTCCAGAAGGCCCGCTTACAGTCCCGCTTGAGGAACGTCCCCAAGCGGGTTTTTGCTTTCGCAGCGCAGGAAGTCAGCCGAAATTCTTTTTGCAATTGCACCGGGTGAAAGATGAGCCTCAAGGACCAGATCAACGACGACATGAAGACGGCCATGCGCGCGCGCGAAACCGAGCGCCTCGGCACGATTCGCCTGCTGCTCGCAGCCATCAAGCAGCGTGAAGTCGACGATCGCGTGACCCTCGACGACGCGGGCGTGACCGCCGTCATCGACAAGATGATCAAGCAGCGCAAGGACTCGGTGAGCCAGTTCCAGGCTGCGGGCCGCGACGATCTCGTCGCGAAGGAAAACGCGGAGCTCGCCGTGCTCGCCGCGTACATGCCCGAGCAGCTTTCCGCCGATGCCATCGCCGCCGAAGTGCAGGCCGCCGTCGCCGCGACCGGCGCAGCGGGCCCGCAGGACATGGGCAAGGTGATGGGCGTGCTCAAGCCGAAGCTCGCGGGCAAGGCGGATATGACCGCCGTCTCCGCGCAGGTGAAAGCGGCGCTCGCGAAGTAACCGACTCCGCGCTCGCATCCGGTGATTCCTCACGCATTTCTGCAGGATCTGCTCAACCGCGTCGATATCGTCGACGTGGTGGGCCGCTACGTCCAGTTGAAGAAGGGCGGCGCGAACTTCATGGGCCTGTGCCCGTTTCACAACGAGAAGAGCCCGTCGTTCACCGTGAGTCCGACGAAGCAGTTCTATCATTGCTTCGGCTGCGGCGCGCACGGCACGGCCATCGGCTTCCTGATGGAGCACACGGGGCTCACGTTCCCCGAAGCCGTCAAGGATCTGGCGCAAGGCGCGGGATTGACGGTGCCGCAGGAGCCGTCGAATTCGTTCCGCGGCGGCGGCTATGGCAGCGAAAGCGCGCCGAGCAAGGCAGTGAGCGTCGCGCTCACGGAAGTCATGCAGACCGCCTGCGATTTCTACCGAAAGCAGTTGCGCGCGGCTCCGAACGCCATCGCGTATCTCAAGAAACGCGGACTGACCGGCGAGATCGCCGCGCGCTTCGGCCTCGGCTACGCGCCGGACGGCTGGCAGAACCTGGAAGCCGCGTTCCCCGATTACCGCAACGACAATCTCGTCGAAGCGGGCCTCGTCATCGTCAGCGAGAAGACCGACGCGCAAGGCCAGCCGCGCCGCTACGACCGCTTCCGCGAGCGCGTGATGTTCCCCATCCGCAATGTGAAGGGCAATGTCATCGGCTTCGGCGGGCGCGTGCTGGACGGCGGCGAGCCGAAGTATTTGAATTCCCCTGAAACGCCGCTATTTAGCAAGGGCAGCGAGCTTTACGGCCTGTTCGAAGCGCGTCTTGCGATCCGGGAATTGGGGTATGCGCTCGTCGTCGAAGGGTATATGGATGTCGTCGCGCTCGCGCAGCTCGGCTTCGCGAACGCGGTCGCAACGCTGGGCACGGCCTGCACGCCCGTCCACGTGCAAAAGCTCTTCCGTCAGACCGACACCGTGGTGTTCAGCTTCGACGGCGATTCGGCCGGCCGACGCGCCGCGCGCCGCGCGCTCGAAGCAGCGCTGCCGCACGCGGCGGACAACCGGACCATCAAGTTCCTCTTTCTGCCGAAAGAGCACGATCCGGACAGCTACGTGCGCGAGTTCGGCGCGGACGGTTTCGGCGAGCAGGTCGACCGCGCCATGCCGTTGTCGCAGTTCCTGCTGAACGAAGTGCTGAACGACAAGGAGCTGGAGCAGCCCGAAGGCCGCGCAAAGGCGCTCTTCGACGCCAAGCCGCTCCTGCAGGCGCTTCCGGCCAACGCGCTGCGGGTGCAGATCCTGCATATGCTGGCAGACCGGCTCGCGACGCCGTTCACGGAAATTGCGGCGCTTTGCGATATCGATTCCCGGGCGGCGGCCGTCGCCCGCGCGTCGGTGCCGAAGAGCGAGCGGCGTCGCGTGACCGGGCAGGAACAGCGGGCGCTGCGCAATCTGGTCATGTATCCGGGCATCGCGGCATCGCTCGATGAAGAGAGCGAACGCACGCTCGTGACCATGACCGAGCATGGCGAGCTTTTCAGCGAAGTGCTCGGCCACGTGCGCGAACTGGGCGGCGCGGCGGAATTCCAGATGTTGTCGGACGTTTTGAGAAATGCAGCAAATGCGCCGACCTACGAGGATATCTTCCAGGAAATTCTCGCCTATGATGAAAACGTGCGGGATTTGCTGTTACGCGACCCGTCCGACGAAGACGCCGCGCAACGCGTGGACGAGCAGAAGCGCTTGTTGACCGAAGAGTTGCTCGCGACAGTCGTCAAGCTGCGGCACGACAGTTATCGCGCGCGGCTCGATCAACTGGCGCGGCAGTCGAGCCTCTCGGCGGAGGAGGTGGCGGAGTTCTCGGATCTGTCGGCGAAAGTCGCGCAGATCAAGGCGGGACGGGCCGCAAGCCCGGATCGGGAAAAGTGAACTGCTATAATAAAAAGTTGAAAATTCGTTGCTTTTTTTCAACGATTTGTACGAATTCGCTGGCTAGCGCAGTCTGAGCGGCGAGACGTACGGAAGCTTTGAGGGAATTTGCGAGAGTTGCAAGGGCGCTGGCTGAATCGGCTGTCGCGGCGCGCGAAAGGGCGGTTTCGCCTCGAGCGGGGCGCGACACATAGAACAGGCGGATAAGCACGCCGACGAACAGACGGGCGCAAGGGAAGCGGCTGCTATTGCGGGTAGGAGCGATTCGCGTGCGAGCGCATCGCTCGAACCGCGGTAGCGCCCCGGGCAGGGCACGCAGCCAGGCAGGTCGAGGCACGTGCGCATTGGGTATTCACGGTTCCATCGGTTGCCGTCCGGCAGCCGCGAGTCGAGACTAGAGCCTGTATGGCGAACTCCATGACGAAAAAGCTGAACGATGTACCCGTCGAAGACGACGCACCGCAAACTGCAGAGCCGGCCGCCGCACCCGCGGCGAAGGTCGAAAAGGCCAAGGCACGCGACCGCCGCGCCAAGGAGAAGGCGCTTCTGAAAGACGCGTTCGCGTCGAGCGCGCCCGGCACGGTCGAAGAGCTGGAAGAGCGCCGTTCGAAACTGCGCGCGCTCATCAAGCTCGGCAAGGAGCGCGGGTTCCTCACGTACGCCGAAATCAACGATCACCTTCCGGACAACTTCACGGAAACCGAGGCGATCGAAGGCATTATCAGCACGTTCAACGACATGGGCGTGGCGGTGTACGAGCAGGCGCCCGACGCCGAGACGCTGCTGCTGAACGACAACGCGCCGAACGCCTCGGCCGACGACGAGGTCGAGGAAGAAGCCGAAGTCGCGCTCTCCACGGTCGATTCCGAGTTCGGCCGAACCACCGACCCCGTGCGCATGTACATGCGCGAAATGGGCACGGTCGAGCTGCTGACGCGCGAAGGCGAGATCGAGATTGCGAAGCGCATCGAGGACGGCCTCAAGCACATGGTCATGGCGATTTCCGCCTGCCCGACGACCATCGCGGACATTCTCGCGATGGCCGAGCGCGTGCAGAACGAGGAAACGCGCGTCGACGAACTCGTCGATGGCCTGATCGATCCGAACGCGGAAGACACCGACGGCTTCTCCGAACAGGAAGCCGAGGCGATCGAGTCCGAGGACGAGGAAGCCGACGAGGAAAGCGACGAAGAAGAGGACGACGATGACGGCGCCGCGCAGGCGAGCGCCAACGCCGCCCAACTCGAAGCGCTGAAGCGCCAGTCGCTCGAAAAGTTCTCCCTCATCAGCGAGTGGTTCGACAAGATGCGCCGCGCGTACGAGAAGGAAGGCTATAAGTCGAAGGCGTACCTGAAGGCGCAGGAAGCCATTCAGACCGAACTCATGTCGATCCGCTTCACGGCGCGCACCGTCGAGCGCCTGTGCGACACGCTGCGCGCGCAAGTCGATGAAGTGCGGCAGGTCGAGCGGCAGATCCTGCATACGGTCGTCGACAAGTGCGGCATGCCGCGCGCGGAGTTCATCGCCCGCTTTCCGGGCAATGAGACGGACCTCGACTGGGCGGACAAGGTCGTCGCGGAAGGGCACGATTACAGCGCGGTGCTGGAGCGCAATATCCCGGCGATCCGCGAACAGCAGCAGCGTCTGCTGGATTTGCAGGCGCGCGTGGTGTTGCCGCTGAAGGACCTGAAGGAAACCAATCGCCAGATGGCGGCGGGCGAACTGAAGGCGCGTCAGGCGAAGCGCGAAATGACCGAGGCCAATCTGCGCCTCGTGATTTCGATTGCGAAGAAATACACGAACCGCGGATTGCAATTCCTCGATCTGATTCAGGAAGGCAATATCGGCCTGATGAAGGCGGTGGACAAGTTCGAATATCGTCGCGGCTACAAGTTTTCCACTTACGCGACGTGGTGGATTCGCCAGGCCATTACGCGGTCGATTGCGGATCAGGCGCGCACCATTCGTATTCCGGTTCACATGATCGAGACGATCAACAAGATGAACCGTATTTCGCGGCAGATTCTGCAGGAGACCGGCCTGGAACCGGATCCGGCGACGCTTGCCGAGAAGATGGAAATGCCCGAGGACAAGATCCGCAAGATCATGAAGATCGCGAAGGAGCCGATCTCCATGGAAACGCCGATCGGCGACGACGACGACTCGCATCTTGGCGATTTCATCGAAGATACGAACACGGTAGCCCCTTCCGACGCTGCGCTGCATGCGAGCATGCGGGACGTGGTGAAGGACGTGCTCGACTCGCTGACGCCGCGTGAGGCGAAGGTGCTGCGGATGCGCTTCGGCATCGAGATGAGCACGGATCACACGCTGGAGGAAGTGGGCAAGCAGTTCGACGTGACGCGTGAGCGCATTCGCCAGATCGAGGCGAAGGCGCTGCGCAAACTGCGTCACCCGAGCCGGTCGGACAAGCTGAAGTCGTTCCTCGAGGGCAATTGATGCGCGTCCCGGGCTTGTATTGAGAGACGTTGTAAGGCAAACTCGCAGACCTTCGAGAGTCGCCTTTGGCATCCTTCTGAAGCATCAGAAAGCGCCGCACGGCGCTTTCTTTTTGCCCTCCGTTTTCGAGAGGGGCCGGAAGCTTAACTGGTATAAGCTGTCGACTCATAATCGACCGACAGTGGGTTCGAGTCCCACCCGGCCCACCAGTATTTACTTCAGGATATCAAAGGGTTAGCGGGGGTTTGGTCCCCGGCGGGTGGCTTTAGGGACACTCTGGGGACCATTCGGGGACGCTGGTGGGTTGCGTGACCCACTGGGCTTTCCTGGGTTGCTAGTCGAGCGGCCTGGAGCCCCTCGTGTCTGCCATCCGCTCATAACAACGTTTCGACTTGAGGCTTAGTCCCGATATAATTTCGGTCACTTTTGGAGGGTTTTGTGACCGCCGGCCTCTCTCATGGATATTTTTCGCCACTCCGCTATCCGGGCGGCAAGGGCAAACTTACCCCTTTCATTTCCCGACTGCTGCGTCTGAACGGTCTGGAGGACGGTACCTATGTCGAGCCTTATGCGGGCGGCGCAGCCGTCGCATTGGAACTTCTTATCTTGGGCAAGGTGCGCAGAATTCATATCAACGATCTGAACAGGTCCATTCATGCTTTCTGGCGGTCGGTTTTGGATTGCCCTGACGAACTTTGTCGCATGATCGCTGATACGCCAGTAACGATTAGTGAATGGCAACGTCAACGCGCAGTACAGTGGGACGACAAGGCTGGAACGCTCGAACTTGGCTTCTCAACCTTCTTTCTAAACCGCACCAATAGGTCCGGCATTGTCAACCGGGGCGGCGTGATCGGAGGTCTAGCGCAGACGGGAGAGTGGAAAATCGACGCGCGGTTCAATAAGCGCGACCTTATTTCTCGTATTGAGCGGATTGCCGACTACTCTACAAAGATTACGCTGCACAATGTCGACGCTGAACGCCTGATCAAACGACTAGCCAGGTCGATCGCCAAGAAGGCTTTTATCTATCTTGATCCGCCGTACTATCAAAAAGGACAGGATCTGTACTTGAATTATTATTGTCACAATGACCACGCTCGGCTGGCGTCCACAATTGCCGCTTTACCATCGCATATTCGCTGGATGGCCTCCTATGACAATCATCCAGAAATACGCGCTCTATATTCCTCTTTTCGGCAGATGACTTATTCTCTAAGCTACAGCGCGGCCGAGCGGTATCAAGGATCTGAGGCGCTGATTTTTGCTGACGGCTTGACCATACCAGCGGCGTGCCAGCCGATGAAAAAGGAGCGATTCCATGAGCCGGAACTCAGTGAGCTAGCCTTGCTATGAAGGAGGTAACTTCCTTCTGCACATGCGGTAAATCCTCCGTACGGTGCAGAAAGAGCGCCTGGTTTCCGGCGGCCAATTTCAAGCCACGCGCGGCGTATTCTGGCAACACAAGGCGATAATAAATGCTCCCAAACATGGGAGTATAGTGCTCGAGTTGTTGCGTGACGGTGGCGTTCCCGCGAGGCTTGATACAGAACGGAATGAACATAGCTGGCTGCGGCACACTTCGAGGTGCGCGGACGAACCAGTTGAGGTGCAGCGGTTTGATATAAACCTCGACGCTCTTTCCTTGCCAATTTTCTCCGGTTGCAACCTGTCCAATCAAATAGGGCTGCCCCGGTCCGAAATCGGGCCTGGGCGACCACGCTATTACGTCAATTCCCCCATCCTTCTCCTGCAAGGAAGCACCGGGCGGTGCCTCGTTGACCACAACCCCTTCTCGTAGCAAGTCATGGTAAACGTAGCGCAGCGCTGTCAAGAAATCGTTGCGCTCCGGACGCGGCCAGCCGAAGGCGTAGGCGCAACCTGCGACCACTCCGGCCGCAGCCCATGCGGCGCAGGCTTGGAAGAGATCGCGCATTTCAGGCGTTATGTTTCCTGCATCCCCTTCGAACAGTTGCGTTTCTCCGATGGTGGACAGCATCAAGCAGAAAAGGTAGACGAAAGCCCCCGTAGTGAAGGCGCCTGGATCGACTCCGAGCGTCAGGCCGCTTTCGTCATCGTTAAATTCGAAAGGATAAGCTGATCCGAGCGATTTTCTGCGTGTCTCAACTTCATCGCAGACTGCATTGAGCCAGAGATCGAATTCTCGCTGCTGTCCCTCAAAGTCTTCTTCTTCGGCTTCGCGTCGCGCTTCCCATGCTCGTTCAATGTCAGAAAAGAATACCTCGCCCGTCGCTACCGAGAGTACCTTCAGTTCGAGCCAGTCTGCGCACCGATATACATCAGCATCAAATGGCGGCGGTTGCAACTGCATTTAATCATCTTCTCCAGATGTCTTACCCTCGCTCTGCGCTAAAACGCTCATCAATGTCACTAACGATCGGGCTTGCGTGTAGATCTGTTTTGCAATGTTGAAGAGGGATTCGTCATGAACATCCGCGCGACCCGCCAGTCCAACGGCCTCTCGAATCTTTGCATTGGCGTCAACCATTGCATCGGCCAAAAGCGTATTGACCGGCTTCACTTCGGCCAACGCTTGTGCCAGCGATCCCCCTGATCGTATCGTCGCCAGTGCGACTCGATTTTTAAGGACATCGCCGAGGTCGGCTAAGTCTGGGTTTTGCGAGCGGATTAACGGCGCTTTATCTCGGGACTTGGATCCGTAGAGCCACAGCATCACCTCATTCAGATTCTCGTTATTCGTGCTAGGAACGGGATTATCCGTGGGATTTTGGGCCCAGCCTTTCTTAAGTCCTAGGAAATCCTGGTACTCACCGCGCGACAGGGCAGTGTACAAGTGGGAGAATCCAAATCGTCCTCGAGCATACTTGTCCTGCACCGAGAAACCGTTTCTTTCGGCTTGCTCTAACGTCAACATGCCCGCGATCATGTTGCGGATAGTCTTATTATCATCGCCCAATTCCCGGGCGATATCATCGATGCTAAGCCCCCCTTGGCGACCAGCTTTGTACCAGTTTGTCACGAACTTCGCTTTGGCGAATGATTCCCAGCGATGAGGGCCATTGATGTGTTTGAAGCCGATGAATGCTCTCGCCTCGTCGACACTGCCAACTCGATAGACGGTTACTGTATCGGTCGAAGTCCGGACCTCCTCAGTCACTTCCGGTATAGCGATCTTACAGTCCGCAGCCAGCGCCGGATCTCGTATCAGTTTGATGCTGGCTAAGCGGCGATTCCCTTCAAGAACGGTGAAGGGCCCGCTTTCGCTATCCCCAATGACAATCAGCGGTTCGATATCAAGATAACGGTTAGCGCAGATCGAATTGATCAATTCACCGAGTGCTGCTACCTCCTTCAGAGATCGGATGATCTCGGCGTCATTACGCAGAGTCCGGTCGCGCCCGTCCTCAAGTCGAGGGTTCTGGTCGTCGAAGCGCAGCAGCTCGACTGGGCACCCGGGCGTCGATTGACGAAGTGGAGCTTTAAATGTCATGGGTTCGGTCGAAGATTTGCTGCGATTCTAGCATTCGGATGCCCGCCTATCACGGGCTTCGGCTTGCTGTGCGTGCATCCGCACCTAGCGGGTGGCGCTGGACCCGGTGGTGCGAGGCTCGCCGCGAGACGCGACAGACCTTTTGGGTGGCCGTGCGGAACACTCTTCTTAGAGACGCATCATACGCGGTGCGCCATGCTGGCGGCTCCCGAGGATGCCGGGAGATCCGTCAGCGCATTCTCCAGCCGCGCCATTTCCAGATCGTTCTGACTCCCGTCGATCCACTTCGCGTAGGTGCGCAGAAACATCTCAACCGTGTGCCCGAGCTGGCGCGCGCAGAACGCGGGCGTCATCCCGGCCATCAGCATGCTGGTCGCGTAGGAGTGGCGCATGTTGTACGTGCGGCGGTAGCGGATGCCGAGGCGCTTCAAGATGCGAGACCAGTACACAAGGGTGAAGGCCTCCTCGCTGTGCCACGGCTTGCCGCTGCGCGGGTCCTGGAACACGCGTCCGCCCGCGACCTGCGTGAAGGCACGTTGGCGCTGCAGGGCGGCGCACGCCCGGCTGTTGAGGCGCACCAGGCGAGCTTCCGCCGTCTTGGTGCGGTTCTTCTCCTCGCCGGCCACCAGCACACGCTCGATAGCGATCGTGTTGTCCTTGAAATCCACGAAACACCATTCGAGCCCGTTGATCTCCGACGTGCGCAGCCCCGACCAGAACCACAGTTCGATGTAGTTGTGGATCTGCACGTCGACCTTGGCCGCTTCGGCGATGATCGCTTCCGACTCCTCGCGCGAGAACGGGTCGGTGGGTTGGCGCTGATGCTTGGCGCGCGAGACGCTTTCGGCGATGTTGGTCGGCATCAGCTGATCGGCGACGGCGACACCCAGCGCCAGTCGCAGCACCGACACGTAGTTGTTGATGGTCTTGCCGGACAGTTCGCGGCGGCTCGCGATGGCCGTGAGGATGTGCGAGAGCTTCAGCGTGTCGAGCGGCACGCTACCCACCTTGCGCCCTCGGTTGTCACAGGACGCGCGGCACCAGAGCTTGACGGCGGCGTCGTAGCCGATGCGCGTGGACGTTTCGATGCGCGTCATGTCGAGCCACTGCGTGAGCCAGGCTTCGACGGTGGGCGCGGCGTTCGCGTGCTCCTTCGCCTTGCGTTGCGAGGGCGTTTCAGCGGGCTTCTCCGCCGGCTGCTGTGCGCTCGCGGTCCTCGGTGAACTTCTCACCGGTGGCTCGACCGACGTCTCGACGGCCAGCGCGTTCGACGCTGCCCCTCGCTTGACCGGCGTGGCGCCTTGCGGAAAATACTCGGCCATGTCGAAGGTGCCCGCCTTGATGCGCGTGCTGACCTCGGCCATGAGCCGGTTGGCGTACATGATGTTGGCGGGCGTCGGCAACATCGCGGCACCGTCGATCATGAGCGTCGTCCGATAGCGCACGCCACCCGCAGTGAAACTCAGGCGAATCGAGGCTTCGCGAACTTCTACGCCCCCTGTTGTTCTACCCATCTTTGATATCCCGTCAATGAAATAAATATGTGGCCGTCCGGTGCGCGGCGGTATTCACGTCCGTCGAGCCACCGGCCTTGCTCGATCTTGCGGCGGATCGCCTTCTCGCAAAGTCCCGTGAGGGCAGCAGCCAGCGCCACGGTCACGTAGTTGCTGCCCGGCGGCGGGTTCGCGACTGGCTTTTCCAACGGCCTACGCATGGTGAGTGATCCTTACCGTTAAGCTCGTGTGCGAGTGCGGTTCGGTCTGCGGGGCCGGCCCCTGGCCGTCCGTCCCCGTGTGGGTGAGCGGCAGGCGCACTGTAGCGTCGTGTCGCGCGAACAGCCAGTCGGAAGCGGGCGTCGAGCGCGAGTGTCGCGTTCAGTCGGCAGGATGCGGCGGGCCGCCAGAAACGGCTTGACTCCTTCGCGCCCGATCGGCGATGACCGGCATCGCGGTCATCGCCCGCGTCGGCTCGAGGCCCGACCTCGAGCCGCGCGTTGCAAGTAGCCGTTGCCCGCCGTGAGATGCTCGAGATCCCGTTTAACCTTGCGCAGACTGCGCCAGTCGGAGCTGGTCATCGAAATGATGATGAAGTCGCCCGTGCCTCTGTGACGCACGCGCACATGATGGTCGGTGCGGGTGACATCCAGTCCGGGATAGCGCGCGAGCAGCTTGCGGACGTTCTTATTGTCCGCTGCGCGTGCAGTCGATGAGCGATGCCGAACTCGAAGCCATCGTTGAGCATGGACGACAAGGCCGTCGCTCGCGTCGGGGCTGACCAAGCCGCGGCGGAGCTGCTCACGCGCCGCCGCGCGCGCACCGACATCCTCGCGTACGCGAACGCGATCGACGTGCCGGGGCGGCCGGTGAACGGCGACGTAGACGACAACGCCATCGACAGTGCAAGCGGGGACGATGACGCCCCGGTTGACGCGGACAACGACTGCGATCAGTTCGAGCCGCTCGCCAAGCCCCTGGCCGCGCACCACCGCTTGATCCTCGAGTGGGTCGACGCCACCAGCCGCACGCCGCACGGACGGCTCATGATCTTCACGCCGCCGGGCAGCGGCAAGTCGACCTACGCCTCGGTGGTGTTCCCGTCCTGGTATCTCGGCGCCGCGCCCGACCGCCGGCTGATCCTCGCGAGCTACGGCGACGCGCTGGCGAGCCGCATGGGCCGGCGCACGCGCTCGATCGTGCGGCAGCCGCGCTGGCAGCGCATCTGGAACACGGAGTTGACGGCTGACTCGCACGCGGCGCACGCGTTCGCACTCACCAACGGCAGCGAGTATCTCGCCTGTGGGCTGCTGTCCGGCGTCACTGGCAATCGGTGCCAAGGGCTGCTGATCGACGACCCCGTGCGCGGGCGCGAGCAGGCTGACTCGGAGGTGGTGCGCGACAAGGTATTCGACGCGTATGAGGACGATCTCAAGACGCGGCTGGTCCCCGGCGGCTGGATCGTGCTGATCCAATGCATGACCGGTGACACGCGCGTGCTGATGGAGGACGGACACGAGGAGTTGCTGCGAAATATTCGTCCGGGCGATCGCGTAGCGACATATGACAACGGCAGGATTTCGGCATCAAGGGTGCGCAATTGGGCGAACCGAGGTCCTGACCGCGTCTATGAAATCACGATGAAGTCGGGTACCTTCGTTAAAGCAAATGCAAGGCATCCGTTCCTTGTCGAGCGGAAGGGCGAGAGGTTATGGCAGCAAACGGCTACGCTAAAAAAGGGCAGCGTCATCCTGACGGTCACTGGGGTAAATGGAAAGGCATTACATCCTCCGCAGCAGAGTGCGATAAGCCAGCCAGGTGCAAAGGGATGTGCATGCACCACTACAGCCAGCATCAATGGAAAATCGGCGTTCGAGCGCCTTCGGTCAATCCTGCATCGAGGCGTGAAGCACATCTACGCCACCGATATGGGATTAGTCTCGCGGACTATGAGCGTCTGCTGGCCGAGCAGGGCGGAGTCTGCGCCATCTGCAAGCAACCTGCCTCGAACCGGAACACGCGCGCTCATTGGAATGCAAAGCTATGCGTCGACCATTGCCACGACAGTGACAAGGTTAGAGGGCTTCTCCGCAACGATTGCAACCTTGCGATCGGCTACGGCAAGACTGAGGACATTCTTCGTGCGGCGGCTCAATACTTACGAGATAACGAGAGACGTCGTCGCTGAAGTTGCCGAGCGCGGTATCGAGGATGTCTTTGATGTCGAGATTGAGCGCACCGAAAACTGCATTGCTAACGGTTTGATAAGCCACAACACACGCTGGCACGACGACGATCTGGCCGGCCGCATCCTGCCCGAGGGTTGGCATGGCGAGAGCGGTCAGATCGCGTGCCGAGACGGCAACACGTGGGAGGTGCTGTGCCTGCAGGCGCGCTGCGAGACCGACACGGATCCGCTCAATCGCGCGAAGGGCGAGTACCTGTGGCCCGAATGGTTCGACCGCAAGCACTGGGCGCAGTACGAGACGAACCCGCGAACCTGGGCGTCGCTGTATCAGCAGATGCCGGTGCCGCCCGAGGGCGATCTCTTCAGGCCCGAGCGGCTGACCGTGGTCGACATCGTGCCGACCACCTACATCGAGTGGGTGCGTGGCTGGGATCTGGCGAGCGTGGAGGGTGACGGCGACTGGACAGCAGGCGCGAAGCTCGGGCGCCTGGCCGACGGCCGCTATGTGATCGGCGACATGACGCGCGGACGGTGGGGACCGGACCGGCGCGACGCGATCATCGCCGCGACCGCGCAGCTCGATGGCGTTGGCACGCGCATCGGCTTGCCACAAGACCCGGGCCAGGCAGGAAAGACGCAGGTGCTGTATCTGACGCGTGAACTGGCGGGTTATCGCGTGACGAGCAGCCCTGAGACGGGCGACAAAGTCACGCGGGCCGAGCCGTTCGCCGCGCAGGCAAACGTGGGCAACGTGGTGATGCTGCGCGGCGACTGGAACGCGGCGTTGGTGTCTGAACTGCGCGGCTTCCCGTTCGGCACGCACGACGATCAGGTGGACGCGCTGTCGCGCGCCTTCGCGCTGCTCATCGCACGGCGGCCGATGCGGATCTCGGATGCAGCGTTGGCGGCGGTGTGACTCCCCAGAGAGAAGCTGGAAGTGTCCTCGCCCATGCGGTTAGGGCTAGGCGTCGGCTTCCTCTCGCAGGAGTCGATGTACAAGTCGGTGACAGTTCGCACATAGACACTGCAGATCATCCAGTGCTGTCGTGTGCTGGGCGCCCATCTGACTGACGTGAGTCGTCGAATGGTGGACTTCGATACAAGCTTCCGCAAGCTCAGTGCCGAATGCCGTGACAGGATCCAACCTGCAGCGCTCGCAAGTGAGTTTTCGGTGCAGACGTTTATATTGCGCCTTCTTTGCTTTTGCCAGTCCGGCCGCCCGCTCGCGCTTGAGATGCGAGACAAGTTTCCGATCACCTTGCCGCGAGCGCGTCGCAGGCGGTCGCATCGCGCCACAGGGTGCTGACAATTTGTGCGTTGTCGGCGCCAGACGGCCCGTGGATATCCAGTTGCACCGTCAGCCGGGTCGCCTGTCGCACGTCCTTCGCGCCCGGCGAGTCCGGCGAGTTTGGATAAGCATCGCGGTAGACGGTGACATTCGTCGACAGGCGTTCGCGCAGAAGCGGCGTCATAACCACGAAGTCGACGCCGACCGGTTCGGGCAGACGCTGAACCTGGCGAGCACCGCTGCCTACCCATTCAGTGGATTCCGTTCGCACCCAACTGCTCGTGCAGCCAGGGCACGACGACTTGCGCTTTAGGATGAATATTGCGAGAGGATGATTCGGAGTCTTCCAGGCAACATGAGCGTCAGAATGCGCTGCTTGCACGGCTGTGGCGCTCAGGAACGCTAAAACGATGGAAAGCCTGTGAATCGGACGAATCATGCTGCGCGTGTTATTCGTTATGTGAAGCATCAGGCTTGGGCCGTCGATCAATATCTAGCCCGGAAAAGATGTAAAGCCGCATTGCTCGCGTCTTTCTCTGCGTGGGCCTTAAATGATAAGAGCGAGCGCCTAAATAGCGGGACTTTACATGTGCAAACCACCGTTCGGTTCCGGCGTGCAGAAATGTTTCATGTTTGCTATGTGCCGCGCATTGAGATCACCGCGTCATTCAATGACCGATACGAATATGTCTTCGGCTGAAGTGTCGTAATGGAGACTTATCTGACTTCGATCTGCGAGGTTGCGTCCTTTGCGCTCGGTAAAGGCGGATCTCGCGGCGCGAATCCTGTTGGCTATACCGTTGGGCGCAAAAATCCTCAAGGCTCAAGTGGGAGCCGCCAAAGACTGGCAAATTGCAAGTGCAGTTGTCTTCGGTGGCGGCCCCGGATGCGAAATCCAAGCGACGAGAGGTGGGGCGCGACTAATGGGAGAACGCCCCGATAACGAGTGGCGAGATGGAGGCGGCTGCAGGCTTCGCCACGAACTACTAGCGACTGCCGAAGCTGAGGGAGAGTGAAATCAGGGGATTGGGAGAGGCTAGCGCGCCAAAATCTGCGTTTCCGGTTCGGCACCGAGATTTCGCATAATTGTCGCCCGATTCCGCGCCGTTGCGGCCAATATTCTCATCGAAATCGCCGTGGTTGTCACGTGTACTCCTTGGATCACACTCGAACCGTCGACGTCGACGACCGAAGCGGCGCGACCAGGAACGCGTACGCTTCGGCCCACAACGCCCGAAGGCATTGCGGGCCTGCCAACCATCACCGCGGATGATTCCGCACAAAATCCCGATAAGACGAATAAGCCGGCTTCTGCGAATGCCCGTCACCGCGAATCATTCCATACGCGCCTTCCGCATCGTCGTAGAGCTCGTACGCCTGAATCGACTGGATGTTGTACTTGGACGCGACATCCACATACTGGGACATCATGTCGCCGCCCGTGAGATACCTTGCGATCTGCAAAAGCGACCCAAGGCTCGGGCGCACGCCGAATTCATTGATCCAGATCGGCTTGCCCATCTGATGCAACACCGCCAGCACGTCGTGACAGCCGGTACCGCCGCAGGCGTGCGTGATGTCGCCTTCGTTCGAGTACCAGTGCCATGCCGTGATGTCCCAGTTTACGGTCGGATGGCCCCACGAGCCGTCAGGCTGCGAACCGTCGCCCAGCATCTGGTAGAACGCATAGTGCAGCCACGTGCCGCCCAGAACGATCTTCCCTTCCGTGTCCTCCGATCTCACACCCGCAATCAAGCCACGAATGATGCCTCGGGCAATCTCGTACCGGTGATTGTCGTAATGTTGCCAATAGACGCCGTCGACATTTCCGTTGAGCGTGTGCGCCTCCAGTTCGTTGCCGACCTCGTAGTACTTGTAGTGGTACGCGCTCGCGGTCTGTTTGCCGAGCCTATAACCCGCGTTATACGCATCTTGCTCGTTGCTATAGCCAAGACCCAGCAGCATGACGGGATAGACGGTCACGCCGCCGTCCGCCATGGTTCGTGCAATGCCCGCAAGTTTATTCGCCGAAGCCTGGTTGTAGACCTCGTTGCGGTAGATCGTCGCGCCGAGATCGCGGAGTTGCGAAAGCTGCGTCTCAGGGCTGGAGATGTCGTATGCGCCGCCGCTGTTGTTATGGCCGTTCATGCCATAGAAGATCGAGCCGTTCGTGTTCGCGCTTTTCACCGTCGCTGCGAGCGTGCTGCTCTTGTCGGTGGCTGCGTCAACGGGACTTCCGCTTTCGCCGCCGCAGGCTGCAAGCAGCAGGCTCGTCATCATCGCGCTGACTACCGCGCCGCGCTTAAGCGACGTGAAAGGCCGGATAAGGAGTGAGCAAGGTCGAGTCGATTTCGTCATGATCATTAGTCGTACTAAATGGCGTGCCGAGTCATGCACGATGAGATAGTGCTTTCATCGTCTCGGATGGCTCGGACTGAAAGGGAAGCAGGCCGCGCAAAAAATCATCGCGGCGCACATCAACCCACGAATGGATGAAACCGATGGTTGAAACGTACTGCCAGCAGAAGCACGGCAGTCGAGGGCGACCAAAAGATCGCCGATGCGTTCGGTCATGCGCGACTCATCGCGCGTTCAAGACGGATTCGCGGCGAAGCATGCAAGCATCGCGGTCGATCCACGCTGACTCGAATCCGCCGCATCAAACATGAGCAGTCAGATTTACCCGCTCTATGCGAAGTGATGCGTCGAATAGGCAAGCGTTGCCGGAAACCCGAGGCAGCGGCGAAAGATTACTGTGTTCTCGCTTCGATGTAAACCTTCAGCGCAAATCATTCCGTCTCCATTGTGCGCGAACCGGCTATAAAGTTCGGTATCCTTATTGATGTTTCATGGCGTGACGTAACGGCGCATGCATTGAGGGAAAAGCGATTCGGCGCGTTCCATAATACTTCGGAGACCCAACGAACGATATCGATATGAGGATTGATTGCCGCCGGGAAAAAAATACCCCTACTGGGCGATCGGCGCCGTCTGCTCGCGCCGAGCCCGATCATGTTAGCCTCTCGTTTTTTGTCGCGGCGGCGGGGCATTGGGCTGCTGCAATCAATCGCACATCACGAATATGACGTACAGAAGTCCGCAAGTCGCCGAGTTGATGGCGCAAAGGGAGTCGCTGGAGAAAGAACTGGCCGAAGCACGGCGCAAAGAAGAGCGCCTCGCGTTGATCGAGATCGTCCAGAAGATGCGTCAATACGGCATCTCGTTGAACGAACTGATGGGCCGTAAGCCCGGCACGCAGCATCCGGCACCGGACGCGGCCATCAAGTATCGCGATCCGGAAAGCGGGGCGACGTGGAGCGGGCGCGGTCGCGCGCCGCAGTGGATCGCGGGCAAGGATCGGGACGCGTTTCTGGTCGAACAATCTGCGAGCCTGCCACCGCGGCACGCTTCGCAGGCTTCGCTCTTCGCGGACGAAGACTGAAGCGCGCGCAGGGACGAAGGCTTCGCGTAAGCCCATCCTGCGCGCGCGAGCGCCGTATTACTGCGCCAATACGACCTGGGCGATCAGGCCGGTCGCTGCGGCGACGAGCACGTAGTCCGCGCCGACGCCGACCCACTGATATCCGCGCGGCGGTTGACGCAGGCCGTGGCCGCGCCAATCGTCGACCACATACTGATGGTCGCGATATTCGCTCGAAAGGCGATCGCCCTTGTGCCAGTCCGGATGACCGCGGTCGCGATCCGCATGCTCCTGCGGGCGGGGCCCGTCGTGTGCATCGTGGCCGTCGTGTGCATCGTGGCCGTGCATCATCGGCGCGTGATTGGCTTGAGGGCCGTGATTCTCATCCTGGCCGTGCCACTGCTGTGCGAAACTCGCCCCCGCAGTAAGTCCGAGACCTGCAGATAACAGCGCAACGACGATTCCTTTTTTCATGGAACGTTTCTCCTCGTAAAGTAGTGATTGATCGCTTGCCAGGGGTTATTGCCCTTGTGCGCGAACAGGCGGTCGCTCTACGTTGCAAGGCGGCGCGATGACGTGAGATTGTGTAAGCAACGCTTACTTCCGATTACGCGCATTACGCGCATCGGGCGGTAAGCTCTGACGGGCAAAGCGTCGCAATACGATATCCGCCCATACATGACGCTGAATAAGAACAATAAAAATGTTTTTCTATCGTCGGGCGGCTTTCTGGCCCACCATGAAACGATTTAATAAAGCATGGAGAGAGACATGGAAAGCACAGCGGATGTGAAGCGCTACGAGTTATTGATAGGCGGGGAATTCATCGCGCCGAGCGGCGGCGAATATTCGACCAATCTGAATCCCGCGACCGAAGAGCCCATCGCCCACGTCGCGCAGGGCACGTCGGCTGATGTAGACCGCGCAGTGCAGGCGGCGCGCGCCGCGTTGAAGCCCTGGAACGCGATCCGCGCCGCCGAGCGCGGCCGCATCTTGATGCGGCTTGCCGAACTGCTGCGCGAAAATCAAGAAGAACTCGCTGCGCTCGAAAGCCTCGATGCGGGCAAGCCCATCGCCGGCGTCCAGCGGCAGGACGTGCCCGCCGCCATCGATACGCTCGCCTACTACGCCGGCTGGTGCGACAAGATCAACGGTCAGGTCGTGCCGGCGCGGCCCGATGCGCTGACCTACACGGTGCGCGAGCCGGTGGGCGTGGTCGGCGCCATTGTCCCGTGGAATTTCCCGCTGATGATCGGCATGTGGAAGATCGCGCCGGCGCTCGCCTGCGGTTGCACGCTGATCGTGAAGCCCGCCGAAATCACGCCGCTCTCCGCGCTGATGGTCGGCCGCCTCGCGCTCGAAGCGGGCGTGCCGCCGGGCGTGCTGAACATCGTCACGGGCAAGGGCTCGGTGGTCGGGGATTCGATGGTCGCGCATCCGGGCATCGACAAAATCACTTTCACGGGTTCGCCTTCGGTCGGGCGGGGCATCCTTCAGGGCGCGGCGGGCAACTTCAAGCGCGTGACGCTGGAGTTGGACGGCAAGTCGGCCAACGTGATCTTCGCCGATGCCAACATCGACAGCGCGGTGCGCGCTGCGGCATCGGGCATCTTCTTCAACGCGGGACAAGTGTGCTCGGCGGGATCGCGCGTGTTGGTGCAGCGCGCCGCCTACGACGACGTGGTCGAGCGCCTTTCCCAGCGCGCGCAAACCATCAAACTCGGCGATCCATCGAAGCGCGAGACGAACATGGGACCGCTCATCTCCGCGAAGCAGATGAAGACCGTGCTCGATTACGTCGATATCGGCACGGGCGAGGGCGCGTCGCTCGTGACGGGCGGCCGGCGCGCGGGCGAGCGCGGTTATTTCGTCGAGCCGACGGTGTTCGCGAACGTCGAGCACGAAATGCGCATCTCGCAGGAAGAGATCTTCGGGCCGGTGGCAAGCGTCATTCCTTTCGACGACGAAGCGGACGCGCTGCGCATCGCCAACGGCACCGCCTATAGCCTCGCGGCGGGCGTGTGGAGCGCGGACATCGGACGGGTGCATCGCATGGCGGCGGAACTCAGGGCGGGCACCGTCTGGGTCAATACCTACGGCTATACGGACGTGCGGCTGCCGTGGGGCGGTTCGGGCGATTCGGGCTTCGGCCGCGAGCACGGCGACGTGGCCATCGAGAACTTCACGGAGCCCAAGGCAGTGTGGGTGTCGCTGACGCCCTGAGCGACCGATGAGCGCCGCGCGTTCAAGACGCGCGGCGGTTCTCGCACAACGCGAGAAGGGCGGCCGAAGCCGCCCCGAATACATCGCGAAAGAAAGACTTAAACGCGCGCCTGCACGCCTTCCTTGTCGCGCGCGCGCCAAAGCCGAGCGCGCTGCGTGCTGTCCTCGTACTGAACCGTGTTCTGCCGGCACGCTTCGATCGTCATGTTCTTGCGCTCGACGATCGCCTGGCAGAGAAACTCCGCGCTATACGCCTTGAGCAGATGCGGACACTGGGTCCCGATGTACTGCGCAATCTTCCCGTAGTCGCTGTCCGCCGATGCCAGCGAGCGATACGTGTCCGCGTCCCAGCGGAACATCAGGTCGAGTTCTTCGAAAGCGGTGTTGAACGCGCAGACTTGCGCCAGAACTTCCCGGTCGTCGCTATGCATGGCTTGGCTCATGATCGTCTCCTCAGTGGCCGCAGGGCATACACGCAGGATAGGAAAAGCCATTCATACAGGACAGTCAAAGTTTCTTCGGCTAACCATTCCGTTTGAGTTATGAATCGGGTTTCCCCGTCTTTGCGACGATATGCGTGATCGCTTCGATCTGCGCGGCGCCTTCGTCGATCAGAAATTGTTTGAAGGCGAGCGCTACTGGCGGCAAGCGCTTGTTGTTGCGATGCACGACAAACCAGTTGAGCATCACGGGAAAGCCTTCTATATCCAGTACGGCGAGCTTGCCGACCTGCAATTCCATGCTGATGGTATGCGCGGATAAAAAACTCAGTCCCATTCCGGCAATCACGGCCTGTTTGATGGTCTCGGTGCTCGTGATCTCCATCGCGACGTTGAGATTAGTGAGCCTGCCCGCGAAGCCTTCTTCCATCGAATTCCACGTGTCCGAGCCACGCTCGCGCACGATGAACGGTTCGTCGGCGAGCGATTCCAGCGGAATATTGCTTCGTCCGACGAGCGGATGATCGGGCGGCGCGACGATCACATAAGGATGCGGCGCAAACGACACGTTGACCGTGTCCATATCGCGCGGCGGCCGGACCATGACGGCGAGATCCGTCAAATTGTCGGAGAGTTGATGCAGCAGTTCCTCGCGGTTATGCACGGCGAGATTGAGCCGGACGTCCGTATTACGTTTGGTGAATTCGGCCAGCAGACGAGGAAAGAAGTAATCGCCCGCGCTGATCACGGCGACGTTGAGCGTGCCTCCGGAAATACCCTTGAGACGCGCCATTGCGTCGTCGGCTTCGCGGAATTGCTCGAGTATCGCCCTGCTGTAATGGAGCATTTCGTTCCCGGCCGGAGTGAGATAGATTTTCTTGCCGAGCTGTTCGAAAAGAGGCAAGCCGGCGTGCTCTTCCAGCTGCTTGACCTGCGTGGATACGGCGGGCTGCGTGAGATAGAGCTCTTCCGCCGCCCGCGAAAAACTCAGGCGTCGCGCGACCGTTTCGAAGATTTTGAGTTGGCGCAGAGTGGCATTTCGCAGCACGGCAGGCCCTCATCCATTCACGATAGCTAACTTATACAATAATTTATTTTAACTTTCCTTAATCATTTTTGTCCCCCACGATGCTTTCACGTGCCCCGCAGTTGTAAGCCGGTTTTCAGCCGACGCAGTGAGCGCCGCAGAGCACGCAGCATCGAGCCCGACAGGGCTGCATCGACCATCCGGACCTCTTGGGAATCGCTCGAAATGATTCTTCGATCGCCTGACGCGGATGTTGGCCCCAAGCGCGAACCCATCGCCCTTCTGGACACGCGACGCCACGCCCGCGCCGCCTGGCCGGAGCACCTTCCCTGACCGACCGCAACGCCCGCCGGCCCCGCGCCGGTGATCTCGCTGTACATCAAGCGCCGCACGAGCGCAGAGACAGATATCGGAGACAGACATGGCAAGCGCAGACACGGTGGTGTCCGGGCAGTCGCACGGGCGTCACCACAACCGTTGGATCCAGCTGGCGATCGGCATTCTATGCATGGGCCTCGTCGCCAATCTCCAGTACGCCTGGACCCTTTTCGTCGTGCCGATGGATGCCAAGCACCATTGGGGCCAAGCGGCCATTCAGACGGCGTTCACCATCTTCATCGTCACCGAAACCTGGCTCGTGCCAGTCGAAGGCTGGCTCGTCGACAAGTTCGGGCCGCGTCCGGTCGTGATCGGCGGATCGGTGTGCGCGGCCATCGGCTGGGTCATCGACGCGCACGCGACAAGCCTCGTTCATCTCTATATCGCGGCGGTCATCGCGGGCATCGGCGCGGGATGCGTGTACGGCACGTGCGTCGGCACGGCGCTGAAGTGGTTCCCGGACAAGCGCGGTCTCGCGGCCGGCCTGACGGCGGCGGGCTTCGGCGCCGGCGCGGCGGTCACGGTCATCCCGATCTCGAACATGATCCAGTCCTCGGGCTACGAACACGCGTTCATGTTCTTCGGCATCTTCCAGGGCGTGTGCATCTTCCTGCTCGCGCTCATGCTCGTGCGTCCGAAGCCCCCGGTGAACGTCGCGCCGGCCAAGCGGATCGTGTCCACCAAAATCGACTACACGACCGGCCAGATGGTGCGCTCGCCGCTCTTCTGGGTGCTCTATTTGATGTTCGTGTTCGTCGCGGCGGGCGGCGTGATCGCCACCGCGCAGTTCGGGCCGATCGCGAAGGAATACGGCTTCGCGAAGATGCCGGTGAATGTGCTGGGCATCACGCTGCCGCTGCTCGCGATGACGCTTTCCATCGACAACCTATGCAACGGCTTCACGCGTCCGCTCTGCGGTTTCATCTCGGACAAGATCGGCCGCGAGAACACGATGTTCATTATCTTCCTTGGCGAGGGCGTGGCGCTGCTCGGGCTGATGCAGTTCGGACATCATCCGTATCTCTTCATGCTGTTCGCCGCGATGACGTTCCTCTGCTGGGGCGAAATCTTCTCGATCTTCCCGGCCACGTGCGCGGACACCTTCGGCAGCAAGTACGCCGCCGCCAACGCGGGCACGCTGTACACGGCCAAGGGCACGGCCTCGATGCTGGTGCCGCTCGCATCGGTGCTCGCGTCGGTCGGATCGTGGAATGCGGTGTTCATCACGGCCGCCACGACGTCGATTGCCGCGGGTCTGTGCGCCAAGTTCGTGCTCGCGCCGATGAGAAAGCGCTGGATCGAGAACACGGTCGCCGCCACCTCGGGCGATTCGTCGATCAACGCGTCGTTCCAGGCGGGCTGGCCCGAAGCACCGGGCAAGACGTCGGTTCAATAACGAACGCAAAGGAAGGCAGCGCATGCGCGAACGCCCGGCCGCTCCCGCGCATGCGCTTTCGGTGTCGCTGCATCAGTTGCGGCTTTTCGTGACGCTCGCGCGATACCGCAGCTTCACCCGCGCCGGCGACGAATTCGGCATCACGCAATCGGCGGTGAGCCGCAGCATTCGAGAACTCGAAGACGAAATCGCGCTGCGGCTCTTCGACCGGACCACGCGCCAGGTCACGCTCACCGACACTGGACGCAAGCTGCTCGCGCGCATCGCGCCGCTCGTCGAGGAACTGGAAGCGACACTGCGGCCGAGCGCCGACGCTCAAGCCGGGCAGGGCATTGTCCACATGGCGAGCAGTTGCGGCCTGACGGCGAGCGTGCTTCCCGCGCTGCTCGCGTCGTGCAAGGAGCGGCTGCCGGACGTGAGCATCACCGTGCTGGACCGGCCGCAGAACGCCGTGCTCCAGCTTGTGCGCTCGGGCGAGGCGGAAATCGGCGTCGTCATTGCGCCGGACAATCTGGACGAACTCGCCTTCGAACCGCTATTCGCCGATGGTTTCGCAGCGGTGGTCGGCGCGTCGCATCGACTGGCGGACGCGGCGCTTCTGGAGTGGACGCAGTTGCGCGGCATGCCGCTCCTTCTGCTCGACGACGACACCGGCAGCCTCGCCGCCGTCGAAGCCGCGCTCGCGCGCCACGCGGTGGCGGGCGCAGTGCGGCAGCGGCTGACGCAGCCGGTCGCGGTGGCGCGCATGGCGGAGGCCGGTCTCGGCGTCGGCGTTCTGCCGATGCACGCCCGCCTCGCCTGCGACAGCGCCCGCACGCGATTCATTCCCCTCGCGCCCGACCCCGCGCGCACGGTCATGATCGTGCGCCGCCGTGGCCGCGCGCTGCGCGAGAGCGCGGCGCATGTCTGGTCGCACTTCATCGCATCCTCGACGCATACTCTCAACACGTCACAGGCCATCGAGGCCTGAGCGACGCGTCCGTTTATCCCGACGACACCGCAACGCCGCCGGCGCATGCGGGTTTTCGCTCGTCTGCCGCCGCACGAATCGCCTTGTTCTGGGTGAGCGTGGAATGTAGTATCTTGTATATCAGAAGACCGCAAGACTACGACTCTAGGAGACGAGCATGAAGATCTGCGTGTATGGCGCCGGAGCCATCGGCGGTTACATGGGCGCGCAAATCGCGCGGGCCGGAGCGGACGTCAGCTTCGTGGCGCGCGGGCCGCACCTCGCGGCGATGCAGGCGAACGGCGTGCGGCTCAGGATCGACGGGCAAGAGCACACGGTCAAAGTGCGCTGCACGAACAATCCCGCCGAACTCGGGCCGCAAGACTACGTGATCATCGCGTTGAAGGCGCATTCGGTGCCGGGCGTGGTCGACCTGATGCCGCCGCTGCTCGGACCGGACACGGCCATCGTCACAGCGGTCAACGGCTTGCCTTACTGGTACTTCTATCAGCACGGCGGCGCGCTCGCCGGCACGACGCTGCAAAGCATCGATCCGGGCGGCAGGCAATGGAGCGTCTTCGGGCCGGAGCGGGCCATCGGCTGCGTGCTGCTTCCAGCGGCGGAAATCGTGGAGCCGGGCGTCATCGAACATCACTACGGCAAGAAGTTTCCCATCGGCGAGCCGAGCGGGGAGACCACGCCGCGCCTTCAGGCACTGCACGACATCATGGCCGCCGCCGACATGGAAGCGCCAATGCGCGACAACATTCGCGATGAAATCTGGCTGAAGCTCTGGGGCAACCTTTGCTTCAATCCGATCAGCGCGCTCACGCACGCGACGCTCGATGTCCTCACGAGCGACCCCGGCACCCGCGCGCTCTCCAAGGCGATGATGCTGGAAGCGAAGGCGATCGGCGACAAGATCGGCGTCAACTTCCGCGTGGACGTAGAGCGGCGTATCAACGGCGCGGGGGCGGTCGGCGCGCACAAGACGTCGATGCTGATGGACTGCGAAGCCGGCCGGCCGATGGAGATCGACCCGCTCATTACGGTCGTGCAGGAGATCGGCCGCCTGGTGCACGTGGAAACGCCGATGATCGATGCGGTCCTCGCATTGATCAAGCTGCGCGAAGCGGTGAATCAGGGAACCACGCGGACGCCTGCGCCGCCGCAAACGCAAAAAGCGGCCTAAACTGGATCGGAGGGCACCAGCGTTGTTTCTGATATACAAGATGCAAAATATGTTGCGTCCTGTTGCGACGCAACATATACTAGGGGCTCTTGAGTGATTTGACCGGAGCCTGAAATGAGCATCGCCTTGTTGGTTGTCGTTGGAATCGCGCTGGTTGCCGTGGGTGTGGGCGTTACGTTTATGATTGCGTCGGCGGTGCCGCAGGACATGCTGCAGCGCGCACAGGAACACGGTCGCTTTGCCGGACTCGCGGCGGACGACCAGAACGGCGGTTCGGGCAAGCGCGTCGTCGCGGACCGTCCGCAAATGGGAAACCAAGCCATCAATGCCATCTGATACTCAATCCGTAGACAGGCCGGAAGTTCGCCCGAACGGGCTGACGCTCTCGCTGGAGCCGATCAACGCCACGGTTTCGCTGCGCGATCAGGCGTACGCGAAACTGCGGCAGGCGATTGCGGAGGCGGACATCTACCGTTCGCGGGAAGAAATCCGTCTGGACGAAAAAGAGCTGACGGAAGCGTTGGGCGTCTCGCGAACGCCTATCCGCGAGGCCATGACGCTCTTGGAGCAGGAGGGCTTTCTGCGCACGGTGCCGCGCCGCGGGGTGTATATCCTGCGCAAGACCAAGCGCGAGATCGTCGAGATGATTCACATGTGGGCGGCGCTCGAAAGCATGGCGGCGCGCCTTGCCACGCAGCGCGCGACGGACGAGGAGATCGCCCAGCTTCGCCACATGTTCGACAATTTCCGCGACAGCACGCCGGCCGAGCATATCGACGAGTATTCGGAAGCGAATATCGCGTTCCATCAGGCCATCGTGCGGCTGTCGAAGTCGCAGATCATCTTCGACACGATCAAGAACATCTTCGTGCACGTGCGCGCCATCCGGAAGATGACGATCTCGCAGAGCGACCGCGCGTCGCGCTCGATCGTCGATCACATGCGCATCATCGAGGCGCTGGAGAAGCGCGACACCGAGCTCGTCGAGCGGCTCGTGCGGCAGCATTCGCTGGATCTCGCGGCGTTCGTCGAGGCGAACTGCGATTTTCTGGATTGAGTGTCGGGCAGCACGAGCAGTAAAGCAGAAGGCCGCACGGCAACCGCCGTGCGGCCTTTTTCATGCGCCCGCAAGACGCGCTAGCGCATCGCCCGCAGCATCGTTTCGCCGAGCGCCGCCGGCGAATCGGCGACGTGGATGCCCGCCGATTTCATCGCGTCGATCTTCGCGCTCGCCGTGCCCGAGCCGCCCGATATGATCGCGCCCGCGTGGCCCATGCGGCGTCCCGGCGGCGCGGTCGTCCCGGCGATGAAGCCGACCACCGGTTTCTTCGTCTTCGCGTCCTTCAGGAACTGCGCCGCTTCTTCCTCCGCCGATCCGCCGATCTCGCCGATCATGATGATGCCTTCGGTCGCGTCGTCGGCGAGGAAAAGCGACAGGCAGTCGATGAAGTTCGTCCCGTTCACCGGATCGCCGCCAATGCCGATGCACGTCGTCTGGCCGAGCCCGGCGGCGGTCGTCTGCGCGACGGCCTCGTAAGTCAGCGTGCCCGAGCGCGACACCACGCCGATCTTCCCCGGCTGATGAATGTGTCCCGGCATGATGCCGATCTTGCACGCGCCCGGCGTGATGACGCCCGGACAGTTCGGCCCGACGAGCCGGCTCGCCGACCCCGCGAGCGCGCGCTTCACGCGCAGCATGTCGAGCACCGGGATGCCTTCCGTGATGCAGACGATCAGCGGCACTTCCGAGTCGATGGCTTCGAGAATCGCATCGGCGGCGAAGGGCGGCGGCACGTAGATCACGGACGCGTCGGCGCCGGTTTTCGCGACCGCATCGGCCACCGTGTCGAAGACCGGCAGGTCGAGATGCGTCGTGCCGCCCTTGCCGGGCGTGACGCCGCCGACCATTCGCGTGCCGTATGCAATCGCCTGCTCGGAGTGAAAGGTGCCTTGCGCGCCGGAGAAGCCCTGGCAGATCACCTTCGTGTTCTTGTCGATCAAAACGCTCATGGAGGCTTCCTCTCAAGGGCGGACGGCGCTGACGATCTTGTCGGCGGCATCGGCGAGGTTTTCGGCGGAGATGATGGTGAGACCGGACGTGCGCAGGATTTCGCGGCCGGCATCGACATTCGTGCCGGCCAGGCGGACGACGAGCGGCACGCGTAGGTCCACTTCCCGCGCCGCCGCGACGACGCCTTCTGCGATCACGTCGCAGCGCATGATGCCGCCGAAGATGTTGACGAGAATGCCTTGCACCTTCGGATCGCGCAGAATCAGCTTGAACGCGGTCGCGACGCGTTCCTGCGTCGCGCCGCCGCCCACGTCCAGAAAGTTCGCCGGCTCGCCGCCGTAGAGCTTGATGATGTCCATGGTGGCCATGGCGAGGCCCGCGCCGTTCACCATGCAGCCGATGCTGCCGTCTAGCTTCACGTAGTTGAGCCCGTGCTTCGCGGCTTCGATTTCGGCCGGGTCTTCTTCGTCTTCGTCGCGCAGGGCTTCGACGTCCGGATGGCGATACAGCGCGTTGTCGTCGAAATTGAGCTTCGCGTCGAGCGCCATGACGTCGCCGGAACCGGTCACCACGAGCGGATTGACCTCGACCACGGATGCGTCGAGTTCCACGAAGGCCTGATACAGCGCGGCGATGAACTTCGACGCCGCTTTCACCTGATTGCCGGTGAGCCCCAGGCCGAACGCAACTTGCCGCGTATGAAAGGGCTGAAGGCCGGTCGCGGGATCGATCGCGACCTTGAGAATCTTCTCGGGCGTGCGATGCGCGACTTCCTCGATCTCCATGCCGCCTTCGGTCGACGCCATGATCGTGATGCGCGAGCTCGCCCGGTCGACCAGCATGCCGAGATACAGCTCGCGCGCGATGTCGCAGCCTTCCTCGATATAAAGGCGCTTGACTTCCTTGCCGGCTGGTCCGGTCTGCTTCGTCACGAGCACCGACGACAGCATCTTCTGCGCGTTCTCGCGCACGTCTTCCACCGACTTCACCACGCGCACGCCGCCTTTGCCCTCCGGATCGTTGGCGAAGCGGCCCGCGCCACGTCCCCCCGCATGAATCTGCGACTTGACGACCCAGACCGGGCCTCCGAGCGCGCTGGCGGCATCGGCGGCCTCCTGCGTCGTGAAAGCGACGCGGCCTTGCGGCACCGCGACGCCGTACTTTCGCAGCAGCGCCTTCGCTTGATATTCGTGGATGTTCATTGCGTCTCCTGTTTCGTCCGGCGCGTGCGGACAGCCCGAGCGCTCCGGCCGTTGTCGTGGATGCGCGTGACGAATGCAGCGGTCAGCGCTGATATTAGATATATCACATATCAAGATCGCGGTGATAGCTACGGACCGTTTTGCGTTGCAGCATGAAGGAGCGTGCAACTCCCGGCCTGTCGAGCAGAAAGTCGTTCATGCACCGCATCACAGGGTTTGTTCCAATCAGATCATCGTTGACTAATACCGTGTGTGGAATATTGTATATCACAGCAACGGGACAACAGCGCGAGGTCCTGAGCGAAAGAACATCACCCCATTCGAGGAGGAGACACCACATGTCCGAAGTCGTCAGCAGCCGTCCGGAAGTCGCTCCAGCCACCACCACCGCCGATGACACGCTCAAGCAAAAGACGCGCGGCGCGGGCGTCGTCTCGGGCGGCCATCTCGTCGCGCGCGCCCTCAAGAACGAAGGCGTCGATACCATCTTCACGCTGTGCGGCGGCCACATCATCGATATCTACGACGGCTGCGTCGATGAAGGCATCCGCATCATCGACGTGCGCCACGAGCAGGTCGCCGCTCACGCCGCCGACGGCTACGCGCGTCAGACGGGCAAGCTCGGCTGCGTCGTGACCACGGCCGGACCCGGCTGCACGAACGCGGTCACGGGCGTCGCCACGGCGTTTCGCTCGGAAAGCCCGATCATCCATATCGGCGGGCAGGGCGCGCTCACGCAGCACAAGATGGGCTCGCTGCAAGACCTCCCGCACGTCGACATGATGTCGCCCATCACCAAGTTCGCGGCGACCGTGCCGAGCACCGAGCGCGTCGCCGACATGGTCTCGATGGCCGCGCGCGAAGCCTTCAACGGCGCGCCCGGCCCGGCGTATCTGGAAATTCCGCGCGACGTGCTGGACCGTGAAATCGACGTCAGCAAGGCCGTGATTCCGCAGCCCGGACGCTATCGCGCATCGACGAAATCGGTGGGCGATCCGAAGGACATCGAAACGCTCGCCGATCTGCTCGTGAACTCCGAGCGCCCGGCGATCCTCTACGGCCAGCAAGTCTGGACGGCGCGCGGCCACGAAGAAGCGATCGCGCTGCTGCGCGGCCTCGATATTCCCGGCTACTTCAACGGCGCGAGCCGCGGCCTGTTGCCGCCGGGCGATCCGCATCACTTCGACCGCACGCGCTCGCAGGCTTTCGCGGAGGCGGATCTGATCGTGATCGTCGGCACGCCGTTCGATTTCCGCATGGGTTATGGCAAGCGCATCAGCAAAGAGCTGAAGCTGGTGCAGATCGACATGGACTACCGCACGGTCGGCAAGAACCGCGATATCGACCTCGGGCTCGTCGGCGATCCGGGCGCGATTCTCGGCGCGGTGCTGCAAGCCGCGAGCGGGCGTCTGAAGAACGACAAGCGCCAGTCGCGCCAGGCGTGGATGCGTGAACTCGCGGCGGCGGAAGAAACCGCGGCCGCCAAGCTCATGCCGCTCTTCACGTCCGATGCAAGCCCGATTCATCCGTATCGCGTCGCGCACGAGATCAACCAGTTCCTTTCCGACGACACGATCTATATCGGCGATGGCGGCGACGTCGTCACGATTTCGGCGCAAGCCGTGCGTCCGCGCCGCCCCGGCCAGTGGATGGACCCCGGCGCGCTCGGCTCGCTCGGCGTCGGCACGGGCTTCGCCATCGCGGCGGGTCTCGCGAATCCGGAAAAGGAAGTGCTGTGCTACTACGGCGACGGCGCGTTCTCCATGACCTCGTTCGACATGGAAACGGCCAACCGCTTCGGCGTGCCGTACATCGCGGTGATCGGCAACAACTCGGCGATGAACCAGATCCGCTACGGCCAGCTCGCGAAATACGGCGAAGAGCGCGGCAACGTCGGCAATCTGCTCTCGGACGTGCCGTATGGCCGCTTCGCCGAAATGCTCGGCGGCTACGGCGAGGAAGTGTACGAGGCGTCGAAGATCGCGGGCGCGTTGCAGCGGGCGCGCGAGTCGATCGCGAAGACGGGCAAGAGCGCGGTCATCAATATCTGGGTCGATCCTACGGTTTACGCCCCTGGCACGATGGCCCAGACCATGTACAAATAAAGAACGCGATCGAAGACACAGGGAGACAGCCATGAACACCTCGGGCAAGGCACTGGATGGCGTACGCATCCTCGATTTCACGCACGTTCAATCGGGTCCGACCTGCACGCAGTTGCTGGCGTGGTTCGGCGCCGACGTCATCAAGGTGGAGCGCGCCGGCGCGGGCGACATCACGCGGGAACAACTGCGCGATATCCCCGATGCCGACAGCCTCTACTTCACGATGCTGAACCACAACAAGCGGTCGATCACCATCGACACGAAGAATCCCGAGGGCAAGAAAGTGCTCGAAACGCTCGTCAAGAAGTGCGACGTGCTCGTCGAGAACTTCGCGCCGGGCGCGCTCGACCGCATGGGCTTCACGTGGGAGCGCATCCAGGAGCTGAACCCGGCGATGATCGTGGCGTCCGTCAAGGGCTTCGGGCCGGGGCCGTACGAAGACTGCAAGGTCTATGAGAACGTCGCGCAGTGCGCGGGCGGCGCGGCATCGACCACGGGTTTCGACGACGGCCCGCCGACCGTCACCGGCGCGCAGATCGGCGATTCCGGCACGGGGCTGCATCTCGCGCTCGGCATCGTGACGGCGCTGTATCAGCGCAACCGCACGGGGCGCGGGCAGAAAGTGCTCGCCGCGATGCAGGACGGCGTGCTCAATCTGTGCCGCGTGAAATTGCGCGACCAGCAGCGGCTGGAACGCACCGGCGTCATGAAGGAGTACCCGCAGTATCCGAACGGCAAGTTCGGCGACGCGGTGCCGCGTGCGGGCAATGCGTCGGGCGGCGGCCAGCCGGGCTGGATTCTCAAGTGCAAGGGCTGGGAAACCGATCCGAACGCGTACATCTACTTCATCACGCAGGCGCCGGTGTGGGGCGAGATTTGCAAGGTCATCGGCAAGGAAGAGTGGATCGAGCATCCGGACTACAAGACGCCGAACGCTCGCCTGCCGCGTCTCAAAGAGATCTTCGCGGAAATCGAGCGCTGGACCATGTCGAAAACCAAGTTCCAGGCGATGGAGATCCTGAACAAGCACGACATTCCCTGCGGCCCGATTCTCTCGATGAAGGAAATCGCCGAAGAACCGTCGCTCAGAAAGACCGGCACGGTCGTGGAAGTCGACCATCCGGTGCGCGGCAAATACCTGACGGTCGGCAACCCGATCAAGCTCTCGGACAGCCCGACCGAAGTCGTGCGCTCGCCGCTGCTCGGCGAACATACGGACGAAGTCATGGCCGAGCTCGGCTACACGCCCGACCAGATCGCCACGCTGAAGAGCCTCGGCGCGATCTGAGCCTTCACTCCCTATGCGCCCTTCGCGCGCTGCCCGCAACGGGCGGCGCGCGGTCCAGACACGTCCTCGAATACACGGAGACACGCCAACATGAACAGCACGGTCGTCCAGGAACGCAGCGAAACAGTCCAATCTTCCACGCCGGCATCGAACGTCGTGCCGTTGCACGCGGCCGACGCCAAGCGCCGCGTCGCGGAAATCTTCGAGCGGGTGAAGGCCGAGGGCCGCGCGTCGCTGACCGCGCCGGAAGGCAAGCTCGTCTGCGACGCCTACGGTATTTCGGTGCCGCAGGAAGGCGTCGCGACCAGCGCCGAGGACGCGGCCAAACTCGCGTCCTTCATCGGCTTTCCGGTGGTGCTGAAGATCGTCTCGCCGGAGATTCTGCACAAGACGGAGGCGGGCGGCGTGCTCGTCGGCGTGAAGAACGAAGCGGACGTGAAGGCGGGCTTCGCGACCATCATCGAGAACGCGAAGAAGTACGACGCCAACGCGACCATCGTCGGGGTGCAGGTTCAGCAGATGGTCGGCGCGGGGCAGGAAGTCATCATCGGCGCGGTCACGGACCCGTCGTTCGGCAAGCTGATCGCGTTCGGGCTCGGCGGCGTGCTCGTCGAAGTGCTGAAGGACGTGACGTTCCGCTTGGCGCCCGTCACGCGCGAAGAAGCCGCGTCGATGCTCGACGGCATTCAGGCCGCCGATGTCCTGCGCGGCGTGCGCGGTTCGGAGGCCGTGAATCGCGAGGCGCTCGTGACGCTGATCGAGCGCGTGTCGCACCTCGTCGACGACTTCCCGCAGATCTCCGAGATGGACCTGAACCCGGTCTTCGCGAGCCCGAGCGGCGCCGTGGCGGCGGACGTGCGCATCGTGATGGACTTCGAGCCGGCCGAGCCGCGCTATCGCCCGACGCAGGAGCAGATCGTCAGGCAGATGAACCGCATCATGAAGCCGGATGCAGTCGCGGTGATCGGCGCGTCGAACGAGGACGGCAAGATCGGCAACTCGGTCATGAAGAACCTGATCAACGGCGGCTATCAGGGAACCATCTACCCGATCCACCCGAAGGCCGACGAGATCATGGGCCGCAAGGCATACAAGACCGTGAAAGACGTGCCCGGCGTGATCGACGTGGCCGTGTTCGCGATTCCCGCGAAGTTCGTCGCGCAGGCGCTGGTGGAGGTGGGCGAGAAGCAGATTCCCGGCGCGGTGCTGATTCCGTCCGGCTTCGCCGAAACGGGCAACCAGGAGGGGCAGGAAGAGCTCGTGCGCATCGCGCGTCAGTACGATATCCGCATGATGGGCCCGAACATCTACGGCTTCTACTACACGCCGAAGAATCTGTGCGCGACCTTCTGCACGCCGTACGACGTGAAGGGCAAGGCGGCGCTCTCGTCGCAATCGGGCGGCATCGGCATGGCGATCATCGGCTTTTCGCGCTCGGCGAAGATGGGCGTGTCGGCCATCGTCGGCCTCGGCAACAAGAGCGATATCGACGAGGACGATCTGCTCACGTTCTTCGAGCAAGACGACAACACGGAAATCATCGCGCAGCACTGCGAAGATCTGAAGGATGGGCGTTCCTTCGCGGAAGCCGCGCGGCGCGTGTCGAAGAAAAAGCCGGTCGTCGTGCTGAAGGCGGGCAGAACGAGCCTCGGCGCGCGGGCGGCGAGTTCGCACACCGGCGCGCTCGCGGGCAACGACAAAATCTACGAGGACGTGTTGGCGCAATGCGGCGTGATCCGCGCGCGGTCGCTGCGCGATCTGCTCGAATTCGCGCGCGGCATTCCGAAGCTGCCGACGCCGAAGGGCGAGAACACGGTCATCATCACGGGCGCGGGCGGCTCGGGCGTGCTGCTCTCGGACGCCTGCGTGGACAACGGCCTTTCGCTGATGACGATGCCCGACGATCTCGACGCCGCGTTCCGCAAGTTCATCCCGCCGTTCGGCGCGGCGGGCAATCCGGTCGATATCACGGGCGGCGAGCCGCCGACCACGTACAAGAACACCATCAAGCTCGGGCTGGAAGACGACCGCATCCATTCGATCATTCTCGGCTACTGGCACACGATCATCACGCCGCCGATGGTCTTCGCCAAGCTCGTGATCGAGGTGAAGGAGGAGATGAAGGCGCGCGGCATCGAAAAGCCGATCGTCGCGTCGCTGGCCGGGGACGTGCAGGTGGAGGAGGCCGCCGAGTATCTGTACGAACACGGCGTGCCGGCCTACGCGTATTCGACCGAGTTGCCCGTCGCGGTGCTCGGCGCGAAATACAAGTGGGCGCGCGGCGCGGGCCTGATCTGATCCGATTCGATCCGAGGGAACGGCGCGGGCCGCGGCTCGCGCCAATTAGAAAAGGACTCCCGTGACCACCTGGATACGTTTCCGCGATGCCGACGGGCATATCGGCTTCGGCGCGCTCGACGAGCGCTCGGGCCGCGTCGTGCAGCACGACGGCGCGCTGTTCGACCAGCCGCGCCCGACCGACATCTCCTTTCCCGTGGACGACCTCACGCTGCTCGCGCCGTGCGAGCCGAGCAAGGTCATCGCGCTCTGGAACAAATATTACGCGCTCTCGCAGAAGCTCGACAAGGCGCCGCCGCAACATCCGCTCTTTTTGATCAAGCCGCCGATGTCGGTGATCGGGCCGAACGAATCGATTCGCCGGCCGAAGAATTATCACGGCAAGATCGCCTACGAGGGTGAACTAGGCGTCGTGATCGGCAAGAAAGTGTCGTGCGCGTCGGTGGAAGAAGCCGAGGATGCGATTTTCGGTTTTACCTGCGTGAACGACGTCACCGCCATCGAACTGCTTCAGGAAGATCCCAACTTCGCGCAGTGGTGCCGCTCGAAGGGCTTCGACACGTTCACGTGTCTCGGGCCGGGAATCGTCAGCGGTTTGGACTGGCGCAGCGCGAATGTCGTGACCACGGTGGAAGGCGTCGAGCGCCAGAACTACCCGCTCGACGACATGATTTTCTCGCCCGCCGAGCAAGTGAGCCTCATTTCGCACGACATGTCGCTTGCGCCCGGCGACGTGATCGCGTGCGGAACGTCCATCGGCGTGGGGTCGATCAAGGACGGCGCGCGCGTCGATGTGTCGATCGCGGGGATCGGCACCTTGTCGAATGTGCTCGCCGCGTAGAGCGTAAGAGCGCCACAAACGACAAAGCCGGCGCGCGAGACGCCGGCTTTGTCGCTCGAAGGCGTGCGCGCTGCGGTATTACGCAGCGCGTCGCGCTTTAGACTACCGATCGCGATTCCACAACGCGCCCAGCAGGAACCCGACGGCCGCAGCAATCAGAACGCCGTTGATCGGCTGATCCGAGACGACACTGCGAACGTTGTCGAGCGTCTGCCCGTACGTCTGCTGCAGCGAGCCGAGCGCCTGACGCGCCTTGCCCTCGACCTGCGTGCCCGAATCGCCCGTCAGCGCGCCGACCGCGTCCTGCACCTTGCCGACCACGTTTTGAGCCGTGCCTTCCACTTGATCTTGCACCATGGTGCCTCCCATTCTCGTTGAAGCGGTTTGCGTTGGTATTGCCCCGTTACTGCTTCGAATCAACCGGCAGCGCCGGAACGGACGATAGAGCACGCTTCATGCCCAGCGCGCCGCCCGCTCACCTGCGGCTCGCCAGATCCGCCACCAGCGTGAGCAAATCGTCGATGGAAAGCGGCTTTCTGCGGAACCGCGCGTCGGGATGATCGAGTTCCGGCGCGTTCGCGGCGGCGCTCATCAGAATGACCGGCACCTTGTTGAGCGTATCGCTTTGCGCGAGACTGCGGATCAACTCGACGCCGTCCATGTGCGGCATCATCCAGTCGGTGATGATGATGTCCGGCGCGTCCATGTTGGCGGCATCGAGCGCAATGCGTCCGTTGGACGCCGTCGTCACCTCGTAGCCTTCCATCTCCAGCACGAGCCGCCAGGTGGTCAGGATGTCGAATTCGTCGTCGACGACAAGGATCTTTTTCATGTGCGCGGGCCGGGATCCGACACGGACAGCGCAGGCGAGAGCGACGGATGGCCGGACAGGATGCCTGTCGGCCCGATGAAGCTCTCCGTGATGTGCAGGCCGCGCGCGTCGATCGTCAGGCGGCGAATTCCGGAATCGTGCGCGCTCTCGCGCTGCTTGACGACAGACACCATGCGATAGAGCGCGGAATTCGCCTCGACATAGCGCATCAGCACGATATTTTCGGTCATCGCCGACGCGCGCATGGTGCTGGGCGGCGCGGATTCGCCGTAGAGCGGCAGTTCCTCCGTGACGATCGTCGTGACGCCTGCATCGCGCAGGCGCAGCGTGAGCGCGTTCAGGTACAGCCCGAAACGCTCCGCGCGGTTCGCCGACTGCTGAAAGCCGTCGATGCCGTCCACCACGAGCCGCGATGCGTTCGTGCGCGCGACGACGCCGAGCAGTTGCGCGGCGAGTTCGTCGATGGAAAGTTCGACCGCCGAATGCCACTCGATCGTAAGGCGCCCGTCCTTCGCCGCGTCGCTCAGATCGATATTGACCGACCGCGCCTTTGCAATCAGCCGGTCCGGCGATTCGTACAGACCGAAATAGACGCAATGCTCGCCGCGTTCGACGCCCGCCTGCAGGAACTTGAGCCCGAGCAGCGTCTTGCCGACACCGGAAGGCCCGACGAGCGTCGTCGTCGAGCCGCGCGCCACGCCGCCGCCCATCATGCGGTCGAACTCGGCGAAACCGAACGACAGCTTGGTATCGTAGTGGCGTGGCGCGTGCTGGTTCGCGCGCGAAGCCTCGAGACGCGGATACGCGGCGAGGCCGTTGTTCGAGATGCTGAAGAAGTGCTTGCCGAGCAGATGATCGCGGGCGCGCAACTTATGCACCTCGATCTCGCGCGAGCGGCGCATGCCGGTGCTGAAGCGGTTCAGCTCGATCAGTCCGTCGACGAGCGTGTGCTCCGGATGCGGCTCGTTGCCCGAGAGCGGCGCGAGAATCAGCGTGGTGCACCGCGCCGCGCTGACGAACGCCGAAAGCTCGTGGATGAACTGCGAGAGTTCGAGCTCCGTCGAGCTGAACTCGCGTGCGCTGCGAAAGCCGTCGATCACCATGAAGCGCGGGCGGCTCGCCTTGATCGTCGAAGCGATCAGCGCGAGAAAGCCGGAAAGCCCGTCGCGCATGAGTTCGTGATAGCCGCTCACGAAGAGCATGCGGCCGGAAATGGCGTTGGCGTCGTAAAAGGACAGCGCCCGCAAATGCGAAAGCAGCTTGGTGTGCGATTCCGCGATGAGCGTGATGTACAGCACCTTGTCGCCTTGCGCGACGCGATGAAAGGCGATCTGTGACGAGAGAATCGTCTTGCCGGCGCCCGCCATGCCTTCGATCAGGTAGAGCCCGCCTCCGACAAAGCCGCCGCCGAGTATCTCGTCCAGGCCCGGGACGCCCGTGGTCACGTTGTCGTCGTTCGCGGCGCGCTCGGGTGCAGGTTCGGAGGGCAGATTGTCGTCTTGGGTCATGAAATTTTCGTTTTTACTCGGCGCAGCGGCTCGTACAGAACGCGAATTATGGCTGACAATGGTCAACATGTCGCCGTTTGAATCGCTCGCATTCTCGCGCGGGCTTCGTGGAGCGGCTCGATTACTGCCCGCGCCGCCGACGCAAGCGGTCCTCGCGAGTGCGTTGACGCTTCGGCTTGCATATTCCGAGCCCGTGGCTCCCCGATGCCCGATGTGTCCCGGAGAACGGCAGTTTGAGAACCGTCTCATGGGCGGCGGACGTCGCCGCTGGTCAAATACGCTCCTCGATGTCTGGAGCCGCGCGTTCTCCAGCTCCGCCTCCCGGCGCGTCGCGCCAGTCTCTGCTTTTCTCGCCATGAACCGTTCGCACTCGATCTGGAGCGCCGTCGCGCTCGCCGCCTGTCTGACTTCCTACCTGCTCTCGTCCGCTACGCCTTCACGAGCCGCCGAGCCGTTGCCGGACCCGCATATTCTTTCGGCTGTGCCGTTTGTTTTCACCGCCGATAGCGGCATTTTCTCGCCGATGCCCGTTTCACCTACGGACTCGCGCATATTTTCTCCGCTTCAAACGCCGGGTAATCGCGAAACGGTGAACATCTCGGAAGCGCGAAACAAGCGTCCGCAATTCGCATAACGCCGCTCTAAAACCGGCTCGCATTCATCGCGGCGTCTCGTCATAATCCAGGCTGATTCCGTTTTAAATGGCCGGGGAAGATTGCAATGAAACGCGTGGCTGTTTCGAAACTGGCGCTGACCGTGGGCTTTTGCGCGTTATCGATGAGCGTCGGCGCCGCGCCCGTCGAAGCACAATCCGCCCGCGCGCCGGATACGCCGGCCACTGCGCCATCCGCGAACGGCGACGTCGCGGAATTAGAAGCGCTGACCCGCGACGGCAAGCTCATAGTCCTGCGGAAAACCGCGAACGGCAGTTACGGCGCGAGCCTCGCTTATTATCGCGAGCAAATGACGTATTACGCGGCGTTATTTCAACTCGACAAATTCTGGCGCGTATTGAAGACGCAAAACGAGGCGCGCGCCGAATCGGTTTATTCGGACTTCGCGAAGTCGTCGGTGACGCTGGCCGATGCGGAAATCCGCCGGATCAAGCTCGAAGCGGAAACGGCTTTCTCCCAGCGGCAGATCGCCGCGCAGCAGGAGCGCGCGAATCGCTTGCAGGCTGATCTCGATGTCGCTCACGCGCAGCAAAGCGAAGTGGCGAGTCATCAGCAAGCGGAGCAGGACGCCATTCGCCAATTGCGCACCGAGCAGGCGGCGGCGCAGGCGCAGCTTCGCGCGCTGCAATTGCGCGTGCAGGAGTTGCAGAAGCAGGCCGACGGCGATCTTTCCGCATCGGGAAAATAACGCCTCATTCTCGACTCGGAAAAGTTCGAGAAATTTGGGATTTATCCCGGCGGGAAATGCAAAACCCGTTGCTAGAATCGCAACGCTTCAAAACGCCCGCTTTCATTCAAGCCGGGAAACATCAGGCGTCATGCCGTATTACATAGCGCGCCTGAATCCAGATCTCGCGTTCTCCAATCGAATCAAAGATGCTTAAGAAAACCGTTGCCGCCGTTCTCGCTGCCGCCGCTGTGCTCGCAGGTTGCTCCACCACTTCCGGGCCGACGTTCAATGTCAATGAAATCCAGACATCGAGCGGGCAGAAGGCGTTTCGTGCCGAATGCTACGGCGTATTCCAGAACGGCAGTTCGTGCATGCAAGCCGCGCAGAAAATGTGTGGAAATCAGCCGGTCAATGTGTTGCAAAACGTAGAAGGCACGAATGCGCCGGGCAACGCGGGCGAAGTCGTCTTCACGTGCGGGATGCCGCAGCAAGCACCGGTCGCGCAGACGCCCGTTCAGCAGGCCGAGCCGCAGCCGGTGGTCGCCGCGACGCCGGTCATTGCGCCGGTGCGCAAGGTCACACTCGACGAGAAGACCAACTTCTCGTTCGATAGCGCGCAACTCACGCCGAAAGCCCGCGCCATTCTCGACAAGCTCATCGCCGAAGGTCGCGGCGTGACGTTCTCGTCCGTCGTGGTGCAGGGTTATACGGATTCCATCGGTTCGGCGTCGTACAACGTCGCATTGTCGCAGCGCCGCGCGCGCGCCGTGCTCGAATACCTGAAGACCCACGGCCTGCAAGCGCAGGACTTCGCGACGAAGGCTTACGGCGAGTCGCATCCGATCGCATCGAACGCGACGAGCGCTGGCCGTGCCGAGAACCGTCGCGTGGAAGTCGTGCTGACGCAATAACGCGCTGAAGCGTCGTAGGCAGACAAAAGCAAAAGCTCGCGGACCGCACAGTCCGCGAGCTTTTTTTCGTCGTCGCGACGCTCAGAAGAGGGCGAGTTGCGCGCGTCCCCGGCCGCCTTCGAGCGTCAGAAGCGATCGCTTCCGCTCCACGCCGCCGGCGTAGCCCGTCAACTCACCGTCGCCGCCGATCACGCGATGACATGGCACGATGATCGCCACCGGATTTCGCCCGTTCGCGCCGCCCACGGCCCGCGATGCGCCGGGCGGCAAGCCGAGCCGCCGCGCGAGATCGCCGTACGTCCACGCATCGCCGAAAGGAATCTGACGCAAGAGGTCCCAGACCTGCTGCTGAAACGGCGTGCCGCGCAGTCTGACCGGCACTGAAAAGGTCAGCCGCTCACCGGCGAAATACTGGGCAATTTCATCGCACGCGGCTTCGATCACGCGCGGCGCGGGCCGGCCGTCGTGGACAATCGCGTGCGGCGGCAGCCCGGCGGGGAAGTGCTTCTGCCCGACGAAAAAGAGGCCGGTCAGATGCGCGTCCTCGGCGCGATACAGAATCGGCCCGAGCGGACTCGGGCGGACGTGGCATTCGATCACGCTGCGCTCGCGAGACGCGCCGATGCCGTCAGATGAACGGATTATCGGCCGTGCCGGTGGGCGCGGGCGGCTCGTCCGGCAGCTTCGCCGGCAGATGCGCGTCCTTCGCGAGCGACTCGACGATTGCGCCGAGCGCGTCGTGCAGCGCCTTCGCGGCGGCGAGGCCGGCCTGGTCCCGCGCGATGGTCAGATCGCCGCTGATCGTCACGCGCGTCTTGCCGTTGACGATGTTGATGGCGTCGCCCGCGATGTTCAGGGCGTCGGTATCGTTGGCAAAGGGCTTAAACACCTCTCAATCCTCCAATTCGTTTGTCCTTGAGCGCGTCCGGAATGCCGGGAAACGCGAGGCCGCTCATTGCTTCGAGTTCGCGCACGGTCTTCATCGTATAGGTATTCGTCGGCGTGTTCTCGACGACTACCGCGAACGCAACTTGCCGCTGCGGCAAATACACGACCTTGTACAACTGCGTCGGCACGAACACACGCGATTCGCCGATCGTCTGCAATTGCCGGCCCGAGAACAGCGGCCCGGTGACGACGTACGCCTCGCCGGACTCCTCCGTGAGCCGGCGCACCGCCTGCTCGATGCGCGACCAGATGCGCCGGTTATTCGACGGATCCTGCGGCACGATGTTCGCGAGCGAGAACGATTCGGCCATGCCCTGCTTGCTCGCCCGGTCGCCCGCCGGGCTCATGTGGCCGCGGTCGTAACCGCTGCGCTTGTAGTCGTCGAGTTGCGCGCTGTCGCCGCGCGGCAGCCGCTTGTCGACGAAGAAGCGATTGGTGCGCGTGTTGTCCTTCGCGTCATCGACGCTCTGCGCCGTGAGATGTTCCGCCGACCACAGCGGCCCGTGCGTGACGCCCGAGTGCAGGAGCGCGAAATCCGAATAGCAGATTTCCTGCGTGGACGCGCGCATCTTCGCGTTCGTCACGACGGGTTCGCGCCCGGACGGGCTGAACTGCGGGCAGTCGTTCGCGACCGCGCTGATGCACACGGCGCCGAGCAGCGCGGCGACGAGTGCCTTGAACCTTGCTTGCATGCTTTGAAAATCCCGACTGATTGCGATGCCCTGAAACGCCCCCGGCTGCGCCCGATTCGACGCGCGGCCAGCGAGGGCGGCACAGTATAAGGGCTTGCCGCGCGCTAGAATCGCTCGGGCCATTCATCTCGATAAAAACAGCTCATGAAATCGATGCCTCTCTTCGCGCGGTCCTTGCTGCTTGCTTTCGCTTGCTGTGTTTCGTCGATGACTGCAGCGCCCGCATCCGCCGATGAACCCGCGTACGGTCCCGAGTTGCAGGGCTTCGACTATCCGTATCCGGTCGCGCGCTTTGCATTCACGTCGCAGCGGCAGGTGCTGCGCATGGCGTATATGGACGTCCATCCGGCGCATCCTAACGGGCGCACCGCGGTGCTGCTGCACGGCAAGAACTTCTGCGCGGCGACGTGGAAAGAGACGATCGAGACGTTGTCCGATGCGGGCTATCGCGTGATCGCGCCGGACCAGATCGGCTTTTGCAAGTCGACGAAGCCCGAGCGCTATCAGTACAGCTTCCAGCAACTGGCGCGCAACACGCACGCGCTGCTCGGCGCGCTGGGCGTGAATCGCGCGACGCTGATCGCGCATTCTACGGGCGGCATGATCGCGGTTCGCTACGCGCTCATGTATCCGCAGGAGACCGAGCAACTGGCGCTCGTCAATCCGATCGGGCTGGAAGACTGGAAGGCGAAGGGCGTGCCGTCCATTTCCATCGACGACTGGTATGCGCGCGAGCTCAAGACGAGCGCCGAGGGCATTCGCAATTACGAGAAGAACACGTACTACGCCGGCCAGTGGCGCGACGACTACGAGCCGTGGGTGCAGATGCTCGCGGGCATGTATCGCGGGCCGGGGAAGGATATCGTCGCGTGGAATTCGGCGCTGCTGTACGACATGATTTATACGCAGCCTGTTGTCTATGAATTCGATAAGTTGAAGACGCCGACGCTGCTCCTGATCGGCGACAAAGACACGACGGCCATCGGCAAGGATCTCGCGCCGCCCGAGATTCGCACGACGCTCGGGCGCTATCCCGAATTGGCGAAACGCGCGAAGGAGCGGATCCCGAACGCGACGCTCGTCGAGTTTCCGGACGCCGGTCACGCGCCGCAGATGCAGGAGCCGGCGGTGTTTCATAAGGCGTTGTTGGAGGGGCTCGCGGCGGGGCGAATAGATCGGTGAGCGTTCGAGGCGTCGTATAGCTACCGTTGCTCCGACGCTCAGTTGCCGTTAGGCAGAAACATCTGCTTCTACTCTATGCTTCTTCGCGGACCGCAGAGAGACACTTGCAAATGTGCTGGAGCCGGCCAATCTCGGAAGTGTGACCGACCAGTTAGAATTGCCGACGATCGAAACTTCTCGTGTCAAGTGGGACGCGAGACGAGAATTTCGCGGTGCCAGTTTTCAAACGCGCTGGAAACCGCGTGCCAAATAGTTAAACAACAGTACGAGAGCGAAGTCGGAGAATATGGCAGAGATCAGCCGTGAGCGTATCGAGCAACTGGTCAGACGTCCGGGCGAAAGTCTGGTCGTCGAGATCAAGACTTGGATATCGCCGCAGGAGCCAGCTGGACTGGCTAAAATCGTCAAGGGCGCGATCGCATTGCGCAACCGCGGCGGCGGCTATCTCCTTGTCGGGTTCAACGACAAGACGCAGCAGCAAGACCGTGACGGTGTTCCTCCAGACGTACGTGCTTCATTTCACGTGGATATTATCCAAGGGCTGGTCGCCAAATACGCGTCGGAGCCGTTCGAAATTGCCGTCGAGTTTGTTGAGCACGAGGGCCTTGTCCATCCAGTCTTAGTGATTCCGGCCGGCGTCCGTACACCTGTCGCCATCAGAGCAGATCTAAAGGACGGAGATACTTTCCTGCTCCGTACCGACGATGTTTATTTCCGCACTCTTAATTCAAGCAACGTAGTCAGCACCGCCCGAATCAAGTGGAAAGACTGGCGGGATCTGCTAGATGTCTGTTTCGACAACCGCGAAGCCGACATTGGCAGATTTCTGCGCAGACATCTTGCTGGAGTGGATCCTGCCACCTTGGCGATGGCGGTTACTGGCAACGCAACCGCTCAGAGATCAATCGCGGAACGCCTGGAAAGTCTTATGACCGAGGGCTTGGGCCGCTTCCGAAGCATCGTCAAGGAGCGCAATTTGACACTTCCTCCGCATGGCTCATGGGAAGTTGGGCTGATCATTGATGGTGAATTTCGTGCGCAACGCGATTTGCAGGCTTTTGCTAACCTGCTGAGCGTAAGTAACCCTGACTACACCGGGTGGCCGGTTTGGCTGAGCAGCCGGCAATTCAGCGATCCAGAATCGCGACCTTACGTATTGGATGGGGGATGGGAAGCGATGATCGTGCAAATTGATCCCTCCTTCTTTAGTCATGTCGACTTCATGCGGAAAGACCCAAGGGGCCGATTCTATAGCTATCGCGCGCTAGAGGACGACATTAGTTCAAACCAGAACGCGCCCAAACCTATGAGAGTCCTTGATGCGATCTTGCCGGTACTTCGGACTGGTGAGGCGATCGCGGTCGGTCTGGCGTTCGCCAAGGCGCTGCAAGCTGAAGAGCATGCGAAACTGGAGTTCATGTTCCGCTGGAACGGACTAAAGGATCGCGTTCTTACCTCGTGGTCAGATCGAATGCGCTATGTTACGCAGCGCACGACTAAACAGAATTGTGTGACGTCGTTGGTCACTGTTCCGCTCGATGCGCCGCCGTCTGCGCTTGGGGAATATGTGAAGACCGCCATACAACCGCTGTACGAGATTTTCGAAGGCGACACGTTTCCCGGCTCGGTCGTCGACGAATTGATACAGAAACTACTTGGCCGTCGAATGTGATTGCAACAGGTAACTAACCTGTATCTCTAGAATATCCAGGAGTTCGTCCGCGCAACGAAGAGGCGGTTTAGACCTACAGTGCAAGACCGGGGACGTTTCGTAAGGCGCTGTCAGAGGGGATGGCGGGGAATCGCTGAGCGGTCGTGAGGGCCTCTGTCCGGCCACTAAATTCCTGTATCGCTCGCCAATATGCGAAACCATTCGGGGCTAGTTTGCTGGTCATCGCGAGATCCGGCGAGGCCGCTTGCGTACTCGAGCAAGCGGCAAGGAAAGTCGGTTGAGAACGGCGATCCTCGAGAAAGCTATATTCGGAATAGTCTTTGAGGCACAGGGGAATAAAGGTACTCGTGGCTTGTTGCAAGCCTGAAGCTACTTAGATCTCCTCGTTTTCATCGAAGTCGTGGTGGACAAACGTGGATTCAGAACCCTCGTAATCCTCGATGATCTGCTGGTGCTCGTTCAAGGGCTCGACGTACCGCTTGTGTGTCTCGATGGCCAAATGCACGTCGGACTTCTTGACGGCGCGTTCGCCCATCGGTTCGTAAGTGTTGATGATGCCTTGCACGTCCTCCGAAGTCATCGGCACCTGCCATTTGGTCATATACGTTGCGATCGCGAGCGGCGACATGTTCGCCTCGTGCATCTCCATGATGCGCCGCTGATTTCCTTCGCGATTACTCATTCTGTGATAGCTCATTAAGGCTCCTAAGAGTTCCCACCTGACGGCCAATTCCGCAAAGTGTCCCAACAGAGACGCCGGGACGGCAGAAATGGGGCCGAAAAGAACCATTTCAAGTCCCGCCGTGCCGCCGTGCCTGGTGCAAACGCTTGAGGCCCGGTGTGCACTGCTCGGACGTCCACAGTCCAGCTGCGAATTCGTCCGCGCCGACTCCGCTGTGGCTGGGAAAGCGACTCTCTTCGGAAATCCAAGAGGGATGGTCCTGCCTTCGATAGATCTGTACTGCGCTCGAATCCCTCTGCATAACGTTTCGGAAAGGTGACCGCGACAAGGGTTCTCCTTGAGCGTATGGAAGCGTAAGTTTGCGGATAGTGTCACCAATGGTGCTGGCGAGATGTTTATGCCGTGGCGTCCTGCACGCAGCCGGTGGTCTATGAGTTTCCGAACTTCAAGACGCCGACGCTGCTCCTGATCGGCGACAAAGACACGACGGCCATCGGCAAGGATCTCGCGCCGCCCGACATTCGCGCGACGCTCGGGCGTTATCCCGAATTGGCGAAACAGGCGAAGGAGCGGATTCCGAACGCGACGCTCGTCGAGTTTCCGGACGCCGGTCACGCGCCGCAGATGCAGGAGCCGGCGGTGTTTCATAAGGCGTTGTTGGACGGCCTCGCGGCGCGTCATCCGAAAGCCGAATGATGCTTCACCGCGATTCGCCCGCGCACGACGCCCGCTCGACCGAAGGCAGTTGAACCAGCAGCGTGACGCCTCGCGCGACCATGAAAACGGTGAGCGCGAGCCATAGCCCGTGATTGCCGAGCGCGCCCGTGAAGACCCACGCCGCGAGCAGAAAGATGACGGCCGATGCGGCCATCGCGCGCATCAGTTCGCGCGTGCCGGTCGCGCCGATGAACACGCCGTCGAGCTGGAAGCCGGCGACGGACACGAGCGGCAGAATCGCCGCCCACGGCAGGAAGCGCAGCGCCGCCGCGCGCACGGCCGCCTGATCGGTCAGCCGCGCGATGATCCATTCGCCGCCCAGCCAATAGACGACGGCAAAGCCCGCCGCGCCGATGGCGGACCACAGCATCGTCACCTTGACGGCCTGACGGAACGCGTGCCGGTCGCGCGCACCGGCGGCCGCGCCGACCAGCGCTTCGGCGGCGTGCGCGAAGCCGTCGAGCCCGAATGCCATGAAGGTCTGGAAATTCAGCAGAAGGGCATTCGCGGCGAGAATCGTGTCGCCCTGACGCGCGCCCACGTGCGCGAACCAGCCGAACGCGCCGAGCAGGCACAGCGTGCGCACGAAGATGTCGCGGTTGAGGGCGACGAGGCGCCTGATCGCGCGTGCATCGATCAAACTGCGGAGCGCGAGCGGCGGCAAGCCAGGCTCGCGCAGACGCCAGAGGATCGCGAGACCGAACGCGAAGCCGCAAAAGTCCGCGAAGGCGGTTGCCGCGCCAATGCCCTCAATGCCCCAGCCGAAGCGATACACGAAGAGCAGCACCGCGACGATGTTCGCCGCGTTGATCAACACCTGCGTCGCGAGCGCGAGCCTCACGCGCTGGCAGCCCAGCAGATAGCCGAGCACCGCGTAGTTGCCGAGCGCGAACGGCGCGGCCCAGATGCGCGCGTGGCAATACGCGCTCGCCGTCTGCTGCACGGCCGCGCTGCCGCCGAGCGCGGCGAGCGCATAGCGGATGATCGGCGCTTGCAGCGCGAGCACGGCCACGCCGATCGCGAGCGCCAGCATCAGCGCGCGCAGCACGTGTGCGCGCAGCGCGGCGGCATCGCGCGCGCCGAACGCCTGCGCCACCAATCCCGTCGTGCCCATGCGCAGAAAGCCGAAGCCCCAGAACACGAAGCTGAAGACGAGGCCGCCGAGCGCCACGCCGCCCAGATACTGCGGGCCGTCGAGATGGCCGGCGACGGCGGTATCGACCGCGCCGAGAATCGGCTGCGTCAGATTCGCGAGGACGATGGGAAAGGCGAGCGTCAGGACGCGGCGATGCCAGTGTGTGGGCAGGACGGCGCGTTGCGAGGAATCGTCGGGAGCGGTCAAGTGGGCTTCGAAGGGCGTCGGTGGGAAACGCGACATTGTCGTCAGCGCGCGGCGACGGCGCAACGTCCGAGCCCAGCCGATAATGCGAATCCAGTCAGCGCCTTCGCCCTTCGATGAGAACTTTCCTGCTGTATGTCGTGACCGCGATAGCCGAAATCGCGGGCTGCTATTTCCCGTATCGATGGCTCAAAGGCGGCGGCTCGCCGTGGCTGATCGTGCCGGGCGCGCTGTCGCTCGCGCTTTTCGCGTGGCTCTTGACCTTGCACGATGCCGCCGCCGGACGCGTCTACGCGGCGTATGGCGGCGTCTATATCGGCGTGGCAATTGCGTGGCTGTGGGCGGTCGAGCGCATCCGGCCGAGCGCGTGGGACGTGGCAGGCGCGGCGATCGCGCTCGTCGGTATGTGCGTGATCGCCTTCCAGCCGCGTTGACGCGTCACGTCGGCATCACGCTTCGAGCGCGAGCAGCGCGAAGGTCGCGAGCCAGTGCTCGCCCATGTAGTCGCCCGCGACGTGTTCGATGCCGGACGCGAGATGCTCGGCGGCGCTCGCCGTAAGCACGGCGACGCGCGCATCGCCGGGCGGCAGCGCCCGCGCGATCGTGCGCTGGCACCACGCGCGGCTCAGGTTCAGGCCGTCGAGGTGCGCGAGCTTGCCGTCGCTGCGGTCCGTGACCGTTGCGGGCACGAAGAGCGTCGCAGGTTCCCGGTCGGCGAGGCGCGGCAGGAAGGCATCGAGCCAGCCGGCGAAGCGCGCTTCGGGCAGAACGTGGCGCATGAGCACCGCTTCCATCAGCGCAGGCGACAGAAACTCGTCGCCCGCAGGCTCCCACGCCTGACATCCCGCGTCGTTCTCGAACCAGCGCCTGGCGGTCTCGACGAGCAGCCGTTCGAACGACGCATTGCCGACGGCGCGCGCGTAGCCGAGCGAAAGCGTCAGCGCGAACGCCATGTTGAAATGCGTGCCCACGCGCAGCGGATACGTCGACTTAGGCAGGAACTCCGTGAAGCGATCGACGAACGCATCCGCGAGCGGTTGCAGCGTGCGCGCCCAGCGCGCGCCGTCGTCCGATTGCATCGCGTGCAACTGGCCCGCGAGCGCCAGCAGCCACGCCCAGCCGTACGGCCGCTCGAAACCACGCGAGGCGGGCCGTTGCAGATAAGCGACTTCGGCGGCGACATTCGCCTCGGTGAAATGCTCGTCGATGACCGCGCGAATGCGCCCGGCTTCGGCCAGGCCGGGAAAGCGGTCGAAGAGGCGCGCAATCAGCCAGTAGCCGTGCACGCACGAATGCCAGTCGAAGCTGCCGTAGAAGATCGGATGCAGCGCGCGCGGGCTTTGCGCGTCGGCATTGCTCGCCAGCACGTGATCGAGCTTGTTGGGGTACTCGCGCGTCAAATGGCCGAGCGCCACTTGCGCGAACTTCGACGCGAGCGCGGCGTCGAGCGTGACCGGTTTCTGCTTGTCCATGCAAACCTCGCGTTTCCGTTATCCGATTCGGCCTGAAACCGAGACTTTATCGATAAATGCTCGATAAAGTCTCTCATTGGGGAAATCACCTAGCCGTGTGCGACAAGAACGCCGCTCGTCCGCCGCCCGCCGTGCCTACACTCGTTGCAAGCTGCCGGAAAGCGCTTCGCGCCGATCACGCGACACGCGGTTTGGCGCGCCGGCGTGCCGACGCGTCGTTTAAACTTGCGCCCGAACGCCGAGAGAGCGTTCCGTCCCGGCTCGTGCGCCGGGCTTGCCATACGAACGAGACAAAAGAGTTCACCACAAACATGACCGATCTTCCCCAATACACCGCAGAGGACACCCGGCGACGCGTTTTCGCCATCGTCGGCGCATCGTCGGGCAATCTCGTCGAGTGGTTCGACTTCTATATCTATTCCTTTCTCGCGCTGTACTTCTCGGCCGCGTTCTTCCCCGGAAGCAATCCGACCGTCCAACTGCTCAACACGGCGGGCGTGTTCGCGGCGGGCTTCCTGATGCGTCCGATCGGCGGCTGGCTGTTCGGCCGGATCGCCGACAAGCACGGCCGCCGCAACGCGATGATGATCTCCGTGCTGATGATGTGCGGCGGCTCCCTCGTCATCACCTTTCTGCCGACTTACGCGAGCATCGGCGCGTGGGCGCCGCTCCTGCTCTTGATCGCGCGGCTGTTTCAGGGGTTGTCGGTGGGCGGCGAATACGGCACGAGCGCCACGTATATGAGCGAAGTGGCGCTGCGCGGCCGGCGCGGGTTCTTCGCGTCATTCCAGTACGTGACGCTGATCGGCGGGCAGCTCGCCGCGCTGCTGGTGCTCGTCATCCTCCAGTTTTTTCTGTCGACGGAAGAACTCAAGGCGTGGGGTTGGCGCATTCCCTTTTTCGTCGGCGCCTGCGCGGCGCTCGTGTCGCTGTATCTGCGCCGCTCGCTGAATGAAACCACGACCGCCGAAATCCGCGAGCGCAAGGAAGCCGGCACGCTCGCCGGGCTGATGCAGCACAAGCGCGCGTTCATGACCGTGGTCGGCTTCACGGCGGGCGGCTCTCTCATCTTCTACACGTTCACCACGTACATGCAGAAGTATCTGGTCAACACGGCGGGCATGCACGCGAAGACCGCGAGCAACGTGATGACGGTCGCGCTCCTCGTCTATATGCTGTTGCAACCGGTGTTCGGCGCGCTGTCGGACCGCATCGGCCGCCGCCAGTCGATGCTGTGGTTCGGCGCGCTCGCCACGCTGTGCACCGTGCCGCTGCTGCACGCGCTACGCGACGTGACGAGTCCGGTCATGGCATTCGTGCTCGTCGTCGCGGCGCTCGCCATCGTGAGCTTTTATACGTCGATCAGCGGTCTCATCAAGGCCGAGATGTTTCCGCCGGAAGTGCGTGCGCTGGGCGTAGGGCTTTCGTATGCGGTGGCGAACGCGGTGTTCGGCGGATCGGCGGAGTATGTCGCGCTCAAGTTCAAGACGGAGGGCATGGAGTCCGGCTTCTACTGGTATGTGACGGTGATGTGCGCCATCTCGCTCCTGGTCTCGTGGCGGATGATGGACCCGAGCAAGGAAGGGTATCTGCGCAACGAACCGTAAGCTTTCTGCCGCGTCCGGACCGGCGCGGCATTCTCAATCCGGCGCGCCCGGCGCGGACATCCAAGTCCGCCCGGCTTGCCGATGACGGTAGTATGGTGTTTTATGCGGTATGTATCGGTAGACGACGCGCCGGGCCCGGCGCGCGGTGGCAATCGGAAACAGGATAAGCATGCGCGCGGCCGGATCGCGCGCTACAGCGAGGCGCGGCGTGTTGCGGCGCGGCCTGCAGGGAGCCTGTCCATGGAAGATTTCGACGAAACGTTGTTTGTCGTCTGGCGATCGAACCTGAACGTTCTGGTCGGTTCGCCTGGCGGCGCGGCGCGTCTGGCGCGCATGATGAACTTCTCGCCGTCGTTCATGAAGCTCATCGTCGCGGGTCAACGGGACTTCAACGAGGAGTTCGTGCGCGGCATCGAACTGGTGTCCGGCCTGCCGCCTCACTGGATGGACGAGCGCCGCAATGCCGCCGACGTGCCCGCCGAAGTCAAGCGCGCGCTCGACGAGGAAAGACCGTTCGCCGTCTTTCGCGGCACCGCGCACCCCGCGCCGAAGCGCTCGGTGCTGCGCGGCCCCGAGCCGCTTCTCTCGCAGACGGAAGCCACGCGGCGCGTCGCCGATCTCGCGCAGCAGCAGGCCGAGGTCAACCGGCGCGATCTGCTTTTCAGGAAGAATCGCGAACTGCTGTCACAGGATTTGCGCCGGCTGGAGCGCCAGCTCGGATTGCTGCAAGTGGAGCCGATGCTGCCGCGAGCCGACGAACTCATCGCCTCCGATCGCATGAGCGAAGCCGCGAAGGCTGATCTCTCCGGGCGGCTCGAACAGATCGACAAGCACGTGAAGCTGTTGCATCAGCACGTCGAGAAACTCGTCGCGCTGCTTTCGACGCCGGACGAGCCCGGTCCGAACGACAGCTGAATTACTTCTTCGCTTTCTTATCCTCGCCCGGCGATTCCGGCTCAGGATGCACCGCGATCGGATCGCTGGCCGGGAACGTCTCTTCGAGGGCTTCGTCGAGCAAGTCCTCCTCGTTCGCCGGGTTCTGCTCTTTCGTCGCTTCGGTCTGGCGTGGCTGGGTCATGGCGCGCTCCGCGATGTGAATCGGACGTCTCAATATAGCAGTCGCGCCGTCAGCGCGCCCACCGGTAGTCCGCTGGGCGCACGCCTGTCCATTTGCGAAACGCGCGCCGGAACGCGCTCGGTTCCGAGAAGCCGAGCGCGGCGGCGATCTCCGGAATGGTCTCGTTAGTGTCCGCGAGACGCGAGATCGCGAGGTCGCGGCGCAACGCATCCTTGATCGACTGAAGCGTCAGCCCTTCCTGTTTCAGACGCCGCCGCAGCGTGGCTTCGGCCATATTCAGCGACAGCGCCATGCAATCGGCATCCGGCCAGTCGGCGGGCGCAGTCTCGCGCAGGCGCTTGCGGATGCGCGCCGCGAGCGACTCGGGATTGCGATACTTCACGATGAAGTTCGCGGGCGCGTCGCGCAGAAACGTTTTCAGTGTCGATGCCGTCTGCACCACGGCAAGCGCCGCGCACTCCGGCGCGAGATCGACATAGCTTTGCGGCTGATCGAAGCGCATGGCGTCGCAGAACATCAGGCGGTATTCGTCGCTGTCGTGCGGCTCCGCACAGCGAAGGTTCGCGGCGAGCACCGGAATGCGCCGCCCGACGAGCCAGCACAGCAAGCCATACACGAGGATAAAGCCGGTCGCGTAGGCGAACATCGTCTTCGGCGCGTGCGCGTCGCGCAGCACGATCCGCACGCGCTTCTCGTCGATGTGCGGCTCGAACGTCAACTCGTCGAGCACGAGCCGCATGAAAGCCGCGATACGTCCCAGCGCCTGCGCGCCGTCGCGTGCGCCGAGCGCCGCCTGCGACATCAGCACGAAGCTGCCGCGCCGCATCGGGTGCGGGTCCTGGCCGAAGAATTCGTCGTCGAGCGCGTCGGCTATCGCGTGCCACAGCCGGCCGTACTGCGCGGGCGAAACGCGGGCGCGCGGCGAATCCAGCATCGCCGGCGCGATGCCCGCTGCATCGAGCAACGTCGCGCGCGCCATGCCGCGCGCTTCGGCGCACCGCAGCGCCGCGTCGACGAGACTGACGGCGATCGAATCGCGCTCGAATTCTCTTCTGCGGATTGGGGTTGTCACTAGGTGGCGAAAGCGTTCAGTTAGCGTGATCGTTCTGGTCATCGGCCGGGCGCGGACGATTGCCTAGACTTGCGGAGCGCCCGCCGCTGACCGGCGAGCCAGTGTATCCGAACGACTGACGAGGCCATTTGCGAGTTCAACCATGATCGACAGTTTTCTCACCGAAGAGCAGCGCATGATCCGCGATGCGGCGCGCCAGTTCTCGGCTGAAGTGCTCGCGCCGAACGCGGGCCAATGGGACAAAGACGGCGCGATTCCCGACGCCGTCGTGCGGCAGTTGGGCGAACTCGGCCTGCTCGGCATGATCGTGCCGGCGGAACTCGGCGGCACCTACAGCGACTACACCGCCTACGCGCTCGCGATGGAGGAAATCGCCGCCGGCTGCGCGTCGTGCGCGACGATGATGAGCGTGCACAACTCCGTCGGCTGCGGGCCGATTCTCGCGTACGGCACCGACGCGCAAAAGGCCGAATGGCTGCCGAAGCTCGCGAGCGGCGAAGTGATCGGCGCGTTCTGCCTGACCGAGCCGCAAGCCGGCTCCGAGGCGAACAACCTGCGCGTGCGCGCGGTCGAGCGCGACGGACAGTGGATCATCTCGGGCAGCAAGCAGTTCGTGACGAACGGTCGGCGCGCGGGCGTGGCCATCGTGTTTGCCGTGACGGACCCGGAGGCGGGCAAGCGCGGCATTTCGGCGTTCATCGTGCCGAAGAACACGCCGGGTTTCAATGTCGGACCGCCCGAGCACAAGCTCGGCATCCGCGCATCGGATACGTGTCCGATCACCTTGGACGACTGCGCCATTCCCGCCGCGAACCTGCTCGGCGCGCGCGGCGAGGGGCTCAAGATCGCGCTGTCGAATTTGGAAGGCGGGCGCATCGGGATTGCGGCGCAGGCGCTCGGAATCGCGCGCGCGGCCTTCGATGCAGCGCGCGCCTACTCGCGCGATCGCGTGCAGTTCGGCAAGCCGATCCGCGAGCATCAGTCGGTCGCGAACATGCTCGCCGACATGCAGACGCAGATCAACGCCGCGCGGCTTCTGGTGCTGCACGCGGCGCGCATGCGCACGGAGGGCGTGCCGTGTCTGTCGGAGGCGTCGCAGGCGAAGCTGTTCGCATCCGAGATGGCCGAGCGCGTGTGCTCGGACGCGATCCAGATTCACGGCGGCTACGGCTATCTTCAGGACTACCCGGTGGAGCGGAATTATCGCGATGCGCGCATCACGCAGATTTACGAAGGCACGAGCGAAGTCCAGCGCATGGTGATTGCGCGCAATGTCTAGCGGCATAGAAAAGGAGACAGGAGACGCCATGAATCGAGCCCGGCCGTTCATCGAAGCGAGAGATTTTCTGCTGCGTCACCGCACCGACTACGACACCGCGTACCGCGAGTTCAAATGGCCCGTGCTCGACCGCTTCAACTGGGCGCTCGATTATTTCGATCCGATGGCGCGCGGCAACCACGCGCCCGCGCTTTGCATCGTGGATGAAAGCGGCGATGAAACGCGCCTCAGCTTCGCGGAGATGAGCGAGCGGTCGGCGCGCGTCGCGAATCACTTGCGCGCGCTCGGCGTGAAGCGCGGCGAGCGCATTCTGTTGATGCTGCCGAATCGCGTCGAGTTGTGGGAAACGATGCTCGCCGCGATGAAGCTCGGCGCAGTCGTGCTGCCCGCGACGACGCAGCTCGCGAGCGGCGACCTGCGCGATCGCATCGCGCTCGGGCGTGTGGACCACGTCATCGTGGATGCAAACGAGACGCACAAGTTCGACGGCATCGACTTGCGCGGACTGCGGATGTCCGTCGGCGGGGCGCGCGACGGCTGGCTCGGCTACGATGCGGGCTACGATGCATCGCCCGAATTTCACGCGGACGGCGAAACGAAGGCAAGCGATCCGTATCTCTTGTACTTCACGTCCGGCACCACGTCGAAGCCGAAGCTCGTCGCGCATACGCACGAAAGCTATCCGGTCGGCCACCTTTCGACGATGTACTGGATCGGCCTCCAACCCGGCGACGTGCACTGGAACATCAGTTCGCCCGGCTGGGCGAAGCACGCGTGGAGCTGCTTCTTCGCGCCGTGGAATGCGCAGGCGTGCGTCTTCATCTACAACTTCAGCCGCTTCGACGCCGCGCGCACGCTGAACGTGCTCGTGACGCACGACGTCACCACGCTCTGCGCGCCGCCGACCGTGTGGCGCATGCTCGTGCAGGAACCGCTGGCGTCGTACAAGGTGAAACTGCGCGAGATCGTCGGGGCGGGCGAGCCGTTGAATCCCGAGGTCGTCGAGCGCGTGCAGGCAGCGTGGGGCGTGCCGATCCGCGATGGCTACGGGCAGACGGAAACCACCGCGCAGATCGCCAACTCGCCGGGCCAGCGGCTCGTGCCCGGGTCGATGGGACGTCCACTGCCGGGGTATCGCGTGGTGCTGCTCGATCCGGAAGGCAATCGCGCCGACGAGGGCGAGATTGCGCTCTCGCTCGATCCGCCGCCGCTCGGTTTGATGACCGGTTACGCCGACAACCCCGCCGCCACCGAGAACGCGATGCGCGGCGGCTTCTATCGCACATCCGATGTTGCGGCATGCGGCGCTGACGGCTATTTCACGTATGTCGGCCGCGCCGACGACGTGTTTAAGTCTTCCGATTACCGTCTGAGCCCGTTCGAACTGGAGAGCGTGCTGATCGAACACGAAGCGATTGCCGAAGCCGCGGTCGTGCCGAGCCCGGATCCGCTGCGGCTTTCGGTGCCGAAAGCGTTCGTCACGCTGCGGCACGGCTTCACGATGGGCCCCGACCTCGCGCGCAGCGTGTTCGCGTTCTCGCGCGAGCGGCTGGCGCCGTACAGGCGCATCCGGCGGATCGAATTCGCCGAACTGCCGAAGACGATTTCGGGCAAGATCCGGCGCGTCGATTTGCGCCGACAGGAAGCGGCCCGCGCGCAGGACGGCGCGCGCGGCCAGTTCGAATTCTGGGAGGACGATTTCCCCGAACTGCGGCAGTCGGGCGTGGCCGATGCCGCGAAATGATCGGGCGGGGCGTTGCATCGACGGTCGGAGGAATTGGCAAGCAAATGTAACGCGGGGCAGCGCGCCGCGAACCGTCGGGAGGGCCGCTGGTCGAAACGGCTCATTCACGTCGGAACATTTGAAGGAGGAACCCGATCATGTCGAATCGGTCGCTACGGATCGCGCTGGTTGCAACGGCTCTCGCAGGCGCGCTCGCGACGCCGGCCGCGTCTTACGCACAAATCAATCTCCAGCAGTTCGGCTTCGGCAACAAGTCGGAGTCGTCGGGCTCAACTGGCGACAGCGCGGCGCAGCCGTCCGCCCTCGGCTCGCTCGTGCAGAACTATCTCGGCGCGAACCAGCAGGTGTTGAGCGGGCAGTCGAGTCTCGCGTCGGCGATGGGCATGTCGAGCGTCGCGAGCCAGGCGCAGTCGGCGGCGGGCATGTTGTCGAGCGCGACGAGCGGCGGCGCGCCGAGCACCAGCATGTTGTCGCAGCTCGGCGGCACGCAGCAGAGCGTCTCGCAATCGCTGATGCAGGCGTTCGCGAACAAGGCGGCAACGCCGCCGACCGCCGCGAGCAAGCAGACGTTCACGGACGGACTGGCGTCGCTCGGCCAGGGCGTGAAGCAGTACGCGGGGCTTCAGTCGGACCTGGGCGCGGTGAAGGACACGATGAATGTGTCGTCGCTACTGCAGGCGGGATCGAACCCGGCAACGGCGCAGGCGGCCACTTACATTGCGCAGTCGGCGCCGGGGCAACTGCAATCGCTCGTGCAAACGTTGACGCAGGCGGTGCAGTACGCCAAGACGAACGGCATCTCGGTGCCGTCGATTGCCAGCTCCGCGCTCGGCATGGGCAAGTAAGAGGCGGTATCGCGAACGAAAAAAGGCGAGGCACCGGGCCTCGCCTTTTCATTTCGTGGGTTCGTCTTTTCGATGACTACATCGAAGCACGCCGCAGCGACAGCCGCGTCAGAATCGGCAGCGTATGCGCGCGACGCTGCTGCGACACCAGTGGCGGCAAAAAAGAAATCTCGGCGCTTTCCGCCAGATGCATGCGCGGCTCCGGGTCGAGCACTTCCAGCGCAGGCGGCTCGACGAGTTCTTCGACTTCTTCTGCCACCACGACTTGCGCCGGTTCCTCGGCTTTGAGCCCGAGCGAACGACGCACATCCACGCCACGGGCACGGACGGCAAAGCCCGCGCTGCGAATCAGACTCTCGCGCGTTCTCCAGAACGCGGCGGCGGACGGGGGCATGGCGTGCATCGACACATATTCGATCACGATCTCATAACCCCGGACTTTAGGATAATTCAGTAGTAATTTTCCCGACCGGATATATCGGGTGTAGCGGTCGATTTTCTTCGTCAGTAAATCCTGGTGCAGTTCTTCGTCTTGCCAGTCGAGTTCGTCGAAAAGGCCAACATATACCTGCTTGAACAGAATATTGATTCCGATGTAATCGATGGCGTCCACGTCGCGCAGAGACATGGTCATTCCCCTACGCCCTTCAGCGGGCAAGTATCAAAGACCCGCATTGTAACGGATGTGTGCCGTCGATTTCGCGTGAAACGCCGCGTGCTGTAAGGCGCAACAGCGTTTTTAGTCACACTCCTAGGACACATTTGGAATAAATCCGACATTTCCGCGCGATTCTGTAAAAACTCATTTTGAGATAAATCATGGGCGCGGCCGCGACGCATCCGCCAATCCCTTTTCCGGGGCGGCGCGGGCGATGTCCTCGTTGGCGATTTCGTCGACTTGAGGCATGGACGGCTGCTCGTTAATCCACGCATTCAAAATGGTGGAAGTGACCGCAAGAATAACGGGCCCGATGAATAATCCGACTATTCCGAATGCGAACATCCCGCCGAGCACGCCGGAGAGAATCAGCAGCATCGACAGATTCACGCCGCGCTGAATCAGCAGCGGACGCAGAAAGTTGTCGAGCATCGCGATCATGAGCGACCACACCAGCAACAAAGCCGCCGCGACGTGCGAGCCGTGCCAGAAAAGCCAGGCGACGCCGCCTAGCAGCGGCAGGAGCGGGCCGATCTGCGCGAGACACAGCATGAGCATGACCGCCGTGATGACGCCGGCGGCCGGCACCCCGGCGATCCACAGACCGATTCCGCCGAGCGCCGACTGCGTGACCGCCGTGACGACGATGCCGAGCGCGACCGCGCGCACGGCGAGCCCGGCGAGCTTGACGGCCTCCGCGCCGCGCTGCGCCGCGACGCGCGTCGCGAAGCGCACCACGAAGCTGCCCGCCGCCTCGCCGCGCGTGTACAGAATCCCGGCGATGATGATGGTGATCACCATGTGCATCACGAACACGCCGACGACCGCCGCGTGCGAAAGCATCCAGCGCGCCGCGATGGTCACGTAAGGTTCGAGCTTCGCGAGCATGCCGCCGGGGCCGGCGTCGGAAAGCGATTGCCATTCGGCCGACACGCGCTGCCCAACGAGCGGAACGTCGTGGACCCAGGCGGGCGGCGGCGGCAGCGCATACGTCGGCAGGCTCTTGATCGCGGACATGATCTCGCCGCCATGCAGCGCGAGCGTGCTGATCGCCTGATAGAGCGGCAGCACGATCACGATCAGCAGCCCGAGCAGCATGACCGTGGTCGCGATCCAGCGGCGATTGCCGCAGCGGCGCTGCACCGCGAGCATCAGCGGCCACGTGGCGACCACGATGGTCGTCGCCCAGATGAGACCCGGCAGAAACGGGCGCAGAATGAAGAGGCTGCCGGCCGCGAGCGCCGACAGAATGGCAATCACGAGCAGAATGCGGGCGATGTCGACCGGCTGTCGCGGATTCAGGTTCGGCTGCCCGTTGGGAGAGATTTGCATGATGCGAGCGTATCGGGATGATTCGATGAGCGCGGCGAGCGGCGCATCCGCTAAGGAATAAGCCAAAGCGGTGGCGCAAGCAAGCGCCTTGCAGCGGAAGACCGCGATCATACGGTATCCGATGCATGGCACGCAGCCGCCCGACCGCTCAATCGTAGCGGTACACGCCGCGTTTGGTCTTGCGGCCGAGATGCCCCGCGGCGACGAGTTCACGCAGCAACGGGCACGCGCGGTACTTGGAATCGCCGAAGTCTTTCAGGAACACGTCCATCACGGAAAGGCACACGTCGAGGCCGATCAGATCCGCGAGCGCGAGCGGGCCGATCGGGTGATTCGCGCCGAGCTTCATGCCCGTGTCGATCTCCTCGGCCGTTGCCACGCCTTCGTACAGCACGAAAAACGCCTCGTTGATCATCGGCACGAGCACGCGATTGACGACGAAGCCGGGCGAATTGCGCACGCCGATCGGCGACTTGTCGAGCTTCTCGGTGAGTTCGCGCACGGCGGCCACTGTTTCATCGCTCGTCTGCACGCCGCGGATCACTTCCACCAGTTGCAACAGCGGCACCGGATTGAAGAAGTGCATGCCGATGAAGCGCTCCGGATGCGCGAGCGTGGCGGCGAGCGCGGTAATCGAAATGGACGACGTGTTGGATGCGATGATCGCATCCGCGCGCGCCGCCGCCTCGATTTGCCCGAGAATGCGATGCTTGAGCTCGACGTTCTCGGTTGCCGCCTCGATTACGATGTCCGCTGCCGAAAGCCGCGCATAGTCCGTGGACGTCTCGATGCGCGCGATGGCCGCGTCGCGCGTGGCGGCGTCGAGCTTGTCCTTCGCGACGAGGCGTTCGAGACTCGCAGTCAGCGTGGCGACGCCCTTGGCGAGCGCGGCGTCGGTGACGTCGATCATCACGACGCCGAAGCCCGCGACGGCCGCGACCTGCGCGATGCCGTTGCCCATCGTTCCTGCCCCGACGATACCGACGGTCTGAATGTTCATCCTGCGTTCCTCCTGTTCGTGATGCGTTGAGATGTTTCGTGCCCGCGCCCACGCTGATTCTAAACAGCAGCGTCCGGGCACGCCCTGGCCTTGCGATATTTCCTAATCTTTGACCTACACTCAGTTCATCAAACGACGGCCGCAAAGCAGTTGATAGAATGCGCGGCCCTTGATTCGCCCGTCAGCGTGGTCGTCCGTCGCGTCCCTTCGACTTTTTCCGCGCTCCGGTCATTGTCCTGAATCAACTTTCGAAGCCGCGCCGGTCTTGCGCAACGGCGCTGCGTCGTGCTTGCCTCGCCGGGCGTCCGGCAGCGTCTTCTCGGAGTCTTGAAAGTGGTGTCAATGAGAATCGGCATTTCGATGGCGAGTTACGAAGGGCAAAGCATCTGGTCCAACGGAATGGGCCAGAACATCGTCTTTCTCGCGGAACTGTTTCAGCGTCTGCCGTTCGTTTCGTCCGTCGTCCTGATCGATGTCGGCGCGCTCGCGGCCATGCCGCAAGACGTCGACGTGGCCGGCAAGAAGCTGCGCGTGATCGGCACTCGCGAGGCCACCGATGCCGTGGATGTCGTCATCGAACTGGGCGGCGCGCTCGATGTGGGCTGGCTCGACCTGATGCGCGCACGCGGGCGCAAGGTCGTGTTCTATGTGGTGGGCCAGCCGTATCTCGGACTCGTCGAACCTGCCGTGTTCGAGAAGCCGAGCCACATGTCGCGCCCCGATCGCTGCGACGAAGTCTGGCTGCTGTCCAAGGACGCGCCGTCCGCGCCGATCATGCGCACGCTGCATCGCTGCGACGTGTTCGAGGTGCCGTATATCTGGCATCCGCAGTTCTTGCAGGCGCGCATCGCGCATGTCGCGCAACACGGCTACCACTACGGTTACCGGACGCGGGCGGAAGCGGGCGCGCAGGGGCTGCGCGTCGGCATCCTCGAACCGAACATTTCGGTGCAGAAAGCCTCGGCTATTCCCATGCTGATCTGCGACGAGGCGTATCGCGCGGAGAGCGGCAGTGTCGCGTCCATGATCGCGCTCAACACCGTCCACATGAAGGAACACCCGACGCTTCTGCACATGGCGAATTCGCTCGACCTCGTGCGGGATCATCGCGCGCTTTTCGAGGGGCGGCACGATGTCGTGAGCTTCATGGCGATGCACGGCGACGCAATCGTGTCGCATCAATGGGCCAACGACCAGAATTATCTTTACCTCGACGCGCTGTACGGCGGCTATCCGCTGATCCACAACTCGCCGTGGCTTGCAGACGCGGGCTACTACTATCCCGACTTCGACGTTCAGGAGGGCGCGCGCCAGTTGCTGCGCGCGCTGCGCGAGCACGACGCCGCGCTCGACGATTATCGGGCACGCGCCGCTCGGGTGATCGACGCGGTGAATCCGTTCAATGCGGCTAATCTCGACGCTTACGCGCATCGTCTGATGCACCTTTGGAACCGACCGAACCGGAGCGCCGCACGATGAGCTCCATCAACACCGCCAGCAAGAAAACGCCGCGCCGCCTGCGCGTGGGCGTGTCCGTGTATGTCCGCGCAGGCGGACAGTCGATGTTCGAGAGCGGCATCGCGCAGAACGCGCTGTTCCTCATTCAACTGCTGGCACGCTCGCCGCGCGTGGACGCGGTGTACATCGTCGCGAGCGGCGACGGCACGCGCGAGGACGCGAAACGCTTCATGGCGGATGCACCCGCGCCGATCATCGAGCCGGAATCGGCGCTCGGCCGTCTGGATGTGATGATCGAGCTGCATGCGCAGCTTCAGCGCGACTGGGTGCTCCGGTTCCGTGAGCGCGGCGGAAAGATCGTCTCGATGCGCGTCGGCAATGACTACGTGCTCGATATCGAGCGCATGATCTTTTCGTTGCCGCCAGCGGGACTCGTGCCGCAAGTGCCATACGATGCCGTGTGGACGCTGCCCGAGTACGAGAAGTCGTGCAAGCCGTACTTTCAGGCGCTCGGCCGCGCGCCGGTCATCATCGTGCCGCACATCTGGAGCCCGATGCTCCTCGAACAGGATGCGCGCAATCTGCCCGATGGCCTCGCGTTCGGTTATCAGCCGGGCAAGCGGCGCTGGCGCATCGGCATCTTCGAACCTAACGTCTCGATGGTGAAGACGAGCCACGTGCCGCTGCTCAGTTGCGAGTGCGCGCATCGGGCCGACCCGAACGTGATCGACGCCGTGCGCGTCTACGGAACTGCCAAGCTGAAAGAGCAGCCGACGTTCGTCGAATTCGCGCGCAGTCTCGACGTGGTCAGGCATAACCTCGCGTCGTTCGAAGCGCGCTTTCCGTTTGCGCAGATCGTGCCGCGCGAAGTCGATGCAGTTGTCAGTCATCACTGGGAGAACGCGCAGAATTATCTGTATTACGAGGCGCTTCACGGCGGCTATCCGCTGATTCACAACTCGCATCTCATCGGGGCGTGCGGCTATCGCTATCACGGTTTCGACTGCGAAGACGGCGGCCGCGCACTGCGCACGGCGTTCCAGCAACACGACGCGAATCTCGACGCTTACCGCGCGACCGCGCAGGCGTTTCTGCGAACGCTAGACCCGCTGCACGATGCCAACGTGCGCGCCTATTCGGACGCGCTCGACGCGCTCTTCGCGAAGCCTTGAGGCAACCGCCCGCCCGCTAGCCGAACGCCGTCAGATCTTTCGGCGTCAGGTCATGCGCGCGGCAGTAGCCCGCGTATCGTTCCCAGCCGCTGCGCCAGTTCTCCGTGGCGAGCGTGCGCCCGTTCTCGTCGACGAACACGAGTTCGCCGTGAATGATGTTCAGCGTGATGATGTCCGGCGCGCCCGGCTGCGGCGCGACGGCTTCCGGCGTGTGACTCGACCCGGCAGTCTCATACACGATGCTGCCGGTCTGGGCGATCCAGTCGTGCTCGCGATACTTCCAGCGCCCCTGCACCGTATAGACGATGACCGTGCCGGTATGCCGGTGACGCGGCATCTCGCCCTTGGCCGGCGCTTTCAATAGCGCGATGGTCTCGCCGCGAATCGCGTCCAGCTTGAAGTACTTCACCATCACATGCTCGCTGTAGGGCGTGAAGGGCACCCACGGCACGTCGGCGTCGTTGAGGCAGGCGGTCTGAATCTGTTCGAAAAACATGTCGGCTCCTTCGCTCGTGGCGGACACATTGTAGGCACCGCACGGCGCGCCGAACATGGGCCATTCGGACGACCCCTTCGTCCATGCCGAATCGCGCGGTATCTGCTATCGTCCACGCCATGCCGAACATCATCACTATTTCCAATCTCTCCAAGACCTACGCGTCGGGATTTTCCGCGCTCAAGGGCGTGAACCTGGAGATCCGGCGCGGCGAAATCTTTGCGCTGCTCGGTCCGAACGGGGCGGGCAAGACGACGCTCATCTCCACCGTCTGCGGCATCGTGAGAGCGAGCCAGGGGCAGGTCACGGTCGCGGGTCACGATATCGTCACCGACTACCGCGCCGCCCGCGCGATGATCGGGCTCGTGCCGCAAGAACTCACGACCGACGCGTTCGAGACCGTGTGGGCCACTGTCTCGTTCAGCCGAGGACTGTTCGGGCGCGCGCCGAATCCCGCGCACATCGAGAGTGTCTTGAAGTCACTGTCGCTGTGGAGCAAGAAGGACAACAAGATCATGACGCTCTCGGGCGGCATGAAACGGCGCGTGCTGATTGCCAAGGCGCTCTCGCACGAGCCCGACATTCTCTTTCTCGACGAGCCGACCGCCGGCGTCGATGTCGAACTGCGCCGCGATATGTGGAATCTCGTGCGGGCGCTGAAGGAGAAGGGCGTCACCATCATTCTGACGACGCATTACATCGAAGAAGCGGAGGAGATGGCCGACCGCATCGGGGTCATCAATCGCGGCGAGATCGTGCTCGTCGAAGAGAAAGCCGAACTGATGCGCAAGCTCGGGCAGAAGAATCTCACGCTGCAACTGGAGCAACCGCTTGCCGCGGTTCCCGCTCCGCTCGCGCCCTACGGTCTCACGCTGTCGGCGAGCGGCACGGAACTCACTTATACGTATGACGCGCACGACGAGCCGGGGCGCATCATCGCGCTCTTGCGCCATGTCGACGAAGCCGGCGTGCGCTTCAAGGATCTGCAAACGACGCAAAGCTCACTGGAAGACATTTTCGTGAGCCTCGTCAGGGACGCCAAATGAATCTACACGCAGTTCGAGCAATCTACCGCTTCGAGATGGCGCGCGCCGGGCGCACGCTGATGCAAAGCATCGTGTCGCCGGTCATCTCCACATCGCTTTACTTCGTCGTGTTCGGCGCGGCCATCGGCACGCGCATTCCGGAAGTGGACGGCATCAGCTATGGCGCGTTCATCGTGCCGGGGCTCGTCATGTTGTCGCTGCTCACGCAGAGCATCGCGAATGCGTCGTTCGGCATCTACTTTCCGCGCTTTACCGGCACCATCTACGAACTGCTGTCCGCGCCGGTGTCGTATCTGGAACTGGTCATCAGTTATGTCGGCGCGGCGGCCACGAAGTCGATCATTCTCGGCCTCATCATTCTTGCCACGGCTCGGCTATTCGTGCCGTTGCGCATCGACCATCCGGTGTGGATGATTCTGTTCTTGTTGCTGACGTCGGTCACGTTCAGCCTGCTCGGTTTCATCATCGGAATATGGGCCGACGGCTTCGAGAAACTCCAGATCATTCCGCTCTTGATCGTGACGCCGCTCACGTTTCTCGGCGGCAGCTTTTATTCGATCAATATCCTTCCGCCGTTCTGGAAGACGGTCGCGCTGTTCAATCCCGTCGTCTATCTCATCAGCGGATTCCGCTGGAGCTTTTATGGCCTCGCGGACGTGCAAGTCGGCACAAGCCTTGCGATGACGCTCGTGTTCCTGGCAATCTTCATTGCCATCGTCGCGTGGATCTTCAAGACCGGGTATCGACTGAAGGCATAGCAAAGCGCGGCGCCACGCGACGGGAAAGAAGGAGGGCGTTCATCCGATGAAAATCATCAGACGCACGAAACGAAATTTTCTCGGCGCGATGGCCGCGACGCTGGCCGGCGGCATTGCGCCGTGGCGGCAGGGGATGGCCGGCACGCGGGCGAGCGCCATTCCTGAGTTCGAGGTCGAACACAGTCGCACGCACTGGCGCCGGCGCTTGTCCGCGCAGCAGTATCGCGTGTTGCGGCGTGGGGCGACGGAGCCGCCGTTTTCGAGTTCGCTTCTCGAAGAAAGCCGCAGGGGAACGTTCGCGTGCGCGGGATGCGGGTTGCCGCTCTTTTCGTCGGAGACGAAGTTCGAAAGCGGAACCGGCTGGCCGAGTTTCTGGGTGCCGCTGGACGGCGCGGTATCGACGCATGCGAGCAGTGCGTCAGTACCGTTGCCGAACGAAGTGCATTGCCGGCGTTGCGGCGGCCACCTGGGCCATGTGTTCGACGACGGCCCGAATCCGACGGGCCTGCGCTATTGCATCAACGGCGCGGCGCTCGTCTTTCAAGCGACGTGACATGCGATCGGGGGCATCGCGAGGCGGGTCCTGTTGCGGCTATACCTTCGCCAGCCTGGGCAAAAAAGTTCGCACTCCCTGACAATCGACAACGGCCGCCGCGCGCCGGTCGGCAGATTAAGAAATATCTAGTGGCCGATGATCCGGCACTTGTTTAAGTTGTCGCTACTTCGTTGGCAGAGATCCCGCTCGCCGACGAAGGGCGTCCGTTCATTCCCGTGTCCGGACGTCGCGCTTTCCCTGAGCGCCGGACGCGCGTCATCGACGCGCGTCCACTTCCTCCGCTCCTCACGCAGTCGCGGCCACCAGCCGCACGCGCGTAATCTCGGACGGCGCGCCGAGCCGTTTCGGCGGGCCCCAGTATCCCGTCCCGCGACTCGTATAGACCCAGAGCCCGTTGAACTTCACGAGTCCCGCGACGAACGGTTGCTGCAGGCGCACGAAGAAGTTCCACGGCAGGAACTGGCCGCCGTGCGTGTGTCCCGAAAGTTGCAACGTGAAGCCCGCTTCCGCCGCCGCCGGCGCGCTGCGCGGCTGGTGCGCCAGCAAGACGCGCACGGGCGCATCGGCCGGTGCGCCGTTGATTGCCTTCGCCGGATCGCTGTGGTGCGCCGGGTCGAAGCTGCCCGCGCTGTAATCGGTGACGCCTGCGATCACGGCCTGCGCGCCATCATGGTCCACCACCACATGCTGATTCAGCAACACCGTCAGTCCAAGCCGACGGAACTCCGCGATCCACTTGTCCGCGCCCGAGTAATACTCGTGGTTGCCCGTCACGAGAAATGCGCCGTGCCGCGCGCTCAAGCCGGCGAGCGGGCGCGTGTGATCGGAAAGATGCGGCACCGCGCCGTCGACGACATCGCCCGTCACCGCGATTACATCCGGCGCGAGGCCGTTCACCGCCGCGACGATGCGCTCCACGTAAGGCCGCTTGATCGTCGGGCCGACGTGGATGTCGCTGATCTGCACGATGGTGAAGCCGTCGAGCGCGGCGGGCAGATCGGCGATCGGCACGTCGACGGTCACGACCGGCGCGCGCTTGCGCGCGTTGTAGAAGCCGATCGCGGACAGCAGAATGGCCAGAATCGGCACGGCGAGCGCGCTATCGGCGACGAGCGCAGGCGAACCGATCGGCGCGCCGCGCAGCCAGTCGGCGAGATGCACGCACAAGAGCAGGACATCGCGTGCGAAGGTCAACAATAGCAGCGACGAGAAGAAGCCCATCGCGGTGAGGCCGCACCACGCGAGACGGTCGGAGAGCGGCTGCGCCTCGATGTTGCGCGCCATCATCCCGAGTGGAATCAGAATCAGCGACGCGACGAGCCACGCTGCTGCGAGCACCTTGAGCGGCATGCCGACGGGCGCGGCCGGAATGAGCCGCCAGCCCACATAGAGGTGAAACAGAACACCGACACCGATGAACCGGATGAAGAATGCGGAACGTCGCATAGCGCCCCTGTCGGGCGAGGTCGGCGCTCGTTGCGCTGCGCTCGGCCCCATGAAAGAAGGTTCGTGTGGATTCACAAGACGCGACGCAGACGGTCGCCATCAGGCAGCCGATTCTACCGGTTCGCCGGGAATCCCGCCGTGGGCGGTGGAAGTCGGTGCAGATGAGTGTCGGATCTACGATGTTGCACATTCGATTGGGCGATCCTTTGGCGCCGTCGCAACGCATAGCGCGATTCGATTTCAAGCGCCCGAGCAACGTGATATTGAATGGCAGGCACTGACCTCTCGGCAAGGAGCCTACGCACATGAAGACGAAACGGCGCGCGTTTGCATTTCTCGCGACGATGGCCTCGGCCACGTGCGCAATCATCGTTGCATCGCCCGGCGCGGTGTTCGCGCAAGCCGACGACGCGTTGAGCAAAGAGGCGCAAGAAGTCATAGCCTCTGCGCAGCCGGTTCACGTTCAGGCGACGATCACCGGCATCGATCCCGCGAGCCGCATGGTGACAGTTCACGGTCCGCGTGGCGATGCTTCGTTCATTGTCAGCAACGAGGTAACCAATTTCGACCAGCTCCATGTCGGCGACAAGGTGGACGTGCTCTATAAGAACGCGCTTCTCGTGACTGCCGAGAAAGTGAACGGACGGGGGAAGGGCGTGCGCACGCGTGTCGACACGCAATCGATCGCGCCCGCGTCCGGGCCGGGCGGCGCGAGCGGTTTCGATTCGTCGCGGCGGGTGGAGATTCTCGCGACCGTCGAGCATATCGATAACAAACGGCGCACCATCACGCTGCGCGGCCCGTGGCGCACGGAAACGCTCGACATCTCACCGGCGCTCGAAGAGCAGAAGCTGAGAAAGGGCGATACGGTTCACGCCGTGTTCGTATCGGCGGCGGCGGTCAAGGTGACGCCTGCCAGCGCGACTAGCGCCGGGCAGTAGACGCAGCGGCTCTGACGAGGCGGTCGTCAACGCTCCCGAAGCGCCCGGCTTCATCCGAAACGCCTCGGCATGGATGCCGCTCGTGCCCTGTTCCAGGTTGCTCGCCACGCTGCAAACGCTCCACGGCCCGCGATTCGGTGCCGTGCAGCCGGCGTGGCTGGGCCTCATATCCGCATCGCGAGGTTTGCCGTTTCGGTTCAGGACGTTTCGCCACCTTGGGAGAAAGCCGGTTCGCGCCGCGCACGCGGGGAGCCACCGTGCAAAAAACGCACAGCGCTCAACGCGGAACTGGCAAGCATCGGCCGACTGGAGGAAGATGTGCGCCTTTCCGCTTTCGCGGTTGCGCAGCTTCGCAGGTTTGCCGCGCGCCGCATGACTCATCTTGGCAAGGGCTTCCCTCATGACGACCGTTTCGTCCGACCACCGCTACACCGAAATCGCCGATCTCGCCGACGACGCGCTCTCACTGCGCGAGATTCGCCACGACATCCACCGTCATCCGGAGTTGTCGTACGAAGAGACGCGCACCGCCGCGCTCGTCGCGGCGAAGCTGGAGGAATGGGGCTGGCAGGTGACGCGCGGCGTCGGCGGCACGGGCGTCGTCGGCACGCTGAAGGCGGGCGATGGGACCAAGAGCATCGGCCTGCGCGCGGACATGGACGCGCTGCCGATCCTCGAGCAGTCCGGCAAACCGTACGCGAGCGAAACGCCCGGGAAGATGCACGCGTGCGGTCACGACGGCCACACGACCATGCTGCTCGGCGCGGCGCGTCATCTCGCGCGCACGCGGCGCTTCAACGGCACGGTGCACCTGTATTTTCAGCCGGCGGAAGAGCATGGCGTGCCGAGCGGCGCACAGAAGATGATCGAAGAGGGCCTCTTCGACCGCTTTCATTGCGATGCTGTGTTCGGCGTGCACAACCATCCGGGCGCGCAGCCGGGCACGTTCCTCTTCCGCAAGGGGCCGTTCATGGCGGCGGGCGATCAGGTGTCGATCGTGATCGAAGGCGTCGGCGGGCATGCGGCGCGGCCGCATCTGTCGGTCGATCCGGTGGTCGTCGCGGCGAGCATCGTGATGGCGCTCCAGACGATCGTCGCGCGCAACGTCGACCCGGCGCAGCCCGCCGTCGTGACGGTCGGCTCCATGCACGCGGGGACGGTCAATAACGTCATTCCGAACCGCGCGACGCTCGAACTGTCGGTGCGCTCGTTCAGCCCGGAGGTGCGCGCGCTGCTCAAGCGCCGCATTCAGGAACTGGTGGAGTCGCAGGCGGCGAGTTACGGCGCGAAGGCGACGGTGAAGTATCTCGAAGGCTATCCTGTCGTCGTCAATTCGGATGCGCAGACCGAGTTCGCGACGCAAGTGGCGCGCGAACTGGTCGGCGAGGAAAACGTCGTCGCCCACGCGGATCTGCTGATGGGCAGCGAGGACTTTGCATTCATGTTGCAGGAGCGGCCGGGCACGTTCCTGCGCATCGGCAACGGTGCGGGCGAGGACGGCTGCATGGTCCACAACCCGCATTACGACTTCAACGACAAGAACCTGCCGGTCGGCGCAGCGTACTGGGCGCGGCTCGTAGAGCGGTTTTTGGAAGACTGAGCCGCGCCGCCGGCTGCGTTGGCGTTACGCCGGCAGCTTGAAACTGCCGATCGCCTCGCGCAGCACGTCCACCTGATCCTTCAGCGAATGCGCGGCGGCGGCCGCTTCTTCGACGAGCGCCGCGTTCTGCTGCGTCACCTGGTCCATTTCGACGACCGCGCGATTGACCTGTTCGATGCCCGCGCTCTGCTCGCGCGAGGCATCGCTGATTTCGTCGAGAATCTCGTTCACGCGCCGCACCGACTGCACGATCTCGCCCATCGTCGCGCCTGCGTTCGAAACGAGCGACGCGCCTTGCTGCACCGTCTGCGTCGACGTCTCGATCAGCGCCTTGATTTCCTTGGCCGCCGTTGCCGAACGTTGCGCGAGGCTGCGCACTTCCGCCGCGACCACCGCGAAGCCGCGGCCCTGTTCGCCGGCGCGCGCCGCTTCGACTGCGGCGTTCAGCGCCAGAATGTTCGTCTGGAAAGCGATGCCGTCGATCACGCCGATGATGTCGCCGATCTGCTGCGAACTCGCGGTGATGCGCGTCATCGTGTCGATGACTTCGCTGACCACGCCGCTGCCGCGCGTCGCCACGTCCGCCGCCTGTTCCGCGAGCCGCGCCGCTTGCGCCGCGCTTTGCGCGTTGTTCTTCACGTTGGCGGTCATTTCGTCCATGCTCGACGCCGTCTGCACGAGCGCGGCCGCCTGTTCCTCGGTGCGTTGCGAGAGGTCGGTGTTGCCCGCCGCGATCTCGGACGCGCCCACGTTGATGTTCTCGGTCCCGTTGCGCACGCGCGAAACGGTCTCGACGAGTCCGCGCTGCATCGTCGAAAGGGCGTGCAGCAGGCTCGTCGTGTCGTCCGGATGCACGGTCACGGCCGTCGTCAGATCGCCGTGGGCCATGCGGTGAGCGGCGCCCACTGCCAACTCCAGTTCGCCGCCGAGATTTCGCTTGATGCTGCGCACGACGACGAGCATCGCCACCGTCGCCGCCGCGCCCAGAAGCACCGTGACGAGCAGCCAGCGCAGCGCGCTCGCGTAGAACGCGCTTTGCACGTCGTCCATGTACATGCCGGTCACGATGTACCAGTCCCACGGCGCAAACCGTTGCGAATACGAGAGTTTCGCGACCGGCTTGTCGTTGCCCGGCTTCGACCAGAGATAGTGCACGAAACCGCCGCCCGGCTGGTCGCCCGCCTTGACGATATCGACGAAAAGCCGGGTGCCCGCCGGATCGGCGTAGTTCGACATGTCCTGACCGATCATCGCAGGCTTGATCGGATGCATGACCATGGTCGGGTGCGAGTCGTTGATCGACAGATAACCGTCCGTGCCGTAACGGATCGCCGCGACCACGGCCAGCGCCTGCTTCTTCGCGTCTTCGTCGGTCAGGGTCTTGTTGGCGGCGAGCGCGGCGTAGTGCGACACGATCGCATGCGCCTCGCCGACGAGCGACTTCAACTGCTCCTTGCGGTCGTCGATCATCGACGCGCGGTTCTGCCACGCGCCGATCACGCCGATGGCGATCAGCCCGATCCACAGCACGGCTATCAGCGAGCCGAGCTTCTTGTTCAACGTCATTTTGTTCATAGGTGCGCCCGCATGTCTTCGTTGGATTAACGTGTCTTCCACGAAGCGACGGCGCGCGCCGCCGCTCGTCTGCTTTACGGCAGGCGATGCGGCGGTTGTAGGGCGGGGATACCCGTAAAGCGAGGCTCGCGCGGCGGCTCAGAAGCGCCGGATCGGATCCTTGTCGGGCGGCGCGTCCGGATGCTGCGGCTCGTCCGGGCGATGCCCCGGCGAGGGCGGCGTGAGCGGATCGGCTTCCGGATCACGGTTCGGGTCCGCAATCGGGTCCGGAACGGGACTGGTCTGCAAGTCGAATTTCATGATGGTCCCCGAAAGAAGGTCACGAGGCATCGTACACGGCTGGCATGTGCAGCGTGAACGGACGGCCCGGATGCGCGTGCTCGACATCGGATAGTTCGGCGCGCGCGCGTCGCGTGATCGTGTCGCTGCCGACGGCGCGCGGCTGCTCCGCGAGCACGATATGCGGCGTGCCCAGCGCGCGAGCGACCGCGACGGGCGAGGGCGCGGCGGCGTCGTCGGAGAGGAGAAGCTGCGCATCCGCGATCAGGCGCGGCAGCGTGCGCGGCCCGACCGCGCCCGCCAGAAATAGCGCCGCCGTCTGCATCGCGCCGAGCACGCCGGCGGTTCGCTCGGGATCGGGCGCGTCGCCGACGATCGCGATCTGCCAGCCATCGGCGGCGAGCTGATCGGCGACATCGGCGTATTGCTCGGCGCTCCACGCGGGCGCGGACATATGGCTGCCCGGGTGAATCAGCACCAGCCGCTCGCGCTCGATGCCGTGAAACGCGACGAGTTCGTCGTATTCCGCGTCCGACATGTCGCCCGACGGCGCGCGCGGCCCGGCGCTCGGCGCATCGGGAACGAGCGCGAGATCGGGGGAAAGCACGTCGGTCAACTGGGACAAGGGAAAAACGGGATCGGCTCGCATTCTGACTCCTGCTAAGGGCGTGGCCGCGTGAGCGGACTGCGGGATTCGTTCCAGCACGTCGCATGCCCAGCTGACCGTGCGGTGACGCGCAGAGTCAAAGTAAAACCGCCGCCTCGCGTCAAGCGAGAGCGGCGGTTTTCGTTGCCGGAGGATGCGAGAAGGCTCAGGTCTCGGAAGGACCGTCCTCGGCGGGCAAGGTTTCCGGCGTGAACGCGTCGGCGCGGCGGCGGATGCCGTCGATTTCGCCGGTGACGAAGGTGCGGTTGTCCGCGGCGAGCGCCTGCTGATACGACGCGCCTTCCGGCACGCGATGCAGGAGCGCGCGCAATTCGCCCTGCGTCGTCTGCTCGACCGGCTCGTAGTCGTAGAGCCCGAGCAAGAGTTCGGCGCGCTGGTGCAGCAGAAAGAGGCACGAGGCGAACGCCGCGACGGCCAGCACTTCCTGCACGCCGAAGCGGATTTCGCGCGGCAGCGGCGAAAACGGCAGCCACGCGACGAACGCCGCGCCGACGACTGCAAGCGCGATGGTCGCATTCAGCAGCCAGCCGGCGCGGGCGACGATGCGCTCGCGTTCGGTGTGCAACTGGCGGGCCGACTTCGGCACGAGCGCGGTCACGGAAAGTTGCTGCTGCAAGGCGTCGAGCGGAAGAGCGGCCATGAAAGTGTCTGCAAGTAAGCGCCCAAGCGGCGCGACACCGGTATAACGCTTTGCTTACAGGACCGTTGACGATGCTTTCGTCTTGTTGCCTTCTGTTTCCGGTTGTTGCAATTCAGGTCAGCGCGTCGGGTCCGTCGGGTCCTTTATCGGCGTGCGCACGGTGGCGGTGCCGTCGGCGATCTGTTGCGCGAACACGAGCGCCTCGACAATCGTTCCGAACACTTCCGCGCGGATTTTGTCGTCGGTCAGGCGCAGCAGATACGACGGATGATAGGTCGGCACGACAATGCGCCCCTTGTGCTCGATTGTCTTGCCGAGATACTCGGAAAGCGCCGTGCGATGCCCGGTCAGCGCCTTGAGCGCCGTGGCCCCGAGCGCGACGACCACCTTCGGCCCGATGCGCGTCAGTTCTTCGTCGAGCCAATGGCGGCAGGCTTCGCGCTCGCGCTGCGACGGCGTGACATGCAGCCGCTCGTTGTCCTTTCCGTGCGCGTCCCACTTGAAATGCTTTACCGCGTTGGTCAGATAAAGCGACTCGCGTTCGAGCTGCGCCTCGCGGATAGCCTCGTCGAGCAGTTGCCCCGCCGGGCCGACGAACGGCTTGCCCGCGCGGTCTTCGTGGTCGCCCGGCTGCTCGCCGACCAGCATGACGCGCGCCCCCGCCGGACCCGCGCCCGGCACGGCCTGCGTCGCGTTGCGCCAGAGCGAGCAGCGTTTGCACGCGTCGAGCGAGGGTGGCTCCTTCAGCGACGTGCCGTTGAGCGGCTCCAGATCCGTATTCAGCGCGACTTCCATGTCCGCCGGCACGTTGCACGGATGGCGGTCGCGCCGCGTGTAAGGATCGGCCCGGGCGATCAGCGCGGGATCGGCGCGCTTGTTTTCCGAGTTCTTCCAGTAGCGCACCGGCATGTGCGACGCCATTTCGGCGGCATTTTCCTGCGCTGGCGTGAAGGTGCTCTCGTAATACGCGAGCCACAATGCCTCGATGGCGTCGCCGCTCACGGCCTCGCCGCTCATGGCGTCCGGGCCCACGCCGAAGTCCATGGGCTTTTCCTCCGGCTCGCTCGTGCGGTCCACGCGCAGCAGGGCGCCGTCCCAGAACGCCGCGCCGTGCGGCGTGGCGATCATCCACGTGGCGCTGCCCATGCGCGTGGCGAAATACATGGCGGCGTGCTCCAGCAGATCGTGCACCGGCTCGCACCAGCTGATGAACTCCGGCGGCCCGAGCGACGAATCCCGGTGCCGGAAGCGCAGCGTCTTGCGCATTCTGGTTTCTTCCGCCTCCACGATTTCGATCATTCGAAGGAGCCGCTGCCCGTCCTCGTCTTCCGGCGATGCCACCGCGCGGTCGCCCTGCGTCCAGCGCCACAGCACCTTGTAAAGAAACGGCCAGCGGTCCGGCGCGCGGTAACACGCCGCCGTTTCCAGCATGGCGAGAAATTCGCGGGCGATCTTCACGGGCTTTGGCGCATTCGGATTCGCCGGGCCGCACGGCGAACCGACGGTGCCGAACACGGTTGCCGATGCGCTCGACTCCCGCCACAGCACGTCTTCCGGCGGCACGCCCTCCATGACGAGCGAGCGCGCAACGGTGCGCCATGCAGCGAACGACGGATCAAGAGTGACGCTTTTCATCGGAAACCGGAACCAGAAAAAGCCGAAAAGTACTGTATATCCATACAGTAATTCTAGCGATGGCTCCGGCCGGTAGGCAACCTTTTTAAGGTGGTCGTGCCCTTTTGACGCTGCGGGCCGCGTGCAGTCAGCCCTGCTGCAGATCACCCGGCTGATCGACGTCGCGCAACACGTTCGGGTCGTCGACTTCCACCAGAAGCGGCGCCGCTGTCGCGAAAATGGCGCGCGCTCCGGCGTCGCCGTCCAGGGCGGCGAGCGTCGCGCGATGCGTCAGCCCGAAGCCGACCGGATGCCCGCGCTGCCCGCGATACGCCGGCGCGACGAGCGCCGCGCCCGCATCCAGCGGCCGCGCGACGGCCTCGATCGTCGCGGGCTCGATCCACGGCATGTCGCCGAGCGCGACGATCCATCCTTCGGCTTCGGAGGTCGCGCGCACCGCGGCGGCGAGCGTTGCGCCCATGCCGCGCACGGCGTCCGCGCTGAAAATCACGTCGCAGCCGGCTTCGTTGAGCACGTCCGCGAGCTTCTCGGCGCCCGGCCGCACGACCGCGATTACGTCGGAGGCGACCGAAAGCAGCCGCCGCGCGGACTGGAACACGACCGGCGTGCCGCCGGGCAGTGTCGCGAGGAGCTTGTTTTGCAGGCCGGAAGGATCGAAGCGGGTGCCGAGGCCCGCCGCCAGCAGGATGCCGGTCGCAGTCGACGAGTAGGTCATCGCGCGGCTCGAAGGACAAGGAAAGCCGATTGTGCAGTGCGACGAGAGGCGGGGCAAGCGCGAAGAAATGCCGCGCCTGGCCCCGCCGTGATGCGCCGTTCAGGCGGTGCGCGGCATCACTTTGTCGAGCGTGATCGGCAGATCCCGCACGCGCACGCCCGTCGCGTGATACACCGCATTGCCGATCGCTCCCGCCACGCCCGTGATGCCGATCTCGCCGATTCCCCGCACGCCCAGCGGATTGATGAACGGGTCCGGCTTGCCGACGAACGCGATGTCGATCTGTCCAATATCCGCGTTCACCGGCACGTGGTACTCCGCGAGATTGGCGTTGGTATAGCGGCCATAGCGCGGGTCGAGATCGCTCTTTTCCATCAGCGCCGAGCCGACGCCCCACACGATGCCGCCCATCAACTGGCTATGCGCGGTCTTTTCGTTGAGCAGATTGCCGACGTCGTACACGCCGACGATGCGCGGCACGCGGATCGTGCCCAATTCGGCATCGACGTGCACTTCCGCGAACACCGCGCCGAACGAGTGGAACGCGTACTCCTTTTTCTCGTCGCCGGGCTTCGTCGTCGCGATGGCTTCGATCGGCCTGCCGCCGTTGCGCGCGATCACGGCCGCCGCCGGATCGCGCTTGTCCGGGTTCGAGCGGCTCACGACCCAGCCGTTGGCCACGGTCACGTCCTCGCGCGACAGTCCCGCGACGGGCGAGCCGCGGTCGGCGATCGCCATCGCGATGAGCTGATCGCGCGCCTGTCTGGAGGCCGCCTGCACCGCCGGCGACACGCTCGCGACCGACTGCGAGCCGCCCGAGCCGGGCGCCTTCGGCAGCGACGAATCGCCGAGCGCGAAGTTGACGTAGCCGGGCGGAAAGCCGAGCGCGTCCGCCGCCACTTGCGTCATCACGGTGTACGTGCCGGTGCCGAGATCCTGCGTGCCGGCAGCGACCATCGCGGTGCCGTCGGGCAGAGTGCGCGCGATCGCGGACGATTCGCTGCGATTGGCCGGATACGTGGCCGTCGCCATGCCCCAGCCGATGAGCGTATTGCCTTCGCGCATCGACCTCGGCGCGGCGCGGCGCTTCGACCAGCCGAACTTCTGCGCGCCTTCCTGATAGCACTCCATCAGCGCCTTGCTGGACCACGGCTTTTTGTCCTGCGGCTCCATGTTCGCGTAGTTCTTGATGCGCAACGCGAGCGGGTCCATCGCGAGCTGATACGCCATTTCGTCCATCGCCGTTTCCAGCGCGAACGAGCCGCTCATTTCGCCCGGCGCGCGCATGAAGGTCGGCGTGCCGACATCGAGCTTCACGAGCTTGTGCGACGTGGAGAGATTCGGCACCGCGTACGACATGCGCGTGACGATCGCCGAGCTTTCGGTCCAGTCCTCGAACGTCGATGTGGTCGACACGACGTCGTGGCGCATGCCGGTCATCGCCCCGTCCTCGCGCGCGCTGACCGCGATGCGCTGCTCGGTGAACGGCCGGTTGCCGACCATGCCGAACATCTGCGTGCGATCGAGCACGAGCTTGACCGGCCGCCCCGTCTGCTTCGCGGCCATCGCGGCCAGGACGACATGCGACCACACGGAGCCCTTGCAGCCGAAGCCGCCGCCGACGAACGGGCAGATCACGCGCACGTCGTCCTCCGGAATGCCGAAGAACTTCGCCACCGAACTGCGCGCGCCGGAGACGCCTTGCGTCGTGTCGTGGAGCGTGAGCTTCGGGCCGTCCCAGCGCGCGAGCGTGGCGTGCGGCTCCATCGGATTGTGATGCTCGATAGGCGTCGTGTAGACCGTGTTCAGCCGCGTCGGACCCTGACGCAGGCCGGCATCCACGTCGCCGCGCTGCGTCGTGATCGCGCGGCCCATCATCTTTTGCGGCTGATACGCCGTGGGCCTCGCGCGGTCGAAATCGGCGTTCGGCGTGGCGGCGTCATAGCGAATATCGACGAAACGCGCCGCGCCCTGCGCATGTTCGAGCGTATCCGCGACGACGACCGCCACCGGCTCGTTGCTGTAGCGCACCTCGTTGTTTTGCAGCAGCGACAGGCCGCGAATGGCGGGCGGCTGCGCGTCGGGCACGCCGCTGTGCGGCAGGCGCATCGCGTTGCGGTACGTCATCACGAAGAGCACGCCGGGCATGGACTGCGCGCGGCTCGCGTCGATCGACGCGATGCGGCCTTTTGCCACCGTGCTCGTGATGAGCACCGCATGCGCGAGCTTGGCCTCGCTGTTGTCGCCGCAATAGCGCGCCTGGCCCGTCACCTTCAGCACGCCGTCCGTGCGATCCATCGGTTGACCGATGACACTCATGCGACACCTCCTGCTTGTTTTACGGCGCGCACGATCGCCCGTTGCGCGAGCGTCACCTTGAACGCGTTGTCGCGTCGCGGCTGTGCGCCCTGCACGGCGAGCGCGGCGGCGCTTTGCAGCGTGGCGGCATCGAGCGTCTTGCCGACGAGCGCCGCCTCGGTCGCGCTCGCGCGCCACGGTTTATGCGCGACGCCGCCGAGCGCGATGCGCGCGGTCCTGACCGTGTTGCCGTCCATCTGCAACGCGGCCGCCACCGAGACGAGCGCGAACGCATAGCTCGCCCGGTCGCGGATCTTCAGATACTTCGAGTGGCCGGCGAAAAGCGGCGGCGGCAGATCGACGGCGGTGATCAGCTCGCCCGGCTTGAGCGTCGTATCGAGATCGGGCCGGTCGCCCGGCAGCCGATGGAACTCCGCGAACGGAATGACGCGCTCGCCGTTCGGGCCAGTCACGCGCACGACGGCATCGAGCGCGGCGAGCGCCACGCTCATGTCCGACGGATTCGTCGCGATGCACTGATTGCTCGCGCCGAGAATCGCGTGAATGCGCGTATTGCCGTCGAGCGCGGCGCATCCGCTGCCCGGCGCGCGCTTGTTGCATTGGGGAAAGCCGGTGTCGTAGAAGTAATAGCAGCGCGTGCGCTGCATCAGATTGCCGCCGACGGTCGCCATGTTGCGCAGTTGCGCCGACGCGCCCGCGAGCAGCGCCTGCGACAGCAGCGGATACCGCTCGCGCACCCACGTGTGATTGGCGGCGTCGCTGTTGCGCACGAGCGCGCCGATGCGCAAGCCGCCGTCCGGCAACGGCGTCACGCCGCCGAGGCCGTCGATATGCGTGATATCGACGAGCCGCGCCGGGCGCGCCACGCCGTTCTTCATGAGATCGAGCAGGTTGGTGCCGCCGCCGATGAACACCGTGCCCGGCTGGCCGCCCGCCTGCACCGCCGAGCCGATGTCGGCGGCGCGCTGATAGGAGATCGCGTCCATGTCGTCTCCTTAACTGCGCGTCGAAGCGACGGTCTTCACCGCCGCGACGATGTTCGGATACGCGCCGCAGCGGCAGATGTTGCCGCTCATGCGCTCGCGGATTTCGTCGTCCGAGAGTTGCGGCGGGCGAAAGCGCACGTCGGCGGTGGCGGCGCTCGCGTCGCCGTTGCGATATTCGTCGATGAGCGCCGTCGCCGAGCACAACTGACCCGGCGTGCAGTAGCCGCACTGGAAGGCATCCTTTTCGATGAACGCCTGTTGCAGCGGACTCAGGCTGTCGGCGGCGGGCGCGAGGCCCTCGACGGTCGTCACGCTTTCGCCCTCGTGCATGACGGCGAGCGTGAGACACGAATCGATCCGCCTGCCGCCGACGATGACCGTGCACGCGCCGCACTGTCCGCGGTCGCAGCCTTTCTTCGTGCCGGTGAGTCCCGCGTATTCACGCAACGCGTCGAGCAGCGTGGTGCGCGCTTCGACCTGCAATTCGTACGGATGGCCGTTGATGGTCAGCTTGACCGGCATGACCGGCGCGGCGGATGGCGGCATCGGCGTGGATGCCTGCGCGTCCGCTTGCTGCGCGCCGGCTTGCTGCGCGTGCGCAAGCGGCGTCGCGGTCACGGCCGCTGCCGCCGCGGCCGATTGAAGAAAGCGCCTGCGCGACGGCTTTTGCGCCGCGTCGTCGACGGAAGGTGAAGCTCTATTGACTGGAGACATGGCGAAAGAAGGCTCCTCGCTCGTTCGGAAGGGCGTCGTCCGGCTCGGGTCTTCGTGGGCTGATCGCTCGCGGCCGACGCGACTTTCGGCCGATGAGCGCCGGTGCCCGGGTCCGCGCGGCGCAAGGTGTCTGCGAGCCGAAGCGCAGCCGACTGTAAGGCGACCGAACGTTCGGCAATTCGCGACCGCATGTCCATGCAAGTCGGGTGCCACGGCCTATCGCGCGGGCGTTCTGTCGTGGATCGGTCGAGCGCTGCGCGTAAATCCTGCATCCGCGAGTAAATCCGCGTTCGCCTCGCGCTTGCCATCGTTTCGGTATTTGTCAGGAACGAGGCCGCACTTTGTGACGGTTTCTCGGCCGCGCAGGTCGCACAATCGCGTGAAGTCCGCTCCGAATCCGTCCATGACAGCCGACGCCGATCGCTATCACGCCGCCTTTTCCCACTATTCGAACGCACGCTTCGACGACGCCCTCGCGCTGCTCGCGCCGATGCTCGCGCGGCATCCCGCGACGAGCGAAGTGCTGAACCTTGCGGCGCTGTGCGCGTTCCGTGCCGATCGTCACGAACTCGCCGATGCTTATTGGCAACGCGCGATGGGTGAGCATCCGAACGACGCGGGGTCGTACAGCAACTTCGCGAGCGCGCTGACGGCGCGCGGCCGCCTGAGCGATGCGCGGATGCTCTATCGCCGGGCGGTCGAACTGCGGCCGGACTTCGTCGAGGCGCATTACAACCTCGCGAACGTGTTGCAGAAGCTCGGCCAAATGGACGAAGCCGAAGCGTCGTTTCGGCAGGCGCTGCGCCTGAAACCGGATTTCGCGGAAGCGCACTTGAACCTCGCGGCGCTGCTCGCGCAAGCGCGCCGCCTGCCCGAAGCCGAGGCCGCGTACCGGCAGGCGCTGGCCGCGCGGCCCGGCTACGCGGAAGCGCACAACAACCTCGGCAATCTGCTGAAAGACGCCGGCCGACGCGCGCCTCTCGCAGCGTTCGGTTCTTCCGCCGCAGGTGTCGTATCCGCAATGGCGCGGCGAACCGCTCGCGGGCAAGTCGCTGCTCGTGGTCACGGAGCAGGGCTTCGGCGACAGCATCCAGTTCATTCGCTATCTGCCGATGCTGAAGGCGCAAGGCGCGGCAAAGCTGACGGTCGTGTGCCCGCCGGCGCTCGCCGCACTGCTCGAATCCGCCAATGGCGTCGCTCGATGCGTCACGCCCGATGCGCTCGCCGCGCTGCAACCGCACGACTACTGGTGCTTTCTGCCCGCGCGCGCGGGCACGACGCTGGACACGATTCCCCGCGCGACGCCGTATCTGCACGCGAGCGCATCGCGCATCGAGTATTGGATGCGCCGCTTGCCGGATACGCCGAAGGTGGGCATCGCATGGTCGGGCGAGCCGCGCCCGTGGATGCCGGACTCGTTCGGCGCGTTCAGCCGCCGCTGGCTCGATGCGTCTCTGTGCGAGCTGCTTTTCGCGACGCCTGGCGTGACGTTCGTAAGCCTGCAAAAAGGCCCGACCGCACGCGCCCAGCTTGCCGCGCTGCCCGCCCGGCTGCGCCCGCTCGATCCGATGAACGACGTCGCCGATTTCGCCGATACCGCCGCGACCATCGCGTCACTGGACCTCGTGATTTCCGTCGATACGGCGGTCGCGCATCTGGCCGGCGCGCTCGGCAAACCGGTGTGGATACTGCTGTGCGCGAACGCCTGCTGGCGCTGGCTGGAGGACCGCGACGACTCGCCGTGGTACCCAACCGCGCGGCTTTTCCGCCAGCGCGCGCCGGGTCAGTGGATCGAGGTGATCGAGCGCGTCGTCGATGCGCTGACCGACTGGCGTCGCCCGAAAGACGTCACGCCTCGCTCTCCATGATCCGGTCGATCCAGCGCGCGTTCTCGCCCGCCGATCCGATGCCCGCGTGCTTGGCCATCGGCACGAAGAAATGCGTCGCGATCGGCAGCTTCGACGTTTCGAGCCAGTTCGTCAGATGCGCTTCCAGCCGCCGCCCGGGCGCTCGCAGTTCTTCGCGCAGAACCGGCGGCAGTTTCTCGAAGTGACGCATGTCCGTCTGATACGGCTCCGGCGCGACGCACAGCGCGTTGGGACGGCCTTCGACATCGGCGGGAAGGCGCTCCAGCGCCTGATGCAGAAGCGCCACGCCGAGCCCTTCGCCGCGCCACGGTTTGCGCACTTCCCACTTGCTGATGTAGATCACGCGGTGCGTGCTGTAGATTTCGCACAGCCGCTCGTGCCCGAGCGCCTCGGTCGATGCGAGCGCAAGCGAGAGCATTTCGCCCGAATAGGTGTCGAGCGTGTAGACGAGATCGGCGCTCTTCGTGAGCGGCGGCACCTTGACGAGCTTCAGTTCGACCGCCGCCGCGACGATATCGCTGCCTGCTTCGTGAAAGACGGCGAACGCGGTGCCGAGCCGCTCGTCGTCCACTTGCGGATACTCGTGGCGATACGTCATCGTGAAAAGCAGCGGGCCCATTTTCTCGCGATACGCGAGCGGCCGGTCCACGTCGTAGTCGTCCGTGCCTTGCAGGCCGTACGGGTCGTAGTCGCGCTTTTCGCGGCGCTCGCCGCTTTCCACCGACGACGCCAGCGCGGCAAGCGGCCGGCGCGATTCCGGCACGAGATCTTCCGGCAGCCCTTCCCACGACAGACGCAGGAACTCGCGTCCGCCACGGTAATGTGCCTCGAACAGCGACGCGACCGGCTGGCTCGCGACCGGATCGAGGATGCGCTGGGCGCATTCGAGCGCGCGGTCGAGCAGTTGATCGGCTTCGGCGGGATCGGGCGCGAGCGGCGGTTCGTCGGCTCGCGGCGCGGCGGGCAACCCTTGCGCGACGCGCGCCTTGTGCGCCAGTTCGAGCCACTCGTCGGCGGCGCGTTCGGCGATGAAGCCCGCCGCGATCCGATAGCCCGTCAGCACGACTGACTGGCCGGTATCGCCGAGCGGGAACATGTACTCGTCCGACATCGCTTCGTCCACCGTGACCGAGACGAACGTCTCGCGCGGCAGCGGCGCGTTGGCCGCCGAGTCGAAACGGGCGTGGGACAGGACATGCGCGGCGAGGTCGGACGCGGCGGGACCGAATTCCGAACCCGGGCCGGGAAGCAGCTTCAGAAGAGGTAAGTCGATGGTGCCCGATGTGCTCATGAGTGCCGTCTCCGATCGTGAACGGCTATCGTAACAAACCGTGCCACTTCAGGAGAGCGGGCGCAGGACGTGCTTCTCGCTCGACAGTTCGACTCGGTGGTGGAGAGCGTCATGAACAGCGAGATTCACGAAGGCGGTTGCGCGTGCGGCGCGTTTCGTTTTCGCGCGAAGGGCACGCCGCGGCGCGTCGCGCTGTGTCACTGCATGACCTGCCGGCGCGTGCACGGCTCGGCGTTCGGCGCGTACGCAATCTTTCCTCGCGATCAAGTGGAGATGAGCGGCGCGCTCAAAACGTGGGAAAGCTCGGAAGACGGGCGGCGGCACTTTTGTCCGGCGTGCGGATCGGTGGCGTACATGGAGTTCGTGAGCCGCCCGGAAGTGGATCTGCCGCTCGGCGCATTCGATGAAACCGGCCTCTTCGAGCCGGCCTACGAGCTTTGGTGCGTGCACCGTGAGCCGTGGCTGCCGAGCGGCGCGCGCCCGGAGTACGCCGAGGAACGGACGGCATGATCGCGCGCCGCCGTTGCTTGCGTCCCGAAAGGTGAGCGCCATGCCGGCACGCGAGGGACACATTCGCATCGGCATTTCGGGCTGGCGTTATGCCGGCTGGCGCGGCGTGTTCTATCCTAAGAAGCTCGCGCAGGCGCGCGAACTCGAATTCGCATCGCGCGCGGTGCAGACGGTCGAGATCAACGGATCGCATTATTCGCTGCAAAGCTTATCGAGCTGGCGCGCGTGGCACGAGGCCACGCCGGACGGCTTCGTTTTCAGCGTGAAAGGGCCGCGCTATCTGACTCACATGCTGCGTTTTCGCGATGAAACGGCGATTCCCGCCATCGCCAATTTCTTCGCTTCGGGCGTGCTCGCGCTGGACGAAAAGCTCGGGCCTTTCCTGTGGCAGTTTCCGCCGAACTTCAGTTTCAAGCCCGACTCGTTCGAACGGTTTCTCGAACTCTTGCCGAAGGACACGCAAGCTGCCGCCGCGCTCGCGCAGCAGCACGACACGCGCGTGAAAGAGCCGTGGTTCGAGGCGCGGCGCAAGCGGGCGCTGCGCCATGCCATCGAAATCCGCCATCAGAGCTTCTGCACCGATGCCTTCGTGCGGCTCCTGCGCAAGCACGGCGCGGCGCTCGTCGTATCGGACTCCGTGGCGGACTGGCCGTATGCCGAAGACCTCACGTCCGACTTCATGTATTTGCGGCTGCACGGCACCGAAACGCTCTACGGCGGCGCGTATTCCGACGACGCGCTCGACGGCTGGACGCGGCGCATCGAGCGATGGGCGGCGGGCGGGCAGGTGGAGGATGCGCGGCTCATCTCGACGGCGGCGGCGCGCCGCCGCGCATCGCGCGACGTGTACTGCTATTTCGACAACGACCAGAAAGTGCAAGCGCCTTTCGATGCCCGCCGGCTGATGGAACGCCTCGGCGTGAAGCCGGAAAGCGGCGGCTGAAACGCGTCGTGAAAGCCGGCCGTATCGAGCTATTTCGTGTCCGAATCGAACGGGACACGGATTGTCCCGCCGGAACTGCATTCTTCACTCAACGGTCCGACCCATTGCATCGATTGCATTCGCGTCAGGAAAATAAGACGATAAGCGGCGTGCTTCGCGCAAAAGAAAAAGCGGTCAAAAAAGCGACGAGCGAGGCACGCGCGCCGGATGCGCGGCAAGCGGCAGGATCGAGAACCTTTGACCTTCAAAGCCTACGAGGAGCATCGATACCATGGCGAAGCAACCGGTTAGCGGCAGCGACAAAACCCATCCCGAGGGCGCGAAGTGCGTCGGCGCGTGCGACCTCGGCGAGCAGATCGAAGTCATCGTCATGCTGCGGCGCAAGGACGAAGCGGGCTTTCGCCAGATGATGGCGCGCATCGACGCGGGCGATGCCCCCGCGCAGTCCGTCACGCGAGACGAATTCGACAAGCGCTTCGGCGCATCCGAGGACGATGTCGAGAAAATCAAAAAGTTTGCGGCAGAGAACGGCCTGACCGTCGTGCGCGCCGAGCCGAGCACGCGCAGCGTCGTGCTCAAAGGCAGCATCGACCAGTTCCAGAAGGCGTTCGACGTGAAGCTCGAACGCTTCCAGCATCACAACATCGGCGAGTATCGCGGGCGCAGCGGCCCGGTGAACGTGCCGGACGATATCCACGACGCCGTCACCGCCGTGCTCGGCCTCGACAGCCGGCCGCAGGCGCGCCCGCATTTCCGCTTCCGGCCGCCGTTCATGCCGGCGCGCGGCGTCACGCCTGCGTCGTTCTCGCCCGTCGATCTCGCCGCTCTTTACGACTTCCCCGAAGGCGACGGCGCGGGCCAGTGCATCGCGATCATCGAACTCGGCGGCGGCTATCGCGACACGGATCTGTCCGCGTACTTCTCGAAGCTCGGCGTGAAGTCGCCGAAAGTCGTGTCGGTGAGCGTGGACAACGCGAAAAACGCGCCGACCGGCAATCCGAACGGGCCGGACGGCGAAGTGATGCTCGACATCGAAATCGCGGGAGCCATCGCGCCCGGCGCGCGCATCGCGGTGTACTTCGCGCCGAACAGCGACGCGGGTTTCGTCGATGCCGTCAACCGCGCGATTCACGACAACACGAACAAGCCGTCCGTCGTGTCGATCAGTTGGGGCGGACCCGAGACGAGCTGGACGTCGCAGGCCATCAACGCGTTCAACGACGTGCTGCAAAGCGCCGCCGCGCTCGGCGTGACGGTGTGCGCGGCAGCGGGCGACAGCGGCTCGTCGGACGGCGTGGGCGACGGCACGAACCACGTCGATTTCCCGGCCTCCAGCCCGTATGTGCTCGGCTGCGGCGGCACGAGCCTCGCGGCGTCGGCGCAGTCCATTACGCATGAAGTGGTGTGGAACGACGGCGATCAGGGCGGCTCGGGCGGCGGCGGCGTCAGCGCGGTCTTTGCGCTGCCCGCGTGGCAGAAGGGCTTGAGCGTCGCGCACACGGGCGGCAAGCACACGCCGCTCTCGAAGCGCGGCGTGCCCGACGTGGCCGGCGACGCCTCGCCGCAAACCGGCTACGAAGTCGTGATCGACGGCGAGGAAACCGTCGTCGGCGGCACGAGCGCGGTGGCGCCGCTGTGGGCCGCGCTGATCGCGCGGATCAACGCCATCAACGGCGCGCCGTGCGGCTTCGTCAATCCGAAGCTGTACAAGGCGAAGACCGCGTTTCGCGATATCACGCAGGGCAACAACGGCAGCTTTGCGGCATCGGCGGGATGGGATGCATGCACGGGTTTAGGCAGCCCGGACGGCGAAAAGATCGCCGCCGCGCTCACGCCCGCCGGCGGCCAGGCACGGCAGTCGAGCACGCGCTGAGCCACAAGCGGAGGCACGACAGTGAACAACAACCACGACGATGATTCTGGAGCGATCACGATGAACTCCGATCCACTGACAACGAAGACGATTCACGGCCACACCGGCACGGGCGTCGCGCCCGATGCGGGCGCCATCGCGCCCCGGCCGGACGAGCCGAGCGAGCCCGCGGCGCAGGAGCACGCGGCGAAAGCACCCGCCAAAGCACCCGCCAAGGGCGCGGGCAAGAAGGACCAGCCGTATTTCGATCCGGTCGCCTACGGCAACGGCCCCGACGATTCGGTCGAAGCCACCGAAGCCGACGAGAACGCCGCGATCACCCATCACACGGTGACCATCGGCGGCGAGAAGATCGCGTACACCGCGACCGTCGGTCATCTGGTGACCGTGGACCCGAGCAGCTCGAAGCCGGACGCGAAGATGTTCTATGTCGCGTTCACGAAGGACGGCGCGAAGGAGGAGGAGCGCCCGCTCACGTTCTTCTATAACGGCGGGCCGGGCTCGTCGTCGGTGTTCGTGCTGCTCGGCTCGTTCGGGCCGCGCCGCATCAAGACGGCCATGCCGAGCTTCACGCCGCCCGCGCCGTACGAGATGGAGGACAACGCGGACAGCCTGCTCGACAAGAGCGACCTGATCTTCATCAACCCGGTCGGCACCGGCTATTCGGCGGCGATTGCGCCGAACAAGAATCGCGATTTCTGGGGCGTCGATCAGGACGCCGATTCGATCAAGCAGTTCATCAAGCGTTATCTGACGAAGAACAATCGCTGGAATTCGCCGAAGTTTCTTTTCGGCGAATCGTACGGCACGGCGCGCAGTTGCGTGCTCGCGTACCGGCTGCACGAGGACGGCGTCGATCTGAACGGCATCACGCTGCAATCGTCGATTCTCGACTACCGGCAGGCGGGCAATCCGGTGGGCGCGCTGCCGACCGCCGCCGCCGATGCGTGGTATCACAAGAAGCTCGGCGTGCATCCGACGCCGACGAACCTGCTGAACTTCATGGAGGAAGTCGCGGAATTCGCGCGCACGGATTATCTGAACGCGCTGCGCAAGTTCCCGCAGACTGACGACGAAGTCGTCGAAAAGCTCGCGGAATACACAGGCATCGACAAGGTGACGCTGCTGGCGTGGAGTCTCGATATCGCCGCTTACGACAGCCGCGGCAACTCGCTCTTTCTGACGACGCTGCTCAAGTCGAAAGGCGAGTCGCTGGGCTCTTACGATGGCCGCGTGACGGCGGTATCGACGGGCATCGCGGGCAAGATCGACCCGAACAGCGGCGGCAACGACCCGACGATGACGGCGGTGAGCGGCGTGTACACGGCGATGTGGAACAGCTATCTGAACGAGCAGTTGAAGTTCACGTCCACGTCATCGTTCACGGACCTCAACGATCAGGCGTTCATCAACTGGGACTTCAAGCACACCGATCCGACCGGCGAAGAGAAGGGCGTCGATGCAAAGGGCAACGTCGTGCTGTACACGGCCGGCGATCTCGCAGCGGTGATGGCGCTGAACGTGGATCTGAAGGTGCTGGCTGCAAACGGCATGTACGACTTCGTGACGCCGTTCTACCAGACCATCCTCGATCTCCAGCAGATGCCCCTCATCGACAAGACCGTGCGGCAGAACCTCTCGGCGACGTTCTATCCGTCGGGGCACATGGTCTATCTGGACGGCGGTTCGCGCACGCAGCTGAAGGCGGATCTCGCCAAGATGTACAGCGAAGCGACGTCGAACCATGCGGCGATGAGCCGGATCATCGCGCTGCAGAAGGTCACCGCGGACAAGGCGGGCAAGGCGCTTTCGCCGGAGAACGCGCAGTAAGGCGGCGCGTGCCGTTTCGGGTATCGCAACGGCACGCGCGAACGTGTCAAAGGCTCGTCGGCTGTCCGATTGGCGCGTCCTGCGCTTTCTGACACACTAGCTGCACCGCTCGGATTGGGGGTGCAGCGTGTCTCATTCTTCGAGGCCGCAACGCGCGTTGCGCTTTCTGCTCGCTATCGCATGGCTCCTCGCGGCGCTGACGGCGGGCGCTTCCCATGCCGGCGCGCGGCTCGTGATCGGCGCGGTGCCGGGCATGGTTCCTCCGCTCGATGTCGCCGCAGGCCCGGACGCGAACGCCGCGCCGCGCGGCGTCTCCGTCGAGTTCGCGCAGGCGGTGGCCGAATCGCTCGGCATGACGCCGCAATGGCGGCGCTATCCGAATCGCGCCGCGCTCATCGACGCGCTCTCGCGCGGCGAAATCGACATGGCTACCGGCGCGACCGGCGACGATCCCGGCGGCTCGCTGCTGCTCTCGCGGCCTTATCTGCCCATCAAGACGGTCATCGTCGAGCCGCTTGCAAAGCACGCCGCCACGCATCGCATGGCGTACGTGCAGACGCAGACATCGCCCGCGCGGCTTGCGGCCGCGTATCCGTCGATGACGCCCGCCGCTTACGCCGACACCGTTTCGGCATTGCTCGCGGTTTCGCTCGGTCAGGCCGATGCGTTCGCCGGCGACGTGACCGCCGCCGCGTATTGCATCGGACACCTCGATTTGCCCGGTCTCGCGGTCACGGGCTTCGCGCCCTTCGACGAGGGCGGCTACAGCTTCGCGTTCGCAGCGGGCCGGCCGCACACGCAGGCGCTGGCGCAGCGGGTCGATGCCGCGCTGGCGCGCCTGCCCCCGCGCTTCACGATCGTCGCCCGCGCTCGCTGGGAAGTGGCGATGACCGTAGTATCGGCGCAGGGCGCGCTCGTACTTACGCCCGAGCAGAAGGCGTGGATCGCGACGCATCCGGTTGTCTATTACTCGATGCTCTCTCACGCGCCGCCGCTCATGTTCCGCGACGCGCGTGGTCAGCCCGCCGGTCTCGCGCCGGACCTGCTCGCGGCCGTTTCGCGCATGACCGGGCTGCGCTTCGAGGGACGCCTGCGCCGCGACATCGCGCGGATCGAGCAGGACGTGAAGACCGGCGAATCGGCATTCCTGCCGATCAGCGTGCCGCGCGATCCGGACGATCCGGACTTCGCCGCCTCGCTGCCGTTCGGCGAAGGGCTCGTCGCCATCGTCACGCGCTCGGGCGTGCCGCCGCTCGCCGATGCGGCCGCGCTCGCCGGCAAGCGTGTGGCGCTACCTTCCGGCTTTCCCGTGCCGCCGACGCTGACCGGCAAGGCACCGACGGCGCGCATCGTCGAAGTGGGTCCGATCGAAGGCCAACTCGCCGCTGTCGCGAACGGAAAGGCCGACGCGGCCCTGCTCGACATGAAGCTCGCCAATTACGCGGTCGGCAATCCGTATCGCGGCAGGCTCACGATCAGCGGCGTGTTGTCGTCGAAACCGTCGCCGCATGTGTTTCTCGTCGCGCGCAATCAGCCGGTGTTGCTCGACATTCTGAATCGCGCCGTCGCGGCGCCGCCGCCGCACGAACTCGAAGCCATTCGTGCGCGCTGGCAACTTACTGAGCATCCCGAAACGTTGTGGGAAGAAAGGCGTCCGCGCGTCGAGCTGGGCGCGGCGCTCGGCGGGGCGCTCGTGCTCGTGCTGGCCGCGTGGGCGGTGTCGCTGCGCGCGCAGATCGTGCGACGCATCGCCGCCGAGAAGGCGATGCGCGCCGCGAAGGAGGAAGCGGAGACCGCCAACCGCGCGAAGTCCACCTTTCTCGCGACGATGAGCCACGAAATCCGCACGCCGATGAACGCCGTGCTCGGCCTGCTCGAACTCGAATTGCGCGCGCCCGGCAACCGCGAGGCAACCGAGCGGTCGCTGCGCACGGCGCATCACGCGGCGCGCGATCTGCTCGGCATGATCGACGATCTGCTCGACGTCGCGAAGATCGAAGCCGAGCGGCTGGTGCTCGCGCCGTCGCCGGTCGAGCTGTTTGCGTGGGTCGCGAGCGTCGCGGCCATCTACGAGCCGGCGGCGCGGGCGAAGGGCATCGCGCTCGTCGTCGAGCGGCACGGCGAGCGCGACGGCCCGGCGTGGATCATGGCGGACGCGCAGCGGCTGCGGCAGATCGTCGGCAACCTGCTGTCCAACGCGATCAAATTCACCGATGCCGGGGCGGTCACGCTGGCGTGCGATGTCGCGCCGCCGCGCGACGGCAAGCGCGCGGTCAGGTTGGTCGTGTCCGATACGGGCGTCGGCATTGCGCCGGAGCGGCAGGCGTCGCTCTTCACGCCGTTCGTGCAGGCCCACGACGGCGGCGCGCGGCGCTTCGGCGGCACGGGGCTCGGACTCACCATCAGCAAGCGGCTCGTGTCGATGATGGGCGGCAGCATCGCCTTCGCGAGCACACCCGGACACGGAACCCGCTTCACGGTGTGCGCCGCGTTTCCGGAAGCGCAGGAGACGGCGCTGCCACAGCCTTCCGACGCGCGCGCTCCGGCGGCCGAGACCGCGCGCGCGCTCAGAGGCTTGCGCGTGCTCGTCGTGGACGATCATCCTGCGAACCGCATGGTGCTCGACGGACAGATCCGGCTGCTCGGCGGCTCGACCGAGGTGGCCGTGGACGGCCGCAGCGCGTTTGCGCGCTGGCGCGACCATCCGGGCGCGTTCGACGTGATTCTCACCGACTGCTCGATGCCCGAGATGAGCGGCGAGGAGCTGGCCGAAGCCATCCGCGCCGAGGAAGCGACACACGCGTTCGGCGCACGCGCGACGCCCATTGTCGGCCTGACGGCGAATGCGCAGCCCGAGGCGGCCCGGCGCGCGGTGGCGGCGGGCATGACGATGTGCCTCGTGAAGCCGATCGGGCTGGATGCGCTGCGCGATGCGCTGGCGGTCGCCGCGAGCAGGGACGAGCGGGAAGCTGGATTCGGGCAGACGAGACATATCGCTGAAAGCGAGCGAGGTGGGGGCAGGCCGACCGCGTCCGCGATCTCAGAGCCCATACAAGCCACGACAACACAGTCGACGCCTGCGGTACAGACCCGCGATGACAAAGGAAGCACCGACACCACGCCGCCTTTCGACGCCGCCACGCTCGTCACCTTCGGCGATCAGGCCGCGACGCTCCTGGAGACGCTCCGTTCGGCCAACGCGCACGATCTCGAAGAGGCGCATGCGGCGAGGAACGCGTGCGATCACGAACGTCTGCGTGAGATCGCGCATCGAATGAAGGGGGCGGCTGCGGTTATCGGCGCGGCGCGGTTCCAGGAGACGTGCGTCGCGCTCCAGCGGGACTGTGACCGCGCCATCGACGAAGATCGCAACGGCGAAGACGATGCCTCCATCGACGCAGCGTTCGCCGCCTTCGAGCATGCCGCGCTGACACTCGATGCCGCGCTCGACGCCGCCGTTGCGCGGCCTTCGGTGTGACCGACGCGCTCGCTCGCCGCTCGTCATTCGTATGTTCTTGATCGTGTGTTCTAATTGAACCTCCGTTCATCTCGAATTAGCGGCCGTGCGCTGGCCGCGCGATCAGCTTGCGCCAACGAGGCATGAATCGAAGGGACACATACGCAATCCGTCGTCGTTCGCGTGGCGTCGTGCGGGCGGCGGCCTTCGTGCTTCTCACGTGCATCGCGACGGCCGCGACCCTTTGCACCGACGCGGCGCGCGCGCAGCAGCCGGACTGGCTCGACCCGCACGTCACGCAGGCCACCATCGTCGATACGATCTGCGTGCCGGGTTACGTCGATCGCGTGTTGCCGTCCTTCGAGACGCAGATGCGCCAGAAGGAGCGGCTCTTGAAGCAGCGCGGCATCGACGCATCGTTCGCATCGGAATACGCGCTGGATCACCGGATGCCGGTGCTCCTCGGCGGCTCGCCGAATGCGCCCGCCAACCTCGACGTGCGCCGCTGGGAAGGACGCAGCGGCGAGCGTCGCAAGGAGCGGCTCGCGGTTTATCTCAAGCGGTGCGTTTGTACCGGCGACATGTCCCTCAAGGCCGCGCAGTCGGCTATGGCGGGGGACTGGGCGAATCTCTTTCCGAATCTTTCTAGTATGTCTTGTCAGGGGTTTTGAGGAGGGCATCGGTGGATGCGGCGATTTTGTCGATGCGATCCCGGCCGGCACTTCATGCAACTCCTGTCTAGCGGCTCGTGGTGGCCCTCGCAGTCGGCGTAACCAGCTAACCCGTCACAGCGGTCTCCGCACAGGGCCGTGAGAGTACGTAAGCAATAGCTGTCTTTGCGCATGTGTATCGCTCTCATTCCGGCCATTGAGCGATGATCGTCTTACCGGCGCGAGATGCGCGCCAGATTCAGCGACAAATGATTACTATAAAGGACTCCAAAAGTAAAACGCGATCCGATAACTTCAAGCTCCCGCAACAACAATGATGGGAGACGTTATGAAGAACGGGACGAAGCATGTCTTTGCGGTCTATACGAGCACTCCGATAGACCGTGCCTCTGAAGGGTCGGTGTAGCGCGATGGGTCAATATTTCTCAGCGGTCGAAGGCGATCCGCTTTCCAGCAGTCCCGACAGCTACGTGATGTCCTCGGGTGTGAACGCATTTTTCAGCGACGACGGCAATCGCACGATGGCATTCGTGGGCGGCAACGCCTACTGCGGAAAGTGCAAGAGCGTCGGAACGATCATCGGCGGATCGGGTTGCGGTGACAACGCACGAGTGTATGACGTTCCGTCAGGCCGAAGGCAGGCCGTGGCCGGCGACTTCGTGCGATGTAAGTGCGACACGAGACCGGTCATCCTAGCCCGATACGGAACGGGCTGGGTCATCGAAGATACGTCGGCTCCATATGCTCACGCGCAGCCTTCCGGCGCGCCGTGGTCGTCGGACAGTGGCGCCTGTAGCTATGACGAATTGATCGTGCTGGTCGATCAGGACGGCAACCCGATTTCGAACCAGCGTTTCCGGCTCAAGATGGGCGACGGCTCGACGCAGGAAGGGACAACGAATGAGGCGGGAGAGACAGTGCGTGTCCGCACTAGCATGCCGATGGATATTGAACTTGAACTACTGGTGTGAAGATGGCTGATTCATATGCTGAGTATGTGCGGAACCGCAGGGCGGTGACGAATGACAATCGAGGCAGTACTCATACTTCGATCGTCGAAACGCGTTATACCCGGGCACCGTTCCGAAGTCGTTGGCTACAGGTCTTACGGGAGCAGACAGGAAAACAGGTCGCCATTTGTGAATACACAACTGTCACGATGATCAAGTCGACGGGGGGCCGAACGTATTTTCGGATCGCAGATGGCAACAGCGATTACGTAGGAGAGACGGTAAGTCTCAGGAACGAGAACGTTGAGCGTTGCTTGTCCAAACGGTCTCCAGAGATGGTTACTGAGACGCTTCGAGTGCAGTACGGTAAGCGTTCGTTTGCGATTTCGGCGCCGAGGAACAACCAATCACTCGATCAGCAATGGGCAGAAATCACTCTGCCGGGGGCGCATATGAAAGTCACCTTAACGCTGAATTCGCTATGGAACGGGCAATGGACACCTATACCTGCTGGAACTCATCGCATCATGGCACCTGACGCGCCACATGATGCGTCGTACACCAATTTCTATGCGGAGTACGCGAATAAGAATGGATTAGGGGAAGTAGTGGGAGACCAGGTATGGTTTCCTATCGAATTGGAGGGTTCTCGCGGTAATTCGAGCCGGTACGTTCATATCGGGAACCTTTCCGAGGGTTGCTTAACGGTTTATGCGCTCGACCGATGGAATGAAGTTTACAACTTCCTAATCTCTCACCGTTTGCCGAATGAACAAGGAAAGTACGTGGCTATGCTTGAGGTAACGAAGTGAAGTGGCTGCTAGCTTGTCTGTCGGCTCTTATACTAAGCAGCGCATGTGCGGGCGGAACATTGAAAGCGGCGGCACGACCCGAGCCACCATTGCGGTGCGACGATTTTCTCAAGTCTCTTGGATTAGAACGCCCAGACGTGAAGTTCGTCGCATGTAGGCCCGGAGAATTCGGCGGCGTAAGCAACCTGAAGGCGCAATATCGGGTGCAGGGAAAAGATGTTCTGAACGTCGAAGATTGGCTCGTCCGACTGGCGCACGTTAGCCGACTCAAGCGTGCTTGCTGCGTTTGGGAAACAAGCATCGGTAATTTCACGGGTCGAGATGGTGCCGACTACTATGTTTCTATGGGAACCGAGGCAACGATCATTTCCCGGCGCGATCTCTCTAGAGTTCCCTTCTTCGAACTGAACGTAACGCACTATCTTCACAGTCCCTAAGGACTGGAGCCAAGCGAAGGAGATGCGTCGGCGGGCATGAAGTCGCACGACAGGATAAATGGTAATCAGCAGGCGGACGCGGCAAACTCGGCGTTCCTTTTTGTGTCGCGTGTATTTGGGCGCATCACATTGCAAGCCGATGATGATGCAGGCGCCGCGAGATACGGGTTTCAAAGCAAGGTATCGTGTCAAAGGAAAGGACTTCGTCGAATCCGAAGAGTGGCTGAATGCTTGGCCTACGGAAAGCGTCTCGGCTTTGTGTGGCTTTGCCGAAATAGAGGGGGCTGCAGCTAGCGATCGCCATATGATTGATCGTCGTTCTGGTTTGCAAAACTGCCGTTCGCTACTCCCCGCGTCCGGAACAGACCTTGCTGTGCCATTTGCGACGAACGGAACATTACGGCCGAGCCGGTTTCATCGCAGCCACCGGCTTTTTTTGATGGGCTTGTTCCCCGAAACAGTCGGTCGTGTAAGCCGTCCGTAGTCGAGACTCAAGCGGATCATTCAATGCAGGACGAAGAAAACAACGAGACGCCAATGGGCGCACGAATCACCGGGGTCGCGGCGTTGGCCGCACTGTTCGCCTGCATGCCGCAAGCTAGCGGAGAACCGGCGTCGTCGGCGACGGTCGTGCAGGGGCGCGTCGCGCCTGCGCCCGTACCGCCCGCGCCGCCTCTTCTGCGCAGCGCGAGCGCACCGCAGCCGGCGAGCGCGCCGCCCCGCGCGTTGCCTGCGATGCCAGTGCCAGTGACACCGCAAGAAGCGTCGGCGGCGTTAGCAGCATCGGGTGCATCTGCGGCAAGCGAAGCATCACCAGCGAGCGAAGCATCCGCAGCCTCTGCGGCATCAGCCGCCGAAGCCGCCTCCGCCGCATCCGAAGCCGCCGCGCCCGAGGTTCCGCTACCGCCCGAGCCGCCCGAGCCGAACGTCGCGCAGCGCACCGGCCTGCCCGCGACGGGCGCCTACGCAATGCGTCAGACGTTCGCGAAAGAAGTCGATCGCCGCCTGAACGTGCCGCTCGCCGCACAGCAGACCTATGGCCGCCTCCTGCAGCACACGCTCGACGAACACGGCCACGGCGATCTCGCGAACGAATTCGTCGTGCTCGTCGATCGCAGCGAGAACGTGCAGGCGCTCTTCGTCTACTTTCGCGCGAAGCCGGGCGATGCCTGGTCGATGATCGGGGCATCGCCGGTATCGACCGGACGGCCCGGCACATACGACCACTTCCTGACGCCGCTCGGCGTATTCCAGCACGTGCCGGGCAACATGGACTTTCGCGCGGAGGGCACGGAAAACGAATTCAAAATTCGCGGCTACGGGGCGCGCGACATGCGCATCTACGACTTCGGCTGGGCCGATGGCGAACGCGGCTGGGGCAAAGGCGGCGTCTCGCCGATGCGCTTCCAGATGCACGCCACCGATCCCGACAAGCTCGAGCCGCTTCTTGGCATGCGGCATTCAAAAGGCTGCGTGCGCATTCCGTCGACGCTCAATACGTTCTTCGATCACCACGGCATCCTCGATGCGCAGTACGAAGCGCGCGCGGCCGAAGGGGAATCAATGTGGGTGCTGAAGCCCACGCGGCAGACGACGCCGTGGGCGGGACATTACCTCGTCGTCGTGGATAGCGGCGTGAAGGCGCGGCCCGCGTGGTCGCCCGGACCCGGCAAGGCAGCGCGGGCGCGCACGCCCGTGGGCGCGAATTCCGTCGACTGAACGCGGCGAACGCTACTTCGACCGCGCGAGCACCACGCCCGCCAACGCCACGGCGAACCCCGCCAATTGCAGCGCGCCGAGCGTCTCGCCGAACGCGAGGTAGCTCATCAGCGCGGCGAGCGGCGGCGCGAGAAAGAGCAGGGCCGTCGCGCGCGACGCATCGCCGCGCCGGACCATCCATACGAGCAGCGTCGTCGCAACGCCCGAGAGCATCAGCACGCCCCACGCGATGCACGCCCACGTCGTCATCGTCGGAATGAAGCGGTGTTCGCCGAGCGACAGAGCGAGCACCGCCGCGACGATGGTCGCGCCCGCGTTCTGCAAGGCGCTCGCGCTGCGGATATCGGCGCTCGCGAGCGATGTCTTCTGATACAGCGTGCCCGCGGTGATCGCGAAAACGGAAACCACCGCGATCGTCACGACGAGCCATTGCGGCGCGGCGTTCGCGCTATGCGCCGCTGGCGCGCCGCTTTGCGCGAGCTTCGGCGCGAGAACGAGCGCGACGCCCGCGAGACCCACGAGCAGCCCGCTCCACGATCGCGCCGAAAGCCGCTCGCCGAATACACGCGCCGCGATGGCGGCCGTCAGAAGCGGCTGAAGCGCGCCCAGCAGCGCCATGACGCCGACGCCCAGACCTTGCGCCACCGCCCAGTAGCCCGCGCCCAGATACACGCCTTGCAGCAGCGCGCCCGCGAACAGATGCCGCGCGGCATCGCGTGCATTCGGCCATGCCACGCGGGCAGCGAGCGCCAGCACGACGAACAGCAGCGTCGTGCCGCTAAAGCGCGCGAGCAGATACAGATTCGGATCGACGTAGGGCGTGATCGCCCGCGCGACGATAAAGCCCGTCGACCAGAGAAACACGAATACGGGCGCAATGAGCAAGGAGAGCATGAGCGAGTGTGGCAGACCAAAAAGGCAGACCAAAAAGGCAGCAGTATCGACGTATTTGCGCGTGCCGTCTTGTTCAACCGTGCACAGCCGAAGGCGCACATGACAGCGCCGCGCAGTCACGCCGATGTCACAGAGCTCTGCAATGCTTCGCCACTACCGTCCTCTGTCATCCAGCCACGAGACCCTACATGACCCGCGATTCATCCTTCGCGCGCCGGCTGCTGTCCGGCGCGTGCGCATCGATTGCACTGGCTGCACTGGCTTCATTCGCGGCGACGCCCGCGCTCGCCGCCGACGCGCTCGTGCTATACACCGCCGACGGCCTCGAAAATCTCTATAAGGACGTGCTGCCCGCCTTCGAGAAGAAAGAAGGCGTGAAGGTGAATATCGTGACGGCGGGCAGCGGCGAAGTGGTGAACCGCGCGACCGTCGAGAAGGACTCGCCGAAGGCCGATGTCATCGTCACGCTGCCGCCGTTCATCCAGCAGGCCGCGCAAAGCGGGCTTCTGCAGAACTATCAGAGCGTGAACTACAAGAACGTGCCGGCCATCGCCAAGGCGCCGGATGGCGCGTGGGCCACGTTCGTGAACAACTACTTCTCTTTCGCGATCAATCCGGAAGTCACGAAGACCGCGCCGAAGACGTTCGCGGACCTTCTGCATCCGAGCTACGCGGGCAAGGTGGCGTATTCGAATCCGGCGACCGCCGGCGACGGCATGGCGGTCATCATCCTGACGTCCGCGCTGATGGGCGAGGACAAGGCATTCGACTACCTGAAGTCGCTCGAACAAAGCGCCAAGTTCCACACGAAGGGCACGGGCTATCTCGACGTGCTGCTTTCGCGTAACGAAATCGCGTTCGCGAACGGCGACCTGCAAATGGATCTCGACGACGCCGCGAACGGCGGTTTGTCGATCAAGCCGCTGTTCCTCTCGCACGCCGCGGGCGAAGCGCCGACCACGTTCCAGCTTCCGTACGCCATCGGTCTCATCAAGGGCGGGCCGAATCAGGCGGAAGGCAAGAAGCTGATCGACTACCTGATGTCGGCCGACGTGCAGGCGAAAGTGCCGGACATCTACGGCATCCCGGCGCGCACCGACGTGCCGCTCGCGGGCAAGAACGGCGACACGGTCAAGCAGGCCATTTCCGGCGTCAGGCTGATTCCGGTGGACTGGAACCAAGTGATGCAGAAGAAGGCCGGCTGGACCGACCGATGGAAGAACGAAGTCATCGGCAATTCGGGCAAGCAGACAGAAGTCGTGAAGCCCAAGTCGTGAGCACGCTTGCACTGTCGCCGGCCGCGCGCGAGGAACGCTCGCTCGCCGCGACGTCCGGCGTGCGCATCGAGCGTCTGACCGTGCGCTTCGGCGCGCGCACGGTGCTCGACGATCTCACTCTCGATATCGAGCGCGGCGAGTTCCTGACCGTGCTTGGCCGAAGCGGCTGCGGCAAGACCACGCTTTTGCGCTTTATCGCGGGATTCGTCAACGCGGACGCGCTCGCGGGCACGCTCAGCATCGCCGGGCGCGATTTGACGCACGTGGCGGCGCATCGCCGCAACCTGGGCCTGCTGTTTCAGAACTACGCGCTCTTTCCGCATCTGTCCGTGTTCGATAACGTCGCCTTCGGGTTGCGCGCGCGCAAGCTGAAAGCGGCGGAAATCGCGCGCCGCGTCGCCGATGCGCTCAAGCTCGTGCAGCTCGCCGATGCCGGCCACGTGATGCCCGCGCAGCTTTCCGGCGGCATGCAGCAGCGCGTGGCGCTGGCGCGCGCGCTCGTCATCGAGCCGGACGTGCTCTTGCTCGACGAACCGCTCTCCGCGCTCGACGCGAACCTGCGCGCGTCCGTGCGCAGCGAACTCAAGGCGCTGCACGAGCGTCTGCCGAACCTGACCATCGTCTGCGTGACGCACGATCAGGACGACGCCCTCGTGCTGTCCGATCGCACGCTTCTGATGCGCGATGGCCGCATCGCGCAACTCGGCTCGCCGCGCGAGCTTTACGATGCGCCCAACGACGGCTTCGTGGCGCGCTATCTCGGCGCGGCGAATCTGCTGCCGCCGCGCGTGGTGTATCCGGTCGGCGATGCGCGTCACGACGAGCGCGAGCGTCTTGCGTGCATCCGTCCCGAGCGTTTCGCGATTGCGCCGCTCGGCGAAGGCGCGCTGCACGGCACGATTGCATCGGTGGACTGGTACGGCGCGGCGCTGTCGATTGCCGTCGCGCTCGATGCGCTGCCCGGCGAGCCCGTGCTCGTCACGATGCAGCGCGGCCACGCCCGCATGCCCGAAAAAGGCGCGCGCGTTTCTCTTCGATTCGAGGCTGACGATGTCGTCCTTGTTCGTCCCTGACAGCGTCGCGCAAACGCCAGCGAACGAGAGCGGCTTCGCCGCGCATCGGGCGGCGGCGCGGCGTCGAGAAAAGCGCGCGCAGTGGCAGTTGCTTTTCATCCTTGTGTTCGTGCTCGGGCCGCTCGTCGTGTATCCGCTCGCGCGCCTCGTGTGGCTGAGTGCAACGGGTCCGCACGGCCTCACGTTCGATGCGTACACCGCGTTCTTCGGCAACCCGGAGACGCGCGGCGTGATCGGCACGACCTTCGGCGTGCTCTTCGCGAGCGCGACGATTGCCTCGCTGCTCGGCGTCGCGCTGGCTTCGATGCTGTTCTTCCGGCCGTTTCCCGGCGCGAAGCTGCTCACGCGCTTTCTCGAACTCTTCGTCGCGTTTCCGTCGTTTCTCGTCGCGTTCACGCTGATTTTTCTGTACGGATCGCAGGGCGCGGTGAGCATCGGATTGCAGCGCATGTTGTCGCTGGAAGCGCCGCCGCTCGATTTCCTATTCGGCATCGGCGGCGTGATTCTGGCGGAAGTGGTGTTCTATGCGCCGTTCGTCGTGCGTCCGACGCTTGCTTCCTACGCCACGCTCGACATGCGTCTCGTCGAAGCCGCGAAAAGCCTGGGCGCGGATGGCTGGATGGTCGCGACGAAAGTGGTGCTGCCGATCGCGTGGCCGGGCATCGCGGCGGGGACCATTCTGTGCTTCCTGCTGACGTTGAACGAATTCGGCATTTTGCTCGTGCTCGGCAGCGCGCATCTGATTACCTTGCCCATCGCGATCTACAGCGCCGCTACCGTCGATCTCGACCTGCGCGCGGCGGCGGCGGGCTCGGTCGTCATGCTGCTGATGTCGCTGTCGCTTTACGCGCTGTACCGCCGCGTCGATGCGCGCACGAAGGGGCATTGACATGCAGCTTTCGGCATCGTTCAAACGGGTCTCGCTGTTGCGCATGGCGGCGATGTGTCTCGTCGCGCTCGTCTGCTTCTGGCTCTTCGTGTTGCCGGTGATCGTGGTCGCGCTGTCGAGCGTGGCGTCGCACTGGTCGGGCACGATTCTTCCTGACGGCTTCAGCGCGCGCTGGTTCGCCCGGCTTGGCTCCAGCGAATTCGACGCGCTCACGACGAGTCTGACGACCGGCTTCGCCGTCGCCGTGCTCGGCACCGCGCTCGGCCTGTGGCTCGCGCTGGCGCTCGAAGGGCGCGACCGTCGCGGGCTCGGCGCGCTCGGCGCCCTCGTCGATGCCGTGGCGATGGCGGGCAGCGGCGTGCCGAGCGTCGTGCTGGGGCTCGCGGTGCTGATCGCGTATCACAAGCGGCCGGTCGATTTGTCCGGGTCGGCGGCCATCGTCATTCTCGTGCAGCTCGCGCTCGTGCTGCCGTTCTGCTACCGCTGCGCCGCTGCGGCGCTGCGCCCGGAACTGACCACGTTGCGCGAAGCCGCCGCGAGTCTCGGCGCGCCGCCGCGCATGGTGCTCGCGCGCGTGGTGCTGCCGCAACTGCTGCCCGCCGTGCGCGCGAGCCTCGCGCTCGGCTTCGCGCTGTCGCTCGGCGAACTCGGCGCGACGCTCACCGTGTATCCGCCGGGCTTCGCGACCGTGCCTATCGTCGTGGTCGGGCAGGTGAATCGCGGCTACTATCTGCCCGCGTCGGCGCTTTCTTTCATTCTGCTGGCCGTTTCGCTGGCCGCGCTCTTCGTGATCGCGGGCCGCGCGCCACGTCGTGAAAGCTAAATAGTTCGGCATCCGAAATAAAATTTACCGGGTTTTTGCGCCACAAAGGCAGGAACCTTCGCGCCGCTCGTCATACCAAAAAAAATAAAACTGGCGTAACCTGCCTTTTTCGGGCGACCGCGTCCGCGCGTCTGTGCGCGAAATCAGTCGGTCATGCGAAATCCGGCCGAACTCGCGGCGCCCGTCGCTGTCGTTGCATAAGTTGAAAACACCGGAGGTTTAGATGACATCCGTCGACCTGGAATTCGACCAGCTCAACAGCACCGTCGAAGCGCTGCGGCGCTCCATCTCGAACCGCCTGATGTACGGCGTTGGCAAGGACGCGGCGACCGCGCAGCCGCGCGACTGGCTGCATGCGGCGGAACTCGCCGTGCGCGACCGGCTCGTCGCCCGCTGGATGCGCACGACGCGCCAGCAATACGAACAGGACGTGAAGCGCGTCTATTACTTGTCGATGGAGTTTCTCATCGGCCGCACCTTCACCAACGCGCTGCTCGCGCTCGGCATTCACGACGAAGTGCGCGACGCGCTCGCGAGTCTCGGCGTCGATCTGGCCGCGCTGGAGGACCTCGAACCCGACGCCGCGCTCGGCAACGGCGGTCTCGGGCGGCTCGCGGCCTGCTTTCTGGATTCGATGGCGACGGTCGGCGTGCCGGGCTTCGGCTACGGCATCCGCTACGAATACGGCATGTTCCGGCAGACGATCGTGGACGGCAATCAGGTCGAAATGCCCGATTACTGGCTGCGCGCGGGCAATCCGTGGGAATTTCCGCGGCCGGAAGTGGTGTACACCGTGCATTTCGGCGGGCGGACGGTCCAGCACGACGACCGCATCGACTGGATCGACACCGAGCACGTCAACGCGATGGCCTACGACACGGTCATCCCCGGCTTTGCGACCACCGCCACGAACACGCTGCGCCTATGGTCCGCGCGCGCGACCGACGAATTCGATCTCTCCGCGTTCAATCAGGGCGACTACCGCCGCGCGGTGGAAGCGAAGAACACGTCGGAGCACGTGTCGCGTCTTCTGTATCCCGACGATTCGACGCAGGCCGGCCGCGAATTGCGTCTGCGCCAGGAATACTTCTTCGTCTCCGCGACGATGCAGGACCTGATTCGCCGCTATCAGCGCACGCACACGCATTTCGGCCGGCTCGCGGAAAAGGTCGCCGTGCATCTGAACGACACGCATCCGGTGCTCGCCATTCCCGAACTGATGCGCCTGCTCGTCGATACGCATCGCGTGCCTTGGGACAAGGCGTGGAAGCTCGTGCAGCAGATGTTCTCGTACACGAATCACACGTTGATGCCCGAAGCGCTCGAAACGTGGGATGTGGAAATGCTCGCGCGCCTGTTGCCGCGGCATCTGGAGATCATCTTCGAGATCAACGCGCAATTCCTCAAACAGGTCACGGAGAAGTTCGGACGCGATGTCGAACTGATCCGCCGTATCTCGCTCGTCGATGAATTCGGCCAGCGCCGCGTGCGCATGGCGCATCTCGCCATCGTCGCGAGCCAGAAGGTGAACGGCGTCTCGAAGCTGCATTCGCAACTGATGGTGCAGAACATCTTCTCCGACTTCGCGCGCATGTATCCGGACCGCTTCACGAACGTGACGAACGGCATCACGCCGCGACGCTGGCTCGCGCAGGCGAGTCCGTCGCTGTCGTCGCTGATCGACAAGCGCATCGGGCCGCGCTGGCGCACGGACCTCTTCGAACTGGGACGCCTGCGCGAATGGCGCGACGATCCCGAGTTCCGCAAGGCATTTCACGACGCGAAGTTCGCCAACAAGCTGCGTCTCGTGGAACGCGCGCGGCGCGAAGCCAACGCGGTCATCAATCCCGAGGCGCTGTTCGACTTGCAGGTGAAGCGCATCCACGAATACAAGCGGCAGTTGCTCAATATTCTGTACGTGATCGTGCGCTATAACCGCATTCGCGAGAATCCGGAACGCGACTGGACGCCGCGCGTGGTGATGTTCGCGGGCAAGGCGGCGTCGGCCTACAAGATGGCGAAGAACATCATCAAGCTCATCAACGAGGTCGCGCGCAAGGTGAATGCGGACCCGCTCGTCGGCGACCGGCTGAAGATCGGCTTCATTCCGAACTACGGCGTGAGCGTCGCGGAACTCATCATTCCGGCGGCGGATCTTTCACAGCAGATCTCGATGGCGGGCACCGAAGCCTCGGGCACCGGCAACATGAAGCTCGCGCTCAATGGCGCGCTGACCATCGGCACGCTGGACGGCGCGAACATCGAGATATGCGAAGCGGTCGGGCGCGAGAACATCTTCATCTTCGGCAATACGACCGACGAAATCGAATCGCTGCGCGCGGCGGGGTATCGGCCGCGGCTGATCTATGAAGAAAATCCGGAGTTGAAGCTCGCGCTCGACCAGATTCGTCTCGGGCATTTTTCGCCGGACGAGCCGCATCGCTTCTATGACATCTTCCACACGCTCGTGGACTGGGGCGATCACTACATGGTGCTCGCCGACTTCGAGAGCTTCGACAAGACGCAGACCGAGGTCGATCTCAAGTTCCGCGACAAGGACGCGTGGACGAGAAGCGCCATCGAAAACGTCGCCGGAATGGGCATTTTTTCATCGGACCGCACGATTGCCGAGTACGCGCGCGAGATCTGGCATGTGGAGCCGTTGAGCTTCGACTGACCTGCGGCAAGAAGCTGGCCGCGAGCGTGCGGCCAGCCGAAGTCACGCCTGCGGCCGCGCCGCGTGCTTCGCCACGGCCTCGCCCACGAGCGCCGCCACGCGGTCCGCGAACGCCTGATCCTTGGTGATCAGCAGTTCGCGTTCGCCATCGGGCGTCGAGACCATCAGCTGATAGACCACGTCCTGCGTGATCCACGACAGATAGCCCACCACGACGATCATCACGCCGAGCACGAGCGCTGCGCCCGAACCGGTTGCCACGCCGGCGCCGAGTCCCGCCAGTCCGATCAGCGCGATGATGATCGGCAGCGGCTTCTTGCGCTCGATCTTCACGACCCGCGCCGCGCGCAATTCGCGCAGCGGAATCATCTGTCCGGAAGCGGAAAGGCCGGCGCGCGAGAGCGTCACGCCGCGTTCGTTGAAGGGTGTATCCATAAGCGGTTCGATTATGTTTTGACGGCGAAGAAACCGGGCAGATTACCAGACGCCGGAGTTGAGCGAAGAAGTCGCGAACGAGGGGGATTGTAAGTGGCCGCTGGACTTCGGCTGTCGAAATCTGTCAGCCGGTGAGCTTCTTTGCGAAACTTTCTCCGGCGTATTCGTTTCGGATACCGAAAGATATGGCGCATGTTGTTGACACCTCGTTCATGCCGCATCCGTTCGAGTGGTGATGCGCAAACATCGCTGGACTGAGCGGTGCAAAGCGCCTTTAATGTTCGTGTATCCGCGCGACGAGCGGGTACGTGTGCCCGTTCGCGCATGGCGTACGACATGCGATCCCTGTGATTGCCGAGCGCGTGATTGATTGCATCGCTAGCGCCGTGCTCGAACGTGGTCGACCAGGACAAGGAGTGACCATGAATGCAATGAGAGGGCGCGCGGTCAGTGCCGTCGTGATCGCCGCGCTGGCGCAGAACGTCGCGGCGCAAAGCAAGCCGATGGCTTATCCGTCGCACGGGCAGAGCCCGCAGCAACAGCAAAGCGACGACGGCGCGTGCTACAGCTGGGCCAAGAGCAACACCGGCATCGATCCCGCCACAGCGTCGACCGCGCCGCCGCCGCCGTCCGGTCCCGCGGTGGGCGGCGGCGAGCGCGTGGGCGGCGCGGCGCGCGGAGCGGCGGGCGGCGCGGTGGTCGGCGCCATCGCGGGCGATGCGGGCAAGGGCGCGGCCATCGGCGCGACCGCCGGCACGATGGCGGGCGGCGCGAGAGCCCGGCAGAACCGGCGCGCGCAGCAGGCAAACGCGCAGGCGCAAAGCCAGGGCGCGATGGACACCTACTACCGGGCGTGGGCCGCCTGTATGCAGGGGCGCGGTTATTCGATCCAGTAGCGCCGAGACGCTTCGACGCATCCACTCGTGGCCGGGCTGGCGAGATCGCGCGTCACGGCCCGGCGCCGCGCCCGATTCCCGCCGCGATGTCGCGGCTCACGCTCGCGAGCGCGCGGCTATGCGCGGCGACGAGCGCATCGAAGCCGGTTCCGGTCACCGGTTCGCGCACGACCGAGCGGCCGCTTTGCGCCGTATCGCCGGCAAGGCTGCGCACCGTCCAGTGCGCATCGATCACGACCGTTTCGCCGGGAACGGATTCGAACTGCTGGATATCGACGCGCACGCGCCACGCCTGCGAGTCCGCCACCGCGCGCGACGCCACCGCCACGCGGTCGGAGCCGAGCAACAGCGTGAGATCCCCGGCGATGGCATCGGCGATGCTGCTCTTGAGCGGCGCGCCCCAGCGCGCGTATTCGTTGAGCGTGACCTGATTGGCCGAATCGCGCGTGACGATCTGCGGACGATCGACCAGTTCCGGCACCGTCACCGGGCCGACGATCAGCGGCCGGCCCGGTTCGAAACGGGTCGTCGCGGTAAGCGACGGTTCCGCGCTCAGCCGGTAGAAGCTCGCGCGCGGCGACGCGCAGCCGGCGCAGATTGCGGCGAAAAAAACGACGGACACGAGAGCGGCGCGCATCACTTCTTGTCCTCCGGCTTGCCGCGCAGCAGCGCTTCGGGATGCTCCTGGAGATAGTCCGCGAGACTGCGGAACGAGGCCGCCGTGCGCGTCAGTTCGCGGACCGCTTCGGCCGTGTCCTGCTGCAAGCCGGAATCGGGCATGAGCGTGGAATGCGCGGCATCGAGCGCGGCGCGGGCGGCGGCAAGCGTCGTCGCGGCTTGCGGGACGATCTGCGTGTTCAGGTTGCTCATCAGCTGGCTCGTGTTGTCGAGAGTCTGCTTCGCGCTTGCCGTGAGTTCCTCGATCGGCAGCTTGTCGACGCGCGTCATGATGCGGTTGACCGAATCCTGCAACGACGCGAGGCCGCTCGGCGTCGTGGGCATGAGCGGCGGCGTGCGGCTCCAGTCGATGCTCGCCTTCTTCGCAGTCGGGAAAAAGTCGAGCGCCACGTACAGTTGTCCGGTGAGCAGGCTGCCCGTTCGCAACTGTCCGCGTAAGCCGCGAGCGACGAGCAGTTCCGCCAGCGCACGCGGGTCGCTCACCAACCGGCCGCCCGTCGCGCCGTTGGCGAAACGCGACGTGAACCGCTCCGGATAGAGCCTCACTTCGACGGGGATGCTGATCCGCCGCGTCGCCGGATCGAAGCTCGTATAGATGGCCGATACCTCGCCGATGGTGATGCCCCGGAAGTCCACGGGCGCGCCGACCGCGAGCCCGCGCACCGAGTCGTGAAAGTCGAACGCGTACGTCTCGACGATGCGCTCCTGCACGCGCAGCGCGTCGGCGCGCGTCGCAAAGAGCGAGAACGTCGTGTTCGCGGGCGCCTCGGCCCAGGCGAGGGACGCTGCGGGCGTCTCGAACGCGAGGCCGCCGATCACCATCGAAACCAGAGACTGCGTGTTGAGCTTGAGCCCGTCGGTGCCGAGCGTGAGGTCGATGCCGCTTGCCTGCCAGAAGCGCGAGTCCGCGTTCACATAGCGGTCGTAGGGCGCGTTCACGAAGACGCGCAGGGTGACGCCGCTGCCGTCCGGGTCCAGCTCGAACGATGTCACCTGGCCCACTTGCAGGCGACGGAAGTAGATCGGCGCGCCGACATCGATGGAGCCGAGATCGGCCGCTTTCAGGATGAACTGCCGCCCGGGAACGTCGTTCGAGAAGACAGGCGGCGTTTCGAGGCCCACGTAGTCGCGCCGCTCGCGCTTCGTGCGGCCGATGTCCATGCCGATATACGCGCCTGAAAGCAGCGTGCTGATGCCCGAGACCGAGCCGCCCGCCACGCGGGGCCGCACGACCCAGAAGCGCGTGTCGTCGACGAGCATCTTGCTCGCATCGCGGGTCAGCTCCGCCGTGGCGACGACGCGCGAATAGTCGTTCGAGAGCGCCACCGACTTGACGAGCCCGATTTCGACGTCCTTGAACTTGATCTTCGTCTTGCCCGCTTCGAGCCCTTCGCCGGTTCTGAAGCTGATGGTGACGGTCGGCCCTTTTGCGAGCACGGCTTGCGCCGCGAGCCAGATGCCGATCGCCACCGCGATGGCCGGCACGATCCACACCCACGGAATGCGCCAGCGGCGTCTGGGCACCACCTCGGCGTCGGGCGTTTCGTCCGGCGTGCTCATCGTGCCTCCTTGTGTGGCGTCGCGGTGTCCCAGATGAGGCGCGGGTCGAACGACATGGCGGCGAGCATGGTCAGCACGACGACCGCGCCGAACGCAATCGACGCGGGCCCGGCCTCGATGGTCGCCACCGCGCTGAACTGCACGAGCGCGACGAGCACCGCGATCACGTAGATATCGAGCATCGACCAGCGGCCCACCAGTTCGACGATCCGGTAGATGCGGGCGCGCTGCTCGTTGCGCTGGGTCATGCGCAGGTTGGCGCTCGCGGCGAGATAGCCGATGGCGAGTATCTTGAGCATGGGCACCGCGATGCTCGCAATGAACACGATGATCGCGAGCGGCCACGATCCGGACTGCCACAGATATGCGACGCCGCTCAGAATCGTGTCCTTCTGCGCGCCGAAGAGCGAGCTCGTGTTCATCACCGGCAGCGTGTTGGCGGGGATGTAAAGGATCGCCGCCGCGCTCAGGTAAGCCCATGTGCGCGACAGGCTGGCGGGCTTGCGCAGATGCACGCGGGCGCCGCAGCGCGGACAGCACAGGTGAGCGTGGCGGCGCGCGCCGCGCGTGCACAGGCCGCAGTCGTGGCAGACGAAGATGCCGTTCGCGGCGGCGGTCGCGCCCCGCAGCGGCGTGTCGGGCGGCATGCCGGGCGGCGCGCCTTCGATGCGGGCCCACATGGCCCGCTCGTCGAATGCCGACGATGCCGCGACGAGCAGCAGCATCAACGCCGCGAGCGACCACAGCGACGGACCCGTCACCACCGACGCGATGTGCGCGAGCTTCACGACGGCGACGAGGAGGCCGAGCATCAGCACTTCGGTCATGCCCCATTCACGCGCGACCCGCAGCAGGCGAAACACGGCATACGCGCGCCACGGCCTGCGATTCAGGTGCAGCGGCAGCAGCAGCCACACCATGCCGAGCGCCTGCAAGCCGGGCATGAGAACCGTCGTGAAGAAGACGAGCCCGGCGAGCGGCCACATGCCGTCGCGATACAGCACGCGCGCCGCGCCCATGAGCGTGGTCTGCACGAGCGAGCCGCTCACCGATAGACCCACGATCGGAAACGCGTTCGAGACGATCCACAGCACCGAGGCCGTGAGCGCGTAGGCGAGCGCGCGGTCGAAACCCTTTCGGCGGCGCCGGTAGAGCACGGCGCCGCATCGGCAGCAGGTCAGCGCGCCGCCGGGCGGCACCGGGTTCTCCCGCTGAATGAGATCGCATTCGTGGCACGCGATCAGCGGACGGGCGCCGCGCGAGGCGGCCGGCGCGGATGGCAGCGTGCTCATTGCAGCGCCTGAGCTGTCCCGGCCGGAGCGTTCGGGCGCGCGCTCGCCTGTCCGGTCATCTTGTCCGCCTCGACGACCCAGCCGCCGCCCATCACCTTGTACAGCGTGACGAACGACGTGAGCGCGGCCGCCTGCGTCTGCGTCTGCGCGAGTTGCGCGTCGAAGAGACTGCGCTCGGCATCGAGCACTTCGATGTAGCTCGTATAGCCGCCCTCGTAGCGCGCCCGCGCAAGCCGCGCATACGTGGCGAGCGCCGTGACCTGGCGGCCTTGCACTTCGAGCTGCGTGTGCAGCTTCTCGGAGGCGATGAGCGCGTCGTCGACTTCCTGAAAGGCGACCTGAATGGCTTTCTGATACGACAGCAGCGCAGCCCGCTGTTGCGCTTCGGCCGTCTGCACCTGACCGGAGATGTTGCCCGCCGTGAAGATGGGCTGCGTCACCGCGCCCGCGAACGACCACACGCGCGACGGCCCGGTGAAGAGCGACGAGAACTGCCCGCTCGCCGTGCCGAAAAAGCCGGTGATCGAGATCTGCGGGAAATACAGCGCCCGCGCCGCGCCGATGAGCGCATTCGCTGCGATCAGGTCCTGCTCGGCCTGCAGCAGGTCGGGGCGGCGTTCGAGCAGATCGGAAGGCAGTCCCGCCGGAATCACGGGCGTGGCGAGCGCGCCGAGTTCGCGGCCGCGCACGATCGGCCGCGGGTTGTCGCCGAGGAGGATGGCAAGCGCGTCTTCCTGTTGCGCGATCTGCGTTTCGAGCTGCGGAATGGTCGCGAGAGAAGCCTCGTACTCCGACTGACTTTGCGCCAGTTCCAGCTGCGAAACTTCGCCGCCTTCGAAGCGCAGCGTGAACACGTGGACCGATTCCGCGCGGCTCTCGGTCGTCGCTTTCGCAATGGCAAGCTGCTGATCGAGGCTGCGCAGATTCAGATACGACGACGCGACCGACGCTACGAGGGACAGGATCGTCGCGCGGCGGGCTTCCTCGCTCGACAGCAGATTCGCGCGCGCCGCTTCCGTCAGCCTGCGGATGCGGCCGAAGACATCGATCTCCCACGCCGCGGACACCGAAAGCTCGAAGTCGTTGAAGACCGGTCCGACGCCCGGCAGCGTAGGCTGCGGTCCTGCCCTCGAAATACGCTGCCGTGCCGCCGTCGCGCCTGCCGAGACTTGGGGGAAGAGCGCCGAGCGCGTCGTGACGAACTGGCCCATGAACTGTTCGACGCGCGCCGCCGCTATCTTCACGTCCTTGTTGTTCGCGAGCGCGGTGGCAATGAGGTCGTCGAGAACGGGGTCCTGGAATTGCTTCCACCATTCGGTGTTCGCGGTGTCGGCGACTTCGGCGGCGGCGAAGCGAAAGGTCGCGGGCGTCGGCACGGGCTCGCGCGAATAGTTCGGCCCGAGCAAACAGCCGTTCAGCGACACGACGCCGACGAGACCCGCAAGCGAAAGAAAGAGCCGGGCGCGCCGCATGTCAGTTCCCCTCGTTGGGAGCGGAAGGCCGCGCGTCGGCGCCGCCGCCCGATGCGCCGTGAGTTGGCGCCGCATCCGAAGCGGGCGGGGCGTGTCCGCTCTTCTTGCTCGAACGCGAGGACATCGTTTCGAGCACGTAGAAGAACATCGGAATGAAGAACACGGCGATGACCGTTGCGCCCAGCATCCCGCCGATCACGCCGGTGCCGATGGAATGCCGGCTGTTCGCCGATGCGCCCGTCGCGATGGCGAGCGGCACGCAGCCGAGAATGAACGCGAGCGATGTCATGACGATCGGCCGCAGACGTTCTTCGGCGGCGGTCATCGTGGCATCGAACACGGATTTGCCGGACTCGCGGTTCATCACGGCGAACTCGAAGATGAGAATCGCGTTCTTGGCGGCCAGCGCGACGAGCATCGTGAGGCCGATCTGGAAATACACGTCGTTGTTGAGCCCGCGCAGCAGAATGGCGAGCAGCGCGCCGAAGATGGCGAACGGCACGGCCATCAGGACGCCGAACGGCAGGCTCCACTTCTCGTACTGTGCGGCGAGAATCAGGAACACCATCACGAGCCCGAATATGAAAACGAGTGCCGACGAACTGCCCGACTGCTTCGCTTCGAACGCCTCGCCGCTCCACGCAATGCCGTAATCGGACGGCAAGCCCGCTGCCACTTCTTCCAGCGCCTGAATGACCTGACCGGACGCATAACCGGGCGCGGCGTTCGCGGTGATCTTGACTGCCGGGAAGTTGTTGAAGCGCGTGATGAGATCGGGCCCCGTGACGTAGCGCGTATTGACCACCGACTTGAGCGGCACCATGCTGCCGCTCTTGCTCTTCACGAAGATCTGCGTGAGATCGTCGGGCCGCAGCCGATACGAAGGCTCGGCCTGCAAGATCACTTGCCAGAGGCGGCTAGAGCGGTTGAATTGCGACACATAGAGCGAGCCGAACATCGTCTGCATCGCGCTATACACGTCTTCGACGGGCACGCCGAGCGTCTCCGCCTTGTCGCGATCCACGTCGGCGAGCAATTGCTGCGAAGACGCGTTGAAGGTGGACGTCACGCCGGTCAGCTCGGGCCGGCGCTTGGCCTTCGCCACGAAGTCCTCGACGATCGCCGCGAATTGCGCGGTGGGCGCATCGCCCTTGCTCTGAATCCACATCTCGGTGCCGCCCGTGGTGCCGAGGCCGGGTATCGACGGCGGATTGAGCGGCACCACGATGCCTTCCCTGATCTGCGAGAGCGACTTGTAAGCATTGACCAGCACGGAGCGCGCATTTTGCGTGCGGATGTTCGCGGACGTGTATCGCTCTTCGAAGCTCTTGAAGCCCACGAAGAATGTTGAAGCGTTGTTCTTGTTCTGGCTGTCGAGAAGACTGAAGCCGTCGACCGTCGTGATGCTGCCGACGGCCGGCTGCTTCATGAAGTACTCGGTGACGCGGTCTGAGACTTGTCCCGTTCTATCCAGAGACGCCGCGTCCGGCATGATGACCGCGCCCAGCAGATAGCCTTGATCTTCCGGCGGCAGGAACGCAGTGGGAATGTCGCGCATCATGACGACAGCCAGCGCGATCATTCCGGCGAACAGCAGCAACGCGATCACGAAGCGTTTGATGACGAGCCGCACGACGCTCGTGTAGCCCGCCGTCATGCGCGCAAACTGGCGGTCGAACCAGCGGAAGAAGCCTTTCTTCTCGTGATGCCCCGGCTTCAGCAGCAGCGAGGCGAGGGCAGGCGACAAGGTCAGCGCGACGATGCCCGAGATGATGACCGATATCGCGATGGTAATGGCGAACTGCTTGTACATTTGCCCCGTGATGCCGCCGAGAAACGCCACCGGCACGAACACGGCGCACAGCACGAGCACGATGGCCACCACAGGGCCGGCCACTTCGTCCATCGCGAGTTTCGCTGCGGCCTTCGGATCGAGCTTGTGCACCGTCATGTTGCGCTCGACGTTTTCTATCACGACGATCGCATCGTCGACCACAATGCCGATAGCCAGCACCATGCCGAAGAGAGTCAGCATGTTGATCGAGAAGCCGAGCGCCGACATGCCCATGAACGTGCCGACGATGGACACCGGCACCGCGAGCACCGGAATCAGCGTCGCGCGCAGACTTTGCAGAAACACGAACACGACGATCACCACGAGCACGACCGCTTCGAAGAACGTGTGCACGACATCGGAGATGGACGCGCGCGTGAACTCGGTCGTATCCATCGCAATCTGGTAGTCGATGCCTTCCGGGAACGACTTCTTCATCTCGGCGAGACGCGCGCGCACTTGCTTCGAGACGTCGAGCGCGTTCGCGCCCGGCTGCTGATAGACCGCGAGCACGGTCGCCGACTTGCCCTGAAAGCGGCTGCGAATGGAATAGTCTTTCTGGCCGAGCTCCGCGCGGCCCACGTCCTTCAGACGCACGATGGCCGCGCCGCCCGACTCCGCGCGAATGATGATGTTCTCGAATTGCGACGGCTCCGTGAGCCGCCCCGATGTCGTCACCGCGAACGATTGCTCGACGGGTGCGCCCGTCGGCGATTGCCCGAGACGTCCCACCGCGAACTGTTGGTTCTGATTGGCGACGGCTGTCTGCACATCGGCCGCCGTGACGCCGAGTTGCGCCATGCGGTCGGGCTTGAGCCAGATGCGCATGGCGTAATCGGGCGTGCCGAAGATGCTCGCCTGATTCGCGCCGGGGATGCGCTTGAGCGCATCCAGCACGTAGACGTTCGCGTAGTTGGCGATATAGGTTGCGTCATAACGCTCGTCGGGCGAATAGATGGCGATCACCATCATGAACGCCTGCGATTTCTTCTGCACCTGCACGCCTTGCGCCGTCACCGACTGCGGCAGTTGCGGCAGCGCGAGGTTGACGCGGTTCTGCACGTCCACTTGCGCCAGCTCCGGGTTCGTGCCGATCTCGAAGTACGCGTTGATGGTCAGGTTGCCCGTCGACGAACTCGACGAACTCATATAGATCATCCGGTCGGCGCCATTGACTTGCTGCTCGATCGGCGCGGCCACGTTGTTCGCGACGACATCGGCGCTCGCGCCCGGATAGCTGGCGGAGATGGTGATTTGCGGCGGCGTGATGTCGGGATACTGCGCGGTCGGCAGCGCGAGCATCGCGAGCGCGCCGCCCAGCGTGATGACGATGGAAATGACCGAGGCAAAAATCGGGCGGTCAATGCAGAAATGTGAGATGTTCATTGGCCTCTTCCGCGCGACGTGCTTCCGATGCTTTCGATGCTTCCGGTAGTCGGCTTGTCACATCACTTCTCGTTGTTGCCGCCGCCTTCGTTTTTCGTTTGGGTCAGGGACGCCTGCGCGCCGGGAGCGGACGTCGCGGCTGGCGCTGTTGCGGGTGCCTCGCCCGGCGTCGGTGCGCTCACCACGCGCACTTGAGAATCGGCTCCGACGCGCACGGCGCCGTCCACGATCACGCGCTCGCCCGCCTTCAGGCCGCTCGTCACGAACCAGTCGTCGCCATGCCATTCGCCCACTTCGACCACGCGCTGACGCGGCTTGGATTGATCATCGAGCACCCAGACGAAATGACTTTTCGCGCCCTGCAGAATCGCGCGCTGCGGCACCAGAATCGCGTTGGGGCGCACCGCGCCCGCCACGCGCGCCTTCACGAACTGGCCGGGGCGCAGCGTGCCGCGCGGATTCGCGAACACCGCGCGCACGAGGAACGTGCCCGTCTCCGTGCTGAATGCCGGATTCGTGAAGTCGATGTGGCCGGTTTGCGGGTAGACAGATCCGTCTGCCTGAATGACGGTCACGTCGAACTTGTTGCCGGGCGGGAAGTGCAGTTCGTCTTTGCGAATCTCCTCGCGCCATTTCAACAACTCGTTCTCCGAGATGCTGAAGTTCACCCACATAGGATCGAGTTGATAGATGTAGGTGAGCAGGCCCGATTGCGTCGGCGTGACGTAGCTGCCTTCCTGCACGCGCGCAAAACTCGACAAGCCCTTGAGCGGCGAACGGATCGTCGTATAGCTCAGGTTGAGTTGCGCGGTCTGCACTTCGCCCTGCGCGGCGATGACGGCGGCCTCGGCCTGCTTTTCATTACCGGTGGCGTCGTCGAGATCCTTCTTGCTCAACGCGTTCATCGCGGCGAGAGGCACCACGCGCGCGAGATTCTGTTTCGTGACGAAGAGCCGCGCCTGCTGCTGCGCGAGTGCGCCCTTGGCCGTTTGCAACGCGGCCTCGAACGGGCGCTTGTCCATGAGGAACATCACCTGTCCGGCTTCCACCAGCGCGCCTTCGGTGTACATGCGCTTCTCGAGGAAGCCGTCGACGCGCGCGCGTATTTCTACTTCGCGCGAACTCTGCGTCTGCGCGGTGAACTCGAAATCAACTGGCGTTGACTTCGACGTGACGGTGACGACGGTGACATCGACGGCTGGCCGTGGCGCTTCGGGAGGCGGCTTGTTGCACGCCGCGAGCGAGAACAGCACGATGGAGGCAGAGCAACGCAAGCGCAGTGCGAGCATCCGGCGCGGCAGTTCGTGGAACCGCTTGCAGTCGAGCATCTGTTTGCACATGAACGCCATGAGCGCCTCCCCCCTGGGATGGCCGATAGTCGGGAGCGAACGCGCTGACGCGTGCTCGCCACGGCATGCTCGCGCGATGCAATTGGCGACTGCGTGCTAAACGACGGCGTGCCGTGAAGCCTCGGCTTCCCGAGCGACGTCATCGCATACAACCGAACGGCCAAGCGACGTCAATGAGCGCGAGCCTGATACTTGTGATGTGTTAGCGGACTCCGATCGTAACGGTGCAAAGCGCCCGAAACGTCGGCTCTCAACCGTCAGGCGCGACGTGTCGATGAGTCCAGTAATAAACGAAGACGATCCAAAACGCTATAGAAAATTTGGTGGGGATCACGGACGAAGGCATAGCTTTACGGCGCTTCTATAAAGAGCCGACGAATCGGCGCGGCGCATGAATGTATGGATTGCTTATTATGTTTCGCCCTGTATGTATCGATTTAAGAAACGATAGTCGTGACTATGCATACACGTGATGTCGTCTCTCCTCGTCTCCGCCGACGCGCGATCTTGCATATCGCAAATTAACGATATATACTTCGCCTCAAGACGATTCGGAACGCGCGTGCTCACCGCCGCATGGGCCGGCCGTCAGGCACACGAGCAACGAAATGGACATCGACGCAATTCACAAGGCCCTTGCCAACCCCCTTCGCCGCGAGATTCTGGAGTGGCTGAAGGAGCCGGAGCGACATTTCCCCAATCAGGAACTGCCGCTGTCGCATGGCGTCTGCGCGGGCCAGATCGATGGGCGCTGCGGCATGTCGCAGTCCACCGTTTCCGCGCATCTTGCCACTTTGCATAAAGCGGGGCTCGTCACCACCAAGCGCGTAGGGCAGTGGGTGTTCTTCAAGCGCGACGAAGCGGTCATTCAGGCGTTTCGCGATTCCATCGGGAATCTTTGAGCGTCCGGATGCCTTTTAGGTGACAGCATCATTTCAATTCAATTAGCATATCTTATCGTTATGCCGACTCTTTTCGATCCGCTTCAGGTAGGCGCAATCACGCTCAAGAACCGCATTGTCATGGCGCCGCTCACGCGCCAGCGCGCAGGCGTCGAACGCGTGCCGAACGCCATGATGGCGCAGTACTACGCCGATCGCGCATCGGCCGGTCTCATTCTCAGCGAAGCGACTTCCGTCACGCCACAGGGCGTCGGTTATGCCGATACCCCCGGCATCTGGTCGGACGAGCAAGTCGAAGGCTGGAAGCTCGTCACGCGCGCCGTGCACGAAGCGGGCGGCAAGATCTTCCTGCAACTGTGGCACGTGGGGCGCATTTCGGACCCCATCTTCCTGAACGGCGAACTGCCGGTCGCGCCGAGCGCAATCGCAGCACAAGGGCACGTGAGCCTCGTGCGTCCGCAGCGTCCGTACGTCACGCCGCGCGCACTGGAACTGGATGAAATCGCTGGCGTGGTCGCGGCTTATCGCAAGGGCGCGGAGAACGCGAAGCGCGCGGGCTTCGACGGCGTGGAGGTGCACGGCGCGAACGGTTATCTGCTCGACCAGTTCCTGCAGGACAGCACCAACAAGCGCACCGACGAGTACGGCGGCCCGATCGAAAACCGCGCGCGCCTGATGCTCGAAGTGGTCGACGAGTGCATCGCCGTGTGGGGCGCGGATCGCGTGGGCGTGCATCTCGCGCCGCGCGCCGATTCGCACACCATGGGCGACAGCGACCGCGCAGCGACCTTCGGCTACGTGGCGCGTGAACTCGGCAAGCGCAAGATCGCGTTCATCGCGGCGCGCGAGGCGGAAGGCCCGGACAGCCTCGGACCGCAACTGAAGAAGGCATTCGGCGGCGTGTATATCGCCAACGAAGGCTTCACCAAGCGAAGCGCGGAGGCCATCATCGAGCGTGGCGATGCGGACGCCGTGGCGTGGGGCAAGCCGTTCATCGCGAACGCGGACCTCGTGCGCCGCTTCGAAGTCGACGCGCCGCTGAACCAGCCGGATACCACGACGTTCTACGCGCCGGGTCCGAAGGGCTACACCGACTACCCGTTGCTGGAGACGGCGGAGTAAGCAACGCTCGCTTCGGGCATGTTTTGGAAACAGCGGCTTCGGCCGCTGTTTTTTTTTTGCCCCACGGTCGGTCTCATGCGCTGCCATGCAAAGTGCAACGATCTCACCTCTTCAGACACACTGCGAAATTATCGCATTCGCTTACAACCGCACCGCGAAAATAGTGTATTGGTGCGTCTGACCTTCTGCCCGCCGTGCCCTTGAACACGCATACGCGCGCCGGAACGACACGAACAAGATGCATGCCGCGATTCGTTTCATGAACGATTCAAGACGCCGCTCATTCCTTACGTTTTTCCCGTGCCCGTCGGGCACCTGACGGTCGCGGGTTCATCCCGCAAAGGAGCGCATATGTCGTGGCTTACGCAAACGCTGCGCAGTTACCCGGAGATCGCCATCTTTCTTTCGCTCGGCATCGGGTACTGGGTCGGCGGGAAGTCGTTCAAAGGATTCAGCCTCGGTGCGGTGACCGCGACGCTGCTCGCCGCCATCGCCATCGGACAGCTCGGCATCACCATCTCGTCTAATGTGAAGGCCGTCTTCTTTCTGATGTTCTTGTTCGCGGTCGGCTACGGCGTCGGCCCGCAATTCGTGCGCGGCATCGCGAAAGACGGCTTGCCACAGGCGCTTTTCTCGGTTATCCAGTGCGTGCTCTGTCTCGCCGCGCCCTATGCCGCGGCGAAGATCGCGGGCTATGACGTCGGATCGGCGGCCGGGCTCTTTGCGGGATCGCAGACCATCTCGGCGTCGATGGGCCTCGCCACCGACGCGATCAATCGCCTGGGCCTGCCCGCCACCGAGACGAAGGCATTGCTCGACGCGATGCCGACCGCATACGCCGTCACCTACATTTACGGCACCATAGGCTCGGCGATCATTCTCGCGATGCTCGGGCCGAAGCTCCTCAACATCGATCTCGTTGCCGCGTGCAAGGACTACGAGCGACAACTCGGCGGAACGGCCGAACTGGGCGGGCCGGGCAGCGGATGGCACCAGTTCGCGCTGCGCGCGTATCGCGTCGCCGATCAGGGCCGCGCAGCCGGCATGAGCGTGAGCCAGCTGGAAGCGCTGAGGCCAGCCGGCGCGCGGCTTTTCGTCGAACGCATCCGGCGCGACGGGAAGATTCAGGAAGCAAAGCTCGACGATGTGCTCCAGCCGGGCGATGTCGTCGCGGTCGTCGGGCGGCGCGAGCATCTTGTCGATTTGCTCGGCGGCACCGCGACCGAAGTGGACGACGCGGAACTGCTCGCAGTGCCCGTCGAAGGCGTCGATGTCTATATCACGAGCAAGCACGTCGAAGGGCGTACGCTCGCCGAGCTGGGGCAAACGCCGGGCGCGCGCGGCGTGTTCATACGGCGCATCAAGCGTGGCGCAACGGAGACGCTGATTCCCGTGTTGCCGAGCACCAAGCTGTATCGCGGCGACACCGTGACGCTCGTCGGACGCACGCAGGATACGACCGCGGTGGCGAACGCGGTGGGCGTCATCGACCGCCCGAGCGACATGGCGGACATGGCGTTCGTGGGTCTCGCCATCACGCTCGGCGCGCTCATCGGCGCAATCGTGATTCGCTTCGGCGCGGTCCCGATCACGCTTTCGACGGCAGGCGGCGCGCTGATTGCGGGCATCGTCTTCGGCTGGCTGCGCGCGATACATCCGACGTTCGGCCGCATTCCGTCGCCGACTATCTGGTTCATGAATTCAGTAGGACTGAATGTATTTATCGCGGTCGTCGGCATATCGGCGGGGCCGGGCTTCGTCGCGGGCCTGCAAAAGCTCGGCGTGAGCCTGTTTTTGTGGGGTATTTTCGCGTCGTCGGTGCCGCTCATCATCAGCATGTATATCGCGAAGTATGTCTTCAAGTTCCATCCCGCGATTCTGCTCGGCATTTGCGCGGGGGCGCGCACGACGACAGCCGCGCTCGGCATGATCTGCGATGCGGCCAAGAGCCAGGTGCCGGGCCTGGGCTACACGGTCACGTATGCGGTCGGCAATACGCTGCTCACCATCTGGGGGATGGTCATGGTGATGCTGATGACGTGAAGGCGGGCATTGCGTGTCTCAACGTTTCTTCCTGTACCTGATTGCTCTTTTACTGGGGGTGTTGGATGTCAAAGTCCTCGAAGTCCGGTTCCGACGATCGTGCAGCGATGGCCTCGCTCAGCCCGTTCGAACTCAAGGACGAACTCATCAAGGCAGCGGGCGGCGGCGTGGTGGAGCGTCCCGCGAACGTCGCGATGCTCAACGCGGGCCGCGGCAATCCGAATTTCCTCGCGACCATTCCGCGCCACGGCTTCTGGCAACTCGGTCTCTTCGCGATGCGCGAATCGGAGCGTTCCTTCGCGTACATGCCCGAAGGCATCGGCGGCTTTCCGAAGCATGAAGGTCTCGAAGAACGGTTCGAAATCTTCGCGCGCGAGAACAAGGGCACGCCGGGCATCGCGTTTTTGACGGGCGCGGTGTCGTATGTGCGGGATCAACTGGGCCTCAACGCAGGCGACTTTCTCTACGAGATGTGCGAAGGCATTCTCGCTTCGAACTATCCGGTGCCGGACCGCATGCTCAAGTTGTCGGAGGTCATCGTCGGGCAATATCTGCGGCGCGAGATGATCGGCAAGCATCCGTTCGTCGGTGAATTCGACATCTTCGCGGTCGAGGGCGGCACCGCCGCGATGACGTACATCTTCAACACGATGCGCGAGAATTTCCTCATCAAGCAAGGGGGTACGATTGCGCTCGGTATGCCGATTTTCACGCCGTACATCGAGATTCCGAAGCTCAACGACTACAAGCTCGAAGTGGTGAACCTGAATGCGGACGTCGAGCAAGGCTGGCAGTATTCGAGGGAAGAGCTGGACAAGCTGCGCGACCCGAAGATCAAGGCGTTCTTCCTCGTCAATCCGAGCAATCCGCCTTCCGTGAAGATGGACGACGAGAGCCTGCGATATATCGCGGAGATCGTGAAGGAACGGCCCGATCTCATTCTTCTGACCGACGACGTGTACGGCACCTTCGCCGACGACTTCGTATCGCTATTCGCGCTGTGTCCGAAGAACACGATTCTTGTGTACTCCTATTCGAAATACTTCGGCGCGACGGGCTGGCGGCTCGGGACCATCGCCACGCATCGCGAGAATGTCTTCGATGAACAACTCGCCGCGTTGCCGAAAGAGCAAAAGGCGATCTTGCACGAGCGTTACGAATCCATCACGACGGAGCCCGACAAGCTCAAGTTCATCGACCGGCTGGTGGCCGATAGCCGCACGGTCGCGCTGAATCACACGGCGGGCCTCTCTACGCCGCAGCAGGTGCAGATGGTGCTGTTCTCGCTCTTCTCGCTGATGGACACGCCCGATGCGTACAAGAACGCGCTCAAGCGGCTCATTCGCAATCGCAAGCAGGCGCTCTATCGCGAGATCGGTATTCCGCTGGAAGACGACGACAAGAATCTCGTCGATTACTACACGATCCTGGATATGGAGTACCTCGGCGAGCGCATGTATGGGCGCGACTATGTCGACTGGGTCATGAAGAACACGAAGCCGACAGAACTGCTCTTCAGGCTCGCGCAGGAAGCGCGCGTCGTGCTGCTGCCGGGGCGCGGCTTCGGCACCCAGCATCCTTCGGGACGCGTGTCGCTCGCCAATCTCAACGAAAGCGACTACAGGCAGATTGGCCGCGCGATTCGCAAGATGCTCGATGAGCACGTCGCGCAATATCAGGCGCAGAACGGCAAGAAGGGTAAGTAAGAGACAATCGGGCCGCGCAAGGCGGCCCGATTGTCGAGCGCATCGAGCGCGACGCTTAGAACTTGTGGCGCATGGCGATGCGGAACGCGAGCTGATTGTTCTCGCCCGCGCCCGACGTGCCGAAGTAGCTCGACGACGACGAACCGATCGACGCCTGATTCTCCACGCCGTTGTTCGAACCCGAAGCCTTCTGATAGATGGCGAGCAGGTACACGTCGGTGCGCTTGCTCAACGCATAGTCGAAGCTCGCGTCGATCTGGTGCCAGTGGCCCTTCAGGTTGTCGTACAGGTCCATGTAGGTGTAACCGAGACCCGCCGTCATCGCGGGCGTGATGGCGTACTTGCCGCCGATATCGAACGCATTGATGCGCGAGCTCGAACCGACGATCGGCTCGAAGCGCGTGTTCGTCCACAGGCCGAAGACGGTTGCCGCGCCGAACGCGTAAGTCGCGCCGACGCCGAACGAGCGCAGGTCCTTGGCGTTGTTGGTGGTGCCGGTCGTGTTGATGTTGGCGATCGTCGAACTGAATGCGGGCGTCGCAGCCGTCGGATAGTGAATGTCCGTGTACGCCGCGCCGATGCCGAGCGGGCCGGCCTTGTAGTTCAGGCCGAAGCTGTAGGCACGCGAGGAACCCTGAGTGGTCGTGGTGCCGACCGTCGTGTTGGGCGTGCCCGCGAATGCGCCCGCCGTGTTCGAGAAGCCGTACAACGCGCCGAACGTGAAGCCGTAGAAGTTTGCGCTCGAGAACTTGACCGCGTTGTTGATCCGGCTCGACGTCAACTGGTCGAAGTCGTTCATGTGGTACGCGTAGTTGCCGGCGACGGTCTGTCCGCCGATGGAATACGCGGAGCCGAGATAGTCGGTGCTGAAGCTGTATTGACGACCGAAGGTCAGCGAGCCGACGTCGTTCTTCGAGATACCCACATAAGCCTGACGGCCGAACTCCGCGCCGCCCTGACCGAGCGTGCCCGTGCCGCTATTGAAGCCGTTCTCCAACGTGAAGATGGCCTTAAGACCGCCGCCCAGGTCTTCGGCGCCACGCATGCCCCAACGGCTGGCCTGAGCCACGCCGTCGTCGTACTTCACGAGCGACTTGCCGGCGCGCGTGGTGCTGGTCGAGCTGTTGTTCACATAGCTGATGCCGGCGTCGATGATGCCGTACAGCGTCACGCTGCTCTGTGCATGAGCGGACGTGGCGATGGTGGCGAATGCGGCGAGGGCGGCAGTAGCCAAAAGATTCTTCTTCAAAACGTGCTCCGTCAGTGGGTTCGCGGTGTGGTGCGCTGCGAGGGCAGCGCTGTCTGCGGCGTGTCGCGCTCTGTCTGGCGCGTGGCGGCGACGGCGCAAATGTAGCGATGACTGAAGAAAGAAATGTGACAGGGTTTACCTCGACTTCGCGTGTCTCGCAGGTGCAACGGGGCTGGCGTGTCGCGCTCGGGTGTGCCAACGCGCGCACGCGTGGCCGCGCTATGCTGGCGGTTCATCACCGCGAGCAAATGGACATCGGGACATGGACGAACAGGGAATCCGCGAACTGGAGGAACGGCTGAGACAGGCGATGATCGCGTCAGACGTGAAAGCGCTCGACGCGCTTCTCGCCGACGATCTGAGCTTCGTCGACGCAACCGGCAAGGTCTGGACGAAGGCGGACGACCTCAACGGGCATCGCTATGGCATGCAGCGCATCGACACGCTGAGCATCGAGGAGCAGAGCATCCGCGTGTACGGCGCGTTCGCCATCACGGTGACCCGCGTGGCGATATCGGGCACGTTCGGCGGCGCGCCCTTTGCGGGCAGCCTGCGCTATACGCGGACGTGGGGCGAGACCGCAGGCGCCTGGCGCGTGGTCGCGGCGCAGTGCGGTCTCATGGCTTTCTAGAGACGTAGAACGCTCAGGCCGACAGCAGCGAGCCCGTGCGATACGCCTTCGCGCCCGCGATGCGCGCGACTTCGAGACCGGCCGTCGCGAAACGCGTGATATGCCGCGCGTACATGACGCCCGACGTGCTGCACTTGACCGTGGTCACGGTGTCGGTCAGCGGATCGACGATATCGGCGATCGCTTCGCCCGCGTCGATGAACGCGCCTACTTGCGCGCGAAACACGAGCACGCCCGACACCGGCGCGACGATCGGCTCCGCGCCTGCGAGCGGCGTCGCGGGGAACGCGAGCGCGGGCAGCGGCGCTTGCGGCGCGTCGATCACGCCGCGGTGAATCAGGTAGTTGACGATAGCCTGCGCGTCTTTGTCCGCAAGTTCGTGCGACACGTCGTGCTGGCTGCGCAACTCCACCGTCACCGAGATGCCGCCGTTCGGAATCGGGAAACGATCGCCGTAACGCGCGCGCAGATCCGACCAGCAGAAGCTGTGAATCTCGTCGAACGGATTGCCGACCGAATTCAGCGCGAGCAGCGATGCCTTTGAGTCCAGATAACGCGCGAGCGGCTCCACTTCTTCCCAGATGTCCGGGTTCGTGTACAGATGCAGCGCGGCGTCGAGATCGCAGTGCAGGTCGAGCACCACGTCCGCGTCGTAGGAGAGCTTTTGCAGCGCGAGGCGTTGCGATTCTAGCTCGGTGCGCGGCGTCTGTTCGTCGAGCGCCTCTTTCATCGCGGCGCGCACGGCGAGGCGGTTGGCATCCGCGTCGTTCGTCAGGCGCGCTTCGATGCGCGGCGCGACCAGCGCGGCGAGATCGTGGAAATTGCGGTTGAAGTTGTGGCCGCTGTTGGTATCGAAACGGCCGAGCAGATTGCCGTGCAGGAACTGATTCAGGCCGATGGGATTCGGCACCGGCACGATCACCACTTCGCCGCGCAGTTTGCCGGCGGCTTCGAAAGCGGCGAGCTGGCGGCGCAGCTTCCACGCGACCAGCATGCCCGGCAGTTCGTCCGCGTGCAGCGACGACTGAATGTAGATCTTCTGTCCGTCACCCGGACCGTAATGAAAACTGGCGATGCTGCGTGAGGTGCCGAGCGTCGGCGAGATGAGCTGGTGAGTTCTGGTCTGCATAGTGTTCGCGCGCACGCGAGTGCGCGGGGTCTTGCCTCGATGGTTGCTGGACGGGCTGAGGCGCTCCGATACGGGGCGAGTGGGGCGCCGCGGTGTCTCCGTCCGCCGGCGCCGCCTCAGACGTTCGATCTTAGCCGAAATCGGCGCGGCGGGCGGGCGGATGGCCGGCACCGGATGGACGGCGCGCAATGAAAAACGGGCTCCGCGGAGCCCGTTCGTTCATTGGCTGCTTCCGGAGAATTAGCCGCCGTACACGTCGAAGTCGAAGTACTTCTTCTCGAGCTTCTTGTACGTGCCGTCCTTGATGATGTCGGCGATCGCCTTGTCGATCTGGGCCTTCAGGTCGGTGTCTTCCTTGCGCAGACCGATACCGGCGCCGTTGCCGAGAATCTTCTGGTCGACGATATCCTTGCCCGCGAAATCGTAGCCCGCGCCGCGCGGCGTCTTCAGAAAGCCGATGTCGGCCTGCACCGCGTCTTGCAGTGCGGCGTCCAGACGGCCCGAGGTCAGGTCGGCGTAGACCTGGTCCTGGTTCTGGTACGGCGTAACGGTCACGCCCTTCGGCGCCCAGTACGTCTTGGCGTAGGTTTCCTGAATCGTGCCTTGCTCGACGCCCACGTTCTTGCCCTTCAGGCTCTCAGCCGTCGGCAGGATGCCGCTGCCTTTCTTCGCGACGAGGCGCGTCGGCGTATTGAAGAGCTTGCTGGAGAAGGCGATCTGCTCGGCGCGTTGCGGCGTCATGGACATCGACGAGAGCACGCCGTCGAACTTCTTCGCCTTCAGCGCGGGGATCATGCCGTCGAAATCGTTCTCCACCCACACGCACTTGGCCTTCAGGCGCGCGCAGATTTCGTTGCCGAGATCGATGTCGAAACCGACCAGCTTGCCATCCGAACCTTTCGATTCGAACGGGGGATAGCTTGCGTCGACGCCGAAGCGGATCGTCGAATAGTCCTTGGCATGGGCCGTGACGGCGGTGAACGACGTGACGGCGAGAAGGGACATCGACAAGGCGGCAAGCAGTTTCTTCACTGTTTTAACTCCAGAAGGTGGTCAGTTCGGCCCGGAAGGTCTCGTTCCGGTGCCGTCCGGCGAGGCGGGCGGTCGCCTGAAACAGGCCGGAAGGCGCGCATTCCGCGGATCGTGTCCGTGCAGAATCGGCAGAAGGTTACCAAGCCAAAATAGTTCGGAACCTAGTGAAACCCCGGATAGCGGTGGATTAGACCACGTCCTCCTTACGGCATGTTTGCAAAAGCCGTGTTTAGCGCGCGATTACCGGCGCGCCGCAGGTGATCCATCCGGTTAAGATGCGGCCTTCGCTTTGCGGACCTCATAGCGCCGAAGTCCGCGCATCGCCAGATATAAGCCCGACATGGATCAGGAGACGACACCGATGGCCACCTCACCTGCGGCGACTTCCAGCCGCGCATCCGCCGATGCCGCGCCGCCCGCGCTGTCCGCCGGCATGATTTCCGCGCGCCTCGACCGGCTGCCCGCCACGCGCACGGTCTGGACGCTCATCGTGCTGCTGAGTCTCGGGTTCTTCTTCGAGCTTTACGACTTGCTGTATTCGGGCTATGTCGCGCCGGGCCTCGTGCGAAGCGGCATTCTGACGCCCACCACGAACGGCTTCTTCGGCATGACGGGCGTGGCGAGCTTCATCGCGTCGCTGTTCGCGGGGCTTTTTATCGGCACTGTCGCGTGCGGCTGGCTCGCCGACCGCTTCGGGCGTCGCGCGGTCTTCACATATTCGCTGCTGTGGTACACGGCGGCCAACGTCGTGATGGCGTTTCAGGAGACGGCGACGGGCCTCAACTTCTGGCGCTTCATGGCGGGCGTGGGCATCGGCGTGGAACTGGTGACCATCGGCACGTATATCTCCGAACTCGCGCCGAAGCACATTCGCGGCCGCGCGTTCGCGTGCGAGCAGGCGGTGGGCTTCATGGCGGTGCCGGTGGTCGCGTTTCTCGCGTATCTGCTCGTGCCGCACGCGCCGTTCGGCATCGACGGCTGGCGCTGGGTCGTCGTGATCGGCGCGCACGGTGCGCTTTTCGTCTGGTGGATTCGCCGCCGCTTGCCCGAAAGCCCGCGCTGGCTCGCGCAAAAGGGGCGGCTGGACGAAGCCGACCGCGTGATGTCCGCGCTCGAAGCGCAGGTGCAACGCGAATACGGCAAGCCGCTGCCGCCGCCCGCCGAGCCCGAGCCGGTTCTGGACGCCGAGCGCGCGAAAGGCGGCTCATTCGCACGCATGTGGCGCCCGCCGTACGGGAAGCGCGCGACGATGATGATCATCTTCAACGTGTTTCAGACCGTCGGCTTCTACGGCTTCGCGAACTGGGTGCCGACGCTGCTCATCAAGCAGGGCATCACGGTGACGTCGAGCCTGATGTATTCGAGCATCATCGCGATCGCCGCGCCCATCGGCCCGATGATCGGCCTCGCGATTGCCGACAGGATCGAGCGGAAGACGGCCATCGTCGCGATGGCGGCGGCCAATATCGTGTGCGGGCTGCTTTTCAGTCAGTCGTCGAATGCCGCGTTTCTGATCGCGATGGGCGTCGGGCTCACGCTGTCGTCGAACATCATGTCGTACAGCTTCCACGCCTATCAGGCCGAGCTTTTTCCGACGAGCATCCGGGCGCGCGCGGTCGGCTTCGTCTATTCGTGGAGCCGGTTCTCCGCGATCTTCACGTCGTTCATCATCGCGGGCGTGCTGAAGGGTTTCGGTACGACGGGCGTGTTCGTGTTCATCGCGGGCGCCATGTTGATCGTGATGGCGGCAATCGGTCTGATGGGGCCGAGAACGCGCGACATGGCGCTCGAGAAGATCTCGCATTGAGAGGCAAAGGCGTGCCGATTGCTGCGTGTGAGCGTCCCGTATGCCAGAATCCGCAGAACGTTCCTTGTAGACGCCCACTATTCGAATATGTCCGACACGCTCACCCCAGTCGAAGCAGATCATGCGATGCGCAACTGGATCTATCGATCCGAAGGCCGGATCAGGATCGGTTCGGAGATGCACAAGCGCATGTTCTGCGAGATGCTGCTGACGACGCACAACCCTTATAAGCCCGCCGTCATCGAGTGGCCGAAGCTGGACCCGGCGGCGCTCAGGCGCGTCACGTCGCTGCCCATCTGGGATATCGCGGTGCAGACCGAAGGCCGGGCGTCGATCCGCGTGGCGACGTATGCGGCGAGCGTGTCCGACCCGCTGCTCAACGAAGCGCTGCGCATGAACGGCGGCGAGGAGGCGCGGCACAAGCTCGTGCTGTCGAAGCTCGTCGAGGCCTACGGCATCGAACTCGCGCCCGAGCCGCCGTATCCCGCCCCCGACGACGCCCTGCGCGCGTGGATGCTCACGGGCTACAGCGAGTGCATCGACAGTTTCTTCGCGTTCGGTCTTTTCGAGGCGGCGCGACAGTCCGGCTATTTTCCCGAGGCGCTCGTCGAGACGTTCGAGCCGGTGATTCAGGAAGAAGCGCGGCACATTCTGTTCTTCGCGAACTGGGTGGCGTGGTATCGGCGCAGCTTGCCGTGGTATCGCAAGCCCGGCTTTCTGCTGAAGACGGCGGGCGTGTGGCTTTCGCTGATCCGCGATCGCATTTCGCTCGCGCGCGGCTTCGACAAGAGCGGCGCGGCGCACGACGCGAATTTTCCGGCAAATGTCGGGGATTCGGTGGCGGGCAACGTATCGGTGGGCGCGTTGATCGATCTGTGTCTCATCGAGAACGAGCGTCGCATGGCGGGCTACGACGCGCGGTTGCTGCGGCCGACCACCGTGCCGAGGCTCGCGCGGCTGGCGCGGCGGTTCGTCAAGTAGCCGAGTTTGCCCCGGGTCCTTTCGCCCGCTCCTCATACCGCCGCGACGCATCCTCCACGTCCTGCCTGAAGCGTGCCAGCGCCGCGAGCTGCGCATCGGGCGGCTGCAGCGCGGCCCACAACACGTCCACCAGTTCATCCGCCGTCGTCTCGATCTGAGCCTGACTCAGGCGGCGCTTCGCCAGCGTCGCGTCCCACAGCACATGCTCCATCGGCCCGAATACGAGCGAGCGCAACAGGCGCAGCGACACGTCCGCGCGTATTTGCCCGAGCGCCTGGCCGCGCGCGAGCACGTCCATCAGCGGCGCGGTGTAGCGGCGCTGCAATTCGGTCAGCGTATCCGACAGATCGTGCTGTTTCGTGCGGCCTTCCGACAGCACCAGCGAACATAAGCCGGTGCCGTTGACGAGCATCAGCCGCAAATGCGTCCGCACGATGAACGCGAACTGTTGCCTGATGGAGCCTTCGCGCGGCAGCCCGCTCTCGAACGCGTCGATGATCTCGTCATACCAGTCCGCGATCACGCGCGCGCACAGCGCCCGCTTGCCGCTGAAGTAGCTGAAGACGGTCGCCTCCGAAATGCCCGCGCGCTGCGCGATTTCCGCCGTGGTCGCCGCGTCGTAGCCTTTCTCGGCGAAGACATCGCGGCCTGCTTGCAGAATGTCGCGCACGCGTTGCTGCGATTTGACGCCGGCAGGCGTGCGGCGGCCGGTGGCGGTGGATTGCGTGGACATGGTTGTGCCGGAGTTTGTCGGGAACAAATGTGAGCGTAGCTCAAAACCCTATTGACGGCTACTTGAATTGAGCGTGAAATAAGCCACCGCTCGGATTAATACGCGTTGTGAGCCAAACTCAGATTCGCGTACGCCGAACCCACTGCATTTCGAGGAGACACTCATGAGCACCGTGCCGGGCCTGAACTTCGCGCTGGGCGAAGATATCGACATGTTGCGCGATACGCTTGCCAACTTCGCATCGAAGGAGATTGCGCCGCGCGCCGCGGAAATCGATCGCACCGATCAGTTTCCGATGGACCTGTGGAAGAAGTTCGGCGATCTCGGCGTGCTCGGCATGACGGTCTCGGAAGAATACGGCGGCGCGAACATGGGCTACACGGCGCATATGGTCGCGATGGAGGAGATCTCGCGTGCGTCGGCGTCGGTCGGGCTGTCGTACGGCGCGCATTCGAATCTGTGCGTGAACCAGATTCATCGCAACGGCACGGAAGCGCAGAAGCGCAAGTATCTGCCGAAGCTCGTATCCGGCGAGCACGTGGGCGCGCTCGCCATGAGCGAGCCGAACGCCGGGTCGGATGTGGTCAGCATGAAGCTGCGCGCCGACGAAAAGGGCGATCACTACGTGCTCAACGGCACGAAGATGTGGATCACCAACGGGCCGGACTGCGACACGCTCGTCGTCTATGCGAAAACGGACATCGAAGCGGGCGCGAAGGGCATTACGGCGTTTATCGTCGAGAAAGGCATGAAGGGCTTTTCCGTCGCGCAGAAGCTGGACAAGCTCGGCATGCGCGGCTCGCATACGGGCGAGCTCGTGTTCGAGAACGTGGAAGTGCCGAAGGAAAACATCCTCGGCGCGTTGAACGGCGGCGTGAAGGTGCTGATGAGCGGTCTCGACTATGAACGCGCCGTGCTCGCGGGCGGTCCGACCGGCATCATGCTCGCGTGCATGGATGCGGTCGTGCCGTATATCCACGATCGCAAGCAGTTCGGGCAGGCCATCGGCGAATTCCAGCTGATTCAGGGCAAGGTCGCGGATCTTTATACGACGCTGCAAGCGTGCCGCGCGTATCTCTATGCGGTGGGCCGTCAGTTGGATACGCTCGGCTCCGGCCACGTGCGCGACGTGCGCAAGGACTGCGCAGGCGTCATTCTCTATACCGCCGAAAAAGCGACATGGATGGCCGGTGAAGCGATCCAGATTCTCGGCGGCAACGGCTATATCAACGAATATCCGGTCGGACGTCTCTGGCGCGATGCGAAGCTCTATGAAATCGGCGCGGGCACGAGCGAGATTCGCCGTATGCTGATCGGGCGCGAACTGTTCGCAGAGACGGCTTAAGGGCGCGCGCCATGACCATCATCGAATCGAAGCTGAATCCGCGCAGCGAGGAGTTTCGCACTAATGCGGCCGCGCTCGAAGCGCTCGTCGCGGACCTGAAAGAGAAAGTCGCCAAGATTGCGGAAGGCGGCGGGCAGGCGGCGCGCGACCGTCATCTGTCGCGCAACAAGCTGCTGCCGCGCGATCGCATCGCGCAGTTGCTCGATCCCGGCACGCCGTTTCTCGAACTCTCGCAGCTTGCAGCGTATGGCATGTACAACGACGAAGCGCCGGGCGCGGGCATCATCACCGGCATAGGGCGCATTGCGGGGCAGGAGTGCGTGATCGTCTGCAACGACGCGACCGTGAAAGGCGGCACGTACTATCCGGTCACGGTGAAGAAGCATCTGCGCGCACAGGAAATTGCCGAGCAGAATCGCTTGCCGTGCGTGTATCTCGTCGATTCGGGCGGCGCTAACCTGCCGAATCAGGACGACGTGTTCCCTGATCGCGATCACTTCGGCCGCATCTTCTATAACCAGGCGAACATGTCGGCGCAAGGCATCGCGCAGATCGCCGTTGTGATGGGATCGTGCACGGCAGGCGGCGCGTACGTGCCCGCAATGAGCGATGAATCGATCATCGTGAAAGATCAGGGCACCATCTTCCTGGGCGGTCCGCCGCTCGTGAAAGCAGCAACGGGCGAGGAAGTGAGCGCGGAAGACCTGGGCGGCGGCGATGTTCACACGCGGCTTTCGGGCGTCGTCGATCATCTCGCGCAAAACGACGCGCATGCGCTCGGCATCGCGCGCAGCATCGTCGGCAATCTCAATCGCGTGAAAGCGCCGGCGCTCGCGCTCAAGCAACCGCTGCCGCCGCGTTATGAGCCGGAGAGCGTCTACGGCGTGATTCCGGTCGATACGCGTAAGCCCTTCGATGTGCGCGAAGTGATCGCACGCATCGTCGACGATTCCGCGTTCGACGAATTCAAGGCGCGTTACGGCACCACGCTCGTTTGCGGCTTCGCGCATATCTGGGGGCATCCGGTCGGCATCGTCGCGAACAACGGCATTCTGTTCAGCGAATCCGCGTTGAAGGGCGCGCATTTCATCGAACTGTGCTGCCAGCGCAAGATCCCGCTGGTGTTCTTGCAGAACATCACGGGCTTCATGGTGGGCCGCAAGTACGAGAACGAAGGCATCGCGCGTAACGGCGCGAAGATGGTCACGGCGGTGGCAACGGCGAAAGTGCCGAAGTTCACGGTCATCATCGGTGGCTCGTTCGGCGCGGGCAATTACGGCATGTGCGGCCGCGCGTATTCGCCGCGTTTCCTGTGGATGTGGCCGAACGCGCGCATCTCGGTGATGGGCGGCGAGCAGGCCGCGTCCGTGCTCGCGACCGTGCGGCGCGACGGCATCGAAAAGAAAGGCGGCACGTGGTCGAAGGAAGATGAGGAAGCGTTCAAGGCGCCGATTCGCGAGCAATACGAGGTGCAAGGCCATCCGTACTATGCGAGCGCGCGCCTGTGGGATGACGGCGTGATCGATCCGGCGCAAACGCGCGACGTGCTCGGCCTCGGACTCGCCGCGACGATGAACGCGCCTATCGAAGACACGCGCTTCGGCGTGTTCCGCATGTAACCCGGATGTGATGCTGATGTTCAACAAGATACTGATTGCCAACCGTGGCGAGATTGCGTGCCGTGTGGCGGCTACGGCCAGGCGCCTGAACGTGGCGAGCGTCGCCGTCTATTCGGATGCGGATGCCAAAGCCAAGCACGTCGATGTCTGCGACGAAGCGGTGCACGTCGGCGGATCGGCTGCGTCGGAGAGCTATCTGCGCATCGAGCGCATTGTCGAAGCGGCGAAAGCGACCGGTGCGCAGGCCGTTCATCCCGGCTATGGCTTTCTTTCGGAGAACGAAGCGTTCGCCAATGCGTGCGAACAGGCGGGCATCGTGTTCATCGGACCGCCGGTGGAAGCCATTCGCGCGATGGGTTCGAAAGCCGCGGCGAAAGCGCTGATGCAGTCCGCATCCGTGCCGCTCGTGCCCGGCTATCACGGCGACGATCAGGACGCGGCGCTGCTGCAACGCGAGGCGGACCGCATCGGTTATCCGGTGCTGCTGAAGGCGAGCGCGGGCGGCGGCGGCAAGGGCATGCGCGTGGTCGAGCGCAGCGAAGACTTCATGCAGGCGCTCGCGTCGTGCAAGCGCGAGGCGGCGTCGAGCTTCGGCAATGACCGCGTGTTGATCGAAAAGTATCTGCTGCGTCCGCGACATGTCGAGGTGCAGGTCTTCGCGGACAGGCACGGCAACGCCGTGTATCTGTTCGATCGCGATTGCTCCGTGCAGCGGCGTCATCAGAAAGTGCTGGAAGAAGCGCCCGCGCCCGGCCTCTCCGATGAGACGCGCCGCGCGATGGGCGAAGCCGCCGTTGCCGCTGCGCGCGCCGTGAACTACGTCGGCGCGGGCACGGTCGAGTTCATCATGACGCAGGACGGCCAGTTCTACTTCATGGAGATGAACACGCGGCTGCAAGTCGAGCATCCGGTGACGGAGATGGTGACAGGGCTTGATCTCGTCGAATGGCAATTGCGCGTGGCGGCCGGCGAGCCGCTGCCGCTGAAGCAGGACGAGCTGCGCGTGAACGGCCACGCGATCGAAGCGCGCATCTATGCCGAAAATCCGTCGCGCGGTTTCCTACCGTCGACGGGCACGCTCAAGCACCTGGCGCTGCCGGAAGCGGTCGAATTCACGCTCGACGGCAACGTGCGCATCGACAGCGGCGTGCGCGAAGGCGACGCCATCACGCCGTTCTACGATCCGATGATCGCGAAGCTGATCGTGCATGGCCGCGACCGTCGCGATGCGCTCGCTCGCATGGCGCGCGCGCTCGCGCAGTGCGAGATCGTCGGCTTGCAGACGAACGTCGAGTTCCTGCAACGCATCGTGAAAAGCGAGCCGTTCTCGCAAGGCGAACTGGATACGGGGCTCATCGACCGTCATCGCGATGCGCTGTTCGCGCCGTCGCCGGTATCGCGCGGCAAGGCGCTCGCGCTTGCGTGCGCCGCGCTGCTCACGCGCGAGGGCGGCGAAGCGCACGGCCATTCGCCGTGGGACGCGCTCTCGCACTGGCGCATGGCGGGCGGCTACAGCCAGGACTTGAACTGGCGCGCGGTCGACACGGACGAAGCGCTGAAGGTCGTCTTCACGAAAGATCGTGACAAGCGCCTGCAATGGGAGGATAAAACCGCGCGCTTCGACTGGTCGCATCGCGGAGAAACGTCGTTCACGGTCCAGCTCGACGATGCACTCGTTAAAGGCCACGTCTTCACCGACGGCGACACGTTCCACGTCTTCTACGAAGGCGCGGCCTTCGCTTTCGAATGGCAGAACCTGATGGCGCACGCAGGCGACGCCGAGCACGAAGGGCGGCTGACCGCGCCGATGCCGGGCAAGGTGATCGCCGTGTTGGTGGAAGCGGGCGCGTCGGTCGAGAAGGGCGCGCCGCTGATCGTCATGGAAGCGATGAAGATGGAGCACACGATCGTCGCGCCGACGGCGGGGAGAATCGGCGAAATTCTCTTCGATGTCGGCGATCAGGTCGCTGACGGCTCGCAACTGCTCGTGCTGGAAGCGCAGCCGGCTTAGCGCTTCTTCTTCGGCGGGCGGCCGAGCAGCGTATCTTCGCTCTCCGTCCGCACGAGAATCTCGACGCGCCGGTTCATCGCGCGGCCTTGCGGCGTGTCGTTGCTGGCAATGGGCCGCAGATACGCCATGCCCTTGGTCGTGAGGCGCTCGGCCGGCACGCCCCGCGCAATCAGCGCGCGCGCGACCGCTTCGGCGCGCGCCTGAGAAAGCGTCTTGTTATAGGCGAGGGTGCCGTCGTTATCGGTGTGGCCTTCGATCAGCACGGGCCGCATGCTGCGCTTGAGCACCGTGGCCGCCCGGTCCAGCGCGGGCAGACTGCCGCGCCGAATCTCCGCTTCGTCGGTATCGAAAAGCGCGACTTCGGGAAGCCGCATCTCCACGCCGCCGTTCACCTGCTGCATCGAGATGCCGTACTGCGCATTCAGACGCTCTTCCGTCGAGCGGTCCAACTTGGTTCCGCAGCCCGTCAACAGCGCGAGCGACGCACATGCTGCAACCGCCAGTAAGCCTTTGCCGACCATTCCGAGTTTCCTGCGTTAATGCCCGAGCCGCGATTATAGGGACGACTGAGCACAGTTTTGTAAAGAACGTTGCATAAATCGTTGGCGCGAAGTGGAACGAATCGTGCGATTACAATGCACCCGGCTCTATCGCTTTCGCTTGCTGTCGATTCCCTCAGAGGCTCCCTTTCATGGCGATTTCTTCGCGCACCGAGACCACGCCCAACGCGGCTGAAGCGGCCGATCGCACGCGCAGGATGCAGCGCGCGGCGTCGGCGGTGCTCTATACCGTTCTCGTGCTGGTCGCGGCTTATACCGCGCGCACCTTCATCCCAGCGGTCGTCTGGGCCATCGTGATTGCCATTGCGCTGTGGCCCGCGTTCGGCTGGCTCGAACGGCGTCCGATCTTCCGGCAGCGTCAAACGCTGCTCGCGGTGCTGCTGACGCTCGCGGTCGGCTTGCTCTTCGTGGTGCCGTTCGCCGTCGTCGCGGCTCAGACCGCGGACGAAGCGCACGACATGCTGCAATGGTTCCATGACGTGCTGCGCACCGGCATTCCAATGCCCGCGTTCATCGAACGGCTGCCGACCGGCGGGCAGCAGATCGCGCACTGGTGGCAGGCCAATCTCGCGACGCCGCTCGAATCGTCGCCGGCAGTCAAGAACCTGCATAGCGCGACCTTCGTGGCGATGACGCGCCATTTCGGCAGCCGCGTCGTGCATGGCCTCGTGATCTTCGGCTTCATGCTGATGACGCTGTTCTTCATCTTTCAGGCGGGCGCGAAGCTCGGCAGGCAACTGATCGCGGGCTCGCGGCGCGCGCTGGGCGCGGACGGCGCGGCGCTGTTGCAGCGCATGGCCGATTCGGTGCGCAGCACGGTCGTCGGCCTGGTCGTCGTGGGATTGGGCGAGGGCGCCTTGCTCGGCATTGCCTACGCCGTGACGGGCGTGCCGCACGCGACGCTGCTCGGGATGTTGACGGCGGTTGCCGCGATGCTGCCGTTCTGCGCGCCGATCGTCTTTCTCGGCTCGGCGTTGTGGCTGCTCGCGCAAGGCTCGATGATCGCGGCGGCCGGCGTGGCGATCTTCGGGCTCGTCGTGGTGTTCGTCTCGGAGCACTTCGTGCGGCCGGTGCTGATCGGCGGGTCGACGCGCCTGCCGTTTCTGCTCGTGCTGTTCGGCATTCTGGGCGGCGCGGAGACCTTCGGGCTGCTCGGGCTTTTCATCGGCCCGGCGCTGATGACGATTCTCGTCGTGCTGTGGACCGACTGGGTTCGCGCCTGATCCGTGCGTTCGGTCAGTCGCCGCGTTCCTGCACGCACACCCACGGCGACACGACCACGGCCCACAACTCGGGATCGCGCGCGGCGAGATCGGCGGCTGTTTCGGACTGCACGCGCTCGACGAGCCCTGCCGAAAGCCATTGCGTGACCTGCTGCGTGTCATCGCTGGCGACGGCTTCGGCCACGCTCACGAGATCGAGATCGCGCTTCACCCAGATCAGCACGCCCTTCGCGAAGAAGCGTTCGAGTTCCGACCAGCCGATCTGCGCGGTTTCGGCGAGGAGCTTCACATAGAGCGGGCTGGGATTGGCGGCGTCGGTCATGGCGGGAATGCGATAAAAGCGAAAGGCGTCCGACACTATAGCGCAGTGCCGGACGCCTTCTTTGCAGCCTACAGCGAATTACAGGTCGAAGAACACGGTCTCGTTCGGTCCGCGCAGATGAATGTCGAAGCGGTAGATGGTCGAGGAGGTGCCCGGCTCGCGCTTCGCGATCAGCGTGTGGCGGCGCTCGGCCGGCACGCTTTGCAGCACGGTGTCCTTGGCGTTCGCCTCGGTTTCGTCGTCGAAGTAGATGCGCGTGTACGAATGCAGCAGCATGCCGCGCATCAGCAGGATCACGTCGAGGTGCGGCGCGGAATCGTCGTCGGTCGCGCCGGGCTTCACCGTATCGACGATGAAGCGCAGCTTCGGGTCCGTGCCCGTGCCGACGCGCGCGAAGCCGCGAAAGCCCGACTCGCGCGCTTCTTCCACGCTCTGTACGTAGCGGCCGTTCGCGTCGGCCTGCGCGACTTCGATCAGCGCATCGCCGATCGGCTTGCCTTCCGCGTCGAACACGTTGCCGACCACGGCGATGTGCTCGCCCGGCACTTCACGGTCTGCCGCCGAAGCGGTGAACAGGCTCTTGAGGTCGAAGTTGTACTGCTCGGGCACGAGGCCGTACGCGAAATACGGTCCGACGGTCTGCGAGGGCGTTTGCTTGAGGGTCGTCATGATCACTCCGTCGGGGTCTCGTCCGGGCCGCGCAGCACGATGTCGAATTCGTAGCCGAGCGCGTAGTTTTCCTGCGTCGTATCGATGGAGAAGCGCGAAACCAGCCGATGCCGCGCATGCTCCGGAATGCCCTGGAAGATCGGATCGAGTTCGAGCAGCGGGTCGCCGGGGAAGTACATCTGCGTGACGAGGCGCGAGCCGAAGTATTCGCCGAAGAGCGAGAAGTGAATGTGATTCGGCCGCCATGCGTTCGGATGGTTGCCCCACGGATACGCGCCCGGCTTGACCGTCATGAAGCGGTAGCGGCCCTGATCGTCGGTCAGGCAGCGCCCTGCGCCGAGAAAGTTCGGGTCGAGCGGGGCGTCGTGCTGGTCCGCCTTGTGCACGTAACGCCCGGCGGCGTTCGCCTGCCACACTTCGACGAGCGTGTTGCGCACGGGGCGGCCGCCTTCGTCGAGCACGCGGCCCGTCACGATGATGCGCTCGCCGAGCGGCGCGCCGTTCTTCGCGGCATTGCGCGTGAGGTCGTTGTCGTACATGCCGAGGTCGTCCGCGCCGTAGACGGGCACGCGGCGGTTGCGCAGGTTTTCCTTGAGCGGAATGAGCGGCAAGGAAGGACTGCGCGACACCGACGACCGGTAACCCGGCGACAGATACGGCGGATGCGATTCCCAGTCGCGCGGCGTGAGAATGGGGGACGTCATGTCACTGTCTCCTGATGTTGTGACGTAAATGGGATATTTCTGGCGACTACTTTATCGAACGCGCCGAGTTATGGAAAATGACGTTTTATGCGGCGAACCATAACGGCTCTTCATGGATACGGACTTCACCAACACGCGCGTCAAGTTCCGCCATTTGCAGTGCTTCCTGGCCGTGACGCAACTCGGCAGCGTTCAGCGCGCAGCCGATAGCCTGTCGATCACGCAGCCGGCTGTGTCGAAAACCATCGGCGAACTCGAATCCATTCTAGGCGTGCGGCTCTTCGAGCGCGGACGGCGCGGCGCGGTGCCCACGCGCGAGGGGCGGCTTTTCGCGCCGCACGCGAGCGCGTGCGTGGCGTCGCTGCGCGAGGGCGTCGACATGCTGCTGCGGGACCGCGGGGACGTGCCGGGCGCGGTGTCGATCGGCGTGCTGCCGACGGTCGCCAACGCGTTGCTGCCGCCCGCGTTCGCCGCCTTCCGGCAGCAATGGCCGGCGGTCTCGCTGAGCGTGCAGACCGACTCCAACGCGCCGCTGCTCGACCGTCTGAAGGCCGGCGAAGTCGATCTGGTGGTCGGGCGGTTGTCTGAACCCGAGGCCATGCACGGGCTGTCGTTCGAGCAGATTTATCGCGAGCCGCTCGCGGTAGCGGTGCGGCGCGATCATCCGCTGGTGTTCGAAACGCCGCTCACGCCGGCGCTGCTGACGCGCTTTGCCATCGTCGTGCCGCCGTTCGGCACGCTCATCCGGCAGTCCGCCGAGAGCATGCTGACCGCGTTCGGCGCGCATGCCCTCACCGCGCTCGTCGAAACGCTGTCGGTTTCGCTCGGACGCTCGCTCGCGCTTCATAACGACGCCGTCTGGTTCGTGCCTGCCGGCGCGGTCGAACACGACATCGCGCTCGGGCTGCTGGTCGCGCTGCCGATGCCGTTCGCCGGCACCGACGAGCCCATCGGTCTCATCCGCCGCAACGATGCCGCCCGCACGGCGGTGGAGGAATCGCTCGTGGATGCGATCCGCGAGGCGGGACGCTCGCGCGCGGCGAGCAAATGACCGACGCCTGCGCGCGGCCCGCTGCTTGCTCAGGCAGCATTTACCGCGCAAATTTCGCGGGAACAAAATACTATGACGAAAGGGCGGAGATGGGGTGCTCGCGGCATCGAAAGCAAACGTTCACGGTCAACCACTCGCCGCCGCCCGGCCCTCGTTCCCGCATTCAACCCGTGCCCGCACCGTTCGCCCCATGAAGACCGTACTTCTCGTCGACGACGACCCCAGCACCATCGAAGCCTGGACTCTTTGCATGAAGGGCGAGGATTGCACCGTCCTCAGCGCGCTCGACGGCAACCGGGCGTTATCGATCCTCGGTGAGCAGACGGTGGACATCGTCGTGTCCGACTGGATGATGCCGGGCTTAGGCGGCGCGCTGCTCTGCCAGACGATGAAGAACGACGCGTCGCTTTCGCACATTCCGTTTCTGATGATCTCGGGGCATCCGAACCCGCCGGCGTTCGTCAGCTACGACGGCTATCTGCGCAAGCCCGTGGATATGGAAACGCTGCTCTCGGCGGTGAACCGGCTGTGCGCCGCGAAGAAACGCCCGCTCTATTAACGCAGTTCGGCGAGCGCTTCGTCCATCTGATGCTGCGCGAGCCGGTTCAACTCCTGCGGAATCTCGCAATCCAGCGGCAGCGGCGGCGTGACGATCACGCGAATATGCCCGCCGCGGTCCGGCCAGCCTTTCGCGGGCCACACCTTCCCGGCGTCGTGGACGACCGGCACCACGGGGACTTTGGTCGCGCAGGCGAGCCGCACGCCGCCCGAGGCGAGCTTGAGCGGCGCATCGTGGGCAACGCGCGTGCCTTCCGGAAAAATGACGACGGCATCGCCCTTCTTGAGCCGCGCCGCGCATTCCCGCGTGACCGCCTGATGCGCCTGGCGGATCGAGCCGCGATCCAGGCTCACCATGTCGAGTCCGCGCAAAACCCAGCCGAAAAACGGAATCTTCATCAGTTCGCGCTTGAAGACGAAGCTGATGCGGCGCGGGAAGAGCGCCATGAACGCGAGCGTCTCCCATGTCGATTCATGCCGGCTCAGGATGATGAACGGTCCTTGCGGCAGATGCTCCAGCCCTTCGACCGAACACGTGACGCCGGCGATGACGCGCATCATCGCGACCATTGCGCGGCACCAGAGCTTCGCGAGCCAGTAGCGCCCGTTTCGGCCGACGAACGGGAAGAGCGGCAGGATCAGGATGGACCAGAGCGTGCCGCTGCCGAGCAGATAGGTAGCGAATAGCCACTTGACGAAAGTGCGGCGCATCGGGCGTGGGAGCGATCGGATTGAAGGAAGCGATAAGGGCAGAAGCATAGCGTATCGCTCTTTCAGGAGTTTTCATGCGCGCTCTCGCGTCCGAATGCAACAATGGTCGCGGTTCAACACTCACGGGAAAGACGCAATGGATGCAGTGCCGGTGAATTTCGACGAGGGCATGCTCGACGTCGGCGATGGACATTCGATCTACTGGCGCGCGCAGGGCCCGCGCGATGCGCCTGCGCTTGTCGTCGTGCACGGCGGCCCCGGCGGCGCGATGAACGTGAAGTGGGCGGAGGTGCTCGGCGCGGACGCGTGGCGCGTCGTGTTCTTCGATCAGCGCGGCTGCGGCAAGTCGACGCCTTTCGGCAAGCTCGAACACAACGGCCTGGACGCGCTCGTCGGCGACATGGAAAAGCTGCGCGTCGCGCTCGGCATCGAGCGATGGGCGATTTTCGGCGGTTCGTGGGGCACGACGCTCGGACTCGCGTACGGCGTCGCGCATCCGGAACGTTGCACGGGCTTCCTGCTGCGCGGCGTGTTCCTCGCGCGCCAGGAGGATATCGACTGGTTCCTGTGGGACGTGCGTCGCGTGTTTCCCGAAGCGCACCGCGCGTTTCTCGACGCGATCGAAGCCGCCTGCGGCCAGCGCCCGGCAAACGCGCAGGAGATTCTGACGCTGACCGAGGCGCCGCTTGCGCGCTTCGACGAGGCGGGCGCTCGGCTCGCGCGAGCGTGGACGCTGTATGAAACGACGCTATCGGTCGTCAACAAGCCGGCCACGGAACCCGCCGACGAGGACAAGCGGCCGAGCGCCGAAGCCAACGCCGCCGCGGTGTCCATGGCGCTGCTCGAGCGGCACTACATGGCGGTGGAACTGCCGCCGGTGCCGCTGTTGCCGCGCGTCGCGCGCATTGCGCATCTGCCGTGTCGAATCGTCCACGGGCGCTTCGACATGGTGTGTCCGGCGGATCAGGCGGTGGCGCTCGCGGCGCAGTGGCCCGGCGCGGAACTGGCCGTCGTGAGCGGCGCGGGGCACTGGACGTTCGAGCCGGGCAACGTGGCGGCGCTGCGCGCGGGCGCGTCGGCGCTTGCCGAAGCGGTTCGCGGTGTGTGAGTTGAAGTCGACGCTAGTCGAGGGTTTCGTCTGCGACGGTGGGGTACGCGGCCCGCCACCTGCCTACTAGCCTGCGCAGACGAGCAATCAAGCCAACGGCGTGCGCGCCGCTTCCGCGAGCCGTCGCCAGTCGAGATCCACGCCCGCGACGATGGTCCGCTCCCCGCGCCGCGTGGCAATGGCGAGCGTCACGCACAGCGACGTGCCGGTCACGGACAGATACGGCGCCGACGTGATCACCTGCTGCGGCTGCGCGCAGGCATCGACGAAATACGAGCGATTGTCCCAGCGCCCGCGCGACGGGTCCGCAATCGGCGCGAAACGCTCGCTGCGCCGCTTCGCGCAGACGCCGGGCAGGGCGGGCATGAACTCGCGGCCAGCTTCGTCGAGAAAGAAGCAGCTCACGGTGTTCGGCAGCGCCAGAATCTCGGCGCACGCGGACTCGCCGCTCGCGCCTCCCGCGAGGCGTCGCGCCGCCTGCGCGAGCCCGGCGCGATACGGCATCAGCAAGAGGTCGTGCGTCAGGCGCTCGCTGCGGCGGGCCTGCGCAAGCATGTCGAACGCCTCTTCGATCAACGCGGTCGCCGCGCCGCCCGGCGCCAGCCCTTCGCACGGCTTGCCGAGAAGGTAGCCCTGCACGAAATCGACGTTGGCACGCGCGGCGAGCAGCAGATCCTCGCGCGTCTCGATCCCTTCCGCCACCACGAACATGCCCGACTGATGCAGCAGATCGACGAGCTTCGGCAGCACCCAGTCGCTGAAATGCGGACGCTTTTGCCCGCTTTGCACGCGGATGAGACTGCGATCGAGCTTGACGATGTCCGGGCGCATCGTGAGCAGCCGGTCGACGTTGGAGTGGCCCGCGCCGAAGTCATCGACCGCGACGAGAAAGCCTTCCGCGCGAAACGCCCGCGTCGCGCCGGCAATGCGTTCGACGTCGGTGCCGCCCGATTCCAGCACTTCGATCACGAGCTGCTCGGGCGCGAGGCCGGCATCGCGCGTACGCTGCGCGAATTCGCGCGCATAGCCTGCGTCGGTGAAGGTTGCCGGGTTCATGTTGACGAAGAGCCATTGCGCGCTCGGCAGGAAGCCGGCGGCGCTGCGCAGATGCGTGAGATGGCTCAGGCGGTCCAGCTCGACGACCGTGCCCGCCACGATCGCGCGGCCGAAGAGATCGAACGGACCGATCAGCGGTTCTTCATCACTCGCCTGCTTTTTGCCGCGCAGCAGCGCCTCATAGCCGATTTCCCGTTGATGCGGGAGGCTGAAGATGGGCTGGACGTGCGTCGAGAGCGTGATGCCGTCGACGACTTCTGCGCGCCGCATCAGTCTTCCGCCCGCTCGCGCGGCGCGCGGCAGCGCTCGTCAGGCAAAGCGGACGAGGACACGCACGGGTCGGCACACAGATCGGAGAACGGCAGCACGGCGGCAATGCAAGACTTGAAATGAGATGCTCACGTTATCGGCGTGACCAACACGAACTTGAGCGCGCGCCGGGTTTGCCGGTCCACGTCCCGCGACCTATCTTTGAGGTTGCGGTGATACGATCGCGCTGCAACTACCTGGCGCGCGGCTCGTCGAACGCTGCATTCGAACTTCAAGAGAGACATCGATGGCGCAACAGAAAACCAATCCCAAACTCGAGCAGGCGCTCACGCGCGGCGATCTGGCGATTCGCCAGGCCAACTCGGGCCGCGCCACGGCGGTGCTGCGCGCGCTCGGCAAGATGATCGTCGAGGCATCGGCGACCATCGGCGTCGAGGCGCACGTCGTCATCCACGATGGCGACAAGATCTACGATCCCGCCGATGGCGTCTGGCCGCAGCAATTGCTCGTCTCGCTCGACGGCCCGGTCGAAGAAAACGATCCCGACGAGATCCGCACGGTCACGCTGCTCGCCGATACCCCCGGCACGGTGTTCCGGTGCGAATGGCAGCGGGCAGACGGCAACCTCGGGCGGCAGGAGGGCCGGCCGCTCGCGATGGTCGCGTTCATTACAGACGTCGATATTCCCTGGCTCGACGAGGAAGACTGACCGCGCTGACCGCGCTGTTTTCGCGACGAACGCGGATTGCGGCTACGCCTGCAATCCGCGTTTTCTTTTGGCGGCGCCTGTCAGCGGCAAATACGACACGCAAACGTTTCCGGCGGTGGTTTTCTATTTCGCAATCGCTTAAGCGTCATGTCTTATTTCGTCATAGACAGCTATTCTTCGAATTGCCTCTCGCGCGGGGTTTTGCTTTGGCTTGCCCTCGTTTCGGTTCACCAATTTCGTGCACGATTATTCCCGTACGGCAGATCTTTATTCGAAATTAGATGCCTACCGGTCGATAATTCGTTTTAGAAGATTTCCTCCACCGACATTGCCCGAAAGTTGCTCTTGAACAGCGGCAAGCGCGCACCCCGTTATTTGACTTCGTGAGAGGCTCGACACGCCGCCATGAGGGTCCTACCTACCATCAGCCCTCATCACGCGGCACATCCTAATCGCCGAGAAAAAATGGGGTTTAACAAATGGAACGTCTGGATCTTGCCAATCACGCCGCCGTCCACCAAGCAAATCAATTCGACAGCGCGCTTCGCCCGACGCTTACGGTCGTGCCTTCGCTTCAGAAAACCGAGCGCATGCCGTTTACTATTCGTATCGTCCGCGACGACGATGCACTGCAGAAAGCCGTAAGCATCCGACGTTCTGCTTATGGGCGGCATTTGCCCGAGTTCGCCGAGAAAATGTCAATCGAGCATTCCGATCGCGATCCCGGCACCGCTGTGCTGCTCGCGGAGTCGAAACTCGACGGCGCGCCGCTCGGAACCATGCGCATTCAGACCAATGCGTACGGGCCGCTCGCAGTCGAGCAGTCGATCACGTTGCCGGATTACCTTGCGACGAGCCGCCTTGCAGAAGCCACGCGGCTGGGAGTCGCGGGCGGCATGGTCGGCCGTGTCGTGAAGGTCGCGCTGTGCAAGGCGTTGTGGATGTTCTCCGAATTGCACGACATCGACTGGATGGTGATTACCGCGCGCGCGCCGCTCGACCGTGAATACGAGGCCATGCTGTTCAAGGATGTTTTCGGTGCGAATGAATATCTGCCGATGTCGCATGTCGGTGGGTTACCGCACCGAGTATTGGCGAAAGAAGTGGCTGTCGCGCGGCAGCGTTGGGAAGAAGCGCGTCATCCATTGTTCAACTATATGGTGAACACGCATCATCCGGACATCGATCTGCAATCTGTCGATTTATCTTTTGATTGGGAAACGGTAGGATGCCCGGAGGCGCCGTTGATGGCTTATGGCCGTTAATGGCACCGCCGTTTTCAGGAATGCACCAACGAAGGTAAAAAGCAATTAACCGGACCCCGGCGCGGTCCGGTTGGCCAAAAGGCAGCGGTGACGGCGTGCCGTCCCGCTGTTCGCCGATGCCGGCGCGACGGGGCGCTGGCGGCGTGAACGGGGGTTGTCCAGGTATGGCGTCGGTTATTCCAGCTTCCTTATCGAGATTCAAACGAAGCGGCTCGTGGATCGACGACGCGCTGTACGCGGTCGCCGTCTACGCGGTGCCGCTTCTCATCGCGATCGGCACCATCGCCACGCTTTATTTCCTGCCGCGCCAGTACGAATCGCGCGGGGCCATTGCGCTGCCGCTGCGCGTCGTGGCCGACGAAGGCGAGCAGTTGCGACCCGCCGAGGCGCTCGCTGCGCTGAACGGCGCAGCGCCTCTTGAGGGTTACAGCACCCATCTTTCCGAGAAGCCCGTGTGGTTCACGTTCACTGCGCCCCCGATGGGCGGCGAGTTGTCGACTACGGTGGAATTGCCTTCGCGTCATGCGCAAACGCTTGCCTGCTGGGACGCAGCGACGTTGCTTCCGCTCGGCCGCGCGGACCGCGATTCGGCGAGCGGGGCGATGCATCCGGTGAAGGCCGGCTTCTTCATCCAGGCGGGGCGCCTCACGCAACCCGAGACGATCCTTTGCCGCGGCACATATTCCGGTCCGGCGCAAATCAACGTGCTCGCATGGAAATGGCAGGGCCTGCGCAGTTCCGCGCTCGACTTTCAGGAAAGCTCCGGTCTGATCGCGGGCGGCCTCCTGACGCTCGCCGTGTTCGTTTTCGTCACGGCTCTGATCAATCGCGAATGGACGTACGTCATCTTCGCCGTATGGCTCGTCGGCAATCTCCGGCTGTGCGCCAACGCCATGGGCTGGGACATGCAGTGGCTCGGCCGCGTGCTGCCGTCGGAATTCATGATGCCGCTGCGGCAGATCACCTTCGCCGCCTACTATCTGCTGACCGCCGCGCTGTTCGCGCAGCTGTTCCGTCGCGAGCTTCGCGTGGTCGGTTATCGGTGGCTGCTGCGGGTCATCCAGTACGTGGGCATCGTGCTGCTCGCCGCGGCGCTCGCGTTGCCTTATTCGCTCTTCATCCCGACGCTGTGGATCATCGCGGGATTCGGCATCTGCGTGCTGGTGTTCTTCCTCGTGCGCCTCGTGTGGATGGCGCGTTCGCGGACCGTGCTGTGGTATGTCGCGTCGCTTGCCATTGTGCTCTTCGCCACCTTCTCGGAAGTGCTCGGCGCCGCGTTCGGCGTGAAGCTGCTGCTGAGCGGCGTCAACACGGTTATGGCCGCGCTGTCGTCGAGCATGATGGCCGCGTTCGCCATCGCCGAGCAGATGCGTGCCGAGCGCGACGTCCGCCGGCAGGCGCAGATGGAATTGCGCAATACCTATGAGGTGACGCCCATCGGGCTTTTCACGCTCGACGAGAAAGGTCACTTCGTCCGCACGAATCCCGCGTTGCGCGCCATGCTGGACCTGCAGAAGGGCGAGTACAAGCTGCGTCACTGGCACGACTACTTCGAACCCGGCGCGTGGGGCGCGTTGCAGGCGCTTGCATCGAAGGGCAGCGACGGCGAACTCGAAATGAGCGGTTCGGTGGAACGCGGCACCGGCGAGCGGCGCTACTTGCTGAAGGCCATACGCTCGAACGGCTGGATAGAAGGTTCACTGCAGGACACGACCGAACGTTCGAAGGCGGTCGAGCGCCTGCGCTTTCTCGCCGAGCACGATCCGCTCACCGGCTCGCTGAACCGCCGCGGCGTCGAGAAAGCGATCGCTGCGCAGAACGAGGAATCGCTGCCGTGGGCGCTGGCATATGTCGATCTCGACCGCTTCAAGCTCGTCAACGACCTCTTCGGACACCGAAGCGGCGACGAAGTCTTGCGGCAAGTCGCCGCGCGCACGCGGGCGCATTTTGCGCGCAGCTATCCGGTCGGCCGCATCGGCGGCGACGAGTTCGTCTGCGTGATGAACGACACGTCGATCGAAGACGCCATCGCGCAATGCCGCGAACTCATCTCCATTCTGAGCGACGCGCCGTATCAGGTCGGCAATCGCGCGTTCCAGGTCAAAGCGTCGATCGGGCTCGTGGAATGTTCGCAGGGCGTGCGCGTGCAGGACGCGCTCTCGCACGCGGACCGCGCGTGCCGCGAAGCCAAGAAGGTCGCGCACACGCATCTGGTTACGTATCGCAAGGGCGCGGCGGCGTTCGAGGAACGCGCGGAAGAATTGAAGCTCGTCGAAACGCTCGGCCGCAATCGCCTGCCGCCCGGCCTCTTTCTCGTGATGCAGCCGATCATGTCGCTGCGCGCGCCGAACGAGTCGCTGAACTTCGAAGTGCTGCTGCGCATGCGCGCGCCCGACGGGACAACGCTGCCGGCGGGCAAGGTCATCGTGGCGGCGGAGGAATCGGGCAATATCGCGGCAATCGACCGCTGGGTGATTTCGACGCTGCTCGAATGGATCGAGACCCACCGCCACGAACTGATGAACACGCAGTTTATTTGCGTGAACCTGTCCGGCGGCTCGCTCAACGACGAGCAGTTCATGGAGGACATCTTCGCGCTGTTCGCGCGGCACCCGTCGGTCGTCCAGTATCTGTGCCTCGAGATTACCGAGAGCGTAGCGCTGCACGACCTCGAAAACACGCAGCGTTTCATTGCGCGGGTTCACGAAATGGGCGGGAAGATTGCGCTCGACGATTTCGGCGCGGGTTATACGTCGTTCAAATACCTGAAGTCGCTCTCGGCGGATGCGCTCAAGATCGACGGCGAATTCGTGCGCTCGATGTGCGAGCATCCGGCGGATATCGCAATCGTCGAGGCAATCGTCGCGCTGGCGCGCAATCTCGGCATGCGAAGCGTGGCGGAGTGGGTCGAAGATATCGATACGCTGCGCGCATTGCAGGAAATCGGCGTCGATTACGTGCAGGGCTTTCTGGTCGCGCGGCCGCAGGACAGTTCGGCCATTCTCGCGGCACGCTCGGCGGCGAGTTTCGTCAAGGACCCGGAGGTCGTCAGCTTCGTGCAGTGTCTGTCGGAGCCGGCGCAGGCCATTGCCATCGACTTCGAGCGGCGCACGCGCGCCGCGAGCACGCACTGATAATCGGTGCGTTTTCGGCGGCCGGCTCAGGCCGCTTTTATCTCACTCAGAATCTTTTCCGCCGCAATGGGAATGCGCGTGTCGTCCCATTGCGCCAGCCATTGCAGTTCCTTCCGCGTGAAATAGCCGGCGTGATTTCGAAGCGCATATTGGAGCGCATCGACGACGTGATCGCGGATGATCTGCGGCGCATTATCGTCCGTGACGATTGCGTGAAAAGCTTCGAGTGTGCTCATGTCGTTTGTCTCGATCGAGGCATTTGAAGAAGGCGTTCAACATAACCGGCCAAAATACGCGGACGAAATAGCCGGCGCGGCAGTTGGCGGTTCCTGTCTATACAAGAAAAGCGACAAACATCGCGGTTTCATACGGGAATTCCCTAGTACAACGCGACTTGTATATACAAGAACATGCGGTGAACCACTCAATGCCCGTGCGCAGGAGCCACCGTGACGTCTTCCTCCCGTTTCCGCGATACCCAGATCCGCGCGCCGCGCGGTAGCCAACTCAACGCCAAAAGCTGGCTGACCGAGGCGCCGCTGCGCATGTTGATGAACAATCTGGACCCGGACGTCGCCGAGAATCCGAACGAACTCGTGGTCTATGGCGGCATCGGGCGGGCGGCGCGCGACTGGGCGTGCTACGACAAGATCGTCGAGACGCTCAAGCGCCTGGAATCCGATGAAACGCTGCTGATCCAGTCAGGCAAGCCGGTCGGCGTCTTCCGCACGCACGAAAACGCGCCGCGCGTGCTCATCGCCAATTCGAATCTCGTGCCGCACTGGGCGAACTGGGAGCACTTCAACGCGCTCGACGCGAAAGGTCTTGCCATGTACGGCCAGATGACGGCGGGAAGCTGGATCTATATCGGCAGCCAGGGCATCGTGCAGGGAACGTACGAGACGTTCGTCGAAGCGGGACGGCAGCATTACGGCGGCAATCTCAAAGGTCGCTGGGTGCTCACGGCGGGCCTGGGCGGCATGGGCGGCGCGCAGCCGCTCGCCGCGACGCTTGCGGGCGCGTGCTCCTTGAATATCGAATGCCAGCAGAGCCGCATCGACTTTCGTCTGAAAACGCGCTACGTCGACGAGCAAGCCAGCGATCTCGACGATGCCCTCGCGCGGATCAGCCGCTACACGTCCGAGGGCCGCGCGGTGTCGGTCGCACTGTGCGCGAATGCCGCCGACGTGCTGCCCGAGCTGGTCCGGCGCGGCGTGCGGCCGGACCTCGTCACGGATCAGACGAGCGCGCACGATCCGCTGAACGGCTATCTGCCGCGAGGCTGGACGTGGACGCAATACCGCGACCGGGCGCAGAGCGACCCGGCGGCGACCGTGAAGGCCGCGAAGCAGTCGATGGCGGAGCACGTGCGCGCGATGCTCGCGTTCCGTGAACAGGGCGTGCCGACGTTCGACTACGGCAACAACATCCGCCAGATGGCGAAGGAAGAAGGCGTCGAGAACGCGTTCGACTTTCCCGGCTTCGTGCCCGCGTATATCCGGCCGCTCTTTTGCCGCGGCGTCGGGCCGTTCCGCTGGGCCGCGCTCTCGGGCGATCCCGAGGATATCTACAAGACGGACGCCAAGGTGAAGGAACTGATCGCCGACGACGCGCATCTGCATCGCTGGCTCGACATGGCGCGCGAGCGCATCCGCTTTCAGGGCTTGCCGGCGCGCATTTGCTGGGTCGGGCTCGGCCAGCGCGCGAAGCTCGGCCTCGCGTTCAACGAAATGGTGCGTAACGGCGAACTGTCGGCGCCGGTCGTGATCGGGCGGGATCATCTGGATTCGGGGTCGGTCGCGAGTCCGAATCGTGAAACGGAAGCGATGAAGGACGGCTCCGACGCCGTCTCCGACTGGCCGCTGCTCAATGCGCTGCTGAACACGGCGAGCGGCGCGACGTGGGTGTCGATTCACCACGGCGGCGGCGTCGGCATGGGCTTTTCGCAGCACGCAGGCGTCGTGATCGTGTGCGACGGCAGCCGCGAAGCCGACGAGCGTATCGCGCGGGTGCTGCACAACGATCCGGCGACCGGCGTCATGCGCCACGCGGACGCGGGCTATGACATCGCAATTGAATGCGCGCGCGAGAAGAATCTCGATCTGCCGATGATTCCGCGATGAGCACGCTCTGGCATCACTGTCACGCGGCAACGATGACAGGCGGCAAGTATTCGACCATCGAGGACGCCGCGATTTTGACGGACGGCGGGCGCATCGAGTGGATCGGGCCGCTTGCCGATGCGCCGCGCGATAGCAATTGCGAGCGAGTCGACCTCGGCGGCGCGTGGGTGACGCCGGGGCTGATCGATTGTCATACGCACCTCGTCTTCGGCGGTGACCGGAGCAGCGAGTTCGAGGCGCGTCTCGAAGGCGCGACTTACGCGGAAATCGCGGCGCGCGGCGGCGGCATCGCGAGCACGGTGCGAGCGACGCGCGAAGCCAGCGAAGACGCGCTGTTCGACGCGGCCCGCTCTCGCGCGCTGGCCCTGATGCGCGACGGCGTGACGACCATCGAAGTGAAATCCGGCTACGGCCTCGACCTGGCGAACGAACGCAAGATGCTGCGCGTCGCGCGGCGTCTCGCCGGCGCGTTGCCCCTCACGGTGCGCGCGACGTGCCTCGCGGCGCATGCGCTGCCGCCCGAGTACGCGGGCCGCGCGGACGACTACATCGCCTACGTCTGCGAAACCATGCTGCCGGCGCTCGTCGAGGAAGATCTCGTCGATGCCGTCGATGCCTTCTGCGAACATCTCGCGTTTTCGCCGCAGCAAGTCGAGCGCGTGTTCCGCACGGCGCGCGACCTCGGCGTGCCGGTCAAGCTGCACGCGGAGCAGTTGTCGTCGCTGCGCGGCGCGACGCTGGCGGCGCGCTACGAGGCGTTATCGGCGGACCATCTCGAATACATGACGGAGGACGACGCTATCGCGATGGCGCACGCCGGAACCGTTGCCGTGCTGCTGCCCGGTGCGTTTTACATGCTGCGCGAAACGCAAGTCCCGCCCGTCGACGCGCTGCGGCGGCACGGCGTGCCGATTGCGCTGGCGAGTGATTTGAATCCGGGCACGTCGCCCGCGCTGTCGTTGCGCATGATGTTGAACATGGGTTGCACGCTGTTCCGTCTGACGCCGGAGGAAGCGCTGACGGGCGTCACCATCCACGCTGCTCGGGCGCTCGGCCTCACGGAAACACATGGCTCGCTGGAGGCGGGAAAGGCGGCCGATTTCGTGGCTTGGCGCATCGACCGGCCCGCGGAGCTCGCGTACTGGCTGGGCGGCGCGCTGCCGAATCGGGTGGTGCGCAATGGCGAGGAAATCGCCTTCGATATACGCGCTGGATAAGACGACGCCCCGACGCTTCCGACGGGGCGTGGTATTGCGTGCAGGGTGGTTAAGCGCGGCGTCCGCGCACCATCCCATAGATGACAAGCAGAATAATCGCGCCGATGACCGAGGCGATCCACCCGGCAGGCTGTCCCGGCTGATACCAGCCGAGCGCCCGGCCCACATAGCCCGCGATCAGCGATCCGGCAATGCCGAGCACGATGGTCATGATCCAGCCCATGCTGTCGTTGCCCGGCTTGATGGCGCGGGCGATCAGACCGACGACCAGTCCAACGATCAAGGTACCGATGAATGCAAGCATGCGGTTGCTCCTTCACGTGATTGCTGCGTGTTAGCAGATAGGGTCCGGGCGTCGCCCGGTCCTTCAACGTAGCACGACCGGTCGCGTTTGAGTATGGCCGCGCCGGCCGTGGACGGCATAGGCCGTTCGGCTAATGCGGGTAGCACACGGGATGCCACGCAGTACAGCAGGTAGAATTCGTTGCATTGCTTCACGCACAGACACTGCACTGCACGATGACCGACTCCGCACTCCATTCCACCGACGAGCCGCTTCACGAAGACCGCCTTTGGCGCGATGACGGCTGGACCGCCCGCGTGATCAAGAACGAAGATGACGACGGCTGGGCCGTCGAGATGATTCAGGCGGGCGAGGCGGAACCGGCGCTCGTCGGTCCGTGGACGATGGGCCGCGACAAGAAGAACCCCAAGCCGCTGGATGCCGCCGCGTTTCGCACGCTCGTGAAGACGGCTTCCGAGGTGCTGCGCCGCCATGAGCAACAGCGTCACGCCATGCTGCACAAGAACGTCACCATCGACCTGCGCGGCGAGGAGATTACGGTGACGCTCGATATCGTTCCAGATGACGACGACCCGTACGCCGACCTGAAGGCCATCGATGCGTTCGGCGCGCAACTGGCGCACGTACGCGTCTCGCCGGCGTTCAGGCTGAACAAGGCGAGCGCTGAGCGGTGGGCCGAGAACGACTTCGCCAAACCGAATTAAGCGGCTCGCACGCCTGCCGCGAAAAACAAAATGCCGTCACGCGAACGTGACGGCATTCTTCTGTGCCGCAGGGCAGGCAACGCTTACTTGACGACGAACTCGATTCGACGGTTCGCGAAGCGTCCGCTGGCGGTCGTGTTGTCGGCAACGGGATTCGCGTCGCCGTAGCCCGTCGCGGTGAGCGACTGCGGCGGCACGCCGTTCTTCACGAGAAACGCACGGACAGCCTGCGCACGTTCTTTCGACATTTCCAGCTTCGCGGGCGGCGCGCCTACGCCGTCCGAATAGCCCGCGATTTCCAGATTCACCATCGAACCCTTCGCCGCGCAATTCTTGAGCAGTTGCGCGGTTTCGCCAAGCGTCGCGGCCGCGCCTTCCGGCACCGTCGCGCTCGAACGGCCGAAGTTGACCACCTGCAGGTCGAGCACCGCCGTGAGTTTCGGTCCGGAGCAGGCGTCGTCGGTGGCCAGCAGCGTCTTCATCGCGCTGCGGAACGATTGCGTGGCGTGCGCCACCGCGCTGTCCACGTCGAACGAGCTGACCTGGAACATGCCGCCGAGCGAGTTCTTCAGGCGTTCGGTCCAGCCGAGCTTGGCGTCCGCCGCGGCGCCGCTCAATTCAACCTTGGAACCGACGACCTTCGCCTCCGCGCCCGGCACCGCCATCAACGGCGTCAATTCCTTGAGCCGGCCGAGCCACGGGGCGGCAGGCGTACCCGGCGCCACCGTCACTTCCGCGCTGTAGCCTTGTCCGAAGCGATGTTCCAGCGCCGCAATCAGTTGCTGCTTTTCAGCGTCCGTGCCGACCGTCGCCTGAACGGAAGGGACGCCCGCTTCACTGACGGAAAACACCATCTGCGCGTCCTTCGCTGCCGCGACCGGCGTGCTGGCTGCTGCGTCGCTTGCCGCGCCGGAACGGGCGGCGGGTTCCGAAGCGGAAGCGGCGTTGGCGGTCGACGCCGAGTCCATCGGAGCGGTGGCCTGCGAAGCGGACTGCGCGACCGTCGCAACGGGCGTCGTTGCCGCGTTCGAGCTCAGATCGACGTTCGGGTTGTGGGTGAAACCGCGGTAATACACGAGCGCGAGAATCGCGGCGAGCACCGCGAAAAGCAGCCACACTGCCTTGTTCGAGCGCTTCGGCGCGGGCTTGCGCACCGGCGCGCGCAGCGGCGCGGACATCGTCGGCGCCGGCGCAACGGGCGGCGCGGGCGGAGCCGGCGGCGCCACCACAGGCGGCGTGTTTCGCGCCGGCGCAGGCGAAGCGTAGCTCGCGGAACCCGCTGTGGGCACGGGAGGCTCATCGGCGATATCCAGCGTCGATCCGACCGCGTCGAGCCGCGCACCGATGCTGCTCACGAAGCCATCCACGTTGCCCACGCCGATTGCGCTCGCCGCGTTATGCGTGAGCGATGCGCGCATCTCGCCGATCTGGTCGCGCAGCAAGCCCGGCAACTGCGACAGGTTCGCCTGCGAGAGCAGGAAGTGATGCTTGAGAATGCCGAACATGATGGCCGACAACATGCCCGCGAGCGCGGAGGTGGCTTGCACGGGTACGCCGGTTTCGGCCGACACTGCGTCGGTCAGCGCGTCGATACGCTGGCCCGTGGCGCGGGAAGCGAGCAGATGGCCCGACGTCTCCAGATGCTTCAGGCCGGCGGTCGTCGTGATGACGTTTCGCAACTGCTCGGCCACGAAGGCGTTCGCTTCGGGCGACATGATGACGGAATACACGGCACGCGCGCCGTCGGCGAGCGCCGACCGGTCCATGACCGAGGCCACGAGCCCCGGCGCCGTGCGCGCGGCCAGTTGCTGCACGATCTGCGCAGGAATGCCGAACTTTTGCGATAACTGTTCCGCAATCTCGCTGGAGATCGCGGTGTTGACCGCCTGAACCAGATTGATACTCATCGACTGCCTATCCTTTTACTATGACGCCGAGCGCGGGCGCAATGACGTGCGCATTCTATATGTGCAGGTATCCTGAAAAGACGGTGGGATATTTCTTTACATATGTGCCGCACGCACGCCACTCCATTAAAGAAGGCGATTGCAGCGCTTGACAGTTCGTTTTCAGCGAGAACGCGCGGACGAATCCGAAAAGATGCGTCCGAGGCGCGCCTTCACGACTTCGAACCATGACGGCTTCGCGGCGGGCGTTTCAAGATCGCGCGCAGCGACGGCGAGTAGCGACAAGACGGACTGGGCGTGGATGAATCTGCGATACGATGCGTCGAGCGGCGAGGTCCACGCGCAAGAGCGGCAATCGTGCTTCGCGCAGGTGTTGCAGGGAGGTTGATCGCGATACATGGGGAGGGTCCTTATTCGAGTACCCGCGCATCATGTGCCATCTTGTAACGATTGACGATCAGACGGTTCTGATTGAGTCTCAAAATTGCCCGCAAACGGGGCAGAAAAGCATCGGATAGCCGTTCGGCCTATGACACGACTTCGAGAAAGGAGACATGCTTATGCACTATCTGCTGATTTATCACCTTTGCGCGGACTATCTGGACCGCCGCGCGCAATTTCGGGATGCGCATCTGAAGCTGGCGTGGGAAGCGGTCGAACGCGGGGAAATCGTGCTGGCGGGCGCACTGGACGCGCCGGCGGATCGGGCGATGCTGCTGTTTCAGGGTGACTCGCCCGCCGCCGCCGAAGCGTTCGCGCGCAACGATCCGTATGTGACGAACGAACTGGTCGAGCGCTGGGAAGTGCGCAAATGGAACACGGTGGTGGGCGAGGACGCGGCCACGCCCGTGCGCTAGACGGAAGACGGCGGGCTCAGGCGTCCGCCGTTTCCTCGGGCCGACGCCGTGCCGCGCGATACAGGCTCGTGAGCGTGTCGTCCATCTGTTGCGAGCGCTCGAACAATTCCGCGAGCCAGTCGACGAAAACGGAAACGCGCGGCGTCGCCTGCCTGCTTTTCAGAAACGCGACCGACACCTTGAGCGGCGGCGATTTCCATTGCGGCAGCACTTCCCGCAGTTGGCCGGAGCGCAGATACGGCTGCGCCGCGATGGAAAGCGGCTGGATCAGGCCGAGCCCTTCGAGCCCGCACGCGAGGTACGCGTGCTCGTCGGCGACCTGCACGAACCCGCGCATGCTCACGGTGAACGGCTTGCCGTCCACGTCGAATTCGAAGTCCGCAGGGCGGCCGCTTTTCTCCGGGACACAGTTCACCGCGACGTGCTGCGCGAGTTCGTCGAGGGTCGCGGGCGTGCCGTGCTTCTCCAGATAGGCGGGGCTCGCGCAGGTCACCTGTTCGAGCATGCCGAGCCGCCGCGCGATCAAGCCCGAATCGGGCAATTCGCCCAGCTGAATGCTGCAATCGACGCCTTCGCCGACGAGATCCACGTTGCGAATGCCGATGCCGATCGACAGTTCGATCTGCGGATAACGTGCATGAAACTCCGGCAGCGCGGGAACGACGATCGACGTTGCGACCGTATCCGGCATCTCGACGCGCAGCCGTCCGCGCAGCCGTTCTTCGCCCGCGCCGAAGCCGGATTCGAGTTCGTCGATGTCGGCGAGAATCTGGGCGCACCGTTCGTAGTAGGCGGCGCCGTCGACGGTCAGGTTCAGGCGCCGCGTCGTGCGGGCGAGCAACTGCACGCCGACGAGCGCTTCGAGTTGTTGCACGGTCGTCGAGACGCTTGCACGCGGCATGCCGAGCGATTCGGCGGCGCGCGTGAAGCTGTTCGTATCGACGACACGCGTAAAGACACGCATGGCATGGACGCGATCGATCACGGTGAGTTTTCCTTGTTCGCGATGGATGGCGATGCGCGCGCGGCAAGCCGGACGGCGCATCGGCGAATGGTCACATCGTAAGGACCGGCGCGCGATGCGTGAATACACAAAACTGGACGATTCTTGCCTGATTCTTCCGGCAGAAAACTCGAAGCCTCAGAGCGTCGGCATTTCGCCGCGCAGACGCCCGGCGACGCCGGCGAAGTCGGTGCCCGAAGGCGCCTGATAGAGCCGCAGGCCCATCTCGGGCAGGATCGCGAGCAGATGATCGAACACGTCGCCCTGAATGCGCTCGTATTGCGTCCATGCGGTCGTCGCGGTGAAACAATAGACTTCGACCGGAATGCCTTCCGATTCCGGCTCCATCATGCGAACCATGATCGCCAGGTCCTGCCGTATCTCCGGATGATGCTTCAGGTACGCGAGGGCGTACTCGCGGAACGTCCCGATGTTCGTAAGCCGCCGCCGGTTCGCAGGCTCCGCCGCGAGTTCGCCGAGATTGCGGTTCGCCTGTTCCACTTCCGTCTGCTTTTGCAGCAGATAATCGTGCAGCAGGCGAAAGCGCATCATGCGTTGGGTCTCCTCATCGGTGAGAAAGCGCACGCATTGCGCGTCGATCCGCATGGACCGCTTGATGCGCCGCGCGCCCGATTCGAACATGTGCCGATAGTTGCGATAGCTCTCCGAAAAGAGCTTGTACGTGGGCACCGTCGTGATGGTGTTGTCCCAGTTCTGGACCTTCACCGTATGCAGCGCAATGTCCTTCACCGCGCCGTCGGCCAGGGCTTGCGGCATCTCGATCCAGTCGCCGATGCGCAGCATGTCGTTCGACGTGAGCTGCGTGCTGGCGACGAGCGATAGCAGCGTGTCCTTGAAGACGAGCAGCAGCACCGCCGAGAGCGCGCCGAGCCCGGAGAGCATCCAGAGCGGCGAACGGTCGATGAGAATGGACAGCACCAGCACGAAGCAGATCAGCGCGAGCGCGAGCTTGCCGATCTGAATGTAGCCCTTGATCGAGCGCGTCTGCGCTTCCTTGCTCGCGGCGTAGACGTCCTGCCACGCCGACAGCGCGCTCCCCGTCGCGAGGAACACGCACACCCATGCCGCGCCGTGCGCGAGGCGTGCCACGGCTGTCGCCCAGTGTCCGATATGCGGGACTTCGCCGATGCCGAGCGCGACGACCGCGAATGGCGCCGCATACCAGAGCCGGTGATACGCGCGGTGCCGGATGAACGCCTGATCCCACGCCGCATGACCAGCCAGCACCAGCAGCCGGTGCGCGATGCGGAGCAACACGCGCGCGATGACCCATTGCGCGAACTCGGCGATGACGAAGAGGGCGACGAGCCCGAGCAGCAGTTGCGCCCAGGGCTGCGTCGGAAGATGTCGTGAAAGCGTGTCTGGAAGCCAGTCGAGATTCATGCGTGGATCATGGCCAAGGAAGTGATGCGTCCCGTATTGTGCATGAACGCCCACGGCTCGATGAACGCGCAGTCGCCTTATCGAAAACCCCAGTCCGATGAAAATGAATTTTTTTTGGCGGCGGTTTTGGGTAAACATACTTTCACCACGACTTCCGAGCAGCCTGCCGCCCTCGTATGTCCCGCCGCCCACCGGTCGTTTCGCCCGCGAGTGCCGATGAGATGATTTCGACGCGCATCGCCGCCGCCATGCCGATGCTCACGCCGATTCATCAGCGCATGGGCGCGTTCGTGCTGGCGAATTTGTTCCGCTCGGCGACCATGCGCATCGACGAACTGGCGGACGCCGTCGGCGCCTCGATCGCGACGGCGAACCGCTTCGCGCGGGCGCTCGGTTTCTCGGGGTATCCCGCATTCCGCGAGGCGCTCGTGCGCGGCTTCGAGGCCACCATCGCGCCGGTCGAGCGTCTGCGCTCGTCGCTGGAATCGCCGGCGAGCGGCGCGGAGGTCTTCGAATCGTCGCTCGCGCAGGCCGCAGCCAACGTGCGTCTCGCGCAGAATTCGGTCGATGCCGCGAAGGCCGAAGCGCTCGTCGAGGCCGTCTTGAGCGCGCAGCGCGTGTTCGTGCTCGGATACGGCGCGAGCGCGTTTCTCGCGGGTCTCATGGAACACGGCCTCACGCCGTACTGCGCGAACGTGCAGTCGCTCGCGCTTCACGGCGGGCCGTCGCACGCGGCGCGGCGGCTCTTCACCGCATCGCGCGACGACGTGCTCGTCGCCATTGCATTTCCGCGCTATGTCGACGACACCATCGTGCTCGCGCGGCAAGCGCGGCAGCGGGGCGTGCGCGTCGTGGCGCTCACGGACAGCGGCGCATCGCCGCTCGCGTGCATCGCGGACCTTGTACTGACCATCCGCGCCGAGCGCCGCCTTGCCGCCAATTGCGATACGGCGGTGCTCGCCGTCATCGAAGCACTGTGCGACGCAGTCGCGCATCGCGCGAAACGCTCGGTGCAAGCGGCATCGGGCCTGACCGAATTCGTGCTGCCGTGGCTCGTCGCGCCGCCGATGTTGAACGGCGCCGCGACCGTGCCGCCAGCTACGCCTGCGCGCGCGCCGCGTCGCGCATCCGCCAAACGACCCACTCACACGGAGCCGCGCGAAACATGAGCGCCATTCCAGTCATCGCCATTCACGGCGGCGCGGGCACGATCCTGCGCTCGGCCATGAGCACCGACGCCGAAGCGCGCTACCACGCCGCGCTCGGCGACATTCTGCGCGGGGGCCAGCGCGTGCTCGCCGATGGCGGCAGCGCGCTCGATGCCGTGACCGAAGCCGTGCGCCTGCTCGAAGACTGTCCGCTCTTCAACGCGGGCCACGGCGCGGTGTTCACCGCAGCGGGCACGCACGAACTGGACGCGTCGATCATGGACGGCGCGACGCTCGACGCCGGCGCAATCAGTTGCGTGACGCGCGTAAAAAACCCCGTGCTCGCCGCGCGCCGCGTGCTCGACGTGAGCGAGCATGTGATGTTCACGGGTGCTGGCGCCGAGGCGTTCGCACAGGCGCAAGGGCTGCAATTCGTCGATCCGTCGTACTTTCATACCGATGCGCGCTATCAGCAATGGCTCAACGCGCGAGGCAAGTCCGGCACGCTACTGGATCACGATGCCACCACACGAGCCGCGCAGCAGAGCGGCGAGGACGACCCCATCGATCCGAAGAAGAAGTTCGGCACGGTTGGCGCAGTGGCGCTCGATGCACGCGGCCATCTCGCGGCGGCCACGTCCACGGGCGGCATGACCAACAAGCAGGCGGGCCGCGTCGGCGATGCGCCGTTGATTGGCGCGGGCTGCTACGCGAACGACGCGACGTGCGCGGTATCGACGACCGGCACGGGCGAAATGTTCATCCGCATTCTCGCGGCCTACGACGTCTCGGCGCAGATGGAATATCGCGGGATGACGCTCGAGGCCGCAGCCGAAGACGTCGTGATGAAGAAGCTCCCACGCATCGACGGACGCGGCGGTCTTATCGCCGTCGATGCGCGCGGCAACGTCACGCTGCCGTTCAACACCGAAGGCATGTATCGCGGGTTCGCGCGGGTCGGCGAACAGGCGGTCACGGCCATCTACCGCTCATGAGCGCGACGCCGACACTACCGGACTCGCGCGTCATCGACGTGCGCGATCTGTCCGTCACATTCCGGTCGCGCTCGCGCACCGTGGAAGCCGTGCGCAACATCGCGTTCAACGTGGATCGCGGCGAGACGCTCGCTATCGTCGGCGAATCGGGATCGGGCAAATCGGTGACGTCGCTGGCATTGATGCGGCTCGTCGGGCATGGCGGCGGCTCCATTGCATCGGGCAGCATCGCGTTTCGGCGGCGCAACGGACAGGTGCTCGACCTCGCGCGCGCGTCGTCGGCAACCATGCGCGGCGTGCGCGGCGCGGATATCGCGATGATCTTTCAGGAGCCGATGACATCGCTCAATCCGGTGTTCACGGTGGGCGACCAGATTGCCGAGGCCATCGCGCTGCATCAGAACAAGAGCCGCGCAGAGGCGCGTGCCGAAGCATTGCGGCTGCTCGATCTCGTGCGCATTCCCGAAGCGCGCCGCGTATTCGCGCGTTATCCGCATCAGTTGTCGGGCGGCATGCGCCAGCGCGTGATGATTGCAATGGCGCTTTCCTGCAAGCCCGCGCTGCTGATTGCCGACGAACCGACCACCGCGCTCGATGTGACCATTCAGGCGCAGATTCTGCAACTCGTGCGCGGCTTGCAGGACGAGATGAACATGGCGGTGATCTTCATCACGCACGACATGGGCGTGGTGGCGGAAGTCGCGGACCGCGTGCTGGTGATGTATCGCGGCGAGAAAGTGGAAGAGGGCCGATCCGACGAATTGTTTCGGAGCCCGAAGCATGCCTACACGAAGGCATTGCTCGCTGCTGTGCCGACGCTCGGCGCAATGCGCGGCACCGACCGTCCCGCCAAGTTCCCGATTCTCGAAGTCGCTCCGGCAGACGTGGCCCCCGACGACGCGAGCGCGCTGCGCCCATCTGCGGCAGTGGAGCACGAAGTGCAGCCTGCCGTCGATGAAACCAGTCAGCCGATTCTGCGCGTGCGCGATCTCGTCACGCGCTTTCCTGTAAGAAGCGGCATTTTCGGGCGCATGACGGCGGCGGTGCATGCCGTCGAACGCGTGAGCTTCGATCTGCGCCGTGGCGAAACGCTCGCGCTCGTCGGCGAATCGGGCTGCGGAAAATCGACGACCGGTCGCTCGCTGTTGCGCTTAGTGGAAAGCCAGAGCGGTTCGATCGAATTCGACGGACGCGACATCAGCGCGCTTCAAGGCCCCGAGCTGCAGGCGTTGCGGCGTAACATCCAGTTCATTTTTCAGGACCCGTTCGCATCGCTGAACCCGCGTCTCACGGTCGGCTTTTCGGTGATGGAGCCGCTGCTCGTTCATGGCGTCGCAAGCGGCAAGGAAGCGCAGGCGCGCGTCGACTGGCTGCTGGAAAGAGTGGGCTTGCCGCCCGAAGCGGCGCAGCGCTACCCGCACGAGTTTTCAGGCGGGCAGCGCCAGCGCATTGCCATTGCTCGCGCGCTTGCGCTGAACCCGAAGGTCGTGATCGCCGATGAGTCCGTCTCCGCGCTCGACGTCTCGGTGCGCGCGCAGATCGTGAATCTGATGCTCGATTTGCAGCGCGAACTCGGCGTCGCCTACCTCTTCATTTCGCACGACATGGCCGTGGTGGAGCGCGTAAGCCATCGCGTCGCGGTGATGTACCTCGGCCAGATCGTCGAAATCGGGCCGCGCGCCGCGGTATTCGAAGCGCCGCGTCATCCGTACACGAGGAAGCTGATGAGCGCGGTGCCCGTGGCCGATCCCGCGCGCCGTCACGCGAAACGCATGCTGGCTGCCGACGAAATCCCGAGTCCCATTCGCAAGCTCGGCGACGAGCCTGTGGTCGCGAAGCTCGTTGCCGTCGGCCCCGGCCATTACGTCGCCGAGCATCATGTCGGCGGCGCTTATTAATCGTTGAGCCGATACCGCACCCCATCGTTGTGAACCATAACGTCAAGCCAAGGAGCCTCACGATGCCGTCCTCTCGTCCTTCACCGTTGCGCGCGTTCATATCCGCCGGTGCGTTCACCGGGTTCGCTGCATTCGCCGCGCTCGGTCCTGTGTCCGCGCAGGCGCAAAGCACCGCTGTCATGGCGGTGGCCTCGACCTTCACGACGCTCGATCCGTACGATGCGAACGACACGCTCTCGCAGGCGGTCGCGAAGTCGTTCTATCAAGGGCTATTCGGGTTCGACAAGGACATGAAGATTCAGCCCGTGCTCGCGACGAGCTACGAGGCGAGTCCCGACGCGAAGGTGTACACCATTCATCTGCGCCAGGGCGTGAAGTTCCACGACGGCACCGACTTCAATGCCGAAGCCGTGAAGGCCGTCTTCGACCGCGTGACCGATCCCGCGAACAAGCTCAAGCGTTACAACCTCTTCAACAAGATCGACAAGACCGAAGTGGTCGATCCGTACACGGTGAAGGTCACGCTCAAGATTCCGTTTTCGGCGTTCATCAACGTGCTCGCGCATCCGTCGGCAGTGATGATCTCGCCGACCGCCATCAAGAAGTACGGCAAGGAGATCGCGTTTCATCCGGTGGGCACGGGGCCGTTCGAATTCGTCGAGTGGAAACAGACCGACGACCTGAAGGTGAAGAAGTTCGCGGGCTACTGGAAGAAGGGCTATCCGAAGATCGACATGATCGACTGGAAGCCGGTTGTCGATAACAACACGCGCGCCGCGCTCATGCAAACGGGCGAAGCGGACTTCGCGTTCCAGGTGCCGTTCGAGCAGGCGGCCACGCTGAAGTCGAGCCCGAAGGTGGACTTGATCGCTTCGCCTTCAATCATCCAGCGCTACATCAGCATGAACATGCAGCAAAAGCCCTTCGACAATCCGAAGGTGCGCGAGGCGCTGAACTACGCGATCAACAAGGAAGCACTGGTCAAGGTCGCGTTCGCGGGTTATGCGGTGCCTGCCGAAGGCGTCGTCCCGCCCGGCGTCGACTACGCGACGAAGACCGGCCCGTGGAAGTACGATCCGGCGAAGGCGCGTGAACTGTTGAAGGAAGCGGGCTATCCGAACGGCTTCGAAACGACGCTGTGGTCCGGCTATAACCACACGACCGCGCAGAAGATCATCCAGTTCGTGCAGCAGCAGCTCGCGCAGGTGGGCGTCAAGGCGTCGGTCGAGGCGCTCGAAGCGGGGCAGCGCGTGCAGCGCGTCGACAGCGCGCCCGATCCCGCGACGGCGCCGGTGCGCATGTACTACATCGGCTGGTCGTCGTCGACGGGCGAAGCGGACTGGGCCATCTCGCCGCTGCTTTCCAGTGCATCGTTTCCGCCGAAGCTCGCGAATACCGCGTACTACAAGAACGACAACGTCGATGCCGACCTGCAAAAGGCGCTCGCCACCACCGACCGCAACGAGAAGGCCGCGCTCTATGCCGATGCGCAAAAGCGCATCTGGGCCGACGCGCCGTGGATTTTCCTCGTGACGGAGAAGGTCGTGTACGCGCGCAGCAAGCGTCTTTCCGGTGCGTATGTGATGCCGGACGGCTCGTTCAATTTCGACGAGATCGCCATCAAGTAAAGACCCGCGATGCTTAACTTCCTTGCCAAACGCCTGCTCGGGCTGCTGCCGACGCTCTTCATCGTCGCGGTGCTGGTGTTCATGTTCGTGCATCTGTTGCCGGGCGATCCCGCGCGGCTCGCAGCCGGGGCCGAAGCGGACGAAGCGACGGTTGCACTCGTTCGCGCGGACCTTGGCCTCGACAAGCCGCTGCCGCAGCAACTCGCGAGCTTCTTCGGCAAGGTCGCGCATTTCGACTTCGGCAAATCGACGCGAAGCAAGCGCCCCGTGAGCACAGAAATCGCGGAGCGCTTCATGCCGACGCTGTGGCTCACGCTCGCCAGCATGGCGTGGGCCGTGGTGTTCGGCATGAGCATCGGCATCGTGTCGGCGGTATGGCGCAACCGGTGGCCCGACCGGCTCGGCATGACGCTTGCCGTCTCGGGCATCTCTTTTCCCGCGTTCGCGCTCGGCATGCTGCTGATGGAGATCTTCTCGGTGAAGCTCGGCTGGCTGCCTATCGTCGGCGATGGCACGTGGCAAAGCTACGTGCTGCCGTCGCTCACGCTCGGCGCCGCCGTGGCCGCCGTGATGGCGCGCTTCACGCGCGCTTCGTTCGTCGAAGTGCTCGGCGAAGACTTCGTGCGCACGGCACGCGCGAAGGGCGTGCATGAGCCGATCGTCATCGTGAAGCACTGCCTGCGCAACGCGATGATTCCCGTCGTCACCATGATGGGCCTGCAGTTCGGCTTCCTGCTCGGCGGTTCCATCGTGGTCGAGAAGGTGTTCAACTGGCCGGGCCTCGGACGCCTGCTCGTCGATGCCGTCGAGATGCGCGACTATCCGGTGATTCAGGCAGAAGTGCTGTTGTTCTCGCTGGAATTCATCGTCATCAATCTGGTGGTGGACGTGCTGTACGCGGTCATCAACCCGACTATTCGCTTCAAGTGAGGACGGCATGAGCGTAACCGTGCAAGCCGCACACGACACGCAGAAAAACGTCCGCACGCCGTGGACCGAGTTCTGGCGCAAGTTCAGGCAGCAGCATGTCGCGATGGTTGCGGCGGTGTTCGTGCTCCTGCTGATCGTGATCGCGATCATCGCGCCGTATATCGCGCCTTATGACCCGGAGAACTACTTCGATTACGACGCGCTCAACGCGGGTCCATCGGCTGCGCACTGGTTCGGCGTCGATTCGCTGGGGCGCGATATTCTCAGCCGCATACTCGTCGGCAGCCGCATTTCGCTGACGGCCGGTTTGCTGTCGGTCGTGATCGGCGCGGTGATCGGTACGTTCTTCGGCCTGCTCGCGGGCTATTACGAAGGATGGTGGGACCGCATCGTGATGCGCATCTCCGATGTGCTCTTCGCCTTTCCCGGCATTCTGCTCGCGATCGGCGTGGTCGCGATTCTCGGCAACGGCATGGTGAACGTGGTGTGCGCGGTCGCCATCTTCAGCATTCCGGCGTTTGCCCGGCTCGTGCGCGGCAACACGCTCGCGCTCAAGCACCTGACGTATATCGAAGCGGCGCGCAGCATCGGCGCGTCGGACTGGACGATCATCGTGCGACATATTCTGCCGGGCACGATTTCATCGGTGGTCGTGTACTTCACGATGCGCATCGGCACGTCGATCATCACGGCGGCGAGCCTCTCGTTTCTCGGCCTCGGCGCGCAGCCGCCGACGCCGGAGTGGGGCGCGATGCTCAACGAAGCGCGCGCCGACATGGCGATGGCGCCGCACGTCGCGATCTTCCCGAGCCTCGCGATCTTCCTCACGGTGCTCGCGTTCAATCTGCTCGGCGACGGTTTGCGCGACGCGCTCGATCCCAAACTGGACCGGCCGTGAGAAAAGCACCGCATATCGGCACATTGCGAGCGGGCGCACGCGCGACGATAGCGGATGTCGCGGGCGTCGCGGTGGGGCACTGCACGCTCGATGCCGGCGACGTCCAGACCGGCGTGACCGCGGTGCTTCCGCATGGCGGCGATCTGTATCTCGAGAAAGTGCCCGCCGCCGCGTGCGTGATCAATGGCTTCGGCAAGAGCGTCGGCCTCGTGCAAGTCGATGAACTCGGCCTGCTCGAAACGCCGATTGCATTGACGAATACGTTCGGCGTCGGTGTCGTTGCAGCGGCTCAGATTCGTTCGGCGTGCGAAGTAAATGCAGAGATAGGGCGAGAGTGGCCGAGCGTCAATCCGCTCGTCTTCGAGTGCAACGACGGCTATCTGAACGACTTGCAGGCGTTCGCCGTCGAAGAGTTGCACTACCGCGAAGCACTCGCCCGATGTGCGGAGGACTTCGCACGCGGCGCGGTCGGCGCGGGGCGCGGCATGTCTTGCTTCGAACTGAAAGGCGGCATCGGGTCGGCGTCGCGGATCGTCGATATCGACGCGAACGCGTATGTGGTCGGCGCGCTCGTGCTCGCCAACTTCGGGCGCTTGCCCCAACTCACGATAGCGGGCGAGCGCGTCGGCCTTGCGTTGCACGCGACCGCGCAAGGGCAGATGAAGCCGGAGCAAGGCAGCATCATCATGCTGCTCGCGACCGATGCGCCTTTGGACTCGCGACAGTTGCGACGCATGGCAATGCGCGCCGCCGCTGGCCTCGCGCGCACGGGCTCGGTCTATGGCCATGGAAGCGGCGATATTGCGCTCGCGTTCTCGACGGCGTACACCGTGCCGCACGACGCCGCATTCGTCACGCTGCCGCCTTTGCTTCCTGACGCGCGGCTCGATCCGCTGTTTCAGGCGGCTGCCGACAGCATCGAACAAGCCATTCTCGATGCGCTCTTCAGCGCGGAGACCGTGACCGGCCGCAACGGGCATCGGCGGCTATCGCTCACGGACGCATTGAAACCGACGCCATGAAAGTGCTGATCTCGACGGACATCGAAGGCATCGCAGGTGTTTTTCATCCCGAGCAAACGCGGCCCGGCAACGTGGAGTACGAGCAGGCGCGACGCTGGATGACGCATGAAGCAAATGCGGCGGCCGAAGGTGCCTTCGAAGGCGGCGCGTCTGAAGTATGGGTCAACGATTCGCATGGCGGCTTTCGCAACTTATTGCCCGATGCGTTCGATTCACGCGTGCGGCTCGTGCTCGGCAAGCCACGCACGCTAGGCATGATGGCGGGCCTCGAAGCATCGCCTGATCTCGTGTTCATGGTCGGCTATCACGCGCGGGCGCAAAGCCGCGGCATTCTCGCGCATACGATCAACAGCACGGCGTTCGCGCGCGTGATGATCGACGGCGAAGAGGCCGGCGAGGCGGCGCTGTACGGCCGGCTCGCGGAAGAACGCGGCGCGCGCGTGGCGCTGCTGACAGGCGATGACGTCTTCGGCGCCGAGACCTTGCCCTTGTTCGAAGGCGCGCGCTTCGTCTGCGTGAAAACGGCGCACGGCTATTCGAGCGGCGTCACGCAAACGCCTGCTGCGGCATGCGAAGCGATCCGTCGCGCGGCGCAAGAGGTCGTCAAAGGCGCTGCATCCGGGCGCTTTGGCACGCGACATGGATCTTCGACACGACACTGCGAACTGCGTGTTCAGACGAGCGCGCTTGCCGATCTTTTCTGCCAGTGGCCGTCGCTCGAACGCATCGACGCGGTGACGCTCGCCTTCGATGTGCCCAGCGCCGAGCATGTCGTTCGCACGCTCAATTGCCTTTCGGCAATGTCGTTTATGTTGCGGTGAGGGCCGGAAGTATCGTTAGAATGGAGCCCTTGAGCAGGCACGCTCCATTCAATCCCCGGCAGGCGAAGTTCATGCACGACGTCAGGCTCGCACACAACGACGACACCACGCTGGATCCCGCCGATCCGATGCCTGTCATGCGCGGATCGCTGTTCATCGACGGCCACGAAGCCGGCTGCTGGGAAGCCCGGCGCGACGGCACGTGGACGGCGCATCTGCGGCACGGCCAGGGATGGATCGTCGAGCCGAGCCGCGCCGCGCTGATCGAACGGCTGGCTCGCGGGGCATGACGTCGGCGCGCCTGCTCTTTCATCAAGATAACTGAACAACTACATGTACCTGTCGATCATCGCGGTGGGACTCGGCGGCGGCCTCGGCTCGCTGCTGCGCTGGGCGCTCGGCCTGCGCCTGAACGCCGTCTTTCCGAACCTGCCGCTCGGCACGTTCGCGGCCAATGTCATCGCGGGCTACATCATCGGCGTGGCCGTTGCGTTCTTTGCGCGTATGCCGGACCTCTCCGTCGAGTGGCGGCTTTTCGTCATCACCGGCCTGATGGGCGGCCTGTCCACGTTCTCGACGTTCTCGGCGGAAGTCGTCGCGCATCTTCAGCAGGGGCGGCTCGGCTGGGCGCTGGCGGAGATCGCGGTCCACGTCGGGGCATCGCTTCTGATGACTGCGCTCGGCATTGCAACGGTGGCCGTCGCGAGCTAATCGGCGACACGTTGGCGACACCTTTTGGCTTTTATCCCGCGTCCGTTTCCTACAATCCTTCCCGCGTTTCAGACGCCCGACACTTGGCCGCGCTTTCGCGGCCCGATTCTTATTGCAATACAGAAGGTGAAGACATGCCCGAGTTCCCGCTAATCGAAATCAGACCGTACCGGGCGAGTGATCTCGACGGCATGATCGACCTGTTTCTCCGCGCCGTGCGCGAGACCGCATCGGCGGATTACAACCAAAAGCAGATCGACGTCTGGGCGCAGGCCGATCCCGACGAATGGGCGCTTGCCCGCGCGAGCCGCCCGACGTGGGTCGCGTTCAGCGGCGGCCAGCTTGCCGGATTCGCCGATCTCGAGCGCAACGGCCTGATCGACATGATGTTCGTCCATCCGGAGCACCAGCGCAAAGGCGTGGCGACCGCGCTGCTCGCGCGCATCGAGGCCGAAGCGGACGAGGCGGGCATGCAGGTGCTGCACACCTACGCGAGCGCGACGGGCCGTCCGTTCTTCGAATATTGCGGATTCACGATGCTGCTGGCACGCGCGGTCGTCGTGCGCGGACAGCGGTTCGTGCAGTTCGTGATGGAGAAAGTGCTGTGAGCATCGCGCGTTCTGTATAGACAAGCGCCGCCTATATCCGCTGTTCGAGCTAAGGGGAATCCCGGAAAGCCTCTTGTTTCGTCGTTTATGCCCGTTTAGACTGGCGTCTGACTTGTATAGACAGGATGAAACATGATTACGCTGACGCCCGGAAAACTCACGCTGCCGCAACTGCGCCGCATCGCCCGCGGCTCCGATTCTCTGCGGCTCGATCCCGCGAGCTTCGACGCCATCGACGCCAGCGCGCGCGCGGTCGCGGCCATCGCCGCGAAGGGCGATCCGGCGTATGGCATCAACACGGGCTTCGGGCGGCTCGCGAACACGCATATTCCCGCTGACCAGCTTGAGCTGTTGCAGCGCAATCTCGTGCTTTCGCACGCGGTCGGCGTGGGCGAGCCGATGTCGCGCCCGGTCGTGCGGCTGCTCATGGCGCTCAAGCTGTCGAGCCTCGGGCGCGGCCATTCGGGCATCCGCCGCGAAGTGATCGAGGCGCTCGTCACGCTGTTCAACGCGGACGTGCTGCCGATCATCCCGGTCAAGGGGTCGGTCGGCGCATCCGGCGATCTTTCACCGCTCGCGCATATGTCGACGGTGCTGCTCGGCATCGGCGAAGTCACCATTCGCGGCGAACGCGCGAGCGCGCTCGACGGTCTCGCGGTCGCGGGCCTTAAGCCGCTGACGCTGCAAGCCAAGGAAGGGCTCGCGCTGCTCAACGGCACGCAGGCGTCGGCGGCGCTCGCGCTGTATCACCTGTTCGCCATCGAGGACTTGTTCCGCACCGGACTCGTGGCAGGCGCGCTGTCGGTGGATGCGGCCGCGGGCTCGGTGGTGCCGTTCGATGCGCGCATCCATGAACTGCGCGGGCATCGCGGGCAGATCGACGCGGCGGCGGCGTATCGCTCGCTGCTCGCGGGCTCGGGCATCAATCTGTCGCACGCGGACTGCGAAAAGGTGCAGGACCCGTACAGCCTGCGCTGCCAGCCGCAAGTGATGGGCGCGTGCCTCGACCAGATGCGCCACGCCGCCGACGTGCTCCTGATCGAAGCGAACGCGGTCTCCGACAACCCGCTGATCTTCCCCGACACCGGCGAAGTGCTGTCGGGCGGCAATTTCCACGCTGAACCGGTTGCTTTCGCCGCCGATAATCTCGCGCTCGCCGCCGCTGAAATCGGCGCGCTGGCCGAGCGGCGCATCGCGCTCTTGATCGACGCCACGCTTTCCGGCCTGCCGCCGTTCCTCGTGCGCGACGGCGGCGTGAACTCCGGCTTCATGATCGCGCACGTGACGGCGGCGGCGCTCGCCTCCGAGAACAAGACGCTGGCGCATCCCGCTTCGGTCGATTCGCTGCCCACGTCGGCGAATCAGGAAGATCACGTTTCCATGGCCACGTTCGCGGCCCGCAAGCTCGGCGATATCGCGAGCAACACGGCCAACATTCTCGCCATCGAACTGCTGGCGGCGGCGCAGGGCGTCGATCTGCGCGCACCGCACAAGACGAGCGCGCCGCTCACCGAAGTGATGAACACGCTGCGCGCGCACGTGCCGCATTACGACCTGGACCGCTACTTCGCGCCGGATATCGCGGCCATCGCCAGGCTCGTCGAGCAGGGCGCCATCGCGCGGCACAGCCCGTTCGCGTTTGCATCCGAAGCCGCTGAGAAAGCGGAAGCGAGCGCATGAACCCGCCCGCGTATCAGGAGATCAAGGACTACATCCTGCAGCGCATTCACATCGGCGAGTGGCGCGAGGGCGATCAGGTGCCGTCCGAGAACGAGCTGGCCCGCGAGTTCAAGGTCGCGCGCATGACCGTGAACCGGGCGCTGCGCGAACTGACGGCCGAGCAGGTCCTGACGCGCGTGCAGGGCGCGGGAACCTTCGTGGCGCAGCCGAAGTACGCGTCGACGCTCGTCGAGATTCGCAGCATCTCGGACGAGATCGCTGCGCGCGGTCATGCGTATCGCGCGCAGGTGCTGCATCTGGGCGCGTCCATCGTGGACGAGGCGCTCGCCGGCGAGATGCAGCTCGCGCTCGGCAGCCCGGTGTTTCATTCGCGCGTGCTGCACTTCGAGAACGACGAGCCGGTGCAGCTCGAAGAACGTTACGTGAACCCGGCGCTCGCGCCGGAATACGCGCGGCAGGATTTCACGACGATCACGCCGAACCAGTACCTGATGATCGCCGCGCCGCTGCAGCGCGTCGAGTACCGGATCGAGGCGTCCGTGCCGTCACCTGAAATCCGCGCGGCGCTCGCAATGGGCGAGTACGAGCCTTGTCTGTTGCTGCATCGGCGCACGTGGTCGCGGGATGCCGTCGCGTCGGTCGCGAATCTCTGGCATCCCGGCGACCGTTATCAATTTACCGGGCACTTCTGACGTGACGATCATTCCTGCGGCTTCGCTCAACGCCGTGCCGTGGAAGAACGGCGGCGGCATCACGCGCGAGATCGCGGCGGGGCCGCCGGGCGCGTCGCTCGAAGCGTTCGCGTGGCGGCTGTCGGTCGCGGACGTGTCGTCGGATGGCGCGTTCTCGGCGTTTGCCGGTGTCGATCGCGCGCTCGTCCTGCTCGACGGCGCGGGCATGCTGCTCACTGAGGCGGGTGGCCGCGAGCATCGGCTCGACGAACCGCTCGCGATGGCGTGCTTCGCGGGCGAAACGCCGATCCACGCGAATCTGATAGACGGGCCGACGCGCGACTTCAACGTGATGGTGCGCCGCGACCGGGCGCGCATGTCGGTGTGCGTCCGGCGCGCCGGGCGTCACGAGTTGGCGCCGGAGTACGGATCGACGTTCGTCTACTGCGCGAGCGGCAGCCTCAACATCGCGTCTGCCGATGGAACGCGCGCAATGCTTTATCCCGGCGATACCGTGCGCATCGAGCGCGCTTGCATCGTCGAAGCCGCGGGCGATGCCGCGTGGCTCTGCATCGGCATCGAGGAGACACGAGCTTGAACCTCTATTTCGCGGACCACGCGCGCTTGCGCGATGGCTGGCGGCGCAACGTGCTGATCGAGTGGAGCGACGATGGCGCGCTCACGCGCGTCGAGCCGGACAGCGCGGCTCCGGCAGGCGTCGAACGGGCGAAAGGCCCGGTGTTGCCCGGCATGCCGAACCTGCATTCGCACGCGTTCCAGCGCGCGATGGCCGGGCTCACCGAATATCGCGCGAGCGCCGCCGATACCTTCTGGAGCTGGCGCGACCTGATGTACCGCTTCGCCGCGAAGATCGAGCCGCACGCGTTGGCGGACATCGCGCATTGGCTCTACATCGAAATGCTGAAGGCGGGCTACACATCGGTCTGCGAATTTCACTACGTGCATCACGCGCAGGACGGCTCGCCGTATGCGAACCGTGCGGAACTGGCCGAGCGCGTGGTGGATGCGGCAGAGCGCGCGGGCATCGGCATCACGATGCTGCCGGTGCTCTATCAGTACAGCGGCTTCGGCCAGGCCGCGCCGCGCGACGATCAGCGCCGCTTCCTGCATACGCCCGAGAGCCTGCTCGACATGCTCGATGCGCTCGCCCGCGCCCGGCCGGAGAACGGCGCGCGGCGTTACGGCGTCGCGCCGCATTCGCTGCGCGCGGTCTCGGGCGAGTCGCTCGCGGCGCTCCTCGAAGGCTTCGACGCCCGCTTCGACCGCGCTCCGGTGCACATTCATATCGCCGAGCAGCTTGCCGAAGTCGATGCGTGCGTCGCCGCGACCGGCCAGCGGCCGGTGCAGTGGCTGCTGGATCGCTTCGACGTGGATGAGCGCTGGTGCCTCGTCCACGCCACGCATATGGACGCGAGCGAATGCCGCAGCCTCGCTGACAGCCGCGCGATCGCCGGCCTGTGCCTGACGACGGAGGCGAATCTCGGCGACGGATTCTTTGCGGCGCGCGACTATGTGGATGCGCGCGGGCGCTTCGGCATCGGCTCGGATAGTCACGTGGGCGTCGACTGGCGCTCGGAACTGCGGCTGCTCGAATATGGCCAGCGTTTGCTGCGTCGCGAGCGTAACGTGCTCGCATCGGCGCGCGACACGCGCCCCGCCGACCGTCTTTTCGACGCCGCCCTCGACGGCGGCGCGAGCGCGACCGGGCGGCGCGTCGGTGCGCTGGCTGCGGGCATGCGTGCGGACTGGATCGTGCTGGACGAAGCGCATCCCGGCATCGGCGGCCTTTCCTGCGACGCGTGGCTGTCCAGCGCAGTCTTCTGCGAGCATGGAGAGACGTCGGTGCGCGACGTGTTCGTCGGCGGCCGCAAGGTCGTCACCGACCGCCGCCACGCCGACGAAGAGCGGGCACTGGCGCGTTATCGCGCGGCGCTCGGCGAACTCCTCGCGTAACGTTCAACTCCCGGAGCCGCAGACATGGATACCGTTCACGATTGCTCCATCTACACGCTGGAACGCGGCACCGCGCCGCTCTTGATTTCGATTCCGCATCGAGGCACGCGCATTCCGGAGGCGCTCGTCGAAGAGATGACGCCGGTGGCGCTGCGCGTCGACGATTGCGATTGGCATCTGGAGCGGCTGTATGCGTTCGCGCGCGAGCTGGGCGCGTCGATTCTGCTGCCGGAATACGCGCGCTACGTGATCGACCTGAACCGCCCGCCGGACGACGCGAATCTGTACCCCGGCCGCGACACGACGGGTCTCTGTCCGGTCGATACGTTCGAGAAAGAGCCGCTTTACCGGCCGGGGCACGCGCCCTCGCGCGAGCAGATCGAGGCGCGCCGCGCGCTGTACTGGCAGCCGTATCACGACGCGCTCGCCGGCGAGCTCGCCGCGCTGCGCGAAGCGCACGGGCGCGTGCTGTTGTGGGAAGCGCATTCCATCCGCTCGGTCGTGCCGCGTTTCTTCGAAGGCCGCTTGCCCGACTTCAATTTCGGCACGGCGGACGGCGCATCGGCGGCGCCGGGGCTTGCCGAGCGGCTGGCGGAAGTCGTATCGCGCGACGGGCGTTACACCAGCATCGCCAATGGGCGTTTCAAGGGCGGCTACATCACGCGGCGCTACGGGGAGCCGGCGCGCGGCATCCACGCCGTGCAACTGGAACTGACGCAGGTGACGTATATGGAAGAAACGTCGCCCTATGCGTACGACGACACCCGCGCCAGCGCCGTACAGCCGCTGCTGCGCGAGTTGATGAGCGTCGCGCTCGAACACGTCGTCGCGCGGTGACGTCGGGAGCGGTCATCAGCTTCGATTCGTGCCCGGATTATTGCTCGTTGAACAAAGATCTTTCATGAGAATCGGGGTTTCCCCTAGGTCCTGGACCTCCTAAACTTCTCTCCAAGCGAAAGGAAATCAGAAAACGCTTAAAAAGCTCTCCGATTTCCAGTCGATTTCAAAACAAGATTATTGGAGGTCATCATGATCAAGTCATTCGTTCCGGCTCTCGTCCTCGCTTCGGCTCTGGCCGCTCCGACTTTCGCCTTCGCGCAAAACAATGCGCCCGTGACGCGCGCTCAGGTTCGCGCCGAACTCGCTCAGTTGGAAAAGGCTGGCTACAACCCGTCGCAAGACCGCGTGAACTATCCGCAAAACCTGCAAGCGGCCCAGGCTCGCGTGAACGCGGAGCAAGGCGCGGTTGCAACGACGTCGTATGGCGCATCGACCGCTGGCAACACCCAGTCGGGCGCGCGTGCAGCCGTCACGATGTCGGATCGCAACTCGGTCTACTTCGGCCACTAAGCCGGAGTCTGTGATCCCGCAGCGGATGGCACGCGGCGGGCAGCAGGAGCAGGGCAGTCGTAGTAAAGAAAGCGCCGGCCGCGTTATCGCAGCCGGCGCTTTTTGCTGTGCGGTCGGCACGCGCGAGGCGGCCGCAGCGAAGTCATGCGCCTGAAAGCATAATCCGGCACGCTAGGGTCTCCGTCCCGGATCATTGCCGATGCACATCCTCACGAAGTGTCTCCTCGCCAGCGCCGCCGTCATGCTGGGCCTCGCGTGCTCGCCCGCGCGCGCGGGCAATCCCGATGCGCTCTGGCAGATCGTCCATGACCGCTGCGTCCCCGCCGCCGACGGCGCGCGCATCGAGCAGCCGTGCGCCGAGGTGAACGTCGCAGGCGGCTATGCGGTGCTCAAGGACATCGTCGGCGTCGCGCAATATCTGCTGATTCCGACCGCGCGCGTGAGCGGCATCGAAAGTCCGGCGCTACTGCAATCGGACACGCCGAACTACTGGCGCGATGCATGGAACGCGCGCCATTACGTCGACGACGCGCTGCGCCGCCGCTTGCCGCGCGACGAGATGTCCCTCGCGGTCAACTCGGCGAGCGGACGCACGCAGAACCAGTTGCATATCCATATCGACTGCCTCGCGGATGACGTGGTGCAGGCGCTGCGCGAAGCGGGGCCGCGCATCGGCACGCATTGGACGCCGCTGCCCGTGCGCCTTCGCGGACACAGGTATCGCGCGCTGCGCATCGACGACGCGGACTTGTCGCGCACCGATCCGTTCAGGCTGCTCGCCGCCACAGTCGCGCAGGAAGGCGGTTCCATGGGCGATCAAACGTTGCTGCTCGTGGGCGCCGAGCGCAGCGACGGCGCGCCCGCGTTCTTTCTGCTCAACGATCACGTCGGTCCGGGCAATCTCGCGTCGTCGGAAGAATTGCAGGATCACACCTGCGCGCTGGCCGGACGGACCATCATCAAACCGTGACCGCGCCGGATCTCTCTGAAGCCCGCCATCACTCGCCGATCAGATGCAATACGAGTTCGCGGTGATGCGGCGCCGCGCGATGCTCGAACACATAGATGCCCTGCCACGTGCCGAGCACCATGCGGCCGGCTTCGACGGGAATCGAAAGCTGCACGGTGGTAAGCGCGGTGCGCAGATGCGCGGGCATGTCGTCGGGGCCTTCGGCGTCGTGGATATAGCGGCCGGGCGCTTCCGGCGCGACCGATTCGAAATACCGTTCGAGGTCCGCGCGCACGTCCGGGTCGGCGTTTTCCTGAATCAGCAGCGACGCCGACGTATGACGGCAGAACACCGTCAGCAGACCTGTGCGGATATCCTGCAAGTCGATCCAGCGGTCGACGTCGCGCGTGACTTCGTGCAGGCCGCGCGAGCCGGTGGCGAGCGTCAGATGGTGAAGTGCCTGTTTCATGTCGTTTTGAATCCGAGGGAAAGTGCGGGTTCCAGTGTAACGGCTGGTTCGCGCGATGATGGTCTATGCTTGGCGCGTGCCGTTCACACGATCGGACGATCATGCGCAAACCGAAGACCACCGCGCTGCTCGGCGTATTGCTGGCATTGCACGCGCTAGCCCTCCATGCCGACGGCACGCTCGCCAATCGCGGCAACGACCCGTTCCTGCACGTATCCAACGCCATCGCGGATTGCCCCGCGCCGCGCGGCCCGTTCGAAACGGAAGCCGAATGGCTCGCTGAAGCGCACTATCGCATCGAGCGCGGCAACAGTTGCTGGATCGCGGGCCGCTGCCGTCTGCCGAACAGTTACGACTACGACCGCGAGATCGCCGAAAGCGTCACGCGCCGTCTGAACGCGCTGAATGCATCGCTTCAATGGCGCGACAAGACGAGTCTCTGGCTCACGCTGCAGCGCCGCTTCGTCTACGTGGACGGCTGCGTGTCGCCGGACTTCGACCGCGCGCGGTTCGTGGCGGGCTTGAGCGAGACGGCGGACGTCGAGAAGATCATCGACCGCATGACGGTTCTATCGCCTAAGCTGAAAGCGAGACCCTGCGCGACGCCGGACTCGGCCGGCGATTGCCGATGATGAGAACGATACCCGCTGACCGGCTCCTGCCGTTCGTCCGACGCCTCTTGCTGCTGCTGGCGTTCGCCGTGTTCCCGCTTCGCGCGGAAGCTGCCGCGCCCGTCGTCGTCATTCCGCTGACCGGCGCGGTCGGCCCGGCGAGCGCGGATTTCGTCGTGCGGTCGCTCGCCCGCGCCGCAGACGAACGCGCGCAACTCGCCGTCCTCCGGATCGACACGCCCGGCGGCCTCGATCTCTCGATGCGCGCCATCATTCAGGCGATCCTCGCTTCGCCGGTGCCGGTGGTCGCGTACATCGCGCCGGGCGGCGCGCGGGCCGCAAGCGCGGGCACGTATATCGTGTACGCCGCGCCTATCGCCGCGATGGCGCCCGGCACGAATCTCGGCGCGGCCACGCCGATCCAGCTCGGCGCCGGTGGAGCGGAGCGCGCGGCGTCGGGCGCGTCGGGTGCGGCGGAAGGGGCATCGACCGAAACGCGCAAGCAGGTTCACGACGCCGCCGCGTATATCCGCGGCCTCGCGCAACTGCGCGGGCGCAACGCGCAGTGGGCCGAACGCGCGGTGCGCGAGGCCGTCGCGCTCTCGGCCAACGAGGCGCTCGCGCAGAAGGTGATCGACGTCACCGCGACCGACATCCCCGACCTGCTCGCCAAACTCGACGGCCGCCGCGTGCGCACGGCGCAGGGCGAGCGCGTGCTGGCGACGCGCGAGGCGAGCGTCGTCGCGTTCCAGCCCGACTGGCGCAACCGCTTTCTCGCGGCGATCACGGACCCGAGCGTCGCGCTCATACTGATGATGATCGGCATGTACGGCCTCTTCTTCGAGTTCGCGAATCCCGGCTACGTGCTGCCGGGCGTCGCGGGCGCCATTTGCCTGCTCGTCGGCCTGTTCGCGCCGCAATTGCTGCCGGTGAGCTACGTGGGCCTCGGCTTGCTGATGCTCGGCATCGGCTGTCTCGTCGCGGAGGCGTTCTTGCCGACGTTCGGCACGCTGGGCATCGGCGGTATCGTCGCGTTCGCCATCGGGGCGCTGATGCTCGTCGATACTGACGCGCCCGGCTTTGGCGTTCCGCCCGGGCTCGTCGTGGCGCTCGCGCTGATTTCGGCAGTCTTCGTGTTCGCGGTGTCGGGGCTCGCGTTGAAGGCGCGCAGGCGGCCCGTCGTCAGCGGCGGCGAGGCCATGCTCGGCAGCATCGGCGTGATGCTGGAGGGCGGCGAAGCTGTCGGCTGGGCGCGCGTGCAGGGCGAACGCTGGCGCGTGCAGCCGGCATCGCCCGCTGCGTTGCCGGGGCAGGGCGCGCGCGTGCGCGTGACCGCGCGCGACGGACTCACGCTGACCGTCGAGCCGTTCGACGAGTCACATCACCATGCAGCTTGAACGAGGCTAAAAACATGGGGCTGACTTTCGGTTTCGGCGGCATCATCCTCGCGCTCATTATTTTTCTGCTCGCGTCGGCGGTGCGCATTTTTCGCGAGTACGAGCGCGGCGTCGTGTTCATGCTCGGGCGCTTCTGGAAGGTGAAAGGGCCGGGGCTCGTGCTCATCATTCCGGTCGTGCAGCAGGTCGTGCGCATGGACCTGCGCACGGTCGTCTTCGACGTGCCGCCGCAGGACGTCATCACGCGCGACAACGTCTCGGTCAAGGTGAACGCGGTCGTCTACTTTCGCGTGGTCGATCCGGAGAAGGCCGTGATTCAGGTCGCGCGCTATTTCGACGCGACGAGCCAGCTCTCGCAGACGACGCTGCGCGCGATTCTCGGCAAGCACGAACTGGATGAATTGCTGTCCGAACGCGAGCGCCTGAACAGCGACATCCAGCGCGTGCTCGACGCGCAGACGGACGTGTGGGGCATCAAGGTGTCGAACGTCGAGATCAAGGACGTCGATATCAACGAGACGATGATTCGCGCGATCGCTCGTCAGGCCGAAGCTGAGCGCGAGCGTCGCGCGAAGATCATTCATGCGGAAGGCGAATTGCAGGCATCGGAGAAGCTGTTGCAGGCCGCGCAGATGCTCGCCCAGGCGCCGCAGGCAATGCAACTGCGCTATCTGCAAACGCTGACGACGATCGCGGGCGACAAGAATTCGACGATCGTGTTTCCGGTCCCGGTCGATCTTGTCAGCGCTGTGGTCGACCGGTTCACGAAGTCCTCCAACCCTTAGACGAGCGCGGGAAAGTCGAGCGTCGTGTCGTTCACGCGGTTGACGAGGTTCGTGAAGTTGATGACGCTCATCGCGAACAGCGCGTCGATGACTTGCGCCTCGCTATAGCCTGCTTCGCGCACATCGGCGAGCACGCGGGCGTCCACCGTGCCGCGCGAATCCGCCACTTGCCGCACGAAGCGCACGAGGGCATCGCGCTTCGCATTGCCGGTCGCGTCGCCCGCGCGGATCTGCTGCGTTTCGGCTTGCGTGAGCCCGACCATCTTGCCGACGACCGTATGCGCAGCGGCACAGTAGTCGCAACCCGCCAGTTCGCTGACGGCGAGCTTGATGGCTTCGGCATCGGCCTTGTCGAGACTACTCTTCGCGAGCACGGCATCGTTCGATAGCGCCGCGCCGAGCGCCGCCGGGCTATGCGTGCCGATGGTGGCATACGCGTTCGGCACGCGGCCCGCAGCCTTCTTGATGGCGGTGAAGAGTTCCGCGGTCTTGCCGGTGGCTTCGTTGACGTTGACTTGGGAAAGACGTGACATGGTGTGCTCCGGTTCGTTGGTGAGCCATCTGAATGGCGTGAGTCAACTGTAGGCCGGAGCAGCGCCGCCGTGAATGCGCGCGCGTCTCAACGAAACGCGCGATCGTCTCATCTTCTATTGCACCGTCTCGAGCACTTCTCTCACCGTCGTGAAGATACGGTCGATCTGGTCGTCTTCGATGATGAGCGGCGGCGAGAACGCGAGCGTATCGCCGGTATAGCGCACGAGCACGCCTGCCTCGAAGCACTTGACGAACGCTTCGTAGGCCCGCGCGCCCGGCGCGCCGTCGCGCGGTTCGAGTTCGATGCCCGCGACGAGCCCGAGATTGCGAATGTCCTTCACGTGCGGCGCGTCGCGCAGGGCATGCGCCGCGCTTTCGAACGCCGGAGACTTGGATGCCGCGCGGTCGAACAGCTTGTCGCGCACGTAGAGGTCGAGCGTCGCGATGGCCGCAGCCGTCGCGGCCGGATGCGCCGAGTACGTGTAGCCGTGAAAGAGTTCGATGGCGTTGGCCGCGCCTGCGTCGATGATCGTGTCGTGCACCTGGCGCTGCGCCGCGACCGCGCCCATCGGAATGGACGCGTTGTTGATTGCCTTGGCCATGGTGATGAGGTCCGGCGTCACGCCGAAGAACTCGCTGGCCGTCGCCTTGCCGAGACGCCCGAAGCCGGTGATGACCTCATCGAAAATCAGCAGAATGCCGTGCTTCGTGCAGATCTCGCGCAGCTTCTGCAAGTAGCCTTGCGGCGGAATCAGCACGCCGGTGGAGCCCGCTACCGGTTCGACGATGACCGCCGCGATCGTCGATGCATCGTGCAGTGCGACGATGCGTTCGAGCTCGTCCGCGAGATGCGCGCCCCACGCCGGCTGGCCTTTCGAGAACGCGTTGTGCGCGAGATCGTGCGTATGCGGCAGATGATCGACCGAGGGCAGCAGCGCGCCCGAGAACGTCTTGCGGTTCGGCGCGATGCCGCCCACCGAAATGCCGCCGAAGCCCACGCCGTGATAGCCGCGCTCGCGCCCGATCAGCCGCGTGCGCTGGCCTTCGCCGCGCGCGCGATGGTAGGCGATGGCGATCTTGAGCGCCGTGTCGACCGACTCCGAGCCCGAATTCGTGAAGAAGATCCGGTCGAGGCCGTCGGGCATCAGTCCGGCCACTTTCGTCGCGGCTTCGAACGCGAGCGGGTGAGCCATCTGGAATGTCGGCGCGAAATCCAGCGTGCCGAGCGCCTTCTGCACGGCCTCGACGATTTCCTCGCGGCAATGACCGGCGTTCACGCACCACAGCCCCGCGCAGGCGTCGAGCACTTCGCGGCCGTCGGTCGACCGGTAGTACATGCCTTTGGCGCTTTCCAGAAGCCGCGGCGCGGCCTTGAACTGGCGATTCGCGGTGAAGGGCATCCAGAAAGACGACAGGTCGTCGATGACGGGGCGGGCGTTCATGGCTAGGTCTCTCCTCGAAAGAACGGTCACTGTATGTCGACGCAATTTTGCGCGGCATAGACAGTTGCTTCACCGCGCTGCCAACTGTGCTGGCAAAATGGGGCGAACTGTGCTGGCAGACCTTGGCTGATTACCTTGGCTGATTGAACCGATGATCGAACTCAACCTGGAACGCGGCTCGCGGCAGGCGCCGACGCTCGTCGAGCAACTCGTGCGCGCGTTTTCATCCGCCATCGAGTCGGACACGTTGCGCGCGGGCGCGCTGTTGCCTTCGGTGCGGCGTCTTGCCGAAAGCGAGCGCCTGAGCACGTTCACCGTGACCGAAGCGTACGGCAGGCTAGTGTCGATGGGCCTCGTGACCGCGCGGCGCGGCTCGGGGTATCGCGTGGCCGTGCGCGGGCCGCGCGCGCGGGCGCGCTCGGTCGAGTGGCAACCGCCGAGCCTCACGGCGACGTGGCTGCTTTCCGATGTCTTCGCGGACCATTCGGTGCCGATCAAATCCGGCTGCGGCTGGCTGCCGAACGAATGGGTCAACGAAAGCGGGCTGCACCACGCGCTGCGCGCGGTGAGCCGCGTGCCGGCGGCGCGCATCGCGGATTACGGGCATCCATACGGCTTCGCGCCGCTGCGCGAGCGCATTGCCGAGCAACTGGACCGTTACGGCTTGCCGGTCGATGCCGCATCCAACGTGCTGTTGACGAGCGGCGCGACGCAGGCGCTCGACCTGATCGTGCGCACGTTGTTGCGTCCCGGCGATGCCGTAGTCGTCGAAGATCCCGGCTACTGCAATCTGCTGCAGATTCTCAGGCTTGCCGGCCTGAACGTGCATGGCGTGCCGCGCACCGTCGCGGGTATCGACACCGACGTGTTCGAGCGCATCGTGACGGAGCATCGTCCGAAGGCCGTCTTTCTCAACACGACGCTGCAGAACCCGACCGGCGCGACATTCAGCATGGCGTCGGCGTTTCGCTTAATGCAGATCGCCGAGCGGCATGGCCTGTGGGTCGTCGAAGACGACGTGAACCGCGAGCTGGCGCCGCCCGGCGCGCCGTTGCTCGCGGCGCTGGAAGGATTGAGCCGCGTCGTGTATGTCGGCGGCTTTGCGAAGACGATCACGCCGTCGCTGCGCTGCGGCTATGTCGTCGCCGAACGCGACGTGCTGCGCGAACTGGCGCGCACGAAGATGGCGGTGGGCCTGACGTCGTCGGAGGCGACGGAGCGCATCGTCGAGAAGGTGCTGACCGAAGGGCGCTATGCGCGGCATGTCGAATTCGTGATCGACAAGCTGAAGGACGCGCATGCGATCGTCGAGCAGCGCATGGATGCGCTCGGCGCCACGTTGTTCCGCCGTCCGCGTGCGGGACTTTTCGTGTGGGCTGAGTTGCCGATCGACCCATCGCATGCGAGCGATGTCGCGACGCGCGCGCTCGAGCACGGCATCTGGCTCGCGCCGGGTTCGTATTTCCGGCCCGGGGATGCACCGAGCGCGTGCTTTCGCTTCAACGTGCCGTATTCGCTCGACGACGCGCTGTGGACTTTTCTCGGCAAGTCGCTTTAGCGGCTACAGCGCGGCGCGCGGACTCGCGCTCAGACGATGCAGATGCGTGCGCGGCCGCGCTGCGCTCTTGCGACCACGCGACGCCGCGAGGTGCGCCTGCAAGCGCTCGCACACGTCTTTTCTGCGCACCGGATTGAGCGGATCGCACAGACGAATGGTGAGCGTGGCGGCGCGTGCGTGCAGCGGCACCAGCGTGTCGGGCTCCGGCGCTTCCCAGAGCACGACGGTATGCGTGCCGTCCGACACTTGCACGATCTGAAAGCGCGCGAGATCAACCTTGCCGAGCTCGTGAGGTTCGATCGAATGATGCATGATGCCCCCGGAAACAGTCTCTCTGTGCGTTGCCGGGCATGCAAACACTATGCCGATGCTTCGACCACGCAGCTTCCCCGCATGCCGGCGGGCGACGTGTAATTTTCAGCATGACGTGCGTGAAAAAAAGCCATCGGCGCGCCAACGCATGTGTTGGCGCGAGGCCTACAGTGCGCTCGCGCCGACTGCTTTCTTATGCTTATTCGCCGTAGATATCGAAGTCGAAGTACTTCTGCTCGATACGCTTGTATGTGCCGTCCTTGATCATCGCAGCGATTGCGCCGTCGAGCTTCTCTTTCAGATCGGTATCTTCCTTGCGAAGGCCGATCGCGGTGCCGGGACCGAAGATCGCGCTGTCTTCCAGAGCCGGGCCGGCGAACGCGAACGGCTTGCCGCGCGGCGTGTCGAGAAAGCCGCGTTCGGCCTGCACCGCGTTTTGCAGCGATGCGTCGAGACGGCCGGCGAGCAGGTCGGCATAGACCTGATCCTGATCCGCATACGATACGACCGTCACGCCTTTGGCGCCCCAATGCGCCTTCGCGTAGCTCTCCTGCATGGAGCCTTGTTCGACGCCGACCGATTTGCCCGCAAGCGATTCCGCCGTCGGCTGAATCTTCGAGTCGCGCTTCGCGACGAGCCTCGTAGGCACATGAAAGAGCTTGCTGGAGAATGCGATCTGCTTGACGCGCGCCGGCGTCATCGACATGGTGGACAGGACGCCGTCGAATTTGCGCGCCTTGAGGCCGGGAATCATGCCGTCGAAGGCGTTTTCGACCCATACACACTTTGCGTCGAGACGGCGGCACAGTTCGTTGCCGACATCGATATCGAAGCCGACGAGCTGGCCGTCGGGCGCTTTCGATTCGAAGGGCGGATAACTGGCATCGACGCCGAACCGGATAGTGGACCAGTCTTTCGCATGCGCGCCGATGGACACGGCCAGCATGGAACTCAACAACACCTTCAACAGCGTCTTCACGTTCGTCTCTTCCTAGCGATAAGTTTGAATAGTTCTCGGACTGCCGCGGAAGATTATAGAGGCGTTAAGCATGCGCTAAAAAAATGGCCGCGAATTCGCGGCCATTCGGTTGAAGCATTGCGTTGCTGCTGAAGCTTCTCTTAGCTCGCGCGCACTTCGATACGACGCGGACGCGCTTCTTCACGGCGCGGAATCGTGAGCTTGAGCACGCCGTTCGTCAGATTCGCGTCGATCTTCGTGGTGTCGAAGTCGTCGCTGACGGTGAAGGCGCGAGCGAAACGTGGCGCGCGCACTTCGGCGTGATGCACGCGCAAGCCGGCTTGCGCGGCGACCACCGCTTCGGCTTCGATATAAAGCCGCGCGTCATGCACTTTCACGTCCAGCTTTTCGCGCGGCACGCCGGGCAAGTCGGCCCAAAGCGTGATGCCGTGGCTATCTTCGACGATATCGACCGCGGGCGTGATGCTCGCGCGGCGCACGTTGTCTTCGTTCTTGCGCGTCACGTCGCCTTCGTTGCGCTGCGTCAGTTGAGTGGTGTCGTTCATCGTGAGCTCCCGAATGCTGGATTACTGAATGGTGATGGCGCGGGGCTTGGACGCTTCGCGCTTGCCGACCGTGATGGACAGCGTGCCGTTCTCATAGCGCGCCTGCACCTTGTCGGTGTCGGCGTTCTGCGGCAGTTCGATCACGCGGCGGAAGCTGCCGGTGAAGCGCTCTTTCGCATAGGTGCGCGCGCCTTCGGTCAGCGTTTCGGCCTTGCGCTCGCCGCTGATCGTGAGCGTGCCTTTGTCCACGGTCACATCGAGCGATGCGGGATCCACGCCCGGCGCGAACGCGACGATTTCGACGGCCTCGTCCGTGCTGCCGATATTCAATTGCGGGAAGACATCCGCGCGGCTGGTCCGGATGCTCGACGGCAGGTTGCCGAACAGCGTCGACATTTGCCGCTGCATGCGATCCAGTTCCGCGAACACGTCGCCGCCAAAGTAGAAGTCACTCATGATTCAGTCTCCGAAAATGCGGCCGCATCCAGGCCGGCACAGTGCGTTGATCCTTGTGGGCAGGGCGTTCGAGCGTCGCTGCCCTCGGATCGAAAAATAGGTGCGGGAAGGCTCTTTTCAATAAGCCGGACTGCATTTTCAAGCGCATTTTTTATTCGTCCGGCGACTCTTGAAATGCGTTTTGCGACTCATAGATTGGACCGTTTGAGCGTCAGCCGCTGATGAATTCAATCCGCTCTTACAATGAGCGACCAACCAGTGGCGGGGACGACAAGATGAAGGTATGCATTTACGGCGCGGGCGCAATCGGCGGATGGATGGGCGTGCGGCTCGCGCAGGCAGGCTGCGATGTCAGCGTGGTCGCGCGCGGCCCGACGCTGAATGCGCTCACCACGCGCGGCCTGCAACTCGTCGAGAAGGACGCGACGCATACGGCGCAGGTCCGCGCGAGCGGCGCGCCCGAAGCACTGGGGGAACAAGACCTCGTGGTGGTCGCCGTCAAAGCGCCGGCAATGGAATCCGTGGCTGCGCACATCGCGCCGTTACTCGGCGCGCGGACCACGGTGCTCACCGCCATGAACGGCGTGCCGTGGTGGTTTTGCGAGGGCTTAGGCGATGCGTTCGCCGGCAAGCGACTCTCCTCCGTCGACCCGCATGGCACCATCGCCGCCGCGATACCGAGCGCGCAGACGGTCGGCTGCGTCGTTCACGCGAGTTGCTTCGTAGAAGCGCCGGGCGTCATCCGGCATCATCAGGGCAACGGGCTGATTCTGGGCGAGGCGGCTGGCAAGCCGAGCGCGCGCGTCGATTCGCTCGTATCGCTTTTTGCGCGGGCGGGCTTCGACGCATCCGCTTCGCCGCACATTCAGCGCGACGTGTGGTTCAAGCTGTGGGGCAACATGACGATGAACCCGATCAGCGCCATCACCGGCGCGACCACGGACCGCATTCTCGGCGACGATCTCGTGCGCGGCTTCGTCACGCGCATCATGCTGGAGGCGAAGGAAATCGGCGCGCGCTTCGGCATTCCCATCGAGCAGGAGCCGGCGGACCGGCATGCCGTCACGGCGAAACTGGGCGCGATGAAGACGTCGATGCTGCAGGACGTCGAAGCGCGCAAGGCCGTCGAACTGGATGCGCTCGTCGCGTCGGTGCGCGAACTCGGCGCGATGACCGGCGTGCCGACGCCATTCACCGACGCGCTGCTCGGCCTCGCGCGCCTGCATGCGCGCACGCTGGGCCTTTATCCGGCGCAATGAGCGATGAGTAATGAGCAATGAGCAATGAGTCGAGGACGTGATGAAAGAATCCCCGAGTGAACTCGTCGCCATGCGCGACATGCTGCGCGAGTTCGTGCGCGAGCGCGACTGGCGCCGCTTTCATGCGCCGAAGAATCTTGCGGTGGCGCTAAGCGTAGAGGCGAGCGAGCTGCTGGAGCCGTTCACGTGGCTTCAGACGGGCGACAAGGCCGAACTCGACGACGCGAAGCTGCGCGCCATTCGTCATGAGATGGCCGACGTGCTCGCTTATCTCGTGATGCTTGCCGACGCGCTCGATGTGGATCTGCATCAGGCGTTGCTGGAGAAGATGGCGCTCAATCGCGCGAAGTATCCGGCGCACAAGGTCCGCGGCGACGCGCGCAAATACAGCGAATACGATGAATGACGAACAGGGCGCGCGCGGTTTAAGCTCGCCTGATCCACTAACGACCGAGGATGCCGATGGATTTTTCGCTTTCGCCGGAGTTGACCGAATTGCAGGCGCGGGTGCGCGCGTTCATCGCCGATGAAATCGTGCCGATGGAGCGCGATCCGCGCTGCACGCCGCACGGGCCGAACGAAGAGCTACGCGCCGAACTGATCGCGAAGGGCCGCAAGGCGGGCTTGCTGTCGAGCCACATTTCACCGGAGTTCGGCGGGCTCGGGCTCGGTCATGTCGCGAAGGCGATTCTGTTCGAGGAAGCGGGCTATTCGCCGCTCGGCCCCGTCGCGCTGAATATCGCGGCACCCGACGAGGGCAACATGCATCTGCTCGAAGCCATCGCGACGTCCGAGCAGAAGGAACGCTGGCTGCGTCCGCTCGCGGCGGGTGAGATCCGCTCGTGCTTCTGCATGACCGAGCCGTCGCCCGGCGCGGGCGCGGACCCGGCGATGCTCCAGACCACCGCCACGCGCGACGGCGACGAGTACGTGATTCACGGCCGCAAGTGGTTCATCACGGGCGCCGAGGGCGCGGCAGTCGCGATCATCATGGCGAAGTTCGCGGACGGCCCGGCCACGATGTTTCTCGCGGACATGTCGAGTCCCGGCATCGTCATCGAACGGGCGATGGATTCGCTCGACACATGTTTTCCCGGCGGCCACGGCGTCGTGCGTTTCGACGGTCTGCGCGTGCCGGCGTCGAACGTGCTGGGCGAACCCGGCGAAGGCTTTCGTTATGCGCAGGTGCGTTTGTCGCCCGCGCGTCTCACGCACTGCATGCGGTGGCTCGGTGCAGCCCGCCGCGCGCATGACGTCGCGAGCGGCTACGCGCGGCAGCGTCAGGCGTTCGGCAAGGCGTTAGGCGAGCACGAAGGCGTCGGCTTCATGCTGGCGGACAACGAGATGGACCTGCACGTCACGCGCCTGGCCATCTGGCATTGCGCGTGGGTGCTCGATCAGGGCGTGCTCGGCAAGCACGAGTCGAGCATCGCGAAGGTCGTGTCGTCGGAGGCGTTGTGGCGCGTCGTCGATCGTTGCGTGCAGGTGCTGGGCGGGCAGGGCGTCACGCACGAGACGGTCGTCGCGCGCATCTTCGCGGACATGCGCGCGTTCCGAATCTACGACGGCCCCTCGGAAGTGCATCGCTGGAGTATCGCGCGGCGCATCTTGCGCGGCCCGAAGCGGGCTGCATGAGCCGGCTGCATGAGCGCGGTTACGCGCGCCGCTTCAGTGCGTCGTGGGCGGCGCGTCGGCTCGTCGCTGCGCCGCGATGCGGCCGGCGCGCATGGCATTGTCCGGATAATTGATCCAGTCGTTCGGATCGTAGCCGGCAGCGATCCACGCGTGCAGTTCGTAACGCACTTGCGCGCGTGTCTTGGGCGCGGAAGGATCGTCGGCGAGCGGCTGCGCGAATGCAGACGCCGCCCAGCACGCAGCGAGCGCGCCGAGCATGATTCGGGAAGTAGCGTTCCTGAGTCCCTCTTACGCCGCTGATGACGGCTTACTCATTCTAGGACACAACGCCGAATGTCACCGGCGCGCGCTTGAGCGTGACAGTCCGATGACTTCTGCAACGATGATCGCTTCCATTCGCCTTTCGTCGACGAGGCGTCGTCTCGCGAGCGCACGATCGGGGAAAGCCCGTGTTGCAATGCAACATGTGATTGAGTATGCTGTCTTAAGCGGGTGCTCAAGCCCTCGTTAGAGTAACAGTGCCCTGAACGATTTCCGCGTACGGGCAACGCAAAGAGAAGCGCCCGACATCAAGGGCGTTCGTCTAGGCAAGGCAGCAAGCCTTACGGACGTCAACTTGAAGGAGCCGCATGTATGGATCTGATCGGATCGTCGAAGCCCACGCTGCATATCTTCCACCAGGAAGGCGGGTGGCATTGGGGCATCACCGTAGAGCGCGCGGCAGGCGGCGGCATGAAGGTGGTCGCCTATAGCGACGAAGGCTTCGATTCCGAGGACGAAGCCCGCGAGGACGGCGAACAGGTGCTGCGCTCGGAAGACTGGCGTTCGCGTCAACGATTCAGCCGCAGCGAGCGGCGCACCGGCTGCCCGTAAAGTAGCGGCGCGTCGCTGCTTTCCGCGTCTTCTCCTATCCAAACGACAAAGCCCTACCGCCTAGCGCGCTAAGAAACGCTAGCTGGCGGAAATCAATTGCGTGACGTCCTATGCGGACGGCCTTTCGAGCGGCGGCGTGCCCTCGTGAAAGAACTTCCTCAGTTCCTTTCTCAACTCCGGCGAATCTTCGTGCTGATGCATGCTCACCGCATGTTGCACGGCGGCTTGCATCAATTCTCCTTCGGAGTCGGCCGCCAGTGCGATCGTGCAGTTGCTGTCGCTCGAGCACTCGCGGCAATCGATGTACATGCGTGTCATGGCGTCCTCCCGGCATGAAGGCGCTGCTTTCAGTATAGGCGGTCGTCCACGCTGCGATGGCGATTTGCGCGCGCCTGCGCAGTCGGGTAACGTCGATGCTCATGAACGCTCCATCGCTTCCCGACGCAACTCTCGCAGCGTACCGCGCCGCCATCTACCGGATACACGGCGAGCCGCCCATCGATATGATGATCGGCGCGAAGAACGCAGCCGTCGCCGCGCTGCTGGCCGGTCACGGCGTTGCGAGCGCGGTATTCGTGACCGCGTTCAATCCGTTCGGCTGCGAACTGAGCGCCGAAGAGAACGCCGCGCGGCAGCAGACACTCGAAGCGCACATTGCGCAAGCAGGCTGGATGGCGCTTTCCGGCGAAGGCATGGATCCGAACAACCTATGGCGCGCCGAACCGAGTCTGTTCGTGCTCGGCGCGACTGAACTGGACGCCGACGACTTCATGCTGGCGTTTGAACAGAACGCCGTCGTGGTCGTGAAGAGCGATGGGCTAGCGCAATTGCGGGTGCATCCGCGATATATGTAACCGAATAGAGCGCTCCCATGCCGTTCGACTTGGCGCAGGGAAGGACGTCGCGCATCGTGCGGCGTTCGCCGTTCGGGCGGGACATCAACGGCCTAATGTCCGTGCTCTCGCCAATCTCGCTGGTTGATGCGGCGCGGGTCGCTCGCCCTTGACGCGATGTCCGCGACGATGCATAAGCGCAGTGTTGCTGCCTAGGGATGGCAGGGCTTCCGGTTGAATACCCAGACGGGACCAAGAGACGGATTTGCACTGAAACGACGGCTCGTCGCTCGGCTGTGCGTCGCTCAATGCCGACTGGGATGCATTCGCCGGGCGAGGCGTGATCCTCAACGGGCCGCGCTGGCGAAGGTCGTGATCGGCGGAGTCGCACACTAACTCGCGGGGGCACATGCCGCTATGTGGACGCGGTAGGCATGCGTTCCATCGGCACCACCACGCGGGCCAGGGAAACAACCGACAGCCGCGGCTCGCTTGAGGCATCTGCAACAGCGATTCCGGCATGCGCACGCGGCGGCAGAGTCCGTGGCTGCGCAGCTATGCGAGAATGAATGCGCGTGCACTGCGACGTGAGGAATCGTACGGACTGCGAATAATATCGTTGTCGCGATGGCGAGCGATGGGACCGGCGTGCTGGTCACCACAGACAATAATTCTGCGGCACGACGATTCAAAGCGCGCTAACCGGCACGTCGGCCTGATGGTGGGGCTCGTCGGAATCGCGGGCCGAGCACGAACCGCGTTTTGGCTCGCTGTGGCGAGCGTGTGAAGCGAGCCGGCACATCTGCGTACTCGCCAACGTCGCGCGAATCAAACGCATATGACGGCATGCCGCTCATATCCATTGCGTTGGCCGCCTGTACCTTCGTTTATGTCGGTCGCGCGCGGATTGTCGAAGGCGGGCATCGCGACCGCATTCGGCTTCGCGAGCGCGCAGTTGCACCAACGCAGCATCATCCGTTGCTTTCACGCAACTAAGCACGGGTTGCAGCTACAAATCCTACGTCTAAGCCTGCGAAAGATCTCACGTGATCGAACGGCAGCAGCGTGAACGAATTCGGATTACTCCCATATTCCCCAATGCTGATCGCGGAAACACTCACGGCCTGTTTGCGGGTTGCCCTTAGCGCCTCCCGCACCGTGAAAAAGCGAAGCATCGAATAATGAATAACGGGATTTACAAGCTGGTCTTCAGCCGCGTGCGGCACATGATGGTAGCGGTTGCTGATTTCGCCACGGGGCAGGGCGCGCAAGGCGGTAGCGCGACGCAACGCGGGTCGGTCGCATCGTCTCTGAGCATCGGTTCGAGCCTTCCCATGCGTGCCGTGGCATTCGCCGCGATGCTGCTGCTGGGTACGGCTATGTCTGTATCGCAGGCGCAGATCGTCGCAGCGCCCGGGTCGGCTGCGCAGGTGATCCAGACGCAGAATGGGCTGCAACAAGTCAACATCGCCAAGCCGTCTGCTGCCGGCGTTTCCCTTAACAATTATTCACAATTCGATATCCCGTCGAAGGGCGCGATTCTGAACAACTCGCCAACCCTCGTGCAGACGCAGCAGGCGGGTTATATCAATGGCAACCCCAATCTCTCGTCGGGGCAGTCGGCGGGGATCATCGTCAACCAGGTGCTGAGCAATTCGCCGTCGCAACTGAACGGCTATCTGGAAGTGGCCGGGCAGCGCGCGGAAGTCGTGGTTGCCAATCCGAATGGCCTGGTGGTGAACGGCGGCGGTTTCATTAACACATCGCGCGCGATTCTGACGACCGGTACGCCGAACTTCGGCGCGAATGGCAGTCTCGCGGGCTTCAACGTCACCGGCGGCAATATCACCGTGCAGGGCGCTGGGCTGAATGCGACGAACGTCGATCAGGTCGACTTGCTGTCCCGTGCGATTCAGGTGAACGCCGCGATTTATGCCAACAACGTGAACGTGGTCGCCGGGTCCAATCAGGTCGATCACAGCACGCTGGCGGCGACGCCCATCGCGGGCAATGGACCCGCGCCATCCGTTGCAATCGACGTCAGCGCGCTGGGCGGCATGTATGCCAACCGCATCTATCTGGTATCGAACGAGTATGGCGTCGGCGTTTCGAACAAGGGCGTGCTGGCCGCGCAAGCGGGCGATCTGACGCTGCAATCCAACGGTCAGCTCGTGCTCGCAGGAACGACGAACGCGAGCGGCTCCATCAATGCGAGCGCCGCGCAGGGCATTCAGAACAGCGGGACGACCTACGCGCAACAGAACGTCGTCGCATCGACTGCCGGCACGCTGACCAACAGCGGCGTCGTGGCAGCGCTCAATAACACGACCATCAACGCCGGCAGCGTCGCCTCGACGGGCACGCTCGGCGCGGGGGTGAACAGCAACGGTGCGGTCGGCAACACGAACACGTACTATCAGCAGATCGCGGGCGTGAACCAGACCTTCGTGTCGAGCGGCAACGCGCAGACGGCGGGGTTCAAGTTCGCGCGCGTGCTGCATCGCGGCCAGAACGATGTTTTCGGCGGCTACGCTCAGTTGTCCAAGCGCTTCGGCGCAAGTTTCATCGACGACACGGAGATCGTGCTACAGCACCGCAACAACACGTTCTTCGAAACGGGGCTGACCGACCGCCATTACTTCGGCGGAGCGCAGTTCGACGGCTCACTCGCGTATCGGCAAGGCATTAACGAGTTCGGCGCAACAGGGGATCCCTCGCAGCCGGCAGATGCCAACATCGCGCCGACGCCCGCAACGAAGCCGTCGGGTCCGACCTACCTTTTCCACATGGCCATGATCGATGCGAACCTGTCAGTGCCGTTCGCAATCGCATCTCAACCGCTCCGATACGTGACGACGTTCCACGGTCAATACACGAACGACACGTTGTTCTACATCGACGACCTGACCATCGGCAGCCGCTACACCGTTCGCGGCTTCGACGGCGAGCAAATGCTGGCGGGCGAAAAGGGCTTCTATTGGCGCAACGAGCTACAAGCGCCGATCGGCAAGACCGGGCAGACGCTATACGCGGGGATCGACTACGGCCACGTCTTCGGACCGAATACGGCCTTTCTCGCAGGAACGCAACTCGTCGGCGCGGTAATCGGTATTCGCGGCGGCGTGCCGTCGAAGTACGCCGGTTTCAGCTACGACTTGTTCGCCGGCACGCCGCTCTACAAGCCGGCCACGTTGGATACGTCACGCGTGACGCTTGGCTCTCAGATGACCGCGCAATTCTGAGGCTACAAAGATGCGTCATCCCTGCCGCCGACGTTGAACGGTCAATGGCGGCGCCCGCAAAGGGCGCCACCGACGGGCCGCTGTCCGACCCGACCCATAATCGGCCGCTGCCTTTGTCGTGCCCATGGGCAAATCAAGCGACGAAACCATAAGCGCCAAGCCCGCACCGCATGAGACGCCTGTTCGGGATTGGAAGGTGCGTCGAGTGCCACCGTTCCAATGGCTCTTGCGTCGTAGCCCGCAAGCGGCGCCGCACCTTGCAGGGCGGCGCGCGCTCGGCCAGCGGCGCCCGAGCACTGCCACCGCATCGAGCGATTCCTGAGCGCCACCGCCACCGAACGCTTCCAAGCCGCCGTCCAAATCGAATTTACATGAATGACTGCACTCGTGAATGCCTCGCTACCGAAGCTTCACCCGCGCGCGGCGGAACGACTAAGAAGCGCAAGCCGCAAGAATATCGAGGGAATTTGAGCGAACAGAAAGCCGCACCCGAGCGCTTGATAGCATTCACGAAAGCTCGTTTTGAAGGCGATGTACGGTATGAAGAATACCGACTTCTCATTGACCGACAGAAACGAGACCGGTAACCCAACAGAGGTCGGCCTTCGCCATCACCTCCGCGACAGCGCCGGCGCGTATTTACATACCCGTTAAGGCAAATGACAACACCATGCACAGCGTTGCCGACCGAAGCCCCCGCCGACGTTCGCGTGTGGCTCGTCGACATCGATCTGAGCGTGCCGTTGCCGGAAGCCGCCGAAGGTATATTGCATGCCGACGAGTTGCAACGCGCACACCGCTTCATGCGACATGAAGATGCCGCCCGCTTCGCCACGATGCGCGCCGTTTTGCGCCGGCTGCTCGCCGTCGAGCTAGGTGGCTCTCCCGCGAAACTTGCGCTTGTGTCAGACCCAAACGGCCGTCCAATGCTCGCCATCCCCGACGCGCCGGATTTCAACGTCGCGCATTCGGGCGCGCATGGATTGATCGCGATGTCATTCGAGCGGCGCGTGGGTGTCGATATCGAAAAGGCGCGGCATTCCTTCGACTGGCGCGAACTGCAATCGACCGTTTTGCATGCTGCGGACCAGCGCGTCGTCCAAGCCCTGCCGCAAGCCGATCAGCGCGACGCTTTTCTCGCCTGCTGGACGGCTAAAGAGGCGGTGCTGAAGGCCCATGGCGTGGGCATCGGCAGCCAGGCGCTGGCGATGCACCGCTTTTCGGTCTTGCCGCGCGATGGCGCGCGCTATGCGCTGTCCGATGAAGCAGCCGCGTATCGCGCAGTGTCGCTCGCCGCGCCTCGCGGCTATGTGGCCGCGCTGGCGTGGTCGGCCGAGTGAATGTCAGACCGTGTGATTGCGCATTAGATCGCGATGCGTGAGATACAGACGCAAATCGAACTCGATCTGATGGTAGCCCGGCTGCATCAACTCGCACAGGCGATAGAACGCCTTGTTGTGGTCGCTCTCCTTCAGATGCGCGAGTTCGTGCACGACGATCATCCGCAAAAATTCGGGGGCCGTGTCCCTGAACAACGACGCGATGCGGATCTCCTTCTTCGCCTTGAGCTTGCCGCCTTGCACGCGCGAGATGGCGGTATGCAGGCCGAGCGCATGGCGCAGCACGTCGAGCTTGCTGTCATAGCAGACCTTGTCGATGGCCGGCGCGACACGCAGGAATTCGTTCTTCAGATCGGCGCAGTACTGATACAGCGCGCGGTCCGACTGGATGGCATGCTTCGAAGGATAGCGTGCGTCGAGATACGGCCCGAGCTGCTGTTGGGCGATGAGTCGGCGCACCTTTTCCTGAAGCGTGCTCGGGTAGGCGCTCAGGTATTTCAGGTGTTGCATGACGGCTGACGAGATAGAGGGCCTTGGCGGGATACGTCGACGCGCGCGGGTAGTCGCGCAACGGTGCCATCAATCATTTTAGTCATAGACGCGCGAGCTCGCCGCCGCGGCGCGCCAATGGTGCCCCAGCGCACGCAATTGCGTAAGTTTGTGTATCGCCTCGCACACTGAAGCATGCGCCGTGCGAATATGCGCGCTTTCTTAAGCAAGCGGTTCAAGGCAGGTTCACATGGCATCGAGCAAGGCCCATCATGCGACGGGATGGGCAGCGGGCATCATCGCGGCGGCGCTGGTCACGAAGGCGGCAGGCGTCGACTATCTCGCCTGCGCGCTGGCCGTGTTGGGCGGCGTGATCGGGGCGACCGCGCCGGACTGGCTCGAAGTCGCGTGGTGGACCCGCAAGCGCAAGCTGTGGATCACGCATCGCACGCTCACGCATTGGGGCGTGGGCTGGGCCGCGCTTCTGGCGTTGTCATGGCATCTGCTCGGGAAACACCCCGCCGTGCCGTTCGCATTCGGCTTCGCGTGCGGCGGCATCATGCATTTGCTCGCGGACTGGCCGAACCCTCTGGGCGTCCCCTGGATCGGTGGACGCCATTCGTTGAGACTGTGGACGAGCGGGCATTGCGACCTGATCGTCGTCGGCGCGGCGTGGATTGCGGCACTTTATGTCGCCGACGGTGTCTGGTTTCATCATGCGTATGGCCGCATGCTGCTCGACGTGTTGCGCGTCTGATCGCCATAGAATCCTGCCAGTTCTCACTACGCTACCGGACCTCGACCCATGCATATGAATCAAGCGCGAAACCGCTTCTTCCTCGTCCTCTTCGTGTTGGCCACGCTCATGCTCGGCGGATGCGCGGGCTTCATGAACCGCGATGCGTTGCGCGTCAGCGTTGCAGGCATCGAGCCGCTCGAAGGGCAGGGGCTTGAAATGCGCTTCGCCGTCAAGCTGCGCGTGCAGAATCCGAACGATACGCCGATCGACTTCGACGGCGTGGCGCTCGATCTCGATGTGAACGGCCGGGCTTTCGCGAGCGGCGTGAGTCCGCAGCGTGGATCCGTGCCGCGTTTCGGTGAACTGGTGGTGTCCGTGCCGGTGACGGTGTCGGCATGGTCGGTCGCGCGGCAAGCGTTGGGCTTTGCGAGCGGCGACGAGGTGACCAAGGTGTCGTACGTGGCGCGCGGCCGTCTCGCAGGCGGGCCGTTTGGCGGCGCGCGCTTCTCCGACCAGGGCACGATCGACTTCCCGACCGGAAGCGGCGCTTTCGGCTATTGAGCTGTCGCTACGCATGAACGAGCGCCCGCAGGCGCTCGTTCGAATCAACGGCTCGTTGATTCACGCGGCTTAGTGCGTGACGTGCAGGCCGTTCGCCTCGCCGTTGTGGAATTCGACGTGCGGGTTGCCCGGCGCTGCGTCGTGACGGGCGATTTCTTCCTGGCGCTTGTGTTCTTCACGCGCCAGATGCGCTTCGCGTTCGTTGCGGGCATCGCGCTCGCGTGCCTCATCGACGCGCTCGCGATGCTCCTTGCGCTCAAGTCGCAGATGGCGCTCGGCTTCGTGTGACTTGGCGAATGCACCCGCCGACAGGCAGGCGATGAGAGCAGCAGCAAACAGCTTTTTCATGTCGAACTTCCTTGCTTTGAACATGCAGACCGGATGATCTGCCATGCCCAACCAACGTTCGCGTTGGTCACGCGTTGACGCTTGTTGCTTTGCTGTAAGGACATTCAACAATCTTTCGCAGATCGGCGATAAGTCGATGCGGCGTATGTAAGCAACGCATCCTTAACGGGGCATGAAGTAAGGGATGCGAATCAATGAACGGAGTGCTGCATATCACACCGCGCGTTTCCGGAAACTTTGGCCGATGCATGCTAGATATCGTGCGCGAAATTGCGGGTCCTCGTCTTTACATTTCGTAATCGCAAGACTTTAATCAACGAGCGGACGAACGCGTCCGTCATCGCAATCCGCTTCCTCTCCGATGCGTGGCGTCGGTGGCGCGCGAAGCGGAATTCTTGCGCTTTCACGTTCCAGATGGCAGGTCGGGCACGTCGCGGCGCGCTTCTCATGCAGCGAGGTCATCCATGATCAACTTCCCGGTCGACGCAATCGATACGCTCAAGTCCGCCGTGCGCGGCAAGGTCATTTCGCCCACGGACTCCGACTACGACGAAGCACGCAAGGTATGGAACGCTACGATCGACAGGCGCCCGGCGCTCATCGTGCGTTGCGCAGGAACGGCCGACGTGCTCGCGGCGCTCGGTTTCGCGCGCGAACACGGCGCGCTGCTTTCCATACGCGGCGGCGCGCACAATATCGCGGGCAGCGCCGTGAGCGACGATGCACTCATGATCGACCTGTCCGCGATGAAGTCGGTGCGCATCGATCCGCAAGCGAAACGCGCCTATGTCGAGCCGGGCGCGCTGCTTTCCGACTTCGATCACGAAGCACAGGCCTTCGGTCTCGCGACGCCGCTTGGCATCAACTCGACGACGGGTGTGGCAGGGCTCACGCTAGGCGGCGGCTTCGGATGGATCAGCCGCAAATATGGCGTGACGGTGGACAATCTCGTCGCCGCTGACATCGTGACGGCGGACGGCAAGTGGCGCCGCGTCTGCGCTGAATCCGAGCCGGATCTTTTTTGGGCGCTGCGCGGCGGCGGAGGCAATTTCGGCATCGTGACGATGTTCGAATTCCGCCTGCATGAAGTGGGGCCGCAGATCTATGGCGGGCTCGTCGTGTATCCGCTCGAACAGGCGGATCAGGTGTTGCCGAAGTATCGCGCGTTCATCGCCGATGCGCCGGACGACCTGACGGTATGGGCGGTCATGCGCTTGGCGCCCCCACTACCGTTCCTGCCGGCCGACGTGCACGGCAAGCCCGTCATTGCGCTCGCGTGCTGCTATATCGGTGATGTCGGGCGTGGGCCCGAGGCGTTGCAGGCCGTGCGTGAATTCGGCACGCCGTATGGCGAGCACCTCGGCCCGATGCCTTTCACCGCGTGGCAGAAGGCGTTCGATCCGCTGCTGACACCCGGCGCGCGCAACTATTGGAAGTCTCATAACTTCGCCGCGCTCAACGACGAGACGTTGCGCATTCTCACGGATGCCGTGAAGGCGTTGCCGTCGCCGCATTGCGAGATCTTCATCGGCGCGATGGCCGGCCAGACGAACCGCGTTCCCTCGAATGCGACCGCTTACGCGAATCGCGATTCGGTGTTCACCATCAACATACACGGTCGCTGGACCGAAGCGGCGGACGACGACGCCTGCACGCAATGGGCGCGCGACATGTTCGCCGCGCTGACGCCGCATGCGCTGGGGAGCGTCTACGTGAACTTCCTGGCGGGCGACGAGGGCGATCGCGTGAAAGCGGCCTATGGACCGAATTACGAGCGGCTCGCAGAAGTGAAGCGCCGTTACGATCCGGAGAACGTGTTCCGCAGCAATCAGAACATCCAGCCTGCTTAGAGGTCGGCGCGGTCGGCGCGCGCCGCACGTCGTTCATCGACGCTCATCGACGTTCCACGTGGCGCTGCGCGCGCGGGGCGCCGTTGCCGCTGTCGTCATAAACGAGCATGCGTGTTTCGCTGCTCAAGCTCGCTTGCAACATGCCGAGGAATCTTGCGTCCACGGCAAGACGCAATCGATTGAAGCGATGCTGCTGCCTCGCCTGTTCGAGGAAAGTCGCAATGGCTCGAGCGAATGTCTCGCGGTCTTTTTCGCTTGCCCCGCTTCGCGTTGGACCGGCATTCCTGATGTCCTCGACTTGCTGAAGATCGACCTTGAGTCCGCGCGTTTCGAAGATGCGGGCGCGATGCTCGTCGGCGGCAAGAACCCACGTGATGGCGGTCATGATGCTTCCTCCTGTTCGCCCGGCTTCGAGCGACGCTCGCGCCATTGTGCGCCGATTCGCGGCGCTCAACAGCCCGGCGTGCTGTGGCGTTGCAGCATGGAAGCGGTCTTTACGAAGCGTTCACGCAAGGGGAACGCCCCGTGCGGACAATGCGGCGCTTGTCCGCTGCGCGCTGCTGCGCTGCGGTATGGGTCGCGCAAGAAATCGCGATACAGCGGACGCGCTCGCCTGTCGATGACCGTCGGACACGTTCATGTGGCCATCGGCACGATGCTTGAGCGATGCTTCGACAACGCGACACGCGCAATCCGAAAGCACAGTATCGGCAATGGTGCCCATACCCACCGGAAAGGGCGATAACGCTTCTGGCAGATCACACCGCTGCCCTCACATTCTCACGTTTCGCTCCACATGCGCAGCAGGTTGTGATAGCAGCCAACGAGCGAGCGCTTCGCTGCTTCGTCGCCGTTCGTCGCATTGAGACGCTGTATCGAGTTGTCGAGATCGAAAAGCAACGCGCGTTGCGCATCGTCGCGTACGAGGCTCTGCGCCCAGAAGAAGCTCGATACGCGCGCGCCGCGCGTGACAGGACGCACCTGATGCAGGCTCGTTGCCGGATACACGATGGCGTGACCCGCGGGCAGCTTCACTTCCTGCACGCCGTACGTGTCTTCGATGACGAGTTCCCCGCCGTCGTAGTCTTCAGGGCGCGAAAGGAAGAGCGTGATCGATACATCCGTACGCACGCGGGCTCCATGGCCCGGCACGATGCGAATGGCGCCATCGACGTGACTGCCGAAATGCATGCCGCCTTCATAGCGATTGAAAAGCGGCGGATACACGCGGTTCGGCAGCACCGCGCTGATGAAAAGCGGATGACGTTCGAGCGCCCCGACGATCACATCGCCCATTTCGCGGGCAATGGCGGAGCCTTCGGCAATCTGTTGGTTCCGCTTGACGGGCGCGCCTTGATAACCCGCGGTGGCGCGGCCGTCGACCCATGAGTCGGTGTCGGCTTCGAGGCGCGAGCGCATGGCGGCGGCGTCTTCGGCGCTCAGGACGCCGGGTATCGAAAGAATCATGGCATGGCTCGGTGATGTCGCTGCGCGCGCCGCGCTCAAACGGCGCGCGCTTCAGATGCTTCAAGTCAAAGGTGCATCAGCGGAAGCGGTAGTTCAACGTCGCGAGGAACGTGCGGCCAAGGCCCGGCACCGCGCGTCCGCCGTCGGACGGGATCAGGGCATCGTAGTACTTCTTGTCGGTCAGGTTCACCACGTTGAGTTGAATATCGTAGCGTTTCTGATGATACGCGGCCATTGCATCCCATCGCGTGTAGCCGCCGACCTGCACGAGGTTGTTGTTGGCCGCATAGCGCGACGACACATACGATGGACCGCCGCCGAATTCCCAGTTCGGCGTGACGTTATATGTGGACCAGAGCGTGAGCATGTGATGCGGCGTGTTGGCGAGCGTGTGGCCGGTGGTGCCGTCGAGCGCCTTCTGCACGGTGCCGTCCATGTAGGTATAGCCGCCGAACACCTGCCACTTGTTCGTGAGGTGGCCGGCAAGACCGAGCTGATAGCCGCGCACGCGCACATCGCCATCGAGCGTATATTCGCCGGTCGAGACCTGCGTGCGCGCGTTGGTTTTCTCGATGTTGAAAAGCGACTGCGTCACCGAAAGCCCGCCGTTCAACAGATCCCACTTCGAGCCGATCTCGTACGAGCGATTCTTCTCGGGCGGCGTGTTCTGCTGATTGTTGGTGAGCGTAAGCGCCTCTAGCGACGGATTGAACGACGTGCCATACGACACGTAATACGACTGCCATTCGCTCGGCTGCCACACGACGCCGGTGCGCACGCTCGTGAAATAGTTCGTCTGCGTGGCATAACGCGGTGCATTGATCGAGTTATGAATCGATGCTTCATAGCGGTCCCAGCGCACCCCGCCGATCCATTTCCAGTGTTCGCCGAACGAGATGGTGTCGTTAAGGTAGAGCCCGATGCCGTTCGCGCTGGATTCGGCGAGATTGGTAGCGACCTCGCGATAATTCGACGGACGCGTCGCATAGGTCGGATTGACGAGCGGCACGATCGCAAGCGTATTGGACGGCAGGCCGGGCGTCGTCGCGGTGAAGCTCTGGTTGCTGTAAGTCTCGTGGCTCAGATCGACGCCGACGAGCATGTCGTGCTTGAGGAAGCCCGTCGAGAACTTGCCTTCGAAATCGGTCGTGTTGTAGACCGAGTGATCGTTGATGTTGCGATCCTTGCCTTGCAGCCGCACGTAGAGCGAGGAGAGCGGCAGCGTCGTGTAGTTCCCGTTCGTCAGTGCAGGGGATGTGCCGAGCGGTCCAGTCAGCACGGCGGCTGCGTTCGTCGCGCGCGCTTCGGTGCTGTAGTGACTGAATTGCGTCTGATTGCGCAGCGTGAAGACATCGTTGAAGCGATGCTCCACGCGCGCGTTGAGCGTTTGCACGTCCTGAATCGTGCGGTCGTCGGTGAAGCCATAGAAGGTCTTCGTATCGACCGGTGCGGGATGCCCGTTCAATGGCGGAATGCCGTAGTCGGGCTGATCGCGGTTGTGCTGAATGAGCGCGGATAGCGTCACCTGCGTCGGCGTGCCGATGCCGAACTTCACTTCCGGCGCGACGCCATAGTCCTTGCTCTTCATCTGATCGCGGGTCGAGCCGAGGTCCTGACCGAACGCGTTGATGCGGAACGCGGAAGTCTCGGTCATCGGCTGATTGATGTCGACGGTCGTGCGGTAGCGGTCGTGCGTGCCCGCTTGCACGGACACATCGGCGCGCGGCTTCAACTCCGGCTGCTTGCTCACCTGATTGATGACACCGCCTGTCGAGCCACGCCCGAAGTACAGCGACGACGGCCCGTACAGCACATCGATGGATTCGAGGTTGAACGTATCGCGATAGTACTGGCCGCGGTCGCGAAAGCCGTCGAGATAAATATCGGTGCGCGCGGTAAAGCCGCGCAGATTGATGTTGTTGCCGATCTGGCCGCCTTCCGCTGCGCCGAGCGTGACGCCCGGCACGTTGCGCAGCGCATCGGAGAACGAGCTCACCGCCTGCGATTGCAGAACCGCTTTCGGCACGACGACGACTGCTTGCGGAATGTCGCGCAAGGCGGTGGGCACTTTCGCACCGACGCTCGATACTTCCGGCTGGAAGTCGCGCGACGTGTCGCTTTGCCCCGTCACCTTGACTGCGGGCAGGGCGGCGGTTTCGGGCGCGGCCGCAGCGGCATCTGCGTTCACGCTTGCGGCGCCGCTGGTCGTGTCCGCCGAGCCGCTCTGAACGGAGGAGGCGGCTCGTGTGTTCTCTGCTGCCGTTTGCGCGTAGAGCGGCGTGGCCATCGGCACGGTTGCCACAGTGACCAAAGCCGCGGCGAGCGGCGTTTTCCTCAGCATATCGTTCCCCGATATTTTGTTAGTAAGTTCGGATCGACGATGGACGTCTGTCCGTTCGTCATATGTCATCTGCATCCGACGCACGCGGGTGCTAAATGAGAATCAGTATCATTACATAAAATGACAAGTGTTTGTAAGTACCCGTTTCGATTCCGAGGCGTTGGCATCGCGGCGGCTTTCGCATATTGGATGCACCATTCAATGCACAGAATGCACTTGCATAGAGCATCACGGCACAAGAAGCACCAACATGGGTGCGGCTGCTTTACGCGAGATTGAATCAGCTGCACCGTCCGAAGGCGTCTGCACCGCTTTCGCGCAGGCAGTGCACAGTGAACGCGCGGTTGGCCCGGATATTGCACTTGTCGCCGCTTTTTTCGGGACGTCAGTCGACATGCAGGCACTTCAATCCGGTACCGACACCCTGTTTCTACTGCTGGGCGCCGCCATGGTGCTGGCCATGCACGCGGGCTTCGCGTTTCTCGAATTGGGGACGGTCAGGCGCGAGAATCAGGTGAACGCGCTGGTCAAGATCCTCGTGGACTTCGCGGTATCCACCCTCGCGTACTTCTTCATCGGCTACAACATTGCATACGGCGTGCAGTTCATGCATGGGGCCGACGTCCTCGCGCAGCACAACGGCTACGCGCTCGTGCGCTTCTTCTTCCTCTTGACGTTCGCGGCAGCCGTGCCGGCGATCGTGTCGGGAGGCATCGCCGAGCGTTCGAAGTTCAACCCGCAACTCTTCGCGACCTGCGTGATCGTCGGGTTCATTTATCCGCTGCTCGAAGGAATCGCTTGGAACGACCGGTTCGGCGTCCAGGCGTGGCTCACGCACGCATTCGGTGCGCCGTTTCACGACTTCGCCGGTTCGGTCGTCGTGCACGCGTTCGGCGGGTGGGTCGCGTTGCCGGCGGTGTTGCTGCTCGGGCCGCGCCACGGCCGTTATCACAAGGATGGACGCATCGCCGCGCATCCGCCGTCGAGCATTCCCTTCCTCGCGCTCGGTGCGTGGGTGCTCGCGGTCGGCTGGTTCGGCTTCAACGTGATGAGCGCGCAGACGGTCGACAAGATCAGCGGTCTGGTTGCGGTGAATTCACTGATGGCGATGGTCGGCGGCACGCTCGCCGCGTGGGTCGCGGGTCGCAACGATCCGGGCTTTGCCTACAACGGACCGCTGGCCGGACTGGTAGCGGTCTGCGCGGGGTCCGACGTGATGCATCCGCTCGGCGCATTGATTGTCGGGGCTGTGGCGGGCGTCCTGTTCGTGCAGATGTTCACCTGTGTGCAGAACCGCTGGCGGATCGACGACGTGCTCGGCGTCTGGCCGCTGCATGGCCTCTGCGGAGCGTGGGGCGGCATCGCGGCAGGCTTGTTCGGGCAGAAAACGTTGGGCGGGATCGGCGGCGTGTCGATGTGGTCGCAATGCATCGGCACCATCGGCGCGGTCTTGCTCGCGCTCGCGGGCGGCGCTGCCGTCTACGGCGTCATCAAGATGACGGTGGGCCTGCGCCTCGACCGCGAGGACGAGTTCAACGGCGCGGATCTGGCGATCCATCGCATCTCGTCGACGCCTGATCGCGAAATGGCCGGTTGAACTGGCACTTCGCCCCCCGGCCTTTAGCGCCGGATTGCATGCAAGATGCGCCCGACTGGCATTTTGCATGCCGCCGCCGGCCGAGTCCGGCGACTGTCGCCAGCCGGCGTCGCCGTAAAAGCCCGGGCATGCGCTTCGCTGAAAGCGACCGCTCCGACCCGACCGGCGGGCAAGCGCCAAGCAACCGGCAAGCGACGCGTGCTTTGCCTGATTGGCGCAGAAATGTTCGATTGACGAGAATCGCGGCCCGGTCACGGTCGGCTTGCTATGCCGATGCGTGCTCGCCGGTTACGATATACCGGCCGATCCTCAACAAGGCCGAGAGTTTGAATCCTACAGAGACCGGGTCCTTCGATTTACCGCTTCCGTCGCGCAACTTCGCGTTGACGCGACGCGTGCTGTTGCTCGTCCTGGCTGCATCCGTCGCCGTTCCGCTCGCGTGTCTCGGCATTTACGGCTATTACGACTATCAGCGGCGCATTGCCGAGGCCGGAGACCTGACCGAGCGGCTCGCACGCGTGGCGAACGAACACGCGCTCAAAGTGCTCGACCTGAATCAGCAACTGGAGACGCGCGTCGTCGACATGCTGGGCGACAGTGGCGACGCGGACATCAAAATGCGCGAGGAAGCCTTGCATCGCGCGCTCGACGACATGAGCGGCACGCTTGCACAGGTCGCAGCGATTTCAGTCTTCGGCGCAAACGGCGCGCTGCTTGCCAATAGCCGCTACTATCCCGCGCCGGAAGTGTCCATTGCCGAGCGCGACGACTTCCTTTCAGCGCGCGCCTTCGCGCCCGTCACGTATTTCTCGCTGCCGTTGCGCGGCAAGGTGGCGCGCTCGGACGTCTTCACGACGACCATGGGGCGCATCAGCCATAACGGGCAGTTTCTCGGCGTCGTGTCGATTGCGTTGAAGCGCGACTACTTCATCGACTTCTATCGCGAGATCGCGGCGGGCGATGCAGCGCTCGTGATCGGTCTATATCGGCGCGACGGCGGCATTCTCGTGCGCTATCCGCCGAGCCCCGCCTCGTCGCAAGCCGCGAACAATACGCCGTTCACCGACGCGTTCCGCAACAACGAGCTGTTCGGACGCATGCGCATGACATCGACCATCGATCAGGTCGAGCGCGTGCTTGCCTACCGGCGCGTCAGCGATTTTCCGCTCTATGTCGCGACTGGTTATGCGACGTCGGTCGTGCGGGCGCGCTGGCGCGAGAACTTCGCGCTCGTGGCAGCGATAGCGGTGCTGCCATGCATGGCCGTATGGCTTCTCATCGCCTTCTCCATCCGCCGGCTCGATGCGGAACGCGTCGCGTGGGAACGCTGGCAGGCCGAAGTCGCGACGAGGCTGTCCGTCGAAGCATCGACCCGTCATTTGCGGCGCATGAGCGCGCTCGGCAATCTCGTTGCGAACGTCGCGCATGACTTCAATAACCTGCTTATGGTCGTGTCGGCGAACATGGCCTTGGCGCGGCGCAAGCATTTCAACAATGTCGAGAGCGAAGTGCTCGCGGTGGAACGCGCGACGGCCGGCGCGGAGTCGCTTGCGCGGCGGCTGATGAGCGTCGCGCGCAAGCATCCGCTGAAGCAGGAAGTGATCGACCCCGCCGCGTGGATCAGAAGCATGCTCGAAATCGCGAAGCGTGCGGTGCATCCGTCGGTCTCGTTGACGGTCGAGTTCTCAGCGGACGTATGGCCCATCATGGCCGATGCAGTCGAGCTCGAACTGGCGCTCGTCAACATCGTCGCGAACGCGAGCGAGGCGATGCCGCATGGCGGGCGGGTCGTCATCCGCTGTCAGAACGCGCGGCTGCGTGGCGCGGAAACCGATCTGCCCGATGGCGAATACGTGCTCATTTCCGTGACGGACAACGGCGAGGGAATGAGCGAAGCCGTGCTGCGCCGCGCGTTCGAACCGCTCTTCACGACCAAAGTGCGCGGCGCGGGCACGGGGCTCGGCCTCTCGCAAGTGCTGGCCGCCTGCGAACAGGCGGGCGGCACCGCGCGCATCACCAGCGTGCCGGGCGCGGGCACCACCGTGCGCCTCTATCTGCCGCGGTATCACGGGCCGGTAGCGGCGGCTGCGCCCGTCGAGACGGAGAAGCCGCCCGCCAAACCGTCGCCAGTCGCGGACGACGACCACCCGTTCCGGGGCATGTCGGTGCTGCTCGTCGAAGACAACACCGACGTCGCGGCGGGCGTGATGGCCGTGCTCGAAGTCTTCGGCTGCACCGTGCATCACGAGGAAAGCGCGGATGCGGCGTTCGCGCTCATGGGCGAGGGCTACAGCTTCGATCTCGTGCTGTCCGACGTGCAGATGCCCGGCAAGATGAACGGCATCGACCTCGCGGAGCAGATCGTGAAGCGGCTGCCTTCGCAAAAGCTCGTGTTGATGACGGGCTATGCGGACGAGATCGAACGCGCGAAGCATCTCGGCGTGCCGATCCTCGCGAAGCCGTTCGACATGGACGACTTGCGCGACCTGATTACGGACGGCGTGCCGCATTGAGTGGACGTTACTTATGCTTCGGCATGGGGCGTGCGCCGACGAGAGGATTGAACGACCGGCGCTTCTCCGTCGGCGCTTCGTCGTCGGCCGCGGGCTTCGCGCCGCGCGCATTCGTGCGCTTGCCGCCGAGTTGATCGAGCAGGCCTTCGTCGTCGGTGGCTTCTTCGTCTGCTTGCGAGTCGTCTTGCGAGTCGTCTTGCGCGGCTGCGGCGGTCGCTTGCCCGGCCCCTGCGAGATGCTCCATGACCGAGACGAAGTCCTTCTGCGCGGACTTCAGCGCGCGACCCGGCATCATGATGAGCACGACCGCTTCCTGCACGGTGCGATCATCGACGGTATCCAGCGTGCCTGTTTCGTTCCAGTCGATGCCGCTGCCGGCATACGCTGCGATCACATGTTGCAACACCGCAGGCGAGAGCACGCCTGCATCGTATAAACCGACGATCTGCCGTTCAGCAAGCGCGAAGAGACTCGTCTTCGGCGCAGTGCTTGCCTTCGATGCGGGTTTGCGGGCGGCCATGTTATTTCGATGCGGGCGCGACCCGCCATACCGTATTGCCGACATCGTCGGCGACCAGCAAGCCGCCTGCGTGGTCCACGGCGACGCCGACGGGACGCCCCAGCGCGTGCCCGTCCGTTGAAAGGAATCCGGTCAGGATATCTTCGGGCGGACCCGAAGGCTTGCCATCCTCAAACGGCACGAAGATCACCTTATAGCCGCTTCTCGGCTTGCGATTCCACGACCCATGCTGACCGATGAACGCGCCGTTCCAGTAATGCTGCGGGAACGCTTTTGCGTCGTAGAAAGCGAGACCGAGTGAGGCCGTATGCGCGCCGAGCGCGTAGTCGGGCACGGTAGCCGACTCGACGAGATCCGCGCGTTGCGGCTTGACGCGATCATCGACATGCTGGCCGTAATAGCTATAAGGCCAGCCATAGAACGCACCGTCCTTCACCGCAGTCATGTAGTCGGGGACGAGCTCGTTGCCGAGTTCGTCGCGCTCATTCACCGCTGTCCACAGCGCGCCGGTTTGCGGCTGCCACGACATTCCGTTCGGATTGCGAAGCCCGGTTGCATAGAGACGGGTCTGTCTACTTGCGATATCCACTTCCATGATGGCCGCGCGCCCGTTTTCCGCCTCGATGCCGTTCTCCGCGGCATTGCTGTTCGAGCCGACCGTCACGTAGAGCCGCTTGCCATCCGGACTCGCGATGATGTTCTTGGTCCAGTGATGGTTGATCGACCCTGCGGGCAGATCGATGAACTTCTCGCCCGTCGATTCGATGGCCGTTTCGCCGGTCCGATACTTGAAGCGCAGCACGGCATCGGTATCGGCAACATAAAGATCATCTCCGACCAGCGCCATGCCGAAGGGCGAATGCAAATGGTCGATGAATACGGTCCGCGTCTCCGCGACGCCGTCGCCGTCGGCATCGCGCAACAACACGATGCGATCGGGACTCGGCATGCCTGCGCCCGCGCGCTTCATCACCTTCTTCATGACGACGCCCTTGATGCCCGAGTTCTCGTCGTGCTGGGCGGGGGCGTTGCTCTCTGCAACGAGCACGTCGCCGTTGGGCAGCGCGATGATCCAGCGCGGATGATCGAGCCCGGACGCGAAGGCGGTTACATCGAAGCCCGCCGGCGATAGGGGCTTCTGGCCTTGCGCCCACTGCTTGGCGGGCGCGATGTTCACCGTCGGCAACAACGCACGGCGCGGCGCGGGAAGCGCGGGATCAGGCCCGAAGTCGGTCGGGTAGTCATCCGCCAGCGCGATGCTGCACGAGACGGTCAGCATCGCGGCGAGCGCGACGCAGCGGTACTTGCGCGCGTCAGGAAACGCCATGCATCAGCCTCCGCCGATGCCTTGCACGATCTTTCCGGTGCCGTCGCACGTGGGACAATCCGCGCCGTCTTGCTTGCCTGTGCCGTTGCAGTCGGGACAGATGTCCTCGCCGGTGCCGGGTGCGCCCGGTTCGGCTTCATCGCCTGGACTGAGAGGAGGTTCTTGCGCCATGACTGTCTCCTTGGTTGATGTGCCTTGGCGAGAAGCAAAGACTATTCCGCAGCAGCGTGCCCAGCCGTGCGTTCGCCCTCAGGGCTTGCGTCCAAATGCTTCACGCAAGTGCCTCTTTGCTTGCTCCAACGTATTGCGCCGCGTCTTCGGCAGATTACGCCCCGCGCGATTGATATAGAAATTGAGCATCGACATGGCCGACTGAAACGGCGTGCCCTTGCGCCGCGTGCTTTCAGTCGACGAGCGTTTGAGCGACTGCGCGATCTCTTCGGCGTTGCCGTTCTTGAAGATATCGCGCTGAATATCCATCGCGTCGCTCGTTTCCATTACATGGTGCGACCAGCGGTGCGTCGAATTGCTTCCGGATTTCTTGTGATCGCTCGCGAGCGTATGGCGCTGCCGCGTGTTGCTGCGCTTGCCTGAACTCGTCTTGCCCCCGCTAGTTCCGGTCTTCTTGGTCTTGCTTGCCGTCGGCATGACGGTTCCTCCATCAACGTTTATGTTTCATCAGCCGATGCGCTTCCCGCAGCGCATCGACGATAGCCTGATAAGCGGCATGGCGCGTCTCGGGATCGGGCGCGCGCAATACATACGACGGGTGATACGTGGCAACGATCAGGCGCCCCTCGTGCTCGATAGGGTGCCCCATCGACGCTTGCAGTTTGGCCTTCGAATCGCGCATCACCGACTTGAGCGCGGTCGCGCCCAGCGCGACGATCACCTTCGGGTCGATGCTGGCCGTCTCGCGGTCCATCCAGTAGTGGCACGCGTCGATCTCGCGCTGCGCTGGCGTCTTGTGCATGCGGCGCTTGCCGCGCGGTTCCCATTTGAAGTGCTTGACGGCATTCGTCACATAGACTTCCTTGCGCGCGACGCCGGCTTCTTCGAGCGCGCGGTCCAGCATGGCGCCCGCCGGCCCGACGAAGGGCTTGCCTTGCAAATCTTCCTGATCGCCCGGTTGTTCGCCGACGATCATCAGCGGCGCGTGGCGCGGACCGGCGCCCGGAACGGCTTGCGTTGCGTCTTTGTAGAGCGCGCAGCGATGACAGGCGTCGAGCGTATCCGGTGTCTGATCGGGCTCTACGCCGGGCTGTGGGGTCGTCGCCATCGGAACGTTACGCGGGGGCGCTAGGTGACAACGCCGTGGCGGCGCGCACGCGAGCAGGCTCGAACGGAATCATGGGCATGCGTTCTCCGAGACTTTTCGGAAGATGGAAGCAATTGCCGAACCTTCGTCCGCAATGCTGTGGGAATGCCCGTTGCTGATCCTCTGGCACCTGAGCAAAGGAGGCCAGCGATGAGCAACAACGATCGTATCGAAGGACCGGGCAGCACCGACAAGCCGCTCGGCGATGCAGGCAGCGGCGCCACCGGCGGCGGTTCGTTCGGCAATCTTCCGGGGCCGGGCGCGGCGACGGGCGGCGATCCGCATCAGGGCGTGCGTCAGCCGAACGCGGGGGAAGTCGAACCGGAGAATCGTCGTCTGGACCAGCAGCCGCATCAGACAGCGGAAGTGCCGCTCGGCTCGGGCAATCGTCCGGAGCCGGCGGGACGAGGTGGACAGGTCAGCGACGTCGCGGCATCGCCGGGACAGGACGTGCCGCCTCGCGGGAACTGATTCACGAAGTAAAAGCGCAAAAGCAAAGCGGCCGCTCATCGCGGCCGCTTTGCTTTCATGCGGAATTGCCGATCAACGCGTGGCAATGTACATCGTGATTTCAAAGCCAAAGCGCATATCGGTGAAGCTAGGGGTTTCCCACTTCATAGAGCCTCCTTGTGCATTGAGCGGCCGACGGATGCCGTGCCGCTGCGCGGTTGTTTTCCTGAGCGCGTGCAGGGCGGCGCTCAAATCGACGCTCTTTGATCCTAGCGCGACTTCACCGCCTCCATCATTGGAAATTGCCTCGGCATTCATTTAATTTATCTATAGCGTCATAGCGGCCGGGGTCGGCTTCCGGAATCGTCAGGGTTCGTACTGATCTTGTCAGGGTCCGTCGCTTCGTCGCGCTCCATCATTTCGCCAGGACGCGGGATAACCCTATCTACATCCTCCGGCCTGATATTGTTCAGCTCGTTGCCGCCGGGCGCGTGCGATTTGTCGTGTGTATCGGGTGCTTTTGGGGTTTCAGCCATTGGATTGCCTCGTACGATGATTCATTCGGCGCGCGCTGCTTCGCGCAGCACGGCGGAGTCACTGTCGTAATTGCGATCGGCGAGTTTTCTGAGCACGGCCAGCACTTCACCGTCCGCGCCGTTGCTTTTAGCCAGCGCCAGCAGCTTCTCTTTGTGCATCGGATATTCCGCGCCCTTGAGCGCACGCACGATCGCGTCCGGCCCCGGCTCATCCAGATGCCGCTGATTCTGCGACTGCGCGGGATGTTGTGACATAGCGCCTCCTTTCCAGTTTGATCTGCAACGTCGAAAGGGCAGCAACGCGCATACCCGTGCATGGTTCTTCCGGGCGCGCAAGATGCTACGCAACCCATAACAAAGTCAGAAGGAGGACACGCGCATGACTATTTCCGCGGAGCGACTCTCCGATACCGAGATCAAAGTCGAAGAGACCATCTATACGTTCGATGGCAAAGACAGGGCAGATGCGTTCCAGCAATGCCTGGGAAGCGAAACGCTCGACGCCTGCACTCGCAACCACGCGCCTGTCTCCACGCGCGCCGCGACGACGACGGGCGGCCCGGCAGAAGGCGAGCCGGGCAGCATTATTTCGCCGTCGCTCGGCGGCATGCCCTGATCGCCGTTCGCGGTCAGAGCAGTGAGTGCGTCGTCGAGCGGGGCGCAAGCGATTCGCGCGTCAAGGCTTCGAGCGGCAATGGCTTGTCGAAGAAATAGCCCTGCGCCTGCGCGGCGCCCATGTCGCGCAGGACCGCAAGCGTCGCCGCATCTTCGACGCCTTCGGCGACGAGCGTGAGGTCGAGTGATTCGGCCATGCGCACGATCGCCCGCACGATAGCGCGGCTGCGCGGGCTGCGCGTCAGTTCGAGGATGAAGGACTTGTCGATCTTCAGGCCGCTGAATTGATACTGGTGCACGTAACTGAGCGACGAAAACCCCGAGCCGAAATCGTCGAGCACGACGGACATGCCGTTATCCGCCAGCCGCTGCATGGTGCGCCGCGCGAGATCCGGTTCGGCGACGAGCGCGCCTTCGGTCAGTTCGAGGCACACGCGCGACGGCGACACGCGATAGCGCCGCAATAGCGCGAGCACGTCGTCGGCGAATTCGGGACGCGTCATGCTGTAGCTCGAACAATTCACGTGGACGGGCGGCCAGTGCATGAAACGCTCGTTCGAGAGAATGGCCGCGACGCGTTCGAGCATGTAGAGATCGAGTCGGCCGATGAGCCGCAGCCCTTCCACCGCAGGCAGGAATTCCCCCGGCCCCACGATGCGCCCATCCGACTGCCGCCAGCGAATCAGCGCTTCGAGCGCCACCACTTCACCGCTCTTCACATCGACGATCGGCTGGAAGTAGGGCAGCAATTCATCGTCGCGTTTCATTGCATTGCGCAACGCGCCTTCGCGCTCGACCTGATCGGACACTTGCCGGCGCAATTCTTGGTTGAACACGACGAAGCTGTCGCGTCCCGCGTTTTTCACGCGATACATCGCGGTATCGGCGTCGCGCAACAGATCGGCCGGCTCGGTATGAAACTGACTGTCCGCGCTGACGATGCCGATACTGCACGATGAAAACACCACGTGCTCTTCGATATGAAACGGCAGATCGAAGGCCGCGAGGATGCGCTTCGCGATAGCGACGGCATCCTGAATGACCGCGTTCGGCGAAAGAATGGCGAACTCGTCGCCGCCGAGACGCGCGAGCAAATCCGAGGCGCGCACGCAGGCGCCGAGGCGCGCGGCGGCCTGCACGAGCAGCATGTCGCCGAAATGATGACCGAGGCTGTCGTTCACCACCTTGAAGCGGTCCAGGTCGATGAACATCACCGAAAGATCGTGGCCGCGCGTCCGATAGTTATTCCATGCGCCTTGCAGCCGCTGCATCAGATAGCTTCGGTTAGGCAAGCCCGTGAGCGCGTCATGCGAATTCTCGTGAACGAGGCGCGCATTCACTTCGTCGAGTTCGCGCGTGCGCGCCTGCACGCGCGCTTCGAGTTCGAGATTGGCTGCGTGCAACGCTTCCGCGTCGCGACGGCGCGAGAGGGCCGTGTCGATATGGCGCGACACGAACGTCAGCAGTTCCTGATCGCGCAGCGAGTAACGGACGAGCGGCGAATAGCTTTGCACGGCCAGCACGCCGCGCACGTCATCGCCGTCGAAAAGGGGAATGCCGAGCCACGAACGCAGCCGCACCGAATCGCTGTCCGCCTCGAACGCGCCCTCGCTGATGAGCCGCACCGCTTCCTGATGGTCGATCAGCCGCGGGCGGCGCTCGCGGATCACGTATTCCGTCAACCCGCGCCGGCCGCGTCGCGGATCGGGGCGCTCGTGCACGATCTCGTCCACGTAATACGGGAACGACACCTCGTCGGTTTCCTTTTCGTACAGCGCGATATAGAAGTTGCGCGCATAGAGCAGCTCGCCGACGATGCCGTGCAGACTGCGAAAGAACTCCATCGTGTCGCCCGGCCGGCTCGACAGTTCCGCGATCTGATACAGCGCCGCCTGCAGATGCTCGGAGCGCTCGCGCTCCGCAATGCCGTGGCGCAGCGCGGCGTTCAATTGCGACAGTTCGGACGTGCGGCGCGCGACCTTTTCTTCGAGATCCGCGCGATGCAGGATGCGGTCGAGCGCCATCGCGACATGCCGCGCCACCACGAGAAAGAGCGCGCGGTCCTCCGCCGTGTAGATGCGCGACACGTCGTAGACCTGCATCGCGAGCATGCCGAACACTTCGTCGGATGCATTCTTCAGCGGCGCGCCCATCCAGAACTCGGGGCGGTCGCCGAGGCAGTAGAAGCGGCCCTCGCGCTCTGCCGCCGTGATGTCCGCCGTGGTCACGAAAAGCGGCTTGCCGCTCGTCAGCACGCGGCCTGTCATCGAGAGGTGATCGGGGTCGAGAATATCGAAGTTGTCGGCTTCGACGACGTCCTTGTCGATCACGTCCACGTAATACGGGTACGTGATCTTGCCGGTCTTGCGGTCGTACAGCGCGAGATAGAAATTTTCCGCGTCGATCAGCGTGCCGAGGCGCTCGTGCACGCAGCGCAGAAACCCGGCGCGGTCCGGCACCGAACTCGCCAGATAGGCGATTTCGTACAGCACGCGCTGCGTGAGCTGCGCGCGAGCGAGGGCGTCGGACTGCACGCGCTCGCCCAGACGCCGCGCAAGCTCGGCGAGATGCGCGTCGTCGCGTTGCGCGAGCGGCGCGAGCAGCCAGCCGAGCACGCCTTCGCCACGGCCTGTCGGCCAGCGGTGCCAGCCATGCGCGGCGCACAAGCCCTCCAGACGCTCCTCGGGGATGCTGCGCGGCCAGACGAGCGGGGCATCGCCGCGCTGCGCGAGATGCAATTGCTCACCCGCGCGATACCACGCCCACGCCTGCCCGCAGCCCGTCGCGGCGGCGTCGCGCAGCAAGGCCTCGATCGGGTCGGCATCGGACACGTCGGTTCCGGGCGCGCCGGGCGTCGAAACGGGCGCGTTGTACGCGGAAAACACAGTCATCGGCGCTCCAGGCCATTCGGTTTTCGTTGACCGCCGAGCCGGCGGTCCGCTCTTTTTCGAGCATTCGCTCTTACCGGGCTAACGGCAGCCAGAATACAGGCTTGAGCTTCAGGGAAAAAAATCGTGCGAGAGCGTTTCAGCCAGCGGACGCGCCGCTTCCTGCAAAACGTTCGCGGTAGGCCTGCGGCGACACGCCGAGCGAGCGCAGAAAGCCCCGCCGCATGGTTTCCTCGGTGCCGAAGCCGCAGCGTGCCGCCACGCGCTTGACGGGCAGCGCGGTATCGCCCAGAAGACGCCGCGCGGCTTCCAGCCGCATCCGTTCGATGGAGCGCGCAGGCGTCATGCCGGTTTGCGCGCGGTAATGGCGCACGAAGCTGCGCTCGCTCATGCCGACGCGCGCGGCGAGCGTCGCGACCGAGAGATCCGCCGCCAGATTCTCGGCGATCCACGCGTGCAGCTCGCCGAAGCGGTCGCCCGCTTTCTGCAACGAGAGCGCGGCGCTGAACTGCGCCTGCCCGCCGGGACGCTTCAGAAACACGACGAGATGACGCGCCACGTCGAGCGCGAGCGCGCGCCCGAGATCGTCCTCGACGAGCGCCAGCGCCAGATCGATGCCCGCCGTCACGCCGGCCGATGTCCAGACGGCGCCGTCGCGAATGAAGATGGGATCGGATTCCACGCGCACGGCCGGAAAGCGCGCGGCAAGCTCGTCGCAGCGGGTCCAGTGCGTGACGGCGCGGCGCTCGTTGAGAAGGCCCGCCGCCGCGAGCAGAAACGCGCCGGTGCATACGGACGCCGTGCGCCGCGCATGCCTCGCGCGTTCGCGCAGCCAGTCGACGAGCGCGGCGTCGCGCACCGCGCCATGCACGCCCCAGCCGCCCGCGACGATTAGCGTGTCGCACGGCGCGTCAGCCGCCGGCAGCGGGTGCCCGACGAGGCCGAGGCCCGCCGAAGCCGTCGCCGCCGCGCCGGGCATGACCACCCGCGCGCGATACGGCCGCGGCATGCCCGCCGCCACGGCCAGCTCGTTCGCCGACGCGAACACTTGGAGCGGCCCGGCGACATCGAGCAGTTGCACGTCGGGAAAGGCGAGAACGTCGACGTCGCGCGGCGTCGGATCGGAAGGGCTCATGATGGCGTAAAACGTGGGCTGGCTGTCGATTTCGCCATAGCGTAGCCGGGTAGCATGGGTTCGTCCACTCACATCGACCAAGGAGAAAGCGATGACCTTGCACATCGGCCTGTTGCTGTCTCCGGGCGTGCAGCAACTCGACATGACCGGCCCCTACGACGTCTTCGCGCACATGCCCGGCGCCGAGGTTCACCTGATCTGGAAGACGCGCGAGCCGGTGCGATCGACGGCGGGCATGGTGCTCACGCCGGACACGACATTCGACGACTGCCCCGCGCTCGACGTGCTGTGCGTGCCCGGCGGCGGGGGCGTCGGCGCGCTGATGGAGGACGACGAGACGCTCGCGTTCTTGCGCCGGCAAGCGTCGGGCGCGCGCTATGTGACGTCCGTCTGCACGGGGGCGCTCGTGCTCGGCGCGGCCGGGTTGCTGCGCGGCAAGCGCGCGACGACGCATTGGGCGTATCACGCGCTGCTCGCCGAACTCGGCGCGACTCCGGTGCGCGAGCGCGTCGTGCGCGACGGCAACGTGCTCACGGGCGGGGGCATTACGGCGGGCATCGATTTCGCGTTGACGCTCGCGGCGGAACTCATCGGCGAGCAGGGCGCGCAGGCAATCCAGCTCGCGATGGAATACGCGCCCGCACCGCCTTTCGATGCAGGCGATCCCGACCGCGCGAGCGCCGATGTTGTCGACATAGTGCGGCAGCACGAGGCTGCGTCGCTGGCGGCGCGGCGTGAAATCACGCAGCGCATCGCGCAACGGCTCAATGCGAACGCGTGAGCATTAGAAGCGCTTTTGCATGAAGTAGCGCGACCGTTCGCCGTGAAAGCCCGGCAGCTCGCCGAATGTCTGATAGCCGCAGCGCGCGTAGAGATCGCGCGCCTGCGGATTGAGCGTATCCAGCCACGCGGCGCCGCAGCCGCGCTTTTTCGCTTCCGCTTCCGCCGCTTCGAGGGCGCGCGTGGCGAGGCCGCGGCCGCGCGCGTCCTCGCGTATCCAAAGCCATTTGACGAAGAGCCAGTTCCACGCGGTGAAGCCCGCGAGTCCGCCGACGAACGCGTCGTCCACGTAGAGCGACACGGCGAGATCGCGATGACCGCTCGGTCCCAGCTGCGCCGCATTGAACGCGGCGAGCCCGCCCGCGACTTCGTCTTCGAACGATTCGTCGATCCAGTCGGTGACGGACACGCTTACGTCGCTCATGTCGCCCATGTCACACGCTCGCGGCCGGCGCCACGGATGCGCCCTTGATCCCGTGCCGCGCCAGTGCTTCGCCGACGAAACCGGAACGCTTCACGTCTTCGACGAATTCGCGCAGCATGTCGGCGGCTGCTTCGCCGCGCGATTTCGGCAGCCCCATCGCCTGCTGAATCACCATGAAGCGTTCGTTCAACAGACGCAAGCCGGGCGTGCGCGCGGCATCGGCTTCGAGTTGCTGCTTGACGCCCGCTGCGACCTCCAGCCCGTCGCGCAGAAAGGTCTCGACGACCGCTTGCGACGACGCCGCGCGAACGATCTGCGCATGCCTGATCTCGCGCGTGAGAAAGAGGTCATACGCGCTGCCCTTGCCGACCACGATGCGATTGTCTGGGCGGTCCACTTCGTCGTTGCGCGCGAGGGGCGAGTCGTTGCGCACGAGATAGAAGCCTTCGATCAACACGTAAGGCGCAGTGAAGGCGATGCCCGCGCCGCGCGAGGGATCGATCGCGAAGAAGCCGATATCGGCCGCTTCGTTCGTGACGGTCTCCACCGACTTCGCTGCGGTGTCGAAAGCCGCGAACGCGACGTCCACGCCGAGCTGCGACGCCAGTTCCCGCGCGAGATCGACCGATACGCCGCCGGGCTCGCCTTCGGCATCGCGGTGCGCAAGAATGGGATTGCCCAGATTGAGGGATGCGCGCAGCACGCCTGTCGGCGCGATGGCTTGCAGCAAGGTCGAAGAAAGAGTCATGGCTTCGTGCGCCTCATGTTGCATGAGCATGCAGAATACGCGAACCGTGACCACGCTTGCAAAAGGATACCGCCATGCCCGCACCGCTCGATGCCAAAGCCCTCATCACGCGCCTCGGCCTGCAGCCGCATCCCGAAGGCGGCTACTTTCGCGAGACGTATCGCGCAGAGCAGCGCGTGACCCGCGACGGCGCGAGCGGAACGCGTTCGGCATCGACGGCAATCTACTATCTGCTATGCGAAGGCGCGCATTCGGCGTGGCATCGCATTCGCTCCGACGAAGTCTGGCACTTTCATGCGGGCGATCCGCTCCTCGTGCATGTGCTCGATGCGCACGGCGCGCTCACCACGCACCGGCTCGGCGACATGACGCAGCATGCCGACACGGTGTTTCAGGCTGTCGTCGCAGCGGGCGACTGGTTCGCCGCCGAATGCAGCATCGCGTCGGGCGCGTCGCTCTTCGGGTGCACGGTCGCGCCGGGTTTCGAATTCAGCGAGTTCGAGCTTGCCCGTAGCGATGAACTCGCGGCGCGTTATCCGCAGCATCGCGAGTTGATCGAACGGCTCGCTTAGCGAGGCAGCGCAATGCCGAGCGTCGCGCAAACGAACGCGCCGATACGCTCGATGTCATCGAGGGCGAGCACCGGCAATGCCGATTCGATGGCGGCGGCGTCGTCCGTTGCGATGGCGAGCATCTCCACATCGGTCAGATAGAGCGGGTCCTTGCCCGTCGACGGCCGCACGACTTCAAGCCGTGGCATGGCTTCGCGCGCGAAACCTTCCACGATCACGAAGTCGGCGTGCGAAAGGCGCGCGGCAAGGGCCGCGAGCGGCGGCTCGGGTTCATCGCTGAGTTCGTGCAAGATGGCATAGCGATACGGCGACGCGATCAGCACTTCACTCGCGCCCGCGCGACGAAAGCGCGCACTGTCCTTGCCCGGCGGCTCCAGCTCGATGGAATGATGACTGTGCTTGATGACGTTGACCGTGAGCCCTTGCGCGCGAAACCACGGCAGCAGGGCTTCGATCAGTGTGGTCTTGCCTTGGCCGGAGCGCCCGGCGATGCCGAAAAGCGGCGGGTGCGACGAATTCATGCGAAGGTTGTGTCGTTGTAGTCATCGAACGGGTCCGGCAAGTGTAGCGGCTCCTTGGCGAGCCGGGCCGAATCGCGCTATCGTCAGGCATCGTGCTTGCATCGACCGCGCTGCATTGCGTAACGCGCGAGGCACGTGCAACGTGTCGAGCATCAGCGCACATCACAGGATCAGGACATGGCCGAAGACAACCCCAGCACCGCTCTCGCTCCGCAGCAGTTTTCCATCGACGTCATGCTCGAAAAGTACGCCAAAGGCGACGAGACGCGCGTCGACGATATCTATCGACGCGTGGCACGCGGCGTCGCGCTCGCGGAACCGCCCGAAGAGCGCGCGAAGATCGAAGCCGAGTTCGTCGACAACTTCAAGCGCGGCGCACTGGGCGCGGGCCGCATCATGAGCGCGGCGGGCGCGGGCATCGATGCCACGCTCATCAACTGCTTCGTGCAGCCGGTCGGCGATGCGATACAAGGTGTCGATGACAACGGTTTGCCCGGCATCTACGTCGCGCTGTTGCAGGCTGCCGAGACCATGCGGCGAGGCGGCGGCGTGGGGTATAACTTTTCGGCAATCCGCCCGCGCGGCGCGCGCGTGCATTCGACAGGATCGGCGGCGTCAGGGCCGTGCAGCTACATGGACGTATTCGATGCCTCGTGCCGCACCGTGGAAAGCGCCGGCTCGCGTCGCGGCGCGCAGATGGGCATTCTCGACTGCACGCATCCGGACCTGCTCGAATTCATCGCGGCCAAGCACACGAAAGGGCGCTGGAACAACTTCAATGTGTCGGTGGCGGTCACGGACGAATTCATGCAGGCCGTCGCCGATGACGCCATCTGGCAACTCGTGCACAAGGCGGAGCCGTCGCCGGCGCAACGGGCATCGGCCGATATCCGGCAGCGTGAAGATGGCTTGTGGGTGTATCGCGAAGTGCGGGCCCGCGAGGTCTGGGACACGATCATGCGTTCTACTTACGATGTTGCGGAGCCGGGCGTCGTCTTTATTTCGCGCATGAACGATGACAACAACCTGCGCTCGCTCGAAGCCATTCGCGCGACCAATCCGTGCGGCGAGCAGCCGCTTCCGGCGTATGGCTGCTGCAATCTCGGGCCGCTCAATCTCACGCGCTTCGTGTCCGAGCCGTTCGCGCAGATGCGTGGCGGCGCGCCGCGCTTCGATTGGGACGGCCTCGCGCGGACGACGCGCACGCAAGTCCGCTTTCTCGACGACGTGCTCGACGTAACCCTCTGGCCGCTGCCGGAACAGGCGCGCGAAGCTCAGGCGAAGCGGCGCATCGGCGTGGGCTTCACGGGGCTCGGCGATACGCTCGTCATGCTCGGCTTGCGATACGACTCGCAGGAAGGACGCGACTTCGCGGCGCGCATCGGGCGCACCATGCGCGACGAGGCGTATCGCGCGTCCGTCCAACTGGCGCGCGAGCGCGGCGCTTTTCCGCTCTTCGACGCGCGGCGATATCTGGAAGAGGGCACGTTCGCATCGCGCCTGCCCGATGACATCACGAGCGCAATTCGCGCTCACGGCATCCGCAATAGCCATCTGCTTTCCATCGCGCCGACGGGCACGGTGAGCCTCGCGTTCGCGGACAACGCGTCGAACGGCATCGAGCCCGCGTTCTCGTGGACGTATCAACGCACCAAGCGCATGGCGGACGGCTCGCGACAGAGCTTCGCAGTGGAAGACCACGCGTACCGGCTTTATCGCGAGATGGGCGGCGACGTGAACGCGCTGCCCGATTACTTCGTGAGCGCGCTCGACATGTCCGCACACGATCACCTCGAAATGATGGCGGCGGTGCAGCCTTTCGTGGACACGTCCATTTCGAAGACGGTGAACGTGCCGGCCGACTATCCGTTCGACAAGTTCCAGGACCTTTACTTCGAAGCATGGCGGCGCGGCCTCAAGGGTCTTGCCACTTACCGGCCGAACGATACGCTCGGCGCGGTGCTTTCGGTGACGCCGCAGGAGACGCCGAGCGATTCGCCCGATCCCGAACTCGACCTCGATCCGCTGCGCATCGCGATCGACCATCGGCCGCGCGGCGAATTGCCTGCCATCATCGAAAAGGTCGAATATCTGACGCAGGCGGGCAAGAAGTCGCTGTATCTCGCGGTGTCGTTCATCGAAGTGACCGGGCGCATCGCGGGCGAGGACGTGACCATCGAGCGTCCGATTGAATTCTTTATACCGACAGGACAGAGCGACGAATCGCAGCAGTGGATCACGGCGACGATGCGTTCGCTTTCGCTTGCCGCGCGTGGCGGCTTCGCGGCGCGCACGTTGCAGGACATGCGCAAGGTGTCGTGGGACCGGGGACAAGTGCGCCTCGGCGATGTCGAGCGGCTCGACGGTCATCGCAGTCCGCGTTGGCACGACTCCGAAGTCGCGGCGCTGGCTTACGCGATCCAGCAGATTCTGTATCGACGCGGTTTTTTGGATGCAGAAGGCAATCAGGTTCCTTCGCGCGTGCTCGCGCGCAAGCGCAGCGAAGCGGCGGCGCCTTTACGCACCTTGCAGCCCGAAGACGAACAGGACGCGCCCGACGACGTGGCTGTAGCGCCCGCCGATCCGCATGGACTCGCGCAGATGCACGGACGTAAATGCGCGACGTGCGGCGCAAATGCGGTGATTCGCAAGGACGGGTGTGATTTCTGTACCGCTTGTGGGGAGATTGGTGCGTGCGGTTGAGGACTCGCGACGGAAAGCCTCGTGCTAAAGCACGCTACTTGTTGACCGTCGCATGTCCATCGAATCTTTCTTGGGTCGGGGGCTGCGTGCATGTGGAGAGGACGCTATTGCCGCAAGCCGCTTGAGCGAGGTCAGCGTCGGCCGAGGGCTATGGGGCTTCAATCCGCGATGTGAACGTCCCATCAATGCGGTAGTTGCGGTCGCCGGATGCACTCTTGTGTTAATCCGCGAAGTTGGGCTTAGCGAGTTTCCGTCCGTCGCTCCGCCGTGGCTTGTTGGCAAGCAAGGACAAAATAGAGTCGGGCGTCTCCGCAACTGCCCAGTCCATCTTCTTTCCCGGGCTACCATTTCGTGCATGTGGACCACGACTAATCTCTTCAAACACCTTGCCGACGAGCAAGCATAAGGGCGTCTGGCTGGACGCAGACCTATCGGTCGTCAAAATATGGAACGCATTCGGAGTTTTCTGGTATCGAAAGGCTCGCCGGTCAGGATACTGACGCACGGGCGACATCGCCTGATGTCTGTCCGTGCTTCACGACTTGACCTCGCTTCGTACGAAGCCTTTCGGGGAACTCATCATTCATGCCGCGTCAATCCGACCTGCGCTTCACGTTCGAGACCGCGAGCGGCCTTGCGCTCGACGTCCGCAGCTTTGACTTAGTGGAGGGGCTCTCTAAGCCGTTCGAGCTGGATCTGGAACTCGCTAGCCACGATCCCGCCGTCGACTTCGGCAAGGTTCTGGACCAATCTGCGCTCTTCACGCTCTGGCGCGATGGCGTGCCGGTGCACTACGTCCACGGCATCGTCAGCGCCTTCGAGCAGGGCGAGACTGGCTTTCGGCGCACCGTGTATTACGCGACGGTGACGCCCGCCCTCGCCAGGGCCGACTTGCGCAGCAACTGGCGCGTGTTCCAGCAGAAGAGCATCCCGCAGATCCTGCAGACGCTGATGACCGAGCAAGGCATCACCGACTACGAACAGATGACGTTCGGCACGTATTTGCCCCGTGAGTATTGTGTGCAAGCAGGGGAATCGACGCTCGAATGGGTGCAGCGCATTGGCGCGGAAGAAGGCCTCTACTACGCCTTTGAATTCTCCGCGAACGGCCATCGTCTGATCCACGGCGACAAGCTCATCGTGCATGGCGCGATCGCGGGCGGCCCGGTCTCCTATAACCCGAACCCCGGCGGCGATGCGCCCGAGCCGGGCTTGCGCAGTTTCCGCTACGCCGAACGCGTACGCACGGCCCGCCAGACGCAACGCGACTATACGTTCAAGAACCCGCAGTACGGCCAGCAGCATAGCCAGGACGGAGGGAACCTCGACCACCAGGGCCGGGATTACGAACGCTACGGCTACCCCGGACGGTACAAGGAAGATGCAGCCGGTGTTCCCTTCACGCAGACGCGCCTCTTGGCGCTGCGGCGCGATGCGCAGGTCGCAATCGCCGAGGGCGACGATGCGCGTCTCATCCCGGGCTTGCGCTTCGATCTCGTCGACCATCCGCGCGAGGAATGGAATCGCGGCTGGCGGCCGGTGCGCATCACGCATCACGGCACCCAGCATGTGAGCCAGGAAGAAGAAGCCGCGGATGCTCAGCAAGGCACGCACTACGGCTACACCGCCGAGCTGGTGCCCGACGACGTTGAATGGAAAGCGCCGCTGCCTGACAAACCACGCATCGACGGGCCGCTGATCGCGACGGTCACCGGCCCAGCGGGCGAGGAGATCTATTGCGACGAGTTTGGTCGCGTCAAGATTTGCTTTCCATGGCAGCGGAACGACCCGCCCGACGAGCGAAGCTCCTGCTGGGTGCGGGTGGCGCAGAACTGGGCGGGCGCGACGTGGGGCCATATGGCGATTCCCCGCATCGGTCAGGAAGTGATCGTCGCATTCCTGGACGGCGACCCTGACCAGCCGATCATCATCGGGCGCACGTATCACGCGGCGAACTTGCCGCCTTATGAGCTGCCTAGGCATAACACCATCAGCACGATCCGCAGCAAGGAACACAAGGGTAGCCGCGCCAGCGAATTGCGGATCGACGATACCCAGCAGCAGATCAGTGCCGCGCTGATGAGCGATCACGGCGCGAGCGCGCTGCATTTGGGGTATCTCACCCATCCTCGTCCGCAAGGAGGGGCGCCTCGCGGGGAAGGCTTCGAGCTGCGCACCGACGAGCACGGCGCGCTGCGTGCCGGCAAGGGACTCCTTCTCTCCACTGACGGGCAAACCAAGGCGCAAGGCGGGCAACTCAGCCGTGCAGAGTTAGTGCAGTGCCTGCAAGGCGCACTCGAACTGGCCAAGCAGCTTGGCGACTATGCCGGTCAACATCAGAGCCTGCCGCACGACGCTAGTGCGCAAGAGCACTTGACCGACGCTGTGCGGGATCTGGGCCATGGCGCAAACGACGAAAAGACTGGCGCGAACGGCGGTCAGCCGGTCATCGCGCTTAGCAGCCCGGCTGGCATTGCCGCAGGGACGCCCCAGTCGATGACATGGGCCGCTGGCCAGCACATTGATAGCGTAGCGCAGCACAACCAGCAAGTGACTGCGGGTCAGGCTCTACTGATGAACGCCGGTCAGGGTATCAGCCTGTTCGCGCATGGCGGCGACATCAAGCAGATCGCTCATCAGGGCGATCTGATGTTGCAAGCGCAGCAGAGCACGGTGCGCATGGAAGGTAAGCAGAGCGTGGAGTTGTACGCCACCGACGAACACATTCTCGGTGTGGCCAAGAAGCACGTCACCCTGATGTGCGGGGGCGCCTACATCAAGCTCGAAGGCGGCAACATCGAACTCGGATGTCCGGGGGAGATTCGCTTCAAGGCCTCCAGCTATGACATGGCAGGCCCTGCCAGCCAGAACGGCAAGCTGCCGCAGTTCGATGTGGGCGACACGCAACGCAGGTTCATCGTGCTAATGCCCGACGGTCAAAGGCCCGTTCCCAACCAACCCTACAGCATCACACTGGACAACGGCGAAGTCGTCAAGGGCGTCACCGATGCCCAAGGGGCCACCCAGTTGCTGCAAAAGAACGCGATGCACATCGCGCAACTGGTGCTGCACAAGTCCGAGTGAGAACGCTGCGCGCTTCGCTTAAAAGAACGCCCAACGCTTTATACCCAAATCGCTTCTATGAACGCCGATACATCTTCGTCCACACGCCCGTTGTCTGGAGAAAATAAGACGCTGCTCTATCCGGGCGGCCAGGCTGCCTATGCGCAGGCTACGCAAGGCAAGCCGTGCGTGACGATCATGGTGCACGGCGTAAACGATCTGGCAGGCGTCTATGCCGACATTGAGAAGGGACTCTGCGAGGGACTCAACGAGCGGCTGGATCACCTGAGCAACGCACGCGGGCAAACCAATTCGGCGGCGCTGGTGCCGGCAAGTTATTCGTTGCCCACCGCGCAGGATCATCTCGCCAAAGATCCGGACAAGGTCTACTTCCGGCGTCTGGCCAATACCGGCCAGGGCGGGGATGCGTCGCGCAGCGTCGTCATTCCGTTTTATTGGGGCTTTCGTGAAGATGGCGGTGCGGACCCGAAGACCCGCGTGCCCTATATCAAGAAAGATACGCCTCATGGCGAGTGGCTCGACCGCTACGGCAACCGTCTGGACAAGGCCGGCACCAAGGAGGGCGGCGCCTTCGCCAACGCTACCACCACGCTGCCCGACATGTGGCTGGACGGCTTTAGCGGCATGGCCTTCGGCATTTTGCCCATGAACGCGCTGGCCGGCACGCCTGGGCATCCGCTGTTTGCGGGGCCACCGCGCAACTACATGGTGCTGGCGGCCAAGCGGCTGGCCATGCTGGTGAAGATCATCCGCGCCAAGCATCGCGACGATACGGTCAATGTAGTCGCTCACAGCCAGGGCACCATGCTGACCCTGCTGGCCAACGCGTTTCTCAAGGACGAAGGGCAACGTCCCATCGACAGCGCCGTATTCATGAATTCGCCCTATAGCTTAATCGAGCCTTTCATGGAGCGTGTGCAGGTGCGTCAGCGACAGCAGACCAAAGACGCGAGGCGCGACACGCTCAGCAGAATCATCCGCTTTATCGGCGACCAGCCGCACCCCACGCCCTCGCTCACGGACATGGCCGATCCGGGCAAGCTCGCTTGCATCGGGGGGCAGCGCTGGAACGGTCAGCAATGCACGACCACGCTGGATAACGAACACACGCGCTTCGACGAACGTGACAATCGCGGCAACATCTGTCTGTATTTCACGCCGCTGGATCAAACGGTTGGCTTGCTCAATGTGCAGGGTATCGGCTGGCAGGGCGTGCCCGACGATGTGTTGAGCGAACTGGGCGGGCGCTTTCATCAGCGCGTGTTCACGCTGCGCGAGCGCAATGGACAGCCCGAAGAGGTCGGCGCGCGCGAGCCCGGGTATCGCTACGTGCTGCGCCAGCACGGCGAAAGCACCTGGGATGGCGATGGTCAGGGATGGACAGGCAACTTGATCAAGGCCGAACTGGCAGAGGGGCAGACCGTCACGCTCAATGCGCCCCGGTTGCCCAAGCCGCTGCGCGTGAATTTCGACGGCACGGGCAACTTTATCGACGAAAGCGTTGCCAAGGACGGCATCCATATGGTCAAGGCGCCCATGGACCCGGTCGATGCGTCCATTGGGATTACCAATGGCGCGTGGAAGCCGGGCGTCGTCAAGCCCTATGACATGGCGGCGGATGATCCGGTGTTCTCCCAGGGGTACGACGCGACCAATGTGCAGAACGCGCTCAACGCGGACAAGGAGGCGTTCGACACAACCAAGGTGGCCAGCGTCACGCCGCTGGACAACGGCATGGTGCGCGTGATGCGCACGGAGACGCCCAGCGATGCGCGCAAGCGGCTGATGGAGACGCCGGCCGATCAACTCACCAAGGACGACGCCCTGTCGTTCCATTCGGCCATTCCGGCGAACTCCGAGCACAGCCGCCGAGCCGTGGCTTACGACCTGGCCATCGGGCAGGCTAAGAGCATCGACGACGAGGCCTTCTATAGCTATTTGTGTCGGATTGCTGATTGGCGGCTGGGGTGGGGCGGAAAATCGAAGAGCCAAAATGGTAGGCGCGAGAATGCCGACATTGAGACATCTGATAACCGTACCTTCGACGATAACAATCCGGACGCCGACACGTTGAAGTTCTATCAAGAAGAAGCGCCCGAAAACAAGGCATTGATCGATGCCACCGCAGACTATCGTACTACCGGCCAACCGACCGAAGCGCAGGTCAAACAATACTTCAACCCGAAGTTGCCGTCGTTAATCAGGAGTGAGACCTTTGAACAAGTCGTTCCGATTCCGCACCAGTTCCCCGAGCGCGTGTCGATTTCTTCGCGGTAGCTTCGCTCTGTTGTGCGCCGGGCTTGCAACCGTGGCATCGGCAGTACCGCCGTTGAACCCGCTCCTCACGCGCGTGCCCGGTACGGCCGCAGCAATGCCCGACACGTTCGGGCCGGTGAGCTGCTTTGCCTCAGCCGCGCGATACCCCACGAACGACGACCTTGTCTACCCCGCACCTTCGTCTGCCGAGGATTCCTCCAATATGTATTCTTCGCTCAATAGCGCCCCGACCACGTCTCCACATCTCGATACGCTGGACGTGGTCAGCGTGGGAATAAGTCTGGACGTCTACCGTCAAGGACAGGTGTGGGCCCAAATGCGAAAGCAAGATGCTGCCGAGCTCAATAGTTTGCATGTAGGGTCCATCTTGCCGATGGACCCTAGGCAGTACCCGGTCACCGCTGGCGAGAAAGACATGGCCTGGGAGCAGCGGCAAGCCAATGCCCTTGAGCTCGCCCTGAAGGACTTCAGAGAAGCATGGCCGATTCCCACCGTCACTGTGGTGCGCGGATGGGACCGCAATGCGCCGCGGTTGCGTGTGCCCGTCGAAAATATGGAGCCCTCCCTCACCACGATGGTGGACGATAACCGTCCGGACGCCGGCTTGCACTGGCACGAGATCATGCAGTTAAAGAACGGGGTGATCTGCAACGACACGCCCGAAGGCACGATCGAGATGATCTTCCGCTCGTTCGAGGCCAATCCGGATATGCCAGCAATGCTTGTGTATGTCGTGGAGGGCTTCAGCATGGCTAACGCGCTCTCCAGTCGTAATACTAAGATCGGTACTTACCCACTGATTGGCTTAGGAACCGGCCCGCGTCAACCGGGCGAGCTCACCGACGCGATTGTCGCGTTAGTCGTAGCTCGCCCCGAACGGGTGGACTGGCTGCGCTATTTCGTGCCGTACACCGCGGCGCCAGCGGACCATTCGATCTACCCGGGCTTCACCTTCTGGGATCATCAGCCCCCGGTGCCGTTCCGCCCGACGACGTTTATCCCGAAGCCGTGGACCGCGCTGGGATTCAAGCAGTGGGACGCGATGAAGACGCTCGCTGTGCTGCATCGCCCCGTCACCGTTTCGCTGAACGACGCCACCGGCGCGCGTCTGAAGAACGATGCGCTCACCACGGCTCTGGCTAATGGCTGGAAAGCGGCGGCAGGCAAGCTGAACTCGAGCCCCTCGCGCGTCTTTTACGACGCCGGTCAAAAGCCCATAGCACCGCCGCTAGCCCAACTCATGCCCGCGCTGAAGGCGGCCGGCAGCCCGCTCGATCTGCTCGAATCGAAGGAAAGCTACGATCTGACGCAGCGCCTGGGCGACACGGGTGCGGCTTCGCCGTTCGTCGGCATTGCGCTCGCCACCATGGCGACCTATCTGAATGCCGATACCAGCGTGGTCGTGCCGCTGCGCCGCGCCGATCAGGCCACCCTGATCACGATAACGTCGCCTACGCCAGGTAAGAAGCCAAGCTCCGACCCCTTCGGCGTCAAATTATTGCCACAGACGGCCAGCAGCGACGCGCCCACGACCATCATGCAACCGCAGCAGCCCACGGTGCTGCCGCCGCTGCCGACCACCCGGCCGTTCATCGCGCGCAGCGCAGAGCAGATGCTTCGCGAGCAACGCATGCTGGACGACTTCATCGCCGGAGGCGATGGAAGCGATCCGGTGGATCGCGGCTAGGCAGACGTCGTCCGGTATGACGCGCGTCGCGCCGGGCGGCATCTCCAATCCTTCAAACCAATGCAAAGCGTTGAACGAGGCATTGATGCAATTTCCCGGCAAACGTCCCATTCGCGTGGGCGATTCGACAACCCATGGCGGCAATCGTGCTGCCCACGTGCCCTCGGCGCAACGCAGCACGTAGACAAAGAGGCGATGCATACCGCTGACATCAGCGTGCGGAGCACACCACAAAAACAATAGAGCTATCGAATATTCAGTTTTGCGAAGACCGTCATGCTTGATTCAAGACCAAAAGAAATAGGCCGCGCGAGCAGCATCACTGTGCCTAAGGGCAACGATGTCTATGTACCGATTGGCCCCAACCGTCCGTGCGTCACCATCCTCGTGCATGGCGTCAACGACCTGGCCGGCGTCTATGCCGACATCGAGCAAGGTCTATGCAGCGGACTCAACGAACGGCTAGATCTGCTTACACCCGGTCCGCTGACGGGCGACAACCCTGGGAAGTTGCAGGCGGCCACCTACAGCCTGCCCACCGATGACGATGGCCAGGCACCCAATCCCGATGCGATCTACTACCGTCGGAAGTTCGGCACCGCCCGAAGGGATGCGGATGGCATGTGCGGCATCGTGGTGCCGTTTTATTGGGGGTATCGCGAAGAAGAATCCGCCATTCAAAAGCACGAGCCGCACGGCGAGTGGCTCGATCGCCACGGCAACCGCCTGGACAAGGCCGGCACCAAGGAGGGTGGCCCGTTTGCCAACGCCACCACTACGTTGCCCGACATGTGGGGCAACGGCTTCAACGGCAAGTTGTTCGGCTTCGTGTCAGTGGACCTGCTCGCGGGCACCGCCACTCACCCGTTGCTGCCAGCAGTGAACCGACGCTACATGGTGTTGGCCGCGCAGCGATTGGCCATGCTCATTCGCATCATCCGCAAGCGCTATCCGGACGACATCGTCAATGTCGTCGGGCACAGTCAGGGCACGATGGTGACCTTGCTGGCGAATGCGCTGCTTAAGGATGAAGGACAGCGGCCCATCGACGGCTTCGTCATGATGAACTCACCGTATAGCCTCGAGGAGCCGCTGAATGAAATGCTGCAAACCTATCATCATCAGCAAACCCGCGAGGCACGGCTGGCTACGCTCAGCGGCATTATCCAATACATCACCGCACAGCCTAATGCTGCCGTCTCACTCACCGAGATGGCAGGCAACGACGTCAACAAGCGCGTGGGCGGGGCGAACTGGAACGGCGCGACCTGCCAGACCACGATCAACGGTCAGTCCGTCACTGTCACCGAGCGCGACAACCGGGGCCTGGTCAGCCTGTACTTCACCCCGCAAGATCAGACCGTGGGACTGTCCAATGTGGAGGGCATCGGCTGGCAGGGCGTGCCCGATACGCGAAATGCCCAACCTGTGCTCTCGCAACTCGGAGCGCGCTTTTGCCAACGGATCTTCACTCTGAGGAAGCGAGACGGCAAGCCCGAGCAAGTCGGAGCGGAGAATGCAGAGTACAAATATGTCTTGTTGCGCAAGGGTGAAAAGACCTGGGAGGATACGGGTCTTGGCGGAACAGCCCGATTCGGGCGCGCCAGCTTTGCCGAAGGCCAAAGCGTTACGCTAAACTCTGCGAAGCTACCTTTGCCCGTGACGGCCGATTTTTCCAACGGCACGAACGTCACGCAGCGTGATACGCCCAGCGGCGTCTATCAGGCCAAGCAAAAGCTCGACCCCATCGATGCGCGTATCGCGATCACACGCGAGAGTGGCTGGAAGCCGGGTGTATTCAAAGTTTATGATCTCTCGCAGGATGATCCGGCGTTTGCGCAAGGGTACAGCCCAGCCGATGTGCAGGATGCCTTGAATGCCGGTAGAGAGCCACTGAACTTCACTCGCGTGCGGAGTGTCACGCCGCTTGGCGATGGCACGGTGCGCGTGACCCGCACCGAAACGCCGAGCGACGCAATCAACCGTTGGCAGCACACGGAGGAGGCACTGTCGTTTCATTCTGCAATTCCAGCCAATCCGATACATAGCCAGCAAGTCCTCGCCTACGACGTGGCAATTGGACCCACGCAAAGCGTGATGGACGAGGCGTTTTATGCTTATCTTTGCCGCGTTGCTGATTGGAGATTGGATTGGAAGAACACTCGAAGCGGAGGATATGGGCAGAAATCTGTTGGCACAGATCTCCCTATGGAGGACGAACCTAGTCCAGCAGTTCTTTCGTTCTACGCTGAGGAACAACCAAACAACAAGGAACTAATCGACGCCACAACGAGGTACCGACGTACAGGTAAGCCGCCTGAGCAGATGAACATCGACATGCCGAGCCTTATTGTCAGCCAAACCCTTGGCGAGCGGATTCTAGGCAGGCGTCCGAAGTATGGAGGTACTCCGCCTGCGGGGGGCAAGGCATGAGCATCCGTTGCTATCAGGATGTCAACTGAGCGCGAGCGCTATGTTTGTACGTGCGTGCAGTCATGCCTTCGGACATCACCTCTGAAACGCCTGCTACCTCTCACCTATCGGTCATACCCTTTCCTACTATTTCGGCCGCGAAAGCTATCTCCATGCGCAACTCACCTCTTTATCAAGCGCCCGCTGACACGTCACGTATAGAAACATTGGAAATATTCAGCATCGGTCTAAGCGTGGACGTTTTCCGCCAAGGTCAAGCGTGGGGAGCACTACAGCAGCAGAATGCAGTGCAATCTAATAGTCTTCTCGTGCGCTCCATTTTGCCGATGGATCCAACGCGATACCCCACCCAGGCTGACGACAAGGACTTAGCATACGACAAACGAGAACTTGATGCGTTGGAGCTAGGACTACGTGATTTCCCGGAAATATGGCCTATTCCTACGGTAACTGTGGTGCGCAGTTGGACCCCGGATATTCCCGATCCCCGCGTGCCGATTGCGATGACTCGGGAGATGCTAGCTGGCTTGGTCAACGATTTGCGTCCCGACGCAGGCTTACACTGGCACCGCATTCGCAACGTGTCCAACGGCGTCGTGTGCAACGACACGCCCGAGTTCATCCTTGAGAACGTTTTCCAATTGTTCGAACGTAGTCCGGACCTGCCAGCGATCTTGATCTACGCAGACGAAGGCCACAACATGGCACTCGCACTCGCCAGCAAGGACAAAAAAACGTGGCCGATCGGACAAGCTAACGGCCCGCGCTTGCCCGGCGAGCTTACCGACAGCATGGTAGCCCTAGTAGTCGGTCGTCCCGAGCGCGTGAATTGGTTGCGCTATTACGCTCCGTACACTAAGCCGAACAAGAATCCCATCGACCCGCAGTTCAACGGCTGGGCCCGTCAGCCCCCGCAGGCATTCGTCGCGTCTCCCTTCATTCCCGAGCCGTGGACCCAACGCGCCTTCGAGCAGTGGGACGCGCTCAAGACTCTTGCTGTGATCCATCGCCCCGTCACGGTTTCGCTGGACAACCCTGCGCAGCCCGGCACACGGCTAAAGAACGATGCGCTGACCAATGCATTGGCAAACGGCTGGAAGAGTGCGACGGCAAACATCACTCCGGCCCCTTCGCGCGTTTTCTACGACGCTGGACAGAAACCCGTAGTGCCCCCGCTAGCCCAACTCATGCCCGCGCTGAAGGCAGCCGGCAGCCCGCTCGATCTACTCGAATCGAAGGAAAGCTACGACCTGACCCAGCGACTGGGCGACACGGGTGCGGCTTCGCCGTTCGTCGGCATTGCGCTCGCCACCATGGCGACCTATCTGAATGCCGATACCAGCGTGGTCGTGCCGCTGCGCCGCGCCGATCAGGCCACCCTGATCACGATAACGTCGCCTACGCCGGGTAAAAAGCCAAGCGCCGACCCCTTCGGCGTCAAATTGCTGCCGCAGACGGCCAGCAGCGACGCGCCTTCGGCCATCATGCAACCGCAGCAGGCTACGGTGCTGCCGCCGCTGCCGACCACCCGGCCGTTCATCGCCCGCAGCGCGGAGCAGATGCTTCGCGAGCAACGCATGTTGGACGACTTCATCGCCGGAGGCGATGGAAGCGATCCGGTGGATCGCGGCTAGTTGGGCGTCGTCCGATATGTCGCGTTCGACCGGCGACATATCGGACCGCCTTCGAATCAAGTGCAAAGCATTAAAGGAGGCTCTAATGCAATTTTCTGGCAAGCGTCCCATTCGCGTGGGTGATTCGACGACCCATGGCGGCATCGTGCTGCCCACCTCGCACGAGTTCAGCATTTTCGGGCGGCAAGTCGTCACCATAGGAGATCGCGTGATGTGCCCCAACTGCGGAATCACCAGTATCGTGGAAGGGGACACACAATCGCTTCTAGATGGCGCAAACATCGCGCTGCACGGTCATCGCACAAGTTGCGGCGCTTCCTTGATTTCTAGCTTGGCGGGGTGAGTCGGCTCTCGCGTTCGTGATTGATAAACCCACGAACGAGCCGACTGCGAAAGAGCGTTTGTTATCTAAGTAACAATAGGTGGAGGGCGTCGCAATTCCGGCGCAGACAGAAAACTGCTTCGCTGCTGCCGCGCGGCAATCCACGAGCGACGTGTCGTTCTACGGACACTGTCGTCTTCGCGCATCCGTCCGTTATGCATCGTCGCCGCTGGTAGCGCCCCGACCACCTCGCCAGGTTTGAGGGCGGCATCTGTTCGCGGCTTTGGAGTGAGCCTTATACGTCCCCCAATCACGACAGGTACGTGCGCACGTTCAGCGCAGGTCCTCTCTTGCAGGGTACTCCGCCTGTCCGTTTGGTTCTACCGATAGACGTCACCCGAAGCGAGGTTCCCACTCGATCCAAAGCGCCATTCGCGCGCCGAAAACCCGAGGTCAGCACGAGTTTCCTCGACTCGCGCTGACCCGTTCTCGCTGCTCCCTTCTCACCCAACGCTGCCTCTTGCCAAGCGAAAGGCAGCTTACATATCGTTTCGTCAATCATTCAAGACGACTTACTAATTAAGAATTCTCGGGTGTCTTTCGAACTCGATTGATTGGAAAATTCCGCCCGGGTGCTTTCAACTGGACGGGCTAAAAATAAACCGAGGGCCACGCCGTCGCGGGCCTACGCAGTCTCGGCCACAGGGGAATGCACTTGTCCGGCGTCAAGGGGAGCGGGCGCTGCTGCCGTATCGGTGCAGCGCCGCGCTCGAAACTGGATCCCACTTTTTTAATTGCTTGGAGTTTCAAAATGAAGAAGTCCTTAATCTCGGCTCTCATCGCTGGCCTGTTGAGCGTGGCTGCCGGCGGCGCGTTCGCGTCCGATGGAACCATCACGTTCAACGGCGCGCTCACGGCCGCCACCTGCACGATCAACGGCAACGGCACCTCGTCGAAGGACTTCACGGTCACGCTGCCGACCGTATCCACCTCGACGCTGACCGCAGCGGGCCAGACGGCGGGCACCACGTCGTACAGCATCGCGCTCTCCGCATGCTCGCCGGTCACGAGCACGAGCAAGGCATCGGTGTTCTATGAAGCAGGCACCACGGTCGATCCTTCCGATGGCCGTCTGCTCGTGGCTGCCGGCGGCGCGGGCAACGTCAAGCTGGAACTGCTGAACCAGGACGGATCGCAGATCAAGGCTGGCTACTCGAGCGACCTGCAGAACTCGAAGCCGGCGTCCATCGCGTCGGGCGCGGCAACGCTGTTCTACGACGTGCGCTACTACGCCACCGGCGCGACGTCCGCAGGTCCGGCGAACTCGTCGGTCGTGTACAGCATCGACTACCAATAAGCGGTGTCGTGACAGCGGACCATTCGCTTCGCACATTCGCGAATGGTCCGGTGCAAGGGCGGGCGCAAGCCCGCCTCTCCTTGATATCGTGCTTCGCTTGGGCGCTTCTTCGTCACTATGAAACTGTTTAGCCGACTCGCATCCGTCGCGGTGCTCCTCGCCGCGATCCAGGGCTTCGCCCCGCAGGCCCGTGCTTCGGTGGTCATCGCCGGTACGCGCGTGGTGTATAACCAGAGCGATTCCGAAGTCACCGTCAAGCTGACCAACAACGGCAAGCTCCCCGGTCTCACGAAGGTCTGGATCGACAAGGGCGATGCCGACGCCAAGCCGGATACGATCGACGTGCCGTTCACCATCACCCCGCCGATGATGCGTATCGATCCGGGCAAGTCGCAGACGCTGCGCATCATGTCGACCGGCGAGCCTCTGCCCGGCGACGCCGAATCCGTCCTTTATCTCAACGTGCTGGAAGTGCCGCCCAAGCCAACAGGCGATGAAGCGAGCGCCAATCAGCTGCAACTCGCGTTCCGTACGCGCATCAAGTTCTTCTATCGCCCGACGGGGCTGAAGGGGCAGGCGAGCGACGCGCCCGAAGCCATTGTGTGGCATCTGAAGCGCGAAGGCGGCAAGAACACGCTGGTGGCCGATAACCCCACGCAGTATCACGTATCGTTCGACCGCATCGACCTCACCGATGGCGTGCATACGGCGCAATTCACCGACGGCGGCATGGTCGGACCAGGCCAGAGCCGCGCGTTCCCGCTCAAGGGCGAGCTTCCCGCTGCCGGCGCGAAGGTGCGCTATACCGCGATCAACGACTACGGCGGCCCGCAGGCCGGTGACGCCACGCTCGCGCCCTGACCGGCGGCATCCCGACAGTCCCGAGCCGGCTGCCCGACGCCCGCGCCGTCGCGCGCCGCAATGACCCCGTGAAGATGCACTAGCGCGCATGCCCTTGCGGCATGCCCGGGATCGCTGTGCCCGTATATTTCGGATAACTGAATGAAAACGCACTACTGCAGCGCCCATCTGTCCGGCGCGCGATTAAGACCTGTCACGCTGTTCACGCTCCAGGCTCTGGCCGCCATGGGCGTAAGCGCGCACGCCTGGGCGGACGCTTCTGCGCAGCCCGCAGCCGTCGAATTCAACGAGCAGTTTCTCGATTCCGGCGGCGGCCAGAAGCTGGACATCTCACGCTTCAATCACGGGCAGCCGGTCCTGCCCGGCACGTATCGCGCCGATACATACGTCAACAACGTATGGCGCGGCAAGTTCAGCGTCGATGTGCGCGACTCCACGGAGCACCCGGGTGTGGTGCAACCATGCGTGACGGCGGATCTGCTCGAACGCTTCGGTGTCGATTTGCGCAAGCTCTCGCCCGAAGCCGCCGCGAAGCTGGAAGCGGCCGGCAATGCGTGCCTGACGCTGCCCGAACTGATCCCGGGCGCGATCGCCACGTTCGACGGCGGGGAGCAGCGTCTCGATGTGAGCGTGCCGCAAATCGCGATGAACAGCAGGGCGCGCGGCTATGTCGATCCGAAGTATTGGGACGACGGCATCAACGCGGGCACGTTCCAGTACAACGCGAACGTGTATCACAGCTCCGCGGGCGGTTTCGACAACAATTCGGCCTACCTCGGGCTGATCGGCGGCATCAATCTTGGTCCGTGGCGTTTCCGCTATCAGGGCAACGTCACGCACAACAGCATCAGCGGCTCGCATTATCAAAGCGTGCAGACGTATGCGCAGCGTGCGTTCAAGGACATCAAGAGCCAGTTCACGGTTGGCGACACCTTCACGGACGGCGCGCTGTTCGACAGCTTCGGCTTACGCGGCGCGACGCTCGGCACCGACGACCGCATGTTCCCGGAGTCGCAGCGCGGCTACGCGCCGGTGGTGCATGGCATCGCCAATAGCAATGCCCGCGTGCAGGTCAGGCAGAACGGCAACATCATCTACGAGACGACGGTCGCGCCGGGCGCGTTCGAGATCGACGACCTGTATCCGACGGGCTACGGCGGCAATCTCGATGTGATCGTCACCGAGGCCGACGGCACTCAGCACATCTCGACGGTTCCGTACGCGGCGGCGGTGAATGCGCTGCGGCCGGGCGTCACGCGCTATAGCGCGAGCATCGGCGAGTATCGCGATCCGAACATCAATATTCATCCGTTCGTTTCGCAGTTCACGCTGCAGCGGGGCATCAGCAATCTGGTGACGCTGTACGGCGGCGTGAGCGCGGCGGACATGTACTTCTCGACGATGATCGGCACCGCGCTCAATACGAGCGTCGGCGCGTTCGGTCTCGACGTGACGCAGGCGAGCGCGAGCTTCAAGGGCTACGGCACGCGCAACGGCGCGAGCGTGCGACTCAGCTATTCGCGCCTGTTCGAGCCGACGAATACGAATATCGCCATTGCCGCGTATCGCTATTCGACGAGCGGCTTCTTCTCGCTGCCCGACGCGATGATGATGCGTCAGCTGAACGCCGAGCATCAACTCGGTCTCATGACCGCGCTGCAAAAGTCGCGCGTGCAGTTCACGCTGAATCAGAGCATCGGCGAGGGCGCGCGGTACGGCTCGCTCTATGCGATGGGTTCGTTCCAGACGTACTGGAACCGCTCCAGTCACGATACGCAGCTGCAAATCGGCTACACCAACAGCTGGAAGCGCATGACCTACGGCGCGTCGTTCGTGCGGCAGTTCCAGGTGAACACGAACCGGTGGGACAACCGCATCATGCTGAACATGTCCATCCCGCTGGGATTCGGGGCGCACGCGCCGCAGTCGACCACCAATTTCCAGCACGACACCAGCAACGGCAGCTCGACCATCCAGCAATCGGTCACGGGCACGCTCGGCGTCGACAATGCATTCAGCTACGGCATCAACGCGAACTTCAACGACGGCGGCAGTCACGCCAGCAGTTCGGCGAGCGCGGGCGGCAACGTCGGTTATGTCGCGCCGTTTGCGATGCTTACCGCGAATGCGAGCACGGGCCGCAACTTCTCGCAGGTCGGCGCGGGCATGTCGGGCGGCGTGGTGGCATGGCGCGACGGCGTCGCATTCACGCCGAACATGGGCGATACGGTCGCTGTCGTCGAAGCGAGCGATGCGGCCGGCGCACGACTTGCCAACGGTGCGGGCTTGCGCGTGGACCGGTGGGGACACGCCGTCGTCTCGGGCATGCAGCCGTATTCGAACAACGACATCGAACTGGACCCGAAGGGCTTGCCGATCAACATCGCGCTGAAGTCGACCGTGCAGCGAACGGCGCCGACTGCGGGCGCCGTGGTGCGCCTCAAGTTCGAGACGGAGAACATGGGCAAGCCAGCGGTCATGCGCGTCTCGCAGGCGGACGGCCAGCCGTTGCCGTTCGGCTCCGAAGTGTTCGACGCCGAGAATCGCAACGTCGGCACGGTGGCGCAGGGCAGCCGCATCATCGCGACCGGTTTGAAGTCCGACGCCGGCACGCTGAACGTGAAGTGGGGCGAAGCGCCCGAGCAGCGTTGCGTGGTGCGCTATCAGTTGCCCGCGGTGACGGATGCCTCGAAACCGAACTCCATCAGCATATCGGACGCTGTCTGTCAGTGAGCGCCGTTCACATTCATTGAGTCAGGAAACCAGAATGAAAATCATGAATCGGCTCGCAGCCGGACTGCTGCGGTGTGTGTTGTGCTGGGTCGCTGCACTGGTGTTCGTGCCGTCGTCTGCCTGGGCGACGGCAACCTGCACGGTCAACTACAGTTCGTTCACGTTGACGCTTCCGCCGTCGGTGGCCGTGGCGCGCGATCTGCCGAATGGATCGATTCTCACGGCATGGTCACTGTCGCCCTCGAAGAACGACTATTGGACCTGCATCGTCACCGGGCAGGTCTATACGGGAACCGACTTCGAAACCGCGGGTATCACGACCGCCGGACCGACCGTGTACACCGCGAACTATCAGGGCGTCGATTTCGAGGTGTATCCGACCAACGTGCCGGGCGTGGGCATCGCGATGGGCGGCTATGTCATTCCGAACAGCCTGCCCGCCGGGCCGCGCACGTTCTCGAAGCTCGGCCGTCAGTGGAACGCGAATGGCACCATCTACAACGGCGGACAGTTGATCGTCGCCCTCGTGAAGATCGGCGACATCACGCCCGGCACCGCGACCGGCATGATCGCGCAGGCGTTCTCGTGGCAGACGCTGACGCCGCCGCCTGCGGGGGACGTGCCGTCGGCCGGTGTCATCAACTTCTATATCACGCCGGTGGTCATCACCGTGCTGACCTGTCAGACGCCCGATGTCACGGTTCCCATGGGCATTCAGGGACCGGCGGACCTGCCGAGCATCGGCCCTGCGCCGAACAAGGTGTCATCGTTCAATATGAGCCTGAATAACTGCCCCGGCGGAACGCCCGTGAGCGGAACATTGGCACGGCAGATTCACAGCATTCAGTACAGGATCGATCCATCGAACGGACTCGTGTCCGGCTATAGCAACGTGGCCGCGTTGAGCGGATCGCCGAGCGCGGCGGGCGTCGGCATTCAGCTCTACGACAACACGGGCGCGGTGTTTCCCTATGGCACGTATGTGACGCTGAACGGATTCGACAGTACGAACGGCGGCAACTACACCATACCGATGCAAGCGCGCTCCTACCGCACAGGCGCGCTCGGTGCCGGTCCCGCGAACGCGACCATGACGATGACCGTGCTGTACCAGTGATCCGTGAAGCGGCGGCATGGCGTGCGTCATGTCGCCGTCGAGCGGCCAGCAACAGAGATCAAGGAGAAGCAAAACATGAAGAAACTGAAGATCGGGATCGTGGCCCTTGGGCTCACGTGCGCCGCGTCGGCGTTCGCGGCCGACGCCACGCTGACATTCACCGGCACCATTATCCTGCCGACGTGTACTGTCGATTCGAACTCCGTCAATCAAACGATCGCCCTCGGGACCGCGAGGACGACGGATTTCGCCGCCGTGGGCAACACGAAGAACCCTACTCCCTTCAACATCACGCTGAACAACTGCGCGGCCAACACGAACGTGGCGATGACCGTCAACGGAACCTCCGATACGGTCCAAAGCGTGCTCGCGAACACCGGCACGGCGGCGCAAGTCGGCGTGCAGCTGTTGAAGGCCGTCAACGCAGGCGATACGACCGGCACGCCGATTACCCTGAATTCGTCCCTGAACATAGGGACTGTGGGTGCGACCAACTCCCTGACCATTCCGATGGTGGCTCAGTTCTATCGCCTCGGTACGATGACAGGCGGCACCGTGTCCGCAACGGCCACCGTCAACTTCGCCTATAACTGATACGCAGGATTGCAGAATATCCGTACGAGGCCCTATAGCGTTACGCCGGGTCCGCGCGGAGAATTGGGCCGGTGGCGCATCAACGGCGTCATCGTCCCTTGTACGTTAGAACCTAGAGAAACTGAAATGCAAAGAATCGAACGAAACGCCCTGGCTTACAGTGATGTGGCAGGCGGCACCACCAAGGCAACCAGCAGCTCGTCATCCTCCACGAACGTCTCGATTTCGATTGCCGGAGCGTCGAGCGGGTCCGGCGGCTCCAGCAACAACTCGAATGACAAAGCCACCCTCACGATCGGAGTGAGCACGCACTGATCGCGCGCTTTGTCGAACAGGCCATCCTCGTCGAAGGGTGGCCTGTTTTTTTTAGGGATTCGAGCAACGCGGGTTTGCTGCCATTGATCAGTTACATGTGTGATAAGTCTGCGAGCTCACATGGATAGCGCGCCACTTTGCTTACGAGTCGATTAATACCTTGCCATTACCAAACGAATCATCGTCGGGAATTGCCTCTTGTCGCTTCTTTCAGAGTTTTCGCGGTTTACCGTCATACGCGAACTATCTAATATCCGTCGTTCAGGAATATTAAATGGTTCCTGACGAAGCCCGAGATATGAAGGGCAGGTGATCGAGCGGACTGAAATTAGTTCGGACCACGTATATTCAGCAACTGGCAGGAGGAATGAAATGCAAAAGATCGAACGCAATGCACTGGCTCAAGCAGCACTGGCAGGCGGTTGCCACAAGGCAAGCAGCCGCTCGTCGGCGAACACGACGGTGGTTATTTACATCCAGGGTAAGTAACTCGCTTCGCTTTGCATAACCGGCTGTTTTCCCGCCTGCGCCGTTTCCGCGGGGAATAGCCAAAGCGGGGCGGGGCCGCGGACCCGCCCCGCCGTGTTCCAGAAAGAGTTCGTCATGCCTGCTTTGCGTCCCGCGTTGAAAAAATGGCTTGCCCTACGAAAGCATCGCATGCGCCGTTTTATCGTCGGCCGAATCCCCATGCGTTCGGTCGAGGCGCTTGCGTGTTTCTCGTGGAGCGTGCGTAGCCTGTTCGACGCGACTTGTCGCGCGAATGGCCGTATTCGTGCCGAGATTGCAAGCTCAGTCCTTCGGTTGCCACAGAGCCGCGCGAACCGGGCGTGTTTCGGCGCGCAGGTCGAAAAGCTCATCGATCAGCGCATCTATTTTGGCCGCGATATTCGCAAGCGGGAGGCGTGGGCGGATCTGGATGCCATCGCAACGATCCTGGTGACAGCCGTCGAAAAACTCAAGCGCGAAGCGCCTGCACGTCCGGTCTTTATCTCGCCGTTCCACTTCGTCTCTCAATACGCGAACATCTATATCGTCGAGCGCATGGCGGCGCTGCTGGGTTTGCAGTCGATGTCCGTGGTGTCCGGCGTGCCGCGCAATCAATACGGCGACGACCATGCGCTGATTCCTGGCATAAAGGTGCTCTACACCTATGGCGACGCCAACCGCAACGGGCTAGGCGTGCGCGTGGCGCGCTCGCTCAGGCGCGACGGCGTGGCGGTGCTGTTCAGCGACGTGCCGCCGTTCACCATGCACCGTTACCCGATGGAGACGGTGGAAGTCACCATGTTCGGCAAGAGCGCCCGCATACACAACGGCGTTTTCCGCATGGGTGAGACGTTCGGCGCGGTGCTGCTGCCGTTCTATGTTCGCTTCGCGCGTGGCCGCTTCGAGGCGCGTCTGTTCGATCCGCTTCCGCTCGATGCGCCCGAATCGCCGCAGCGTCTGGCCGGCTATATCGAAACGGCGCTCGCCGACAACTACGAGCAGTGGCTCCCGGCTGGCCATCCCGCCATGTACGCATTCGCGCCCTCGCGATAGACGCTTCACGCGAACCGGCATTCGCATTACACGCAACCATTCATGCAACCGACCGAAATTCCCGAATTCAAAGATGTCCCGTGGCGCTGGATAGCGTACGCCACATCGATCTTCACGATCGTGGCGGTTGCCTTCGGTTTCGTGCATGAAATCGAGCTCAAGCAGGACGTGACCGGCGAGGTCGTTTCCGCATCCGAGGTCAAGATCCAGGGGTTAGCGGGGCTCGTATCGGCGATTTACGCGCGGCCTTCGGAGCATGTCGATCCGGGCACGCCGCTGTTCCGTCTTCAGCGCGACTTTTCGCTGACCACGGACGGCCTGCGTCGTCAAGCCTTCGATGAGAAGATGCGCGACGACCAGATCCGCTCGATCGACGAGCAGTACAGTGAGCGCCGGGTTCAGTTGAATGCGCAGCGGGAGACGGCGCGTCTGACCGAAGCCAGCAAGCGCGCGGAACTCGGCTCCCTCGACGCCCAGATCGCGCAAAACACCCAACTCGTCGGCGAATTCGAGCAACGGCTCGCGCGCCTTAATTCGGTCTCCGACTACGTGACGGCGGACAAGCTCGAACAGGCTCGCGCCGATGTGCATCAGGGCAAGGTGACGGTGGCGCAGAGCATCGCGCGCAGGCAGCAACTTGCGGGTGAGCTGGGCGCGTCCACCAGCAGTCAGACCGATCTCGAAGCGCAGTTGCGCGAGCTCGATGCACGCCATGCACGCGACGTACAGGACGTTCGCGCGCGGTTCGAGCGCGAGCGTCAGGATTCGACGGTGTCCGCGCCGAAGGGCGGCGTCGTCACGTTTTCCAGTCTGGTGGCGGGCCGCATGCTCGCGACCGGCGATGTCGCGATGGTGATTTCCACCAAAGAGAGCGGCCCGCTGCGGGTGGCGTTGAGCATTCCATCGCGCCGACGCGGCTTCGTGCGCGAAGGCCAGATCGTGCGCCTCAAGTTCGATGCGTTTCCGTATGCGAAGTTCGGGACGTACGAGGCGCGCATCGATTCCATTTCCGGCACCACGGTGCTGCCCGCGAGTCCGGTCGCGCCGCCCGGCACGCCCGGCGCGCCCGACCCGTCCGAAGAGACGCAAACCACGAAGGAGTCCGACGGCGACTACTTAGCGTGGGCGACGCTGCGCGGCAACACCTTCGATTTCGACGGGCAGCACTTCAAGATTCTTCCGGGCATGCGCGCGACGGCCAGCATCGTTGTCGAGCGCCGGACGATTGCCGAGTGGGTCCTGGCGCCGCTGTTCAGAATGCTGAGAGGTTGATGTGCGCGTTATCTATCAAAACGAAGTCGCCGAGTGCGGTTATGCGTGTCTCGCGATGGTGCTGTCCCATCTCGGCCGCGCGACCGAAGTGCGGGAACTGTCTGCCTACAAGCCGATTTCGGCGAATGGCCTGTCGCTCATGGACCTCTACGATGTCGCCACCGACTTCGGGCTTGCGGTGCAGGCGTATCGTTTCGATGCATCGGATCTCTCGGCGGTCAAGAAGGGCTCGATTCTGCATTTCGGCGGCGCTCACTTCGTGGTGTTCGAGAAAGCGGGGCACGGCTATGTCCGCGTGATCGATCCCGCCACGGGTCGCCGCCGCGTGTCGATGGACACGTTCCGCTCCGCCGTCTCGGGCTTCCTGCTCGAATTCGCCCCCACGCCGCAGATGCCGCGCATTCGCGCCAAATCGCGCGTGCCGGCGGCGCTCAAGCGCGTGCGGGCGCTCAGTCCGCAGATGAAGTCGCAGATCGGCAAGATCGTGTTCGTCGCGCTCGGCAGCCAGTTCGCCATTCTGGCCGCGCCGTACTTCGGCAACCTCGTGCTCGATTATGTGGTGGCGGCGGACAACCGCAATCTGCTGAACGTGCTCGTCGCGACCTTCGCCAGCATCTTCTTGCTGGGGGCGCTGAGCGAGTTCGTTCAGAAGTACCTCACCGAGTTGCTGTACAACATCACGCAGATCAACTCCACCGAGGGCCTGCTCGGCCATCTGCTGCGCAATCCGATGCCGTGGTTCGAAAAGCGCCACGTGGGCGATGTCTTTGCGCGCGTGAAGGCGCAGGACGAGATCAGCGTGTTCACCACGCGCACCACGGTGTCGCTCTTCATCGACCTGACGGTCGGCGCGCTCGCGCTCGTGCTGATGCTGATCCAAAGCCGTCAACTGGCCGGCGTGGCGTTGCTGATCTTCGCCGTCTACGTCGCGCTGGCGCTCAGCATGTTCGCCGCCATGCGCGACAACCATGCGCTGGTGCTGGAAACGTCCGCCCGTTGCGACGATTCGCTGATCGAGACCATTCGCGCTGCCTCGCTGCTGAAGCTGGCGCAAGGCGAGACGCGGCGCACCGCCATCTACATGACGATCTACAAGGCATACGCGGCGGCGCTTCTCAAGAGCAGCCGTCTCACGTGTACCCGCGACGGCTTGCTGAAGCTCGTGACTTACGCCGATACCATCGTCATCACGTGGCTGGCCGCGCGGCTGATGCTCGGCGGGAAGGTGTCGGTCGGCGTGTTCTATTCGTTCCTGATCTACAAGTCGCTCATGTCCGAGCGGCTCGCGAGCGGGATCAACGCCACGTTCCAGTACTTCATGTTGAGCGTGCCCACGGCGCGCGTCGACGATATCGTGGAGAGCGAGAACGAACGTTATACGCCGCTCGCGAATACGCAGCGCGCCACCGAAGTACGGTCCTTCAAGGACATCGAAGTGCGCGACGTGACGTTCAGCTACGGCATTTCCGACGAGCCGATTCTGAGGAGCGCGAGCATCCATATTCGCCGGGGCGAGAAGATCGCGATTACCGGTCCTTCGGGCAGCGGCAAGTCCACGCTTTTCAAGCTGCTGTCGGCGGCGGAACCGCTGCAGCACGGACATATTGCGCTCAATGGCATTGCATGGCCGAACCTGACGGTCGATGAAATTCGCCGGCATCAGGCGCATATGCGGCAGGGCGACATCATTCTGCACGGGTCCATAGCGGATAACGTGACGCTATTCGCCGCCGAGACGGACGAAGACCGCATTCACGCGATTCTCGCCGATGTCGGCCTCCTCGACGACATCATGCGTTTGCCGATGCGCACGCGCACCGTCATCAGCGACACCATCGCCAATATCTCCGCCGGTCAACGGCAGCGGCTGTTGCTCGCGTGCGCGCTGTATCAGCAGCGCGAACTGCTGCTGCTCGACGAACCGACATCGAATCTCGATCCGGCGTCGGTGCGGCGCATCGCGTCGCTGCTGCGCAATCTCGATCGCACGGTCGTCGTGATTACGCATGACATGTCGCTCGCTTCCGCGTTCGACACGCGCTATCGGTTCGCTGCGGGCGCGCTGGTGCCGGAGAGCGATGCATCGAGCACGGCCACGGCAGGCGAGACGCTCCATGCTTAAGCGACGCATTTGGCTGGCCGGGCTGGCGTGCGCGCTCGTCCTTGTCGATGCCGCACGCGCTGACGATCTCGTCGCCATCGTGCAACAGGCGCTCGATCACGACGCGGAACTCGGCCAGGCGCAGGCCGCGTATGAAGCCGCGAAGCAGGCGGTGCCCATTGCTCGGGCGGCGCTGTTGCCGCAGATCGCGGGCGGGTGGGGACGTTCGTACAACCGCATCGACATGGACGGTTTTCCGCGTCAGAAGTATTGGCAGAACGGCTGGATGGTGACCGTGACGCAGCCGCTCTTCGACTGGAGCAAGTGGACCGCTTACCGGCAGGCGGATTTCGTCGTCGCACAGGGCGCGGTGGATTTTGCCGGCGCACAACAGGCGTCGATTCTGCGGGCCGTGCGCGCCTATTTCGACGAGCTGGCCGCCGAAGACGAAGTGAAACGCAGCACGGAGTATCTCGCCGCGATCGACGCACAGTTGGAACAGGTGCGTCGGAAGCGCGCCGTGGGCGAGGTGACGCTCATCGACCAGCGCGAGGCCGACACCGCCCGCGAGCAGGCGCAATTGCAACAGGTCGATGCGCGTGAAGAACTCAGTGCGAAGCGCCGCGCGTTGCAGCAAGTGACCGGGCGGCCGTTCGCGGCGCTCGCCCCGTTGCCGGCGGGGACGGGCTTGCCGACGCTCGCGGGAGGCGAGGAATCGTGGGTCGAGCAGGCCAAGGCCCGCGGCTACGATGTGCAGTCGAAGCAACTCGGCTGGGAGATCGCCAAGTTCGATTCGGCCAAGGCTCGGGCGGCGCATTATCCGGTCGTCAGCGTGACGGGCAGTTATACGCCCGCCGGCGCCGCGTCGGGCTATGCGCGCCCGACGACGACCACGACCGGCATGCTGCAGATTCAGATTCCGCTTTATTCCGGCGGCGAAATTCAGGCGCGCATGAAGCAGTCGCTTGCTCTCGAAGACAAGGCTAAAGAGACCTACGAGCTTGCTTCGAATCAGGCAGAGGCTTCGGCCCGCGACAACTTCGCGAAGTACGTGCGCGAACGCCAGCGGACGGATGCGCTTTCGCATCTCGTGGAAAGCGCCCGCGATACGCTCAGTGCAACCGAAGTCGGTTTCAAGATTGGAAGCCGCACCGGCAATGACGTGCTACGCGCCATCGACACGCTGTACACCGCCCGCCGCGATCTGCTGCGCTCGCGTTATGCGGCGGTGGTGGCGTTTCTGCAGTTGAAGGCGGACGTCGCTACCTTGAGCACCGACGACATCGCGGACCTGAACGGCAAGCTCTGCTGCGCATTGCCGAGGTCGGGCACAGACGCGCGCTAGGCGTCTCTCATTACCCCGCGCTCGTTGCCGCGCGCCTCACCGCGCGGACCACGCGTGCGAGGGCTTTAAACGCATCGGCGGGGGCGTCGGAGAATTGCGCCGCGACGATCGCGCCATCCACCGCGAGCGCGAGCGCCTGCGCGTCCGCCTTCGCGGTGCGTGATGGCGGCATCAGCGCGCGAATCGCGGCGGTCATGTCGCGCTTGTGCCGCCGCGCAATCTCGACGGCCTGCGGCAGCGTGCCGCCCACTTCGACCACCGAATTGATGAACGCGCAGCCGCGATACGCGTCGCCGCCGAACCATTCGGCGAGCGTCGGTACGAGCGCCGAGAGCGTGCCGCCGTGACGCGAAAGGCCGTCGCGGAACCACGTCATCCAGTTGTCGTGCCGATATTCCAGAAACGCGACGATGAGGTCGTCCTTGCTCGCGAAGTACCGGTAGAACGTCTTCTTCGCCACGCCCGATTCCGCGATCACCCGGTCGATTCCCGTCACGCGGATGCCGTCGCGGTAGAAGAGGTCGTGCGCGGTGCGCAGAATGCGGGCATCCGGTGGAAGCTCGGTGGAGTCGGCGGGGGAGGCGATCATGTTCATGCGGCTAATTGTAGACAGGTCTGTCTACCTGCGCTAGAGTGCGCTTCAGGTAGACAACTCTGTCTACCGCGCCAACGTCAACAGGACATGCCATGGAAACCAGACCGCCTCTCCCCCCGTTCGACGCTGAAACTGCCGCCCTGAAGGTCCGTCTCGCCGAAGACGGCTGGAACACGCGCGATCCCAAGCGCGTGGCGCTTGCTTATACCGAGGACACGCGCTGGCGCAATCGCGCGGAATTCGTCAACGGACGCGCGGAGGTCGAGGCGTTTCTGCATCGCAAGTGGGTGCGCGAGCTCGATTATCGGCTCATCAAGGAACTGTGGGCGTTCACCGGAAACCGTATTGCCGTGCGCTTCGCGTATGAATGGCACGACGATTCGGGCAACTGGCATCGCAGTTATGGCAATGAGAACTGGCAGTTCAACGAGGCCGGGCTCATGACGCATCGGCATGCGTCGATCAACGATCTGCCGATCAAGGAATCCGAGCGCAAGTATCACTGGCCGCTCGGGCGCCGCCCCGACGATCACCCGGGACTGAGCGATCTCGGGCTTTAGCCGAAGAAAGGCGAGCGACGCTCACATATCGCGCCTGCGGCGGAACGCCCACCTTCCGGCGAGCACGGTGAAGCTCGCGACGATCGCCACGAGCAGCCAGAAGCCGTGATGGTTCTCGGCGAGCGGTATGCCGCCGACGTTCATGCCGAAGAAACCGGCCACGATATTGATCGGCAACGCGAGCACGGTCACGAGCGTCAGCGTGAAAAGCGTGCGGTTGCTCTGCTCGTCCATGCGCGTCGCGATTTCTTCCTGTAGCAGCTTGATGCGCTCGACGAGCCCGGCGAGGTCGTTGAGGACGAGCGAGAATTCCTCGGTCGCGTCGCGCAGGTCCTGGATGTCCTGCGCGTGCAGCCAGCGCGGCGGGCGCGCGAGCAGCCGGAACACCGAGCCCGGTTCGGGCGCGAGCAGCCGTTGCAGCCTCACGAGCACGCGCCGCTGCGCGCCGAGATCGGAGCGGGTGGTGGACGCGTGCGTAGACAGGAAACGATCCTCGATGCCGTCTACTTCCGCGCTCGTCCGCCGCACGATCTGCACGAGCAGATCCGCCTGATCGCGCAGCAGATGCGCGAGCAGCTCCGCCGGCGAGCGGAAGACTTCGCCGCGCCGCACCGACTCGCGCAGCGAATCGACGGAACGCAGCGGCTTCATGCGCGCCGTGACCAGCAGCTTCTGATGCGTGTAGACCCAGAGCGTCGCAATTTCCGAGGGCGTCAGCTCGAAATTGAACATGACGTCGTTGATGACCGCGAACAACGCGCCTTCCTGATGCTCGATGCGCGTCGAATGCGAGCCCTCGTGCAGCGTGTCGAAGAACGCGTCGGGCAAGCCGAGCCGGGTTTTGATCCAGCGCTCGCATGCGCTGTTGGCGAGGTCGAAGTGCAGCCAGAGGAACTCTTTTGCCGTGTCGTCGCGGTCGACCCAGTCGCTTGCCTGCTCCGAATCGATGGGCTCGCCGGGTTGATCGACGCGAAAGCGGAAGCCGCAGACGAGGCCGGTGAAGTCGGAACCGTAGAGCGATGTTTGCGGGATAGCGGTTTTCATGCGGTCGTTATGTGCGGTCGAAGACTGGCGGCTTGCTTCGTCAGGCGCTAGTGTGCCACCGCTCGGGCTCGCGACGCGGGTCTGGTGCGCTCGCCCGCGGAAACAGTCGCGGCATTCGTGCCGCGGAATGTAAGAATGATTGTCATATTGACGGCGTATGATGACCGCGTAAGCGACGATAGACGCCGTTCCCGGCGCGCGCCGACTGTCAAACTTGGGGAGAAGGCTTGTGGACGATGACCGTGACGATCTGGATGGCGCGACGCAAACCACTGCGGCGGGGCTGATACGCCTTGCATCGGTGATATCCGGTCTGGCGCGCGACGGCGCGCTCGACACGCGCTTCGGCGCGAAGCTCTACAAGCGGCTCGATAAGGAAGCGCGGCGCGTAGCGGCCGGCGGCGAGCCGGCGTGCGAGGAGGCGGACCGCGATGCGCTCGTGGCCGCGCTCGGCGAACTTGACCTGGCGCTGCGGCAGCGCGACGCCGCCTCGCTCGTTGAGGCGAATGCGCGCCTGCGCGAGAGCGAAGAAAACGCCGCGAAACGGCGCAAGGGCAAGCGCGAAGCCAGCGCCTGACCGGTCGCCCGGGCTGGCGCGATTCGTGCGGTACGGCCGTCAGACGAATATCCCGACTTGCCATGCCCGTGAATTTGCATTCGCCCCGATGCGCTCTCTGGACCAACCGCAGTATCGACGTCGATCTCCCGTGCTGGCGCATTCTCGTCGTCGATGACAACGCTTCCAGCGCCGAGGCGCTCGCCGCGGCGCTCACCGCCGACGGATTCGAGACGCGGGTCGCACTGTCCGGCGTCGATGCCCTTCATGCGGTCGACGGCTGGGTGCCGCACATCGTCATTCTCGACATCAGCATGCCGGAGCACGACGGCTTCGCGACCGCGCGTGTGCTACGGCGCATCGCCCGGACGCGCGACGCGGGGATCATCGCGTTCACCGCGCTCGGCGAAGAACTTGTGCGCACGAAAGGGCTGCACGCCGGCTTCGACGCGTACTGCCAAAAGGGCAACTCTCCCGCGACGCTCGTCCATCTGATGCAGCGTCTCGTTCACTGATAACGTCCCGAATCGCGCTTCGCCGACGCCGACAGCACGAAATTATTCTGTCCCTACCGAACAGCGTCGTCGACGCGGACGACTCTCTGCGCCTTACGCGGCGCGGCTTTCAGCCATTTCGCACGCCCGTGCGGCCAGCGATTGTTGGCGCTGGATGAAAAGTGTATTGAAATATATCGGGATAAAAAAACGATAGTAGGGGTATACACTGCTTTCCATCGACGTAGCAGACAGTTTCTCGCAAGACCGCTGCGGCGCTTTCTGAATCAACGTCAACCGTCTTTGGAGCACACCATGAAACGCAATCTTCTCGCTACCCTTCTTATCGCCGCTTCCGCCACCCTCGCTGCGCCCGCTTTCGCAAGCGGCTACGGCCCGGCTCCGTTCTATCGCCCGGCTGCCGGCGCTCCGACGTCGCAACAAGGCCCGAGCGCCCAAGCAATCGCTGCTGAAGAGCACGCACACGGCGTCGACGCTAACGCCTACGGTGGTTCGCGTGACTCGCTGGCTCAGTCCGGCGCCCGCACGCAAGCAGCAAACAGCACCAACTCGGTCTTCTTCGGTCACTGATCGAACCGGTCTGGCCGGCTTATCCGCCGGCTTTCAAGACTGAAGCAATCCATTCGGCGCCCGGCGCGGCAGACTCACAAGGTCTCCCCGCTCCGGGCGCCGATGCTTTTGCGCCGCCGATCGCTGCCGATCGCCGCCGTTTCAGGCGTTGACGATCGCGCCGCGCATCACGGTGGCGAGTTCGGACGCCTCGAACTTCGACACATACGCGTTCGCGCCGACCTTGCGCACGTGCTGCTCGTTCGCCGATCCCGACAGCGACGAGTGAATCACCACCGGAATGTGCTGCAAGCCGCTGTCCGCCTTGATGCGGCGCGTGAGCGTGAAGCCGTCCATCTCGGGCATTTCGAGGTCGGTGAGCACGAGAGCGATTTCGTCGGAGACCTCGGTGCCGTGCTTCTGCGCCTTGCGCAGCGCGGCTTCGAGCACATCCCACGCTTCCTGTCCGGTCTTCGTCATGACGAACGGCACGCCCATCGCGGTCAGGCTCTGTTCGATCAGCGCCCGCGCGACGCCCGAATCGTCCGCGGCCAGCACGCGTGCGCCCGGCTTCAGTTGCAGACGGCCGGTGCGCGCTTCCGTGATGTCCGATTCCTGGCCCGGCAGCACGTCCCGCACGATGCGCTCGACATCCAGCACCTGCGCGAGGCGCGAGCCGTCGACGTTGCCGTCGAGGCGCGCAAAGCTCGTCACCGTGCGTCCGCTCGAATGCGACTCCGCCGACAACACCTGATTCCATTCCAGCCGCACGATATCGTCGACTTCCTCGACCGCGAAGCCCTGCGTCGTGCGCGCGAACTCGGTCACGAGCAGAATCTTCGGGCCGTTCTTCGGGCGGCAGCCGGTGATGCGCGCGAGGTCGATCACCGGAATGATCTGCCCGCGAATGTCCGCGACGCCGAGAATCTCCTCGCTCGAACCGGCAACGGCGGTGATCGTCGGCATCGCGAGAATCTCGCGCACCTTGAAAACATTGATGCCGTACAGTTCGCGCTGCTCCGAATCCGGCGCCTCGCCCAGCTTGAAGAGAAGCAACTCGAACATGTTGCTGCCCGCGAGCCGCACGCGCTGCTCGATATCCTGTTGTGAAGTGCTCACTGCTTCTCCTGTGGTGTGGGCGGTTGCGCCGCGTAGTCCTGGCGGACGACGGAATTCCGCGCGATGCCTGATTAGCGGCAGGAATCGGTGAAACTGAAGGCGGGCAAAGCACAGGTGCGGCGGCGCTCGTGTTCCGCTGCGTGTCCTATACTCTTCGCGAATGGTCGGGTTAATGCCGATGAAGGCATCGGGCGGAAGCCTTACGCTCATACAGCGCAGCAACGTGTTCCGGATACAACGCAGCGCGCCCGGCAGTCCACAACGCGGACGGCGAACGGCGCGCAAGTCAGACGGAGGCGGTCGATGGCAACAGTCGCAAAGGTTCTGAGCTCGAAACCCGAACAGACGGTCTATACGATCGCGGACACGGCGCCGGTCTTCGACGCGATCAAGCTGATGGCGGACAAGCACATCGGCGCGGTGATCGTCACGCGCGGCGACGAAATCGTCGGCATCATGACCGAGCGCGACTACGCGCGCAAAGTCGTGCTCATGGACCGCTCGTCGAAAGACACGCCGGTGCGCGACATCATGACTTCGCACGTGCGCTACGTGCGGCCCGACCAGACCACCGACGACTGCATGGCGCTCATGACCGACAAGCGCATGCGCCATTTGCCGGTGATCGACAACGGCAAGCTCGTCGGCATGATCTCCATCGGCGATCTGGTCAAGAACATTATCTCCGAGCAGCAGTTCACCATTCAGCAGCTCGAGTACTACATTCGGGGCGAGCACACGTAAGCCTCAGGCAGCGCACGCTCCCGTTGTAAGGCTTTCGTTATAATCGGCACGGCTCGCCGGCCGCTTCGACGCGTTTCGGCGCAGGCAATCATGCGACGAACCGCAAGGAGCGCAGCCGATGACCGTGTCCGCACCCTTGGCCGATGCGTCGGCCGCCGCCCGCGCGCTTGCGCCCGACGCGCCGTTTTTCATCGTGATGAACGCCGGTTCCGGCCGCAGGCAGGCGGACGAAACACGCGCGGCTTTGGCGCGCGAGTTCGGCGCAGCGGGGCGGCGCTTCGATCTGCGCGTGGTCGACAAGCCCCGGCGTCTCGCCGCCGTCGCACGCGAAGCCGCCGAGCTGGCCCGCGCGCAACGCGGCGTGCTCGTCGGCGCGGGCGGCGACGGCACGCTCTGCACGGTCGCCGAAGCGGCGCTGAAAGCTGACGTGCCGTTCGGCGTGCTGCCGCGCGGCACCTTCAACTACTTCAGCCGCGATCACGGCATTCCCGCCGATCTGGACGCATCCACGAAACTGCTGCTCGACGCGCGCGCGTATCCGGTGCAGGTCGGTTACGTGAACGACCGCATGTTCATCGTCAACGCGAGTCTCGGGCTGTATCCGAAGCTGCTCGAAGACCGCGAAGCCTACAAGCGGCAATTCGGCCGCAGCCGGCTCGTCGCGCTGTGGTCGGCGCTTTTCACGCTGTTGCGGCGGCATCGTCATTTGAGGCTGCATATCGAGCATGAGGGACGCACGCGCGAAGTGCGTTCGTCGACGCTCTTCGTCGGCAACAACCGGCTCCAGCTCGAACAGATCGGCATGGCCGAGGCCCGCGCAGTGGAACACGGCTTGCTCGTCGCGATTGCGCCGCGACCCATCGGGCGGCTCGCGCATCTGCTCTTGTCGCTGCGTGGCGCGGCGGGACGTCTCGCCGATTCGGACCACGTCGAGAGCTTCACGTTCGACAGGATCACGGTGACGCGGCCGTCGCGCGGATTGCGTTCGACGGGCAGACGCCGCGTCAAAGCCGCGACCGACGGCGAAATCGCGTGGCTCGACATGCCGCTCGAATTCCGCGTCTCGGAACGGCCGTTGCTGTTGCTCAAGCCCGAGCCCGACGTGGCCGAAGCCAATCGCTCATGACCGTATTGCTGCATATTTCCGATCCGCATTTCGGCACCGAGCGGCCCAAAGTCGTCGCGGCGCTGTTGCGTCTTGCCGAAGCCGTGCCGCCCGATGTCGTGATCCTGTCGGGCGACATCACGCAGCGGGCGCGCCGCTATCAGTTCGACGAGGCGCGCGCCTTCATGAATACGTTCGGCGCGACGCCCGCCGTGGTCGTGCCGGGCAATCACGATATTCCGCTCTACGACGTGTTCACGCGGCTCGTGCGCCCGTACGCGAATCATCAACGCGCGTTCGGCGCGGAACTGGAGCCGTCGTTCGAATCGCGCGATGTGCTCGTGCTCGGCGTCAACACGACGCGGCCGTATCGCCACAAGGACGGCGAAGTGTCGATGCCGCAAATCCGGCGCGTCGCGGCGCGCCTGGAGGCGGCGAGCGCGGCTCAGTTGCGCGTCGTGGTCACGCATCAGCCGGTGGCGGTCTCGCGCGCGAGCGACGAGACGAACCTGCTGCACGGGCGCGAGCGCGCGGTGCCGCGCTGGGCGCGCGCGGGCGCAGACCTGATTCTCGGCGGACATATTCATCTGCCGTACGTGCTGCCGCTGCACGACACGTTCGCCGACCTGCCGCGCCGCCTATGGGCGGTGCAGGCGGGCACGGCGCTGTCGTCGCGCACGCGGGCGACCGTCGGCAATTCCGTGAACGTCATCCGCTACGCGTGCAACGCGACCGGGCGGCGCGCGCGCGTGGAACGCTGGGATTACGCGGAGCCGAGCGGCCGCTTCGAACAGCTTGCGAGTCATGATCTCGCGCTCGACAGTGCGCCGCAGGCTGCGGCGCTGACATCGGCCGAATGAAGCGCGCGCCTGAGACAATAGACGCCCGACAGGAGACGCCATGAGTTTTGAACTGACGATGCTGGCCTGGACGCTCGTGCTCGCGCTGGTGCAAGTGCTGCTGCCGGCGCTCTTGCGCAACCGCGAGACCGGCATCCGCTACAACACCGGCCCGCGCGACGGCCCCGCGCCGCCGCCCGGCAAGCTCACCGCGCGTCTGATGCGCGCGCAGTCGAATCTCTTCGAGACGCTGCCGGTCTTCGCGGTGGCCGTGCTGATCGTTCACGTGACCGGGCGTGAGAACCCGCTCACGCACTACGGCGCGCTGGCCTACTTCATCGCGCGGGTGGTCTACGTGCCGCTGTACGCGGCGGGCGTGCCGTTTTTGCGCTCGCTTGCGTGGCTGGTGTCCGTGGTCGGCATCATTCAGATCCTCGTTCCCATCATTTAGAGAGAAGTGCACATGAGCGATTCACCGTCGGTCGTCGAAATCGAAACTGCGCCGAATCCCGAATTCGCCGTCATTCTGATGCACGGCCTCGGCGCCGACGCGAACGACTTCGTGCCGCTCGTGCCCGAACTGCGCCTCGCCGATGCGCCTGCCGTGCGCTTCGTCTTTCCGAACGCGCCGGAGATTCCGGTCACGGCGAACAACGGCTACGTGATGCGCGCGTGGTACGACATTCTGTCGTTCGAGGGCATCAACCGGAAGGTGGACGAAGCGGGCATCGAGGCGTCGGTCGAGCGCGTGCGGGCGTTGATCGCCGAGCAGAACGCGCGCGGCATTCCGACCGAGCGCATCTTTATCGCCGGCTTTTCGCAGGGCGGCGCGATGACGTATCACGCCGGTCTCACGCATCCGGAAAAGCTCGCGGGCCTGATCGTGCTGTCGGGCTATATCCCGTCGCCAGGTCTGATCGACGCCTCGATCAGCGAAGGCAACCGCGCCGCGCCGGTGTTCGCCGCGCACGGCAGCTTCGACGACGTGCTCGACGTGCGGCTCGGCGAGGAAGCGTGCGAGTTCGCGCGCGGCCACGGTTGCGCCGTGGACTGGCACGCGTACCCGATGGCGCATACGGTCTGCATGGAAGAGGTCGAAGCGCTGCGGGCGTGGTTCGCGGCGCGGCTTACCGGCCGTTGAACGCGTCCGCCTCGATCATCGACACCATGCCGCGACGCAGCTCGGCCGGGCTCACCGGCTTGCTCAGCACGTCGTGGTCGCAGGCGAGCGGCACGATGGTCGCCGCCGGCTCGCCCGTCACGACGAGGCAAGGGCACGCGCGCCCGAGCTTGCGCGCGCCGAGCATCGCGACTTCGCGGGCGGTTTTCGCATCGCCCAAGCGGTAGTCGGTGATGATGAGATCGGGAAAGCGTTCGATGGTCGCGAGCATCGCTTCGTATTCTTCGAACGTCGCGGCGGAGTCGTAGAGCACGCCCCATTGCGAAAGCAGCGCCTCGGTGGAGGCGCGCACGAGACCGTCGTCTTCCACGAGCAGCACATAGCGCCCGTCCAGTTGCGCCGCTTCGGCGGCTTCGGAGCGCGCCGGCGCGCGCGCGGACGGCTGATCGGGCGACGGCCCGCATAGCGGAATATCCACGGAGAAGCGCGAGCCGCGTCCTTCGGCGGACTTCAGTTCGATGCGGTGTTCGTCGAGCATCGAGATCACCGCATTCACGATCGACAGGCCGAGCCCCAGCCCCTTGTCGCGATCCTGCTCCGGGTTGTCGACCTGAAAGAACGGCTGAAAAATGGCGTCGAAGTAATCCGCCGGTATGCCGATGCCGTTGTCGAGCACGTCGATACGCGCGCGCGTCGGCGAGCGCACCACGCCGACGATCACCGTCGGCTTCGCGCGCTTGGCGGTATCCGCGTACTTGATGCCGTTCGACACCAGATTCGCCACCGCGCGGCCGAGCCAGTGCGCGTCGCTGCGCACGCATACGACATCGTCTTTCGGCAGGCGCAGGCGCAAGTCCACGCCACGGCTCCTGGCGAACGGGCGCAACTGCTCGGCGGCTTCCTCGACGATCTCGCGGACATCGAATACGTGATAGCGCGGCACGACGCGCCCCGATTCCAGCCGCGACAAGTCCAGCACGGCGTTCAGGAGGCGCGCGAGAATCACCGACGAGCGCCCGCATTCGTTGATGAGGCGCTCGGCCTGATCGAATTCCTCGTTGCGAATGGCTTCGGCGGCCGCTTGCAGGAAGAGATTGAGCGCGTGCATCGGCTGCCGCAGGTCGTGCGTCGCGGCGGCGAGGAAGTTGGATTTCTCGCGGCTCGCCGTCTGCGCGGCGATCATTTGCTGTTCGCGCAGCGCGAGCAGCGCGTTGGTCTTCGTCTCCTGATCCTTCTTCGCGATTTCCAGTTCGCGATTCTTGCGTTCCAGCGAGCCGTTCGCGCCGCGCAGTTCGTCGTTGAGCGACGCCAGCGCGCGCTCGGCCAGATACCGTTCCCGCGACACGCGCTCGGCGTGCGCACAGACGCCGTGCCCGACCACCACGACGTTGAACATATAAAAGAGCCCGGCGAAGAAATCCTCCGCGTTGAGCAGCCCGACCGTGATCTGCAGGAAGACGACGGAGGCCATCGTGATGACGCCGACCATCAGCGCGGCGCGCGAACGCAGATAGAAGAAGCTGAACTGAAAGAAGAGCGCGAGGTACAGGCCGATGAAGTACTGCGTGTAGTTATACGGCGCGGGCGTGATCGCCACCATCGTCAGGATGAGGCAGAGCAGGCCGTAAATGCCGGTGAGGATGACGCGGTGCGCCGTCGCGTGCGAGCGAAACGACGGCCGCAGCACCAGAAAGCCGACGCAGATCAGGAGCGCGACGCCGGCGAAGCGCAGCGTCAAAATGTCCGCGAGCCGCACGTTGAGCGCCTTGTTGCCGCGCACGAAGCTGAAATCCCACCACAGAAAGCACGTCCAGATGACGAGCGCGAGCAGCGCCGACGCGCGCCGGAACGCGCAGAACCGCTGGCTGTGGTCCTCCAGAAACTGCGCTTCGAGCGCGGCGTCGGAGAAGGGCGCCGGAATCGACAAGTTGCGCACGAGACTCGCGCCGGCTTCGCGGGCGGCGGCGGTCAGGATTCCTTCAGCGCGCACGGAGGCGGCGCGTGGCGGGACGGCCATCGTCGGGATCTCGAAAGAGCGGTGCAGGGGAGGTTAACTACTTTAAATGAAGGCTGCCATGTGGCAACGCCTTTTTTGCGCGCCGATCTGCTGGCGGGCGGCAAAAAGTGCGGTCTCGCGGATCGCGATTGCTTTTCGGGAGCGCAGAAAGCCGAACGGCGAGCGGACCGATGGTTATCGCTTGCCGCTCGCCGTTTCGAAGGACAGCCGTGACCGATCCCCGCGCTCGAGCGCGGTACCAGCCGATCACTTACGACTTCGGTTTCGCTTTCGTGGTGCGCTTGCCGACGCTCATTTCCTTCGCGCTCGCGGTCTTCGCGGTGTTCGCCTTGGTGCCGGCGGTTTTCTTGCGGCTCGACATTTCCGTGTCGGCGGGGTGGCTCGCTTGAGCCTTACGCGGGGATGGCATGGTGGACCTCCTTCAGTGAGTGTCGAAGCGACACACTGATAACCTTAGGACGCGTGCGGCCGCTATTCAAGCGATGACGAGTCCGAGCGCGCCAAATCGCTTCTGAGAGCGAAGCAATTGCACGCGCCGGGCTCGGGCCGTTCAGCCGATGAGCTTCAGCCCCGCCGGCAAGGTCTCGCCGAACACGCGGCCTTCGTCGGCGCGATCGAGCGCGACGGTCTCGCTCACCATCGCGATCCACGATTGCGCGGCGCCTTGCGTCGTGAGCCGTTCGATGACGGCCGCGCGCACGTCGTCCGCGACATCGCGCGAGCGGTCGCCGGTCATGCGCGCGATCTGCACCGCCGCGAACGCCGCAGGCTCGACCTTCTTCCAGTCGAGCGCGAGGATCGCATGGAGCCAGCGCGCGGCGACCTCCGGCGGCACGACGCCATGCGCGCTGCCATAGAACGGCTGCCGCGCGCCGATGCGCCCGACCGCCCACCAGCTTTGCAGATTCTCCGAAGGCTTCTTCAGGCGCGTGAGCAGCCACTCGCCGACCTCGATCTTGCGCTCGACCGGCACGCGTTCGAGCGATGCCGCGAGCCGCACCATGTCCTCGTAGCCCGCGCGCGCCGCGCCCGCCGCGCGCCGATAGCGGCTCGTGCCGGGCGGCTGGAGCACGAAAGCCATGTCGTCGAGCAGACGCAGTTGCGCCGCTTCGTCGAGCCCGCCCGCCGCGCGCCGCCAGAGCGTCCACCATTCCGACCAGATCTGGTTCTCGTTGACGTACTGGATGCCTTGATCGAAGAGCGTCCACAACTGCTCGACGCGCCATTCGTCGAGCGGATGCCCGAAGCCGGGACGCATCGCATAGCCCGCGAGGTTGAGCCACAGGCGTTCGTGGTCGGCGCTGCGCCGACGCTTCTTCGCCCGGTCCCACAGCGCGCCGAAGAGTTCACGCAGTACCACGATGTCCCATGTGTCGCGCGGCCCGAGCGCCTGTTCGAGTTGCGCGCGCAGCCGTTTCACTTCCTTCGGGGCGACGTCCTGCGCGCGCGTGCCGAAAGTGCGGTCGATCAGTTCGATGGCTTTCGGCAGCGCCGGATGCGTCTCTCCGGCGGCGGCATCGCCCTTCGGTTCCTCGCGGCGCAGTTGGAATTCGAGCAGCCAGCGTTGCGCGGGATCGTCCGTGGCGATGCAGTGCATCTCCAGCGTGCCGACTTCCGTCAGCGATGTCGTGAGCTGCACCGGCGTCTCGCTCGGCTTGCCGGCGTTGGCGTGGCCGCGCGGATCGACGACCGTCGCGATCGGCGGCAGTCGCACGAAGTCGCCGCCTGCAGCGCTCACATCGGCGATTTCGCCAGCCCGGTACGCGGTATCCGCGACCGACGAGACGAGGTGAAAGCGCACCGGCGCGCCGAGCCGCAGCGCGAAGGTGCGATCGGCGAGATGGATCGCCTGGCCTTCTTCGGTGCCGCGCGGCAGCACGCAGACGCCGCGCGACGCGTCGCCGTCTTCGTCGAGCAGCAGGAAGTAGCTGCGCGCCGAACCGCCGCCGATCTTCGGCGCGTGGCCCGCGCGCGCAAGCGCATAGGCGACCGCGCCGCGCGCGACGGCCACGTCCGGGTCGTCGTTGGCGAGCACGTGCACCGGCTCGCCGCGCCAGCGGCCGAGCGTATCGGCGACGCGTTTCGCCAGCGGCGCAGCGCGAAAGACGCCGCCGTTCAACAGCAGCGTGTCGGGAACGGGAAGGGCGTCATCGGCTTTCGAAGCTTCGCGCAACGCTTCGCGCGAAGGCGTCGCGTGCTGCGCGAGAAACGCCGCGACGTGGCGCGTGATCGCCGGATCGCTGGCATAAGGCAGCCCGAATTCGACGATGCCGGCGCGCGTGCGCCCCGGCCGCTCGTTCTCGGACACGAGCGGAAAGAAGCCCTCGACGATGATCCGTTCGATCTCTTCGCGCGTCACCTCCGCCGAGCGCGCGCCGCCGATCAGCTTCGATCCCGCGCCGAGCAGCGTGATGGACGCGGACGCGGGCGCGTTCTCGCCGAGCAACTGTTCCTTGGCGGCGCGGCACCGCTCGACCAGTTGCGACAGCCGCGCCGCCGACAGCCGTCCGTCGCCGCCCGCGAGCTGCTTCTCGACGAGATGCGCAAGGGCGAGGTCCATGTTGTCGCCGCCGAGCATCAAGTGATTGCCGACGCCGATGCGCGTGAGACGCGGCTCTTCGCCGTCGCCGGCTTCGACCTGAATGAGCGTGAGATCGGTCGTGCCGCCGCCGACGTCGCAGATCAGCACGAGGCGCGTCTCCGCGAGTTCGTCGCCGAGCGTCTCGCGGTGGTGAAAGAGCCAGTCGTAGAACGCGGCCTGCGGTTCTTCGAGAAGCCGCAGCGCGTGAAGCCCGGCCATGCGCGCTGCTTCGACGGTGAGGGCGCGCGCGCCTTCATCGAAGGAAGCGGGCACGGTGAGCACGATGTCCTGCGCTTCCAGCGGCGCGTCGGGGAACTGCTGGTTCCACGCGGCGCGCACGTGCGCGAGATAGCTCGCGCTCGCGGCGACGGGCGAGATCTTGGCGACATCGTCGCTTGCGCCCCAGGGCAGAATCGGCGCGACGCGATCCACCGATGCATGCGAGAGCCAGCTTTTCGCGCTCGACACGAGCCGCCCCGGCACCTGCGCGCCGAGATGGCGAGCGAGGCGGCCGATAACCGCGGGCGGCTCGGTCGCCGAAGCCGGCGGCCACGGCAATTGCACGTCGCCCGGCGCGAGTTCGCCCCGCGCGGGGTGATACCGCAGCGACGGCAGCAGCGGCTGCGCGGCCACTTCGCCGGGACCGACGAGCTGCTCGACCGGAAACACGCGGATATCGTTCGAGCCGGCCTCGGCATAGGCGACGACGGTATTGCTCGTCCCGAGGTCGATGCCGACGCGATACCGCGCGCCCGACGCCGCCGACGGCTTCTTCTTGCGCGCCGACACTTACAGGCCCGCGCCGTGATCCGCGCTTGCGCTGCCGCGCACGTCGAACTCGACCTTCCAGCGTTCCTGCGAGCCGCGCGGGACCGCTTCGAGTTCCAGCGTGCCGGCTTCCGTCACGCGCGCGTGCAGCTTGACCGGCACGACTTCGCCCGGCGTGCGCCCTTCGGACGGCAGCGATGCTTCGATCTCTTCCAGTTCCTGCAATTCGTCCGGCTGCCAGTAATCGAGCAGCGTGCCGACCTGATCCTGCCTGCGCACCGACGAGCCGAAGAAGCGGAAATGCACCGGCTCCCCGACGACCAGCCCGAACTCCTGCGCCGGCAATGCCGCGTCGGTGCCTTCCTCCATGCCGAACGGCGCGACGCACAGCGCGGACACTGGCGGCTCCAGGCCGGGCACGGCGGGCATCGCTGATTCCACCGCCACGTAATACGCCCGCGCCGTGCCGCCGCGGATGCGCACGCCCTTGCCGCGACGCACGTAGCCGTAATAGGCCGCGCCGCGCGCCACCGCGAGGTCCAGGTCCGCGCCTTCGAGCAGCCGCGCGGGCGGCGCGTTCTCGGCAGCGAGCCACGCGTTGAGCGTCGTCATCACGCGTTCGACCAGCAAGTGCGACTTGAACACGCCGCCGTTGAACAGCACGGCGGTGGGATGCAGGAGCGTCGCGCCGGGCGGCACGTCGCGCTGGATGCCCTCGACTTCGGCAAGCGCGTTCACTTGCCGGCCGAGGAACGCGGCCAGATGGCGCGTGACGGCCGCATCCTGTGCGTACGGCAGCCCGAGTTGCGTGAGACCGACCCGAGCGCGCGCCACCGGGCGGGCGGACGCGTCCACTTGCGGGAAGAAACCTTCGAGCAGAATCTGCGTGAGCTCGGCGCGCGTGAGCTCGGTGCGCAGAGATCCGCCGATCAGCTTCGAGCCGCGGCTCGGCACGACGAGCGGCACGGTGTCGGTATTGGGATCGGAGAGCAGCGTTTCCTTGGCCGAGCGGCACGCGTAGGTCAGCGCGCGCAATTGCCACGGATCGGCCTGCGTGCCTTGAGTGGCGAGCTTGCGAGCGACGACGTGCGCGAGCGCCAGGTCCATGTTGTCGCCGCCGAGCAGAATATGCTCGCCGACCGCCACGCGATGCAATTCCAGATTGCCTTCGCGCTCGACCACCGCGATCAGCGACAAGTCGGTCGTGCCGCCGCCTACATCGACGACGAGAATCACGTCGCCCACCTTCACCTGCTTGCGCCAGCCGCCGCCCGACTTCTGAATCCAGCTATAGAGTGCCGCTTGCGGTTCTTCGAGCAGCGTCATGCGCGCATAGCCCGCGGCGGCCGCCGCTTCGGCCGTGAGCTCGCGGGCGGCGGGATCGAACGAGGCGGGGATCGTCACCGTGACGTCCTGCTGATCGAACGGCGCGTCCGGATGCGCGTGGTTCCACGCCTCGCGCAAATGCGTCAGATAGCGCACCGAGCTTTCCAGCGGCGACACGCGCTCGACTTCCTCGGGCGCGTCGGCCGGAAGGATCGCGGCGCGCCGGTCCACGCCGGGGTGGCACAGCCAGCTTTTCGCGCTCGACACGAGCCGGATGGGCGTGCCCGCGCCGCGACTGCGCGCCAGTTCGCCGACGATGAACGGCCGCTCCTGCGTCCACGGCAGCGTCAGGTCGCCGGGCGCGAGTTCGTTCGGATGCGGCAAGTAGAGGAACGACGGCAGCAGATCGCGCTCCTCGGCGGCGCCGGGCGCGGTCAGCTGGGCGACGGACAGCACGCCCTGCGCGGTTTTCTCGCCGTCGCTCGCGGACAAATCCACGTACGACAGCGCGCAATGCGTCGTGCCGAGATCGACGCCGATCGAATAGCGCGGCGTGTTTTGCTGGTCGAAGTCGCTCATAGCTCCACCTCCGCCGGGGCGACGATGCTCGCGTCATGCGTCTCGGCGAGCTTCGGCAGGCGCGTTGCCTCGACCTTCCATCCGCGATGGCTGATGCTGCCGTTGAACGGCGGCTTGCCGACGACGTTGCCCGTGAGACGCACGGCGCTTGCGTCGAAGCCGTCCGGCAGCGTGATGCGGCTGCCTTCCGCTTCGCTGCGCACCGGCTTGATGGTGAAGTGCTCGCGCAGCACGGCGCGGCAGCCGTCGTGCACGAGGCGCGCGGCCGCGCCGATGTCGGCGTCGCTGTAATTGGCGATGTCTTCCTCGACGAAGTCGATGAAGCGGGCGTCGCGCTGCAGGAGGCCCAGCAACTGGAGCGCGGCGACCGGGCTCGCTTCCTTCAGCGGCGAGGGCGCGGGTGCCGGTGCAACCGGTGCAACGGGCGCTGCGGCGGGCGCCGGCGTCTTGATGGGCGCTTCCGGCGCTTCGCCCGCTTCGCGCAGACGCTGCACGCGGCCGGCGAACGCGCTGTTGCCGAGGATGCCGAAAAACGCGCCGAAGGCGATGGACAGCCGGCCGAAAAAGGACGGATTCATGTCGGTCATGGATGATGCTCCTGTAGGCCGCGTTCGAGGACGACCTTATCCTCGGGCGGCGCGGGTGGCCGAATTCGGTGGCTGACCGGCCGCAGGGCCGGTTGCCGTGGATGCTGCGTCGGCGCGACATGCATCGCGCGCCGGTGAGACGAGCGCAGGAAACGCCGGGGCGTTCGTGCCTCATCCCGTTATTGTCCATGAAGTTGCGCATCACGCGGGAAAACATCCTCGCGGGCGGGTTTGGGCTGGCTGCTCGTCGGGGGCGTCGCGCGTGGCGGCGGCGCTCATTCTCGGGATTTGCGGGGGTAAGTCAAGGCGGGGTGTGCGTTTGCGCGTTGGCGCGGCGCGCATGGCTGAAGCGTCGAGCTTTCGCGGCCGGGCGGCGAATCGGGGCCAAGTAAGGGGCCGGGTCCGGGTGCGAGGTTGAGTTCGAGGGCAAGCCACGCGTAAGCTCAGGTCTCAACCCGAGCCGCGAGCCCAGCCCCGAGCGGTGGCGCGGAGCCTCGGCTCGCAAGCCGCCACAAGCCGCCACGCGCAGACCGCAACCCGTGAGCCAAAGCCGCAAGGCACAAGCCGATGCGGCCGCGCGAAGCATCCACGAAGTTTATTGAGCAAAGCGCAATCGCTGGCGGGCGTGGTATCACACAAGCAGCGCAGACGACACCATCTAAACGGCGATGCCATCACAGCACCGGCGAGTGATCATCCAGCCGAACGAGGCGGGGCGGACCCGAAGCACGCACGCCGATCGCCCAACGCGGTCCATTCACCGGTTCTTGCTGAATGCGCCATCTTCGGTGTGGTCCGCGCCGCTTCAGGCTCTCACATCGAACCCGGCGACATACGCCACCGGATCGCTGCCATCCCACACGCGGCCGTCGCAGAGCGTGGCGGCTTGCCTTTCCGCAGGGATGGGCACGCCCGAAGCGCCCGCCGCCTCGCGATACAGAGCCGTCTGGTTCACGGCCGCGGCAATGGCGGCGTCGTCGCTCTCGGCGACGAGCATGCCCCATCGACGATACTGCGTGATGAACCACAAGCCCTCCGAGGCGCGCGGATAGTTGACCGCGCCGTCATCGAAGAAGCGCACCGGCGCGATGCCATGCGGCGCGCCGAGCCGTGCTTCGATCAACTCGCGCGGCACGCCCAGCAAGTCGGACGAAGCGAGTGCTTGCGCGATCTCCGCGCGATGCTCGGGTCGGTCAACCCAGGCGCACGCATCGAGCATCGTGCGCACCAGCGCACGCGCGGTATTCGGATACAGCGCGACAAAATCGCGCCGGCAGGCGAGCACCTTCTCCGGATGATCCGGCCATATCTCGCTCGTATGGACGACCGTGCGTCCCGCGCCGCGCGCTTCGGCGACGCCGTGCCACGGCTCGCCCGCGGAGAAGCCGTCGAGCGTGCCTTCGGCGAGCGCCTCGGCCATACGCGGCGGCGGAATCACTACACTGCGCACGTCGCGCAACGGATGCACGCCGTTCGCCGCGAGCCAGTAGTAGAGCCACATCGCATGCGTGCCGGTCGGGAACGTCTGCGCGATAACCGGCACGCGACCGAGCGATGCCAGCGCGTCCTTCACGCTGGCCCGTTGGCGGATCGCGTCGGCGATCGGAGTCGATAGCGTGATCGCCTGTCCGTTGCGATTGAGCACCATGAGCACGGCCATGTCGGCCTGCGGCCCGCCGATGCCGAGTTGCACGCCATACACGAGCCCGTAGAGCGCGTGCGCCGCGTCGAGTTCGCCCGACAGAAGCTTGTCGCGCACGACGGCCCACGACGGCTGCCGGCACAACTCGATCTCGATGCCGTGGCGCTGTCCCATCTCGCGCAGCGCGGCGGCGGCGAGCGGCGCGGCGTCGCTGAGCGCGACAAAGCCGAGCCGCAGATGCGTGCGTTCGGGCGCGTGCGTGGCGGATGAAGCGGATATAGGCGAATTCATGACGTGATAAGGAGTACTGTCTAACCGAGCAGGTCGGCCACGGAAAGAAGCTGGCGGGCGATTTCCGCGACTTTCACGCCTTGGTCCATCGCGCGTTTGCGCAGCGTGGCGTAAGCGTCGTTTTCCGACATGCCGCGCCGTTCCATCAGCAGACGCTTCGCGCGGTCGATGAGCTTGCGCTGCGCGAGTTCGTTCTCGACTTGTTCCAGCCGCAGCCGCAGCCGCGCCTCGTGAGCGAAGCGCGCGAGCGCGACCTCGATGATCGGCGCGAGCCGCTCCGGCGCGAGGCCCTCGACCGAGTAGGCCGTCACGCCCGCACCGACGGCAGCGCGGATGAACTGCTGATCCGCGTCGTTGCTGAACATCAGCACGGGGCGCGGCGCGGCCTGGTTCATCACCGCGAGCTGTTCGAGCGTGTCGCGCGAAGGGGAGTCCGTGTCGATGATGACGACATCCGGCTTCTGGCTCTCGACGGCTGCATGCAGCTTGGCAGGCGCGGCGACCTCGGCGAGCATCTCATAGCCCATGCGGGCGAGCTGATCGCGAAGATCGCCGATGGGCTTGTCGGTGTCGGTGACGAGTAGGACGCGAAGCATCTGTTGAGCGGGGAGCGGTGTTCGAAGTATCGGTGGATTCGACTCTAACGCACGACGCCACGAGCGAAAACCTGGCCGAATGGCATAGGCCGCATGACGGCGTCTCTCAGGCCGCGTGCGCGAAACCGCGCTCGCGGCGCGGCGCCGAATCAACCGCAAACTCGACCGCTTCGCCGATCGCTCCGCCCACCAAGATCACTGCCGGGCTGCCGAGTCCGGCTGCGGCGGCATCGGTGGCAAGGCGATCGAGCGTGGTCACGAGCCGCTTCTCATGCGCCGAGCCGGCATGCTGCACGACCGCCGCCGGCGTGCTCGCCGGCAGCGCGTCGAGCAGCGTCGCCGCGATACTCGCGATGCGGCTCATGCCCATGTAGATGGCGAGCGTCATGCCGGTGGCCGCGAGCGCGCGCCAGTCGGGCTCGCCGTGGTCCTGCATGTGCGCGGTCACGAAGGTCACGCCCTGACAATGATCCCGATGCGTGAGCGACATGCCGAGACTCGCCGCCGCAGCAAAGCCCGACGAGACCCCGTTCACGATGTCCACCGGAATGCCCGCGCCGCGCAGCGCGGTCAGCTCCTCGCCTGCGCGACCGAACAACAAGGCGTCGCCGCCCTTAACGCGCACGACGTGCAGGCCTTTCTTCGCGTAACGCTGCATGAGGCGCTCGATGAACGCTTGAGGCGTGGACTTGCAGCCGCCGCGTTTTCCCACGCGAATCACGCGAGCGCGCGGTGCGAGGGTGACGATGTCCTGATTCGCGAGGTCGTCGAGCAGCAGGATGTCCGCTGCGGCAAGCACGTTGGCGGCGCGGATGGTCAAGAGATCGAGGTCGCCGGGTCCTGCGCTCAGCAGCGTGACTTTGCCTGGGTTCTTCGCGGGAGTGGTGCTCATGTTGGGTCCTGTATCGCATGTTGCTGGATTCGGCGCGGCGAACGCGAAAAGCGTCCGCTCGTGTCGGGCACGAGGGACGCCGTTGTCCGTGGTTCGCAGTCGGTGCGTTCGATCCTTCACTACTCATGCGCCACAGCGTCGTTGCCGCGGCGGTCTTTCCAATGCAATAAGCGGGCCATTTTCTCTGTGAATGCCATCCGCCGCGTAGAAGTCGCGTGAACAGTGGAGATCAGCGTGTGCTAACCGGATCGTACACACGCATCAGGATTCGCCCTTCGCACGCGATGAGTGCTGCGTCGCACCATCGCTGTGCCGGCGTGCATCCGAATGCGACGCGGGCCGAATGCACGCAACGAGTGCGCGCTGCGCTCGAAGCCTTATGCCACAAGCGAATGCGGACGATGCCACGCGCATGGCATAGCCCTTGCCTTTAGTCTCGCCATCGGATCAACGGCGATCCGTCCTGAATATAGCGCCCGGCTGATTGAAGCCAAGTGGGCACGGACAACGGCGTCCCCTGCATCTGGCCATCGGCCCGGTGCACGGGACGCCTTTCTTTTTTGCGGAAAGACGATGGACAAAGCCACCCGAATCGATCTCTTCAGCTTGCGCACGGCGCCGATGCGCGCCTTCCATCTCACGTGGATGGCGTTCTTCGTGTGCTTCTTCGCGTGGTTCGCGTGCGCGCCGCTCATGCCGCTCATCAAGCGTGAATATGGACTCAACGCGGACCAGATCGCCAACATCAACATCGCGGCGGTCGCGGTGACGATTCTCGTGCGGCTCGTGGTCGGCCCGATGTGCGACCGCTTCGGCCCGCGCAAGGTGTATAGCGCGCTGTTGCTCGTCGGCGCGGTGCCGGTCATCGGCGCGGCGCTTTCCACGGGATACGACAGCTTCCTGTGGTGCCGTCTCGCGATCGGCGCTATCGGCGCGAGCTTCGTCATCACGCAATACCACACGTCGGTGATGTTCGCGCCGAACGTCGTCGGCACGGCCAACGCGACGACCGCAGGCTGGGGCAACGCAGGCGCGGGCGCGGCGCAGGCCATCGTGCCCTTGCTCGTCGCGGCGGCGATTGCATTGGGCGCAGGCGAAGCATCGGCATGGCGCATCGCGCTGATCGTGCCGGGCCTGGCGATGCCCGTGATGGCCTTCTTCTACTGGCGCTATACGCAGGACTGCCCGCAAGGCGACTTCGCGCAACTGCGTCGCGCGGGCATCGCCATCGACGGCGGCAAGAAGGGCGGCTGGCAGAGCTTCGTCACCGCTTGCGCGAACTATCGCGTATGGATGCTTTTCGTGACGTATGGCGCGTGCTTCGGCGTCGAGGTGTTCATCCACAACATCGCGGCGGTCTATTACGTCGATCACTTCGGCCTGTCGCTCGGTCAGGCAGGCATGGCGGCGGGCAGCTTCGGTTTGCTTGCATTGTTCGCCCGCGCGCTCGGCGGCTGGCTTTCCGATAAAGCCGCCGCGCGGCGCGGCCTCGACATACGCGCGACGCTGCTCTTCGTGCTGATCGCGGGCGAGGGCGTCGGGCTCTATGCGTTCGCTCACGCGGACAGCATTGCGCTTGCCCTCATCGCGATGATCGCGTTCGGTCTCTTCACGCACATGGCATGCGGTGCGACGTATGCGCTCGTGCCGTTCATCGACCGCAAGGCGCTCGGCGGCGTGGCCGGCGTGATCGGCGCGGGCGGCAATGTGGGCGCGGTAGCCGCAGGCTTTCTGATGAAGGGCGTCGGCAACGTGCAGCAGACGCTGTCGCTGCTCGGCGTGCTGGTCGCGGGCTCGGCGCTGTGCGCCATCGCCGTGCGCTTCTCTCCCGAACACAAGGCCCGCGAAGCCGCGCTGCGTGAAAGCGCGCTCGCAGTCAATAACGGCGTTGCCAACTGAGGAAAGGTCCCTGTCATGAATATCGTTGTCATCGGCCACGGCATGGTCGGCCACAAATTCCTCGAATGCCTCGCTGAAAGCGCCAATGAAGCACTGCATGTCACGGTGCTGTGCGAGGAACCGCGCGCAGCGTACGACCGCGTGCATCTGTCCGAGTTCTTCGCGGGCAAGTCGGCGGACGACCTCTCGCTCGTCGAAGCGGGCTTCTTCGAGCGTTCGGGTTACGCGCTGAAGTTGAATGCGAGAGCCGTCGCCATCGACCGCGCAGCGCGCACCGTCACGACATCGACCGATGAGACGCTCGCCTACGACAAGCTCGTTCTGGCGACCGGATCGTACCCATTCGTCCCGCCGGTAGAAGGTAAGGACCGCGAAGGATGTTTCGTCTATCGCACGATCGAAGATTTGCAAGCGATGCAGGCGTTCAGCGCGCGTGCGAAGACTGGGACCGTGGTGGGCGGCGGCTTGCTCGGGCTCGAAGCCGCGAAGGCGCTGCGCGACATGGGGCTGCAAACGCACGTCGTCGAATTCGCGCCGCGCCTGATGGCGGTGCAAGTGGACGAGGGCGGCGGCCGCGTGCTGCGCAGCAAGATCGAGGCGCTCGGCGTGACGGTGCATACCAACCGCAATACGCTCGCCATCGTCGACGGCGAAGGCGCGGTCAACCGCATGAACTTTGCGGACGGCGCGCATCTCGACACGGACATGATCGTGTTCTCCGCAGGCATTCGTCCGCGCGACGATATCGCCCGTTCCGCAGGGCTCGAAGTCGGCCCGCGTGGCGGTATCGTGATCGACGACACCTGCCGCACGAGCGACGAGCATATCTACGCGATCGGCGAATGCGCATCGTGGAACGGTCAAGTGTTCGGCCTCGTTGCGCCGGGCTACGACATGGCGCGCATCGTCGCGAAGCAGTTGCGGGGCGAAGCAGCGTCGTTCGCGGGCGCGGACATGAGCACGAAGCTCAAGCTGATGGGCGTGGATGTGGCGAGCATAGGCGATGCGCACGCGAAGACGCCCGGCAGCCGCTCTTATCAATTCAGCGATGAACGCAAGCAGGTCTACAAGAAGCTCGTCGTATCGGATTGCGGCAAGTATCTCCTCGGCGGCGTGATGGTCGGCGATGCGACCGAATACGGCACGCTCCTGCAGTTCATGCTGAACAAGATGGAACTGCCCGAAGCGCCGGAATTCCTGATTCTTCCGCAGGCAGACGGCAAGGCCAAACCGGCGCTCGGCGTCGAGGCATTGCCGGACGCAGCGCAGATCTGCTCGTGCAACAACGTGAGCAAAGCCGAGATCTGCGCGGCGGTCTGCGCGGGCGCGACCAGCATCGGCGCATTGAAGAGCGCATGCAAGGCGGGCGCATCGTGCGGCGGCTGCGTGCCGCTCGTCACGCAAGTGATGAAGTCGGAGATGAGTCGTCAGGGCCTGGCGGTGAACAATCACCTCTGCGAACACTTCGCTTATTCGCGGCAAGAGCTGTATCACATCGCGCGCGTGGAAGGACATCGCACGTTCGCGTCCCTGCTCGCGAAGCACGGCAAGGGCCTCGGCTGCGATATCTGCAAGCCCGTGGTCGCAAGCATTCTCGCTTCGTGCTGGAACGAGTTCGTTCTCAAGAAAGAGCACGCCAGCTTGCAGGATTCGAACGACTACTACCTCGCCAACATTCAGCGCGATGGCACATATTCCGTCGTGCCGCGCATGGCGGGCGGCGAAGTCACGCCCGATGGGTTGATCGCCGTCGGTCAGATCGCGAAGAAATACGGGCTCTACACGAAGATCACCGGCGGGCAGCGCGTGGATATGTTCGGCGCGCGCGTCGAGCAATTGCCGCTCATCTGGGAAGAACTCATTGCGGCCGGCTTCGAATCCGGGCATGCGTATGGCAAGGCGCTGCGCACGGTCAAGTCCTGCGTCGGCTCGACATGGTGCCGCTATGGAGTCGGCGATTCGGTCGGGCTCGCGGTGCAGCTCGAGAATCGCTACAAGGGCTTGCGCACGCCGCACAAGATCAAGTTCGGCGTATCGGGCTGCACCCGCGAATGCGCCGAGGCGCAGGGCAAGGATATCGGCGTCATTGCCACAGAGAAAGGGTGGAACCTGTACGTCTGCGGCAACGGCGGCATGAAGCCGCGTCACGCGGAACTGCTCGCATCCGATCTGGATCAGGCGACGCTCGTGCGTTACATCGATCGCTTCCTGATGTTCTACGTGCGCACTGCCGACCGCCTGCAGCGTACGAGCGTATGGCGCGACAACCTCGAAGGCGGCCTCGACTATCTGATCGACGTGGTCGTCAACGACAAGCTCGATATTGCCGATGAGCTGGAAGCCGAGATGCAACTCGTCGTGGACACGTACGAAGACGAGTGGAAGAAGGCCGTCACGGACCCCGAAACCCGCAAGCGCTTCCGTCATTTCGTGAACAGCGACAAGGGCGATGAGACCGTGACCTTCGTGGAAGAGCGCGGCCAGATCCGGCCCGCGACGCCGGACGAACGCAAGACTAAGCGCATCGACATTTCCGTGGTTGTCGAAACCGTCTGAACTCAGGAGCACATCATGAACGACCGAATCGAACCCGACTGGACCGCCGTTTGCGAACTGGACGATATCGTGCCCGACACGGGCGTCTGCGCGCTCATCAACGGCGCGCAGGTCGCCGTGTTTCACGTCGCGGCGGATGCGAACACGGTGTACGCCATCGACAACGTCGACCCGCACTCGCAGGCCGCCGTGCTTTCGCGCGGCATCGTCGGCAGTCTCGGCGAACGGATCGTCGTGGCCTCGCCGCTCTACAAGCAGCACTTCGATCTGCGCACGGGCGAATGCCTCGAAGCGCCGGAGCGTTCGGTCAATGCGTATCGCGCGCGCGTCGCGGGCGGCAAAGTCTGGATCGCGGCATGAGAACCGAATATGCGGTTGCGGCTGCGGCAGGCGCGGCTCGCATCGAGAGGCAGAAGCTCGTGGTGATCGGCAACGGCATGGCCGGCATGCGCACCGTCGAAGAGTTGCTGAAGATCGCGCCCGAGCTTTACGACATCACCGTGTTCGGTGCCGAACCTCACGGCAACTACAACCGCATCATGCTCTCGCCGGTGCTCGCCGGGGAAAAGAGCATCGACGACATCGTCATCAACACGCGCGAATGGTACGACGCGAACGGCATCACGCTGCATGCGGGCGATGCTGTCGTCGAAATCGATCGTGCGCGCCGTATCGTGCGATCGGAAAAGGGACGCGAAGCACGGTACGACCGCTTGCTGATCGCGACCGGTTCGACGCCGTTCGTGATCCCCGTACCCGGCCGCGATCTTCCGGGCGTCATCGCGTTCAGAGACATTCAGGATGTCGAAACGATGCGCGAGGCCGCGCGTCATCATCGCCGTGCCGTTGTCATCGGCGGCGGACTGCTCGGGCTCGAAGCGGCGAACGGATTGCAGCGGCAGGGCATGTCGGTGACCGTCGTTCATGCGAGCGATAGCCTGATGGATCGGCAACTCGACGCGAGCGCGTCCGCGCTGCTCAAGCGTTCGCTCGAAGCAAAGGGCCTTTGCTTCGCGATGGCCGCGCAAACCACCGAGATCGTCGGCGAAGAACGCGTGCGTGCCGTGCGTTTTGCCGACGGCACCCAGATCGAGGCGGACCTCGTCGTAATGACTGCGGGTGTGCGCCCGAATATCGCGCTGGCGAAGGCTTCGGGTCTGCACTGCGATCGCGCGATCGTCGTGGACGATACGCTGCAAACGTTCGATCCGCGCGTGTATGCGGTGGGCGAATGCGTGCAGCATCGCTCGGCCACGTTCGGCCTGGTTGCGCCGATCTGGGATCAGGCGCGCGTGGCCGGCGCGCATCTCGCGGGCGCGGGGCATCGGCGTTACGTGCAGCGTGCAACCGCGACCAAGCTTAAAGTAACCGGCGTGGACCTGTATTCCGCGGGCGATCTCATCGGCGGCGAAGGCAGCGAAGATCTCGTGCTGCGCGATCCGCGCCGCGGCGTGTACAAGCGACTCGTATTGCAAGCGGGCCGCGTGATCGGCACGGTCCTGTACGGCGACGTGAAGGACGGCGGCTGGTACTTCGATCTGATTCAGAACGGCACGGATGTTTCGCGGTATCGCGACCGCTTGTTGTTCGGCAAGACACTTTGCGAAGGGGCCGCATGAGCAGCATCGACATCATTCCCATCACGCGCGCCGATCCGGTCGGCGTGCGCACGACATGCCCTTATTGCGGCGTAGGATGCGGCGTCGTCGCCACGCCGCGAACCGCGACCGACGTTGCCATTGCAGGCGACGAAACGCATCCGTCGAACTTCGGCCGGCTGTGCGTGAAGGGCTCGGCGCTCGGCGATACGGTCGGCCTCGAAGGGCGCCTGCTGAATCCGAAGCTGCGCGACCGAGCGACGGGCGCACTCAGCGACGTGTCATGGGACGATGCAATCGGCACGGTGGCGAGCGGCTTTGCGCGCATCATTGCCGAACACGGGGCCGATGCCGTCGCGTTCTATGTGTCCGGGCAGTTGCTGACGGAGGACTATTACGTCGCCAACAAACTGATGAAGGGCTATATCGGCAGCGCGAACATCGATACGAATTCGCGGCTCTGCATGTCGTCGTCGGTGGCGGGGCATAAGCGCGCATTCGGCGAGGACCTGGTGCCGATGAACTACGAGGACCTCGAACTCGCAGACCTGATCGTGCTAGTGGGATCGAATACGGCGTGGTGTCATCCGATCCTTTTTCAACGCATGATGAAGGTGAAGGAAGCGCGGCCGGACGTGAAGATCGTGGTGATCGATCCGCGTCACACCGCGACGTGCGAGATGGCGGACCTGCATCTTCCGGTGAAGCCGGGCAGCGACGTACGGCTTTTCAACGGACTGTTGGCGTTTCTCGCGGCGCATGGGGCGACGGATGCCGCGTTCGTCGACGCTCATACCGATGGCTACGATGCCGCGCTCTCGGCAGCGGGAGCCGCGGACATCGAGCAAGTGGCGCGCGACTGCAACGTGGATGCGCATGACCTGCTGAACTTCTATCGTCTCTTCACGCGTACCGAGCGTGTCGTCACGGTCTATTCGCAAGGCGTCAATCAGTCGAGCGCGGGCACGGACAAGGTCAACAGCATCATCAACTGTCATCTGGCGACAGGGCGCATCGGCAAGCCGGGCATGGGGCCTTTCTCGTTCACGGGCCAGCCCAATGCCATGGGCGGCCGCGAGGTCGGCGGCCTCGCCAACACACTCGCCGCGCATCTCGAACTGGATAACGGGAATCACCGCGGCATGGTGCAAACCTTCTGGTCGTCGCCGCGCATGGCAGCGCGCGCTGGCCTGAAGGCTGTCGAACTGTTCGATGCCATCGAAGCGGGCCGTGTGAAGGCAGTGTGGATCATGGGCACGAATCCGGTGGTGAGTCTGCCCGACGGCGATCGCGTCAAGCGGGCACTCGACAAGTGCGAACTGGTCGTCGCATCGGACATCATCGAGAAGACGGATACGAATGCCTTCGCGCATGTGCTGTTGCCCGCGCTCGGATGGGGCGAGAAGGAAGGAACGGTGACCAACTCCGAGCGGCGCATCTCGCGTCAGCGCGCGTTTCTGCCCGCGCCGGGACACGCGCGCGCGGACTGGCGCATCATCTGCGATGTCGCGCGGCGCATGGGCTACGATGGTTTCGACTTCGACGCCCCGCATGAGATTTTCGACGAGCATGCGCGTCTTTCCTCGTATCGCAACGATGCGGAAAGCGGCGTGTATCGCGCATTCGATATCGGCGGACTGAGCGATCTGACACGCGAACAGTACGATGCACTGCAGCCCGTGCAATGGCCGCTGCGTGCCGCCGAAGCCGCAAGCGGCACGCGGTTGTTCGAAACGGGCCGGTTCAGCCATGCGGACGGCCGCGCGCGCTTCGTCGCAACGCCGCCGCGCGCACCCGTCAATGCGCCTGATAGCGATTACCCGTTCGTGCTCAATACCGGCCGCGTGCGCGACCAGTGGCACACGATGACGCGTACCGGCCGTTCAGCAAAGCTCGCAGGACATATCAGCGAGTCGTTCATCGACATGCATCCGCAAGACGCGCTTGCATGCGGCGTGCGTGAAGGCGAACTGGCGCGTATCACGAGCCGCTGGGGTTCGATGATCGCTCGCGTGCAACACAGCGGCGGCATGCAGCGCGGCAGCGTCTTCGTGCCGATTCACTGGAACGACCAGGTGGCATCGGATGCGCGCGTGGGCGCAGTGGTGAATCCCGTTGTCGATCCGGTTTCGGGCGAGCCCGAGTTCAAGCATACGCCGGTGGCCGTCGAGAAATTCCATGTGACGTGGCACGGCTTCTCGCTTTCGCGCAGCACGCCGGTCATCGATTCGGTCACGCACTGGACGCGCGTTCACGGCGACCGTTTCATGCGTTATGAACTCGCGGGGCGTAATCGCTTCGATGACTCGCATGGCAATCATCACGACTGGGCGCGTGCGTTTCTCGGCGTCGACGATCCGCACGCCGACTGGATCGAGTACGAGGACAAGAGCGCGGGCGTGTATCGCGCGGCGCATGTGGTGGATGATCGCATCGAGAGCTGCGTGTTCATCTGCGAGCGCCCGGACCTGCCGGCGCGCGCATGGCTCGCGAGTCTCTTCGATAAGGAGCATCTAAGCGATGATGACCGCGCGAGCCTCTTGCTCGGCCAGGCGATCGGCAAGGGCGAGGATACGGGAGCGACGGTGTGCTCGTGCTTCGGCGTGGGCCGCAACACCATCTGCAACGCGATCCGCGAGAAAGGGCTGAAAACAGCGGCGCAGGTCACTGCCTGCGTGAAGGCGGGCGGCAATTGCGGGTCCTGCGTGCCGGAGTTGAAGAAGCTCATCGTCGAGACGGAGATGGCGCAACTGAGCGCCGGCTGACGCCTCGCCTCGTCTATCCGGCGGGCCGTATGCCTATCTTGCCTTCGCGTGTCTGCGGTGATTGCGGTGCGCCGTTCTTCGCGACGGCATGACCCGTGCCGTGCATGCGTAGATCGTGCATCGGCCGATCGTCGTTGCCGAAGCGCGCAACGGAGAACGCGAACGTATTGGTGCCGTTCTCGCCCGTCGCCGACACCGTGCCGCGATGCATCTCCGCGACCGCTTTCACGATGGCAAGCCCGAGCCCGTGATTCTCGCGGCTATTCGTTCGCGAACTCTCCGCGCGATAGAAGCGGTCGAACAGATGTTCCATGATGTGCGGCGCAATCGGCTCGCCGGGATTGGCGACCGCTATGCGCACGCGCGTCTGCTCCCGCTTGATCGACACCGATATGGTCGCGCCCGGCGCGCAATGCTGAATCGCGTTCATCACGAGATTCGACAACGCGCGTCCGAATAGCGATGTGTTCACGAAAGCCCGCGCATCTCCGCTCGATACCGCGCGCACTTGCGCTTCTTCGAGCGGAATCTCCAGGAAGTCCAGCGTGCGTTGCACTTCCGCGGCAAGCGACACCTCCACGAGGCCCGTCGCGCGCTCGCCCTGATCGGCGCGTGCAAGAAACAGCATGTCGTTGATGATCGCGCGCACGCGCTCGAATTCCTCCAGATTCGACTGCAACGTATGACGCAGTTCTTCTATCGGACGGTCCCGCGTCAATGCCACTTCGGTTTGACCGATGAGAATGGTGACAGGCGTGCGCAGTTCGTGCGCGACGTCGGCGTTGAATGCTTCGAGACGCCCGTATGCATGATCGAGCCGTTCCAGCGCGCCGTTGAACGACTTCGCGAGGTCTTCCAGTTCAAATGGCAACGAACGCGTGTTGAGCCGTTGCGAGCGATTGTTCGGGCTGACGCTCTGGGCATCGCGCGTGAGCCGCGTGAGCGGCGCGAGTCCGAGCCGAGCGACGGAGTAACTCAGCAGCAGAACAGCGACCGTCGCGAGCGCCGTCAGCGCGGCGAGCGCCACGCCGAATACGCGCATGGTGCGCACGTTCGGCGAGCAATCCACTGCGACGAAAAGCTGTAGCGGCGGGCGGTCGGCGTTGGGCGGAATCGTGAGCGTGGTCATCAGCATGTCGTACGCGCGGCCTTCGGGCTTGAAGCGTGCATAGCCGCCGAGCACGCGCTTGGTGACGTGCCCCGCAGGCGGCGTGCCGTAGCGGAAGCGCGCGTCGTTGCTCGTCACCGCGAAAAGCGTGGAGCCGTCGCGCGGCGTGATATCCGCGAGCTTCTCTTTCGCGATCTTCCACTTGTCCGCGTTGGACACATGCGTGACGATGAGCCGCGCAATTTCGGCGCGGTTATCGAGCGAATCGCGCAAGTGTTGTTCGAGCTGCATGCGAAGCACGAGAAAAAGCCCCGAGCCCACGAGCGAGAACACGAACAGCGCGACGAGCGCGAACATGACCGCGAGCCGCCGCGCGATGGAGCGCTGCGAACGCGGCAGAGTTTGTGCGTGCGGACCCTCGTGCGATGCTGCCCACGGAACGTTCATGATGGCCTCGCGTCTTCCCTCGTGTCACGTGCATCGCGCGGCTCGCGCACTTCGAGCACATAGCCCATTCCGCGCACCGTATGCAGCAGCTTCGTGCGAAACGGTCCGTCGAGTTTCGCGCGCAAGCGCTTGATCGCCGTCTCGACCACGTTCGTATGGCTTTCGAAATCCACTTCCCATACGAGCTCGGTGATCGCCGTCTTCGAGAGGATATCGCCGTGACGACGCGCGAGCACGCTCAAAAGCTGGAACTCCTTCGCGGTCAGATCGAGGCGCACGCCGTCGCGTGTCGCGCGTCGTCCGATCAGATCGACGTAAAGATCTCCGACCGAAATCAGCGTGGATTCCTGCGCGCGCGTGCGTCGAGCGAGCGCATGCAGCCGCTCGACGAGTTCCAGAAAGGAGAAGGGCTTCGTGAGGTAGTCGTCCGCGCCTTCGCGGAGTCCGCGCACGCGGTCATTGATGTGATCGCGCGCGGTGAGCATGATGACCGGCGTCGACTTCTGCATGCGCAGCGCCTTCAGCACGGCGAAGCCATCGCGCCGCGGCAGCATCACGTCGAGCACGATCACGTCGTAGTCGTATTCGACGGCGAGATGCGTGCCTTCTTCGCCATCCATTGCGATATCGACGACCCAGCCCTGCTCGGTCAGGCCGGAACGCAGGTAATCGACCACCTTGTGCTCGTCTTCCACTATCAGGACTTTCATGCCTGCACCTGTGTGTTCAGTGTGTGCTTATTGTGCCGCGGCGGTATTCACTTGGCACGCGCGTCGGCGACATCTTGCGTCTGCGCCGGCTCGCTCACATCCCATCCGCCGCCCAATGCCTTCACGAGCGCGACCGATACCGTATGCTGCTGGCCGCGAATTTGCACGTCCTGCCGCTCGCTCGTGAGCAACTGCTGCTGCGCCGTGATGACGTCGAGATAGGCGACGAGGCCGCCGGAATAGCGGTCATTCGCGAGCGAGAGCAGGCGCTGCGCATCCATCACGGCGGCATGCGACTGCTTCGCTGCGCCATCCAGCACGGAGAGTCCGACGATGCCGTCCTGCACTTGCTGGAACGCGTTCAACACGGTCTGACGGTAATTCGCTTCCGTTGCGCGATACCCCTCGCTCGCGAATGCGACCGCCGCCGAGCGACGGCCGCCATCGAACACGACCTGGCTCGCCATCGTGCCGATGGTCCACAAGAGACTCGGCGCAGAGATCAGGTTCGTGAGCGCGGTGCTTTCCCAGCCGATAGAGCCGTGCAACGTGAGGCTCGGAAAGAACGCGGCCTTTGCCACTCCGATCTGCGCGTTGGCGGCGGCCATCGCGCGTTCTGCGGACGCGACATCGGGCCTGCGTTGCAGCACGTCGCTCGGCAGGCCGAGCGGAATCGGCGGAATCGGGCGTTCATCGATTTTCGCGGCAATCGAGAATTGCGGCGCGGGCGTGCCGACCAGCGCGGCGATCGCGTGCTCGTATTGCGCGCGCTGATTGAGCAGCAGTTGCGCTTGCACACGCGTCAAATCGAGCTGCGATTGCTGTTGCAACACATCGAGGCCGGATACCGCGCCGAGACTGTGCTGTGTATTCACGTAGTCGAGCGCCTTCTCCTGCAACTTCACCGAGCGATTGAGCACGTCGATCTCAGCATCGAGTTCGCGCATCGAGAAGTAAGCGCTCGCGAGATCGGTGGTCAAGACGAGGCGCGCGTTGGCGAGGTCATCGCGTGTCTGGTCTTCCGATGCCTGCGCGCTTTCCACTTCGCGGCGAATGCGGCCGAAGAGATCGAGGTCGTAATCGACCGTGGGCGCGAGCTTGAGATCGTTCTGCACGGTCGACATGCTCGGCGTGCTGTAGTTGTTCACCGGGCGATTGCGCGAGGTGCGCGTGCGTGCCGCTTGTGCGCCGAGATCCACTTCGGGCAGCGCGAGCGATGACGTTTGCGCGAGTGTCGCGCGAGCCTGCTCGTAATGCGCGCTCGCGGCGGCGAGCGTCTGGTTCTGTGCGAGCGCCTGAGTTTCGAGCCCGTCGAGAATGTCGTCATCGAAGCCGCGCCACCAGTCGAGGGCAAGCGGCGCGTGCGAAGGCTCGCCCACGCGCCAGTACGAGTCCGTCGTCCATGTCGGCGGCGTGTCGGCAAGCGGCCGCTGATAGTCGGGGCCGACCGTGCAGGCCGCGAGCATCGACAGCAACGCGATAGAGGCGATGCGTCTCATGATGCGGCCTTCTTGTCGCTCGCCTGCTGCTCGGGTTGTTGCTGCTGCTCGTGCTGCTGGCCTTGTTGCGGCGCGATCACGACATGATCGCCGTCCGCCACCGAGTCGCTCGGGTTGATGATGATCTTCTCGTTTGCTTCGATGCCGCTCTCGATCTCCAGCGTCTGCCCGAGGTCCTGCGCGATCACGATCTTGTGCAGATGCACGTGTCCGCTCGAATCGACGACGGCCAGGCGCGGACCCTCCGAGCGAAACAGCAACGCGTTGCCGGGAACAATCAGACGCGCGTGCGCGACGGACGGCACCGCGATCTGCACATACGCACCGGGGCGCAGGCGTCCATCGGCATTGGGCAGCGTGACTTCGATTTGCAGTGAACGCGTGGGGACATCGATCGCGCCGGAGATATGCGTGATCTTGCCGTGAAACTGTTGCCCCGGCAGCTCGGCTTGCGTGACGACCACCTGCTGCCCGACCGACACGTTCTGCGCATAGGCCTGCGGCAGTTGCACATACACGCGCAACGGATCGGACTGCGCGAGCGCGAAGAGCGCGCGGCTTGCGCCACTGCCTGCATCGATGAGATCGCCGACATCGACATTGCGCTGCGTGACGACGCCAGCAAACGGCGCCACGATACGCTTGAACGATTCGAGCTGGCGCAGGCGCTTCACGTTGGCATCGGCGGCCGCGAGGTTGGCGACATCCTGGTTATAGGTGCTCTGGCGTTCATCCAGTTCCTGCTGCGAAACGGCATCGCGTTGGCGCAATTGCTTCCACCGTTCGAGCGATGTCTTCGCAAGCCCGAGGCTCGATGCGGTCTGGTCGCGTTGCGCGACAGCCTGCGCGAGTTCCTGATCGATCTCGGGCGTGTCGAGATCGGCGAGCAATTGTCCCTGCTTCACGCGCGCGCCGATATCGACATACCAGTGCAGCAGATAACCGGTTGCGCGCGCATAGATCGGCGACTCGACGAAGCCGCGCAACGTGCCCGGCAGCGTGGTTTCTCCGCTGCCGTCCGTTTGCGTCGGCGAAGCCACGTTGACGTATTGCTGGGCGTTCTGCTGCGTGCGCGTGGCGACCGAGCGGTTATGCACGAGCTCGCTCACGACCGTGCGCGCCGCGCCTATCGCCAGCAGCGCGAGCACGATGACGATCGCAATCTTCGCGCGCTTCCATTCGAGGTTGCGCGGCGGCAGCGCCGGGCCTTCGTCGGGATCGCGCGCGGGAATGGCCAGCGATGCGTGGTTCTTTTCAGTCATGTTCGGCTTCGGGCGTGATGCGGTTCAATGTTGATCGTGATGCTGCGCTTCGTCGTTGCGCCGTGCGCGGCGTGCGAGCCGCGCGTGAATGCCGGCAAATACGAGCGGCACGAAGAAGAGCGTCGATACGGTGGCGAACAGCAGGCCGCCGATGACCGCGCGGCCGAGCGGCGCGTTCTGCTCCGCGCCTTCGCCGAGGCCGAGCGCCATCGGAATCATGCCGATGATCATCGCGAAGGCGGTCATCAACACAGGGCGAATGCGGCTCGCGCCGGCTTCGAGCGCAGCCGTGAGCGGCGGCGCGCCGGCCGCGAGGCGTTGGCGCGCGAAGGACACCATCAAGATGCTGTTCGCGGTGGCCACGCCCATCGTCATGATTGCGCCGGTCAGCGCCGGAACGGACAGATGCGTGCCCGTGAGGAAGAGCATCCAGATGATGCCTGCAAGCGCGGCAGGCAGTGCGCTCACGATGATGAGCGGATCGACCCATGACTGAAAGTTCACGACGATCAGCAGATACACGAGCACGATCGCCATCGCGACGCCGACGCCCAGGCCGAAGAACGATGTGCGCATGGTCTCCACCTGTCCGCGCACGGCGATCTGGCTTCCGCGTGGCAGCGTGCCGCGCGCCTGATCGACGAGCTCGTTCACGCGACGCGCGACGCTGCCGAGATCGCGTCCTTCCACGCTCACGAAGATATCGATGACAGGGCGGATGTTGTAGTGCGACACGACTGCGAACTGACTCTGCGGGGACAAACGCACGAGGTTGCCGAGCAATTGCGTCGGCCCCGTGCCGGGCGCGGAGACCGGCGTGCGCATCAGTTCATCGATCGACGATATCTGATACTGCGGCGTCTGCACCGCCATGTTGTATTCGACGCCGTTGCGCGGATTGAACCAGAAGCCCGGCGACGTCTGCGAACTGCCCGACAGCGAAATCAGCACGTTCTGCGCGACATTGCTCGCGGACAGATTGAGCTGCTGCAAACGCGTGCGGTCCATCACGAGATTCAGCGTGGGTTGGTCGAGTTTCTGCTGGATATGCGTATCCACGTTGCCGGGGATCATGCGTATCTGCTTCATCAGGTTGCTGGCCACCTGGAAATTGCCTTGCTGATTTTGCCCCTGAATCTGCACGTCGATGGCCGCGGGCAGACCGAAGTTCAAAATCTGCGTGACGATATCCGCTGGCTGAAAGAAGAACTCGACACCGGGAAAGAGGCGCGGCAGCAGGGAGCGCAACTGGTCGATGTAGGTTTGCGTCGGCGCATGGTCGGGCTTGAGCGCGACCTGTATCTCGCCATCCAGCGTGCCGATGGTGCCCGCGTTGCTATACGACAGGTTGATACCGCTATACGGCAGGCCGAGGTTGTCGAGAATGGTGGCGAGTTCGTCCTGCGGCACGACCTTGCGGACGACTTTCTCCACTTCATCCGCAAGACGCGCAGTTTCCTCGATGCGCGTGCCGGTCGGGGCGCGCATGTGCATGCGGATATCGCCTGCATCGACGCTCGGGAAGAAGTCTTCGCCGAGCACGAACACGAGTCCTGCCGACAACAGACAGAAGCCCAGAAATAGCGAGCCGAACACGCGCCGCCGCACGAGCAGGGTACTCAGAATCACGATGTAAGCAGCGCGCATGCGTTCGAAACCGTGATCGAACCGGCGATGCAGCCGCATGAAGAGATTCGGCCGGGCCTTCCCATCCGCTGCGTGCGCGTGGCCGATCAGAAGCATCGCGAGCGTCGGCACGAGGGTGCGCGAGAGGACATACGACGCGAGCATCGCGAAGACGACGGCTTCCGCGAGCGGCACGAACAGGTAGCGGGCCACGCCGGTCAGGAAGAACATCGGCACGAACACGATGCAGATGCATAGCGTGGAAACGAGCGCAGGCACGGCGATTTCGCCCGCGCCTTCGAGAATCGCTTCGTGCAAGTCCGTGCCCATGTGCAGATGACGCTCGATGTTCTCGATCGTCACGGTCGCGTCGTCGACCAGTATGCCGACAGCAAGCGCCAGGCCGCCGAGCGTCATGATGTTGATGGTCTGCCCGAGCGCATGCAACGCGAGCAGCGAAGAAAGAATCGACAACGGAATCGAGACGGCGATGATGCACGTGCTGCGCCAGTTGCCGAGAAAGAGCAGGATCATCGCGGCGGTCAATGCAGCCGCAATCAACGCTTCGCGGATCACGCCTTCCACGGCGGCCTTGACGAAGACGGACTGGTCGAAGAGCGCAGTGATCTTGAGATCTTGCGGCAGCGCGGCGCGTGCTTGCGGCAAGAGGCTATGCAACGTATTGACGATGGCGAGCGTCGACGCATTGCCGTTCTTCAGCACTGAAATGAGCACGCCGCGTCGACCGTCCTGCCGCACGATATTCGTCTGCGGCGAGGAACCGTCGCGTACGTGCGCTACTTCACGCAAGTACGTGGTGGCGCCGTTCACCGTGCGCACCGGGATGTCGTTCAGGCCCGCCACCGTCGTCGGCGAGCCGTTCATGTTAATCGTGTATTCCTTAGAGCCGATCTTCGCGGTCCCGGTCGGCAGAATCAGGTTCTGCGCGTTGACGGCGCTCACCACATCTATCGGCGTGAGGCCCTTGGCGAGAAGCGCCCGCGTGTTCAGGTCCACGGAAATCAGGCGCGTCTTGCCGCCATACGGATACGGCACGGCCGCGCCCGGAATGGTCACCAGTTGCGGACGCAGAAAGTTGAGCGCGGTGTCGTTCAGTTCCTGCTCCGACTGCTTGGGACTCGACAAGCCGAGTTGAATCACCGGAATACTCGACGCCGAATAACTGATGACGAGCGGCGGCGTCGCGCCCGGCGGCATCTGCTTGAGCTGCGCCTGCTCGACGGCTACCGTCTGCGCAATCGCCGTCTGAATGTTGGCGGTCGGCTGCAGGAACAGCTTGATGATGGCGATGCCGGGAAGCGACTGCGACTCGATGTGCTCGATGTTATTGACCGTCGTCGTCAGACTGCGCTCGTTGACGGACGTGATGCGATTGGCGATGTCCTGCGACGACAAGCCCGTGTACGTCCAGATGATGCTGACCACGGGAATGTCGATCTCGGGGAGCACGTCTACCGGCGTGGTCAAGAGGGCGAACGGCGTGGCCAGCACGATCATGATGGCCATGACGATGAACGTATAGGGGCGCTTCAGCGCAACGTTGACGATCCACATTGAGTCGTTAGGAGAGTGCGGGGAAGGGCGCCGGAATCGTGCTGGTCAGCGCGCGGCGTTCCACGAAGAGGCGGGCGCCTTACGTTCGGTGCCGCTATGGTAGTGCGCGGGCACCAACGAGATAATGACGCGAAAATGGCGCAGCGGTCATTTTCGCTGTTACGCGAACGTTCGGACGTTCATGGAAAGCGGAGCGACCGCGTGGGCCGATCGCTCCACTACGGCATCAGTTCAAGTTGCCGTTGGTGTCGTTGGGCGACGATTGCGGTGCCGCCGAGCGATACACGCTTGCGCCGGTATAGATGCCCTCGCGTCGGTCGAGGAAGCTGCCGGGATAGCGTTGATCGTCGACGCCCGGAAAGTATCCGGCCCGCTCGGCTCTGATCAGGTCGTCGCGGACCTGCTGCCGCGTCAAACCGTTCGACTGCGCGGCGGCGGCAAGCGGCGAGAGCGCGAACACAACGATGGCAATGCGCGTGACTGGCTTCATGGCGAACTCCTCATGCAGATGATGGACGGACGCAATCGCAATGCGCGTCCACGGCTGACGTGCCGTGGACCGGTCCATTGTAAGCACGAGTGGTTGCGAGAATTCGCCTGTTTGCGGCGGTTGCCGGGAAAGATGCGCGGACTATTGCGGCATCTGTTGCGAAGGCGTGTTCGACATCGCGCCGCCCGAGACCGACGTGCCTTCCGGCGATGCACCATACGCCGTGCCTTCATGCACGCGCGCTTCGGCAGCCTGAATGTCGTCGGGATAGAACGCCTCGCGTGCCGCCGGCCGATAGCCGGCCTGCTCAAGTTGCTGAAGGTCCTGCTTGACCTGATCGCGCGTGAGGCCTTGCTGGGCCATCGCGGCGACGGGCGAGGCAATAAGCGCGGCGGCAACGATACGCATGACGAGTTTCATGGCGAACTCCTGATAACGGGTGAGGGGCGATCGCGGCATGCGGTCGGGAACGGTGAGCGACAGCAGAGAAGAGCGCTTTCGCCACGGCTGAATTCTATTTGTCGTACCGTGACGAGATGCTGGCGCGTACATGACGTTTCGGTCAGCGGCGCGCGCGTGTCGGCTGCCTGAAAGACGGCGCCGCCAGTGATAGACTCGCCTGCGCGCGAGGCTGGCTCATCCGACGAAATGCTCGACGCCGCGCCTTCCTTTATCGAACCGGATACGATCAATTGCCGTTCAAGCTGCCGACTACCGCTACCGCTCCGTTCTGCCCGTCCGAAGTCAAAGGCTCCGTCATCGTTGCGCCGGGCACGCCGCTCTGGAAAAAGCTGCTGCAATTCGCGGGGCCGGGGCTGCTCATCTCGATCGGCTACATGGACCCCGGCAATTGGGCAACCGACATCGAAGCAGGCTCGCGCTATGGCTATAGCCTGCTGTTCGTCGTCGTGTTGTCGAGCATCGCAGCGATGGTGCTGCAATGTCTGTCGATGCGCCTTGGCATCGTCACCGGCCGCGATCTCGCGCAGTTGTCGCGCGAGCGTTACGCGAAGCCTGTCGCGAATGCGCAATGGATGCTCGCGGAGTTGTCGATCATTGCGTGCGATCTCGCCGAAGTGCTCGGCGGCGCGCTCGCGTTTCATCTGCTCTTCGGCTGTTCGCTGATGTGGGGCGTGGTGCTCACGGCATTCGACACGCTCATCGTGCTGGGGCTGAAGGGCAAGAACTTCCGCGACCTCGAAGCGATCATGCTCGGGCTCATCGCGACCATCGGCGTGGGATACATCGTGGAGTTGGCGCTCGTGAAGCCGCACTGGCCGTCCGTCGCGGCGGGACTCGTGCCATCGTTTCACGTGCTGTCCGAGCGCGAGCCGCTTTATCTCGCCATCGGCATTCTGGGCGCGACCGTGATGCCGCATAACCTGTATCTGCATTCGTCCATCGTGCAGACACGCGTGGTCACTCGCGAGCCGAAGGATCTTGCTTCGTCGATCAGGCTTTCGCGGCTCGACACCATCGCGTCATTGATGCTTGCGCTCCTCATCAACGCCGCGATCCTGATTCTCGCGGCTTCCGCGTTTCATGCGACAGGTCACACGCAGGTCACTGAGATCGAGGACGCATACAAGCTGCTCGCGCCCATCGTCGGCAGCGGGCTCGCCGCCATTCTGTTCGCTGTGACGCTCTTCGCTTCGGGGCAAAGCTCGACCTTCACGGGGACCATTGCCGGGCAGGTCATCATGGAAGGCTTTCTGCGCCTGAAGATTCCGTGTTATCAGCGGCGCTTCATCACGCGGGCGCTCGCGCTGGTGCCTGCGCTGATCGGGGTCTATATGCTTGGTAATGGCGCGGTCGGGAAGCTGCTGGTCGCGAGCCAGGTCGTGCTGAGTCTGCAATTGCCGTTCGCGCTGTATCCGCTGATTCGCATGACGAGCGATCGCGCGCTCATGGGCAGCTTTGCGAACGCGTCGCATACGAAGGTGATCGCGTGGCTGCTTTTCATCGTCATCAGCGCCGCGAACATCTGGCTCGTCGTGCAGACCGCGACCGAGTGGTTCGCGTAAGCGCGAGGCCTACGCGAACCGATTACTGCTTACCGCTTACTTGACGACAGCGACCGGCGTATTCGATTTCGCCGCGACGGCAGCGGGAATCGCAGCGTCGGCGGGCAGTGCCTGATCGACCGTGGTGCGTCCGCCATCGCGGAAGAATGCGAGTTCAGCCGCCTTGTTCAGCACGAGAATGCTGATGCGCCGGTTCGTCGGCTCGTCGATGACGTCCTTGTTGAGCGGCAGGGCGTCTGCGAGACCGCGCACTTGCAGCACCTTGCCTTCGTTCATGCCGCCCGCGACCAGCGCACGCCGCGCCGCGTTCGCGCGCTCGCTCGACAGTTCCCAGTTCGAATAGCCTTTCTGATTGCCCGAGTAGGGCACGGCATCCGTATGGCCTGCAATCGACACGCGATTGTCCACGTCGTTGAGCGATGCGCCGATGTTGGACAGAATCGTCGTCACATAGCTTTCGAGCTTCGAGCTGCCCGATGCGAACATCGGCCGCTTCAAAGAATCGACGATCTCGATGCGCAAGCCTTCGCTCGTGATCGCAATGCGGATCTGATCCTTGAACGCGCGCAATGCGGGCGTGTTCTCGATCAGCGCGGTCAGCTTCTGCTTCAGTTGTTGCAGGCGCTGCATGTCGTCGACGGCAACGGCCGCGCGCGCGACGGAAGGCGGCACCGGCTGCGTCTGGCTCTTGTTGGCTTCGCCGGGACGCGAGCTGGACAGGTCCTTGCCGCCGCCGTTGATGACGCTCGTATGGGCGGAGGCGCCGCCTTCGTTGCCGAACAGCGCCGAGAGCGGCGTATTGAAGTATTGCTCGATGCCTTCCTTGTCGTACTTCGACGTGGAGCCGAGCAGCCACATCAAGAGGAAGAACGCCATCATTGCGGTCACGAAGTCCGCATAGGCGATCTTCCACGCGCCGCCATGATGGCCGCCGTGGCCGCCGCCCTTCTTCTTGCGACGCACGACGACAGTGGGCGCGAGCACGGATTGCAACGGGTCGCGAGACGGTCTTTCAGCCATGAACGATGCTCCTTGTGTCTACGCAGAAGCGGGTCAGGCCGACTTCGGCGACTTGGTGGCGCGCACCGCGTCGTCCAGTTCCTTGAAGCTCGGACGGTCCGCCGTGAAGAGCACCTTGCGGCCGAACTCGACAGCGACCGTCGGCGCATAGCCGTTCATCGATGCGAGCAGCACGGACTTCACGCACTGGAACGGCTTGGCTTCTGCCGCGCCCTTCGCGTTGAGCAGGTCCGCGAGCGGGCCGATGAAGCCGTACGCGAGCAAGATGCCGAGGAACGTGCCGACGAGCGCACCCGCGATCATCTCGCCGAGAACGGCGGGCGCTGCACCGACCGAGCCCATCGTGTGCACCACGCCCATCACCGCGGCCACGATGCCGAATGCGGGCAAGCCATCCGCCATCTTCTGAATGGCGTTCGCGGCCACCGCGCTTTCCGTGTGATGCGTCTCGAGTTCCTCGTCCATCAGGTCCTGCAATTCGAGCGCGTTCACGTTGCCCGCCGACATCATGCGCAGGTAATCGACGATGAAATCGAGCAGGTGATGATCCGCCATCACGTGTTCGTACTTCTGGAAGACCGGGCTGGACTCGGGCGCGTCGACGTCCGCTTCGAGCGCCATCATTCCTTCCTTGCGGGCCTTCTGCAGCAGTTCGTACAGCAACGCGATGAGCGAGAGGTATTTCTCTTTGCTATACCCGCCGCCTTTGAAGATCTTGGGCAGTGCCTGCAAGGTTTTCTTGAGCGTGGACGTGGGGTTCGATACGACGAACGCCCCGATGGCCGCGCCGAAAATACACAGCAATTCAAAAGGCTGAACGAGGGCCGCCAAGTGACCGCCGACCCCCATGAAGCTCCCGATGACGGAGCCGATGACGAGTACCCATCCGATAACGACAAACATGATTTCTCCGCAAATGTCCGGGCGTTGCGAGCCGTGCGCACTCGTTAGCGAAACACGCACGGCTCGCAATGCATTGTCTGCATGATGCTGGGCTTTTTAACGGCGCGGTACACGCCGACATTTAGGGTGGCGCCCGCAAAGATTTCGAGGCGGCCTCCGTCAAGGTAAAACTTACGCGCATGCTTTATGCGCAAGGTAATGGATTGCTGCCATGCGCTTCGTCTAACATCGGCGCATGGACACGACACTGACCGAAGCCAAGGCCCGCGCGCCGGGCGTCACGCCTGCCACGGTGGGCATGTTGCTGCGCGAATGGCGTCAACGCAGGCGCATGAGTCAGCTTGAGCTTGCTTGTATAGCGGACGTTTCGACGCGCCACTTGAGCTTTATCGAATCCGGCCGCTCAGTGCCGAGCCGCGACATGCTGATCCGGCTCGCCGAGCAACTAGGCGTGCCTTTGCGCGAGCGCAATGCGCTCTTTCTCGCGGCGGGCTATGCGCCGCTGTACAAGGAGCGGCCACTTGCGGACGCGGAGCTCGAACCCGCGCGGCGTGCCATCGAGCTCGTGCTGAAGGGCCACGAGCCGTATCCCGCGCTCGCGGTGGATCGTCACTGGACGATGATCGCCGCCAATGCCGCGTTGCAACCGCTTGTCGCAGCGGCGGATGCGTCGTTGCTTGCGCCGCCGGTCAACGTGCTGCGCCTGTCGCTGCATCCGCGCGGGCTCGCGAGCGCCATCGAGAACTGGCACGAGTGGCGCGCGCATCTGCTTGCGCGGCTGCGTCGGCAGATCGACGTGTCAGGCGACACGACGCTCGCCGCGCTGCTCGACGAACTCGAAGCGTATCCCGCGCCGCCGCACGCGGGACGCGCCGAACGCGGCGCAACCGATCTTGTTGTCGTGCCGCTGCGCTTGCGCACGGACCTCGGCGTGCTGTCGCTCATCAGCACGACCACGGTATTCGGCACGCCGGTCGATATCACGCTCGCCGAGCTTGCAATCGAAGCCTTTTTCCCCGCAGACGACGCCACCGCGCGCATACTCCATCGGGCGCACGGCGAGCGTCGCTGACGGGTGATGTGGAACCTGCTGCCGCCGCGCGAATCAATCAACAGGAGGGGAGCGGCGCGCGCTATCAACACGCGCCGGTGCCTGCGTCAGCTTTTGTCCAACCAACGCAGAAGGCAGCCATGATTCAGACATTCGAACACGTGATCGGCGGCGAGCGCATGCAGTTTTGCGCGAGCATCGCGGAAGGCGGCGGACCGCAGCGCGTCATCATCAGCCGGGCGGACTCGGCGGAATCGCTCGTCATCGTCCAGGCCGATGGCATCATCGGCACGATCAGGGCGGAAGTGGAAGCACCGGATACGTTCGTCGCGGACGCAGTGCGCAAGGCGCAGCAGGAAGCGTTGATCGAACGGGCGCTGGAAACCGGCGAGGTTCAGACGACGAGCCTCTAGCGTGTTTCTATCCGACGATGCCCGCGCAGCCCGGAAGGGTGCGCGGGCATTCGTCTCATGCGGACACGAAGAAGCCGCTACATGCGCGGCTCGCCGTTCTTCGGATCGGCCGGGACGAGCGGCATCGCCGAATCGGGACCGTCCGGCATGTCGGGATCGTCGGGATTCGGCGCCGCATCCGGATCGAGCAACTTGTCCGGATCAGGTTCGACGGTTTCTTCTGGGGCGTGTGGCTGGTTGGACATGATGCGGGTTCTCCTTGAAGTGACCTGAGCCGGTTCGCAACCTGTGTTCCCGCCGATGCGCCAAGCTATTTCGCCGCGCGTCGGTGCCGGTCCGCGGCTTGATCGCCGTCCGCCGCCGTCCCGCCGCGCACGCCGCGCGCGATGACCGCCGCGAACGCCAGCATCGCCACCGAAGCAGCCGCCGACCAGCGCACCGCATCGACGATTTGCGCCGATGCCGCCGCGCCTCCCGCGTGGCCCGCCAACGCGCCGAACGCGGCCACGCCCATTGCGCCGGCAGCCTGCCGCGCGGTGTTCAGAACAGCCGACGCCGTTCCCGCGCGCCGCTGGCCGACGGTGCCGAGCAGCGCGGTCGTCATCGCGGGAACGGCCACGCCCATGCCGGACGGGATCAGCAGAAACGGAAGCAGCAGAGCGACCGTCGGCGTGTGGGCATCGACGAAAGCGAGCGCCGCGAAACCCGCCGCGTCGAGCAAGGCGCCGGCGATCATCGGGCCGCGCGAGCCGAAGCGCGCCACCACCGGACCGCTCGCGAGATTCGACAGCAGGAAGCCGCCCGTGAGCGGCAAGAACGCGAGGCCGGTCTGCAACGGCGTCAGGCCGAGCACGCGTTGCAGATACAGACTCAGCACGAACACGCTTCCATAGTAGGTGAAGTTCACGGCGATGCCGAACAGCACCGCAGCGCTAAACGTGCGTTCGCTAAAGAGCGCGAGCGGGAGCATCGGCGCGCGGCTTTTTCTCTCGACTGCGATGAACGCGGCCGTCGCCGTCGCCGCGATCACGAATGCGCCGGTCACGAGCGGATGCGACAGCCCGAGCGGCCGCGCCTCGATCACCGCGCCGACCAGCGCCGTGAGCGCCACGATGGCGAGCGCCTGGCCGCTCACGTCGATGCCGTCGCCGCGCCCGTGCGACGGCGACTCGTCCACCCATGCGAGCGTCGCCGCGACGCCCGCCGCGCAGATCGGCAGATTGACCCAGAAGATGCTGCGCCAGCCGAACGTCGCGATCAGCGCACCGCCGACAATCGGGCCTGCCGCGATGGACACCGCGCCCGCCGCCGTCCATAGTCCGACCGCGCGCGCCCGCACGCGCCGATCGTGGCCGCACGCGGCGTTCAGCAGCGCGAGCGAATTCGGCAGCATCGCTGCCGCGCCGACGCCCTGGATTGCGCGCGCCGCGATCAGCTGCGCGGCATCGCGCGAAAAGGCGCAGACGAGCGAAGCGAACGCGAAGACCGCGAGGCCGCCGACAAACAGCCGCCGCGCGCCGAGCCGGTCGCCGAGCGAGCCGGCCAAAAGCATCAGCGCGGCGAATGCGAGCGCGTAGGCGTCCACGGTCCATTGCAGGCTCGCGACGCTCGCGCCGAGATCATGTGCAATGCTCGCGAGCGCGACATTCACGATCGAAACATCGAGCTGCGAGACGACGAAGCCGACGCTCGTTGCGGCGACGACGCACAACTGGCGGGAAGACAGGTTCGAGTTCATGCCGCTCATCGTAGGCGCGTGACGCGCGGGATGTTTCGGCCTCGCCTGAAATGAAAATGGCGCACCGCCGAGGGGTGCGCCATTGTCTTTCCGTCACGACGAACCGGCTTGCGGGTTCAGCGCGCTTCCTTGATGAAGAGCGCGGTCACCGCGCCGACCACGCACAGCGCGCCGACATACAGCGCGGGCGCGGCCGGGCTCGATTTCATCATCAGCGAAACGACGATCGGCGTGAGTCCGCCGAAGATTGCATACGCGACGTTGTACGAGAACGAGATGCCCGAAAAGCGCACGGCGGGCGGGAACGACTTGACCATCACGAACGGAATCGCGCCGATCACGCCGACCGTAAAGCCCGTGAGCGCGTACCACGGCAGCAGCGTCGAGGCATCGACTGCGACTTGCTGGAACAGCGCGTAGTACGAGCCCGCCAGCAGGAACGCGCCGACGAAAAGCGTCTTGCCCGCGCCGATTCGGCCGGCAATCGCGCCCGCGAGCACGCAGCCGACCGTGAGGCAGAGCGTCGCGGCGCAGTTCGCGATCAGCACCGTGGCCGGCGCAATGTGGAACTGCTTCTGGAGCAGCGTGGGCGTCATCAGAATCACGACGACGATGGCGGCCGAGAGCATCCACGTGAGCAGCATCGACACGATGACGGCGCGGCCGTGGTCGCGCAGGACCGCCTTCAGCGGAAGTTCCGCCGCCAGCGACTTGCGCTTCTGCAGTTCGGCGAACACTGGCGTTTCATGCAGCCAGCGGCGCAGATAGACCGAGCAAAGCCCGAACAAACCGCCGAGCAGGAACGGCAGACGCCACGCGAAGCTCGCGACATCGGCAGGAGCAAACGTCTTGTTGATGGCGGTCGCGATCAGCGAGCCGAGCAAAATGCCCGCGGTCAGGCCCGCCGTGAGCGTGCCGCACGCATAGCCGATATGACGGCGCGGCACGTGTTCCGAGACGAACACCCACGCGCCCGGCACTTCGCCGCCGACCGCCGCGCCCTGCATCACGCGGAACACCAGCAGCAGAACCGGCGCCATGAGACCGAGGGACGCGTACGTGGGCAAGAGGCCCATCAAAAGCGTCGGCACCGACATCAGCAGGACGGAAAGCGTGAACATGCGCTTGCGTCCGAGCAGATCGCCGAAATGCGCCATCACGATACCGCCGAGCGGCCGCGCCAGATACCCGGCGGCGAAGATGCCGAAAGTCTGCAATTGCCGCAGCCAGTCAGGAATGGACGCCGGGAAGAACAGTTGGCCGATGACCGGCGCGAAGAACACGAAGATGATGAAGTCGTAGAACTCGAGCGCGCCGCCGAGCGCGGCGAGCGCGAGCGTCTTGTAATCGCCGCGCGTGAGCGCGCGGCCGGCGGCGTGCGACGCGCCGTCGAAAGGTGTTGCCTGCATCGAATGAGAACCCGTAATGAGAAAAGCCACGCGTGCGGTCGAGCGACGCATGGGACGAGGCGGTGCCCTGCGGGATGTCCGATGCGCCGGGTGAGCGCGAAAACGGGAACGACTGGGGAGCGGTCCGAAACACGCGCCCGTCACCGCGCTGCGCATGCCGGCGGACAGCCGTGTCGCAGCTTGCGCTTCCGCCGTCTCTGTAAGGCGGCGGAAGCGGGGACTTTCGGCTCGATGTAAGCCGAAGGCGGCATGTTACAGGATGTAAGTCGCCACTACACAAAAAATCACATTCGAATGTCGCGTGCTCGCGCCACTGACGGCGCGCGGCGGTTACATGCGTTGACATTTCGGAGGAGTCCGATGGGAAAGGGTGGTCGCGCTGACCAGAATGCGTGCCTGTATTTGCCGTCTCTTTTTGTAACGAGACGCCCGGGGAGATGCCGCGAAAGCGGTATCGGCCCATGTCCTTAGACTCATCAGGCTTGACACTATGCGCGTCGCCGTTTTGCAAACCGACCCAAGTTACCGAAATCTCATCGCCGAAGTCGTCAAACGACTCGGACACACTGTCGTCACCTTCGGCGACGGCCTGCTGCTTTCCAAGGCGCTGTCCCGCTCGACCGTGGATCTGCTGATCCTCGACTGGAACTCGACGGGTCTGTGCGGACTCGATCTGCTGAAATCCGTGCGCTCGAGCTTCGGCGAGCGCGTTCCCGTCATGTTCGCCACTGCGGACGGCGCGGAGCACAACGTCGTCTGCGCGCTGACGGCGGGCGCGGACGACTTCGTGGTCTATCCCATCCGTCCGGGCGAGTTCGGCGCGCGTGTCGAAGCGTTGCTGCGCCGCGCGTATCCGACGACTTCCAGCGCGTGCCTGGAGATCGGGCCGTATCGCTTCGATTCGCGCCAGCAGACCGTCACCGTGCGCGGCCGCCCGGTGCAATTGAGCGGCACGCAATTCCGGCTGGCGCAGCTATTCTTCTCGAATATCGGCCGCGTGTTATCGCGCGATCACATTTTCGCGATGGTCTGGGGCCGCGAATTCCGCGAAACCACGCGCACCATAGATAGCCATGTGTCGCGTTTGCGTCTCGCGCTGGAGATCGAGCCGGTGAATCACTTCCGCCTGCAGCCGGTGTATAAGAGCGGCTATCGGCTGCTCCATCTTTACGACGACGGCGAAGACGCGGGCGACGATCGCGTGGAAACGGAGCATGCGCGAATCGCTGCTTGAGGCGTGATTGAACGAAGCTGAATGAAAATGCCGTCGCGAGACGGCATTTTCGCTTTTGGCTGAAATGAAGCCGTCCACTTGTTCAGACGTTGAATAGCGACTCAGTTAGACGCTGTCTCACGCGCTGATTACCGCCACGGCCGTAAGCACGATAATTGCAATACCGAGAAGCCACGCGGCGACGGGATTCGTGCCTCCGCGACGGACTAGCTCGGCGTCGCGTATTTCAGCCGGTAAGGGAGAATCGCTGACCTTCTTGCGAACCTTCTCGACGTGCGCGAGGTAAATTAAATTACCGCTGAACCCCATTGTCACCGGAAACGCGTAAGAAAGCGCATGATTGATGCCATCACTCAGCGAAGACGTCGCTACGGTGCAAGCCACAGCGATCGCAATGTATGCGGCGGCTTGCCAGTGCATTTTCCTGTACACGAGCCAGACCGGCCCTAAGAGGAACGCGGCGCCGTTCCAGGTTAGCTTCGACGTGCGCGGGTTTTGAATCACCCATTTGCGACTGTAGTAATCGATGTTCTTTCCGACGAACAGTGCCATGTCGCGATCAAGCTGGAATGATGCGGGGCGTGTGTCGGTTTCCGGTGCGGCTTGCTCGTTGATTTGATTCATCGGCGATTTTTTTTGTATTAATCAAAGGAGCCAAGCTTCGCACGATCAGCGTAGCGGCGTCCATGTGTTCGCCTCGGTTTGATCAAATGTTTTAATTCGTTAGGCAGGCTAAACGAAGACGAAAGTCGAACTTCGGAACTCCGGCATTTGATGCCATGCGCCCGTCGATTAATGAAAAAGCGAAGAGAGCAGGCGTGCAAGCGTCTCGAGAATCGTCGTCGGCACCGCCTGGTTAAGGGAATTGCGGCGCAGGTCAGACTGGCGGGACAGGGCTGCGACGTCGATCAGGAAGAAGGGGCTCATGATTCGTTACCTCGGTTGCGTTTGGACAGGTTCAATTTTGAGATAGTGTGCTTTTGCTTGCCATCGGATGTATCTCAAAATTGCGCCGGCGTTGCGCTACGGAGGAAACGCGCCCAGGTAGGACCGGTTACTCCTGATCTGGCGAGCATTGGCCGCGAAGCAGCGCCCATTCCTCGCACGACTTGCCGCTTGGAAAGCGGCATATGCCGATCTGGCCGTCGCCACTATCGACGATTCGCAGCGTCCCGCCTCGGCGGATGCAATTCGTGGAAGCGGGGTTTGGAAGTCCTATCTGCGGATTGGCCCGCGGGGCGGGCTGGTCTGCAGTAACGCCGGTGGCGGAAGGGGCAGGCGACATGCACGCGGCCAATAGAACAGCAACGGCGAATGAGGTGGCGAGTTTGAACATGGAGGAACGAGATCGATTGGATACCTGAGCGTCGCGACTATATCAAGCGCTCCCGGCGCCGTGGATTCAGTTGAGCGGCGCGCGTCGGGCGCCGCCCGCCAACCATCATCCCGTCTGCTCGACCGGCGTCACGTCGACATCGATCATCTGCGTGCCGCGCAGCACCGCGACCTTCACCGCGCGCTCGATACGCGATGCATCCAGCGCGCGCTGCAAACCGTCGACGCTATCGACGCTCACGCCATCCACCGCAACGATACGGTCGCCCGTGCGCAGCCCGCCCAGCGCGGCCGGACTGCCCTTGACGACTTCCATCACGTGGACCGCGCTCGCCGAGGTCAGCCCGAAGAAGCGTTGCACGCGCCGCGACACCGGCGCGGTCGTTCCCGCCACGCCGATGTAGGCGCGCCGGACGCGTCCGTACGCGAAAATCTGCATGATGACCCACTTGGCCGTATCGATGGCAGTCGCGAACGAAATGGCCTGCGCGCCCGAAATAATGGCCGTGTTCACGCCGATCACCTGTCCCGCCGAATTGATGAGCGGACCGCCCGAGTTGCCGGGATTGAGCGCGGCATCGGTCTGGATCACATCGTAGATCATGCGGCCGGAGGTCGAGCGAAGCGACCGTCCGAGCGCCGAGACGACGCCTGTCGTCACCGTCTGCGCAAGGCCGAGCGGATTGCCCACCGCGATTGCGATCTGGCCGACCCGCAGCTTCCCGGATTCCCCGAGCTCGACATGCGGCAGCGGCTCCGGCGAGCCGATGCGCAGCACCGCGAGATCGCTGCCCGGATCGTCGCCGACGAGATCGGCGTGAAAGTGCGCGCCGTCAGCGAGCGTCACGGTAATGCGCGTCGCGCCGTGAACGACGTGGCTGTTGGTCAGCAGATAACCGTCGGGGGTGAAGATGAACCCCGAGCCGGTGCCGCCCGCCTGACGGCGCGCGCCGCGGGCATCGGCCAGTTCGCGCTCGACCGAAATGAAAACGACGGCCTGCTGCACGCGTTCGAGCGCGCCGATCACCGTGCGCGAATACGCGTCGAGCAGCGGAGTGTCGTCGAGCGGCTGCGGCTGTGACTGCGGGGCGTCTTGCGGGCCGCGCGCAAGATCGTCGATGAATTGTGGCCGGCTTCCCATGTTGGACTCCCGATATTCGAGAGGCGACATGCGGGCCGCGCCGGCGCTTTTCAAGCCCGCGCGGCGCGGGCGAGCAGGTTCATCGGCCCGAGCGTCTCGACGATGCGGCGCTGGGCGTCGTCCCGCACGAAAAACGAACCGGCGAAGCCGAGCGCGTTGATTGCGATGCCTTCGACGTCGGGCACCGTGCGCGGCACGGCGAGCATCCAGCGGCGGGTGATAAGCAAGTTGTACGGCGCGGCCTGATGCGTTGCCCCGGCGACGTCCAGCGGTTCGACGCCGATTGCGTCCAGTAACCGTCGATAAGTGTCGTGCGCGCGGTGCGGCGTGTTCCCGGACGAGTCGTCGAGCCACGCCGCCGCGTGACCGAACGCGAGCCCCGGCACGCGGAAGATCGCGCCGTTTCGCGCGTTAGCGATCAACGGTTCAATGGGCGCTCGAAGACCATCGAGCGGCAGCCGCACCATCTGCATGTGTTTGTGCGGCTGGCTCGATCCGGCGACGGCGCCGCCGTTGTAGAAGCCGAGCCCGTCGTACGGGTTCAGGCACGCGAGCAGGGCGGCGAAATCGTCCGTGTCGAGAAGGGCTTCTTGCGGCTCGAACTGCGTCGTCACGATCAGCAGATGGTGCGCAATGACATTGAACTTGTTCAGCAACAGAAAGTGCCTCTCGCCGATATCGCCGACGCGCAACGCGTCCTCGCATGGCGAGAACGGATCGCGCCACGCGCTTGCAGCATCGGTGGCAGACTTGGCCGCGAGCTTCGCGGCCTCGTCCTTGCGCGCGAGATTGGCCGCTTGCCGCACGAGAAAGCGCACGCCGCCTTCCTCGACGACGCGCTCGATCGTCTCGAACGGACGCAGCGCGCCGCACGCGAGCGCGCGCGCCGTCTGATCGACGACGTCTTGCCATGAAGGCGCTTCTGGCAGTGAGGTTGAGCTCATGTTCCTGACGAGTGATTGCCGGAATGGGCATTCTGCTGCCTTTGCGCATATTGCGTGCAGAAACTGTCTCCGGACGGCTGCTATAAAACGTCCGCGCAGCGAAGCAGCACAGAATAGCTTCGATAGTTCAGACTTTTCAGCGTTCAGTTCCGGGGGCGACTTCGATAGACTTTCTCCCACTCAGTCGATCGCGAATGCAGTTATCCGTTCGTTGTGCAAAACGAATAGTCGTCGTGACTGAGGGCGGCGCTGGCCGGGATTGCGCGCAGCGCAGATCTCTTCCGGCGTATTACCTACATTTTTCTGTTTCAAGCGAGAAGCACTCTCATGCAAAAAATCGACCGCGCAGCTCTGGTTCAGGCAAACATCGCTGGTGGCACCGCCAAGGCGTCGAGCACGTCTTCGTCGACCACCAACGTCTCCGTCACGATCACGGCTTAAAGCTGCGACGTCGGCGTTACAGCACTATCGCTTCAACCGTTATCCAAGAAGGTATGCAAATGCAAAAGATCGAACGCGCTGCTCTGGCTCAAGCAAACATCGCTGGCGGCACGGCCAAGGCGTCGAGCTCGTCGTCGACCAACACGACCGTCGATATCAACATCTCGGCGTAAGGTCGCCGCTCTCTTCGTGAGAGCGAACCCCGGTTGTTCGAAGGCTCCCTTTTCCGGGAGCCTTTGTAGTAGGACAAGTCACGCCCAGTCTTCCTCTCCGTTCTTCGGCTCGGGCAACGTCAGGCCGGACGCAGGCAGCGGCAGCGCCGTCTTGTAGCGCACCTGCTTGAGGGCAAAGCTCGAGCGGATATTCGACACGCCCGGCATCTTCGTGAGCCGCTCCAGAATGAAGCGCTCCAGCGCCGCCACGTCGGGCAGCACCACGCGAAGCAGATAGTCGGCATCGCCGGTCATCAGATAACACTCCATGACCTCCGGGCGCTCGCTGATCGCCTGCTCGAAGCGCGCCAGCGCGTCCTTGATCTGCTTCTCCAGACTCACTTGAATGAACACGTTGATGCTGAGTCCCAGCGCCTCGGGACTGAGCAGCGTGACGTGTTGCCTGAAAAGCCCGGCTTTCTCCAGCGCCCGCACGCGATTGAAGCACGGCGTCGGCGACAGATTGACGGCGCGCGCAAGCTCCGAATTCGTGATGCGCGCATTGTGCTGAAGCGCGTTGAGAATGCCGATGTCGATGCGGTCTAACCGCTGCTTCGCCTGGGTGCTCATAGTCGAGACGTTCCTGTTTTGCGCGTTTTCGCAGAATAAGAACACTACCGCAAAGCGATCTCATAGCCAAATGAGATGCACATTCTGCGCGCGACTGGTTATCCTCGACTGATACTAGCCCTGCCAGCGGAGCCGCGCCATGACCGACTTGTCGAACGGAACCAGTCAGCTTCTTTCTCTTGCGCGGGGGCGTGAAGACGCCGACCCCGGCGAAACAGCCGAGTGGCTCGATGCGCTCGACGCGGTGGTGGCCCACGTCGGCAAGGAGCGCGCGCAATATTTGTTCGACCGCCTCGCGGAGCACGCGCTGTCGGTCGGCGTCGAATCGGCGCGGGCGCGCGCGACGCCGTACGCCAACACCATTCCTGTCGAACAGCAGCCGCCGTATCCGGGCAACTTCGACATCGAAGAGAAGCTCGCCGGCGTGCTGCGCTGGAACGCGCTGGCGATGGTGGTGCGCGCGAACCGCGCCTACGGCGAACTCGGCGGCCATATTGCGAGCTACGCGTCGGCCGCGGATCTCTTCGAAGTGGGCTTCAACCACTTCTTTCGCGCAGCGGGAGAGAACCACGGCGGCGATCTCGTCTACTTTCAGCCACACTCGTCGCCGGGCGTGTATGCGAGAGCCTTTCTCGAAGGCTTCCTCGATGAAGCGCACTTGCAGCACTACCGGCGCGAGATCGGCGGGCCGGGGCTGTGCTCGTATCCGCATCCGTGGCTGATGCCTGATTTCTGGCAGTTTCCGACCGGCTCCATGGGCATCGGGCCGATCAACTCCATCTACCAAGCGCGCTTCATGCGCTATTTGGAGAACCGTGGCCTGAAGCAGACGGAAGGGCGCAAGGTCTGGGGCTTTTTCGGCGATGGCGAGATGGACGAGCCCGAGTCGATCGGCGCGCTGTCGCTGGCTTCGCGTGAACGGCTCGACAACCTCGTGTTCGTCATCAACTGCAATCTGCAGCGGCTGGACGGGCCGGTGCGCAGCAACGGGCGCATCGTCGACGAACTCGAAGCGCAGTTCACCGGCGCGGGCTGGAATGTCATCAAGGTGCTGTGGGGATCGGACTGGGATGCGCTTTTCGCCCGCGACCGCACCGGCGCGCTGCTGCGCGCGTTCGCCCATACCGTCGACGGCCAGTTTCAGACGTTCTCCGCCAACGACGGCCGCTACAACCGCGAGCGCTTCTTCGGCCAAAACCCGGAACTGGCCGCGCTTGCCGCGCATTTGTCGGATGAAGACATCGACCGTTTGCGGCGCGGCGGCCACGACGTGCGCAAGCTGCATGCGGCCTATGCGAAGGCGCTGGCGCACGCTGGCCAGCCGACGGTGATCCTCGCGAAGACGATGAAAGGCTTCGGCATGGGAACGGTCGGGCAGGGCCGCATGACCACGCATCAGCAGAAGAAGCTGGATCTGGACGACCTGAAGGCGTTCCGTGACCGCTTTCGCCTGCCGCTTTCCGATGCCGACGTCGAGGCGCTGAAGTTCTACAAGCCCGCCGACGACGCGCCGGAGATGCGCTATCTGCACGAACGCCGCGCGGCGCTCGGCGGCTACCTGCCGCGACGACGCCCGAAGGCGTCGGAATCGCTCGTGCCGCCCGCGCTCGGCACTTGGGCGCAATTCGCGCTCGACAGCGCCGGCAAGGAGATGTCCACGACCATGGCGTTCGTGCGCATGCTCGGCAGTCTGATGAAGGACGCGACGCTCGGCCCGCGCATCGTGCCGGTGGTGGCCGACGAGGCGCGCACCTTCGGCATGGCGAATCTGTTCCGGCAAGTGGGCATCTATTCGCCGCTCGGCCAGCTTTACGAGCCGGAAGACATGGGCTCGATGCTCTACTACCGCGAGGACACGCGCGGGCAGATTCTCGAGGAGGGCATCTCAGAGGCGGGCGCGATTTCGTCGTGGATCGCGGCGGCGACGTCGTATAGCGTCCACGACCTGCCGATGCTGCCGTTCTACATCTACTACTCGATGTTCGGCTTTCAGCGCATCGGCGATCTGATTTTCGCGGCGGCGGACCAGCGTTCGCGCGGCTTTCTGATCGGCGCGACGTCCGGGCGCACGACGCTCGGCGGCGAGGGCTTGCAGCATCAGGACGGCACGAGTCATCTGACGGCATCGACCATTCCGAACTGCCGCGCGTACGATCCGGCGTTCGCGTACGAAGTCGCGGCGATCGTCGACGAGGGCATGCAGGAGATGTTGACGCGCCAACGCGACGTTTTCTACTACGTCACCGTCACGAACGAGAACTACGCGCAACCCTCCGCGCCCGGCAAGACGCTCGATGCGGCCACGCGCGAAGGCATTCTGCGCGGCATCCACCGCATTTCCGGCGACGACGAGGCGAGTCGCGCTCAGGTGCAACTGCTCGGTTCGGGCGCGATTCTGAACGAGGCGATCGCCGCGCGCGCCATGCTCGAAGCCGACTGGAACATCGCGGCGGCCGTGTGGAGCGTGACGAGTTATGCGGAACTGCATCGCGATGGCGCGGCGTGCGAGCGCATGGACCGCCTCTCCGACGACGCGCCGACGCCCTATGTGACGCGTGCGCTTCAGGCATCGCGCGGGCCGGTGATCGCCGCGACCGACTACGTGCGCGCGGTGCCCGAGTTAATCCGCGCCTATGTGCCGCGCCGTTACGTGACGCTCGGCACGGACGGGTTCGGGCGCAGCGACACGCGGCAGTCGCTGCGCGCCTTCTTCGAAGTGGATCGCGTGGCCATCGTGCTTTCGGCGCTGAAAGCCCTGGCGGACGACGGCCTGATCGAGCGCGCGGTGCTGCGGCTCGCACGGGAGAAGTACGGCGCGACGCATGCCGAACGCGACGCTCCGTGGACGCGCTAGGCGCTGAGTCCTAGGAGCGCGCGCACTTCGTCGTCGCTCGTCTGCTCGAAGTCGATGTAGAACTGCCCGACGCCCATGAAGTGACGCGGCTGAAGCACGCAGACGCATGAATCGACGACTTCGGTGAAACGCGACGCCGCATCCAGCGGCGCGACCGGCAACGCCGCAATCACCCGCGCGGGCGGGGCGCCGCCGTTGCGCAGCGATATCGCGGCCGCGCGCAGAGTGGCGCCGGTGGCCATGCCGTCGTCCACGACGATTGCGACCTTGCCGGCGGTATCGAGCGGCGGACGCAATCCGCGATACATCGCTTCGCGCCGGGCCAATTCGGCGCGCTCGCTTTCGATCACGGCGTCGACTTCGGGCTTGCTCACCCCCGCATAGGCGACGATGCGGTCATCGAGAAAGAAGGCGTCGCCGGATGCGATCGCGCCCATCGCAAGCTCGGGTTGCGACGGCACGCCCAGTTTTCGCACGATGAGCACGTCCAGCGCGGCGCCCAGCGCGCTCGCCACTTCGAAGGCTACCGGCACGCCGCCGCGCGGAAGGCCGAGCACGATCACGTCGTCGCGGTTCGCGTAGTCCGCGAGCAGCGTGGCGAGTTCGCGGCCGGCCTCGCGCCGGTCCTTGAAGGTGGAGTTCATGTGGCATGGGTCCTGCCGGCGCGTGGGGCTGGAGTTCACGCCGAGGCACGCGTAGCGCCCGTACGGCGCGGCCGCCGGGCGTCTGCGCGCTTCCGTCTAGAGAGCTTCCCTACATCGTAGGCGATAAATCGTCTGTCACCCATGTGAACGAGCGCACGCGCACGACAGCGCGCCACGAACCGGCCCGGCGAAAAAAAAGCGCCCCGGCTCGGGGGCGCTTTCGGATGAGGGATTCGAACGCTCAGAGATTCGCGCGCACTGCGTCCCTGAGAGCGTCCATCACAATGCCGTAATTGAGCGGAATGTCCAGCGAATCCGAGTAGCCCGTTTTCTCGGCCGACTCGGCGGGCGCAGCGCCGACCGGAATCGGCTCGTAGGCAGTCTCGCCTGCCGGATTGTTGCGTCCTTCGATGGCACTCTGCAATTGCGGATTCTTCACGATTAACTCCTTTCCGGTAAGGGAGCGGCGAGGACCTGCAAGATAAACCAGTGTCGTGACAAATTGACGACTTCGATTGAGCACGCATCCGAAACTTTCGCGTCCGGCGCGCCGGTATTCGCCGTCATGACGCAGTTGTCGAAGAGCGCGGGGGCTCTAGTGTAACGGCGGCGCGCGCCGGCCGAAGCGAGTTTTTCTTATGACGCTCGCGTAGCGGTATCGGATGCGGATGCGGCAAAGCGGCGCGGAAATTGCATCCGCCGCAAACGGGCGTGCCGCTCCAGAAGCGGCGTAGCGTACGATCGTACTCAGCATGGGCTGTTCGCGGGAAGGAATCCGAAGCATCAGGACCGCTCACTCGCCGTTCCTTATTCGCACCCGGCGCGAGAGGCCGGCGCGATGGCCATGCGCACGCGACAAAACAAGGAGAAAAAACATGAGCAGGATCGCAATCATCGGCGCCACCGGCAATGTCGGAAGCCGGCTCACGCACGAAGCGTTGCGGCGCGGACACGCCGTGACGGCCCTCGCCCGCGACACGTCGAAGCTGGAAAAGCGCGAAGGTCTCGACGCGCGAAACGTGGATGCACTCGATCTCGACGCGCTCGCCGATGCCATCGCCGGCCACGACGCCGTCTTCAGCGCGACGCGTTTCTCGACGGTGCCCGAGAGCGCGATCGTGGGCGCGGTGAAGCGCGCGGGGGTGGAGCGGCTGCTCGTCGTGGGCGGCGCGGGCAGTCTGTATCTGGCGCCCGGCCAGCGCGTTCTCGACGCGCCGGGCTTTCCCGACTCCTACCGAGCGGAAGCGACAGCAGGCGCCGCGTTTCTCGACGCCCTGCGCCGCGACCGCGAGCTGAACTGGACGTTCGTGTCGCCGTCGGCGGAGTTCGTGAGCGGCCCGCGCACGCAGCGGTTCCGCATTGGCGTAGACGAACTACTGGTCGATGCTAACGGCCGGAGCTGGATTTCCTTCGACGATTTCGCGATCGCGTTCCTCGACGAATTCGAGCGCGGGGCGCATATCAAGCAGCGGTTCACCGTCGGTTACTGACCGCAAGCGGCGGTGCGGCCGCCGCCTGCGCCGGTCAGCCGTGGACGTCGGCTTCGACTTCCTCGGTCTTGGGCATCGCGGCGGCGAGAATCATCGCCGATGCGTTCTGGGGCTTCGGATCGCGCTGCGACGGCCGATAAACCTGGTCCCCGCGATGGATCGGCATGCCCGAGAGCGAGCACACGCCGTCGCCGGATGCGGTGGTGGCGCGCCAGCCCTGATAGCCGTAATGGCACGTTCCCGGGTCGGACCAATAAACGAGCGCGGTCGCGCTGCTCGGGCGCTCGATGACGCGCACGATGGCTTGCGGAAAAGGCAAGCGGTCGTTCGACTCCCGCGGATGCGTGCGATTCCAGTCGCGGGTCAGGCGTTCGAGGAACGCGCTTTCGGCCCGAGCCGTCTTCTGCGACGGCGCGGTGCGGCCCGACTCGACGGGGATCGTTTCAAGTTGGTGGACGGTCTGTGACCACGGGTCCGCTCTTTTCGAAAAAGCTGTCATGGCATTGTTCCAGGCTTTGACTCGACCTAGAACGTACGTCATTAAGCATATTCGGATAAATACGGCATAGGTGAAAACACTGTCCCGTTCCTGCGAATAATCCGAACGGGCGGCGGACGGCGCTCACGGCCGGGCCGTCGAGTTAGCATGTGGACCCGGTCGGAGGCTTGTAGGGCGGGGCTTTGCGCCGGGTCGCCCGGTCGAGCGAGGGCTGGTTGGCGCGATGCTGTTTAGTCGCGATAGAGAGACAAACAGCGGGCTTTTCCTCACGTCCGATGTGGGTTTGTCGGGCAGAAATGCGGGTATCGGGGCCCTGCCCGTGAGAGAGAGCCACGCGCCGTTTTGATTTGCTTGTGTGGGCATCGCGTCTGAGGCGCAGGAAGTCGATCGACCATGCTGGCTCAGATGGCCGCTCGTGGCCCCAAGCCGATCCCTGTCGGAAAAGGCAGAGCGGCGGTCTACCGGCACGGCCTCGGCCCGCTGCCGGCCATGTAAGTGGCAGTCGAGCGCGAGCAGACGCCCGTCGGAGAGCGGATGAATGAATGCGAGTGCGGCAATGGTCCGACCGTTGACACTTGCCGGGCCAATGTCGGCTGGTCGCGTCAGGCGACGAAGGAGCGCCTAGGAACTCAGCTGGCGCGAGAAGACTGGCAGCCCGGTCACCGGGGCGCGGTGGCGGCGCTCGGAGCCCGGCCATAGCGTTCTGACCGCGTCAAAGAAGTCGCCGATGCGGGCGCGCGGTCCAACGCCAGGGGCTGCAGTACAAGGCGGCGGCCCGGTCCACCGCCGCGGCCTCGGACCGATACGGCCCGTGCCCGTTAAGCCACGCGAGCGAGACTAGAAGCCGTCGAGAAGAGAACGTGTAAGCAGTTCCGCTGCGGACCGCTGTCCGGTCCGCTCGCGCGAATACGACCGTGATGAGGAATCGAGGCTGACGCGCCCGACGTCACGTCCGGCGCGAAGCGCAACATCGCGGCTTGCATCTTGCTCGACGCCGCAGACCGCCGACGACGCCTTCGCAACTGCCGTCACGCGACTACAATGCCGCGCGCGCTTGTCTGAAGCCCAAATCGCGCCCGCGTCCAAGGAACGCGTGGGCGCGATCAAGCCTGCTCAGGAAATCGCAGCATGTTCGCCGCATTCTTGCGCGCCCTGCAACGCCTCGGTCGATGCGGGCTGCACGAACGGCCGCCACACGGGCGCAGTCGGCGCGAAATCGTCGAGCATGGAGAATTGTTCGAGCGATGTGTTATCGAACATGATCGACCTCATTTGAAATAGTTAGGTAAGCGAAGTAAATCAACGCGCGACGAGATTGTTTCGCACCGGCGAGCCATTCGCATACTCGACGATCCCGCGATTGCGCGCTTCCGCTTGGGCGGCGACCGCATCGCCCCACATGCTGCGCGACGGATAGCTATTGCGATTCAACGCCGGCAGTGAGCCGTCGGAGTAAGCCGCTGCAAGTTCCGCGCGGACCTGCGCGCGAGTCTTCGGTGCTTCGCTCGTGCTCGACGTTGTCTGAGTCAGATACGTCCCCGCGCGGCCGATGCCTTGACCGCCTTCAGCGAAAGCCGTGCTCGAAATGACGGCAGAGATAGCGGCAAGCGAGACACTCGCGACGAGATAGTTCTTCATGTTGCGACTCCTTTCGGTCCGTTCCATATGCATCGGGATACGGCGCATTGTTCAATCGAGCGATGCGTCGTGGCAGGACGAAATGTAGTCGCGCGGTGCGGGCGGATAAATGCCCCATCCGCGAATAGATTTATCGACATCCGCGAATAATCGCTCGCGGCGTCGTCATTGAAGTAAGCGGGAAACGAGAGAAATGCTTTCCATCATGGCGATGGAAAGCATTCGAGAGACGGGAAGAACAGCGAGAGAAGAACAGCGAGAGAAGAACAGCGATGCTTCGTTAAACGACGACGTCTGCCGTGCCTGCCACTTCGGGCGTGCCATGACGCACGATCATCGGCGATGCGGTGCTCGTCGGCAGGCAACGATCTTCCGCATCCTTCTGTCCTTGCAGCAGCGGGCAGCGTTCGAATAGCTCGGCGACCCAGTCCACGAAGACGCGCACTTTCGGCGACAAATGCCGGTTGTGCGGATAGACCGCGGAAATAGGCATCGGCAGCGGATTCCATTGCGGCAGGACTTCGACGAGTTCGCCTGAACGCAAGTAGGGCAGCGCCATGAAACGCGCGATCTGCACGATGCCGACGCCCTTCAGCCCGCAGCTCAAGTACGCTTCGGCGTCGTTCACCGCGATCATGCCGCGCATCTTCACTTCGATGGTTTCACCGTCCACGACGAAATCCATATCCATGATGCGGCCCGTGCGGCTCGAAAAATAATTCACTGCAGTGTGGTTCTGCAAATCGTCGAGCGTGTGCGGCGTGCCGTGACGCTCCAGATATTGCGGACTCGCTACCGTCACGCCCTGGAACACGCCGATGCGCCGCGCGACGAGACTCGAATCCTGCAGCGTGCCCACGCGAATCACGCAATCGACGCCTTCCTGAATCAGATCGACGGGCTTGTCGCCGAAGCCCATCATCAGTTCGATATCCGGATAGCGCGTGTGGAAATCGCATAGCTGAGGCATCACGATCAGACGCCCGATTGCGCCCGGCATGTCCACGCGCAGCTTGCCGTGCGGGCCTTTGCCGTTGTTCGAGAACGTGCTCTCCGCTTCTTCGATATCCGCGAGAATGCGCACGCAACGCTCGTAATAAGCCGCGCCGTCCGGTGTGAGATTGAGCCTGCGCGTCGTGCGCTGAAGCAGACGCACGTTGAGAAACGCTTCGAGGTTTTGAATGATCGTCGTCACGGATGCGCGCGGCAGATTGAGCGTATCCGCCGCCCGCGAAAAGCTGTTCGTGTCGACGACGCGGGTAAAGACCTGCATTGCTTGTAGCCGATCCATGTTCTCGTACCTTCGATGCTGAGTGAGCGAGGAATTAAGCGGTGGCTAAAAATGGAGTTGCGCGGTCTAGCCACGATTGCCCCGATTGTTCGGGGCGACCGAATTGTGTTGCCGGATTATAGGCATTTATCTAAAAAGGCGTGGACTCCAGAATTCGGACCATCGCAACTCATGCGCGGACGCCTCGTACGCAAGGCCGTGCAAACGGAATAACCATGGCAACACTGCTGGATCAGGAGCAACGCCCGAGACTGTGTATCGAAGAGGTGCATATCGCAGGGCACGTCCAGCCCATCGTGCTGCGCAGCTATCGCCCGGCATCCGATGGCACTGTCTTGCCCATCGTGCTCTATTTTCATGGCGGTGGTTTTACACACGGCAATCTGGACGATGCCGACATCGCCGCTTCGACCATCGCACGCGATACGCCGGCGTGGGTCGTGTCCGTCGGCTATTCGCTCGCGCCGGCCTATCCGTTTCCCGCTGCGCCGGAAGACGGCTATCGCGCGGCGCAATGGGCCTTCGCCCATGCGCGCGGCCAGCGCGCGGACCCGCAGCGCATGGGCGTCGCGGGCCACGATGCAGGCGGCAATCTCGCGACGTGCGTGGCCGCCATCGCCCGCGATCGCGGCGACATTCGCGTGTCCGCGCAGGCGCTGCTCGCGCCGCTGCTCGATCCGAGCATGACGCGCGTGGCCGACGAGCGCAAGGTTCTGTGCCCCGATCTCGAACTGAGCGAGTGCGCGCGGTGTTATCGCGCGTACTTGCCGAATCCGTCGCAGCGTTTGCATCCGTATGCCGCGCCGCTCGAATCGCGCCGTCTTGCTGGCTTGCCTCCTGCATTGATCGCGAGCGCGGAGCATGACCTTCTGCATATCGAAGCCGAGAAATACGCGGCCGAACTTATTGCGGCGGGCGTGCCGACCGAGGTCACGCGCCATTGCAAGGCGTCGCACCAGGCGCTCGCCGCGCATGCGGCGGCATTGAAGGATGTCGTCGCGTTCTTCAGGAAACGGCTCGCGCGCACCATATAAGCGCAAAGCCACGCACCACAACAATACGAACTCAACGCAACCGGAGCTTTCCATCATGATGTTCACTCGCAAACGCATCTACGCCGCGCTAGGCGCGACGCTGATTCTCGCAGGCGCGGGCGGCTATACCGTCTGGCGCGGCCAGGGCGACGCAGCCATCAATCAGGCGCACGCCGCGGCACACGGTCCGACCGCCACCGAAGTGGACGTGGCGACCGTCGTGTCGAAGACCATCACGGATTGGCAAAGCTATTCCGGCAGACTCGAAGCGGTGAATCACGTGGACATTCGTCCGCTCGTGCCCGGCACCATCGTCGCCGTTCATTTCAAGGACGGCGCGCTCGTGAAGAAGGGCGATCCGCTCTTCACCATCGATCCGCGTCCCTACGAAGCCGAAGTGGACCGCGCACAGGCGCAGCTCGCGGCGGCGCAGGCCCGCAACGGCTATACGTCGACGGATGCGGCGCGCGCCGAACGTCTGCTCGCGGACAACGCCATTGCCAAGCGCGACTACGACGAGAAGCAGAACGCCGCGCGCGAGGCCGTCGCGAACCTGAAGGCCGCGCAGGCCGCGCTCGAAGCCGCGAAGATCAACCTCGCGTACACGCATATCGTCGCGCCGGTGTCGGGCCGCGTCTCGCGCGCGGAACTGACGGTCGGGAACATCGTCTCGACGGGCGCAAATGCGCCGCTTCTGACGACGCTCGTCTCCGTCTCGCCGATTTACGCATCGTTCGATGTGGACGAGCAGACGTACCTGCGCTATCTCGGCCGCGATGCGGGCAGCACCGTGCCTGTCTCGCTGGGCCTCGCTAACGAGGACGGCTATTCGCGTGAAGGCGTCGTCGATTCGGTCGATAACCGGCTCGACACGACGTCCGGCACCATCCGCGTGCGTGCGCGCTTCAACAACCCGGATGGCTCGCTCGTGCCGGGGCTCTACGCGCGCATCAAGGTGGGCGGCGGCACGCCCCATCCGGCAGTGCTCGTCGACGACGCCGCCATCGGCACCGATCAGGACAAGAAGTACGTGATGGTGGTGGACAAGGACAACCGCGTGCAATACCGCGAAGTCACGCTGGGCCAGACGCATGACGGCCTGCGCGTCATCGCGAAGGGACTTGCCCCGGGCGAGCGCATCGTCGTGAACGGCTTGCAGCGCGTGCGTCCGAACGATGTCGTGAAGGTCAACGCCGTCGCCATGAACAACGCCGGCGATGCGCCCGCGGTGAAGACCGCATCGGCACAGTGATGCGCGTCATTCGTAACGAACAGAACCTGTCATGAACATATCCAAATTCTTCATCGACCGCCCGATTTTTGCGGGCGTGTTATCGGTGGTCGTGCTGCTGGCCGGGATCATCGCGATGTTCAGGCTGCCGATCTCCGAGTATCCGGAAGTCGTGCCGCCTTCGGTGGTCGTGCATGCGCAGTATCCGGGCGCGAATCCGAAGGTGATCGCCGAGACCGTCGCTTCGCCGCTCGAAGAGCAAATCAACGGCGTAGAGGACATGCTCTACATGCAGTCGCAGGCCAACAGCGACGGCAACCTGACGACCACGGTCACGTTCAAGCTCGGCACCGATCCGGACAAGAACACGCAGCTCGTGCAGAACCGCGTGAATCAGGCGTTGCCGCGTCTGCCGCAAGACGTGCAGCGGCTCGGCGTCACGACGATCAAGTCGTCGCCCACGCTCACGATGGTGGTCCACCTGAACTCGCCCAACGGCCGTTACGACATGACGTATCTGCGCAATTACGCGCTGATCAACGTGAAGGACCGGCTCGAACGTATCGCCGGCGTCGGCGAAGTGCAACTGTGGGGCTCGGGCGATTACTCGATGCGCGTATGGCTCGATCCGCAAAAGGTGGCGCAGCGCGGCCTGACGGCGACCGACGTCGTCAACGCCATTCGCGAGCAGAACGTGCAGGTCGCGGCCGGTGTGATCGGCGGTTCGCCCACGCTGCCTAACGTGCCGCTGCAACTGAACGTGAATGCGCGCGGCCGCTTGCAGAACGAGTCCGAGTTCCGCGATATCGTGCTGAAAACATCCCCGGACGGCGCGGTCACGCATCTCGGCGATGTCGCGCGTGTCGAACTGGCGGCGTCCGAATACGGCTTGCGCTCGTTGCTCGACAACAAGTCCGCAGTGGCTATCGCGATCAATCAGCAGCCGGGCGCGAACTCGCTGCAAATCTCCGACGAAGTGCGCAAGACGATGAAGGAACTGCAGGCGGACATGCCCGCAGGCCTCGAATATCAGATCGTCTATGACCCGACGCAGTTCGTGCGTTCGAGTATCGAAGCCGTGATCCATACGCTCGCGGAAGCCATTGCGCTCGTCGTGCTCGTGGTGATCGTGTTCTTGCAGACGTGGCGCGCGTCGATCATTCCGCTGCTTGCCGTGCCGGTGTCGATCGTCGGTACGTTCTCGCTGTTGCTAGCATTCGGTTTCTCGATCAACGCGCTGTCGCTCTTCGGCATGGTGCTCGCCATCGGTATCGTCGTGGACGACGCGATCGTGGTGGTCGAGAACGTCGAGCGCAATATCGAAGCGGGCTTGTCCGCGCGAGAGGCGACGTATCAGGCCATGCGCGAAGTGAGCGGGCCGATCATCGCGATTGCGCTGACGCTCGTGGCCGTGTTCGTGCCGCTCGCGTTCATGTCCGGCTTGACGGGCCAGTTCTACAAGCAGTTCGCGATGACCATCGCCATCTCGACGGTCATCTCCGCGTTCAACTCGCTGACGCTCTCGCCCGCGCTGGCCGCGCTGCTGCTCAAGGGTCATGACGAGCCGAAGGACTGGCTCACGCGCGCCATGGATCGCGTGTTCGGTGGCTTCTTCCGGCGCTTCAACGCGGTGTTTCATCGCGGTTCCGAGTCCTACAGCAAGGGCGTGAAAAGCGTCATCAACCGCAAGGCGATCATGATGGTGCTCTATGCGGTGCTGCTCGGCGGCGCTGTATTGATGGGCAAGATCGTGCCGGGCGGCTTCGTGCCCGCGCAGGACAAGGAGTATCTGATCAGCTTCGCTCAGTTGCCGAACGGCGCATCGCTCGACCGCACCGAAGGCGTGATCCGCGAAATGAGCGCCATCGCGCTGAAGCAGCCGGGCGTGGAAAGCGCGGTGGAGTTCCCGGGCTTGTCGGTGAACGGCTTCACGAATTCGTCGAGCGCGGGCATCGTGTTCGTCACGCTCAAGCCGTTCAAGGACCGCGTGCATGACAAGGCGCTTTCCGCGAACGCGATCGCAGGCGCGCTGAATCAGAAGTACGCGGGCATCAAGGGATCGTTCATCGCCGTGTTCCCGCCGCCGCCGGTGCTGGGCTTGGGCACGCTCGGCGGCTTCAAGATGCAGCTCGAAGATCGCGGTGCGCTCGGCTATGCGGCGCTCGCCGATGCCACGCAAGCGTTCATCAAGCGTGCATCGCAAACGCCGGAACTGGGGCCGACGTTCTCCAGCTATCAGATCAATGTGCCGCAATTGAACGTCGATCTGGATCGCGTGAAGGCGAAGCAACTGGGCGTCTCCGTCACCGATGTGTTCGACACCATGCAGGTGTATCTCGGCTCGCTGTACGTGAACGACTTCAATCGCTTCGGCCGCGTGTATCAGGTGCGCGTGCAAGCGGATGCGCCGTTCCGCGCAAATCCTGAGGACATCGGCCTGCTGAAGACGCGTAACGCGAATGGCGACATGGTGCCTTTGTCTTCGCTCGTGAAAGTCTCGCCCACGTATGGCCCCGAAATGGTGGTGCGCTACAACGGTTATACGGCAGCGGACATCAACGGCGGTCCGGCGCCCGGCTATTCCTCGGGACAGGCGCAGGCAGCAGCCGAACGCATCGCCGCGGAAGTGCTGCCACGCGGGATCAAGTTCGAATGGACCGATCTCACGTATCAGCAGATCCTCGCGGGCAACGCTGCGCTGTGGGTGTTCCCGATCAGCGTGCTGCTCGTATTCCTCGTTCTCGCCGCGCTGTATGAAAGCCTGACGCTGCCGCTCGCGGTCATCCTCATCGTGCCGATGAGTATCTTGTCTGCGCTCATCGGCGTATGGCTCACCGACGGCGACAACAACATCTTCACGCAGATCGGCTTGATGGTGCTCGTGGGCTTGTCCGCGAAGAACGCGATTCTGATCGTCGAATTCGCACGCGAACTCGAGATGCAGGGGCGCTCCATCGTGCAGGCCGCGATCGAAGCCAGCCGCCTGCGTCTGCGTCCGATCCTGATGACGTCCATCGCGTTCATCATGGGCGTGGTGCCACTGGTGTTGTCGTCGGGTGCAGGCTCTGAAATGCGGCACGCCATGGGCGTCGCGGTGTTCTTCGGCATGTTGGGCGTGACGCTCTTCGGCCTGATGCTCACGCCGGTGTTCTACGTGATTCTGCGCAAGCTGAGCCGCACCGAACATGTGACGGACAAGCATGGCACGCATCCGCAGATGCGCGGTATCGGCGCTTCGTACGAGGCGCAATGAGGTCGACAATGAACAAGATGCCTATACAAAAATGGCTGGGTTTGCCGGCGCTGATGAGCGCGTTGCTGGTGGTCGCGGGATGTTCGCTCGCGCCCACTTACGAAAAGCCGGACGTCAACGCGCCGAGCGCCTATAAGGAAACGCCGACGCTGTCGCCATCGGAAGCGGGCACCTGGAAGACCGCGCAGCCTTCGGAAGAGATGATGCGCGGCGAATGGTGGACGCTTTTCGACGACGCCACGCTGAACGATCTGGAACGTCAGGCGCAAGAAGCGAATCAGAACCTGAAAGCCGCGGCGGCGCGCGTGAAGGAAGCCCGGGCGATCAATCAGACCGCGCGCGCGGGACTCTTTCCGACACTCGACGCAGGCTTCGGTCCGACGCGCGAGAAGTTCTCGCCCGCATCGCAATTCCTGCCTCCGAACGCGAACGTTCCGGCGCAGACGTTGTGGCGCGCGCAGGCCAGCGTGTCGTACGAGGTGGATCTGTTCGGGCGCGTGTCGAATACCGTGCAGGCCGCCAACGCCGACACGCAGCAAAGCGAAGCGTTGTTCCGTTCAGTGCAGCTCGCGTTGCAGGCGGACGTCGCGCAGAACTACTTCGAGCTGCGCGAGCGCGATGCCGAACTGGACGTGTACACGCGCACCGTGAAGTTGCGTGAGGAAGCACTGAAGCTCGCAGAGCGACGGTTCGCCGAAGGCGATATCAGCGAGTTGGATGTCGCACGCGCCAAGTCGGAACTCGCGACCGCGCGTTCGGATGCGATGACGGTGCAACGGCTGCGGGCGGCATCGGAGCATATTCTCGCGGTGTTGCTCGGCAAGACGCCCGCCGAGTTTTCGATGGCCGCTAATCCGCTCAAGCCTGTCACCGTGCACGTGCCGCCCGGCTTGCCGTCTTCGCTGCTTGAACGTCGCCCGGACATTGCGGCTGCCGAGCGGTCGATGGCGGCGGCCAACGCGCGCATCGGCGTCGCGAAGGCGGCGTTCTTTCCGTCGCTCACGCTGACAGGCTCGGGCGGGTTTGAATCGGCCACGCTCGGCGATCTCTTCAACTGGTCGAGCCGCACGTTCCTGCTGGGACCGTTCGCGGGCACCATGCTGAATCTGCCTATCTTCGACGGCGGGCGTCGCAAGGGCAATCTTGCCAATGCGCGCGCCATCTACGAAGAGGACGTGGCGAATTATCGTCAGCAAGTGCTCGTGGCGTTTCGTGAAGTCGAGGACAACCTGTCGGACTTGCGCATTCTGGAGACGCAGACGGCGACGCAAGCGGATGCGGTGAATGCGTCGGTACGCGCCGCGCAACTGTCGCGCACGCAGTACACCGAAGGCGCGGTGAACTATCTCGACGTGATCGACGCGGAGCGCACGGTGCTGCAATCGCAGCGCGCGGCGGTTCAACTCGCGGGAGCGCAGGCGGTATCGACGGTCAATCTCGTTCGGGCTTTAGGCGGCGGCTGGGGCGATGCAGTGCCTACGCCCGTGCCTGAACCGAGCCTCGCGCAGAAGTAATGTCAGTGCTCAAAGCCCCGCTCCAAGCGGGGCTTTTTGCTATGAAGCCGATTGTTCGTCGCGAGGAACATATGTCTTCACCTGGCGCCCATTTATCCCGTGCGACGCGATCCCTAGAATTTGAATCATGGGAACGGGAGCGTGCAATGAGAGCCTTGATCGAAAGACAGCTATATCAACCGTCAGTGGTCCTGCCACTGCTTCTTCTAACGCGCCTGATGGTGTCGCTCGACTTCAACCTCGCGCAAGTCGCATTCGTGATGCTGCTGAGAGGCTCGCAGCACGCCTATCATTTCATGCATCAGGCGGCGCTGCGTCAGCGTGGCGGCGCGGCGGTGGAGCGCATCGCCTGCCGTCACTGCTGCTGAACTTACTCAATACACTTCGGGAACGTACATCGATTCCGGCACGGGCTGACGCAAGTAATCGGGATTGAACACACGCTCGGGCAGCGTGATTGGCGGGTGTTCTATCTCGTGATACGGCACCTGGCTCAACAGGTGATGAATGCAGTTGAGGCGCGCGCGCTTCTTGTCGACAGCCTGCACGACCCACCACGGCGCTTCGGGAATATGCGAGCGTTGCAGCATGACTTCCTTCGCGGCCGTGTACGCTTCCCATCGACGGCGGCTCTCCAGATCCATCGGACTCAGCTTCCACTGCTTGAGGGGATCTTCGATTCGCGCCTGAAAGCGCACTTCCTGTTCGTCGTCGGTGATCGAGAACCAGTACTTGATGATCTGGATGCCGCTACGCACGAGCATCTTCTCGAACTCCGGTACCGAGCGAAAGAATTCCTCATACTCTTCGTCGGTGCAGAAGTGCATCACGCGCTCGACGCCCGCGCGGTTGTACCAGCTTCGGTCGAACAGCACGATCTCGCCGCCCGCGGGCAAGTGCGAGACGTATCGCTGAAAGTACCATTGCGTGCGCTCGCGGTTGTTGGGCGCGGGGAGGGCGGCGACGCGGCAGACACGCGGATTGAGCCGCTGCGTGATGCGTTTGATCGCGCCGCCCTTGCCGGCGGCATCGCGCCCTTCGAAGATCACGACAAGCCGGTGGCCGGTATGGACCACCCAGTCCTGTAGCTTCACCAACTCGCCCTGCAGCCGGAACAACTCGCGGAAATAAGTCTTGCGAAGCTGCCGCTCTTCGTCCGAGAACGCCGCTTCGCCATCGAGGAAGCGATCGTCGATCTCCATCTCGAACTCTTCGTCGTAGCTGTCGATCAGGTCGGCGTGAAAGCGGCGCTGCTTGTCCGTCGTGGTCATTGAATACTCCATGTGCGTGCTATGGCCTGCTTCTTGGGTGCAGTATGCGGGCGGCGCTGAACGCCCGATGGTGACGTTCCCGCATGGCAGCCGTGTGACACCGCCTTACGCGTCGTTTGGCGTCATTGCGCGTCATTCATTGTATGAAGCCGCGCGCTTTATGACACGAGCCGCGCGGCCTTTAGAATGGTCGAGGGTTTGAGGACATCACGTTGGCACAACCATTCCAGAGGCGAACCGCACGATGATCGACACAGCTGGCGCAATTCCCTTTTTCGACGCGGCGCAAACCGCGCGCCTTCTGCCTTACGACCGCTTGGCGGACGCGCTCGCCGCGACCATGCTCGATTATGCAGCCGGCCGCATAGCGAGTCCCGAGCGGATGGTTGTCCCGCTCGCGCACGGCGGAGTGATGCTCTCAATGCCCGCAACGGCTGCCGATATCGCCATGCATAAACTCGTGAACGTGTGCCCGGGCAATGGCGCACGCGGCCTGCCGACGATTCACGGTCAGGTCACCGCTTTCGACGCCGCGACAGGCGTGCCCCAGTTCATGCTCGACGGTCCCACGGTCACGGGTCGCCGAACGGCCGCAGTCTCCATGCTCGCGATACGCGCGCTGGCCGCCGATGTTCCGCGCGAAGTGCTCGTGATCGGCACCGGAAAGCAGGCGGCGTCGCACGTGGAAGCGCTTGCAAGCCTGTATCCGGAAGCGCGCCTCTACATTCTCGGTTCGCGTGCGGGGCGCGCGAGTGCTTTCTGCGCGGACCACGCCGCGCTTTCGCCGAATCTGGTCCCACTAGAAGGGCCGGCGATACCGGACTCCATCGACGTGGTGATCACCACAACCACCAGCAAGACGCCGGTGTACACGCTTGCGGCTAGCGCGGCGCGACTCGTGATAGGCGTCGGCGCTTTCACCGCCGATGCCGCCGAAATCGCGGCCTCGACGATTCATGCCAGCGCCTTGTTCGTCGACGATCTCGCAGGCGCGCGTCACGAAGCGGGCGATTTCATCCTCGCCGGAATCGACTGGAACACGGTGCGGCCGCTCGCGACGGCGCTTGCATCGCATGAAAGAGCCGACGTTCCGGTGGTGTTCAAGTCGGTCGGATGCGCGGCGTGGGACCTCGCCGCCTGCCGTGTCGCGAGGGTGGTCTTGTCGGACCAGAGCCAAGCCGGGTGACAGGTGGAACAACCTTTGCTGTAAGTTTGCTCGATGACGATTGCGCGACGGCGCTCAAGCACTCCAGCGAATGAACAGATCAATGAACAGTCGAATCGACACCGACCGGGCAGCATGGCCGGCTGCATACCGAACCGCCGATACCAACGACCTCGCGGTTTCGCGGGCGCCGGCGCCTTCGGCACAAGGGCGCGCCGCGCCGCCCGCCGCTTATTTCATCTCCGTCCTCGAGATGGCGACCGGCGAGCAGTTGGGCAACGAGGAGCGCGTGCGCGCCGTCGCCATGTTGGAGAGCGAATTCGGTGCCGGACGGCCGCGCACGCTCAAAGAGGCGGTGCGCATTTGCGCCGCCGCCATCGACTCGTCCACTTTGCAGCGCATGGCGCGCGGAGCCAAGGCCTGATTCGAAGCGCCCAAATCGAAGCGCCCAAGCGGTCATAGCGGACGCTCTTTAAGCACATTCTTTCATCAACGTGTAAAAGAAACGTGCTACTTGACGGTCTGAATGACTTCGAAGCCTTCGAATTCGGGGTGCCCGAGATAGAGCTGGCGCGTCTCGCCGCCTGCGTTGCGATGCGCGGCGCGAAAGGCGTCGGACCGCGTCCAGTCTTCGAACGCCGCCCGATTCGCCCAGATCGTGTGGCTCGAATAAAGGACGTGATCGTCCTTGGCCGGGCCCTTCAGCAAATGAAATTCGACGAAGCCGGGGACATCCTTGAGATGCGTGTCGCGGCTCGTCCATAGGCGCTCGAAGTCGGCTTCTGCGCCGGGCACGATCTTGAAGCGATTCATGGCGATATACATGTCGATACTTTCCTTTGTGGTGATTCAACAAACGAAGGTTCAGGAGCGCGCCAGTTCGACTATGGTCGCAAAGCCGCCGAAGAACATGCGCTTCGCATCGAACGGCGGCTCACCTTGCTCCATCATCGCCTTCAGGCGCGGGTCATTCATGACCTTGGCGTTGACTGCGTCGCGCTGCTCGCGCGATTCATACAGTATCCACGAGAACGCAATCGTTTCACCTTCTCTCAATTGCACGCTCTGCGGAAATGAAGTGACTTCCCCTGGCTTGACGTCGTCGGCAATGCTCTCGACGAATTGCAGTGCGCCGTGCTCAAGCCAGATTTTGCCCGCTTCTTCGGCCATGACCCGATACGCGTCGATCTTCTCGCTGGGAACAGGTACGACGAATCCATCCACATAGTGCGCCATGTGAGCCTCCTTAAGCGTTATTGACAGCGTCATGCCGTCAATTGCATTGGAGCTTGAGCCGCACGACGAAGTTCAGGCCACGGTCCAGACGCCGCACTGCCGGTCATAGTCGAGCGATATGGACGACAGGGGCGCGAAGTCCATCGCAAAGATGGATTTGAGCGAGTCGCCTCGCACATGCGCCAATGCGGCTTTGACGACGATGGCATGCGTGACGATCAGGCAGCGTTCGGTGCGGGCATCGTCGCGCACAAGAGTTGAAAGCGCGTTCGCAATGCGTTCGGACAGCATCGCAATACTCTCGCCGCCGTGTGGCCGCGCGGCGACATTCGTGAGCCATGCGCTCATGCCTTCAGGCTCGCGTTCGGCGATGGCGCGTATCGCATGCCCGCGCCAGCGGCCATAGTCGATATCGTTGAAGGCGTCGTTCGTTTCGACGGTGCTTGCAATCCATGCGGCCGTCGCGCGCGCAACGGCTGCGGGACTCGCGATCACGCGGCCTTCGAAATGCGCGAAGCGCTGCGCAAGAGCCGCGCGTTCATCGCATGCAGGCGGCTCGTCGCCCGTCGGAAAGCGGGCGGCTTTCATCGCGTGCGTGGCCGCGTGGCAGAGAAGCGTGACGTTCAATGATGGAGGCAATGGGCGCATCGTTGCTTTACTTTGCCCGCAATCGTCCTAGAATGGCAAGCTTGCAGTGCGAGGAAGCCGGTGCAAGCCCGGCACGGTCGCGCCACTGTAAGCGGCTTTCGTGAAAACGACGGTCCGCGAGTCAGACCCCGCTGCAAGCTCTTTCGTCTATTGGGACGCGCTTTTCCCTCGGAGAAAATCAATGAATGTCGCTCACGCGCCGGTCTATGCCGCCGCTTCCGTTTCGCCCGCCCTCGATGCGCCGGTACCTATTCCGGTACGTGAAGTCTTGCCTTGGGCCGTGTTCATCGGCCTGATCCTTTTGATCGCCATTTATTTCGTCGGTGCGGAGCAGGGCGCGACGTCCATCTTCTCCGGCATGGTCGTTCACGAATTCGTGCATGACGGGCGGCACTTGCTCGGCTTTCCCTGCCACTAAGGGCGCGTCATGATTCGCAGCTTGTTGATACGCGGCATGATCGCGGGTTTTGTCGCGGGCCTGCTCGGCTTCGGTTTTGCGAAGCTCGTCGGGGAGCCGTTCGTTGCACAAGCCATCGCGTTCGAAGGAGAACATGCGCATGGACATGACCATCACGAAGCCACGACTCATTCACACGGTCACGACGGCGACGACGGCGACGAAGAACTGGTGAGCCGGGACACGCAGGCCGGTCTCGGCCTCTTTAGCGGCGTCGCGGTATTCGGCACTGCGCTCGGCGGCATCTTCTCGCTCGTCTTTGCGCTTGCTTATGGACGGCTCGGCGCATTGCGTGCGCGCGGCACATCGGCGTTGCTGGCGATGTTCGGCTTCTTGAGCGTGGCGGTCGTGCCGTTCCTCAAGTATCCACCGAACCCGCCTTCGGTCGGCAACGCGGCGACGATCGGTCCGCGCACCGCATTGTTCTTCGGCATGTTGGCCATCTCGATCGCGGCAGCGGTGATCGCCGTCGCGCTGCAAAGGCGGCTGCGCGTGCGGCGAGGCGAGTGGAACGCAACGATGATTGCAGGCGCTTTCTACATGGCGTCGATGCTGCTCGCGCAGTTCGCGCTGCCGCGTATCGAAGAAGTGCCGGCAGGCTTCTCGGCGTCGTTGCTCTGGAACTTTCGCGTCGCGGCCATCGGCATTCAGGTCATCATCTGGACGACGCTCGGGCTCGTGTTCGGCGCGCTCGCTGCTCGCGAACTAGAGCGGCCCGCATTGCGCAAAGTGGCGGCCGTCTAAGCGTTTTCTCGCGATAACGCTGCTTGCCTTGCGGGCAATTCATCCAGTAGCGCGAGTTTCGCGGCATCGTCCATCGAGCGGAACGACTTGATCTCCTCGCGGCTCCTGAAGCATCCCGCGCACAGACCATGCGCGGGATCGAGCTTGCATACGCCGGTGCACGGCGAGCCGACAGGCTCTTGCGACTTCGCGCGCGCAATAGTAAAGGCGAGGTCGATGATCGTCATAGCGATTCGCCGCGAAAGAGCGCCGCGGCGGCGGCCGGATTCGATGGCCAATACGCGTGCATATAGGTGGCCGTGACCGGGCCGTGGCGATAGAGGGCTTCGCCTTCGGCGCCTGTCGTTGCATGCTTCGAGGTCAGATGCGGCTGCATGGGTGTGTCGAGCGTGGAGTAATGGAACGTGTGACCGGTGAGCGCGCCATGCGCGGTATCGAGCCTTTGCATTGCAAGACGCGCGAGGCGGCGCTGCATGAAGGCGTTGCCGGGGATAAGACCGAGCATCGCATGCTTCGTGCCTTCCACGTCCGTCAGCGTATCGAGCAGATACAGCATGCCGCCGCATTCGGCGACGACGGCTCTGCGATGCACCACATGCGCTTCTATCGATGCCCGCGTGCGCAGGTTTGCGGCAAGCGTAGCCGCATGCAGTTCCGGATAGCCGCCCGGAAGATAGAGCGCGTCGGCATCGGCGCGCACGGGTTCATCGGCGAGCGGCGAGAACGTGCTCACCTGCGCGCCCATTGCGTGCAGCAAGTCGACATTGGCCGGATAGACGAATGAAAACGCGGCATCGCGCGCCATGGCGATATGCAAGCCTTCGAGCAGACGCGGCGGTGCTTCGGGCTTTGCGTCCTCGAAGTGAACGGGCGGCGGTAGATGGGCAAGCGCGGTAGCGGCAATGGCATCGGCGGCGCGATTGAGACGCGCATCCAGTCCCGCCACTTCTTGCGCTTGCGTCAAGCCGAGATGACGCTCGGGCAGTGCGATATCGTCTGCATTCGACAGATGCCCGCAATAGCGCAGTCCATCCGGAATGGCTTCGGCCAACATCTGCGCATGCCGCGCCGATGCAACGCGATTGGCGAGCACGCCATGGAACGGCACGTCCGCGCGATAACGCGCCAGTCCGAACGCCACTGCGCCGAACGTCTGCGCCATGCCATGTGCGCCGATCACGGCGAGCACCGGCACGTTGAACGCGGCAGCGAGGTCGGCGCTGCTCGGCGTGCCGTCGAAGAGACCCATGACGCCTTCGATCAGAATCAGATCGGCTTCGCGCGAGGCCTCTGCGAGCAATGCGCGGCATGCGTCGAGGCCGACCATCGACAGATGCAGCGAATAGACGGGCGATCCGCATGCGCGTTCCAGAATCATCGGATCGAGAAAATCGGGGCCGGTCTTGAAGACGCGCACGCGCAGGCCACGCCGCGCATGATGACGCGCCAGCGCGGCCGTCACCGTGGTCTTGCCTTGATGCGACGCGCTTGCGCCGATGAAGAGTGCGGGGCAGGACGGCATGAGCTCAGTACTCGACGCCACGTTGCGCCTTGACGCCCTGCTCGCGATACGGATGCTTCACGAGCCGCATCTCCGTGACGAGGTCCGCCAGTTCGACGAGCGCATCCGGCGCATGACGGCCCGTCACGACCACATGCAGCATCGCAGGACGCGCCTTCAACACATCGAGCACTTCGTCGAGCGGCAAGTACTCGTACTTGAGCACGGTGTTGAGCTCGTCGAGCACGACCATCTGATATTCGCCGCTTTCGATCATGCGCCGCGCTTCGTTCCAGCCTTTGCGCGCCGTCGCCATGTCGGCCTCGCGGTTTTGCGTGTTCCAGGTATAGCCGTCGCCCATCGTCACGAAATCGCAATTGGCGACCGCGCTCAGGAAATCCCGCTCTGACGTATGCAGCGCGCCTTTGATGAACTGGACGACGCCGAGCTTCATGCCGTGCCCGAGCACGCGCACCGCCATGCCGAAAGCGGCCGTGGTCTTGCCCTTGCCATTGCCTGTGTTGACGATCAAGAGACCCTTCTCGTGATCGGCGGCGGCCTGCTTCTTTTCGTGGCCTTCCTTGCGACGCTGCGTCATGCGCAGATGCGATTCCGTATCGGTTTTCATGGGCTCTTTCAGGCTTTCTTCGTTGCTATGGCGACAGTCACATGACCGTCGATCATCTTCGGCACAACAAGCTCTCCGCCCTCGCTCGCGAGCAGCGCGCTAGGCTCGCATACACCCTCGGCGGGCATGTGCGCGAGCTGGTCTGCGCGATAGAAACGCAATGGCAGCGCATGACGCTCGCAGAAGACACGCAAGCCGGCTTCGTCGTGTTTGATGTCGATGCTCGCGACCACCGCGATGTGCGCGAACGTGAGTTCCGCTGCTCGGAGCGCATAAAGCGCACGAAGCGCACGAAGGACGGCCGCTTCTATCGCATCGGCGCTAACGCCGCGTTTGCAGCCGATGCCGATGGCAAGATGGCGCAGGCTCACGCAAGGAAACATCATCGAACGAATGGACGGAAATGCTTGCGCCGCCCATGCGTCCCTCGCGGATGGCGGCGTTCGGCGAAGGCATCGTGACAGCGAGATGCGCTTCGTCCCCTGCGATGGCCGGTATCCGGGCTTGCGGCCTTCATCGCGCAGCCTTCCCACCGTGAACGGGCAGTGGCCGTGTGCGCCATGCGCGATACCGTGCAAGCCGATACCGCCGGTCGCGTACCGTTGCGGGGACAGCACAGGTTGGCGAGCGCCTGCATGATCGCGAAGACGCCGCTTTCTGTTTCCCGTTTAACTGCGCGTTTCGTGTGAACGCGCGAGCACCAGTCGCGCGCCAACGATACCACATGCACCGGTTTCAACGCCGGCTTCCTTGACGCTCCTTCGCGGGGAGCCTAGACTTCACGCAGTTCTGGTGCCCGCGTGCGAGCTTCTTTCGCACGCAGTTAAACGGGAAGCAGGAAGCGCATCGTCCTTTATGCGAACGGACGCGCCAACCTGCGCTGCCCCCGCAACGGTAAGAGACCGGCGGTATCGCTAGTACGATATCGCGCGTTGCGCACGAAGCCACTGTCGGGACACGGCAGGAAGGCTGCGCGACGAGGTCCCAAGCCCGGATACCGGCCAGAACTTCGCAGGGCCCACGCCGCGGGGATGCGGCATGTCCCATGATCCATCAGTCGTGCGCTTTTTTCCGCAGCTCTCGCCGGCGATACCTTGCTCGCGCGACGCACGCACGACGCATGCATACACGAGCCACGGAGCGACGATGCAAACCCGCAAGATACCCGTCACGGTCGTGACCGGCTTTCTCGGCAGCGGCAAGACCACCTTGATGCGCCATATCATGTCGAATGCGCAGGGCTTGCGCCTTGCTGTCATCGTGAATGAGTTCGGCGAACTCGGCATAGACGGGGAAATCCTGAAGGGTTGCGGTATCGGTTGCGACGACGAAGCCGGGTCCTCGGAGCGCAATCTCTATGAACTCGCTAACGGGTGCCTGTGCTGCACGGTGCAGGAAGAGTTCTATCCGGTGATGGAGCAGTTGCTGGAACGCCGCGAGCACATCGACCATGTGTTGATCGAGACGTCGGGCCTCGCGTTGCCGAAGCCGCTCGTGCAGGCATTCAACTGGCCGTCGATCAAGAATGCGTTCACGGTGGATGCCGTCATCACGGTGGTCGATGGTCCTGCCGCCGCAAGCGGACAGTTCGCGGCGAACCCCGCAGCGGTCGATGCGCAACGCAAAGCCGACCCCAATCTCGATCACGAATCGCCGCTGCACGAGCTATTCGAAGATCAACTGTCCTCGGCTGATCTCGTGATCGTCAACAAGACCGACCTCATGGACGCGGACGCAATGCGCCGCGTGGAAGCGCTCGTGCGGCCCGAGATTCCGCCGCAAGTGAAGGTCGTGCCCGCGCAAATGGGCAAGCTCGATCTGCATGCGCTGCTCGGTCTGCAATCCGCGTCCGAGGACAGCATTCATCTTCGCCACGATCATCACGGTTCTGCCGACGACGAAGGCTACGTGGATCATCACCATGACGAATTCGATTCGGTCGTCGTCGAAGCACACGTGGAATCGCGCGAACAGGCCATTGCCGCGTTGCAGGCGCTGGTGGAGAGCCACACGATCTATCGCGTGAAAGGGTTCGCCGCGCTGCCGGGCGCGGGCATGCGTCTCGTGGTGCAAGGCGTGGGCCGGCGCTTCGACAGCTATTTCGACCGGCGCTGGAACGAAGGGGAAGCCGCGAGCCGCTTCGTGCTGATCGGAGAAGACCTCGATCGTCAAACCCTGCAAACAGCGTTGAACGCGGCGCTCGCAAACGCGCTCGCGCAGGCCTGACGCAATGCATCTGTTACGCACGACGCCGGGCGGTTTCGTCGATGACGCGGCAGGCGTCATGCGTATCGAGCAGACGCGCGCACCGATCGTCGTACTGAGTTCAGCCGATACCACGCTCGCGCTGCTTGCAAGCGTGTTTCCGCGTCTCGAGCCGGGCTTTCCCGAAGTGCGGCTCGCGAATCAATCGTTTTTGCGCCAGCCCGCATCGGTCGATTTCTACGTCGACGATGTATTGCGTCATGCGCGCGTCGTCATCGTCGATCATCTCGGCGGTGAATCGTACTGGCCTTATGGCATCGAGCGAATCGTGGCGCTCGCCGAGCACGAGAAGCAGATGCTTGCCATGTTCTCGGGCGATCTCACCGAAGACCCGAACCTGATCAGCAAGAGTACCGCGGATGCCGAGTTTTGCCGTGAGTTGTCGCGCTATCTGCGCGAAGGCGGCGCAGGCAATGCCGAGGAATTTTTGCGCGCGATCGGTTATCACGCATTCGGCTTCGGCCGCGCGCCGCAAGCGCCGCGTCCGCTGCCTGCCGTGGCCATCTATCATCCCGAGCGCGACATCGCCGCAATCGACGACTGGCGGGCGCGCTGGACCGACGGCGCGCCCGTGGTCGCGATCCTGTTTTATCGCGCGCATCTGCAAGCGGGCAATACCGCTGTATTCGATGCGCTCATCGAAGCCCTCGAAAAGGAAGGGCTGAATCCGCTGCCGATTGCGATTGCTTCGCTGAAGGAAAGCGTGAGCCGCGAAGTGATCGCGCGCTTGTGCATCGAGCATCGCGCATCGCTCGTATTGAACACGACTGCGTTCGCAGCCAGCGTGATCGGCGAAAGCGAAGACTTCGACATCGCGGGCGATGCGCCCGTGCTGCAGGTGATATTGAGCGGCGGCAATCGCGAAGAGTGGGAAAAGGACAACCACGGTCTCAATTCGCGCGATGTAGCGATGCATGTCGCGTTGCCCGAGGTCGATGGCCGCATCATCACGCGCGCGGTCAGCTTCAAGGGACTCGCGTATCACTGCGCGCAGACGCAAGTGGACGTGGTGCGTTATCAGGCCGATGCCGAACGCGTGCGCTTCGTCGCCGAATTGAGCCGCCGTTGGTGCAAGCTGCGGCATACGCCGAACCAGAAGAAGCGCATCGCGCTCGTGCTCGCCAACTATCCGGCGAGCGAAGGACGCATCGGCAACGGCGTAGGGCTCGATACGCCGGCATCCGCGGTCGGCATCCTGTCGATGCTCGCACGCGAAGGCTATCGCGTGGGCGAATTGCCGGGGAGCGGCGACGCGCTCATCGCCGCATTGACGCAAGGCGTGACGAACGATCCCGTGGTTCGCGACATGCGGCCGGCGTTGCAAAGCCTCTCGCTCGACGACTATCTCGACGCTTATCGCGCGTTGCCCGCCGATGCACGCGCCGCGCTGGAAAAGACGTGGGGCGCGCCGGAAGACGATCCGACATTGAGGGGCGGCCGCTTCATGATCGCGGGCTATCGCTGCGGTGAAGTGTTCGTCGGCATTCAACCGTCGCGGTCGCGCGAACGCAACGACTACGCGAGCTACCACGATGCCGAACTCGTTCCACCGCATTCTTATCTTGCGTTCTACTTCTGGCTGCGCATGCGCTTTAGCGCCGACGCGCTCGTGCATGTCGGCAAGCACGGCAATCTGGAATGGCTGCCGGGCAAGAGCGTCGCGCTGTCGGCATCGTGCTGGCCCGATCTGATTCTCGGGCCGATGCCGCATCTTTATCCTTTCATCGTCAACGATCCGGGCGAGGGCAGTCAGGCGAAGCGGCGGGCGCAAGCGGTCATCATCGATCATCTGATGCCGCCGCTTACGCGCGCCGAGAACTATGGTCCGCTGCAAGACCTCGAACGGCAGGTCGATGAGTACTACGAAGCATTGATGGTCGACGTCCGACGCGCGAAGCTGTTGCGCAAGTCCATACTTGCGAGCATCGTCGAGAACAAGCTGCACGAAGAACTCGGCCTCGATGCCCCGCGCGATACGTCGGGCGAAGACGCGTTGCTCACGCGCGCCGATGCGTACCTGTGCGAGCTGAAGGAAGCGCAGATACGCGATGGACTGCATGTTTTCGGCGTGTCGCCGCAAGGCGCGCAGCGGCGCGATACGCTGCTTGCGCTCGGGCGTTTCCCGATCGGCGACGGTCAGGGCGCGAATGCAAGCCTGATCACCGCGCTCGCACGCGACCTGCAATTAGGCGACGACTTCGATCCGCTCGACGCCGACTGGGCCGCGTCGTGGCAAGGGCCGCGTCCGCCGGCATTGCAGGCGGTGAGTGATGCGCCATGGCGTCATCACGGCGACACGCGCGAGCGGCTGGAATGCCTCGCATTGCAGCTTATCGAGGGCAATGCAGCCGCACCCGGTCCGCATACGCAACGCGTGCTGGAACGCTTGCATGGCGATGTGCTCGCGCGGCTCGATGCATGCGGACCGCAAGAGTCGCTGCAACTGAAACGCGGTCTCGAAGGCCGCTTCGTTCCGCCGGGGCCGAGCGGTTCGCCATCGCGCGGCAGACCCGACGTGCTCCCGACGGGGCGTAACTTCTATTCGGTCGATACGCGCGCATTGCCGACGCAAGCGGCCTGGTCGCTCGGGCTCAAGTCCGCGAACTTGCTCGTCGAGCGGCACGTGCAGGACCACGGCGATTACCCGCGCGCCATCGGTCTGTCGGTGTGGGGCACGGCCACCATGCGCACGGGCGGCGACGACATCGCGCAAGCGTTTGCGCTCATCGGCGTGCGGCCGAAATGGGCGGCGGGCAGCCATCGCGTCACCGACTTCGAGATTCTGCCGATCTCCATCTTCAACCGGCCGCGCATCGACGTCACGCTGCGCGTATCCGGCTTTTTCCGCGATGCGTTCGCGAATCTCATGCATCTGTTCGATGCAGCCGTGCAGGCCATAGCGGAACTCGAAGACGAGCCGGAAGACGTCAACCCGATTCGCGCGCGTATTCTGCGTGAGCGCGACGAGTTGATCGGACGCGGCGTCGATGCCAAAGAAGCGCGGCTGCGTGCCGGCTGGCGCGTGTTCAGCACGAAGCCGGGCGCGTACGGCGCGGGCTTGCAGGAGCTGATCGACCTGAAGCAATGGGAAACCGACGCAGATCTGTCCGCCGCTTATCAAAGCACGGGCGGCTATGCCTATTCGCAAGCCGGCGATGGCGTCGAAGCGCGTTCGAGCTTCGGCGCGCGGCTCTCGACGCTCGATGTGGTGCTTCAGAACCAGGATAACCGTGAGCACGACGTGCTCGATTCGAACGACTATCACCAGTTTCAGGGCGGAATGATCGCGGCGGTGCGTTACTTGTCGGGCGTGCAGCCGCAGGCGTACAACGCGGATCACAGCAACCCCGCCGCGCCACGCATGCGCACGCTGAACGAAGAGATCGCGCGTGTGGTGCGCTCGCGCGTGGTCAATCCCAAGTGGATCGACGGCGTGAAGCGGCATGGCTACAAGGGCGCGTCTGAACTCGCCGCGACGGTCGATTATCTCTTCGGTTACGATGCCACCGCGCGCGTCGTCTCCGATCATCAATATGCGCTCGTCACGGATGCCTACGTGAACGATGCCGATACGCGTGAATTCATCGCGCGACACAACCCGCACGCGCTCCGGTCGATCTGCGAGCGCCTGCTCGAAGCGATGCAGCGCGGGCTGTGGCAGGAACCCGGCGGCTATCGGCAGTCCGTGACGCAGCATCTGCTCGATGTCGAGCAGCAACTCGAAGGCCGACAGACTTGAACGAAACTTCATTTTTTCCCGCGTTTCCTTTCACCGCGCTCGTCGGGCAAGCGCCGTTGCAGCAGGCGTTGCTGCTCGCGGCGGTCGATCCGTCATTGGGCGGTGTGCTCGTGAGCGGACCGCGCGGCACCGCGAAATCCACGGCGGCGCGCGCGCTCGCTGAACTGTTGCCGGAAGGGAAACTCGTCACCTTGCCGCTCGGCGCGAGCGAAGAGCAACTTATCGGCACGCTCGATATTCAAAGCGCGTTGCGCGATGGCGGCGTGAAGTTCTCGCCAGGCTTGCTCGCGAAAGCGCATCGCGGTGTCCTGTATGTCGACGAAGTGAATTTGCTGCCGAATCCTCTCGTCGATCAACTGCTCGACGTGGCGGCGAGCGGCGTGAATATCATCGAGCGCGACGGCATATCGCATCGGCATGACGCGCGGTTCGTGCTGATCGGCACCATGAATCCGGAAGAGGGGGAACTGCGCCCGCAATTGCTGGATCGCTTCGGGCTTGCCGTCGAACTCGCGAACTGCTTCGACGCTAATGTGCGCCAGCGGATCGTCAAGGCAAGACTCGCATTCGATTCGGACGCCGAAGCATTTCGCGCACAGCACGCGGATAATCAGGCGGCGCTCGCCGAACGCATCGAAGCGGCGCGCGCGGCGCTCGATGAGTTCGATTTCGATGACGTCGTGCATGCGCACGTGAGCGAGCTGTGCATTGCGGCCAACGTCGACGGCCTGCGAGCCGATCTCGTGATGCTGCGCGCGGCGCGTGCGCTCGCGGCGCTCGAAGGCGCGGAATACGTCGAAACGAAGCATGTCGATTGCGTGGCCGACGCGGTATTGCGGCATCGCCGGCGCGAGCATGAAGCGTCGTCTCGTGAATCAACGCGTGAATCATCGCGGCCGGAAGCAAGCGCCAATTCCGCGCAAGGCGGCGATTGGGGTTACATGCCGCCGGAGCCCGTCGGTATCGCTAAGGTCAAGCAGGTCAGGCCGCTCGCCGCAAAAAAAGCCTGAGCCATCGAAGGCCCGACGCCGATGCGAACGCGCATCGTCTTCGATGGCAGGAGGCGCGTTCGCGTGGGCGGGAACATGCGCGTGAAGGGCTCGCTACTGCATCGGTCGACTGGATGGCGACACTGCGCGCCAAACGCAATGCTCGCTTCGATGCCGGTCACTTGCGCTATCGACGTGGCCAAGGCGAAGCATCCGCGCTGCATTGCTTCGTGCTCGATTGCTCCGGCTCGATGCTCGGCGGCGAACGTCTTGCGCGCGCGAAGGGCTTGCTGATCGCGTTGTTCGACCGCGCGTATCGGGAACGTGCGGAGGTCGCGCTGGTGTGCTTCGGCGGGGGACGCGCTGAAGTGCGTCGTCAACCCGGAACGGCGCATTGGTTCAATGACCGCTGGATTGCGCCGATTGGCGGCGGAGGCGGCACGCCACTCACGCTTGGGTTAGCGACGGCATCGACGGTGCTGGCGCGGGCCGCGCGTCGCAAGCCTTCGCAACGCCGCTGGTTGTGGCTGTTGAGCGATGGACGCACGAACGAACGGCCCGCAGCGCCCCCGCTGGCCGACCGTATCGTCGTGGTGGATTTCGAGGAAGGACGCGTGCGGGTCGGCGCGGCGCACGCGCTCGCGCTCGACTGGCGCGCGCAGCACATACCCGCCGAATCGCTTCAATACGAGCGAGGCGTATAAACCCATTCGCCGTCGCCGATCACGCGCGTCTTCGACGACCCGACGATCACCATCGTTCGCATATCGACGAGACCGCCGTGCAATTCGCCGAGCGTCACGACACGCATCGTTTCCGCTGGACGTCCCACGTCGCGGCCGAGCACGACGGGCGTCGCCGCGTCGCGATGCTCGCGCACGATGTCGATTGCGCGATCAAACTGCCAGGGTCGCGCCTTCGATAGCGGGTTATAGAACGCCATCACGAGATCCGCTTCGCTTGCATGCCGAATGCGATGCTCGATCACGTCCCAGGGCTTGAGGTTGTCGGAGAGCGACAGCACGCAGAAGTCATGGCCGAGCGGCGCGCCCGCGCGCGCGGCCGTTGCGAGCGATGCGGATACGCCCGGCACGATAGCGAGTTTCACGGCGGCCCATCCGGCATGCGTCGCGCGTCCTTCGTCGAGCGCTTCGAGTACGGCGGCAGCCATCGCGAAGACGCCGGGATCGCCCGACGATACGATCACGACCTTTCGCCCTTCGCTCGCGAGTTCGAACGCATGGCGTGCGCGCTGCAACTCCTCGCGGTTGTCGGTCATGTGAATGCGCTGCTCTGCGCGAAAGGGGCCGGCCATGCGCACGTACGTCTCGTAGCCGAGAACGTCCTGCGCGGAATCGAGTGCAACTCTTGCGGCAGGCGTCATCAAGTCTGCGCTGCCGGGACCGAGTCCGATGACCGTCAACGTGCCGCGCGCGCGACCGATGGACTCGACATCTATCGGCGCTTCGGCCACGCTCAGCGCGATTCCGTGCGCACGAAGCGCGTCATGGGGCGGCGGTTCGTTGCTGAAGCGAAGCGGCACGTCGAGCGCGTTGGCAGCATCGCTGAGCGCATCGAACGTCGTGCTTTCTGTCGTTGCGACCAGCGCGACCAGTGCAAGCGGCGACAGTCCGTGTTCGCGCAATGCATGCCGAACGCGATCAGCGATCGCATCGTCCGGCGCATCGATCCACGCGGCCACGCAACGCGGATGAATCACGAGACTGCGCTCATCGTTCATCACATGCGGCGTGACGCGCACTGCAAGGCGCGCGTCTTGAGCGCGAGGCAAGTCGGCGTGATCGAGCCACGGTGCATGACCTTCTATGCGCGTCGTTTCGCCCGCGAGCAAGTCGGACACGAAGCGCTTGCCACGCTCCATATCCGCCAGCGCGTAGCCATCGGGCGGAGCAAGCAGGCACATGCCGAAGCGAAGTTCGCCGCTCGTCGTGATCGCGGGCGTGACATCGAGCGCCGCGGCGATCTCGCGCGCCAGCACATTCACGCCGCTCGTGCCGCCGAGCAGCGGCACGACGGCGCTGCCATCCTGCGCGACCGCGAGCACCGGCGGCTCCGCGCCTTTGTTCGTGAGACAAGGCGCGAGCGAGCGAATCACGATGCCTGCCGCGCACAGCGCGACGATAGGCGTGGCGGCAAGATAAAGCGCTCGCACGTGCGCGCCGAAATCGTCGTAGGCAATATCGGCATGGGTGCGATTGGCGAGACCATGCACGAGCGACCCGGGATAACGCGCCTGAATGCGGCGCGCGACAGGAAGCGCGCTTTCGCCGAGCACGACGATCGCGACTGATGACGCCGCGTTCATGCCTGCCATTTCTTCCCCGGCACGACGAGCAGCGAGAAATAGGGCGACGCCATCGGATCCACTTCATCGAGCGGCACGATCCGTTGATTCGCCATCGTCGCGCGTTCGACATAAAGCGCGCGCTTGTCCAGCCCCAGATCGGTGAGCACGCGCCGCACCTTGTCGAAGTTGCGGCCGAGCTTCATCACGACGGCTGCATCCGATGCTTCGAGCTTGCACTTCAACTCGTCTTCCGGCAGCACGCCGGACAGCACGCAGAGACTCTGATTGCGATAAACGAGCGGCACGCCGAGCACGGACACGCCGCCCAGCATCGAACATACGCCGGGCACGACATGCGCATCGAAACGTCCGGCGAGACGGTCGTGCAGATACATGTACGACCCGTAGAAGAAGGGATCGCCTTCGCAGATCACTGCCACATCGCGGCCCGCTTCGAGATGATCGGCAATGGCGAGCGCGGCTTCATCGTAGAACGCGCTGATGATCGTCTCGTAGCACAGCGGCGGTTCTAGCACTTCGGTCGTCACCGGATACACGAGCGGCAGGCGTGTCTGCGCGTCGTCGAGATGCGCTTCGATGATGCCGAACGCGTTGCCCTTCTTGCCCTTCGCGACGAAATACGCGACCACCGGCGCAGACTTCAGAAGCCGCAGCGCTTTCACGGTGATGAGTTCGGGGTCGCCCGGACCGACGCCGAGACCATACAGGCGTCCGCTCATTATTCGTTCTCCGAAGCAAGTGCGTTCACTGCGGCGGCGGCCATCGCGCTGCCGCCGCGTCGTCCGTGTAATGCGACGAAGGGCACGCCGCGGCTGTCGGCTGCGAGCATCGCCTTCGATTCGGCAGCGCCGATAAAGCCGACCGGGAACCCGAGAATGAGCGCGGGCTTCGGCGCGCCGGCATCGAGCATGTCGAGCAGATGAAAGAGCGCGGTGGGCGCGTTGCCTATCGCGACGACCGCGCCTTGCAGATGCGGCCGCCATAGTTCGAGCGCAGCGGCAGAACGCGTGTTGCGCATGGCGCGGGCGCGCTCGGGCACGGACGGATCGCCGAGCGTGCAGATGATGCGGTTATCGGCCGGAAGACGCGCCTCGGTAATGCCGTGCGCGACCATGCGGGCATCGCAGAGTATCGGCGCGCCGGCTGCGAGGGCCGTGCGGCCCGCGTCGCCCGCGCCGGGAGAGAAGCGCAGATCGTCGACGATATCCACCATGCCGCACGCGTGAATCAGCCGCACGGCGAGCTTTTCGAGGTCGCGCGGAATCGCGCTCAGGTTCGCTTCGGCGCGGATCGTCGCGAAGGACTGGCGATAAATCTCGGCGCCGTCGCGGATATAGTCAAGCATCGGCATGGCTCCGGGCGAGCCACGCGGCCGCCTCTTCGATGGATACGTTTGGTGCGACGAGGCGCGCGTCGACATGCAAGTCATAGCGTCCGGTCGACACCGCAATCAATGTGTTCGCGACGGGATGCGCGGCGGCGCACGAGCGTTCGCAGCCGCTTATATGCACATCGTCGTGTACAGGCAGCAGCGCGGCGAGGCGGTGAGCGTCGGCTTTGGTATCGGCGCGACTCTTCGCGCAGCCCGGCGAACCGGCGCACGCGATGAGGCGTGCAAGCGGATCGTCTGCGCGCGTGATAAGCCCGAGCGCGTTCATGCGGTCGAGCACGTGTTCCGTATCTCGCGGCATCACGTCAGGCATGAGCACGCCTTGCCAGGGCGTCATCAAGAGCCGGCCTTGCGCGTGCGTCGAAGCAAGATCGGCGAGCGCGTCGAGCGTGGCGGCGTCGAGCCGTCCGAGTTGCGTCTGCGCGCCGACATGCCAGTTTGCGCCATTCGGCATCGGATGCGCGCCGAAGCGCAGCGCGTCGTTGACAGGCGCGCGACGCCAGGCAGTGTCGACGGGATCGAACGAAAGCATCGCGAGAAAACGCGTCACGCCGATTCGCGCGAGCAACTCACGCATGCGATGCTCGTCGTTCGAAGCGAGCGCAACGAACGCGCGCAGCGCCGCGATCACGAAGTCCACGACATGCTCGCGCGCGATGCTGCCGAGCGCGGGCGAGTCGCTATCACGGTGCGGGATCGCACCAGCGAAGCCGAACGCGTAACGCGTGCCGTCGTCGAGCGCGGAAAGCCAGAGATCGTGCGCATGATCGAGCATCGCGAGCCGTTCGCCGCCGTCGAGTTGCAGCGCGAACTTCGGCGACAACGCGTGCAGCGCGGCATCGCCCTGCATGGCGGTGACGATGGCGGCGGCAAGGCCGCGCGTGGCGTCGCTCGCGAGCGGACTCAGCATCACGTTGCGCAAGTCGTCGCCGCCTTCAGTGTGCGGACCGAGGCCCGCGTTCAGCGCGATATCGACGAGTTCCGCGTGGGCATCGTCACGAATGCCGCGCAGTTGCAGATTCGCGCGATTGGTCAGCTCGATGACGCCCGAGCCGCACTGTACGGCCGCCCGCGCGACGGCATGCGCCGCGTGCGCGCGGAGTTCGCCGCCTGCAAGACGGAGGCGCGCGAGCCCGCCGTCGCGCGCCTGCACGATGCGCATGAGGCCGGGACAAGCCGAGGGCCGCGGTGTCGGAAAAGAAGCGTTCAAAAGCGTGACCGGTGCGATTCTCGCTTCGGGCGATGCCACCGGTACACCCCGCCCGGACGGCGTCGCGCGAATATTGCGTGTAAAGCGTGCTGAGCGTGTATAGCTTGGAAAGCGTGAGTCGGCAGGTCTCTTGGCTGGCAGGTCTGCGCCCGCGCCGGCCTTCCCGGTATAAACCAGTGGCAGTGGAGCGCGGACTCGCTGCGTACAATTGCGGGGGCAGCCACAGTTTCGCTGTGTTCCCTGTTAGGCCCGCGGGTTGAACCGTTGGGCACCGACGTACCGATGTATTATGCCCGCTTTTATCGACCATCAGAACGCTTCGTGCCCGGTATCGTCGCATGAAGCGCGTCGCGAACCGCAAGGAGGGCACGTCTCATGTCGAGCTGGCTGACCGTGATAGGCATCGGCGAGGACGGCTGGCAGGGCCTGAGCCGCGCGGCGCGACGCGCGCTTGTCGAGGCCGGCGCGATACACGGCGGCGAGCGTCATCTCGCGCTCTTGCCTGCGCGTATACCCGCGCGCCGCGTGCCGTGGCCGAGCCCGTTTTCTCTCGATGCCGTGCTCGCCGAGCGCACGCGCGGCACGCCCGTATGCGTGCTCGCGAGCGGCGACCCCATGTTCTTCGGCGTCGGCGCGACGCTCGCTCGCGAGCTTTCCGTCGACGAGATGCGCGTGATTCCCGCGCCTTCGTCGCTGTCGCTCGCCGCTGCCCGTTTGCAGTGGGCGTTGCAGGACGCGCGCTGCGTGTCGCTTGTCGGGCGGCCCGTTGCTTCGCTGCTTGCGCATGTGTTTCGCGGCGAGCGCCTGCTTGTCCTGAGCGCGGACGGCGCGACGCCCGCTGCCATCGCTTCGCTCTTGACGGCGCATGGATTCGGCCCGAGCCGCATGACGGTCTTCGAGCATCTCGGCGGCGCGAACGAACGCCGCATCGACGAGCGCGCGGACGACTGGCGCGAGCCCTTCGTGGCGTCGCTCAATCTCGTGGCCATCGAATGCCGCACGCATGCGGGCCATGCCGGTCCGCCGCTCACGCCCGGCCTGCCCGACGACGCGTATCGTCACGACGGCCAGTTGACCAAGCGCGATGTGCGTGCCGTCACGCTCGCGCGCCTTGCGCCGCAGCCGCGCGAACTGCTGTGGGACGTGGGCGCGGGCTGCGGGTCGATCGGCATCGAATGGATGCGCGCGCATGTGTCCTGCCGCGCCATCGCCATCGAAGCGAACGAGGGCCGGCAGCGTCTGATCGAACATAACCGCGATGCGCTCGGCGTGCCCGCGCTTCAGCTCGTCAAGGGCGAGGCGCCCGCCGCACTCGCTGGCCTTCCCGCGCCCGACGTCGTGTTCATCGGCGGCGGCGTGACCGTGCCGGGCGTGCTCGATATGTGCTGGTCGCGGCTGCGTCAGGGTGGCCGGCTGGTTGCGAACGCGGTCACGCTGCAAAGCGAAGCCGCGCTCGTCGACTGGCGCGCGCGGCATGGCGGTGAACTCCTGCGCATCGGCGTGGCGCTCGCGGAGCCGCTCGGCGGCTTCGATACCTGGCGGCAAGCGTTGCCCATCACGCTGCTCTGCGCAAGCAAGCCTTGACCGCATTCGACGCTCATCAACATGCGTGACGAGACACCGGAACAACCCGCGCCGCTCAGAAGCGGCTACACGACCGGAAGCTGCGCGACCGCGACGAGCCTCGCCGCCGCGCGTCTGTTGCTGACCGGGCAGGCGAGCGATCGCGCGGAGATCGTGTTGCCCAAGGGCCAGCGCGTCACGATGAAGCTCGAATTCTGCCGCGCGGTCGACGGCATGCGCGATGCGGCGGAAGCGGGCGTCATCAAGGATGCAGGCGACGATCCAGATGTGACGCACGGCGCGCTCGTGTTTGCGCGCGTGCGTCTCTCGGCGGATACGGGCGTGCGCTTTCACGCCGGACCGGGCGTGGGCACGGTGACGCGAGCGGGCCTCGCGCTTGCCATCGGCGATCCGGCCATCAACCCCGTGCCGCGCAAGATGATGACCGAGCATCTTCTCGCGCTCGCGCCACTCGCGGACTATGCGGGCGGCTTCGATGTGACGATAGGCGTCGAGCATGGCGAAGCGCTCGCGCAAAAGACGATGAACCCGCGGCTCGGCATCGTGGGCGGCTTGTCGATACTCGGCACCACGGGCATCGTCCGGCCGTTTTCGTGTTCGGCGTATATCGCCTCGATTCATCAGGGCATCGACGTGGCGCGCGCGAACGGCGTGCGGCATATCGCGGCCTGCACCGGCAATCAGAGCGAAGACGCGATGCGCGCGCGCTACGGCTTGCCGGATATCGCGTTGATCCAAATGGGCGACTTCGCGGGCGCGGTGCTCAAGCATCTGCGTCGCGCGCCGGTCGAGAAGCTTAGTCTGTGCGGCGGCTTCGGCAAACTCAGCAAGCTCGCGGCGGGACACATGGATCTACATAGCCGCAGCTCCAGCATCGACTTGCCGTTGTTGGCCTGCTGGGCTGCGGAGGCGGGCGCGAGCGGGGCGCTACAGTCGGCCATCCGCGCGGCGAATACGAGTCAGGAAGCGCTGAAGCTGGCGCGCGCCGAAGGCATCGCGCTGGGCGACCTCGTCTGCGCGCGCGCGCGCGACGTGGCGCTCGATACCGTGCCGAGCGGCGTGATCGTCGAGACGTTTGCAATCGACAGGCAAGGCGTGATCGTCGGGAGCGCCGCATGACGCGCGCGTTGCTGTTGGGCGGCACGGGCGACGCGCTCGCCATCGCGCGCAACATGGGCGCGCCGCACGTCTACAGTCTCGCGGGACTTGCTCGCGTGCCGACGGATCTCGCCTGTGCCGTGCGCGTGGGCGGCTTCGGCGGCGTGGCGGGTCTCGTCGATTATCTGCATGCTGAGCGGATCACGCTCGTCATCGACGCCACGCATCCATATGCCGCGCAAATGAGCCGCCATGCGCGCGAAGCCTGCACGCTGGCGGATGTGCCGCTCTGGGCCGTGCGCCGGGCCGCATGGCAGCCGCAGCCCGGCGACGACTGGCGCGATGCGGCTGACTGGCGCGGCATCGTCGAGCGCATCGCGCCGTTTCGCCGGCCGCTGTTCACGCTCGGACGCGAGCCGCTCAAGCATCTCGACGAGATCCCCGCGTCGCAGCACTGGACCATTCGCTGTCTCGGCGCGCATGAAGGAACGGCGCGCGCCAGCATTCTCGATGCGCGAGGTCCGTTCGTTATCGACGGCGAGCGCGCATTGTTCGACGCCGCGCGCATCGATGTCGTCATCAGCAAGAACAGCGGCGGCAAGGCGACCGAGGCGAAGCTCGCGGCGGCGCGTGAACGGCACTTACCCGTGGTGATGCTCGCGCGGCCGACGCTGCCCGAAGCAGACCGCGAATTCGACGACCCCGCGAGCGCGCTTCATGCGCTGCTTGCTCTCGACTCTCACTGACATGACGGTCTATTTCATCGGCGCGGGACCGGGCGATCCGGAACTCATCACCGTCAAGGGGCAAAGGCTGATTCGCGCGTGCCCCGTGATTCTGTATGCGGGATCGCTCGTGCCGGAAGGCGTGCTCGAAGGGCATCGGGCGCATCGCGTCGTGAATACGGCGGAACTCGATCTCGATGCCATCGTCGCGTTGTTGCAGCAAGCGCACGTGAATGGCGAGGATGTCGCGCGCGTGCATTCGGGCGATCCGTCGCTGTACGGCGCGATTGGCGAGCAGATTCGTCGCATGGAAATGGTAGGGATTCCTTACGAAGTCGTGCCGGGCGTGACGGCGACGGCGGCATCGGCGGCGGCGCTCGGGCGCGAACTGACGCTGCCGGGCATCTCGCAGACGGTGATTCTCACGCGCTATGCGGCGAAAACGTCGATGCCGCCCGGTGAATCGCTCGCGGACCTCGCGCGTCATCGCGCGACGCTCGCCATTCATCTCGGCGTGCGGCATATCGAGCGGATCGTCGCGGATCTGCTGCCGCATTACGGCGAGGACTGTCCGGTTGCGGTGATCTTCCGCGCAAGCTGGCCGGACGAAGAACGCGTGCAGGGCACGCTCGTCGATATCGCGCAGAAAGTGCGTGCATCGGGCATGGAGCGCACGGCGCTGATTCTCGTCGGCCGCGTGCTCGACGCTCGCGATTTCGCCGATTCGACGCTCTACGCGAAAGACTGAGCGTCCATGCGCGATCTCGACGCCGTGTTCGATGCGCTCGCGAAATCCGCGTTTCGCCGGCGATTCGCGCTCGGCGTGCGCGAAGGCCGCTATGTGCGCGAGCGCGGCGTGGAAACGGTGGTCGCGCAGGCGCATGAACTGATCGCAAAACGGCTCGCGCCCCAGGCGCCGCTCAACGACGGCAAGCAGACGCCGTTTCGCGGGCATCCCGTGTTTATCGCGCAGCATGCGACGGCGACGTGCTGCCGGACCTGTCTCGCCAAATGGCACGGCATCGCGGCGGGAAAAGTGCTCGACGATGCCGAGCGCCAGCATGTGGTCGATGCCATCGAGCGATGGCTGCGCGCGCAGCCTATGCCGCCTGCCGCTGAGACAACCGAGGACAACCCGCAGCGCGAGTTGCCCTTCTGACGCTCAATGCGGCCTCTGCTCGCGCGGCCCCGCAACGCGGCGTTTGCTGGTCGCGCGGCGCGCCAGCATGTTCAGTCCTTCGACCAGCGCGGAGAACGCCATCGCGGCATAGATGTAGCCCTTCGGTACGTGGGTGCCGAAGCCTTCCGCGATCAGCGTCATGCCGATCACGAGCAAAAAGCCGAGCGCGAGCATCACGATGGTCGGATTGCGTTCGATGAAGCGCGAGAGCGGCCCCGCCGCGAACAGCATCACGGAAACCGCCGCGATGACCGCGACGAACATGATCGGGATGTGCTCCGTCATGCCGACCGCAGTCACGATGCTGTCGATGGAAAACACGAGATCGAGCAGCAAAATCTGGCCGATGGCCGACAACGGCGTGAGCCGCGCGCCGGATGCGGGCCCGGCGTGATCGTCGGCGTCGTGCGTGACATGATGATGGATCTCGCTCGTGGCTTTCCACACGAGGAACACGCCGCCGGCGATCAGGATCAGATCGCGCCACGAGAAGCCGTGGCCGAACGCCTCGAAGATCGGCGCGGTGAGCCGCACGATCAGCGCGACGGTGCCGAGCAGGCCGAGCCGCATCACGAGCGCGAGCCCGATGCCGATGCGCTGCGTGCGCGCCCGGTGCTCGGCCGGCAGCTTGTTGGTCAGGATGGAGATGAAGATCAGATTGTCGATGCCGAGCACGACCTCCATCACGACGAGCGTCGCGAGGGCCGCCCAGGCGGCGGGGTCGGTGAGGAGGGCGGCAATGTAGTCCATGCGATGCGTTTTCCTGGAAGGGCGAGAGGCGTGATCTTAGCCCGCGAAGCGGTATAGTGAAAGGTATTTGAAACCTTGGCCGCAGCTTGGTTCCTTGAAACGTCGCGCTGGCGGCAAGTTGGCCGCGAATTACCGACAAATACCGAACTAAGGCCGAAAAGTCCTCCTGTTCCGATGATGCGCCGCAACGAATACGGGTAAACTCCGATGCTTCGATGCGGCCGCTGTCGAGCCGCTCTCCGTCCACCTCCTGCACTCTGCAGCACACACGGTCACGCCGCATGTCCGGACAATCCCAACGCCTCGTCGAGCTCGACTTCTTCCGGGGGCTCGTGCTCTTGATCATCGTCGTCGATCATATCGGCGGCAGCGTGCTGTCCCACTTCACGTTGCACGCGTTTGCGCTGAACGACGCCGCCGAAGTCTTCGTGTTTCTGGGCGGCTTCGCCACTGCGACTGCTTACGCGTCGCTGGCTCAGCGCCGGTCGGAGCGCGCCGCGGGGCTGCGCTTCGTGCGGCGGGCGTTCGAGATCTACCGCGCGTTTCTGATCACCGCCGCGCTGATGCTCGTCGCCACCTTCCTGCTGCGACCGTTCTATGGTCACGCGCCGAATCTCGTCCTGCACGACCTCGACACGCTGACGGCGGCACCGGTGACGTCGATTGCCCAGATTCTGACGTTCGAGCGCCAGCCGTATCTCGCCGCCGTCCTGCCGATGTACGCGCTCTTCGCGCTGGCGGTGCCGCTCGTGTTGCCGCTCGCGCGCACGAAGCCGTGGGTGCTGCTGGGCCTGAGTCTCGCGCTGTGGTCGTTGGCGCCCGGCATCGGCGAATATATGCCGTCCGTCGACGATAACCTCTGGGACTTCAATCCCGCCGCCTGGCAACTCATGTTCACGCTCGGGGTGCTGGCGCGCTGCCAGCCGGTCTATCAGCGCGTGGCGTCGCACCGCTTCGGCTGGGCGATCAGCGCCGCCGCGCTCGCGGTGATCGTCGGCATGGCGTACTACAAGCTGCTCGTGCTGCCGCCCGTGCTCGACAGCGCGTTCAAGCGCGACCTGGCGGGCGCGCGCGTCGTCAATTTTCTCGCGATTGCCTGGATAGCGACCAACCTCGCGCGATACGGCGTCGTGAAGGCGGTCGCAAACCGATTGCCGTGGATCGGAGCGGTAGGGCGCGACGGCATGGTGTGCTTCGTCGCGGGCGCGGTGATTTCGCTCGTGGTCGATTCGATTCTCTTTACGCTGACGGACGGACTCGTGAACGTGCCGGCCGGGCTGGTCGGGGACGCGGTTGCCGTCATGGCGCTGCTTTCGGTGCCGCGTTTGCGCCAGCCGGTGGCGAACTGGCTCGGCAAGCGCACGCGCGTTCCTGCGGCAAGCGCAGCCGTTGTTGCAGCGGGGGAGAATCCGGCGCGCGGCGTGCGGTGAATCCGGCGATAGGGCACCGTCTTTTGGCGGTGCTTTTTTATCGGCGCACTTCGCAACTAACGGTCTTCAGCGTGGACTGCCAACAATCTGGCGAGGCACGAGGCTTGCAGGAGGCGTGCGTATCTACAACAAAAAAGGTTCGTCCATGCTCAAGCTCGCTATTCTCTTTGCAATCATCTCGGTCATCGCCGGCTTCTTCGGTTTCGGACGCGTGTCGTCGGGTGCGGCTGGTATCGCGAAGATTTGCTTCTTCATCTTCCTCGTGCTGTTCGTGATCTTCCTGGTCGTCGCGATTTCGGCTGGGTCGCTCGTGCTTTGACGGGGCTACTTATCGGTAGCGACGAGCGTCGCTCGGCGTTAGCCCTCGATCCGCCCCGCGCCCGCAGGCGGCGCCAGCGCACCGCTGTGATCTTTCAATCCGACGCCCGTTAGCCCGAGCCGCCGCGCTTCCTTAAGTAGCCAGTGCAGCTTGAACCCGGCGGCATCGTAGCCGAGTCCTTCGGGGCGCACGTTGGAGATGCAATTGCGCTGGGCGTCCATCCGTCCGACGCGTGGCTCGTAAGTGACGTAAAGCCCAAGGCTGTCGGGCGAACTGAGGCCCGGCCGCTCGCCGATCATCACTACGACGATCCGCGCCCGCAAAAGCTCACCGATGCGGTCGCCCAGCGCGACGCGCGCCTGCGTCGCGATGACGACGGGGCCGACGTTCCAGCCGTCGAGCATGGCGCGCAGCCCGGACAACAACGGCGCGGCGTGGCGTTGGGCAGCGAAAGCGGACAGGCCGTCGGCGGCGACGAACACGACATCGGGCGCATCGCCGTGCTCGGCTTCGTATGCGGCGAGGCGCGCGGCGCTGGCGTCGTCGAGCATACGGCCCAGGTCAGGGCGACGCAGATAATGCTCGCGATCCGGCGCGGCGCTCGCGACTTCGAGCGTCGCAAAGCCGGCTGCGCGCAGCGCTTCGCCGAGCGATGCGGTGTCGAGCGGCTGATGCACGGCGTCGCGCGCCTGCGCGTGCGCCAGTTGAAACGCGAGAAGGGGCGCCGTCGGCAGGCTGTTGCCCGCGCGTCCGAGCGCAATCCGCGCGTTCGTGAACCGCCTGAGCGCGTCCCAAGGGTCCGCGTCGACCGGGCTTGGCGTGGCGTCGTCGGTCATGAGTCGATCCAGTCGAGAAGCGGTTGCCGCACTGCGCCCGATGAATGCGGAAGCAGCGCGCCGTGCGCATCCGTGACCCGCATTCGCGCGAGCCACGCCTCGAACTCCGGCGCGCGCTTCAGATTCAGCACGCGGCGCACGTACAACGCGTCGTGGAACGACGTGCTCTGATAGTTGAGCATCACGTCGTCCGCGCCGGGCACGCCCATGATGAAATTGACGTTCGCGACGCCGAGCAGCGTCAAAAGCGTGTCCATATCGTCCTGATCGGCCTGCGCGTGATTCGTGTAGCAGATGTCGCAGCCCATCGGCACGCCGAGCAGCTTGCCGCAGAAGTGATCTTCGAGTCCCGCGCGGATGATCTGCCGCCCGTCGTACAGATATTCAGGGCCGATGAAGCCGACCACCGTATTCGTCAGAAGCGGCCGGAAGTGTCGCGCGACCGCGTAGGCGCGCGCTTCGCACGTCTGCTGGTCGACGCCATGATGCGCGTTCGCGGAGAGCGCGCTGCCCTGACCGGTCTCGAAGTACATCACGTTGTCGCCGACGGTCCCGCGCGCGAGCGATTGCGCCGCGTCGTGCGCTTCGTGCAACAGCGCGAGCGACACGCCGAAGCTCGCGTTGGCGCGCTCGGTGCCCGCGATCGACTGAAACACGAGATCGACGGGCGCGCCGTGCTCGATCGCCGCGAGCGTGTTGGTCACGTGCGTGAGGACGCACGACTGCATCGGCACGTCGTAACGCTGGCGGAAGTCGTCCATCATCGTGAGCAGCGCGGCAATGTCCCCGGGCGAATCGGACGCTGGATTCACGCCGATTACGGCATCGCCGCAGCCGTAAAAGAGGCCGTCCAGGATGGAGGCGGCGATCCCTTTCGGATCGTCCGTCGGATGATTCGGCTGGAGGCGCACCGACAACCGGCCCGGCAACCCGATGGTCGTCCGAAAGCGCGTGACGACAGGGCGCTTTCTCGCGGCGAGAATCAGATCCTGATTGCGCATGAGCTTGGAGACGGCGGCGGCCATTTCGGGTGTCAGGCCCATTTGCACGGCTTCGAGTGCGGCGGTGTCGGTCGCATCGGACAGCAGCCATTCGCGCAATTCGCCGACGGTCAGATGCGCGATGCGGGCGAACGCGGCGGCGTCGTGCGTATCGACGATCAGCCGCGTCACTTCGTCCGTCTCATAGGGGATGAGCGGCTCGTCGAGGAATGCGCGCAACGGCAGGTCGGCGAGCGCCATCTTCGCGGCGACGCGCTCCTCTTCGGTGGCCGCCGCGACGCCCGCGAGTTCGTCGCCCGACCGCTGCGGGCTCGCGCGGGCGAGCAGCGTTTTGAGGTCGTCGAAACGGTAGCGCCGCACGCCGATAGTTGCCTGATAGCCCATCGATTCTCCTGCCCGCCTGACCGGATTCGCGATGCCCTTACTGTAACCGGATCGCGGCGCGCGCAAAAATCCGCCGCAAAACCGAATTTGCTGCCCGTGCGATAATTTCGGGCTTCGCCGCCGCCGAATTGCGCTCAAATTCCGTGAAAAACCTGCTCGTTTCAATGGACCGTCTTCAGGATTTCGATGAAATCGTCGATGTCCGCACGCCGCTCGAATTTGCCGAGGACCACATTCCGGGCGCGATCAACGCGCCGGTGCTCGAAAACGAGGAGCGCGTGATCGTCGGCACCATGTACAAGCAGGTGTCGCCGTTCGAAGCCACGCGCGTCGGCGCGGCCATGGTCGCGCGCAACATCGCCCGTCATCTGGACACGATCTTCGCGGATCGCCCGCGCAACTGGCGGCCGCTCATCTACTGCTGGCGCGGCGGCAAGCGCTCCGGCTCCATGACGACGTGGCTGAACATGATCGGCTGGCAGGCGCGGCAGCTCGATGGCGGCTACAAGAGCTACCGGCGCGACGTGCTGGAGAGGCTCACGGCGTTGCCGGCGCAATTCCGCTTTATCGCGTTGATCGGCCACACGGGCAGCGGCAAAACCCGGCTCTTGCACGCGCTGGCGCGGGCGGGCGCTCAGGTGCTGGACCTCGAGGGGCTCGCGGCGCATCGCGGCTCGCTGCTCGGCGCGCTGCCGGGGCACGCGCAGCCGTCGCAGAAGGCATTCGATTCCGCGCTCGTCCATGCGCTGCGCGGCTTCGATCCGGCCAAACCCGTTTTCATCGAGGCGGAAGGCCGGCGCATCGGTTCGATCTCGACGCCCGACTCGCTGCTCGACAGCCTGCACGCGGCCGCCTGCGTGGAAGTCGAAGCGCGCCGCGAGGACCGCATCGCGTTTCTGTTGCAGGACTACGCGCATCTTTTCGACGAACCGGCGTTCTTCAAGGCGCAGTTGGCGAAGCTCGTCGCGCTGCATAGCCGCGAGCGTGTGGAGCACTGGCATCGGCTGATCGACGAAGGCGAGCGCGCTGCGCTGTTCGCCGAGCTGATCGACCGCCATTACGATCCGGCGTACGGCCGCAGCAGCCGGGCGCTCTACACGCAGTTGCCGCACGCGGCGCATATGCTGTTTCGTCCGAACGACGCCGACAGCGTCGATCAGGCCAAGGCGCTGCTAGCGCAGTTGTCCGACACGACCGCTGCGCTCGGCTGATTTTCTTTCTTCCGATTCGACCAAAGAATATGACCACGCTTCGACAACCCCGCGTCGCGCTCGGCTGGCTGGTGTTCCTGCTGATCGCCGTGGCGGGCCTTTTCTACGTCAAATGGTTTCCGTACTACAACCGCGCGTTCGTCGCGGCAAGTCAGCATTCCATCGGCAAGTCGATTTTGATGGGCGCGTCCGCGAGCGCGCCGGAGCCGTCGTGGCAGGCGGCGCTCGATTACGCGATGGCCTACGGCAAGGCCATCTGGCAGGCGATGGTGCTTGGCCTGTTGCTGGGCTCGGCGGTGCAGGCGCTGATTCCGCCGCAATGGGTCGCGCGCGCGCTCGGCCAGCATAGCTTCGGCAGCGTGATCAACGGCGGACTCATGTCCTTGCCCGGCATGATGTGCACGTGCTGCGCGGCGCCGGTCGTCGCCGGCCTGCGTGCGCGTCAGGCGGCGCCGGGCGCGGCGATCGCGTTCTGGCTCGGCAACACGGTCCTGAATCCGGCCGCGCTCGTGTTCATGGGCTTCGTGCTCGGCTGGCAGTGGACCGGTTTGCGTCTCGTGCTCGGCGTGTTGATGGTGTTCGGTCTCGGCTACGCGGTGAACCGCATGGTGACGCCCGCGCAGGCGGCGGCATCGCGCGAGGCGCTCGCGAAGCTGATCGAAGAAGACGAGCCGGGCACTGCGTTCTCGCGCTGGATCAAGATTCTCGGGCGCATGACGCTGCGGCTCGTGCCCGAGTACATCGTGCTGGTGCTGCTGCTCGGCGCGGCGCGGGCGTGGCTCTTTCCGCATATCGGGCCGGATATCGGTAACGGCGCGCTGTGGATCGTCGCGTTCGCGGTGGCGGGCACGCTGTTCGTCATTCCGACGGCGGGCGAAGTGCCCATCATCCAGGCGATGCTGTCGCTCGGCATGGCGGCGGGTCCGGCGGGCGCACTGCTGTTGACGCTGCCGCCGGTGAGCGTGCCGTCGATGGCCATGCTCGCCCGCTCGTTTCCGCCGAAAGTGCTGGCGTTCGTGGCGGGGGCAGTGGTGGCGTTCGGGGTTGTCGCGGGCACGATTGCGGCGGCGTTTTTCTGACGTCCGCCGCAAGTAGCGCGGTTCAATGAATCGCCGTCCCGAGCCGAATCAACAGCTTGAACGGCAGCGCGAGCAGCATCGCGCCGCCGACGCCCGCCATCCACAGCGCGACGAACCAGAACAGCTTCGTCGCACGCGTCATTGCAGCCGCGCCGCCGCGCTCAGTGGTAGTGATGTTCGCCATGACGCACCTTTCCTCTGAATACCCAATAGCCCAGCGTCGTGTACGCGATGATGACCGGCAGAATCACCGCCGCGCCGACAATCGTGAATAGCTGGCTCGACCGCGGCGAGGCCGCATCCCAGATCGACACGCCCGGGAAAATATCGTGCGGCGAGATGCTCGCGACCAAGCCCGCGTAACCGAGCACCACGAACCCGAGCGCCACGGCAAACGGCCGCTTTTCGTGGCGCGATGCAATCGATCGACGCATTGCCCAGGCGCATGCCACGACCAACGCAGGCACCGGCAGCATCCGATAGAAAAGCGGCGAGTCGAACCAGCGCGACGCGATGCTCGCATCGAGCAACGGCGTCCATACGCTGACGACGGCAATCGTCGCGAGTTGCAGCAGCGTCAGCGGCCACACGACTCGGTACATGCGCCGCTGCAAGTCGCCCTCGGTTTTCGCGATCAGCCAGCACGCGCCCAGCAGCGCATACGTGACGACGAGCGCGCCGCCCGTGAACATCGAAAACGGCGTGAACCAGCCGAACGCATCGCCGGCAAAGCGGCCGTCCGCGACCGGAATGCCGTCGAGGAACGCGCCCAGCGCCACGCCCTGAAAGAACGTCGCGCCCGCCGAACCGCCGATGAACGCCAGATCCCACATCGGCTTGGTGCGGGACGCCTTCGCGCGAATCTCGAACGACACGCCCCGGAAAATCAGGCACACGAGCATGAGCACGAGCGGCAGATAGAGCGCCGAGAGCACGGTGGAATAGACCATCGGGAACGCGGCGAACAGGCCCGCGCCGCCAAGCACGAGCCACGTCTCATTGCCGTCCCAGACGGGCGCGACGGTGTTCATCATCACGTCGCGGTCGTGCTGGTCCGGGAAGAACGGAAAGAGAATGCCGATGCCGAGGTCGAAGCCGTCGAGCACCACGTACATCAGAAGACCGAGCGCGATGATCGCGGCCCAGGCGAGTGTGAGGTCCATAGTCATGCTCCTTCGATGGACTGATTGGGCAACGAAAGCGGGCGGCGCGCGGTTCCCGCTGACGAAGCCGGCGCGTGCGGCGTCTCGCCCGGCAGCGCGGGACCGTGGCGCAGCAGCTTCAACAGGTAGTAGATGCCCGTGCCGAAGACGATCGTGTAGACGACCACGAACGCGAGCAGCGACACGCCCACCTGCTGCGCGGTGACGGGCGAGACGGCATCGGCGGTGCGCATCACGCCATAGACCACCCACGGCTGACGGCCGGCTTCGGTCGTGACCCAGCCCGCGAGCAGCGTGATGAAGCCGGTCGGGCCCATAAAGAGCGCGAAGCGATGAAACCAGCGCGCGTCGAACAGCTTGCGCTTGCGATGCAGCAGCCACCCGGCGACCGACATCACGATCATCAATACGCCGAGGCCCGCCATCACGCGAAAGCTCCAGAACACGATGGTCGAGTTGGGGCGCTCATCCTTCGGGAACGACTTCAGGCCGCGAATTTCGCCGTTCCAGCTGTGCGTGAGGATCAGGCTGCCGAGATGCGGAATCTGGACCGCGTACTTGGTCGTTTCGGCCTGCATGTCCGGAATGCCGAACACGTTGAGCGCCGTGCCGCCTTTCTCGGTGTCCCAGATGCCTTCTATCGCCGCGATCTTCGCCGGCTGATATTCGCGCGTGTTGAGACCGTGCGCGTCGCCGACGAGCGCCTGAATCGGCGTCAGCGCGAGCAGCAGCCACAGCGCCATCGAAAACGTCTTCTTGATCGCCGGATCGCGCCGGCCTTTCAGCAGATGCCATGCGCCCGTTGCCGCGACGACGAGCGCCGCCACGATGAACGCGGCAATCGCCATGTGCGCGAGCCGATACGGGAACGAAGGGTTGAAGATGATCGCGAACCAGTCGACCGGCACGACGTGATCGCCTTCGATGCGAAAGCCTTGCGGCGTCTGCATCCAGCTATTCGAAGCGAGAATCCAGAACGTGGAGATGAGCGTGCCGATGGCGACCATCAGCGTCGCGCCGAAGTGCGCCTTCGGGCCGACCTTGTTCCATCCGAACAGCATGATGCCGAGGAAGCCCGCTTCGAGGAAAAAGGCGGTCATCACTTCGTACGTCAGCAGCGGGCCGGTGACGGGACCGGCGAAGCTGGAGAAGCCGCCCCAGTTGGTGCCGAATTCGTACGCCATGACGACGCCCGACACCACGCCCATGCCGAATGCGACTGCGAAGACCTTCGACCAGAAAAGGCACAGTTCCTTGTAGACCGGTTTGCCGGTTTTGAGCCATGCGCCTTCGAGCACGGCGATAAAGCTCGCGAGCCCGATGGACAGCGCCGGAAAGATGATGTGAAACGATACGGTGAACGCGAACTGTATCCGCGCCAGATCGAGTGCTTCAGGAGTCGATTGCATGATGACGTCTGCTACGTTGCGTGTCTTGGCCAAGCCGGCCAGGTTTTGATTTGCGTTGATAACGAGGCAGAGCGTAGCGCCGAATCGCGCGACGTGTTGCGCTGCGTCAGCGACACGTGCTTGCGCGCAAATGCCGCAGATTCGGCGCAGTGACGCGTCTATATGCTTGATAAGGCGGGGTTTTCGAGACGGCGGGCGCTAGAGGCATGACCGACGCGAGCACGCATTGTCGCGACAATCGACCGCACTGCATCACGCGTTTTTAGCGACATTGGGCAATGCGTTCGCGTCGAAATAAGCGGACGAACTTTGACGGACGCGCCGCGCAGAGGAGAGCGCCGGCGCGGGTACGATAATCGCTTTCATGAGCAGCGCGCGACGCGCCAACTAAACGGAGAAAGCAACATGCGCCTCGATGATGAAGCGGAAAGTCAGAACGTCGAAGACCGGCGCGGATCGGGAGGGTTCAGCATTGGCGGCGGCTCGATCGGGATCGGGACGATCGTCATCGCGCTGGCGGCGTCGTACTTTTTCGGCATCAATCCGATGACGATCATCAACGGCGCGCAAGTCCTTCACGGCAATGCGCCGCAACGCCAGGCCGCGCCGAGCGACGCGGCGCCCGCCAATGATCCGGGGGCGGTCTTCGTGCGCCGCGTCCTCGGCAATACGGAACGCACGTGGGAGCACATCTTCCGCACGCAGTTCAATCAGGACTATCCGGCGCCGAAGCTGGTGCTGTTCTCAGGCGGCACGCAGACGGCGTGCGGCATGGGGCAGGCGGCGATGGGGCCGTTTTACTGCCCGGCCGACCGCAACGTCTACATCGATTTGTCGTTCTACCGCGAATTGCGCGACCGTTTCGGCGCGGGCGGCGACTTCGCTCAGGCTTATGTGATCGCGCACGAGGTGGGGCATCACGTGCAAAACGTCCTCGGCATCTCGGACAAGGTCGACCAGGCGCGTGCGCGGATGTCGCGCGAGCAGGCGAATGCGTTGTCAGTGCGCGTCGAGTTGCAGGCGGACTGCTTTGCAGGCGTGTGGGCGGCCGTGGCCCAGCGGGACAATGCGAAGCTCATCGAACCGGGCGACTTCGAGCAAGGCTTGAACGCGGCCGGCGCGATCGGGGATGATCGCTTGCAGCAGGAGACGCAAGGGCGCGTGGTGCCGGAAGCGTTCACGCACGGGACGAGCGCGCAGCGGCAGCGGTGGCTGCGGCGAGGGATGTCGACGGGGGATGTTAGGCAGTGCGATACGTTTTCGGCGCAGGGGTTGTAGGGCGGACCGAGTTTATGCGCATAACGTCGAGCGGGGAAGAGACCGCTCGACACATCCGCATTAGTGCGCCACGTCGGCGCGGCGCAATCCGGCGACGCGGGCATCGCGTACGGACTCGAATTCGAAGCGCTGGAACCGTCGCAGCGTATCGCGCTGAAGTCGTTGATGGCGGAGCACCACTGCTAGCCGATCTGCAGCGAGCGTATCGGTTCAGCTGCCGGGAAAGCCGTCAGGAAACAGCCGCTCGATAGCCGCTTCGAAATGCTGGACTGGCGCGGCGCCGCGCAGAGCGATGGGCGGCGGCGGCTCTTTCCCGGGTGCCGGCTCGCGCGACAGCACCGCGAAAGGAACACCGGTCACGCCGATCTTCTTAGCGAATTCTTCGTCTTCGACGACGAGATCGGTGTACGTGCCTTCATCGAGCGCTTCTTCCAGCAGTTCCGGATCGACGCCACAGGTCGCGGCGATGTCCAGCAGCGCGTCGGTGTCGCCGATATCGATTCCTTCCTCGAAGTACGCCTTGAAAATCGCGCGATGCACAACATCGTAGCGGCCGGACTCACGCGCGAAGAGCGCCGTCTCGAACGCCTTGCGGCTGCGCGGCGCGACGGGCGGCATGCGCATGAGCAGGGCGCGCTCGTCGGCGAGCGGGCGCACCGACTTCTCCCACGATTCCGCGATGTGTTCGCTATTCGGGTCGAGCAGCGGCGCGGGCTCCGGACGCAGCTCGAACGCGTGCCAGCGAATCTCGACCGCGTCCCCGTAGGCGTTGCGCAACTGGTCGAGCACCGGCGTTTCCAGATAACAGAACGGACAGACGAAGTCCGACCAGACGTCGATGAACAAAAGGGGCGTGGATGCCATGAAAGCCTCGAAACGAATGAAGTGCGGCGGCGTCGCCAGCGAATCCGGTATGTTAGCGCGTGCCGCCGCGCGCCGCGAAAGCGCCCGTTCGTCAGAAGCCGCCGTCGATCTCGATCTTGCTGCCGTCGAAGAACCGCGACAGACGGAACGCGTGCGGATCGAGGAGCGGCGCGTCGTTCGCGACGATATCGGCCATCAACTTGCCCGCGCCCGGTCCGATGCCGAAGCCGTGCCCCGAGAACCCGGTGCCGATGAAAAGCCCGGGCACGCGCTCGACGCCCGAGATGACGGGCACCGCATCGGGCGTCACGTCGATATAGCCGGCCCACGACTGCTCCACCGTCACATTCGCGAGCGAAGGGAAAATGGACCGAAACTCGACTAGCGCGGTTTCGTTGAAGGCTTCGACCGGCGCGGGGTCGAGCGTGCGCACGCGCTCGAAGACCGTCTCGCGGTCGAGCGGCCAGCGGCGCGGGCGGCGCAACTCCTCGAAAAAGCGCCCGTTGAAACCGAGCTTGATGGAACCGAGCTGGCTCTTGAGCGCGGGCAGGAACTTGCCGAAGAGACGAAAGCTGTCAGGCGTGATGTCGCTATAGCTGCGAAACGCGTTCGCAATCGAATAACCGCCGTCCAGCCGCTTGCGATAGCCGACCGACTGATTGCACGCGCTCACTTCCGGGCCGCCGCGCAGCGGCGCGGTGCGCACGACCGACGAGCGCACCATCAATTGCGGCACGTCGACGCCGAGATTGCCGGCGAAGAGCCGCGTCCACGCGCCGCCCGCGATCACCACGCTGTCGCAGCGAATCCGCCCGTGTTCCGTCACGACGCCGCTCACCGCGCCGCCGCTGGTTTCCACGCCGCGCACGGCGCAGGGCATCGCGATCTTGACGCCGCGCTCGCGCAGCGCGGCGGCCATGGCGGGCACGGCGCGTTGCGGTTCGGCGCGGCCGTCGCTCGGCGTGTAGATGCCGCCTGCGAAGCGCCGCGCCGCGCCCGGCATGAGCGCGGCGGTTTCTTCGGGCGACACGATGCGCGAATCGAGCGCGCCGCGTCCGACCTTCGCGACGGCGCGCGCGAGCCACGCTTCATGGTCGGCGAGGGCGTCGGCATCATCGGCGGCATACAAAATGCCGCATTCGCGATAGCCGCTGTCGATGCCCAGATCCGCGTCCATGCGACGCCACAGCTTCAGGCTTTCGAGGCTGAGTTCGAGCTCCCGCAAGTCGCGGTGCGTCGCGCGGCACCAGCCCCAGTTGCGGCTCGACTGCTCGCCCGCGACGTGGCCTTTCTCGCACACCGCGACCGAAAGCCCTTTCTCTGCGAGAAAGCGCGCGGTGCTGATGCCGATCACGCCGCCGCCCACGACGACCACATCGACGCGCTCGGGAATCGCAACATCTTCGGCAATGCGTTCGGTCGGCGGTCCCATGTTAGGCCGCTCCCCGGGTCGCGGCGCGTCGTGCGAGTGGAATCATGTATTAAGCATGCAGAGAGTTGAACGAGCCCACGCATCCTAAGTGAATCGGCGGTGCTTCGCCATCTGGACAAAAGTCGTGCGGCAGCGCGCTTCCTGCGCCGCGAGCACCGATCCGCTACGATGGACCCGACGCTTCGCGCAGTGCTTCGGCGCGAAGCGTTCATCGACAAGCGTCTCGATGACCGCGCGCCGCGTGCGCCCGGTCGAACCCATGGCAATGAATAGGCAACCATCTTCACGGAGAACTCTCGTGCAAAAGACTGCATCGGCTAAATGGAGCGGCGGCATCAAGGACGGCAAGGGTTTCATCTCGACGCAAACCGGCGTGCTCAACGAAGCGCCGTATGGATTCAAGTCGCGCTTCGAGGAAGGTCCGGGCACGAACCCGGAAGAACTGATCGGCGCGGCGCACGCCGGCTGTTTCACGATGGCGCTTTCGCTGCAGCTCGAACAGGCGGGCATGAAGGCGGAAAGCCTCGAAACGAAGTCGACGGTCACGCTGGAAAAAGACGGCGAAGGCTTCACGATCACGTCCTGCCAGCTCGACTTGAAGGCGAAGATTCCCGGCGCGGACAAGGCCGCGTTCGACAAGGCCGCTCAGGCGGCGAAAGAAGGCTGCCCGGTGTCGAAACTCTTCGCCGGCAACGCGAAGATCACGCTGAACGCCGAACTCGAGTCGTAATTCGCCATCGAACGGCATATCGCGGACGGCTCAGGCCGTCCGTTTTGTTGTGTGCGCGCTATTGCGCTTTGTCGTCGGCGCGCTGTGCGCCCGCTATCATGCCGATGGTTCGTCGCCGCAGGCCGACCATCCCATTCACCCGATCAGCCCGGAGCGCCGATGAAACTCAAGCTCGACTGGACCCTCGTTGCGCCGATTCTCGCGCTCGTCGTGCTCGGCGCGGCCGCGCTCATTCACGGCGCCGTGCTGACCGCGCTGGCGGCGGTCGCGCTGGCGTTCGCCGTGTTCGCGGCGGTGCATCACGCCGAGGTGGTCGCGCATCGCGTCGGGGAGCCATTCGGCACGCTGGTGCTCGCGGTGGCGGTGACGGTGATCGAAGTGGCGCTGATCGTCTCCGTGATGCTGTCCGGCGGTCCGGAGAAGGCGGCATTGCCGCGCGATACGGTGTTCGCCGCGATCATGATCTGCGGCAACGGCATCGTCGGGCTGTGCCTGCTGATGGGCGGCCTGCGGCATCACGTGCAGGACTTCCAGCTGCAAGGCGCGAGCGCCGCGCTCGCCATTCTCTGCGCGCTCTCCGTACTGACGCTCGTGCTGCCGAACTTCACGAGCACGGTGGTCGGCCCCGCGCTTTCGACGTCGCAACTCATTTTCGTCGGCGTGGTGTCGCTCGTGCTGTACATGATGTTCGTGTTCGTGCAGACCATCCGCCATCGCGACTACTTTCTGCCTTTCGCGCCGAAGGCCGCTACTTCGCCGGATGCCGCCGACGACGGCCCGCACGCGCCGCCGCCGACGAAGGCGCAAGCGTGGATCGCGCTTGCGTTTCTGATGCTGTCGCTCGTCGCGGTGGTCGGGCTCGCCAAGCTGCTGTCGCCGGCCGTCGAGGCAGGCGTCGCGGCGGCGGGCGCGCCCGAGGCGGTCGTCGGCGTCGTGATCGCCGCGCTCGTGCTGCTTCCCGAAGGCTTTGCTGCGTTGCGCGCCGCGCGGCTCGACCGCTTGCAGACGAGCCTCAACCTTGCCCTCGGCTCGGCGCTCGCCAGCATCGGATTGACGATTCCGGCGGTGGCGGTCGTGTCGATCGCCATTGGCCAGCCGATCGCGCTCGGCCTCGCGCCGAAGGAAATCACGATGCTCGCGCTGACGCTCGTCGTCTCCGTCATCACGCTCGGCACGGGCCGCTCGACGGTGCTGCAAGGCGTCGTGCATCTCGTGATGTTCGCGGCGTTTCTGTTCCTTTCTGTCGTGCCGTGACGCATCGCGTTTGCTACCATTCAGGGTTTTCCCGAAAGGGGCCACCGCGCGCCGCGTGTTTCGAAGTAGAGGAACGCAGCGCGCCAGCAATCACCGCAAGTCTCGAAGGATTGGAATGTCGCAGAAGAAGTTCGTCAGCAAGTCCGCATCGTTCGCTCTGCGCGCGATGCTCGCCGCACTCGCCATCACCTCGTTCTCCGCACACGCGAAGGACATCACGCAAATCCGCTTCGCCGTGGATCCGTCGTACCCGCCGTTCGAATCGAAGCAGCCTGACGGCAAGCTCGTCGGGTTCGATATCGATCTCGGCAACGCCTTGTGCGCGCAGATGAAGGTCAAGTGCGTCTGGGTCGAGAATAATTTCGACGGCATGATTCCCGGCCTGAAGGCGCGCAAGTTCGACGCCGTGCTCTCCGACATGGGCGTCACCGAAGAACGCCTGAAGCAGATCGACTTCACCCAGCCGCTTTACGACACGCACGCGCAACTCGTCGCGCGCGCCGGCTCGGGCATTCTGCCGACGCCGCTGGCGCTCAAGGGCAAGCGCGTCGGCGTCGAGCAGGGCACCGTGCAGGAACGCTACGCGAAGGCGAAGTGGGAACCGCAAGGCGTGACGGTCGTCGCGTACGGCGATCAGGAACAGGTCGAAGGCGACCTCGTCGCGGGCCGTATCGACGCCATGTTCACGGATGCGGCGCAGGCGGCCATCGGCTTTCTGAAGAAGCCGCAGGGCAAGCCGTTCGCGCTCGTCGGGCCGATCGTCGAGGACAAGGCGCTCATCGGTCCGGGCACGGCCATCGGCCTGCGCAAGGGCGACGCCGATCTGCAGAAGGGCCTGAATCAGGCGTTCGACGCGATCAAGAAGGACGGCACGTTCAAGCGCATCATGGCGAAGTACTTCGCGACCGACGTTTCCATTCAGTAAGCGCGCAAGGGTCGCGCATCCGGTCGAAAGGCATCGCTCGCGGTGCCTTTTGCTTTTTTCAGGCGGCAGTGTCGAAGGTCAGGCGCAATGCAGATTCACGATCATCCGCTCGTCGGCGCCGCGCTCGGCACCCGGCGCGCGATCAGGAGCTATTCGTTCGGACCGGCAGACGACGCCGTGCCGAAGGTCTACATTCAGGCATCGCTGCACGCCGACGAGTTGCCCGGCATGGTGGTCGCGTGGATGCTCAAGCGCCGCTTCGCCGAGCTGGAAGCCGCGGGCACGCTCAACGCGCGGATCGTGCTCGTGCCGGTGGCGAATCCCGCCGGGCTGAATCAGCATTGGTTCGGCACGCACATGGGCCGCTTCGACATGCAGTCGGGACACGACTTCAACCGGCGCTTTCCCGATCCCGGCCCGGCGCTGGCGATGCAACTCGAAGGCCGCCTGACCGACGACGCCGCGCGCAACGCAGACCTGATCCGCGCCGCGTTGCGCCGCCATTTCGCCGCGAGCGAAGGCGCGACGGAACTGGAGTCGCAACGCATCGCGCTGTTGCGTCTTGCCTGCGACGCGCATCTCGTCATCGACCTGCATTGCGACTGGGAAGCCGTCGCGCATCTGTACACGACGCCGGATGCGTGGGCCGACATCGAGCCGCTCGCGCGCTTTATCGGCAGCGAGGCGCAGTTGCTGGCGGACGTGTCGGGCGGCGAGCCGTTCGACGAAGCATGCACGTCGGCGTGGCGTTTTTTGCGCGATGCGTTCGGCGCGCGTTTCCCTATTCCGACCGGCGTCACGCCGGTCACGCTCGAACTGCGCGGCGTGCGCGATGTGTCGCACGAGACGGCGGCGCACGACGCGCAAGCGATCGTCGATTATCTGACGCACGCGGGCTTTGTCGCGGGCCGCGCGCCCGAGCCGCCGCCGCTCCGCCATCCCGCGACGCCGCTTGCCGGCTGCGAGTACCTTCACGCGCCGGCATCGGGCGTGATCCTGCATCGGCGCGAAATCGGCGAGCGGGTGCGTGCCGGCGAGACGATCGCCGACATCCTCGATCCGCTCGAAGACCGGCTCGTACCGCTCGTCGCGCAAACGGAAGGCGTGCTATACGCGCGCCACTGGACGCGCTTCGCGACGACGGGAATGCTCGTCGCGCGGATCGCGGGCAATGGACCGGCGCGTCGCGGCGAACTGCTGGCGAAGTGATGAATCGGAAAATGCGACCGGCAGACGGACGAGGGACGGTGTAGCTTTTTTGAGAATTGGTTGCAATGCAGCATGAAAAGCGTATAGTTAGGGTTATCCCCTAGCTACTTACCCTGAGAGCTTTCCATGAAAACCACCGCTCAACAATCTGTGCTCGTTTCGTTCGGTTCGTGGATGCGCGCGGCGAAGGCTGCGGTGCGTCGCGAGTGGAATCGCGCGCTGCAATTGCATCTGCAGAACTGCGAAATCCTCGTCGAAGCGTATCGCAAGTAAGTCCGAGTCCGCCTCGGCCTGACGCCCGGTCAAGCGCATCAGCATTGGGCAAAGCCCCGGAAGCGAACGCTTCTGGGGCTTTGTCGTTTCAAGGCACCGTTCAGATTGCCCAGCCGCCGAGATAGAACACCGCGAGCGCCGCTGCGATCGCCACCGTTCCCACGTTCAGCTTGCGGATCTCGCCCGCGACCACGCGCCCGATCACCAGCGTGCAGAAGCCGAGCATGATGCCGGTCACGATGTTCGCCGTCAGCACGATAAACACCGCGCAGACGAGTCCCGACATCGTGTCCACCGTGTCGTCCATGTGCAGCTTCGCGACGTTGCCGAGCATCAGCAAGCCGACGTACATGAGCGCGGGCGCCGTCGCGTAAGAGGGCACCAGGCTCGCGAGCGGCGAGAGGAACATCACCGCGAGAAAGAGCGCCCCGACGACGCTCGCCGCGAGACCCGTTTTCGCGCCCGCCGCCACGCCGACCGACGATTCGATATACGCCGCCGCCGGCGCGCCGCCGAAACATGCCGAGAAAATCGAGCTGATGGAATCCGCCGTCAGCGCGCGACCGCCGTTCACGATGCGTCCGTTCGCGTCGATCTGGCCCGCCTGGCCCGCGACCGCGCGGATCGTGCCGGTGGCGTCGAATACCGCGGTCATCACGAGGGCGAGCACGCTCGGCAGCACGGCCATCGACAGCGCGCCTTTGATGTCCATCGCGCCGATCAGCGACGCATGACCCGGCGCGGACAGCGACGGCAACGCGAACACGCCATGAAAGCGCACGGCCGGATCGATCACGAGGCCGATCGCCGAGAGCCCGATCACCACCAGCAAAATGCCGCCCGGCACGCGCCGGCGCTCCAGACCGAAGATGGCCGCGAGCCCGGCCACGGACATCAAGACCGGCAGCGCCGTGATGTGACCGAGCGAGACCGGCATGCCCGGCGCGGGATTCTTCACGATCAGACCGACATCGTTGGAGGCGATCAGAAGCAGAAACAGCCCGATGCCGATGCCCGTGCCATGCGCGACGCCCGTCGGGAGATTGCGCAAGATCCAGGAGCGCACGCCAGTCACGGAGATCGCGGTGAACACGACACCCATCAGGAACACCGCGCCGAGCGCGATGGCGGGCGAGAGCCCCTTGCCGAGCACGAGGCCGAACGCGGTGAACGCCGTCAACGAAATGGCGCAGCCGATGGCGATCGGCAGGCGCGCCCACACGCCCATCAGCAGCGAGCCGAACGCGGTGGTGAGGCACACGGCGACGAATACCGCGCTGGTATCGAAGCCCGCCTTGCCGAGCATGCCGGGCACGACGAACACGGAATAGACCATCGCGAGAAAGGTCGTGACGCCGGCCACGACTTCGCGTTTGGGCGTGCTGCCGGCGCGCGAAATGCCGAAGTAGCGGTCGAGCACGCCGCCGCTGGCCGTCTGAACATCCTGTTCCCGATTGACGGGCGTGATATCGCCAAGCTGCTGGGCGGGGGATTCCAACATGAGCTGCTCCTTTATCAGCACGCTGAAACGAATGCCCGTGCGCGCGTCGATGCGCACTGCGGTTCCGTCGTCAGGGTCGTCTCGTATGTAGTTCTGGATGGGCCGGGTGCGTCGCGCGCAGCGGCGCATGGTGCACTCGGTCAGGACAGAGACTAGGGGAACGAAACGCGCGGTCCAATCCCGCGCGAAACATGCCGCTCATGCCAGCATTCTTATATTTCTGAGAATCCCGCAGGGGACGGGCCTAAGAGCGCGACCGGCGAAAGCCGGACTAGGGCAAATGCCTAGTCCGGACCGAGCGCGACGCTTTCAACCTGAAAGCGCCAGAGCCTCGTTACTGAATGACGCGCGACACGCCGCGCCCGCGCGGATCGGACATCGGCTCAGGCGTTCCGCCGTTGATACGGATTGCCTGAATATCGCCGTTGAAGCCCTGCATCGAGAAGGTGTAGCCCTTCGCCTCGAGTTGCTTCACGACCTCGGAATCGAGCTGATGGAATGGCTCCTGATAGATCGTGTTGGGCGGCAGCAGCTGATGGTGAAAGCGCGTCGCGCCGACGGCTTCCGGCAACGGCATCTGGAAGTCGTACACGTTCGACAACACCTGGAAGATCGACGTGAAAATGCGCGATCCGCCCGGCGTGCCGATCACCATCGCAACCTGGTCTTCCTTCGTGAGAATGGTCGGCGTCATCGACGAGAGCGGCCGTTTGCGCGGCGCGATGGCGTTCGCGTCGCTGCCCACGACGCCGAACATGTTCGCCACGCCCGGCTTCGCGGAGAAGTCGTCCATCTCGTCGTTCAGCACGACGCCCGTGCCTTCCGCGACCACGCCCGCGCCGAAGTAACCGTTGATCGTGTACGTGTTCGACACCGCGTTGCCCCACTTGTCGACGACCGAGAAGTGCGTCGTCTCCGCCTTCTCGGGCATCGACGTGCCGAGCCCCGGCTGCACGCTCTTGGTATCGGACGGCGCCTCAGGATTCACTTCCTGCGCGCGCTTCAGGATGTAGTCGTCGTCGATCAGTTGCGCGACCGGCACCTTGTAGAAGTCCGGATCGCCGAGATACTGCGCGCGGTCGGCGAACACGCGCTTCTCGATTTCCGCGACGAGGTGGATGTACTGCGCGGAATCCAGCGGCACGCCTTCGAACTTGTCCTTCAGGTCGGCCTTCATCTTGAGCAACTGCACGAGGCCGACGCCGCCCGAGCTCGGCGGCGGGGCGGTGATCACGCGATAGCCGTTCCAGCTCGCCACCACGGGCTGCCGCCAGACCGCCTTGTACTCCTTCAGATCGCGCGCGGTGATGAGTCCGTGTCCGGTCATCGACGTGGCGATCAGTTCAGCGGTCTTGCCCTGATAGAAGCCTTTCGCGCCCTTGTCCGAGATGCGCTGCAAGGTCTGCGCCAGATCCGGCTGCTTGAATACTTCGCCCGCTTTCATGCCGCCGAAGTAGAGGTCGAAGTTGGTCTTGCCGGCGAAGTCTTTCGACGCACGGTCGCGCCGCTCGATCAGTTGATCGTCGACGACGAAACCGTCCTGTGCGTATTGAATCGCGGGCGCGAGCACCTGCTTCCACTTGAGCTTACCGAAACGCTTTTGCGCTTCCCACATGCCTTCCACCGTGCCCGGCACGCCGACCGCGCGATGGCCGTACAGGCTCATGCCCTTGATGACCTCGCCCTTGTCGTCGAGGTACATGTTGCGCGTGGCAGAAATCGGCGCGCGCTCGCGGTAGTCGAGGAAGTAGGGCCGATGGTTCACGTAAAGCGTCATGAACCCGCCGCCGCCGATGTTGCCCGCCTCCGGATACGTGACCGCGAGCGTGAACGCGATGGCGACGGCCGCGTCGACTGCGTTGCCGCCTTGCTTGAAGATCTGCTCGGCGGTGTCGGCGGCGTACTTGTCTGCGACGGCGACGGCCGAGGCCGTCAAAACCTGCGGCTGCGCGTCCGCTGTCTTCGCATACGCGGGCGACGTTTCGACGAAGCCCGCCACGCTGAATGCGGCGACGGCCGCGGCTGTCAGCGCGAGGGACCGAAAGCGATGTTCCTGTTTCAACGGCATCTCCTGCATTCTCCTTTCTTCGGTATCGACTAGCGCCTTATAACACGGCCGGCGCGCGTCACGGCATCAACTGGCCGCCGTTGACGTCGATGATCTGACCGGTCACGTAGCGCGACATCGCCTCCGACGCGAGATAGAGGAACGCGCCGCTGCAATCGTCCGCCTCGCCGATATAGCCCATCGGGATCGACTTGCGGAAGCCTTCGAGTTGCTCGGGCGTCGAGAAGCGGTCGTGAAACGGCGTGCCGATCACGCCCGGCGCGACGGCGTTCACGCGAATGCGGTCGGCGGCGAATTCCTTCGCCATGCCCTTCGTGATGGTGCTGACGAAGCCTTTCGACGCCGCGTACAGCAGCGCGCCCGGCCCGCCGCCGTTGCGCGCGGCCACCGACGTCACGTTGATGATCGAACCGCCGCCGCCCGAGCGCAGCGAAGGCAGCGCCGCCCGCGTGAACGAGACGACCGAGCGCGCATTGATGTTGATGATGTCGTCGAAGAGTTCGTCGGTCGCGCTTTCGAGCGGCTCGCGCTTCACGAGGCTGCCCGCGTTGTTGATGAGCACGTCGATTTTGCCGAACGCATCGACCGTTTGCGCGACAACGGCCTCGATCGCCTTCGAATCGCGCACGTCACCGCCGACCGTGATCGCGCTCACGCCGAGCGCGCGCACGTCTTTCGCGACTTCCTCGGCCTGGTCCTTCGAACTGTTGTAATGCACCGCGACATTCGCGCCGTAACGCCCGAACGCGCGGGCCGCCGCCGCGCCGATGCCCGTGCTCGCGCCCGTGATGAGAATCGACTTGCCTTTCAGATCGTGCATGAGTGCTCCGTTTGATGGGGAAGTGGGACGTGCTTCGACCTAGAGTATGAAGCGAATAGTGAAAACTTGTTAAGGGCACGTGGCCGCTCTTTGCGGCGCTCGCCAAAACCGGCACCATCTTGAGTGCGCCGCCGGTGGCGAATGCGGCGTCCGCTAACCTTTGCCGAATCAGGAGGCATTCATGAGTGCACCAGTCGATCCCATTCCCGAAGGCCGTCATGGCGTGATTCCGTATATTGCGGTGGCGGGCGGCGTCGCGGCCATCGACTTCTACAAGAAAGCGTTCGGCGCGACCGAAGTCTTCAGCATGCAGGAGCCGGGCGGGCGCGTCGGGCATGCGGAGCTGCTGATCGGCGGCAATCCGTTTTATCTGAGCGACGAATTCCCCGAGATGGACGTGAGAGGCCCGCTCGCGGTCGGCGGAACGCCGGTGATGCTGCATCTGTACGTGGAAGACGTCGATGCCGTGGTGCAGCGCGCCGTCGACGAGGGCGCGACCGTTCTGCGGGCGGTCGAAGACCAGTTCTACGGCGACCGCGGCGGCAAGCTGCGCGATCCGTTCGGCCATGTGTGGTGGATCGCGACGCACAAGGAAGACGTATCGCCCGAGGAATTGCGCGCTCGCGCGGAGCGCCTCTTCGGCGGAGCCTGACTTCGCGGTCTAACGTGTCGTCGCTGCGATCTGCGCGACGACACGCTGCGGTCCGTTCTTGCGAGCCGCCGCAGGCTCGCACCGGTCCCAGTCGCTCGTTCGGGCGACATTTCGAAAAATTTCGTCATCAAGCGCGATTGCGGGTGGCATCCGCATGACCGATGCGAAATACTCGCCGGCAGTCATCAAGCAAATCAAGCGCGGTTCGGAAATGTTCCGAGCGCGGCGCATGATTCTCGCTGATTGGCAGTACTAATGGTGCATGCGCGTTCGTTTAGCCGAAACGCTAAACGTTGCCGCGCGCGCAGCCTTTCATAACAAACACTACAACGAGACAAAGAGGAATCCGATGAAGTCGTTCGCCGCTCTCAGCTCCTTTCATCGCACGGCAATTACCGCCGCCAGCGCCGCTTTCGTATTCACGGCGACGCCTGCCGCAGCCGCCATCGTCCCGCCCGGCGTGACGCTTGCCGCCAAGCAGGAACTCGTGCGCAACAACGGCTCGGAAGTGGAGACGCTCGACCCGGCGCTCGTCGAATCGGTCGTCGCGGCGAATCCCGCGCGCGACCTCTTCGAAGGGCTGACCGCGACCAACGGCGACGGCACGGTCGTCCCCGGCGTCGCGGAGAAGTGGGAGCAGAAGGACCCGACGACGTGGATCTTCCATCTGCGCAAGAACGCGCGCTGGTCCAACGGCGACACCGTGACCGCGAACGACTTCGTCTACGGCTGTCAGCGTTTCATCGATCCGAAAACGGCGTCGTCGTACGCGAGCGTCTTCGGCCCGTTCCTGCTGAACGGCGCGGAAATCGTCGCGGGCAAGAAGCCGGCCAGCACGCTGGGCGTGCGCGCCATCGACGCGGCCACGCTGGAAGTCAGGACTTCGGGTCCGGTGCCGTTCCTGCCGGAGCTCATGTCGAATACGAACCTCGGGCCGGTGCATCGCGCGACGGTGGAGAAGTTCGGCAAGGAGTGGACGAAGCCGGGCAATCTCGTCAGCAACGGCCCGTTCCAGTTGAAGGACTGGCAGGTCAACAGCAAGCTCGTGCTCGTCAAGAACGAGCATTACTGGGACAAGGAACATGTCCAGTTGACGAAGGTGACGTATTTGCCGGTCGAGGACGAGAACACGGACGTCAAACTGTTCCAGTCGGGCGAGAACGACATGACGTATCAGCTGCCCACCGGCACCTATGCCAAATACCGTCAGCAGTTCCCGAACGATATCCGCAACTCGCTGATTCTCGGCACGCGCTACTACAGCTTCAATAACCGCGATCCGCTCCTGAAGGACGTGCGCGTGCGCAAGGCGCTTTCGATGGTGATCGACCGCGATCTGCTCGCGCAACGCGTGACCGCCGACGGCCAGACGCCCAGCTACGGCCTGCTGCCAAAGGGCGTGAGCGGCGCCGACGTGTCCGCCTACGAATGGGCGAGCTGGCCGATGGACAAGCGCGTCGCGGAAGCGAAGAAGCTGCTGGAACAGGCGGGCGTGAAGCCGGGCACGACGCTGCGCTTCGCCATGAATACGAGCGACTACAACAAGAAGATGGCGATCTTCGCGGCCTCCGAATGGAAAACGAAGCTGGGTCTCGCCACCGACATCGAATCGATGGAATTCAAGGTGCTCTTGAAGAAGCGCCATGACGGCGACTACCAGATCGCGCGCAACGGCTGGGTGGCGGACTACAACGACGCGACGACCTTCCTTACGCTCGTGCAGTGCAAGTCGGAGCAGAACGACAACTTCAACTGCAATCCTAAGGCGGATGCGCTCGTCAAAGAGGCGAGCGGCACTACGGACGCCGTCAAGCGCAAGCAACTGCTGACCGAAGCGGCGAAACTCGTGATGGAAGACTATCCGATGCTGCCGCTTCTGCAATACGGTTTGCCGCGCCTCGTTCGCAGCTATGTGGGCGGCTATTCGCTGAAGAATCCGATGGATCACTACGGCAGCAAGGACCTCTACATCGTCAAGCATTGACGCCAAGGACGCGCTCTCATGTGGTCATATGCCCTGCGTCGCGTGCTGCTCACGCTGCCGACGCTCCTGATCGTCGTGACGGTCTGCTATCTGCTGCTGCACGCCACGCCCGGCGGTCCGTTCGACGGCGAGCGCAAGGTCTCCGCCGAAGTGCTCGCGAACCTGCAGGCGAAGTATCACCTCGGCGAGCCGTTGTGGAAGCAGTATCTGCTCTACCTCGACGGCCTGCTGCACGGCGACCTCGGCGCGTCGTTCCGTTACGCCGACTGGAGCGTGAACGAACTCGTGCTGCGCGCGCTGCCGGTGTCGCTCACCATCGGGGGCGTGTCGATGGCGTTGGCCATCGTCATCGGCGTGCTGCTCGGCGCGGGCGCGGCGCTGCGGCGCAATAGCATCGCCGACTACGCGCTGATGCTCGTCAGCAACGCGGGCAACGCGTTTCCGTCGTTCGTCATCGGGCCGGTGCTGATTCTCGTCTTTGCCATCGGCCTCAAGTGGCTGCCCGCGGGCGGCTGGAACGGGGCGGACGCGCGCTACATGGTTCTTCCGGTCGCGCTTCTCGTGATGATCAACGTCGCGACAGTGGGCCGCGTCACGCGCGCAAGCCTCATCGAAGTGATGAACACGCCGTATATTCGCACCGCCCGCGCGAAGGGCTTGCCGATGCGCGCCATCGTGCTGCGTCACGCGCTCAAGCCGACGCTGATCCCGGTCGTCTCCGTAATCGGGCCGCTCGCGATCGCGTCGATCACGGCGGCGGTCGTCACGGAGTCCGTGTTCTCGCTGCCCGGCATCGGCAAGCTGATCGTGAATGGCGCAGCCAATCGCGATTACACGCTGGTGCTCGGCCTCGTCGTGCTGGTCACGGTCGTGGCCGTGCTGCTCAACCTGCTGGTCGATCTCGCGTACGCGTGGCTCGATCCGAAGATTCGCTACTGAGGGCCGCGCGATGAAATCTGCTTCTCTTGCGCCGATGCTCGAACAGGCGGTCGCGGGCCGCAGTCCGTGGCAGGACGCGCGCGCGCGATTCCTGCGCAACAAGGCGGCGGTCGTGAGTCTGGCGCTGCTCGCCGTCATCACGCTCGCGTGCATCGTCGGGCCGTGGGTCTTGCCGAACGCGTTCGATTCCGCCGACTGGAACGCGATGAGCGTGCCGCCCACGTTCGCTCACTGGCATCTCTTCGGCACGGACGAGACGGGGCGCGACCTGCTCGTGCGCTGTCTCGTGGGCGGGCGCGTCTCGCTGATGATCGGCGCGCTCGCCACGCTGACGTCCGTGACGCTCGGCATCGTCTGGGGCGCGATTGCGGGCTTCGTCGGCGGACGCGTCGACAACGCGATGATGCGCTTCGTCGACATGATGTACGCCATTCCGTACCTGCTCATCGCCATTCTGATGGTGACGCTGCTCGGCCGCGAGTTCTATCTCGTCGTGCTGACCATCACCGTGTTCTCGTGGATGGACATGGCGCGCGTGGTGCGCGGCCAGACGCTCGCCATCCGCTCGAAGGAATACGTGGAGGCGGCGCGCGCCATCGGCGTGCCGACGCGGCGAATCATCGCGCGGCATGTGGTGCCGAATCTGCTCGGCATCGTCGCGATCTATACGACCGTCACCGTGCCGGGCGTGATTCTCACGGAGTCGGTGCTGTCGTTCCTCGGGCTCGGCGTGCAGGAGCCGATGACCAGCTGGGGCGTGCTGATTCAGGACGGCGTCGGCGTGATGGAAGCGTCGCCGTGGATTCTGCTGTTTCCGGCCGGGCTGCTGTCGGTGACGCTCTATTGCATCAATTATGTCGGCGACGGGCTGCGCGACGCGCTCGATCCCAAGGACAGGTGAGCCATGCCGCTAGTCGAAATCAACGATCTGCGCGTCGAGTTCGCGACACACGACGCCACCGTTCGCGCGGTCAACGGCGTGAGCTTCGCGCTGGAAGAAGGCGAAACGCTCGGCATCGTCGGCGAATCCGGCTCGGGCAAAAGCCAGACGGTGCTTGCCATGCTCGGGCTGCTGGCGTCGAACGGTCGCGCAAGCGGGCGCGCGATGTATCGCGGCGAGAACCTCCTCGGCATGTCCGCGAAGGCGCTGAACCGCATTCGCGGCAACCGCCTCTCGATGATCTTCCAGGACCCGATGAGCTCGCTCAATCCGTACCTGACGATCGAGCGGCAAATGACCGAAGTGCTGGAACTGCACAAGAGCATGACGCGCCGCGAGGCGAAGAAGCGGGCGATCGCCATGCTGGAAGCCGTGCGCATTCCCGAGGCGGCGCATCGCATCGGACAGTATCCGCACGAGTTGTCGGGCGGCATGCGGCAACGCGTGATGATCGCGATGGCCTTGCTCTGCGAGCCCGAAGTGCTGTTCGCGGACGAGCCGACCACCGCGCTCGACGTCACCGTTCAGGCGCAAGTGCTGCAACTGCTGCGGGATTTGCAGCGCGATTTCGGCACGTCCATCGTGTTGATTACGCATGATCTCGGCGTCGTCGCCGGCCTGTGCGAAAAGGTCATGGTGATGTACGGCGGCCGCGTGATGGAGCAGTGCGACGCCGCCACGCTGTTCGCGAAGCCCTCGCATCCGTACACCATCGGCTTGCTGCGCGCGTTGCCGCGCCTCGACCAGCAGGGCGGCGAGCTCACCGGCATTCCCGGCAATCCGCCGAACATGGCGCATCCGCCGGCGGGCTGTCCGTTCCACGAACGTTGCGCCGATGCCGCCGCCGAATGTGCCGAGCGCGCGCCCGCGCTCGCGGCAGTCGACGGCGCTCACTGGCTGCGCGCGTGCCATCGGCCCGTGGATGCACTGAAGACGCGTTATCGGGAGGCGAGCCATGTCTGACGCGGCATCCACCATTCTTTCCGTGCGCGACATGCGCGTGCATTTTCAGGTGAAGTCGAAGAGTCGCCTGCCGTGGGCGCCAGCGCGCACGCTAAAGGCCGTCGACGGCGTGAGCTTCGATCTGCGCGCCGGTGAAACGCTCGGCGTAGTCGGCGAATCGGGCTGCGGGAAATCGACGCTTTCACGCGCCATTCTGAATCTGATTCCGGCGACGAGCGGCGACATCGTGTGGATGGGCGCGAATCTCACGCGGGGCTCGCAGCGCGAATGGCACGCGGCGCGCGCCGAGGTGCAGATGATCTTTCAGGACCCGCTCGCATCGCTCGATCCGCGCATGACGGTCGGGCAGATCATCGCGGAGCCGCTGACCGAGCATCGGCCGGGCATCGGCAAGCAGGAGAGCCAGGCACGCGTGCGCGCGATGATGGCGAAAGTCGGCCTCCGCGAGCAGATGATCAACCGCTATCCGCACGAGTTTTCGGGCGGGCAGTGCCAGCGTATCGGCATCGCTCGCGCGCTCATCGTGGAGCCGAAGCTGGTTATCTGCGACGAACCCGTTTCCGCGCTCGACGTTTCCATTCAGGCGCAGATCGTCAATCTGCTGAAGTCGTTGCAGTCGGAGATGGGGCTGTCGCTGATTTTCATCGCGCATGATCTCGCAGTGGTGCGCCATATCTCGGACCGCGTGATGGTCATGTATCTCGGCCGCGTGATGGAGCTTGCCGACAAGCGGGCGCTTTACGAGACGCCGCGGCATCCGTACACGCGCGCGCTGCTTTCGGCCGTACCGGTGCCTGATCCGGCCGTCGAGCGTGGCAAGACCGTGCAGATCTTGTCGGGCGATATCCCGAGTCCCATCAATCCGCCTTCCGGCTGCGTGTTTCATACGCGTTGCCCGATGGCCGAGGCGCGATGCGCGGTGGAATCGCCCGCATTGCGCGCGCTCGATAACGGCGCGTCGGCCGCGTGCTTCTTCGCCTGATGCGCAAGTTTCCATAGCCCGCGACATGCATGCGTAGCAATCCTAAGCGCGCGTCGATCGTCCCGACTGCTTCGGTCGCCGGGCGCGGCTTGTTGCAGCCGTCGATTTTGAGAGTTGGTTTGTAGTCCGCAGGTTGAGTCAGTCGTTGGAGATACTTTTCGTGAAAAAAGAGAAACTTTCAGTCGCACTTTCGATTTTGCTTTTCAGCAGCGTGATGGCCGCAACCGTCTCCGCATACGGCCAGGAAGCCGATACCGAGCCGCTTTCGCGCCATACCGAAACTGTCCCGAGTTCGCCGCCCAATACCGAAGCCGATGCGCCAGTGAGCAATCAGGCGAAGTCGAAGGGCTTTATCGAGGACTCGCATTTCAACGTGCTCGGCCGCTCTTTCTCTGAACACTTCGAACCGAAGGGCGCAAAGGATAAAGACGCGTGGGTGCTCGGCGCGCAGGCGGTGTTCGAATCCGGCTTCACGCGCGGGCTGATCGGGCTCGGCGGCGACGTGTCGATGTTCGGCGCGTTCAAGCTGAACGGCGGCAACGGCGCGGGCACCCGCGTACACGTGGGCACGGACGGCGGCGGGGCGAACCAGCTCGCGTGGGCGTATCCGGGCGTGTGGGACGTGAAGGCGCGCGTGTCGAACACCGTGCTCAAATACGGCCAGCAACTCTTCGACAACCCGTTCCTCGTGCCGCACGACAATCGCGCGTTGCCGCCGACGTATCGCGGCTTCTCGCTCGCGAGCGACGAGTTCAAGAACCTTACGTTAAAGGCCGGCACGGTGGATGGCGTGATCTCGCGCGGCATGACGACCGTGACGGGGCTCTCGACGGAATATGGCGGCAAGCACGTCTCGCAGTTCACGTACTTTGGCGGCGACTGGACGCGCGGCGACGATACGGCGGTCACGCTGTACGGCAGCATCGCGAATAACGTGTGGCAGCAGTACTATCTTTCGGCGACGCAAAGCATCGGCGACGCGAAGTCGGTGCGCTGGACCGGCGCGCTGAACTATTACTACACGGGCGCCATCGGCGACAAGCGTCAGGGGCCGATCAATAACAATGCGTATAGCCTCGCGCTCGCCGGCACGCATGGCGCGCATACGCTGCAATTCGCCTTCCAGCAGATTCTCGGCGACCAGATGTTCGACTACATGCACGAGTCGGGCGGCGATTATCTGTCGAACTCGCTGGATGTCGACTACAACCAGCCGCACGAAAAGTCCGTGAGTCTTTCGTATTCGCTCAATCTGAAGGACTACGGTATGCCCGGCTTCAAGGTGACGACGTGGGTCGCTTATGGCTGGGGCGCCGACGGCAGTGCCATGGCCAATAGCGGCACGGTCAACGCGGGCAGTTATATCGTGAACGGACAGCCCGTGCACGGCACGCATCACGAATTCGGCATTATTCCGAGTTACACCGTGCCGGACGGCAAGTTCAAGAACACGTCGGTCAAGTTCTATTACATGCATCACCAGGGCAACAAATATTACTCCGACGGAACAAGCGACATTTATCGGCTCATGGTGAATGTGCCGTTTAATGTGTTTTGACTGGGCCATCCGTCGCGAGCGTTTACCCTACAGAAACCACTCTTTATATTACGATACCCTTTCATCTATAAAGAGAGTGCGTGCAGCGGATTGCCATGTCTCGCCCACGCCCATCGCCCGGCAGCCTCGTGACTGCCGGGCTTTTTTTTCGCCATCGCCCGATTAGATCATCGCTTTCATCTGCTTACAGTCCACGTTGTCCTAAGTGGAAACCCCGTCGTTTCTTTCGCTTGACTTACTAGATATATCAAATAAGGTGGGTGCGTCGCGTCTCGCGTCGCCGTGGGTGCAGTTGGTCTTTGGCGTCATCTGCATGGCGATGATTGCCAACATGCAGTACGGATGGACGCTCTTCGTCAATCCGATCGACGAGAAATATCACTGGGGCCGCGCGGCGATTCAGGTCGCCTTCACGATCTTCGTCGTCACCGAAACGTGGCTTGTGCCGATCGAAGGCTATCTCGTCGACAAGTACGGCCCGCGCCCCGTGGTCGTCGGCGGTGGCGTCCTCTGCGCGATTGCCTGGGCGATGAACTCGATGGCGTCCTCGTTGCCGCTCCTGTATCTCGCCGCTGCGATAGGCGGAGTGGGCGCGGGCGCCGTGTACGGCACGTGCGTCGGCAACGCGCTCAAATGGTTCCCGACGCGGCGCGGCCTCGCGGCAGGCATCACCGCGGCCGGCTTCGGCATGGGATCGGCGGCGACGGTCGTGCCCATCGCGCACATGATCAAATCCAGCGGCTATGAAGCGACATTCCTCTGGTTTGGGCTCGGGCAGGGACTGGTCGTCTTCTTGCTCGGCATGGCGCTGTATGCGCCGCCCGCTCAGTTGCTGGCGGCGGTCAAGAGCACGGTCACGCGCGCCGTTTATAACGCGAGCCCGAAGCAGGTACTGGCGTCGCCCATCTTCTGGGTGATGTACGCGATGTTCGTGATGATGGCGGCGGGCGGCCTGATGGCGACCGCCCAGCTCGGACCGATCGCGAAAGACTTCGGATTGCAGGATTCGCCTGTGTCGATTCTCGGGCTGACGCTGCCGGCCTTGACTTTCGCGCTGACGATCGACCGTGTGCTCAACGGTCTGACGCGGCCGTTCTTCGGCTGGGTATCGGACAGGATAGGGCGTGAGAACACGATGTTTCTGGCCTTCGCGATAGAAGCGGTGGGGATCGTCGCGCTGTCCAACTTCGGCCACAACCCGACGGCGTTCGTGGTGCTGACCGGCATTGTGTTCTTTGCGTGGGGCGAGATCTACAGTCTCTTCCCCGCGACTTGCGGCGATACGTTCGGCCCGAAGTTCGCGGCGACCAACGCGGGCCTCTTGTACACGGCAAAGGGCACGGCGGCGCTCCTGGTGCCGTTTTCGAGCGTCCTCACGAAGTCGACGGGAAGCTGGCACGCCGTCTTTATGCTCGCGGCCGGAATGGCGGCACTCGCGGCGCTCCTCGCGCTCTTCGTGCTCAAGCCAATGCGCAACGCCCACACACAAAAGCATGCGCGCGAGGTGGGGCGGGAGATGGGCTATGCGCCGCTGAAAGAGTAGGCGATCTCGGCAAAGGGGCCGCGTCGATCTTCAAGTGCTCAGGACGAAAACACGGACCCGCCGTTGCCCAGCGCGGGTCCGTCTTCTCAACGCAACGCAAAGCATCGTTCAGTCGAGCGCAGCAGCCGGGCCGAAGAACTCATAGCGGCTCTGCGCCTCCGGCACGCCGAGCGCCTTCAGATGCTTCTTCACCGCCTTCATGAACGACTTCGGGCCGAGGAAGTACGCATCGACATCGCGGTTCGCGGGCAGCCACTGGTCGAGCAGCGTTTCGTTCACGAAGCCGACGCCGTGCGGCTCGCTGTCGCCGTCGCGCCGATTTTCATAGCAATAGAAGCGTTTGAGTTGCGGGTAACGCGCGGCGAGTTCGTCGATCGTCTCGCGGAACGCATGGGCGCCGCCGTGCCGCGCCGCGTGGATGAAGTGAATCGGGCGCTTCGTCGTGGCGAGCGCGGCGTGGAGCATCGCAAGCGTCGGCGTGATGCCCACGCCGCCGCTGATCAGAACGAGCGGCTTGTCGCTGTGTTCGAGCCTGAAGTCACCCGCGGGCGGATACAGATCGAGCGTGTCGCGTTCGTGAATCCGGTCGTGCAGAAAGCTCGACACCTTGCCGTCCTTCTCGCGCTTGACGCTGATGCGATATTCGCGTCCGTTCGGCGCCGCCGACAGCGAATAGTTGCGACGCAGTTCCTCGCCGTCGATGAAAACGCGCAGCCCGATGTACTGCCCCGGATGAAAATCGAGCAGACTGCCGCCGTCCTGCGGCACGAGATAAAACGACGTGATCTCATCGCTCTCCGCGACCTTGCGCGCGACGACGAAGCGCCGTGTGCCGCGCCATCCGCCGGGCGCGTGCTCGCGCTCGCTGTAGATCCCTTCCTCCAGGCCGATGAGCAGATCGGCCAGCTGACCGTAAGCAGCGGCCCACGCTTCGATGACGGCGTCGGTCGCGATGTCTGCGCCGAGCACTTCGCGGATCGACCGGAGCAGGCAGCTTCCGACGATCGGATAATGCTCCGGCTGGATATTCAGCGCGACATGCTTGTTGATGATCTGCCCGACGAGGCCGCCGAGCTTGTCGAGTTCGTCGATATGCCGCGCGTACATCAACACGCCATTGGCGAGCGCACGTTGCTGCGCGCCGCTTGCCTGATGCGCCTGATTGAACATCGGGCGCACTTCGGGGTGTTCGTTCAGCATGGTGGCGTAGAAATGGCGCGTGAGCGCTTCGCCGCCGCTTTCCAGAAGCGGCACGGTAGCTTTGATGATGGCTCGGTGTTCTGCTGACAGCATGGTGGTCCTCGTGACAAGGGGCGGAGACGGCAAGCTCCGCAGGCGGTTTATGTTGTCTTTCTATACAGTTTCTATGCCAGTGTAGAATTGTCATAATTTCAATGGCTTACACAGCGTTATGGTCGATTCGACTCTGGTCCAAAAGACTGCCGATGTAGTCGCAATGACTTCGCGCGTCCTCCTCGACGCCCTTGTGCCGCTTATCGAAGACCTGTCGCAGGACATTCCGGAGGCCGAGCGCTACCGCCGGCTGTTGAGCACGCTGCGCGCGCTTTTCCCGAGCGATGCCGCTGCGCTATTACGGCTCGACGGCGAAACGCTGGTGCCGCTCGCCATCGACGGTCTGTCGAGCGACACGCTCGGCCGGCGCTTTCTCGTGCGCGACCATCCGCGGTTCGCGCGCATTCTCGCGCGCGCCGAGCCGACGCGTTTTCCCGCACATTCCAGTCTCCCCGACCCCTACGACGGCCTCGTCAAGCACGCGGGCGCGCACCTCGAAGTGCACGATTGCCTCGGCAGCCCGCTCTTTATCGGCGGACGTCCGTGGGGCGTGCTGACGCTCGATGCGCTCGATCCCGCGCGCTTCGACGGCATCGACATGGCTTCGCTACAGGCATTCCTGAGTCTGACGGCGGCGACCGTGAGCGTCGCCGAACGCATTGACCGGCTGGCGCGCACGAGCGAGGCGGAGCGGCAACGCGCGGAGGTGTACCGGCAGGCGAGCGGCCCGCGCCGCCGCGAGATGATCGGCAGCAGCGCGCCGCAGAGGCATTTGCTGGAAGAGATCGGCATCGTGGCGTCGAGCGACCTGACCGTGCTGATTACCGGCGAAACGGGCGTCGGCAAGGAACTGGTCGCCTCGGAGATTCACGCGCGTTCGCCGCGCGCCGACAAGCCGCTCGTGAGCCTCAACTGCGCGGCGCTACCGGATACGCTCGTCGAAAGCGAGCTCTTCGGACATGTGCGCGGGGCGTTCTCGGGCGCGTCGTCGGACCGGCGCGGCAAGTTCGAACTTGCGGACGGCGGCACGCTGTTCCTCGATGAAGTCGGCGAACTGCCGCTTGCCGTGCAAGCCAAGCTGCTGCGCGTGTTGCAGAACGGCCAGTTGCAGCGCATCGGCTCGGACAGCGAGCATCGCGTGGACGTGCGGCTGATCGCGGCAACGAATCGCGATCTGGCCGAAGAAGTGCGCGGCGGACGTTTTCGCGCGGACCTGTATCACCGGCTGTCGGTGTATCCGCTCGTCGTGCCGCCGTTGCGCGAGCGTGGCCGCGACATCTTGCTGCTCGCAGGCTACTTCCTGGAGGAGAACCGGTCGCGGCTCGGCCTGTCGGGCCTGCGGCTTTCCGCCGATGCGCAGGCCGCGCTGCTTGCCTACCGTTGGCCGGGCAACGTGCGCGAACTGGAGCACCTGATCGGGCGAAGCGCGTTGAAGGCGCTCGCGGGCCATCGCGAACGGCCGCGCATTCTGACGCTGACCGCCGCGGACTTCGGCATCGGCGATACGGCGAGCATCGCGCCGCCCGCACCGGCCGAATCAGATGCGCCCGCTGCTGTCGGCTTGCGAGAAGCCGTCACTGCATACGAGCGCACGCTGGTTCTCGATGCGCTCGCGCGCAACCAGCAGAACTGGGCATCGACGGCGCGCGAGTTGGGGATCGATCGGGCGAACCTGAACCGGCTCGCGCGACGCCTCGGGCTCAAATAGTGAGCCCGAGTCTCGAAAAACGTGACGATCGCTGCAAAGCCACGTCCTAAGCACCACAGAGACCGTCAACCGCTTGGTTGAGCATCTCGAAATAATGAACTTCTTTGACCAAACGCAAAGTTTTCTGCCGTCTTGTCACGCGCAGCGATCGCATGTATTGAGACAATCTCAGGGCTGGAGAAAACGAAGCGCGTCTCCTACCATCTGAAAAGCCAAGCACAGCCCGCCACCGGCAAGACCTTTAGCTTTGAAGAAAAGCGTCGCCGCCCATTGCATGCAACCCATTGCATGCGACCGGCCGCGCGTCCAAACGAAAACGGCAACCTGAAACGGGGGATACGTGGGAAACGTGGCTCAGCGCAGCGCCTTGTTCCTGATTTCGGCGCTCTTCACGTTCTGCGGCATCGATGCGTGCGCCGCGGACGCGCCTCTCGAACGCGCGCCCGACACCATGCAGGCGCGCGTCATGGGTTGCGCCGCGTGCCACGGCGCGCACGGCGAGGGCACGGACAACGATTACTTTCCGCGCCTCTCCGGCAAGCCCGCCGGTTATCTGTACAACCAACTGCTCGCGTTTCGCGACGGCCGGCGCAAGTATCCGCCGATGAACTACCTGCTGGCGTACTTGCCCGACGCGTATCTCAAAGAGATCGCCGATTATTTCGCCGCCGAGCGCCCGCCGTTCCCGCCGCCGTCCGCCGTCACCGTCGATGCAAAGACGCTCGATCTCGGCAAGACGCTCGTCATGAAGGGCGATGCCTCGGGCAAGGTGCCGGCGTGCGTCAGTTGCCACGGCGCGTCGATGACCGGCATGGAGCCGGCGATTCCCGGCTTGCTCGGCCTGCACGCGGACTACATCAGCGCGCAACTCGGCGCGTGGCGCTACGGCACGCGCTCGACCATCGCGCCGGACTGCATGCGGCAGGTCGCCCAGCTTCTGAGCGAGCGGGACATCACCGCGATCTCCGCCTATCTGGCTTCGCTGCCCGCGCCGGCCAATCCGACGCCTGTCGCCGCCGGCTCGCTGAAGATGCCGCTCGCGTGCGGCAGCGTCCAACACTAGCGAGGGCCGACGTGCTTCGTTTCAACCAACTTGGGGCGCTTGCCGTAGCGGTCTTCTTCGCGGCGTGCGCCGTGCCGGCCGGCAGCGCGCTCGCGCAGTCGAAGAGCGCCGATGCCGACACCGTCAAGCGCGGCGAGTATCTGGCGCGCGCGGGCGATTGCATCGCGTGTCATACGCTGCCGGCGGGCAAGACCTTCGGCGGCGGCCGTCCGATGGACACGCCGTTCGGCACGCTCTACACGCCGAATATCTCATCGGACAAGGAAACGGGCCTGGGTTCATGGACCGCCGACGAGTTCTACAACATGATGCACACGGGCCGCTCGCGCGACGGCTCCTTGCTGTATCCGGCCATGCCGTTCGCGTCGTACACAAAGGTCACGCGCGCCGATTCGGATGCCATCTACGCGTTTCTGATGTCCACGCCGCCCGTGCATCAGCCGAACCGTCAGCACGAGTTGCGTTTCCCGTTCAACCGGCGCGAGCTGCTGATCGGCTGGCGGTCGCTGTTCTTCAAGCAGGGCGAGTATCAGCCCGATCCGAAGCAGTCCGTCGAATGGAATCGCGGCGCGTATCTGGTCGAAGGTCTCGGCCATTGCTCGATGTGCCATACCGCGATCAACGCGCTCGGCGGCAACGTCAGCTCGAAGGCGTTCGAGGGCGGCCTCATTCCGATTCAGAACTGGTACGCGCCGTCGCTCACGTCGAACAAGGAAGCGGGACTCGGCAACTGGGGCATGGACGACATCGTCGGCTTGCTGCATGCAGGCGTCTCCGACCGCGGCGCGGTATACGGCCCGATGGCCGAAGTCGTCTACGACAGCTTGCAGTATCTGAGCGAAGACGACGTGCGCGCGATGGCCGTCTATCTGAAGGCGCTGCCCGCGCGCGCCGGCGACAAGTCCGAGCCGCCGACGCAGGCCGTGGTCGAGCAGCGCACGAGTCTCTCGCCGCTCGGCAAGAAGATCTACGACGCCCAATGCGCCGTGTGTCACGCCGCGCAGGGGCAGGGCAAGCCACCGCACTTTCCGCCGCTCGCGAACAACCAGTCGATCGTGATGAGTTCCGCGGTCAACCCGATTCGCATGGTGCTCAATGGCGGCTATCCGCCGGGCACATTCAAGAATCCGAAGCCCTATGGCATGCCGCCGTTCGCGCAATCGCTGTCGGACGTGGAAGTGGCCGCCGTGGTCACGTATATCCGCACGACGTGGGGCAATAACGGCGCGCCGGTCTCCGTGAAGGAAGTCAACGAACTGCGCTCGGCGCCCCTTTACTAGTCTAGACACGACCATGAACGACGATCCGAACGAAGACGCAAGACTCGACGAAATCGTGCGCAGCGGGCCGGGCGGGGCGCTCGCGCTCGCGGGCATCGCGACGGCCATTGTGATCGGCAGCTGGTTTGTCTTTTACTTTGCCGTGTTCCTGCCTCGCGGCGTGATCCAGTGACTCATTGAGCAGCGTTATATGGCCATCAATCCAGGTTCACATGAAGTCGCGGAGCGCGTCGAGAAACGCTGGGCGATGCTCGTGCTCGCCATCGTCGCCGTGCTGGTCGCGATGGTGGTCTACACCGGCCTGCACTGGGCGATGATGCCGCCCTCGCGCGTCGAGACCGTGCGGCCCGAAACGCTGCACGTGTCCGGCGAATTCGTCGAAAGCAATCTCGGCACGGCGCCCGAGGCCGACGGCTCGGTGACGGTGCGCGTCGTCGCGCAGCAGTACTCGTTCACGCCGCAATGCCTGCTCGTGCCGGCAGGCGTGCCGGTCACGTTCCGCGCGACGAGTTCCGATGTCGTGCACGGCTTTCTCATCACGAAGACCAATATCAATTCGATGCTGGAGCCGGGCTATGTCTCGACCTTCAAGACCACGTTCGACGAACCCGGCGACCATCTGATGCCCTGCCACGAGTTCTGCGGCGTCGGGCACCATGGCATGTGGGCGCATGTGAAGGTCATCGATCGCGCCGAATTCATGCAGATGGCCGACAAGCTGCCGGCCAATTCGCGGAGACTGTCCTGTGTTAAATAGCAAGCGCCTTATCCTCGCGCACTTCTGGCTTGCGTTCGCGGCCTTCGGCGTCGCGCTGTTGCTCGGCGCCTGGCAGATGTTCGCGCGCAGTCCGCTGTACATCGGACTGCAAAATCCCGAGATCTACTATCGCTCCGTGACGGCTCACGGCTCCGCGATGGGCTACGTGTTCCCGACGCTCATCGCGATGGGCTTCGGCTACGCGGTGAGCGAGCTTGCGCTCAAGCGCGCTCTCGTGGGCGTGCGCTGGGCGTGGCTCGGCTTCTGGCTGGTCGCGGTCGGTTCGGTTATGGCGATGATTCCGGTCGCGATGGGCCTGGCCTCCGTGCTCTACACCTTCTATCCGCCGATGATCGGCAACGCGTTCTACTATCTCGGCGTGGTGCTGGTGGTGGTCGGATCGTGGATCTGGGTCGCGCTGATGTCGGTGAATCTGCACGCATGGAAGCGCGACAACCCCGGCAAGACCGTGCCGCTGCCGATGTTCGCGACCGTCGCGGGCGCGTATCTGTGGGGCTGGACGGCGGTGGGCGCGGCCATCGAAGTGTTGTTCATGATCCTGCCGGTGGCGATCGGATGGAAGAGCACCATCGACGCCGGTCTCGCCCGCGTCTTCTTCTCATGGACGCTGCACGCTATCGTCTATTTCTGGCTGATGCCCGCGTATATCGCGTATTACACGATCATCCCGCGCGCCATCGGCGGGCGTCTGTATAGCGACGCGATGGCGCGCATCTCGTTCATCCTGTTCCTCGTGGTGTCGATGCCGATCGGCATTCACCATCTGTTCGCCGATCCGCAAGTGGGCTCGGGCTTCAAGTTCATGCATTCGGTGTTCACCGCGCTCGTCGCCGTGCCGACGCTTCTGACCGTGTTCACCATCTGCGCGTCGGTGGAGATCGCGGCGCGGCTGCGCGGCGGCCGCGGCGCGCTCGGCTGGATTCGCGCGCTGCCATGGGACAACCCGATGATGCTCGCCGTCGCGTTTTCATTCGTGATGCTCGGCTTCGGCGGAGCGGGCGGTCTCATCAACATGAGTTACCAGCTGGATTCGACCGTGCACAACACGCAATGGGTCACGGGCCATTTCCATCTGATTTTCGCGGGCGCGATCGTCATCATGTACTTCGCTATCGCTTACGACCTGTGGCCGCATCTCACCGGCCGCGCGCTGCGTGACGTGAAGCTCATGCGCTGGCAGTTATGGCTGTGGTTCATCGGCATGATCGTGCTGACGTTCCCGTGGCACTACACCGGTATTCTCGGCATGCCGCGACGCATGGCGTTCTACGATTACAGCGATCCGCAGATCGCGGCGCAGGCGGCTTCCGTGGTGACATCGACCATCGGCGGGTTCATTCTGGTCGTGTCCGCCATTCTGTTCTTCGTCGTGCTGATACGGGCGCACGGCGCGCCGCGCGTGAGCGTCGAAGAGTTCCGCTTCAGCCGCGCGGTGCACGAGCCGCGCACCGTTCCGGTCGCGCTGAACAGCTTCGGGCTGTGGATCGCGCTGATGATCGGCCTCACGCTCGTGAACTACGGCTATCCGATCGCGCAGCTCGTGGCGCGCTCCGATACCTCCGTGCCGGCGGTTCCCATCGGAGCGCAGCGATGAGCGAGGAACGCCTCTTCACCTTCCGCAACCGCTGGTTCGCGACGAGCGTGATCGGTACGGTCGGCATCGCGGCGGTATCGGCGCTGATCGGCTTCGTGTGGCTGCCGTCCGCCCAGCGCGATGCCTCGTTCACCGGCGTGTGGAACGCCATCTGCAGCGCGGCGGGCGTGCCGCGCGCATGGTACAGCGGTGACACGACCGTGCAGCCGACAATCAAGCTGTCCGCCGTCGAAGTCACGCCGCAAATGCTCGCGCACGCGAGCGCGAACTCCATCGGGCGCGGCGCGACGCTCGCCCTGCGCTGCACGATGTGTCACGGCGAACGCGGCATGAGCGAAGCGAATTCGCCCAATCTCGCGGGGCAGTATGCGTCGGTCATCTACAAGCAGTTGATGGATTTTCAGACGGGCGCGCGCACCAATGCCGTGATGTCGCCGATGGCCGCGAACCTGAGCGACCAGGACATGCGCGATCTCGCCGCCTACTACGCGAGCCTGCCGAGGCCGCCCGCGCAGCGCAAGGTCAGCGATTCGCTCGCGCCGGGCATCGTCTCCCACGGCGCGCCGATGCGCAATGTCGCGCCGTGCGCGGCGTGTCACGGCGGGATCGACAACAAGGCGGGCAGTCCGTGGATCGACGGCTTGCCGGCGGCGTACACGAAGGCGCAACTGATCGCGTTCGCCAACGGCACGCGCACCAACGACATCAACGAAGTCATGCGCAACGTCGCGCGCAACATGACGCCGGAGGAGATCGACGCCGCGTCCGCGTATTACGCGCGCGAGTTGAACAAGCAGTAGGCCGCAGCGCGGAATCGCCGCCCTGGGCGCAGGGGCTTCGTTGCCGCGCCCGGATGCTTTCTGTATCGTGGACCGTTGAATGCTGGCAACGCAGGACAGCCGGCACAACGGAAGACGACTACATGAACGCATCGGGCAGCACCATTCAGACGGATGTATTGATCATCGGCGCGGGGCCCGTGGGCCTTTTCGCCGCATTCGAGGCGGGCGTCCTCGGGCTCTCGTGTCATATCGTGGATGCGCTCGGGCGTATCGGCGGCCAATGCATCGAGCTCTATCCCGACAAACCGATCTACGACATCCCCGCGATTCCCTCGTGCACCGCGCGGGAACTGGTCGACCGGCTTCTCACGCAGATCCGCCCGTTCGACGTGCCGATTCATCTCGACCAGCGCGTGCAGTCCGTCGAACAGCGCGACGATCAACGCTGGACGGTGCGCACAGAACAAGGCATGACCTTCGATGTCGCCGCCATTCTGATCGCGGCGGGCAACGGCGCGTTCGTGCCGCAGCGTTTGCAATTGCCGGAAGCAGCGGCGCTCGAAGGACGCGACGTGCTCTATAGCGTCGCGCGCATCGCGGATTTTCAGGACCGCGAGGTCGTGATCGCGGGCGGCGGCGATTCCGCGCTGGATTGGGCGAACGCGCTTGCGGGCGTCGCGCGCAAGTTGACGCTCGTGCATCGGCGCAACGGCTTTTCGGCGGCGGCGGCCTCCGTCGCGGCGATGAAGGCGAAGGTCGAGGCGGGCGAGATGAACTTCGTCGTCGGCATGATCGATTCGCTCGACGCGCCCGATGGCGCGCTGCGCGGCGTGCGCATCAAGCACGTCGAAGGCACGACGGATCTCGCGGCGGACAAGCTCATCGTGCTGTACGGACTCGTCGCGGATCTCGGGCCGATCGCCGGCTGGAATCTCGACGTGCGCGGCGGGCGCATCGAAGTGGATACGTCGAACTACGAATCGTCGCGGCCGGGCATTTTCGCGGTCGGCGATATCGCGAACTATCCGAACAAGCAGAAGCTGATTCTCTCGGGCTTTCACGAAGCGTCGCTCGCGTTGCGCAAGGCTTATTCGTACGCGTACCCGGACAAGAAGCGCACGCACATCCATTCGAGCTACGACGCGAAGCTCGCCGAGCGCGTGCAGGCCAGTGCAACGGACGCCTCGCATCCCGCGGGCTGACGGCAAGCGCGCCGGAACGCGGAGAGCAGGGTGATCGGGCGAATCATCCGCTGGGTGATGCTGCTTGCGTTCGTCGCGGCGCTGGTGCTGGCGTACGGCGTGTACACGCGACGCATCGCCGTGCCGGAACGCTACGATCCGTTCGCGCCGCTCGACGTGCGCGCGCCGCGCGGCCCGCTGACCGAATTCAAGCTCTGGCGCACGACCCGCGACCCGCAACTCTGCGATGCCGCGCTCGCGCAATCGGGCCTTCAGTATCGGCCGATGGCGGACGCGTCCGGGCCGGGCGGCTGCGAACTGACGAACGTCGTGCGCGTCACCCAATCGGACGACGTGCGCTTCAGCGCGCCGTTTCTCGCCACGTGTCCACTCGCGCTCGGCATCGCGTTCTTCGAGCATCAGTATCTGCAACCCGCCGCCATCGACATGTACGGCGAGCGCGTGACGCGCATCGAGCATGTCGGCAGCTACGCGTGCCGCAACGTGAATCATCAGAAGGACGCGGGGCTGAGTCAGCATGCGAGCGCCAACGCCATCGACCTGACCGGCTTCGTGCTCGCCAACGGCCGGCGCATCACGCTCGCGCGCTGGGAAGACACCGCGTCGCCCGATGCCGCGTTTCTGCGCCGCGTTCACGACGGCGCGTGCCGTTCGTTCGACACCACGCTCGGGCCGGACTACAACGCGTTGCACAAGACGCATTTTCACGTCGACATGGGCCCGTATCGCATCTGCCGCTAATGCACGCGCGAGTCGGATTCCAACGTGAGGTTCGCTAGAATCGAAATGAACGCGGCGTGCGTCATGCGATGCGCGCCGTCCGCATTTCATCTCCTACCGGAAGGAAAGAGCGCATGACGAATCGAGCGGCCCCGATACAGGAACCCTACGAACGACGCGCCTTGCTGCTGCATCTCGGCGATGTGCTGGAGACGGTGTTTTGCCTGAGCCAATGCGCCGACGAGTACGCGAGCATCGGCGACGCGGTGCGCGGCAACGACGCGCTCGCGGGCTTCGCGCTGCTCGGTTTCGTCGATGCGCGCATGACGCCGCGCGAGGTCATTCGGCGCGCATCGGGCGCGTTCTTCCTTTGGCCGAAGGCGCTGCTCGACGAATCGCTGAATCGTCCGATGCTCGCGAATACCGTCAAGCACGATCTCTTCGAGAACAATGCGACCGGCTGGCGCGCGTATGTGGAAGAGAGGCGCGGCGAAGTGCCGTGGTTCGGCGAGGACTTGCCCGAGATCGCCGAAAGCGCGGCGCCCGCGCATGCGGCCCGCGAGGACGCGCCGAAGCGAAAGAGCGAGACGCAAAAGCCGTCTCGCTATCTCACGTGGCCGTGGCCGAACAAGTCGGCGTGACCGCCGCTCGCGTATTGCAAACGATCAGGGCTTCTTGCCCATGCTGCCCGCGTCCGTATCGAAGCCGAGGCCGTTCGGGCGCTTCGGCGGCGGCGCTTTTCCCGCCGACGTCTTGCCCGGCTGCGTTTTCAGCACGCCGCTCGCGTTCTCGGCCGCGACGGCCGGCGGCGTGACGTTCTGTTCCCGATAGGCGGGCGTGCTGTCTTTATCGAGCCGGCTCGGTTTCGTCTGGTTGGGCTGCGTGTCCTGCTGACCGCTCGGGTGTCCCTCCGGCCTCGACGTCGGATTCTGCGCGTTCGCCGCGAATGCGAACGTCGCACCTGCCAGCATCGCCGCCAGCCGGGCGGCTGCCCCAAAAGTGGGTCTCATCTCGTTCTCCCAATGTTCTGTCCTTTGCTTCGTTAAAAGCAAGCAGCGGACCCGGCCGCTTTCCTTGTCGATGCGCAAGGTGTCGCGTCGCGGGATAAGCACACGCTGAATTCCGTTGTTCGCCGTCAAAGAGACGCGCGCCGCTCGCCGGGACAATCGAGCTTTCAACCGAAAATGCGAAAAATGAGAACGAAAACGAGAACGAAACTTCGGGCGGTGCTGTTGGCAAGCGCGGCTGTCTTTGCGGGGACGGCATATGCGAACGATGCAGCACCGGCCAGCGATGCAGCGATGACCGGCATCCACGCCGGGGACGTGCTCGTGCGGCTGCGGGCGATCAGCATACAGCCGCAGGTGTCGGCGGGCGGAACGCTCGGCTCGCTCGGCGTCGATGTGAACAACGCGATCGTGCCGGAGCTCGACTTCACGTACATGATCCGCGATGAGATCGGCGTCGAGCTGATTCTCGCGACATCGCGGCATCAGGTGACATCGAACATCGGCGGACTGGGCGGCGTGGGCGTGCTCCCGCCCACGATCCTGCTGCAATATCACTTCAATCATCAAGGCCATGTGCGGCCCTACGTCGGCGCGGGACTGAACTACACGTACTTCTACAACGACAAGCTGAAGGCCGGCGATACGCCCGTGTCCATCAAGCGCAGCAGCTTCGGTCCGGCGTTGCAGGCAGGCGTGGACGTGGACGTCGCGAAGAACGTGTTCGTCAACGCGGACGTGAAGAAGATCTGGATGCGCACGAGCGCGTCGGCGGGCGCGGCGGATCTGGGGTCGCTCAAGATCGATCCGTGGGTGCTCGGCGTGGGCGTCGGCATGAAGTTCTGACGCGGCGGCGGGGCGCGCCCGATGCGGAATTTGGCGGAAGATGCCGGTGCTTCTGGCGTGGCGCGGTGCGTGGGCGCGGTATCCTTGACAGCAGGCCCGGCGCAGACTCGCGGCCATACGCGCGAGCGACGCGGTGGCGAGCGAACTGCAACGACTAAAAACACCGCATCGGGGAACGCAGTCAATGAAACCGTCACATCTCGCGGGAATCGCCTTGCTCGTCGGCTCTTGCGCCGCTCTCGCGCAGCAGCCGATGACCTTGCCCGGCCGCAGCCAGAGCGCGGGACAACAGGCCGTGGACAACGCCGCCTGCTATGCGTACGCCAATCAGACGACGAAGGTCAACATGGCGCGCGAGTCGCAGGCTGCGCCGAAGCAGAGCACAGCCGACACGCGCACGATAAGCCCGCCGCGTGCCGTCGAACCGCCGCTGCCGCCGACGGCATCGGGCGCGCTCGCGGCATCGGCTGCGTCAACGGCTTCGGGGGCGTCGGCCGCCGTGGCGGCGTCCGGGGCATCGGCGGCTGTGGTCGCGGGCGCATCGGCGCCGCGCGGCGCGTCGGCGGCGAAGCCCGCGTCCGGCGCCGCAGGCACAGGCGTGGCAGGTGTGCCGGCGATGCCGGGCACGGCGAGCGGCGCATCGGATGCGCTCTATAGCGGCGACATGAAGATGCCGCCGCTTCCTCCGCCCGAGCCGCCGATGGTCCGCTACTGGCGCGCGTACGGCGAGTGCATGCAAAACCGCGGATACTTCGTGCGATGAGCGCCTGAGCGCGCTCGAGCTTCGTCGCGAGATTGCGGCGAGGCAGGCAACGCCGGGAGCGATGCATGAGCCGCCATTTCATTCACGAAGGACATTGCGCGTGCGGCGCGGTTCGGGTGCGCGTGTTCGCGGAGCCGAAAGAGGTCAATCTCTGTCACTGCATGACGTGCCGCCGCATCCACGGCGCGCCGTTCGGCGTGTACGCGATCTTCGAGCGCGACGCGGTGGAGGTCTGCGGCGACACCATCGCGTGGGAAAGCTCCGCGACGGGGCGCCGCCATCACTGTCCGGCGTGCGGTTCGCCGGTCTATCTCGCGTTCGATGGCGTGCCGGAGATCGAAGTACCGACCGGCATCTTCGACGAGATCGGGCTGTATCCGCCCGAGTATGAGATCTGGTGCGATACCGCCGAGCCGTGGCACGACGCTCAAGGCAGGGCGCGTTATGTGCGCAGCAGGCCTCAATAGCAGCGAGGCAGTCCACGAGCGAGTTGACGCCGTCCGTTTCAGCACAAACGGCGCGGCCTCAGAAGCGGGCAATACTTCAAGATCGATGTGACGACGGCCGCCTTGAGATTCAGCGGCAACGAAGACTGCGCGGGCACGACCGTCAAGGCCGGCCGCGTTTGTGCGCAGCCGGCCTCAATAGCAGCTCGGCAGTCCACGATCGAGTTGACGCGCTGCGCCTCAGCTCAGACGGCGCGGCCTCAGTAGCGGGCAATACTTCAAGATCGATGTGACGACGCCCGCGTCGAGCTTCAGCGGCAACCAAAATGCGCGGGCACGAACGCCAAGGCCGGCCGCGTTCCGTGCGCAGCCGCCTCAGTAGCAGCTCCGCAACGCACAATCGAATCGACGCCGTGAGCCTCAGCACAAACGGCGCGGCACGACCGGTAGGGCCGGTTGCGTTTAGTAGCGGGGCAACGCATCTCGTTCGATATGACGACGCCCGCCTTGCACAGCGCGGGCGCAACCGCGCAGACCGGCCGCGCTACGTGCGCAACCGGCCAGATCAGCGCCTCAGCACTCCACAATCGCCTTCACGACGCCCGCCTTCGGATCGAGCAACGACGAAAACTGCGCGGGCACATCGTTGAGCGCCATGCGATGCGTGTTGAGCGCATCCGTCGGCACGTCGCCTCGGCGCATCGCGGCGAGCACCGTCTCGAAGTCCTCGGGCGTCGCATTGCGGCTCGCGAGCAGCGTCGCCTCGCGCTTGTGAAACTCGGGATCGGCGAAGGAAATGCGGTCCGGCACGATCGAAACGAGCACGTACTTGCCGCCATGCGCGATGAACTCGAAGCCGCGCTCCATCGCGCGCGAATTGCCGGTCGCATCGAACACCACGTCGAAAAACTCTCCATTCGTCAGTTGCGACAACTCCTCCTTGTCGCGCTCGCCGATCTGCACGGTGGCGTTCACTTTGAGTTCGCGCTTGCAGAACGCGAGGCGGTCTTCGCGCGTATCCAGCGCGGTGACGTTCGCGCCGCGCAGCCGCGAGAACGTGATCGCCGCCATGCCTATCGGTCCGGTGCCGACCACCAGCACGCGCTGGCCCGGCTGCACGTCGGCGCGGCGCACGGCATGCGCGCCGATCGCGAGGAATTCGACCATCGCCGCCTGATCGAGCGTGACGCCTTCGGCCTTATGGACGAATTGCGCGGGCAAATTCAGGTATTCCGTGAACGCGCCGTCGCGATGCACGCCCAGCACCTGAATGTTCACGCAGCAGTTGGTCTTGCCCTGACGGCACGCGATGCACTTGCCGCACGACAGATACGGCATCACATAGACGGTATCGCCCGCTTTGAGGCCGCTGGCGGCGTCGGCTTCCTCGATCACGCCGGACAACTCGTGGCCCATCACGCGCGGATACGACAGATACGGCTGATTCCCGGTGAAGATGTGCAGGTCCGTGCCGCACACGCCGACGCGCTTTACGCGCAGCAGCACTTCGTTCTCGGCGCGCTGCGGCTTCGCGCGTTCTTCGGCCTTGAGGGTGCCGGGGGTTTCGCAGATGACGGTCAGCATCGTGTCTCTCGTTCGAATAAGGTGGGGCAGCGCATCAATCTATCGGCGCGCCGCCGTTTGGTCAAGCCAATTCCAACATCGACGAAGTGGTAAGGCCGGTGCATCGGTGGGCATTTCGCCTTATATTTTCAAGATACCGCACCGGCAACTACCGCGCGTTCTTTTGCGCACCAAGGACAGCACGTGCTTTCACTTCATGACTTTGTCGAGCGGCATCCGCGGCTCTTCGTACTTTCCGGCGCGGGCATCAGCACCGAGTCCGGCATTCCCTGTTATCGCGATCGCGAAGGCCAGCGCACCGGCCGTGCGCCGATTCTCCTGAAAGACTTTCTCGACTCCGATTACGCGCGGCGGCGCTACTGGGCGCGTAGTCTGATCGGCTGGCCGGTGGTGGCGAGCGCGCGGCCCAACGCGGCGCATCACGCGGTGCGGGCGCTGGCGGCGCGCTCGCGCGTGCATCGGCTGGTGACGCAGAACGTCGATGGGCTGCATACGCGCGCCGGAAACCCGGACGTGATCGAACTGCACGGGAACATCGGCCGCGTGCGCTGCATGGACTGCGGCGCGCGGCACGAGCGGGCCGACGTGCAACGCCTGCTCGAAGCGGCGAATCCCGACTTCGTGGGCTACACGGCGCCCGCCGTGCCGGACGGCGACGCGCTGATCGAAGACCTGGACTTCGGCGCGTTCGACGTGCCCGGCTGCACGCGTTGCGGCGGGCTATTGAAGCCGGACGTGGTCTTCTTTGGCGAAGGCGTGCCGCGCGAGACCGTGCAGGACGCGGCGAGCGCGCTCGATGGCGCGGACGCGATGCTCGTCATCGGCTCGTCGCTGATGGTCTATTCCGGCTACCGCTTCTGCGAGTGGGCCGCGAAAAGCGGCAAGCCGATCGCGGCGATCAACATCGGCAAGACGCGCGCCGATGCGCTGCTCGCGCTGAAGGTGGAAGAGCCGTGCTCCGAGGCGCTGGGCGAGCTGATCGCGCGGCTCGACGCGCGATCAGCAGGCAGCGAAGCGGCGCCCGCCTAGCGCGCCTTATTCGACAACACCCTGAGCACCTGGGGCTGCCGCCCGGCATCCGACCTCCGCTAGAACAGCGCGGGCCGCGTTGCGGTGAAGGTGTCGAACCTTCTCTGCGCGCGCGAAGGTGGAAGCGTCGTGCTCCGTCCGGGGCGCTGGCAATCAGCGAGGCCGCGCCCGCCTAGCTTGCCTAGCTTCTTGCCTCGCGCGACAACACGCCGAGCGCGTCGGCGAGCCGCTCAACATCCGACATCCGCGAAAAGAGCGCGGGCGTCACACGCACCACGTCTCCCGCGTCGGGGCCGGGCCGCGTTACGGTGAAGATGCCGAAACGCTCGCGCAGCGCATCGCACGTCGTCCGGGCGCTTTGACCGTCGAGCCGGAAAGCGGTGATGCCGACCGCCATCGACGGATCGTCGGGCGTCAGAATGCGCACGCCCGGCAGCGCGCGCGCCGGCTTCACCCACGCATCGCGCAACGCTCGCAGACGCGCTTCCTTCGCGTGCGCGCCGATGCGCGCGTGCAACTCCAGCGCGGCCGGCACGGTGAGCCACGCGGCGAAGTTCGGCGAGCCGGTATGCACGCGCGAGCGGATGTCGTCGGCGGGCCAGGTGCGGTCGCCGAGATACGCATCGATGCTGCTCAGGTGCCCGCGGCGGATGTAGATTGCGCCGCAGCCGAGCGGCGCGCCGATCCACTTGTGCAGATTCAGCGCGGCGAATGGCACGTCGAGCGCGGGCACGTCGAAGTCGAGCGCGCCCCAGGAATGCGCGGCATCCGCGATCACGTCCGCGCCTGCTTCTTTCGCCAGCGCCGACAGTTCCGCGACCGGCATCACGAGGCCGGTGGCGAAGCAGACGTGCGAAACCAGCACGAGCCGCGTTCGCGGGTGGGTGCGCAGCCCTTCGGCGTAGGCATCGATGACCGCGCGGCCGAAATCCTCGTCCGCGCGCGGTTCGGGAATCATGATCCGCACCGGCGTCACGCCGCGCCGCTCGCGCAGCCATTCCATCGCGTCCTTGCCGCACGGGTAGTCGAGGTCGCTGTAAAGCACCGTGTCGCCCGGCGACAGGCCGTTATAGCCGCTAATCAGCGCGAGCAGCGCCTCCGTCGCATTGCGCGTCAGTTCGATTTCCTCGACGCCGCAGCCCATCGCCGCCGCGACGCGCTCGCGCAGGCCGTCGTGGATCGCGCCCCAGTGCGGGCGCACGAGCGTCGTCGTTTCGTAATTCAGGCGGTCGATCCAGTGATGGAATACCGATTTCACCGGCTCGGCCATCGCGCCCCAGTAGCCGTTCTCCAGATTGACGACCGCATCCGTCTGCCGGTACAGCCCGCGCACGGCGTTCCAGTACGTCTCGTCGGCGGCGACGTCGGCGGGCGACGCAGGCGTGGGCGGCAGCGCGCGCAATGCGGCGTCGAATTCGGGCGTGCGGATATCGAGCGGATCGGTCATGAGCAAAGTGGAGGCGCAAAGGCGTCATTATCGTCGACGAACAGAATATCGACGATGACGCGCGCAGCCCTTCAGACGAGCGCCCGCCGCGCCGTAATAAAGCCCGAGGGCACGACGCGACGCAAGCCAAGAGCGTGAGCGCGATGCATACAACGATTTTCCGGACCTGAGAGAGCCCAAGCGTGAATTTCCGCAACATCACCATCAAAAACAAACTCATTGCCGGCTTCGGACTGCTCGCCGTGCTGCTCGTGCTGGTCGCGGGCATGTCGCTGCGGGCGCTGTCCACGGCGACCGACGGCTTCGCGCATTACGTGCACGGCATCAACGCGCGCGCCGACGTGGCCGCGCAGGTCCGCGCCGCCGTCGACCGCCGCGCCATCGCAGCGCGCAATCTGGTGCTGGTCACGAAGCCCGCTGATTTCGAAGTGGAAAAGGCCGACGTCGAGCGCGCGCACGCGGACGTCCAGGCGCGCCTCAAGCAGTTGCAGGACATGCTCGCCTTAGCAAGCGACGCGAGCGACCAGGCGCGCAGCCTTGTCGGCGAGATGACGCGCGTCGAGGCGCTGTACGGGCCGGTCGCGACCGCCATCGAAGCGCTCGCGCTGGCGGGCCGTCACGACGAGGCCGTCGTGAAGCTCGACGAGGATTGCCGCCCGTTGCTCGCGCGCCTCGTGAAGGCCACGGAAGACTACGCGACCTACACGAACGTGCGCCGCGACGAAATGGTGCGCGAATTCGAGGCGAACTATCGGACGCAGCGCAACGTTTTGCTCGCGCTGTGCGTGTTCGGCGGGCTGTTCGCCGTGATCGCGGGTATCGTGGTGACGCGCTCCATTACCGCGCCGATCGCGGAAGCCGTCGGGATCGCGCAGACCGTGGCGCGCGGCGATCTGCGCAGCCGGATCGTCGCCGAGACGAAGGACGAAACCGGCGATCTGCTGCGCGCGCTTGCCGACATGAACGCACGCCTGACCGATACCGTGAGCCTCGTGCGCGAAAGCGGCGGGGCAGTCGGCAGTGCGGCAAAGGAACTCGCGATGGGCAATACCGACCTGAGCCAGCGCACCGAAGAACAGGCGGCATCCCTCCAGGAGACGGCGGCGAGCATGGAAGAGCTGACGTCCACGGTCCGCCAGAACGCGGACAACGCGCAGCAGGCGAGCTCGCTGGCATCGAATGCGTCGGAAGTCGCGCGCAAGGGCAATGATGTCGTCGGCCGCGTCGTATCGACGATGCAGGGCATCAGCGACAGCTCGGCGCGCATCGCGGAGATCACCGGGATGATCGAGGGCATCGCGTTCCAGACGAATATCCTGGCGCTCAACGCGGCGGTCGAAGCGGCGCGCGCGGGTGAACAGGGACGCGGCTTCGCGGTGGTCGCAACGGAAGTGCGCAGCCTGGCGCAACGGTCCGCGACGGCGGCGAAGGAGATCAAGGAACTGATCGCGGAGTCGGTCGACAAGGTGCGCGACGGCTCGGCGCTCGCGGGGGAAGCCGGCTCGACGATGAGCGAAGTCACGCAGGCTGTCGCGCGCGTGACCGACATCATGGAGGAAATCGCGGCGGCGTCGGTGGAGCAGGGACGCGGCATCGAGCAGATCAATCAGGCCATCACGCAGATGGACGAAGTGACGCAGCAGAACGCGTCGCTCGTGGAGGAAGCGGCGGCCGCGTCGCATGCGCTCGAGGAGCAGGGGCGCAAGCTGAACGAGGCGATGGCGTTTTTCAGCGTGGAGGCGGGCGGTTCCGCTGTTGCGGCGCCTGCGCCGGTCGTCGCGCGCAAGGCAACGCGGCCCGCGCCGGTGCGCAAGGAAATGGCGAGCGTGGCTGCGGATGGGAGTGGGTGGAGCACGTTCTGAACGGCAATCTACGCGTGGCAGGTCGCTGTGCGGTGCGCTTCGCGTTCGCATCGACGATTGCGTGCCGGTCGGTTTCGCCGCGACGCAGACATCAGGCGCGTTAGGCGCGTCGGCGGGTCCGCGACGCCGTTGGCAGTCCGCGCCACGCGGCGCTCCACGTTAGTAACGACGCACACGCGCCGTTCAATTGCGAAGCTCGCTTGCGCGCATTCGGCGCGTCGGCGAGCGAGATGTTGATGGCGACGGGGCGTCGGCGGTGCTAACCGGCGAAAGTCCCGGTCAACGCCCCGCCGCCTTCACGCATTCACATCCACGATGACCCGCCCTTTGATCTCACCGCGCAGCAAACTCGCCGCGCTTTCCGGCGCATCGGCGAGCGAAATCGTGCTCGCGACGCGCTCCATCGTCTCGACGGGCACGGCCGCCGCAATCGCGTTCCACGCCGCGATGCGCCGCTCCCTCGGCACGTAGACGCTATCCACGCCGAGCAGCGCGACGCCGCGCAGAATGAACGGCGCGACCGTCGCCGGGAAATCCATACCCTGCGCGAGTCCGCACGCGGCGACCGCGCCACCGTATCGCAAGCTCGCGCAGACGTTGGCGAGCGTGTGGCTGCCGACGCAATCGACCGCCGCCGCGAACCGCTCTTTCTGCAACGGCTTGCCCGGCGCGGACAACGTCTGCCTGTCGACGATATCCGCCGCGCCGAGTTCGCGAAGCCGCGCCGCTTCCTCGGGCCGACCCGTCGATGCCAAGACGCGATAGCCGCGCTTCGCGAGAATGGCGACCGCGAAGCTGCCGACGCCGCCGTTCGCGCCGGTCACGAGCACGTCGCCGTCGCCGGGCGCGACGCCGTGCTGCTCCAGCGCCTGCACGCAGAGCATGGCCGTATAGCCCGCCGTGCCCACGGCCATCGCCTGACGCGTCGTGATGCCCGCGGCGAGCGGAATCAGATGCCCGGCCGGCACGCGCGCCTTCTGCGCGAGGCCGCCCCAGTGCGTTTCGCCCGCGCCCCAGCCGTTCATCACGACGAGGTCGCCCGGCTTGTAATCCGCGTGCGTGCTCGCCTCGACGACGCCCGCGAAGTCGATGCCGGGCACCATCGGAAAGGTCCGCACGACCGGTCCCTTGCCCGTGATCGCGAGCGCGTCCTTGTAATTGAGTGTCGAATATTCGATGCGCACGAGCACGTCGCCCGGCGGCAAACGCGACTCGTCGATTAACTGAGTGGACGCAACCGTGCGGTCGTCCTGTTTGTCGAGCAGCAGCGCGTTGAACATAGGAGTTCCGTCGAACGTAAGAGGGATGCAGCGGCCACCGCGCCGCTGCGTCATTCAATCACGAGGTCAGTGATGTTCGAATTCGGCGCGCGGCGCCGGCGTGGCCTTCACCTTCGAGTACTGGAATTCGGGCAGCGCCTTGATGGCGTCCTTGGTCGCGCCCGGCAGCACGAGCTTGCCGTTCTTCACGTCGATCTGCTCGATCGGAATCGCCACGTCGTGGTGCGACACGCCGAGGAACTGATTGGCCGCGATGATCGCGAACGAGACCGAACGGTCGGGTGCGACGATGATGTCGTGGATCACGCCGACGCGCGCGCCTTCGTCATTGACGACAGGCTTGTTCAGGATCGACTTCTTGACGCTCCATCCGTCGATGATCGCGGTCGAGACCTGGACGGACACGCCGAGCGGCTGCGCGCCCGCGACCTGCGCGAACGAAGGGGTGGAAACGAGCGTGGAAGCAAGGCCGATGGCCGACGAAGCGAAGAGCGATGCCACGAGTTTCAAGTTCATATCGATTCCTCAAAAGATTTGGCAAACGGTTCTGTGAAGACGCGCAATGGACGGCGCGGTAGCAGTTTGACCGTTTACCGGGGCTTTTGCAGGAATCGCGTCGCCACCGTTAGCCGTCAGTGCGATATGTGCTTGAGCGCATTGCTTTTGTGGACCGCGCGCTTGCCGCTCTTGTCGCTTTCGACCTCGTAGTGGGGATCGTCTTTGGACGCGTTGACGGTGTGACCGTCGAGCGTGGTGCGCTCGGAAATGACGCGCACCACGCGGCCCGTGGTTTCGCCCTGCGGCGTGTTCCAGCTTACGTGGTCGTGGACTTTCAGCGATCGGCTCATGTCGGGCTCCGGTGAAGGTGACATGCGCAAGCTGCAACGGCCATGCCTGTCGCCGGAATCAGCGTAGACGCATGAGCGTGGCTTCGTCCGGGTGGCCGTCGAAATGGCGGCGCAGCGTTTCGTCGAAGATCGGCTCGTCGGGCGCGGCGCGCGCGAACAGCGTCATCGACGAATGGAATTTCATGTGGTCCGGATAGCCGAAAATGTCCTCGACGCTGCGCCCCTCGACGCGATTGACGATGCCCGTCAGCTCGACGAGCCGCGCGCCCAGCACCGGATGGGCGAGATACGCCTGCGCCTCGGCAAGCGACTGAATCGCGTAACGCTGCGCCATCGGGCTGTGCCCGAGCCCGGCGATCTGCGGAAACACGAACCACATCCAATGCGTGCGTTTGCGGCCGGCCGAGAGCTCGGCGCGCGCTTCATCGATGACGCTTTCCTGCGCACTCACGAAGCGTTGCAGGTTGAACGGATCGCCCATCGATTGTCTTCTCCCGTTGAACGTCACGCGACGGCTTCCTGGATGCGCCGCTTCAGCGCCGCATCAGGATAGACGCCGATGCCCGCGTGAACGTTGTCGATCATGTACTCGCGGCGGCCCGTGCCCGGAATGACGCACGTGACCGCCGGATTGCCCAGCACGAATTTCAGCAGAAGCTGTGCCCAGCTCGCGCAGCCCAGTTCCGCCGCGAATGGCGGCAGCGGCTTACCGCGCAGTTCGGCCAGCAGCGACCCGCCGCCGAACGGCTGATTGACGATCACCGCGACGCCGCGGTCCGCGGCGAGCGGCAAGAGGCGCGCTTCGGCGTCGCGGTCGTTGGCGGCGTAATTGATCTGCACGAAGTCGACGCGCTCGGCGCGCAACACGGCTTCGACCTGCGGGAACGCGCCCGACGTGTAGTGCGTGATGCCGATATAACGCACGCGCCCGGCGGCTTTCCAGTCGCGCAGAGTGGCAAGCTGCGTGCGCCAGTCCAGAAGATTGTGGATCTGCATCAGGTCGATGCGGGGCGCGACGAGGCGCTGCATCGACTGCTCCATTTGCGCGATGCCTTCCTCGCGGCCTTCTGTCCAGACCTTGGTCGCGATGAACGCCTTGTCGCGCGCGTGCAGTTCGGTGAGCAGCGCGCCGGCGACGGCTTCGGAGCTGCCGTACATCGGCGACGAATCGATGACCGAGCCGCCCGCCGCGAACAGCACGCGCAGCACGTCGGCGAGTTCGCGGCGGCGGGCGGCGTCATTGCCGACATCGAAGGTGCGCCAGGTGCCGCATCCGACGACGGGCAACGTTTCGCCGGTCGAGGGAATCGGGCGCTTGTGCATCGGTTCGATGGCCGCGTCCGCCGCGAATGCGCGAGCGGCGGGCAGGGCGAGCGCGGCGGCCGCAGTCGCGCGCAGGAAATCGCGCCGGGCGGGCGAGCGGCGCGTGTTGGGAGGCTTCATGGCTATGACTCCCGCTTTCGTTGTGCAAGAGCCACAGAATAAAACGCGCGGCGCCGACCCGCGCGCTACTTCTTCCTCGCTTCCTCCAGACACGCGGCGAGCTTTTCGAAGTAGGCGAGCGCCTTGGCGGTCGGCACCACCGATTTCGTGCGCAAGTCCGCGCCGGTTTCATCGAGCGTGACGAGACCTTGCTGTTTGAGGCGCGTGAGCTTGCGGTGCACGGTGGCGGGCGCGCCGGCGACCGACAGCGCCATCGTTTCGGTGACCGTCAGGGTGCGGCCTGCGTGCCAGGCCGCCGTCAGCGCCTCGAGAAGGCGCTCCTCGGCGGCGTCGAGCTTCGGCACGGACGGCAGCGCCTGTACGGCTTGGGCAAGATTCAGAAAGCGAAAGTAAGCGTCGACGAGCGGTTTCTTCGTCATGGTCATGCGCTTGCTCCAGCACCCAGGGAATTTGAGATCGTAGTGCAGTGAATCATACTTGTCTGCGTCCGGCGCTCCGCCACAAAAAAACTTATCAAGCTGATAAGCAACTGCTATGATGCGAAATAATCGAGTTGGCAATGAATCGCTGAATATGGCTGATTGCTACGCGAGAACCTGAGAGAGATGAGAGAAGCAGTGGAATGGGCGCCGCCTGGCATCATAGCCGGGCGGCGTCATCCACCGGACGGTTCACGAGTCGCCGAGACGCCGCCGCAACGGCGCGAGTGTCACCATCGCCCATAACGCCAGTTTGATTGCATAGATCACGATCAGACTGCCGGACAAATCTCCCACCACCATGACCACGAAGCGCTTGCCCGCGCCCGCGGCTTCGCCGTGCATGGCGAGCCAAATCTGATGCAGTGCGGGACTGGCAATCGAATACAGCAGAATCAGCAGAAGAAGGCGCTTCGCCGTCAGATTCGATAAGGACGTGCGCAATCCGAGCGCGCCAGTCGCGAACAGATAGATGAGATAAGGCGCGAGCGCTGAAATGGTGCCGTAGAAAAGCGACCGCACCGGATCGTGCGGGAAATACAGGAAAACGCAACTGACCCAGGCAGCGCACAGCATGCCGATTGCGCCGGCTTCCCCGAAAAGTAGCGTACAGAGCAAGCGCATGCCGGCGGGCAGATAAATCCAGTTAGCGCCGGGCACGTACTCGGAATGCGGAAACAGTAATTCATTCCCCACAAGCGTGATGAGAAAGAGCGCGGCCGTGCCCGCGATAATCGGAAGGCGTTGACGAAAATATTCCATGAGACGTGGTAACGGTGATGCGGCGGCGCGAGCGTGAAGCCTTCGACTCGCGGCGCGGCTGAACCCGCGCAAATCGCAAAATAAGCAGCGTTATTTTATTGATCGAATTTCACATCAACGTGCCTATCATTCAAGTCGGCACCTTTTATTACAGTGAAAGACGCAGTCGATCTGGCATCGTGCGCTGTCATTGCTCTCGTTCTGAAAATGCACGTTCAATCCGACGCCCAACTTCCGGTCAACATAGACAGCGTTCGCGCGTTGCGCATGGCAGGGCGGGCGCCCGAAGCGCAAGCCATGCTGCGCGAGATCGCTGCGCGGCCTGATGCCGGCGGCGTGTGGGCGGGGCAAATGGGCGTCGACATGAGCTATCTCGGCCTGTTCGCCGAAGCGGAAGCGTGGCTGCGGCACGGCCTTCACTACCCGATGTCGGACGTGTTCCGTTACCGGCTCACCGAAGAGCTGATCATGGTTCTGTTGAGCCTCGGCAAATATCACGAAGCCCACGAACTGCACCGCGTCAATCGCGACACCGGGCGCGCGGAAGCGCTCCTCGACACCTTGTTCTGCGGCGACAGGCCGTGGATCGAGCGGCTCAAGCCGAAGATGCTGGGCATGGACGAGCCCGTCGCCGGCAAGTCGATCCTTTTGCTCGTCGAAGGCGGTTTCGGCGATTTCGTGCTCTTCTCGCGCTATGTCGATGCCCTGTTGCGCGAAGGCGCGCGCGAGGTGGTCATCGAAATGTTCGACTTCTGGCGCGACGCCGTGCGGCCGCGACAGGGCGTGCGCTTTTCTGTTCCGACGGTCGAAGCGCGCACGGTGGAAGCGCAACGCTGCGACCGCGCCGCCACCGTGTTTCATTTGTGGGCACGCTATCAACCTTCGCCGTACGCGCCGCAAGCCGATCCGGCAGCGCTGATCGGCCTCGACGCTGCCATGGACCTGCCGCCGGAGGCGAACGCGCTCTTGCAAGCGGACGGCCCGCGCGCGAAGGTCGGGCTGATCTGGCGCAGCGCGAGCAGTGCGCGCCACGAGCCGTATCGTTCGATGCAGCCGGGCGACCTCGCCAGCCTGCTCGCCGATACGACATGCCGTTTCTACTCGCTGCAAGTGGGCGAACCGGACGAGGCCGAGCGCGCGCTGATGCAGGCGCACGGCGTCGTCGACATCGCGCCGTATCTGCACACCTTCGGCGCGACCGGCCGCGCGTTCGAGGCGCTCGATCTGATCATTTCGATCGACAGCGGTCCGGCCCATCTCGCCGCCGCGCTGAATCGCCCGGTGTGGGTGCTGCTTGCACAGGCGTGCGATTGCCGCTGGTACGACTGCGCGCGCTTCACGCCGTGGTATCCGTCCATGCGTCTCTATCGACAGACGCAACTCGGCGACTGGTCGCACCCGCTCGCGGAATTGCGCGCGGATCTGCATCGCTTCCGCCGCGTCGAATGACGCTTACGGCTTGCGCAACGCCTAAGTGCGCCGAAAGCCGCGGAAGCGCTCGCGTTGGTGCTCTTCGTCGAAATGCGCGCGCGCCGGCTTCACGAGATCGCTGCGCGAGACGATGCCGACAAGCCGCATCGACGCCTTGTCCGCCACGACCGGCAGCCGTTCCAGGTCATGCACGGCGAGGCGCGTGGCCGCAAGACGACACGGTTCGCCGGGCAGCGCGACGGCAGGCGCGGCTTCGTTCTTCTGCGCGAGCGCGTCGCCGACCGTGACGGCGCCCGCCTGCGACGTCTCGCCGAGCGCCGCCAATGCCGCCAATGCCGCGCGATCCAGCATGCCGACGAGCGCGCCGTCGCGCACCACCGGATACGCGCGGTGCGCCTGCTGCGGCCCGAAATGCCGCGCGAGGACGTCGGCGAGTGGCGTCGCGGCGTCGATGGTGTTCACGTCGCGCGTCATCACTTCATCGACGTGGTGACGCTCAAGCGGGTCCACCCCGTATTCGCGATAAATGTGATAGCCGCGCCGCGCGATCTTCTCCGTCATGATCGAGCGGCGCATCACGACGGTGGCGAAGCCGTGCGCGACGAGCGTGGCCGCCAGCAGCGGCAGGAGCGCGTTGCTGTCGTGCGTGAGGCCGAACGCGAAGACGATGGCGGTGAGCGGCGCGCCGAGTGTCGCGCCGAGCGTCGCGGCCATGCAGACGAGCGGCCAGAGCGCCGTGTCGTGGCCCGGCAGGACCGCGCCGAGCACCGTGCCGAGGCCCGCGCCGAGCATCAGCAGCGGCGCCAGCACGCCGCCCGACGTGCCGGACGCGAGCGCCACGACCCAGATCACCGCTTTCACGGCCAGAATCGCGAGCGCCACCTGAATGGCGATGTGCTGATGCAGCAGATCGCCGATCACGTCATAGCCGACGCCGAGCGCGCGCGGCTCCAGATATCCGCCTATGCCGACCACGACGCCGCCGATGGCCGGCCACCACATCCAATGCAGCGGGAGCTTGCCGAACGCATCTTCGAGCTTGTAGAGCGCCGCCGAGAGACCCGACGCGAGCACGCCCGACAACAGCCCCGCGACGAGGCACGACAGCAGCGAAATCATGTGCGGCGGCTGCGTCTGCATCGGGAAAAGCGCGCCGGTGCCGAACACGAACGCCCGCGCGAAGCCGGCCACGGCGCATGCGAGCGCCACGGGCAGAAAACTGCGCGGCCGCCATTCGAAGAGCAGCAGTTCCACGGCGAGCAGGACGGCTGCGACCGGCGTGCCGAACACGGCGGTCATGCCCGCCGCCGCGCCCGCCACGAGCAGCGTCTTACGCTCGGCGGCCGTCACGTCGATGCACTGCGCGATCAGCGAGCCGAGCGCGCCGCCCGTCATGATGATCGGGCCTTCCGCGCCGAACGGCCCGCCGCTGCCGATCACGATGCCCGAGGACAGCGGCTTCAGCACCGCGACCTTCGGCGACATGCGGCTCTTGCCAAAGAGAATCGCTTCGATGGCTTCGGGAATGCCGTGGCCGCGAATCTTCTCGGAGCCGAAGCGCGCCGTCAGCCCGACGATCAGCCCGCCGATCACCGGAATCACGATGACCCACGGACCCAGCGTATTGAGCGCGGGCGAGCGGTCCTCGATGGAGAACGTCTGGAAGAAGAACAGATTCGTGAATAGATGGATGAGCCCGAGCAGCACGACCGCCGCGAGCGTGCTGATGCCGCCGATGACCGCCGCGAGCCCGCAGATGCGCAGCAGCCGGTCGTTCACGGAAAAGTCGCGTTTATGATGATTCATGCCTGTCACTCCAAAAACTCCGCGAGACTCAGAGGTCGATTTGCGGGACGCGGAACGCGCCGTCGAGCGATTTCAGCTCCGCGCGATGCAGCGCCGCGAGGCGCGCGAGCACCTGCTCGCCGCGCGCTTCGAGATGCACGTGCACTTGCCGGCGATCCTCCGCGCTCTGCTCGCGCCGCACGAGCCCGAGCCCTTCGCAGCGCGTGACGAGCGCCACGACGCCGTGATGATGCGACTGCAGTCGCTCGGCCAGCTCGCCGACCGTCGCCCACGCGCGGCCCGGAAAGCCCTTGATGTGCAGAAGCAGCAGATATTGCAGCGGCGTGATGCCTTCTTCCTGCGCGGCGCGCTCGGAAAAACGCTCGAAGCGGCGCATCTGATAGCGGAATTCGGAAAGCTGCTCGAAGTCCGGCTTGGTGAGGGTGCGTGCGGTTTTCGTCATTTCTTCAGGCGCTCTTGCGCTCGCTCGCGAAGCTCTGGCGATACAGCCCCGAGATCAGATCGGTTTCGGTGATCATGCCGAGCAGGCGCTCGTTGTTGTCGGTCACCGGAATGTGGTGGTGCCCGAAGTCCGCGAACATCGGCACGAGTTCCGCGATGGGCGTGCGCGAGTCGACCGTGCAGACATCGGTGGTCATCAGCGAGCCGACGCGCGCCGGCGCTTGCGCCGGGCCGCGCATGATGCGCTCGACGGCGCGCGCGAAAGCATCGCGCGGCGCGGACCGGTGCGCGGGCGCGAGGTCCGCTCGTGTGACGATGCCGCGCACGCGCCGCGTCATGTCGATCACCGGCAGCGCCTTCACGCGATGCCGCGCGAGCAGCGCGAGCGCCTCGTCGACCGTGGTGTCGGGCGTCACGGACACCACGCCGCGCGACATGATGTCCGCGCAACTGAATTCGGTGAAGCGGCGCGCGTAAGCCTGTAACTGCGTTTCGCGCAGCAGTGCTTCGAGATCGTCCGGATCGACGTCGAGCATTTCGCTGCGGCGCGCGAGCACGGCTTCGAGATCGGCGCGCATGAAGGCCGCGCCGTCCGGCGCTTTCGGCGACGCCTGCGCGACGTGCGGATAACGGTGCCCCGTCAGCGCGTGATAGACGATGGCCGAGCACAGCAGCGCCGCCGACTGGATGGCCACCGGCGCGAGCACGAAACCGTAGCCGAGCGCGTGAATCGACGGGCCGCCGAGCACCGCGGTCAGCGCCACCGCGCCCGAAGGCGGATGCACGCAGCGCAGCGCGAACATCCCGCAGATGGCGAGCGCGATGGCGAGCGCGGCGGCATCGACGGGATCGTGGATCAGCGCGGCGCACGTCACGCCGACGATCGCCGACACGAGATTGCCGCCGATGATCGACCACGGTTGGGCGAGCGGACTCGCGGGCACCGCGAAGAGCAGCACGGCGGAAGCGCCCATCGGCGCGATCAGAAACGGAATCGCCGAGGTATCGCCGACGAGCAGGCGCGCGATGCCGCCCGTCAGCGCAATGCCGATGAGCGCGCCCGCGCCCGCGCGCAGCCGTTCGGCCCATCTGAGCGTGACGGGAGCGGGAAGGAAGCCATGTAACCAGCGTAAGAGGACGGTGCGCGACACGTTTTCAGCGAGGAGTTCTTGTGAGAGGGTCAATGAATCGCGCGTCGGGAACGCGGCGAAGCGTGAAATTATATCGCAACGTGATACAAATTGTCGCGGCGACTTCGACTCGGGTACGATGAACGTACGCGCGTTTCCTCGTGAGCCGAACATGAGCCGGTTGTTCATGCGAATCCCGTACGCAGTGGCGCTGTGGCTGGTCGCGATCGGCGCGTGGGCCGCGCCGGCGCCGGACGCCGACGAGCCGTCCACCGTCGTGAGCGACGTCCACGAGTTCGTCGTCGCGGACGACGGCTCCGTCAGCGAGGACGACCGCACCGTACTGCGCGCGAACACGGCCGCGGGCGTCGACGAGATCGCGCAGCGCTACGTGTGGTACGACCGCAGCGTGTCGAAGGTGGAGATCGTCGAGGCGTATTCCGTCGATGCGAACGGCGCGCGCCACGACGTCTCGTCCGATCAGATCCGCGATATTCAGGAGCCGCGCTCGGCGGGCGCGCCGACGTTTCAGGACGCGAAGCTGCGCGCGGTGATCTTTCCGGCTGTGGGCGTCGGCTCGACGGTGCACTTGCATTCGCGCAAGAGCCAGGCGAGCCCGGTCATTCCCGGCCAGTTCGGCTATTACGTCGAGCCGGGACAGCGGCCGGTGCTGGATCAGCAACTCGTTTTCGATCTTCCCGCGACGAAGCCGCTCTACGCCGATACGCGCGGCTATATCGCGCGTGCGCCTGTCACCGCAAACGGCCGCACGCGCTATGTGTTCGATTACCGTCGCGAGCGGATTGCGCGCATCGAAAGCGGTTCCGTCGGCTATGCGCAATACGGCGACCGGCTGATGGTGTCCACGTTTCCCGACTACGCGAGCTTCGCGGCGAGCTATCGCTTATCCGCCGCCGATGCGAGCGCGAGCGATCCAGCCGTGCGGGCGCTCGCTCGAACGCTGACCGCCAACGACGCCGACGCGCGCGCGAAGGCCCGGACGCTCTACGACTGGGTGCGCCGCAACATTCGCTACGTCGCGATGTTCATCGGGCAGAGTCCGGCCGTGCCGCATCGCGTGACGGACGTGCTCGCGAACCGCTACGGCGACTGTAAGGACCACGTCGCGCTCTACGGCGCGCTGCTCGACGCGGTCGGCATTCGCAACGAGCCCGCGTTGATCGCCCTCGGCTCGGTCTACTCGCTGCCTTCGGTGCCGGGCTACGGCGCGGGCGCGATCAATCACATCGTCACGTATCTGCCGGACTTCGCGATGTTCGCGGACAGCACGGCGTCGAGCGTCGAGTTCGGCTTCTTGCCGCTGGCGGACATGGACCGGCCGACACTGCTCGTCGATAGCGGCGCGCTCGCTCGCACGCCCGCGACTCAGCCGTTGTCGCGCACGGCGCGGCTTCAGATCGACGTCGCGCCGCAAGGCGAGGCGACGTTCGCATATCGGGTGCAGGACGCGGGATGGAGCGCCGAACTGGAGCGCATGAATCTGCGGCTCGCGAGCGCGCAGCGGCGCGACCAGATCGCCGCGGACCGCCTGCGTTTCACGAACTTGCGCGGCGCGGGCGCGCTGACCACGACCGACGTCGATGCCACCAGCGGCCCGTTCGCGACGACGCTGCGCGGCACGCTCGACGACGTCGTCTGGCCGACCGGCACGACCGCCTTGCCCGCGCTCACGAGCCTGTCGGGCGGCATCGCCACGCAGACGCGCAACTGGCTCGCGGAGCGCTCGCGCACGCAGCCTTATCTGTGTGTGGGCGGCGCATACGACGAGGTATCGCAGATCGCGCTGCCGAAGACCATGCGAGTCGCCGAAGTGCCCGACGATCTCGACCTGACGAGCGGCTTTTTCCGCTATCGCTCGCGCTATGTGTTCGATGAAGCGAGCAATGTGATCCAGGTATCGCGCACGCTGGATGCGCGCTTCGGCAAGCAGGTCTGTTCGCCGGAAGATTTCGAGGCATCGTTGCCGGCGCTTCGCAAGATCGAGCGCGATACGCAGGCGCAAATCATCGTCAAAGTATCGGCGCAGTGAGAGCGGTCACTGCGTGTCGCGCGCCACGCGAAAGCCGTTCTGCGACTGACGCACGCTCGCGCTGTACTTGAAGCGCGTGGCCGATTGCATATAGTCGCCGCCTTCGCGCCACGAACCGCCGCGAATCACGCGCACCGAACAGGAGGGCTCGTCCCACACGCGGCCATCGGCGGGCGCGCCCTTGTATGAGCTATGCCAGCAGTCGGCGACCCATTCGCAGACGCTGCCGTTCATGTCGTAGAGGCCATACCCGTTGGGCGCGAACGAACCCACGGGCACCGGCGCATCCGCGTGATACGGCTCGCCGCAGTCCTTGCAGTCGGCCGTGCCTTTTTTCATCTGATCGCCCCACCAGAACGTGCTTTGCGTGCCGCCGCGCGCGGCGAACTCCCATTCCGCTTCGCTCGGCAGACGATACGGCTTGCCGCCCTTGCAGCCCTAACTGACGCTTCACATCCAACGAAATGGGCCGCAGAGCGCTGGGCCGGCCACAACATATCGGGCTAGCTGAAGCATCGCATGCATCGTTCAAGCCCGCAAAAGCAAGGCTGCCCAACGGAGGCTTGCAGCTTGAGCCGAGCAATGCCTCGCTTTGACACGGGCGACGTGCTGCCGCTACGCTTGGCACGACCGCCCGCGTCCGTTGTGGCGTACGATGGGGCAGTCATGGTACTTTTTGCGTCCGTGAACCAACTCGTACATTCTCGAGGTGTTGTCGATGACCCAGCCGCAATCCGCTGACCTTTCCACGGCCGCCGGCGCGATCCCCGATTCGGAAACCGGGAACAACCCGCTCGGCATTGCGGGGCTGGAATTCGTGGAGTTCTCGAGCCCGGACCCGCAAGGTTTAGCCGCGCTGTTCGAACGGCTAGGCTTCGTGCCGGTGGCGCAGCATGTCAGCAAGGCAGTGACGCTGTATCGTCAGGCCAGCATGAATTTCCTGCTGAACGCCGAGCCCGATTCCTTCGCCACGCGTTTCGCAGAGACACATGGCGTCGGCATTGCGGCCATCGGCATTCGCGTGGTGAACGCGCAAATCGCTCATGAACGCGCGGTGGACTACGGCGCGTGGGACTTCGAGGGCGAGAAGATCGGCCCCAACGAACTCGCCATTCCCGCTATTCAGGGTATCGGCGATTCGCATATCTATTTCGTCGATCACTGGCCCGGCAAGAACAGCGGGGAAGCCTCGATCTACGACATCGACTTTCGGCCGCTCGATCAAGCGCCCACTGAACTCGACGGTACGGGACTGCTCGAAGTCGATCACTTCACGCAAACCGTCGGCGCGGGCCGCATTCAGGAGTGGCTCGACTTCTACCGGGAAGTGCTGCACTTCGAAGAGATTCACGAGGTGCATCCGGACTGGCACGTGTCGCAAGATTCCGCTGTCACGGTTTCGCCGTGCGGTTCCATTCGCATTCCCGTGTATGAAGAGGGCACGTATCGCACGGACCTCATGCAGCAGTATCTGCCGGACCATGAAGGCGAGGGCGTGCAGCATATCGCGCTTGCGTCATCGGACATCTTTGCTTCTGTGGATGCCCTGCGCGCACGCGGAGTTCGTTTTCTCACGCCCCCGCCGCGCTATTACGACGAGATCGACACGCGTTTGCCAGGACATGGCCTCGATATCGAGCAGCTGCGTACACGCGGCATTCTCGTCGACGGCGAGATACTTCCGGACGGCACGCCGCAACTCTTTCTCCAAACGTTTCTCGAACGCCGGCCCGGCGACATGTTCTTCGAGATCGTCGAGAGACGCGGGCATCATGGCTTCGGCGAAGGCAATCTGGATGCGATAGCAAAGGCGCAACGCTGACGGCGCGCGCCTTTGCCTTGTCTGCGATTACCGCACGACGATGGTTCCGGTCATATGCGGATGCAACGAGCAGAAGTACGTGTACGTGCCCGGCCGATCGAACACATGCGAGAAGGTGTCGCCGCTATCGAGCGGGTCCGATTTAAAGGACTTCGTTTCATCGACCACGGTATGCAGCATGTCGTCGCGATTGATCCACGTCACCTTCGTTCCCGCCGGGACCGTGAGCGTCGGCTGGCTGAACGCGAAGTTGTCGATGGTGATGGTCGGCGCGGCCACCGCGGCGACTTGTTGCGTGGGCTCTTCGGCGCAAGCAGAGGGCATCAGGCCGAAAAGTCCCTTGACGATAATCGCGACCGCTAGCTGACGCACGCATCGTCCTGCGAAAGAGGCATTCATGCGCGTGCTCCTTCGAGTGACGTATCGACGATGGCCAACTGTTCGCGTCCCGGTATGTGCGTGACCGCTCGCAGGCCCAGCATGGACCGCAACTGTTCCGCGCCGACTTTCATGGGTCCGGGGCCGGCTGCCGAACCGGGCGCAGGCTGAGGAAATGCAGTCGACATCGCGGAATAGAATCGCATGTCGCCTTCCACTTTTTGCGCGACCTGATGGACGTGTCCGTTCAACACTGTCACGGAACCGAAGCGCTTCAGCAGCGCGAGCGCCTGCGCGCTGTCGTCGGTGCCCCAGCCCCATTGCGGGTAGAGCGCCCAAAGCGGAATATGCGCGAAGACGACAATCGGCGTGCTGCTGGTTCTTGCCTGCAAGTCCTGTTTGAGCCACGCGAGTTGTGCGTCGCCGAGAAAGCCGAGGCCGCCGCCCTTCAGATCGAGGACATTCGTCAGGCCGATGAAATGGACACCGCCTTCATCGAAGCTATACCAGTGACGCGCGCCGCCTTTGCCATACTGGTCCGCGAAGCCCGCAAAAAACGGATCGCCGTTTTCGACGAGCACGTCATGCTCGCCGGGCACGTAATGCACCGGCATGCCGGCATCGTTGATGATCTGCGTGGCCGTGTCGAACTGAGCGGGCTTGGAAAGGTGCGTGATATCGCCTGTGTGAATCATGAATGCGGGCCGCTGCGGCATCGCGCGGACGTGATTGATGGCTTCCTGAAGCGTGCCTGTCGGCTCCGTATTCGGATCTTTGTTGAATCCGATATGACTATCGCTGATTTGCACGAAACTGAAAGAGCGCGTGGGTTCGGCGGCATGAGCCGACGAAATCAGTTGCGAGCGCGGCACGCCGCCGCTAATCGTCCAGAGCACGCCCGCACCGGCCCACGCCATGCACGAGAGCGCCGTGCGCCGGCGTTTGCCGTGATCGTCGAGTTCGGACGGACAAGATAAGGGAGTGAGTTCGGTTTGCACGGCGGCTCCTTGATGAAGTGGCGTATCCAGCGTCCATCGAACCGGCGCAGCGCCTCCGATATTCCCGAATGAAACTTTTTTCGCTCAGTCGAAATAGGAAGGAATAAATCGGCGAGACGAGCGGTAACAGCGAGTGTGGGCGCAATCAATAGGTTCGAATTCGGTGGCATAGGGAGATCCGCGCAATGTGGCCAAGCAGGTCGAAGGTAGACGAGTCCCCGCATGCGCGCTTCGAAGCGACGGTCATGCCGCATCTCGATGCCGCCTATAACCTTGCGCGCTGGCTCTCGGGCAGCCCGAGCGATGCCGATGACGTCGTGCAGGAAGCCTATCTGCGCGCGTTCCGTTTCTTCTCGGGCTTCGAAGACGGCGATGAATCGAACGCGCGGGGATGGCTGCTCGCCATCGTGCGTAATACATGGTTCACGGAGTGGCGTCGTCGCGTGCAGTTGGCGGACGCGACGCCATATGACGAGGAGATCGCTGGCGATCAGGCACTGCCGGGATGGTCTGACGATGCCGGCGCGAGTCCGGAGACGCTCGCAGTGCGCAAGGACGAGGTGCAACTGGTGCATCGCGCGCTGGAGTCACTGCCTCTGGTCTTTCGGGAGGTGCTGGTGCTGCGTGAGCTGGAAGACATGAGTTATAAGGAAGTGGCCGCCATTACGGGCGTGCCGATAGGAACCGTGATGTCGAGACTCGCGCGCGGCCGGAAAATGCTGGCCGCAGCAGTGCGCGCAGCGCAGGGCGACAGACCGAACGTGCGGCTCGTGCGTAAATCAGAACCGGGTCATTCCGAGGAATCGGGCAATGGACAATAACGAAACCGCCTCGCTCGAAACGAGGTTGACCGATGGCTCGCTGTATCACCGGGCGCCCGCGCACCTGCGAGCGCAAGTGCTGGCGCGCGTGCGGGACGAAGCGGCTCGCGAAACACGCCGGCAATCGCCAACGGCTAGCACGCGAAACACATGGCGGCTGCCTTTTTCCACGCCGTGGCCCTTCTTCGGCGGGGCATTCGCGGGCGCGACGTTATCGGCAGTCGTGCTAGGCGCCGTGCTCTGGGTTCAGACCGCGGCCCGCATGCCGTCCGAATCGCCGATCGCGCAAGAGATCGTATCGAGCCATGTGCGGGCGCTCATGTCGGATCGTCCAATAGACGTTTTATCCAGCGATAAACATACGGTAAAACCGTGGTTCAACGGCCGCATCGACTATGCGCCGCCGGTCATCGACCCGGCAGGACCCGGCTATGCGCTGGTCGGCGGACGGCTCGATTACATCGGGCACCGCCCGGTAGCGGTGGTCGTTTATCGCTATCTGAAGCATCCGATCGACGTGTACGTGTTCCCCGAAAAAGCATCGACAGGGTCGCAAAAGGACGCCAAGGCAGTCGTCACGCGCTCCGACGACGGCTATGCGCTTGCCCGCTGGACCCAGGACGGCATGACGTTCTGGGCCGTGACCGATGCGTCCGGCGCCGTGCTGCATCAGTTCATACAGGCGATCGAGGCCGGCGCGCCTCGCTAATGCACATAGCACGGCACTTCTGGATGACGCGCATTTCTCGCTGCGCTCATTTGGTGTTACCTTGCCCGAAACGGACAAGGAGACGCCATGAACAGCAGCAGCGCCCCGCCTCGTCACCACGCCTTTTCGTCGTCGGCACGGCTTGTCGAGCGCGGCAAGATCGTGTCGGCGCGCGAGGCCGTGCGCCTTATCCGGTCGGGCGACACGGTAGCAACGAGCGGCTTCGTGGGCGTCGGCTTCGCGGAAGAAGTGGCGATGGCGCTCGAAGCGCGCTTTCTCGAAGGCAAGACAGCAGGCGACGCCGAAGCAGACGAGTCGATCGCGGATCTCACTATCGTCTATGCCGCCGGCCAGGGCGATGGGCGCGCGAAAGGCCTCAATCATTTCGCGCATGAAGGGCTCGTGAAGCGTGTCATCGGCGGACACTGGGGACTCGTTCCCGGCTTGCAGAAGCTCGCCATCGAGAACCGCATCGAAGCGTATAACCTGCCGCAAGGCGTGATTTCGCAACTCTTTCGCGATATCGCAGCGCATCGTCCTGGCCAGTTATCGACTGTCGGTCTCGGCACGTTCGTCGATCCACGCAATGGCGGAGGAAAACTCAATGCCCGCACGACCGAGGATATCGTGCGTCTCATGCAGATAGACGGCACCGACTATCTGTATTACAAGGCCTTTCCCATCGACGTCGCGATCGTGCGCGGAACGACCGCCGATCTGAACGGCAACATCACGATGGAAAAGGAAGCGCTGACGCTGGAAGCGCTCTCCATTGCAATGGCCGCGCGCAACTCTGGCGGCATTGTCATCGCGCAAGTGGAACGGCTCGCCGAGTCGAACACGCTCAACGCGCGGCAAGTGAAAGTGCCGGGCGTCATGGTGGATTGCGTCGTTGTCGCGCGCCCGGAGAATCACTGGCAGACTTTCGGCGAGCAATACAGCGCCGCGTTTTCCAGCGAATTGCGGGTCGCCGCGGGTTCACTGCCGCCCATGCCGCTCAACGAACGCAAGGTGATCGCGCGTCGCGCCGCCTTTGAACTGATGGCCAATAGCGTGGTGAATCTCGGCATCGGCATGCCCGAAGGCATTGCGAGCGTGGCCAACGAAGAGCAGGTGATCGACCTCTTCACGATGACGACCGAACCGGGCGTGATAGGCGGCATCCCGGCTGGCGGCCTGAATTTCGGCGCGGCGACGAACACGCAGGCGATCATCGACCAGCCATATCAGTTCGATTTCTACGATGGCGGCGGGCTGGATATCGCCTTCCTCGGGCTTGCGCAAGCAGACCGCGAAGGCAATCTCAACGTGAGTAAGTTCGGACCCAAGCTCGCCGGCGCAGGCGGATTCATCAACATCAGTCAGTCGGCGAAGAAGGTTGTTTTCGTCGGAACGTTCAACGCAGGCAAGCTCAATATCGTTATCGAAGACGGCAAGCTCCTCATTCGCCGCGACGGGAATTGCCGCAAATTCGTGGATGCCGTCGAGCATCGCACGTTCAGCGGGCCCTATGCCGTGGAGCGCGGTCAGACGGTGATATACATTACCGAACGCTGTGTGTTCGAACTGACGAGCGAGGGGTTGGCGCTGAAGGAAGTGGCGCCCGGCATCGATGTCGAGCGCGATATCGTGGCTCAGATGGACTTCCGGCCCGTGATTCAGTCGCCTCCGAGCCTGATGGATCCGCGCATTTTCACGGACGAGCCGATGGGTCTGCGCAAGATTCTGCTAGGCCTCGATCTTTCGGAGCGATTCAGCTACGACCCCGACAAGAATCTCTTCTTCATCAACTTCGAAGGCTATGAGGTGGCGAGCCTGCACGACGTCGAAGCAATTCGCCTTGAAGTCGAGAAGCAACTTGCGGGCGTGAGCGTCAAGCCGCACGCTATCGTCAATTACGATAACTTCTCCATTCGCCCCAGCATGCTCGACGCTTATTCGGAGATGGTCACGCGGCTAGTCAGTCGGTTCTATGGCGGCGTGACGCGTTATACGACGAGCAGCTTCCTGCGCATGAAACTCGGCGATGCGCTGAAACGCCGGGGCGTCGCGCCTTATATCTACGAAAGCCCGCAGGAAGCGCGCGAACACGGCACCCGGCGGCCTCGTCAATCCTAGCTTCTCGCTGTTTGAGCCGGAGACGTTTGCTTCTCCACCCGCAAGCGGCTATGGCGTATGCCGTATGTGAAGTAGATGACGATGCCGATCGCCATCCATATGATGAGGCGTATCCATGTATCGGCAGGTAAGCCGGACATGAGGAAGACGGACGAGATCGCCCCTAACGGGGCCACGATGAACACGGCGGGCGTCTTGAACGCCCGCTTCAGTTCAGGTTGCGTGATACGCAAGACGAGCACGCCGACGCAGACCACGGCGAATGCGAACAGCGTGCCGATGCTGACGAGTTCGCCAACGAGACCGATCGGAAGCAGCCCGGCAAGGACCATGACGATCAGGCCGGTGATGATGGTCGTGATGTACGGCGTATGGAAGCGCGCATGAATCTTCGAGGCGAAGGGCGGCAACAAACCGTCTCGCGCCATCGAATAGAAAATACGCGGCTGGCTCAGCAGCAAGACGAGAATGACCGATGTCAGGCCGAAGATCGCGCCCAACTTCACAATGGGCGAGAGCCAGCGCATGCCGATGGCATCGACGCCGACGGCGATCGGGTCTGAGACGTTGAGCTTGTCGTACGACACGATGCCCGTCAGCACGTACGAGACGAGGACATACAGAATCGTGCAGATGGTGAGCGAACCGAGCAGGCCGATAGGCATGTCGCGGCGTGGATTGCGCGTCTCCTGCGCGACGCACGACACCGAATCGAAGCCGATATAAGCGAAGAATACGACCGCCGCGCCGCGCAGGACGCCGCTCATGCCGTACACGCCGGATTCGCCGGTATTGGGTGGAATGAATGCGCCCGTGGGATTCTTTGCGGTGACCCAGTGACTCGTATCGACATACGCAATGCCTGCTGCGATGAACGCAAGCACGATCAGCACTTTGATGACGACGATGAAGCTGTTCACCCGCGCCGATTCGCGAATGCCTATCACGAGCAGGATGGTGATAAGCCCGACGATGACCATGGCCGGCACGTTGAGGATAGCGCCGGCGTGACTCCATCCCTTGCCGGGGTCATAGGCGAAGGGCGCTTGTGAAAGCTGCGCAGGAATGTCGATATGCAGCGAATGCAGGAAGCTGACGACATAGCCCGACCAGCCGATCGCCACCGTCGTTGCGCCGACGGCATATTCCAGTATCAAGTCCCAGCCGATGAGCCATGCAATCAGTTCGCCCATCGTCGCGTAAGCATAGGTGTAAGCGCTTCCCGAAACCGGAACCGTCGAGGCCATTTCCGCATAACAAAGGCCTGCAAGCGCGCAGACGATTGCGCCCAGCACGAACGATATGACGATGGCAGGGCCTGCATTCGCAGCCGCGGCGTGTCCGGTCAGCACGAAGATGCCGGCGCCGATGATGCAGCCGATGCCGAGCATGGTGACATCGAGCGCGGTAAGCGAACGTTTCAGCGCGTGGCCGCCTTGCTCCTGCAGAACCTCCTCTGTTTCCGACGCTTCCTTTTGCAGTGCAGCGACGGTTTTTCTCTGCATGACGGCCACGATCACCTCCGGTCTCTGGCAAGGCACTTGCAGGGCGATAGATGCGCGCCGCCCTGAGGCCGCTGTTTCGTAATAGCAGATTTCCCCGGGGAATACGAGAACGAAGCCGCGCATGCCGGGGCGCATGGATCGGGAAACGCCCGGACGCTTAAGCATTCGCCGTGCCGAAAACCGCGTGCGCAGCGGGGTGATTCATGGCGGTGGGTCCGCTCGCGCGCAGAGCGGCACTATAATCGGCTTGTCGGTTTCGCTTTGACCAACGGGACTTGTTGCGCGAAGGTGCAACGCTCCCTGCTTATTCCTTGACGTGGAGATCAAATATGTCGATCCGCATTGGCGATGAAGCCCCCGATTTCACCGCAGAAACCACCGAAGGCCCGATTCGCTTTCACGAGTGGATCGGCGACAGCTGGGCGATCCTCTTTTCGCATCCGAAGGACTTCACGCCCGTCTGCACCACCGAACTCGGCTATATGGCGAAGTTGAAACCCGAGTTCGACAAGCGCAACACCAAGGTCATCGGCTTGTCGATCGACCCGGTCGACAATCATGCCAAGTGGGCGAAAGACATCGAAGAAACGCAGGGCACGGCCGTCAATTACCCGATGATCGGCGATGCGGACCTGACTGTCGCCAAGCTCTACGACATGATTCACCCGAATGCGAGCGGCGGCGGTCCGCGCACGGCCGTCGACAACGCCACGATTCGAGCCGTGTTCATCATCGGTCCGGACAAGAAGATGAAAGCGACCTTCACGTATCCGATGAGCGCGGGCCGCAATTTCGACGAAGTGCTCAGGTTGCTGGACGCGCTGCAACTGAACGCGAAGCACACCGTCGCCACGCCGGTGAACTGGAAGCCGGGCGATGACGTCATCATCCCGACCTCGGTTTCCGACGAAGACGCCAAGAAAAAGTATCCGGAAGGCTTCAAGACGCTCAAGCCGTATCTGCGTACGGTCGCGCAGCCGAAGTAAGCGGTTGCAGGACCTTCGATGCGCTGTGCGGGCTCCCGCGCAGCGCATGTTCTCAGACATGCCCCGTGCGTCTTTCCGGGGACGTGTCGACTTCCCCGGGACGGCGCAGCATCTTGTCCACTTCGCCTGCGTGCAGTTCCTCGGTCTGAATCATCTGCCGCGCATATTCTTCGAGCGCGACCGAGCGGTCTTCCACGAGCCTCAGCAGATCGCGATAAAGGTCCAGCGCGACTTTCTCTGCTTGCAGCGATTCGCGAAGAATCGTCGCGATATCGAACGTATGATTGTCCAGCAGCGGGCCTATTTCCAGCGATGGATACGCGCCGAGCGTGGTGATCCATTCGCCCGCCTGATGCGCGTGCATCAACGATTCATCCGCCTGTGCGCGCAGCCATGAAACGATCGGTATGCGGCCGAACCCGAAGACGAGAAACGAATAGTGCGTGTAACGCACGACGCCGGCGAGTTCGGATTCGAGAATCCGGTTCAATACGGCGACGACTTCTTCCTTGTCGAGTTCTGCCATCTCTGCCTCCGAGTCTCAATGCCGAGCGGCTGGCATACCGAATCATTCACGGAATCACTGACCGAATCATTTGACCGAATCATTTGACCCATTGTAGTCATTGATTCCTGCACTCGCATTGGAAAAGGCAGAGGCAATTACACGGCTTCTTCTATCCAGATCGAAGCAGTACGCTCGAGCATGTGCGACATGATCGCTCGCGCGCTTTCCGCATCGCCGGCGTCGATGGCGCGGACCACTTTGCCGTAATCGCTGATCTCCGACTCGGGCATGCGCAATAGCCCCTGAGGGTGACTGCGCAACGTGGCTTTGAAGGTCCTCATGGCCACACGCACCACGCTACCCATCTGGCGCAGAATCTCGTCACCGCTCGCATCGAGAATAGCGTTCAGCAACGCTTCTTCCGTGGTCGCCTGGGAGGCTTCCTCGGGACTCGCATGCACGAGCCGCTGAAATGCTGCGTTGATACCGATGCGCTGATGCCTGTTCGCACGCGCCGCCGCAAGCGCGGCCGCCGGTGGATCGACGAGCGATCGAAATTCGATCAGACGTCGCAGACAGTCGGGATCGGGCAGGGCGCGCAAGCGCCACTCGGCCACTTCGGGATCGATGATCAGCCACTCGTGCGCAGGCCGAATACGGGTGCCAGTCTTCGGCCGTACATCCAGCATGCGCCGCGAGATGAGAACGCTCAATGCCTCTCGCATGATGGTGCGCGAGACACCATGCTTCTGCGAAAGAAGGATCTGAGGCGGCAGAATGTTGTCTTTGTATTCTCCGTTAATAATGCCCGCGACGAGTTGGTTCACCACGCGCTTGACGAGCGATGCTTCATATCCATGGTTCATTTTTTGTTCTCGTGAAAACACCCCACGCTCCGGCTGCGCGTCGCCCGTTCCCGGGCCGCTACCGCTTTTCCTGTCTATGCGGCGCCTCGGCGCGCCGTAAGTTGGTCTCCCTACATTGCCTGCCTTCCCGGCACTCTCTTCGCCGGGAAGGCGTGCAGTACATACCCCGTAGCGGTCGGTCATGGTCTGGAAGCGCGCCGTCTATCCGCTGCAGCAAGCGTATCGCCCCTCGGCATGATTTAACAATATGGTTCATTGGTAATTCGACTGACTATCGTGCGTCGTCCCACAAACTTCCGACGACATGCAGAGCGCAAGCGTTTGCGGGTTCAAGCCCGCGCCGCAGGCCTTTAGCGGTGTTGTGATATTTTCCCGTTGCAAAGCGAACTGACTTCGCGTGATGCAGTGACCAGGAGAAACCAAACATGAAGATTGCCGTCATGGGCGCGGGCGCAGTGGGCTGTTATTACGGCGGCATGCTCGCTCGCGCAGGACACGAGGTCGCGCTGATTGCCCGGCCCCAGCACGTCGAAGCAATTCAGCGAGAAGGCTTGAGGCTCGATACGCAGACTTTCGATGAGCACGTTCGCGTGTCGGCCAGCACAGACGCGAGCGCGGCAAAGGGCGCGCAGTTAGTGTTGTTCTGCGTCAAGTCGACTGATACGGACAGCGCCGCACAGGCACTCGCGCCTTATCTGGATGCACGCTCGCTGGTCTTGTCGCTGCAAAACGGCGTGGAGAACGCCGAGCGTTTGCGCGAGTTGCTGCCGCACGAAGTCGCGGCGGCCGTAGTCTATGTTGCTGCGGAAATGGCAGGTCCCGGGCATATTCGCCACCATGGGCGCGGCGAACTGGTCATCGAACCTTCGACCATGAGCGAAGACGTCGCGCATATGTTCGCCGCCGCGAACGTGCCTACCGAGATATCGGACAACGTGCGCGGCGCCTTATGGGCGAAGCTCATTCTCAACTGTGCGTACAACGCGCTTTCGGCCATTGCACAGGTACCTTATGGTCGACTGGTTCAGGGCGAGGGCGTCACGCGTGCGATGCGCGATGTCATCGACGAGTGCGTTGCCGTCGCCAAGGCCGACGGCGTGACGCTCCCCGGCGACGTGGATGCCGCAGTGCGCCGCATTGCAGAGACCATGCCGAACCAATATTCGTCTACGGCACAGGACCTTGCGCGCAGCAAGCACAGCGAGATCGATCACCTGAACGGTTTGATCGTTCGGCGCGGCGAAGCCCTGGGGGTGCCGACGCCGGCTAATCGCATGCTCCACGTGCTGGTCAAACTGGTCGAAGCCAAGGCGGAGTGAAAAGGCGGCGGGCAACTCAGGAACGGCCGATGCTCAATGTTGGGAGCAGGCGCAGAAATGCTGGCGCCGTCTAACAACTGGAGGGTTTGTCATGAAGTCGATCGTTAAAGCAGTTGCTGCTGCCGTTGTGCTCGCCGCCCCGGCGCTTTGCTTCGCCCAAACGGGCTCCGCCGTCGACCGGAGTCAGGTGCAGCAGGATCTGCGGCAGGTAGAAGCCGCAGGCTATAACCCCGGGGTGTCGGATCGCACGACCTACCCCAGCGATGTCCAGCAGGCAGAAAGCCGCGTCTCCCGCCAGAATGGTGCAGTGGGAGGCGCAAATAACGCATACGGTGGCGTGAACAACGGGACGTCCGCGGCGGGCATGCGTGAATTGCGACCGATGAACGATGCGAACAAGCCGGTCTATTTCGGGCACTGAGCTTTATCGACAATCAGGTCACTCACGGCGGATTGCGGCGCGCGGTGGTGAGGCGCGAGCGGGGCGTTGACTAGACGCCTTCGCGCAGTCCGTCGCCGCTACGGGTGACTCTCGTTATTCAAGCCCGCTTGCACCTTCCTGATGACTGTCTCACTCCCGTACGCTTTGGACGACCATTGAGACTGCCCGCGTCAATACGGTCAATCGATGCGGTTTGCTCAATTATTGTTGAATGGCCGGTTCCTACTCAACGCGAATAATAAAGATAATAGTTGTCCCGCAACTATCGCCGCGCCTATTGGCAAACGGCCAAAGCTCATCGCGTTACGCCAGAAGGAATAACTACCAGTTGACAGTTTCATGAAACGCATCGGGCTGCAAAAACAGCAATCTGTTCTTGGTTGCGCGCGATATGTTTGCTAGCATGTAAACACCATCGCGCCGAACCCACAAAGGCTTTGGTCCGGTGGCACAAGATTCTTCGTTATCGGTTGTCGCGCACTGACAACCGCTTGCCGACATTGACGCAATGCTAACGAAATCTCGCACTCATTGACTACGCTCTGATTTCGCATCAAGCGAATCGAACTAATTCGCCGTGGCAGTCGTGTAAGACATGACTGTGAATACCGGCATTTCTCTTTGCTTTAACAGTTGAAAGCAGGACCGTTACAGTCACCATCGGCTTCAAGCGGATGGTGCGCAGTCATGCGCCTGCGATTCCGTGATATTGCGGGAGGGAAAGTGGAAACCGAACTCAGTCTCAAACTGGCAAAGGCATTGCGACGCTGCGCCTCACATCGGCGATTGCTGACGTATCAGCGTTTCCATGCGTTGTGCGACAAGGACGTGCCGCTTACACAGCGTTACGCCGCGCTGGAGTCCGCAGTCAAAACGCTCGGCGACGTCGAGGACATCGACTATGGCGTGCTTCTCGCGCTCGACAGTGGCTTGCCGGGAGCCGAGTTCTTTCAGCGTTACTTGCGCTACCGCCGCGGCGAATACGTCGCAATGATGGGCGACCCGAGATTTCATCGTCAGACGGTGGCCTCGAAGAAGGCCCTCGTTGCCCGAGAGCGCGACCGAGTCTATGCACACGCGCGCCTTGCTGCACAGGAAGCCGTCGATCCTGCGATGGCCGCACGAAGCGAGGACAAGCACACGGGCGATGCCTTCGCCTACCACGTCACAATGATTAGGGCGCTGCCGTAACCGCCAATCAATAGCTCAATCGAACCGAAATGTCGGAAGGCGACATTGCGAAGTCGACTTGCTCAATATAATCGCGACAACCAGCACACCGACGCTGCGGATCTCGCACGACGAATCCCGCGGCAAAAGGCGAGCAAAGGGAGCGGGGGCATCCCTTGGGATTCGTGTATGTCGCCAGAGCGAGGACAGAACAATGAAACCGGTCGTATTCGGTGGGCGATTGGGGTGGCTGCATGCAGGAACGGGTAAGCGGGGCGTCGTGCTTTGCAATACCTATGGCCATGAGTATGTGTGGACCTATAGCGGCTTTCGTCTGCTTGCGGACATGCTCGCGGCCCGGGGCCTTTGGGTCTTGCGTTTCGACTACATCGGCACTGGCGATTCCATTGGCGACGATGCCGCGCCGGGTCAGTTCGAGTCGGCGGTCGATGACATCGGCGCCGCCGTCGATTTCCTGAGAGAGCAGACGGGCGTCGAACACGTGGCGCTCTGCGGCTTCCGAGTGGGCGCAGCATTCGCGTTGCATGCGGCACTGCGACGCCCCGTAAACGAACTCATGCTCCTTGCGCCGGTCGTAAGCGGGCGCACGTACATGCGCGAACTGAGCGTGACGCGCAAGACCTGGCTAGAGAAGCTCGCCGCGCCGTTGCGGGAAGCACAGCCACAGGACGGACCGCTCAATGTTCTGGGTCAAACTTATGCTGAAGACTTCAGGCGTGATATCGAAGCCGTCGATCTAGCCGCCAGCGTCAAACAGTCGGGCGTTGCACCCGCGCCCCGCGTTCTGTTGATGCATGGACGTGTCGGTTCGAAAGACGCGTTGCGCGATGCGCTTGCTTCGCTCGATGTCGACGTACAGGTTCAAGCCTTCGACGACCTCACCGGATTCATTCAGGAATCGGCCTTCATGGTCACGCCGCATGCAGCGTTCGCGCAGGCGGTGCAGTGGCTTGCCGACGGAACGCACGAGCGTTGCAACGAACCGTCGATGCCGACTGAATGGCCCGAGGACATGAGCATCGAAACGCCCGAAGCCATCGAGCGGCCCGTGAAAATAGGCGAGGACGGTCTCATCGGCATCATGTGCGAGCCGCGCCATCCAGTGTCGCGTGGCTCCGCATTTCTGCTTGCCAATACATCCGCCAGTTCGCGTGTCGGTGATAGTCGGCTCTCCGTGCGCATTGCCCGCGATCTCGCAAGACGTGGCATCGCTTCCTTGCGTTTCGATGCGCGTGGCCGCGGCGATAGTCCCGCTGCACCCGGCCTGGGTCAGACCGATACGCCCTATAGCCGCATCTATCATCCGGTCGCGACACGCGATACGGCGGCGGCCGCACGGTGGCTCTCGCAACGCGGCTACGCGTCGATTTTCTCGTTCGGCATATGTTCCGGCGCCTATCACGCACTCAAGGCGGCCGCGTCCGAGCCCGCCATTACAGGCGTGATCGCCGTGAACATTCCGACGTTCAAACAGCCCGAGGACAAATCAGCGGACGAGATGCGTCAATCGACACGCAATTCGATGGCGGGCTACGCAGCGTCGATGTTCGAGCTGGAGAAATGGAAAGCGATACTGCGCGGCGACAAGAACCTGCTGCGCGTGCTCGGCTTCATTGCGGGTTATGTCGGGACGCGCATACGTTCGCGCATCGCGGACCTGTTCCGCCTTGACAGCTCGACGGTTGCGTCTGTCGAGCAAGCGACGACGCCTCAAGCGATCGCCCGCGTGCTCGATGCCAAGGGCGTCAAGACCTTGCTCGTCTATGGCAGCTATGACGCGGGGCTCGATCTGCTGGCCGCGCATTGCGGCAAGTTGGGCGTGCGCTTGTCGCGATACCCGAACGTCCGCGTGATGACGTTTCCGGACATCGACCATTCGCTGTTCAATCCGGCGAGCGCGGCGCAAGTCATCGCGCTATGCGAAAGCGTCATCAAGGAAACGAACGCGCCGGTACGAGAGGGGACATTAAGCGTGCGCGCGCCCGCTGTCTCCTGAGCGAATCTATCGCACGCCGACGCGATAGCGCGTGGTCTGACTGTAGCGCTCTCCGGGCCTCAGCACCACGCGCGACGCATCCGGCATATTGATCTGGTTCGGGAACGCACCGGCTTCGAGGCACAGCCCCGCATGAATGCGATACGGCTTGCCGTCGCGGCCGGGCACGCCTTGCAGATAGTTGCCGGTATAGAACTGCAAGCCGGGCGCGTCCGTCGATACGGTCAATTCTCTTCCGCTCGCAGGGTCGTACAGCACCGCGACCTTGCGCACGGCGCCATCGTTCGTATCCGGCAGAACATAGCAATGGTCGAAGCCGCTGGCGCGCGCAAGACGAGCATCCGGCCACTCCAGTCGCGCGCCGATGGGCGCGCCCGCGCGAAAGTCGAACGCATTGCCAACCACGCTCGCGCGAGCGACGGGAATCATGGCGTCGTCTACATCGAAGAAGCTATCCGCGTCTATCGCAATGACGTGGCCGCGTATGTCGCATGCGCCGGGCGAACCGTCGCCGCACAAGTTGAAATAGGCATGATTCGTCAGATTGATGGGCGTGGGTGCATCCGCGACGGCATCGTACTGAATCGTGAGCGTGCCATCGTCGTCGAGCGCATAGCGCACCGTCGTTACGACGTTGCCCGGGAATCCGGCGTCGCCTTCCGGCGACTCGTGCGTGAGCACCAATGCGCCGTCGCTTTCGCGTGCGTTCCATATCGCTCGATGAAAACCCGCCGCGCCGCCATGAAGATGTTGCGAGCCTTCGTTGCGATCGAGCGAATAAGTCACGCCGTCCAGCACGAAGCGCGCATCGCGAATGCGGTTGGCCCATCGCCCGATGATGCCGCCCAGAAACGCGCGACCCTTGAGATACGCTTCGGGCGTGTCGTGTCCGAGCAGAACATCGGCCACGCGGCCCGCGCGGTCCGCTGCATGCCATGAGACGAGCGTCGCGCCGAGATCGCTGATCGCGACTCTCATGCCGTGTGCGTTGCGCAGCGTAAAGAGACGCACGCTGTCGCCGCCTGGCAGGCTGCCCCAGCGCTCGGCGGAGATTCGGTCGGGGTTCGTTCGGGCGACGCCCTCGGTGTCGGCGATATTCATAAGTCGATGCCCTTCGTAGCGTCAGGCAGTGTGCGAAGACGTGGCCTGAAGCCGTTCCTGATATTCGCGCGGAGTGCAATCGAGCTCGCGCCTGAAGACGGCGTACATGTATTGAAGCGATGTGAAGCCACAGCGTATCGCCACTTCCGCACTGGGTATGTCCTGCTTCGCAAGCAATTGCTTGGCCACCTGTAGCTTGTGGCTGAGGATTTCCTGATGCACCGTGCAGCCCAGTTCGCGCCGGAAGTGATCTTCTAGCGATGAACGCGATACACCAACGTAGTCCGCAACCTGGTCGGTCTTGATGCCCTGGCATCCATACTGGCGAATGTAATGGCGCGCGCGCATCACATAAGGACTCGCCACGGGTTGATGCCGCGTGGATTCGAGCACGTTGATGCCGACCGGCGGCACGAGTATTCGCCGCCCTGCAAAGCGCGCCCCGCCGAGCATCTGATGCAGCAGGTGGGCCGCCGTTCGTCCCATTTCCTCGGTTCCCTGAATCACCGACGAAAGCTCGATGCGCGTGAGCGAGCGCGTGAGCGGATCGTTGTCGATACCGATGATCGCGACTTCCTCGGGCACCGCAATGCCTGAAATGAGGCACGCTTGCAGCAGATGCCGCGCACGCGCATCGGTGACGGCAATGATGCCGACGGGCTTCGGCAGAGCTTGCAGCCACGATGTGAGTTCGGCGCTTGCCTGGCTCCATACCGGGGCGCTCGTCGGCAAGCCACGATGTATCTCCGCTTCGAGTCCGTCCGCTTCGACCAGCGCCTGAAACGCGTGTTCGCGCTCCTGCGCCCAGCGGTTCTCGCTGGATTCCGGCAGGCTGTACAGCGCGAAGCGTTGCAGTCCCGCGCTGATGAGATGCGTATAGGCGAGCGATACGAGCTTGGCGTTGTCCGTGGCGATATAGGGCAACGATGCCGGATAACACGCCGCATCGTGATACGAGCCGCCAACGGCCACGACGGGAAGCGGGCAATCGGCAAGCGCGTCGCAGACGGCGGGATCATCGAAATCCGCGATGATGCCGTCGCCATCGAAACGTTCTATGCCCGTCAGCCGCGCCCTGAAATCCTCTTCCAGAAAGAGGTCCCACGCGACGCGCGTGGACAGCAGGTATTGGCCGATGCCCGTGATGATTTCGCGGTCGTACACCTTGTTGGCGTTGAAGAGCAACGCGATGCGATGCGGACGATTCATGAAAATCTCTTAGCGGACTTAAGGGTTTTCCATATGTGAAGCGTGACTGCTGACTATGCAGCCGCTTCATTCTCGCTTCATTTTAATGGCATGCGTCATTCAACTCCGGCCATTGCCGAGAATCGCTAATCACGCTGGCGAATTTCGCAATTGAAGCACCGGGCGCACGGCTGGCAGCATGGCGTCACTCTAAAGCGCGATTCAAACGCGCGCATTCCAAAACAGGAGACGCGATGCCTTCGCTCGAACATCTTCCGAGCGCCCGTTTCGAGGGTGCAGGTTCAGACAATCCGTTCGCTTATCGTCATTACGATGCCGACAAGATGGTCCTCGGCAAGCGTATGGCCGATCATCTGCGGCTTGCCGTATGTTACTGGCATTCGTTCGTGTGGCCGGGCGTGGATGTGTTCGGCGCCGGCACGTTCGATCGGCCGTGGCACAAAGGCGGCGATGCGATGGAAATGGCGCGCATGAAAGCCGACGCCGCGTTCGAATTCTTCGGCAAACTCGGCACGCCGTTCTATACATTCCACGATACCGACGTCGCACCGGAAGGCGCGAGCATTCGCGAATACGTCGATAACTTCAAGCGCATGCGCGACTACCTCGCGAGCAAGCAAGAGGCAAGCGGCGTGAAGCTGCTCTGGGGCACGGCGAACCTGTTCTCGAATCCGCGTTATGCAGCGGGCGCCGCCACGAATCCGAACCCGGACGTATTCGCCTTTGCCGCTACGCAAGTGCGCGAGGCGCTGCAAGCCACGCTCGATCTCGGCGGCGAAAACTACGTGCTGTGGGGCGGCCGCGAGGGCTACGAGACCCTTCTGAACACGGACCTCAAACGCGAGCGCGAACAGCTTGCGCGCTTCCTTGCGATGGTCGCCGAACACAAGCACAAGAATGGCTTCAAGGGCGCACTGTTGATCGAGCCGAAGCCGCAAGAGCCGACCAAGCATCAATACGATTACGACGTCGCCACCGTGCATGGCTTTCTCACGCAATTCGGCCTGCAAGACGAGTTCCGCGTGAACATCGAAGCCAATCATGCAACGCTTGCCGGGCATTCGTTTCACCACGAGATCGCGACGGCCTTCGCGCTCGGCATTTTCGGCAGTATCGACGCGAATCGCGGCGATCCGCAAAACGGCTGGGATACGGATCAATTTCCGAATAGCGTGGAAGAACTCACGCTCGCGCTTTACGAGATTCTGCGCAACGGCGGCTTCACGACAGGCGGCATGAACTTCGATTCGAAGGTACGCCGGCAGAGCATCGATGCGGAGGATCTGCTGCATGGCCACATCGGCGCGATCGACGTCATTGCGATCGCGCTCGAACGCGCAGCGAGGCTTGTAGAGAACGATCGGCTCGCGGAACTGAAGGCAGACCGCTATGCCGGTTGGGAATCCGAATTCGGGCGCAAGGTGTTCGCGGGCGGCTATTCACTCGACGCACTGGCGAACGATGCCGTCTCTCGCGGAATCGATCCGCGGCACGTAAGCGGTCAGCAGGAGCGCCTGGAGAATTGGGTCAATCGCGCGATCTACGGGTAAGCGACGATAAAAAACGTTAGCCCAAGCGGTCGATTTCGCAATTGCAGCGCGGGCGAATAGCGGCCACTCTTCGAGTCGAAACAATCATAGCGACGCCTGCGGACACGTATTCGCGGCGCACTGTATGTAACGCCGGGCGCTCTCGCACGACTACGCCCGCGGCCATTCAAAACAGGAGTGAGACATGAAATCATCCATTCGCCGTTCGGTATTGAGTTCGCTCGTCTGCGCCGCCATGTGCGCAGGCTTTTCACTGGCGGCGCCGCTCGCGCACGCAAGCAAGGACAAGCCCGAGATCGGCTTTTGCATCGACGATCTGCGTGTCGAACGCTGGTCGCGCGATCGCGACTATTTCGTAGCGGCTGCGACGAAGCTCGGCGCGAAAGTGTCGGTGCAGTCCGCCGACGCAAGCGAAGCGCGTCAGATTTCGCAGATCGAGAATCTCATCTCGCGTGGCGTCGATGTCATCGTGATCGTGCCGTTCAATTCGAAGACGCTCGGCAACGTCGTGGCGGAGGCGCACAAGGCGGGCATCAAGGTCGTGTCGTATGACCGCCTGGTGCTGGACGCCGACATCGATGCCTATATTTCCTTCGACAACGAAAAAGTCGGCGAATTGCAGGCGCAAGGCGTCTATAACGCGCAGCCCAAGGGCAATTACTTCCTGCTCGGCGGTGCGCCCACCGACAACAACGCGAAGATGCTGCGAGAAGGGCAGATGAAAGTACTGAAGCCCGCTGTCGATCGCGGCGATATCAAGATCGTGGGGCAGCAGTGGGTGCCGGAATGGAGCGCATCCACGGCGCTGCGAATCACCGAAGATGCGTTGACCGCGAACAACAACAAGATCGATGCAATCGTCGCATCCAACGACGGCACGGCGGGCGGCGCCATTCAGGCGCTAGCCGCGCAGAAGCTCGCGGGCAAGGTGCCGGTGTCGGGGCAGGACGCCGACCTCGCCGCGGTCAAGCGCCTCGTGGCCGGCACGCAGACCATGACGGTCTACAAGCCTCTAAAACTCATTGCAGGCGATGCCGCCAGGCTCGCCGTCGATCTCGCCAAGGGCAACAAGCCCGCGTTCAACGCGAAATACGACAACGGCAAGAAGCAAGTCGACACGGTCCTGCTGCAGCCGACATTGCTGACTAAGTCCAACGTCGATGTCGTCATCAAGGACGGCTTCTATTCGCAAGCGCAACTGGCCGGCAATTAATGGTCCTGCGGGCATTGCCTTAGGCGATGCCCGCTTTGTTCAGCACAGTCAGGACACCAAGCATGGCACAGGCGCTATTGGAGATGCACGGCATCGCCAAGTCGTTCGGCGGCGTCAAGGCGCTCGACGGCATCGACCTCGTCGTGAATCAAGGCGAATGCGTGGGACTTTGCGGTGAAAACGGCGCGGGCAAGTCGACGCTCATGAAAGTGCTGTCGGGCGTCTATCCGCATGGAACGTGGCAGGGCGAAATCATCTGGGATGGCAAGCCGCTTCGGGCGGCCGGCATTCGCGACACCGAGCATGCGGGCATCATCATCATTCACCAGGAACTCATGCTGGTGCCGCAACTGTCGGTGGCCGAGAACATCTTCCTGGGTAACGAGATCACGCTGCCCGGCGGGCGCATGAATTACCCGGCGATGTATCAGCGCGCAAGCGAACTGCTAGGCGAGCTGAACATACAGGGCATCAACGTGGCGCAGCCGGTGATGAATTACGGCGGCGGCCACCAGCAATTGATCGAGATTGCCAAGGCGCTCAACAAGAAGGCGAGACTGCTCATTCTCGACGAACCTTCTTCATCGCTTACCGCGTCGGAAACGCAGATTCTTTTGGATATCGTGCGAGACCTCAAGCGGCGCGGCGTCGCCTGCGTGTATATCTCGCACAAGCTCGACGAAGTCGAAGCCGTGTGCGACACCGTGACCGTGATTCGCGACGGCAAGCACGTCGCGACGCATCCGATGCGGAACGTCAGCACCGACCGCGTCATCGCGATGATGGTCGGGCGCGAGATCACGAATCTCTTTCCGCGCCCGGCGAAGGAAGACCGGCAGCCGATCGGCGAGGTGGTGTTCGAAGCGCGTCACGTGACATGCTTCGACATCAACAATCCGAACCGCAAACGTGTGGACGACGTGTCGTTCGCACTGAGAAAAGGCGAGATTCTCGGCGTCGCGGGGCTCGTCGGCGCGGGGCGCACCGAACTCATGCAGGCCGTGTTCGGCGCATACGCGGGTCAGAGTGCTGCGCAGGTCATCGTGAAAGGCAAGCCCGTTGCCATTCGCACGCCCGGCGACGCGATCGCAGCGGGCATCGCCATGGTGCCCGAAGATCGCAAGCGTCATGGCATCGTTCCGCAACTGGGCGTCGGGCATAACATCACGCTCGCGGTGCTCAGGCGTTTTGCCAAAGGCGGACGTATCGATACGGCTGCGGAACTCGATACCATCCACACCGAGATGAAACGGCTGTCCGTGCGCGCGGCGCATCCGATGTTGTCCATCGCGAGTCTGTCAGGCGGCAATCAGCAGAAGGCCGTACTCACGCGCATGCTGTTGACCAATCCCGATGTGCTGATTCTGGACGAACCCACGCGCGGCGTCGACGTAGGCGCGAAGTACGAGATTTACAAGCTGATGTTCGAACTCGCGCAACGCGGCGTATCCATCATCATGGTGTCGTCGGAATTGCCGGAAGTGCTCGGTGTCTCGGACCGCGTGCTCGTCATCGGCGAAGGCCAGTTACGAGGCGATTTCGTCAACGACGGCCTCACGCAGGAAGACATTCTTTCGGCCGCCATCGCAACGCGGCAGGAAACCGACTCAATCGATTCAGCGAGCCTCGCATGACTCCCGATCTCATTTCGACGCCCAAGCCAAGCAAGGACGAGAAGGGCGCGCCGCAGCCCGCCGGCCAGCGCATGAAGCAGCTCTTCACGCGCTATAAACTCTTAGCGCTGCTGCTCGCCGTCGCCGTCATCTGGCTGTTCTTCTCGTTCCTGACCAATGGCGCGTTCGTCACGCCGCGCAATCTCTCGAACCTTTTGCGGCAGATGTCGATTACCGGCATGCTTGCGTGCGGCATGGTGTTCGTCATCATCTCCGGCGAGATCGACTTGTCGGTGGGCTCGCTGCTCGGGCTGCTCGGCGGCGTGGCCGCGATTCTCGATGTCACGTATCACTGGCCTATCGCGGCGACCTTGCTGGTAGTGATGGTGCTCGGCGTTGCCATTGGTCTTTTCAACGGCTGGTGGTCCACTTATCGAAGAGTGCCCTCGTTCATTGTGGGACTCGGCGGCATGCTGGCCTATCGCGGTGTTTTGCTGGGTATAACCGGCGGTTCGACCATTGCGCCGGTGTCGGATTCACTCGTGTTTATCGGGCAAGGCTACTTGCCGCGCGTGGCCGGCGATACGCTCGCCATCGCGCTCTTCGCTCTGCTCGCAGTGTTGACCTTGCGCCAGCGACGCAGCCGTCAGCGTTATGGCTTGCCGGTTGTCGCGGCGTGGCAGGACGGCGTGAAGATCATCGCGGCGGGCGTGATTCTCTTCGCATTCGTCGCGACGCTGAACCGTTACGGCGGCATTCCGGTCCCCGTGCTCGTGCTGCTCGCGCTGCTCGGCGTCTTCACCTATATCGCGACGCAAACGGTCTTCGGCCGGCGCATCTATGCGGTCGGCTCCAATCTGGAGGCGACGCGCCTGTCCGGCATCAACACCGACCGCGTGAAGCTCGCCATCTTCGCGCTCATGGGTTTGATGTGCGCGTTCGGCGGACTCGTCAATACGGCGCGTCTCGCGGCTGGCTCGCCTTCTGCCGGATCGATGGGCGAGCTCGACGCCATCGCGGCATGCTTCATCGGCGGAACGTCGATGCGTGGCGGCTCCGGCACCGTGTATGGCGCGATCATCGGCGCGCTCGTGATGGCGAGCCTCGACAACGGCATGTCGATGCTGGATGTCGACTCGTACTGGCAGATGATCGTCAAAGGCGCGATCCTCGTGCTCGCCGTGTGGATCGATGTCGTGTCGGGAACCGCGCGTCGATAAGCGCAAGCAGCGAGGTGCCGGGCGGCAGGCGGCCGCCCGCGCATCGACGAGGTAAAGTACGAGGCTACGCTTCGTCCCTCGTGCCCTCATGTCTGCTCCGCTCCTGCTTCGAGAAATATTGCGCGTCGTGGCGCGCCGATACCGTTTGCCGGCGCTCTCTGCAGTGTCGAATGGATCGTCGATACCGTCGCCCGCCACGGCGCTTGCAATCGTTATCGAAGAGGCGCGCTGCGCGGTCTCGCACGGTGAAGCGCCGAGCATAGAGATGAAGCAGGCTTTCCTCGAAGGGCTTGCACGCCTGATCGAAGAAGCCTTGCAGGACGAATCCGGCGACCCTGTTTTCAAGGCCACGTTGCTCCGGCACCGCGTAGCGGAAGTGCGTGAATACGTGTCGCTGTCGGCGCACGCGAAGCAGGATCGTCGATCCATTCGCGCCAGTGTCAACGCTATCGCTCATCCTGGCAAACAACGCGCGTCGTCGGATGCGCAACGCGAGGCCTTCGCGAAATTGCACGCTCATGCGTCGTCGCCGTGCATATCCGGCCTTGCCGATATCGCACAACGCCTACTGGCCATTGCCGAAATCGCCGACGAACCCCAGTCTCGCGATGCCCTGACGCGGCTGATCGAGAATCCTTCCTTGCTTCGGCTGCAACGTCTCGAAACGCTGCTTCGTGATGAGCGCGTGCAGGCGTATCTGTCGCTATGGGACCGGCATGGTCCGCGTTCCGGCAGCGCGCAAGCCGCCGCGGAAGGTAATGCTTCGCAGAGGCGCGGCGCAGCGGCCGAAGGGCGCGCCAGTCACGCGCTGCAAGCTATTGCAAACCGTCTGGGAGACGAAGAGGGCGATCGTGCGGCGTATCGCGTCGTGACCTCCATGCACGTTCCCGCGTCCATTCCGGGTCGCGCCGAACGTGCCAAGAGCGAGTGGGATGCGGTGCTGCTCGAACGGGCTGATAACACCGATGAAGCGCCGGAATGGGATGTCTGTCTGCTCGTCGAATCGAAGGCCTCTGTCGATGCGGCGACGACCGATCTGTCCCGGCTGCTTCGTGGTATCGAACTCCTGGCGCATGCAGACGAAAACGTCTCGTACGCATTCGAAACGGCTCAAGGCGCCGTGCGCCTGCGCGGTTCGTCGCTGCACCGCTTGACGACCGACGAGGCCAGCCTGCAAGGCACCGTTCTGTATTGCTGCGATGCGCCTGCCGACACGGCGCAGCGCGTGCTCGGCGCGGGCAGCCGCATGCAGCTGCTGTCGGCGCCAGCGAGCCTCGATTTCGCCTGCATGCTGCAGGATCATCGACCAGCCGATGTCCGAACGCTCGAACCCGTGTGGAATGATCTGCTCGAGTCGCCTCGCTGGCGCGGCGTGCTGCATCAATACCCGATGCTGCGACGAGTGCGCGAACTCATGGTCCATACGGAAGACTTGTTGGTTTCAATCGATCAGGTCTTGCCCAATGTTTGAACGCGCATGTCCGTCATCGGCCGCTGCGCGCCATGCTCGAAAGCACGCCGTCGCGACGAATCAGCCCATGAAACAGCGCCGCGGCGAAGTGCATCACGAAGGTCGCGAACAGCAGCAGCGCGAGATACGTGTGCGCGCTTCTCAGCAACGCATAAAGACGCACGTTCACCGGTGCGATCGGCGGCAGATGCACGCCGCCCAGCATGACGATCGGAAACCCGCCTGCAGATAGCATCGACCATCCGACGAGCGGCATGGCGAAGAGCAGCGCATAGAAGAGCCAGTGCGAGCCATGCGCGATGCGTTGCTGCCAACGCGGCATATCGTCGGGAAGGGCGGGCGTGCGGTGCGTCAAGCGTACGGCGAGACGCAGCGCCGTAAGCACGAGAATCACGATGCCGAGAGGGCGATGTATGGCGATCAAGGTCTGATGCCACGACGAAAGCGTCGCGACCATGCCGACGCCGATGAACAGCATGCCGATCACGAGGACCGCCATGAGCCAGTGAATCCAGCGCGCGGCCGGACTGAAGTGGTTCGCGTCAGTGCGCTTCATGATGCGCCTCCTCATGCGTTCTGCGGTTGAACGAAACGGAATACGCGGACGAACGCGCCGCGAGCAAAGGGTCGTCCGAGACCATGAGGCCAGCGGGCAGCACGGTCGGGTCGAAGTTGATGTCGCGGCAAGCGCCGTCGGCTTGCGGGCTCTCGCGGGTAATTACGAGCGTGCCCGCGTCGATATGCTTGCGGTCGTCGGGCCATGCTTGGGTCGCGTCGTTCGTGACGTCACCCGGTTGCGCGACCGTCAAGATCAGGTGCCACCGTTGCGGGCCGTGAGCGAGGCGTCCTCTCAACTCTTCGTCGAGGAAGTCGTGACGCGCGGCGTCACTTTGCGATACGGCCTCGTAGTCAGCTTCGGGCACGAGGGACCAGCGCACGGCATGCGTAGCGCCGGAGGCGTCGGTCGCTCGGAACGCGTTGATGCCGTAATACGCGGCATTAGCATAGCTCGATGACGGCGCGTGCGCCTTGACCCAATCGCGAAAGGGCTGGGTTTCAGGATGCGCCGCAAAGAAGGCGGCGAGCTTCGCGGGATCGGGCTTGCCGGTCTTCGGATCGGGACGCGATGCGACCAGTTGCTCATAAAATCCCTGCGCGCTGTTCACGATAAACACCGGAGTACTGTTCATTGCAGTGCGCCACTGCTCGCCATCGCGCAGCCGGAATTCGAGGGCGAGGCTGCGCACGGGGTTGCCTGAATCGCTGACAAACGGATTCGGGCCGGGTATCGCGAACCTGCCTGTCACCGGCGTGCGCTCCCGCGTGAACACTTCTGCACGGGAGAGCGATGACGCGTTGCCGTTGCTGTCGAACCAGCCTTCGACGCATACGCCTTTGGCATGATTGCGCCGGTATCCCGCATGCACGCCGCTAACGCTTTCGAACGTGTCGACGATCTTCGTCGAAGTCAGCTTGTGCGTGTCGCCGATGCCCGCCACGTAGGCGAACGCGGTGCCGATTGCGAGCACGCTGCCGCCGATCACCGCCAGCTTCGCGAGTTCGCGTGCATGTCGCCTTGGACTCCGCAAGAGTCTCATCAGTGAGAAAGGTGCCTGTTTCATGATGTTTCGCTCGCTATTCGATGGATCAGTGACGCGAACACGCGTGCTTGCACGGTTATTCCATCAACGCGTCGATTTAAATTTTCTGGAATAGATCGGCTCCGTGGGCGGTTTGCCTTCATGCAAGCCCAATGAATTCTTCTCAAGGAGTCGAACATGAACATCGCCAAAGTATTCGCCGTTTCCGCCGCACTCGTCGTCTCGACGGGCGCATTCGCGCAAGGTCTCACGCGCGACGAAGTGCGTGCGCAACTCGTGCAGGCCGAGCAGAACGGCTCGCGTCTCGTGACCGATGCCTCTTATCCGGACGTCAGCCCCATCTATCAGAATCAGGCAGCGCGCATGAAGGCGCCGGAGAGCGGCGCGTATGGCGGCATGAAGACCGCGTCGGGCGCGGGGAGTGCGTCGATGAGCCCGTCCGACTGCGTGGGTCCTTACAGCTTCTGCCATATCTATGCGGGCTCGTGATCGCCGCAAAAAAAAGTCGACGCTTGCGGGAATAAACGCCTCGCAACGTTGTTAGCCCTCTAAAGACGACTCAGCGCAGCGACCGTGGACCCGCATTCCGACACCCGCCTTTCCGAAGCCGACGTACAGGCCTTCGCCGACGGCCTGCTCGCGTCGGAACGGGCCGCGTCGCTGCATGCCTATCTCGCTCGCCGGCCGGAGGAAGCGCGCAGGATCGTATTCTATGATCGGCTCAATGCCCAGTTGCGCGAGATGTTCCGCGACGACCGCAGCGCGCGAGAAGCGAGTCATCGGCGGACCGGCGCGCGGTTGCGGCTGTGCGCAGCCGTTGCCGGTTGTCTTCTGCTCGTGATCGGCGCAATCTGGGCCACGGTGCGCGTACCGGACGCAGCACTGGAACGCGCAGCCGTGTCCGCCCTGGCGATTCAGGCGACGGCGCCTGCGCGCGCGGCGAGCATCGCGGGCGCGCCCGATCTTTCATCGGCGGGCTTTCACGCCGTCGATGCGACGACTGTCACGCTCGGGGCATTCTCGACCGTGAAGGTGTTCGCTTACCGTAACGCGAGCAATCAGCCGCTCGTGCTGGTCTCGACGTGTGCGCCGCCGTCGTTCATGCGCGCAACGTGGCACGCGCATAGAATCGGAACGGCGCGTCTTATCGAATGGATCACGACATCGGGCGTTCGCACGGTGGTCGGAACTCGCGCCGGTACGCCGGGCCTCATGCGTGCCGCCGAAGTGTCGATGGCTCGTCAGAACATGCAATGGAATGAACGATGAACGCAAGATTGCCCCGCGAGGTGCGCCGATGAGCGTGCGCGAACAACTCATGGATCATCTGCCGCGCTTGCGTCGTTATGCTCGCGCGTTGATCCGCAATCAGGAACTCGCCGACGATCTCGTGCAGGACACGCTGGAACGCGCGCTCAGGCACACGGACAAGTTTCAGTCGGGCACCGATCTGCGTGCATGGCTCTTCACGATCATGCATAACGTCTTCGCGAATCAGACGCGACGCGCGGATGCACGCGCGGTACACGTATCGGTCGACGACGACCCTCTCGACGAAAGCCAGTTCGCGGTGGCAAGCCGGGACACGCAATCGCTCGAAATGCGAGACCTCGATTACGCGCTGCAACGGCTGCCGGTCGAACAGCGTCAGGTGGTGCTGCTGGTCGGCCTCGAAGAGATGTCGTATGCGGAAGTGGCCCTTGCGCTGGAGATTCCGCTCGGCACGGTGATGTCGCGCCTATCGCGTGGACGCGAAAGGTTACGCGCGCTCATGGCGGGCAAGCAGGAAGGCGTGCAACTGAAGGTGGTGCGATGAACAAACAAACGACTTCCATCAGCGAAGAGGATATCCAGGGCTATGTCGATGGCGTGCTCGGCGAACAACGGCGCGAAGAGATCGATCGGCTGCTGGAAACCGATTCTGCGCTCGCAAACCGCGTCAGCGATTACTTCGCGTTGAGCGGCATGCTTCACGATCGCTTCGATCGCGTAATGCAAGAACCGTTGCCGGAGCGTTTGACGCGCGTGCTGGACACGCTGGATGCGCCCGATACACCCGATGCCAGCACCACGCGCGCCGCAAAGGTGAACGCCGGCCGCGGTCCCGCGGCGAACTGGCCGAAGTATGCGGGCATGGCGGCGACGCTCGTGCTCGGCATAGGCATCGGCGTGGCCGGCATGATGAGTCCGCCCGCACGCGACATGCTCGCGTCCGGCAATGACAACCCGTCGCTTCGTCATGCAAGCCTGACGAAGGACGAGTCCTTCGCGCGGCAATCCGCGATTGCTTATGTCACGTATGCGCCGATGGTGACGCGCCCGGTCGAGGTCGGCGCGGATCAGGAAGAAGAGCTCGTCAAGTGGCTGTCGAACCGGCTCGGCACCGACGTGCATGCGCCCGTGCTCACGCGCGTGGGGTTCAATCTGATGGGCGGACGGTTATTGCCCGGCGACGAAGGTCCGATTGCGCAATTCATGTATCACGATGCGAAGGGCGAGCGCATCACGCTCAACGTGTCGCATCGCAAGGTGAGCACGGACGTGACTGCGTTCAAGCTCTATCAGGATGGCTCCGTCAACGTGTTCTATTGGGTCGATGGCGATTTCGGCTATGCGGTGTCGGGTGCAATCGCGCGTCCGCAATTGCTGGCCGTTTCGCATGACGTGTACGAACAATTGACCGCGAGGAACGGGCAGGGCGCGGCTGCACGATGACCGCATGCAAGGCGCGTACGGTCGTGCGCTTGCCGTCGCGGCCCGGTGCGGTATATGGTGACGAAGGCGCGCATTCGATCAAGCGCGCCGCAACGCACACGGAGACACGCGGCACATGACGGCAACAGAAGCAATACGCGCATTGCGCGAGACTCTAGGCGCGGACGTGGTCGCGCTTCCGGATGAATTCGGCGACCGGCGCGTCGTGGACTGGAGCGGACTGCCGGGCGAGATTCCGCTCGCGCTCATTCGCCCGCGCACGACGGAAGAAGTGGCACAGGCGCTTTCCATTTGCTCGCGCTTCCGGCAGCCCGTGGTCACACAGGGCGGATTGACGGGACTCGTCGGCGGCGCCAATGCGCGCGGCGGCGAAGTGGCGCTGAGCCTGGATCGCATGAACCGCATCGTCGAGATCGACGAAGTGTCCGGCACGATGACGGTCGAAGCCGGCACCGCGTTGCAGACCGTGCAGGAAGCGGCGAGCGCGGCGGGCTTCTACTTTCCGCTCGATCTCGGCGCACGCGGCAGCTGTTCGATAGGCGGCAATCTCGCGACGAACGCGGGCGGCAATCGCGTCATCAAGTACGGCATGATGCGCGATCAGGTGCTCGGGCTGGAGGCGGTGCTGGCAAGCGGTGCCATCGTCGGCGATCTCAACAAGATGATCAAGAACAACAGCGGCTACGACTTGCGGCATCTGCTGATCGGAAGCGAAGGCACGCTTGCGGTCATTACGCGCGTCGTGCTGCGTCTGCGGCCGAAGCCCACTGCGACGGCAACGGCATGGTGCGGCTTGCCGGACTTCAACGCGGTGACCACGCTGCTCGCCCGCTCGCAGGCGAGGCTGGCGTCGGGCGTGTCGGCATTCGAGGTCATGTGGGCCGGCTATCACGATGCGGTGCTGGCCAACTTGCCGCAGCTGCGCGCGCCGCTCGGTTCAGCGCATCCGTTCTATGTCTTGCTCGAAAGCGTCGGGACCGATCCGGCGCGCCACGGCGAAGCGTTCGAAGAATTTCTCGGCGCGATGCTGGAAGAAGGCATCGTGACGGACGCGGCGATTGCGTCGTCGGAAGCGCATGCGCTTGCGTTCTGGGCGATCCGCGATGCGCCCGGCGAGTATCAGCGGTTCATACCGAACCACGCTGCGTATGACGTGAGCTTTTCGATCGCGCAAGTCGGCGAGGCTGCCGCGCGCTGCGAGGCGCGTCTGCGCGAGCACTGGCCGCAGTCGCTCGTCATGATTTACGGGCATCTGGGCGACGGGAACATTCATATCGTCGTGGACGTGCCGGGCATGGGCAAGCACGACCATGACGATATCGACCGCGTCATCTATGACGTCACGCGCGAGTTGAACGGGTCGATATCAGCGGAGCACGGCATCGGCGTCAAGAAGCGAGCGTTCCTTTCGCAAAGCCGTCGCGAGACCGACATCGACGCGATGCGCGCGATCAAGAGCGCGCTCGATCCGCTCGGGCTTTTGAATCCGGGCAAGGTCGTCTAAACGTTCGTCTGCGGACGGGTTGGCTTTCGTCGTCTACGAACTAGGCGAACGCCTGCCTTCCGATGCAAACACGTCGCCCGCTGCGGACCCGTCCAACGAACCGGTCGCGCCGCCCGAGCGCAAGCCGAGCCCGGCGCTCGGCACGCCGCCGGATGTGAACCCGGCGGGACCGGGCGCGTCGCCGGGCAAGAAAGTCCGCTCGGCGCATCGGAGCCGACGCCGCCAGCGAAATAAGCCGGCCGGTTGGCAAGACATGCTTCGGAAGCGGCTAAGTCTGTTTTGGGCGCTTACTAAAACATCGCTAATTTATGTTATGTCAACTATCATCTCGACAATAGCGGCCGAACTGGGCCGCACATGCGATCCTGACCATGACTGCGTTTCGGTACCGAAACGCAGCATCGTGACCACCCTGTTTTGTAATTCGGCCTTGCCGGCGCACGAGTCACGCCATCAGCGAAAAAGTCTATCGCCGACCAAGCGCCTCTCGCGGCTTCGCGCCAACGGATATCAGCAACGAGCCGTCGCTGGATTACCGCTACGGAACCACCTCACGCGGACTGCCGTTCTGCCTTAATGCGCAGCTTCAGCCTCTATGCGTGGTACTCCCAAGTCAGAGACGTGGAACCGCAGAAAAGCGCTGTGAGCGTTGCCGAGCAAGAGCACGCCGGGTCGAACGATCGTGTCGACAAGTTGGCTACGCCAACGCAACCATCCTTCAACGCGCCGTATACCCCCCATCGACCGCCAACGACACCCCGCTAATCATCGACGCCGCATCGCTCAGCAAGAACAGCACGGGCCCCACGACTTCCTCAGGCTCCGCAAAACGTCCGAGCGGAATCGCCTGAAGCATCGGCTGGCTCTTGAGCGGATCGCTCCAGGCAAAGCGCGCCATCGGCGTGAGCGTGACCGTCGGATTGACGCTGTTGACGCGGATGCCATGTCGTCCGAGCTCGATGCAAAGCACGCGAGTAATCGAATCCAACGCCGCTTTCGACGCGCAATAGCTGAGATGGTCAGGCAAGCCGACGAGCGACGCCTGACTCGACACGTTCACAATGCTGCCGCCACGGCCGACCATCTTTAGCGCGACGGCTCGGGCGACCAGCGCGGCGCCTCGCGCATTGACGGCCATCACGCGGTCGAACGCATCCGCGTCGAGTTCGAGCGCCGGTTCGAGCGATGCAATGCCCGCGCAGTTCACGAGACCATCGAACGCATCGAACGGCTCCAGCGCCGCATCGATGACCGAACGATGCGCGCCCACATCGAGCCGCAGCGTTTCGCAGCCCGTTTCGTTCGCGAGCGTATCGAGCGCGGCGGCATCGCGCCCCGCCGCGACGACATGCGCGCCGCAACGCGCCAGCGTCTGCGCGCAGGCACGCCCGATTCCGCTTGATGCGCCCGTCACCAGAACGCGCTTGCCGCTAAAGTCGAACTCGGTTTTCATATCGATTGCAACCTGTGCATGGATGGCATGAGCGCCGGATAAAGCGCCGTGTAGACATCGAAATAATCGGCATAACGGGCCACGCGCGCAGCGTCCGGCCGCGCACGCTCGATAAGCGTCGACCAGCCGGTTTGCGCGGCATCGGGCGTCACCAGTCCGGTGCCGACTGCCGCGAGCAGCGCCGCGCCCAACGCGGCTTCCACTTCCTCGCCGATCGTCCAGACAGGAAAGCCCGTGACGTCCGCGATGATCTGCATCCACAGCGGCGAATGCGCGGCGCCGCCCACGACGATCAGCTTGTCGTCGAGCGATTCCGAGCCCTTTCGTCCCGCCTCGATGTTGTGCTTGAGCGCGAAGGAAACGCCTTCGAGCACGGCCCGGTAGAGATGCGCGCGGGTGTGCGCGAGACTCAGGCCGACGAACGCGCCGCTCGCCTTCGCATCCCAGACCGGACTGCGCTCGCCCATCAAGTACGGCAGGAACATCGCGCCTTCTCCGCCGGGCGGCACGCCTGCGGCGGCTTCCTGCAGCAGCACGTGCGGATCGCCGTGCGGCAACGCGTGCGCCGCCGCGACCTCCGCCTGACAGAACTGCTCGCGAAACCACGTCACCGACGCGCCCGCCGTGATCGCGCCGCCGAACACGTACAGATCGCGCGTGCCGTTGAGTACGTGCGGCATCGACACGAGCCCATGACGGGCATCGACGTGCTGGTTGATGTAGCCCCAGCACATGCTCGTGCCGATCATCGCGACATGCTGTCCCGCGCGCGCCGCGCCCGCCGCGAAGGTCGCCACGGCCGCATCGACGCCGCCCGCGACCACCGGCGTGCCCGCCGCCAGACCCCATCGCGCGGCCCATTGCGGCAGCAGTCCGCCGACGATATCCGTCGATTCGACGAGCCGCTGCGGCATCATGCGCGCGGGGATGCCGAGCGCGTCGAGCATCTCGGCAGACCAGCCGCGCCGCGCGACGTCATACACGCCGCCGATGTTTCCCGCCGAGCTGTGATCGACCGCGATCTCCCCGGTGAGACGATGAATGACGTACGCATTCGGCGGAAGGAAATAGCGCGTCTTCGCCCACACGTCCGGTCGATGCTCGCGCAGCCACAGCATCTTCGTGAAACCGTAATAGCTGTCGACGCCATTGCCGGTGATCGCCTGCAATCGATCGAGATCGACCTCCTCGCGCACGCGATCGGCTTCTGCGGTCGCGCGCCGGTCCATCCAGATGAGACAGGGATGCAGCGGTTCAATCGCTTCGTCCACCGGGATGCCCGAGCCGCCGTACAGACTGCTCACGCACACGCCCCGAATCGAAGCCGCATCGATGCCCTGCGCCACAGCCTGCGCCACGCAATGCGCGATGCATTCGTCGACGGCATGGAACCACACCGACGGCCATTGCTCGGCCCAAAGCGGCTTCGGCGTATCCGGCTGATAGCTGCTCGAATGCTTCGCGACGATCGCGCCATCGCGCCCGACGAGCAGCGCCTTGGTGCTCTGCGTGCCTATGTCCACGCCAATCACGTATTCCATCGCTTCTCCGCGTGATCAGCGCTCGCCGGCGGGCTTGAGCAGCACCTTGATGGAATCGGTCGAATTCGCGATCTTGATCGCCTCGTCCCATTCCTCCAGCGAGAACCCATGCGTGACGATGCCTTTCGACGTGACGAGCCCGCGCGCGAGCAGATCGATCGCGATCGGATAGCAGTACGGTCCCAGATGCGCGCCGCGCACGTCCAGTTCCTTGCGGTCGCCGATGATCGACCAGTCCACCGTGGCATCCGCGCCGAACACGCTGAACTCGACGAAGCGCCCGAGCTTGCGGATGAGATCGAGACCTTGCGTCACGCCGATCGGCGCGCCGGTCGTTTCGATATACACGTCGCAGCCGTAGCCATCGGTCAGCGACCTGATCACGTCGAGCGCGTTGTCCTTCGTCGGATTGATGACCACATCCGCGCCGTACTGTTTCGCGAGTTCGAGGCGCTCGTCGATGAGATCGATCACGACGAGTTTCTTCGGCGTCTTCAGATGCGCGACCTGCGTCATCATCAGACCGAGCGGACCCGCCCCGGCGATGACCACGACATCGTTCAGTTGAACGTCGCCGCGATTGACCGTGTGGATTGCGCACGACAGCGGCTCGATGATCGCCGCATCTTCGAGCGATACGCCAAGCGGAATCTTGTGAACGATCGCCGTCGGCGGAATGCGCATGTACTCGGCCATGCCGCCATCGGCGACTTCGCGCTGGAAGCCGAAGATGTTGTGGACCTCGCACATCCAGTACTGGCCCGACTTGCAATAGCGGCATTTCGCGCAAGGCACGATCTGTTCCGCGATCATGCGATCGCCGACCTGCACGCCGAAATGCTCGGCCCCGCCCTCGCCCGCTTCCTCGACGTAGCCGAAGAATTCGTGGCCCGGAATCACCGGCGCCTTCACCCACGGGCTCGGGCCGCCCCAGAACATCTTTGCGCCGGTGTAGCACTTGCAGTCGCTCGCGCAGATGCCGCAGGCAGCGATCCGGATCACGAGTTCGTTGCGCCCGGCGCGCGGCTTCGTCACCTGTTCGACGCGGTAATCCTCGGGCGCGTGGCACACGATGGCGGTCATCCGGGACTCGGTGTTCTGTGTCGTCATATGTCTCTCGTTGGAAGTTCGCAGCTTGAGGAGATCAGCGCGAGCGTTCGCGGCTGATATAGATCGCGAGCAGGATGATTCCGCCCTTGATCACGTTCTGTACGTACGGATTGACGCCGATCATATTTAGGCCATTGTTAAGCACTCCTAGCAACAGCGCGCCGACCAGCGTGCCCAGGATCGATCCGCGTCCGCCGGATATCGACGTGCCGCCGAGCACCACCGCCGCGATCGCGTCGAGTTCGAAGCCGACGCCCGCGTTCGGCTGGCCGCTCATCAGACGCCCGGTCAGCACGATTGCGGCGAACGCGGACGTGAGCCCGGACAGCGTATAGACGATCAGCTTCACGCGCGCCACGCGCACGCCCGACAAGCGCGTGGCCTGTTCGTTGCCGCCGATCGCATAGACGTAACGGCCGAACGGCATGCGGTCGAGCAGCAGCCAGGCAATGAGATAGACGGCGAGCATGATGAGAACCGGCGCCTGGATGCCGAGCACCTTGCCGCTGCCGAAGAAGCTGACCCAGTCGGGCAGGCCGTCGATCGGATAGCCGCCGGTATAGATGAGACCGAGGCCGCGCGCGATGCCCATGGTCGCGAGCGTGACGATGATCGGCGGCATGCGCGCGAACGCCACGAAGAAGCCGTTGGCCACGCCGAAGCCGAGTCCGACGGCGACGCCCGTCAGCAAGGCCGCGACCGCGTTCAGGCCCGAGACCATCAATCCGGCCGCGAGGGTGCCCGACAGCGCCATGACCGAACCGACCGACAGATCGATACCGCCCGTGAGAATCACGCAGGTCATGCCGACCGCGATGATCGCGTTGATCGACACTTGCCGCAGCACGTTTTCGAGGTTCGCGGCGGACAGGAAACTCGAACTCGCTACCATCATCACGATACAGACGACGATCGGGCCGATGAGCGGATAGAAGAGCGTCGAGCGTCTGAAGTTCGCGAAGCGCGAGCTCGCGCTGCCGTGCGCGCTGGCGGCGGCGACGTCACGTGAGTTCGGAGAAGATGTGTCAGGCGTGTTCATGTGTCGCTCCGCGTGCCCCGGCTGTTGCATAGGTCATGACCGTGTTCGAATCGATCTCGTCGCCGCTCAGGATCGCCTCGATGCGTCCCTGGCGGAACACACAGACGCGGTCGCACATGCCGACGATCTCCGGCAGCTCCGACGAGATCATGATGATCGAGTAGCCGCGCGCGGTGAGTTCGCGCATCAGCCCGTAAATTTCCGCTTTCGCACCGACGTCGATGCCGCGCGTCGGCTCGTCGAAGACGAGGATGCGCGTGTGATGATTCAGCCAGCGCGCAATCACCACTTTCTGCTGATTTCCGCCCGACAGCGTCGCGACTTCGGTGTGCATCGACGGCGCCTTCACGCCGACGCGTTTCATGATCTGCGCCGTCGTGCTAGCTTCGGTGCGATGGTTCAAGAACCAGCGCAGCGAGCGGTACTTGCCGAGGTTGTTCAGCGAGATGTTGTCGCGGATCGAGAACGAAGTGACGAGCCCTTCCGTCTTGCGGCTCTCGGGCAGAATGCCGATGCCTGAACGGAGCGCATCCGCGGGGTCCGATAGTTTCGCCATCGCGCCGTGGACGCGAATCTCTTTCGCATGAACCGGCTCTGCGCCGATCACGGCAAGCGCAGTCTCCGTGCGGCCCGAGCCCACGAGGCCCGCGAAGCCGAGAATCTCGCCCTCGCGCAGCGTGAACGCGTTGACAGGACCGTCCTTCGTGATCTGCAGCGATCTCACGTCGAGCACGGTTTTCGCATCGTCGCGTAACGCGGGCTTCGGCGGAAAGCTGCTCTCGATGCGCCGTCCGACCATCATCTCGACGAGCCGTTCGACATCGGTCTTCGCCACGTCCGTCATGCCGACATACTGGCCGTCGCGCAGCACGGTGATGCGGTCGCAGACATCGAAAATCTCTTCCAGATGGTGCGAGATGAAAATCATCGCCACGCCCTGCTGCTTCAACTGCCGCATGATCGCGAACAAATGATCGGCCTCGGCGGGCGTCAGCGTGGCGGTCGGCTCGTCGAGAATCAGAATGCGCGCGTTGAGCGACAACGCCTTGCCGATCTCGACGAACTGCTGCTGCGCCACCGACAACGCACGAATCGGCACATCCAGATCGATGCCGACGCCGAGGCGCGCGAAGATATCCGCGGCTTCACGGCGCATCGCGGCACGGTCGCGCGTGCGCCACACCGTGCGGCGCTCGCGGCCCAGAAAGATGTTGTCGACCGCGTTGAGGTACGGAATCAGGCTGAATTCCTGAAACACGATACCCACGCCCGCCGCGACCGCATCGTGATAGTTGTCGAACTGACGCGTCTGCCCGTCGATCTCGATCTCGCCCGAGTCGGGCTGATAGATCCCGCAAAGGATCTTCATCAACGTCGATTTTCCCGCGCCGTTCTCGCCGAGCAGCGCATGAATCTCGCCACGCGCGATCTCGATGTGAATGTCCTGCAGCGCCTTCACGCCGGGAAAGCTCTTCGTGATGTGCTTGAGCCTGAGAATGGTGTCCATCTGCGCCTCTTTCAGGCGGACGGCGAGCCGCCCGCCGACATCGCGTTTTACCAGGTGAAGCCCTTGGCGTTGTCCTTGTCGACCACCTTCACGTCGACCGGCACGGCCTTCGGCACCGTTGCGCCCCACTTCTTGGCCAATGCGACGCCGAGCGCGATGCGAACCTGATCGGCCGGGAACTGCGCCGTCGTTTCGATGAACTTCGAGTTCGGCTTCTGGATCGCATCGACCGCTTCGGGCGCGCCATCGACGCTCGTCAGCTTGATGTCCTTGCCCGACGACGTAATGGCCGAGAGCGAACCCATCGCGCCGCCGTCGTTGACGCTGAAGATACCCTTCAGGTTCGGATGCGCGGAGATCATGTTCTCCGTCACCGACAGAGCGGTCGCGCGCTCCTGCTTGCCGTTCTGCGTATCGACGAGCTTCACGTTCGGGAACTTCGCGAGCCCCGCCTTGCAGCCGCGCACGCGTTCGAGAATCGGCACGACGGGAATGCCGTCGAGGATCGCCACTTCGCCGCTGCCGCCGATCGCTTTTGCCAGGTATTCGCACGACATCACGCCGGCGTCGTAGTTCTTCGAGCCGACGAAGGAGTCGACCGGACCGTTGGCGTTCGCATCGACCGCAACGACGACCGCGCCCGCTTTCTTCGCCGCCGTGACGGCCGACTGAATGCCGGTCGAATCGGTCGGATTGACGAGCAGAATGTCGATCTTCTTCTGCAGCATGTCTTCGACATCGCTGACCTGCTTGCTGACGTCATGGTGTGCGTCGGTGACGACGACCTTCGCGCCGATCGAATTCGCCGCTTCGTTCAGCGCCTTTTGCATCGTGACGAAATACGGGTTGTTCATTTCCTGGAAGGTCATGCCGATCGTGAGCGGTGCCGCCGCGTGCGCGACACCGCAAAACGCGCCCGCGAAAGCAAGCGTGCCGATCAACGCGCCCCGGCGCAGCGACGAAACGGACATGCGGTTCATAGTTGTGTCTCCTAAATAGTTTGCACTTCTTCAAGGTGAATGAAGCCCTCGCGCGAGCGAAGGGCGAATCTCGACAAGACGGCTGCTGTACGGCGAAAGGAGCGCGAGCGCGCGTGTTACGCGTTACGTGGGCGACGATCGCATTCGTCGTTCGACGGACGACGCGTAGCCGGCGGCCGTGCGTCCCGGCGAAACATGCTCCGGGCTGCCTTCCGACGGCGCGTTCAGGTTGACTTCCCGGCTGCGCGCATTGATCCGCTGCAGCGCGCGGAACTCCGACGGCGTCATCCCCTTTGCCGCCCGGAACTGCCGATTGAAGTTCGACACGTTATTGAAGCCGGCCTGAAAACAGATCTGCGTGATGTTGATTTCGTCGGCGAGCAGCATGTGACACGCCGCTTCGATACGCAGGCGGTTCACGTACTGAACGAACGTCGCGCCCGTATGGCGATGAAACGCGCGCGAGAATGCGCTCACGCTCTGTCCGGCGAGCCCGGCGAGATCCGACTCGCGCAGGTCCGACGCCAGATTCTTGCCGATGTGCGCAAGCACATGACCGAACCGCTTGGACGAAGCGACGTTCTGCTCGTAAGCGATGCTCGCGAGGAGCGTCTGTTCCTTCGCATCGCAAAGGCATTCGAGAATACGAAGGAACAGCGAAATGCGCCGGATGCCGCGCGCCGTCAACAGTTCTTCGAATAGCGGCGCCACGACGGCGCTCGTCTGCGAGTCGAACAAGATTCCGCGACGTGCGTTGTCGAGCAACGGTTGAGCGTCGCGGCACTCGGGGAATGCTTCCATGCAGCGCTTGACGAAGTCCCTGCCGAACTGAATCACGAGATTGCGCCGCTCCACGAATTCGCCGTCCGGCACTTCGCTGACCCAGTTGTGCGGAAGATTCTCTCCCATCAGAACGAGGTTGCCCGGGCCGAACGAGCCGACATGGTCTCCGACGAAAAACTTGCCGTGCGTGGCGACGATCAACTGCAACTCGAATTCCGGATGGAAGTGCCAGCGCACCGTCTTGTACGGATAGCCGTGCGACCAGGCCTTGAACGACTCGCCGTGTCGAACGTCGACCACCTCTAGATCGGGGTGCCTCATGAAGCCGTCTCCAATTCTTTTATTGCCGGCTGCTTTTTGCCGTTTTCGCGGCGCCGGCTATTGACGCCAATTTAGATCGGCCAGTGTCGCTCTTCTACCAACTTTTCGCCTCTTTTTATGTACTTTTTTGCATGCACGGACGGTCATCGCCTCTCGTCAGCAAATTGTGCGACGCAAAAATCTTCAACCCCGGTATTTTCTTGATCGGCGTCGGCAGGCGAAGCGCCGCGTGCCCCGAATGTTTATCGTATCGCCTGAGCGTCCGCTCGTTATCAGCCGCTCACGTCGGCTGATGCGATCCAGCACGCCCGGGCTTTTTGCTGCGTCGGCGCTGTTGTCGCGTGGCCGGAACACTCCTTGCGTGAACGCAAACCGATGCGCAGGATACTCCTGACACATCGCTGTAGCGCTCCGATGGAGGAGGCGCGGATGCACATTCCGTTTAGCCAAACCCCGACCACCGTAGTCGTGTTCTCCTGTCGTGGAAGTACCGCACGACCGCGACACGAGCGCGAAACCCAGCGTGCGCTCGCTGGACGGCTTGCCACGCTTCTCGGTGCGCAGCGCTGCGTCGACTTCGGGCTTGATCGTGCGTACACCCCGGACGCCTATATCGTCCCCGACGACACGCTGCCTCTCGATGTCGCGCAACGAATAGGCGTCGCGACCGATGACGACCTTTTCGGCGGCGTCGTACCCTTCCCCTTCGTCGCGACCAAAGTGGTCGTGCATGAATTGCCGCCACGTGCGCAATTGAAGCCTCCCGGATGGCACGACGGACTTGGCGAGCAGCTTCGTCATCTCGTGCTTCCTGGCTACTCCGCCTTTACTCGCGACGACGCGCTCGCCGCCGCCGCGCTGTTATGGAACGGCGGGTCGGTACGGCTCAAGCGCCCCTACGGCATCGGCGGAACGGGACAGGCGGTCGTCGCCGATCGCCATGAACTGGATATGCAATTGAACGATATCGGCGAGGCCGCGCTTGAGACCAATGGCGTCGTGCTGGAGCGCAACCTGCCCAGCATCACCACGTTCAGCGTGGGAGATGTGCGCGTCCGGGCGCATCGGGCCAGCTATTACGGCGTACAGCGGCTGACGCGAAATAGCCGCGGACATGCGGTCTATGGCGGATCCGACCTTGTCGTCGTGCGCGGCAGCCTCGATGCGCTCGAGCGCACCTCGATGCCCGACGAGGCGCGCGCCGCCGTCAAGTGCGCGCGCGAGTTCGATGCCGCCATCGAAAGCGCGTTCCCCGCGTTCTTCGCATCGCGCAGGAACTATGACGTGGCCTCGGGCATCGACGAAAGCGGGCATTGCCATCGCGGCGTGCTCGAACAGTCGTGGCGGATCGGGGGCGCGAGCGGCGCGGAGATCGGCGCGCTTCAGGCATTCGTCGATGATCCGGCGCTCACGACCGTGCGCGCATCGACGTTCGAGACCTACGGCGAACACCCCGAGTTGCCTGACGGCGCGTGCATCGTCTATCAAGGCGTGGACTCGCATTCGGGGCTTGTGACGAAGTTTTATACGGTCGAAACCAGTACCGGCTCTGTCGGCTAGACGAGGGGCAGCGAATGACAGCGACGCGGCAGCAGATCCAGATTCCGGTTGAGCGCGGCTATCTCGACGGCACGTTCATGACGCCCCAGACCGCGATTCCAGGCGTGCTGTTCGTGCACGGCTGGGGTGGCGACCAGGAGCAGTACATGGAGCGCGCGCGGCAGGCGACTGCGCTCGGCTGCGTCTGCCTGACCTTCGACCTGACCGGACATGCGCGCACCCAGGAAGCGCAGGAGACCGTGACGCGCGAAACGAATTTGAACGACGTCCTGGCCGCCTACGACCGCCTGGCCGCGCATCCGCTCGTAGACGGTACGTCGATCGCGGTGATCGGAAGCAGCTACGGCGGCTATCTCGCCTCGATCGTCTCGTCAATGCGGCCCGTACGCTGGCTCGGGCTGCGCGTGCCGGCGCTCTATCTCGACGAAGGATGGACGATGCCGAAGCGCGCGTTGCACAAGGAACACGATCTTGCCGCTTATCGCAGGCGTATCGTCCCCGCGAACGAGAACCGCGCGTTGCGAGCGGCTGCCGACTTTCGCGGCGATGTCTTGCTGGTCGAATCGGAGCACGACGAGACCGTGCCTCACGCCGTGATCGCCAGTTATCTGCAAGCGTTTCTGCGTGCGCATTCGCTGACGTATCGAATAATCGAAGGTGCAGATCACGGTCTCTCTGACGAAGCCAGCCAGCGCGCCTACACAGCTTTGGTCGTCGGCTGGCTCGCAGAAATGATTGGAGGAAGGCGCGCCGGAAGCAGGGGCGAGGCACCGGCTCTTATCAAGTGACCGGCGGTGCCACGCGCTGATTGCGAAACTTGAGCTACCCGCGTATGTCACGGGCAGGCGTTGGGATCTTCTGGCCTGGAATGCTGCGGCGGCCGATCTGCTCGGCTTCGAGCGTCTTGCCAAAGCGGATCGCAACATCCTGGTTTTCATGTTTATTGAACCGCACTCGCGTCGGCTTTTCGGCGCCACCTGGACCAGCGAGGCGCGTCGCATGATCGCGTCGTTTCGCGCAACGCATGATCTCTATGCCGATGATCCGGCCTTTGTCGAACTGGTCGAAAGACTGCGCGTGAACAGCACCGAGTTCGCGAAATGGTGGAACGCGCACGATGTTCGAGGTGGCACGTCCGGGCAGAAGGTTCTGACTCATCCTGAGCGTGGCGCGCAACGCTACAGCTACGCTACGTTTCAGGCGAACGACGACCCTGCGCTGAGACTTGCGATCTACACGCCCGCTTGAAACGAATTCGCCGCGCGCGGCGCGTCAACTTGGCGAGGCCAGGTCATCGCGCCATAGGGCTGACGACGCACCATTGAACCCGTAAGCTGGCTTATCGCCCTGCTCCCAAGGAAATCGCACGACTGATTGGGCCAGCATCGTCGTGTTCTCCCGCGCTTTTATATACCTTCATCTCCGAACTTGCCGTTGAACCCTTCGTCCGCGCCGTTCCGTTCGCGACGAGCATGCACAAATTGTCCTCGCAGCACCTTTTCGAGTCCGAATCTGACCTCGCGCTGCCCAGATGCCGCCACTACTATCGAATGGCTTTGACCGGTGACATGCGTCGGTTGCGCTGCACGGGTCGAGTCAGTTCGCGGCCGATGCCGTTACTGCTAACAAGCCGCGCCCACGAGCGGCGTTATCTATATGGAGACGTTATGGCAACAGGTCAGTGCTGCATTGCGAGGGCCGCGCGCGTGATCGCGGCTATCGTCACTTCCGCGGTTTCGGCATACAGCATCGGTGCGACGCCGCCAGCGGGACACGAAGCCGCTTGCCAACGTCTTCAAGGCTTCGTGGTGCCGGCTTCGGAAATCGGCGAGCCCACATCCGGAGCGAGCGTAACTGCGGTCAAGCCGGTCGCCGCGAGCGGAAGCGGTGCGAGCGCGTTACCGGACTACTGCGAAGTGACAGGCAAGATATCCCCCATCGACAGATTCGCGCCCGACATCCAGTTCAAAGTGGCGCTTCCCGCCGAGTGGAACGGCAAGGTCTTGATGTTCGGTGGCGGCGGATTCGACGGCACCATCCCCAATGTGGCGGGCAACGTACCCAATGGTCCCGTCGATGCAGCTGTGCCGCTCGGTCGCGGCTACGCGACGTTCGCCAGCGACTCCGGCCATCAGGCCAATGCGTTGGGCTCTCAGGACGGACGCTTTGGTGCGAACGACGAGGCGTTGAACAATTCCGGCGGCGACGCGCTGAAGAAAACCCACGACGCGGCTCTGGCGATCATCAAAGCCCGCTATGCGCATTCGCCTCGCAAGGCTTACTTTGCAGGAGGTTCGACTGGCGGGCGCGAAGCAGTGACGGCAATTCAGCGCTGGCCGTCGGACTGGGACGGTGCCATCGCATGGTACCCGGCATGGGACGATGCTGCCGCCCTCCTCGGAGGGCAGCGCATGAGCCGCGCCCTGGCGAAACCGGGCGCGTATCTGTCGGTGGCGAAACGCCAAGCCGTGTACGACGCGGCGATGCAGGCGTGCGATGCGCTCGACGGTGTCACCGACGGCTTGATCAGCGACCAGCGGGAATGCAATGAGCGATTCGATCCGTCGTTCGCGACGCTCGATGGTGCGCCGCTGCGCTGCCCCAAGGGCGCGGACAGCGGCGACCATTGCCTGTCCGACGCGCAGATCGAGGCGTTGAAGACGATCAATACGCCAACGCTGCTGCGGTTCCGGCTGGCCAGTGGCGAAACCTACTATCCCGGCTACAACGTGTGGGGCGCCGACCTTGGAATTACGACCCGCACTTCGCCGGTCGAGCCGGTGGTCACCTTCCTTGCATTCGGAACTTCCCAGCCGGCCGATCCGATGCCGCTCACGGCGCCTTACATCAGCGTTCTCACCGACCAGTGGATCAAATATTCGGTCACGCGCGATCCGAACTTCCATTCCCTGTCGCTCGACCCGGAGCAACCGGGCGTGTGGGCCAACCGCATTAGCGATCTGAGTCAGCAACTGGACGCAAGCACCGATATCGCATCGTTCCGGCGGCGTGGCGGCAAGCTCCTGCTCGTTCACGGACAATCCGATGTACTCGTCAGCACCCGCGCCACGGAGTTGTACTATCGGCGGCTGCAAGCGCGATTCGGCGTTGATCGCGTCGATTCGTTCGTGCGTTTCTACGAGATTCCCGGCATGGGACACGCTGCCAGCAGTACCTTCAATGCCACCTGGGATTCTCTGTCGGCGCTCGCTCAGTGGGTCGAGCGAGACAAGGCGCCAGTGGGGCAAGTGACGAGCGATACGGCCGGGGTTCCGGGCCGCACGCGACCCCTATGCGACTATCCGAAGTGGGCCCGCTACGAAGGCGGTGACGTCAATGACGCTGCTTCGTTTCGGTGTGTGCATTGAGCACACAGCGCCGTCGGACGCCGGCAAGGAGGTACATTGCGATCGCCCTAGCCGTGCGAAATCAGACGCCGAACGGAAACGTCTCCGGCGTGTCGGCGCCGGCCGACTTGTCCCCCGCCGCATCGGACGACGATAGGGCGCTGACCGCGCGTGTCGTGTCGAACCAGACGTAGGCATCGAATTGATTGGAGAGGTCGGCCTGCGCGTAATGACTGTATAGCTCGGTGTCCGGCCGATAGATCACGCCGATGAAACGTTCGAGGCGCGCTTCGCTCAGCGCGCCGCGTAGCGCATCGTCCGCACCGGCGCGAAAATCGACGAAACACGGGCTTACGCCCGCCGCATGGAACTGGAACTCGTAGCTGTCTTCGCGCGAGGGCCGCACCTGCATGATCTGCATCGGCTCGTCCCAGTCGGAAGCCGCGGCGACCGTTCCGGTGTGCGTGCCGAAGCCGATCAGCGCCGCTTGCTCGCCGAAGCGTTCGCGGCAAAGCTGTCCGACGTTGAGCTCGCCGCGCGTGCGGCCCATTTCCGTCGCCGATGCGTCGCCCAAATGCGAGTTGTGCGCCCACACCACCGCGCGCGATTGCGCTCCGCGCGCATCGAGCAGGCTGTGCAGCGTGTCGAACATATGCGTGTCCCGCAGATTCCAGCTTTCGGCCGAGCCGCTGTACATCGCGCGATAGTACTGCTCCGCCGCGGCGACCAGACGCGCGTTGTGCGTCGCGTCGAGGAGCGCCGGATCGCTCGCGGCCGACGCGAAGCGCTTGTCGAGCAAGTCGCGTAGCTGCGCAACGACTGCCTCCTCGCACTTGCCGAAGCCCGCCTGCCACGCGGCACGGCCATAGACGGAAGGATCTTTCTGCCACGGCGTGAGACACCCGTAGCGCACCCGGGCGACGCGCGCCGCCTCGGGATCGTGCACGTCGAGGTAAGCCAGGACGGCGGCAATGGATTCCGAGAGACTGTAAAGGTCCAGGCCATAGAAGGCCGCCCGATGCCGTTCCTTTAGCGTGGCATTGTGCTCGCGTAGCCACGCGATGAACGCGGCAAACTCCGCATTGCGCCACATCCACGTCGGGAAGCGGCGGAACGGCTGCGCGTCGGGACGGGCGCGGGGACGTCCGCGCACATGTTCGTCGATCAGCGCCGCATCCGGCCAGTCCGCTTCGACCGCGACGAAGTCGAATCCATGCCGCTCGATCAGCCGCCGCGTGATTGCGGCGCGCGCTTCGTAGAATTCGGCCGTGCCGTGACTCGCCTCGCCCAAGAGCACGACCCGCTTGTCTGCGAAGCGATCGAAGGCTTGCGCGAATTCGGGTGCATCGAACACGGGCAGCCGCTCCGCCGATGCGCGAATGAGCTCGGGCAACGCGCGCCGCGCCGGTTGCCCATGCGCCGCATTCCTGTCCCCGGCTTGCGCGAACGCATCCATAGTCGTTTCCATGAAGGGGCGGACAATCGTTTGGCAGCAAGCGCCACGCCCGGCGTCGCCGGTCCCTGCTCCGCGGCTGAGCGGCTGCAAAGAACGCGAGCAACGAACCATTGGGGGAACGCCGCCGTGCTCAAGAGGAGCACCAGCGCGCTCGTGCGCTTCGACCCGCGAACGGACCGATTCGAAGCAGATGACGCACCGACCGGTTACTGCGCTACCGGTCCGGCGCAGCGGTTGCCGTTAGCAAGCGACGCCTACAACCGTCACGGCCTTCAACGCAAATCACGGCAGAGCTTTTCGACGTGCATGAGCAGATCAATCGGCTCGAATCGCGCCTGACGCGTGCTTGTCAATGCCGCCATGCGCAGTCAGCCATCCGCCCGCTGTGCTATAACCGACACCCACGCGGACGGTGCCGTCGGCGTCCTGTTGCATCGGCCTACCAACACGAGATCGAGGCTATGTTCCGAAAGCGAGCCATTTCCTTAGCTGCTTTGTTGCTGATGCACGCCGCGGCTGTCACCGCGCAGGCCGAGCAAGCGCCCGCCCGCGACGAGTTCTACTGGCTGGGCGAAATCAACAAGGCGACCGCCGTCATCAACACCGACGAGGGCTTGCTGGACAAGTCGCTTGCGCCGCACATCGCGGCCGGCGTCGCCAAGGTGATTCACGACGGCAACCAGCCCGGGGCAAAGCGTCCATCCACCGTCATCACGTTCGAACCGCTGATGATCCAGGCCGCCGGCATGGATGTGACGCTGCTGCACGCCGGGCGTTCGAGCCAGGACATGCACGCGACCTACCGAGCGGCGATCCTGCGTGACGACATGCTCCGCCTGGCCGACCAGCTCGACAAGACCGCGACGACCATCGTCAAGCTCGCGCAACAGCACGAACATACCATCGTGCCGAACTACACCAACGGCGTGGCGGCGCAGCCCAACAGCTACGGACACTACCTGCTAGGCTACGCGGCCGCGCTCGACCGCGACGCGCAGCGCATCCGTGAAGCGTATGCGCGCGTCGACCTGAGTCCGATGGGCACCACGGTCCTCAATGGCACGAGTTGGCCGCTGGACCGCGCGCGCATGGCGAAGTATCTGGGCTTCCCGGGCATTGTCGACAACGCCTATGACGCGCATCAGATTGCAGCGGTCGATCATCCCGTGGAAGTCGCTTCGATCGTAACGAGCATCGCGTTGCATGCGGGCAGCTTCATCGAGGATGTCATGACGCAGTACGCGGAGCCGAGACCGTGGATTCTGCTGCAAGAGGGCGGCAGCAATACCTACGTGTCGAGCGCCATGCCGCAGAAGCGCAACCCTGGATTGCTGAACTCCACGCGCGCCGACGCATCGACCGCTATCACGCTCGCGATGGGTCCGGTCATCCGCGCCCATAACCTCCCGCCGGGCATGCCCGACGCGAAGGACGTGAGCGACAACAAGGAGATGATCGACAGCGCGATAACTGTGCTCAAGAAGTGGGACAAGATCATGAACGCGCTCGTCATCGACCAGAAGCGCGCGCTGGAAGAACTGGACAGCGACTGGACGGCGTCTCAGGAAGTCGCAGATGTGCTCATGCGCAAGTACAAACTGCCTTTCCGCCTCGGACACCACTTCGCGTCGGAGGTCGTCGAGTACGCGCGCGCCAACAACATCAAGCCGAGCGACTTCCCGTACGACGAGGCTAAGCGCATCTACGCCGAGACGACCAAGGGTTATGCCGAGAGCAACGGCGTGCTGCCCATGAGCGAAGCGGAGTTCCGCGCGACGCTGGACCCGGTTGCGATAGTCAACGACCGGCGTACCGTGGGCGGGCCGCAGCCTGTGGAGATGGAGCGCATGCTGAAAGAGGCGAACGGGAAACTTGCGCAACAAAGCGAGTGGATTGCCGACCAGCGGAGGATTATCGATTCGTCGCTGGCCAAGCTCGATCGCGATTTCGACAAGCTCCTGCCGAAGCAGTAAGCGAAACGCGCGTCGATGCTATCGTCTTCGCGTACTGTTTTTTCGATCGGTGCGCGCAACAGCTACCTGCTCGATTTCTCGATCTCGCTGGGCTCGTCGTTGGACACTCAGAACTACATCGTGCGATCGGAGAGTTGCACGAAGCATCGAGTTGCCCACGACTCAGTATGACCGCTCTTGGTCGGCTTCGTCGTTCCGCGCGGCGGCGAGCACTGTTCGCGACGGCGTTGCAAACCAATCTTCGCGTTGCCGATGACGGAAAGCATGCGGCGCGCTGAGAGAGTGACCGACCGTTCTTTCGCATCGTATTGTCATCGCCAGCGCAGACTCTTGTCCTCCGCGACGCCCAACGTCAGGCTGACCTAGGCCGACTAGCCTTGGCCTCGCGTCGACGTCGCTGATGAGCGCAAGGTGGATGCGTCGTTCCTCACCGTGGGAACCGCTATTGCTCACTCACTCCGACATGAAAGCGGCATGTCCGGCAACGGCGTGCGCACGCCAGTATGCAAAAAACACCGGTCTATCGACCGCTAACGAAGACACAGATGAACGATCCGATCGTTGATTGCATTATTGTCGGTGGCGGGCCCGCCGGCCTCACCGCCGCCCTCTATCTCGCACGATTCAGGCGATCGACGGTCGTGATCGACGACGGTCAGAGCAGAGCGTCACTCATCCCCGTCGTACGTAACCTCGCCGGCTTCGAGAGCGGCATCAATGGAAACGCACTGCTTGCCAAGATGCGTCGCCAGATCGAGTGTTACGACGTGCCACTCGTCGAAGGCCGAGTCACGACGATAACGCGAACGCACGGCGGATTTCTCGTCGAATACCGCAGCACGAGTGGTCCTTCGTCCCGCAGCCTGGCGGCACGTCATGTACTGCTCGCATGTGGAATCCGGGACAAGCTTCCGCCGATCGACGACGCCATTGCGCTGACCCAGGAAGGATTGCTCCGTTTCTGCGCGATATGCGACGGTTTCGAGGCGCAGGGCAAGCGGATTGCAATGCTAGGTCCGGCATCGCGGGCGCTGTCGCATGCCTTGTTTTTTCCGCACCTTCTGTCAGCAGGTGGCGGTCATCGCCTCCGATAACGATGCGCTGACTCAACAAGAGCGCGCCCTCGCGGCGGAGAACGCCATCGAGTTGATCATGACTGAAACGCTCGAGTTGTCGGGCAGCTCCGAGGCGCCCTTCAGCGTTGCCTGCCAGAATGGGCGCCGACATGCATTCGATGCGATCTATCCGGTGCTCGGCTGTCTCCCGCAAGCAAACCTCTTGAGCGGCTTGGATGTGCAGCGAGACAACGACGGAATGATTGTCACCGATAAGCACCAGCGGACAAGCGTAGACGGACTATACGCTGCGGGCGATGCAGTGAATTCACTGAATCAGATCTGCGTCGCGATTGGCGAGGCTGCGGTTGCTTCCCTTGCTATCCATCGAACTCTGCCAGCCAATCCGCTTTAGCGAGCGTGCTGTCACTCACGCGACTTGTCGGAGAATCGCGTCTAGGCCGCGCCAGTCGGAAGCAGCGTCGAACTCTTATGCGTCGAGACTGGCCATCGGCCAGACGCTGCGTGGCGACGGGGCAATCATGCGTGGAGTGTCATCGACGCGCTGGCGGTCACGATTCGCAGACATCCGGCTGAAAGCGGCCATCCAGTCCGCAAGCGAAGACAATATGCTGATCATTCGGCGCGAAGGCGGCTATCTCGTTCGCTACTACGTCGATCTCGGCGAGCTCACGCCGGGCAACCGCGAAGCCATCGAGCAGATCACCGTCGATCGGATCATCGAGACGGCGCAACGCATCTTGCATCCCTATTCGCTGAACGTGCAGGCGGTCGCGTGGTTTTCCGGGTACGAGGTGGGCCAGTGCCTGACAGACCGTTTCGACGATGCCTTGGCCCTCGACGGCACGCCGCGCGAACCGTGCGTCTTCATCGCGGGGGATCCCGGCTTCGAGCCGGCACAACTCATTCGCACCGATGGCTCGACCATCGAGGTGGAAGCGGCCGTCATCCCGTTGCGCGGCCATGACGGGTTGCGCAAGCAACTGGTGCTTCGCGACATGACCGATGCGGTTCGAGGCCATGTGTTGGGAAGAAACCATCGCTGAATCGCTGCTTTCGTTGGACCACTCGACGAGCCATGCGAGTGTCCCAAGCAGGCAGGGTCCGAATTCAGAGGTACGAGACCGTGTAAACCCTAGCTCACCATTCCCGTTGAATGGGAATCGCATTTTTGTTCGGCGGGAGCGACGTGGCATTCTGCGTCATCGGAACCGCATCTCTTCGGGCAAGACTCAAGGTGAAACAGGAATCCAGCGTCATTGGCGCCGAGCGTCTGCTGCTCGTACTTACTGCACTCGCGAGCCACGGTAAAGCCATGTCCGTGAAGGACATGCTTGGCGTGACCGGCCTCGCGCAAAGCACGCTCTATCGCCAAATCGCGCTCCTTAAGCGCTGGGGCTTCGTGACGGAAGACGCGGGCTGCTATGCCCCCGGTCCCGTGAGCTTGCAGCTCGCACTCGGCTTCGACATCAATTCGATGCTGGGCGAAGCGAGCCGCGACGGCATGTCGGAGCTTTCGCGCGCGACGCAGGAGAGCGTCGGGCTCATCATCGCCGTGAACGACCAGGTGATCTGCCTCGAGATGGTCGAGAGCACGCACTCGCTGCGTTGCTCGTTCGAAAAAGGCCGCGCGGTTCCGTTGCGCGCGGGCGCGTCGGCCAAGTCGCTGCTCGCCTTCATGGCCGAGAAAACGCGCAGTGAAACGCTCGAACGCCAGTTCGCCGGCGACGGAGCCGCGCGCGCCGCCCTCGAAGCGGAACTGGAGCGCATCCGCTCGCGCGGTTACGCCGTGAGCGACAGCGAAGTCGATCCCGGCGTCTGGGGCGTGAGCGCGCCCGTTTTCCGGCGCCTCTCGCGCGGCGCGGGCGCGAGCGCATCGATCACGCTGATGGCCCCATCGTCGCGCGCCGTGGGCCGCGAACAGCAACTCGCCGACTGGACCGTGCGCACGGCCAACGGCATATCCGCCCGGCTGCAGTCCGCCTGAACCTCACTCATCGACCGACCACACACTCTGGAGCCCACACATGAAACTGAAGAACCTTCTCTCCGCCGCGACTCTCGGCATGGCGCTGCTGACGGCGATCGCACCCGGCAACGCAGCCGCGCAGGATTCGAACGTGCTCAACGTCGCGACCGATGCCACTTTCCCGCCGATGGAATTCGTCGACAAGGGCCAGCGCACCGGCTTCGACATCGACATCATGAACGCGCTAGCGAATGCAATGGGCAAGCAGGTTCAGTGGACCGACATCGACTTCAAGGGGCTGATTCCCGGTCTCGTGGCACGACGCTTCGACGCGGCCATCTCGGGCATCTACATCACGCCGGAGCGCGCGCAAGTCGTCGATTTCACGCAGCCGTACTTCGCGGGCGGCCTCTCCGCCCTCGTCAAGGCGGACTCGCCGATCAAGACCCTCGCCGATCTCAACGGCAAGAAAGTGACCGTGCAGGTCGGCACGAAGTCGGTCAATTTCCTGCGCGACAACTATCCGCAGGTGCAGCGCGTCGAAGTGGAAAAAAATCAGGAGATGTTCGATCTCGTCGGGATCGGCCGTGCTGATGCCGCCGTGACCGGCAAGCCCGCCGCGTTCCAGTTCGTGCGCACGCGCCCCGGTTTTCGCGTGCTCGACAAGGAGCTGACGACCGAAGCGTACGGCATTGCCGTGCGCAAGGACGAGCCGCAACTGCGCGACCAGATGAATGCCGCGCTCGCGAAGATCAAGGCGGACGGCACCTACGACGCCATCGTGAAGAAGTGGTTCGGCACGAGCGCCAGCACCACGGCGAGCACGAAATAATCCGCCGGACCTGACCGATGCAACTCGACTTCACGCCGGCGTTCGCCGGTTGGGCCGATATCGCGCACGGGGCGCTGGTCACAGTGGAAGTGACCGCCGCCGCGCTCGTGCTCTCGTGCCTGCTCGGCCTCCTGATCGGTATCGGCCGGCTCTATCCGCAGCGGCGGCTCGTCTACGGCTTCTGCACCGGCTATTTGATCTTCTTTCGCGGCACGCCGCTGCTCGTGCAGTTGTTCCTGCTGTTCTTCGGCTTGCCGCAGTTCGACATCCTGCTGCCCGCGTTCGTGTGCGGCATGCTCGGGCTCGGACTGTATTCGGCAGCCTATGTGTCGGAGATCGTGCGCGGCGCGATTCAGTCCGTGGATCGCGGACAAATGGAAGCGGCGCGGTCCATCGGCATGTCGTCGGGACAGGCCATGCGTGCGATCATTTTGCCGCAGGCCATCGTGCGCATGATTCCGCCGCTCGGCAACGAGTTCATCGCGCTGATCAAGAACTCGGCCCTGGTGTCGCTGCTGACGATTCACGATCTCATGCACGAAGGCCAGAAGATCATCAGCGTGTCCTACCGGTCGCTGGAGGTCTATATCGTGATCGCGCTCGTGTACCTCGTGCTCACGCAGACGACCAACTTCATTCTTCATCGCGCCGAGCGTCGGCTGCGCGCAGGGGGCATGGTGCAATGAGCAGCGCTCAACCTATCGTCAGCATTCGCGAACTCACGAAGTCGTTCGGCGCGCATCGCGTACTGAATGGCATCGACTTCGACATTGAGCCCAGCCAGGTCGTGGTGGTGATCGGGCCGAGCGGTTCCGGCAAGAGCACGTTTCTGCGGTGCTGCAACGGGCTGGAGCAGCCCGAGCGAGGAACGATCGACATCTGCGGCCACCGGCTCGTCGATCACGGCACGATGCTCAAGGACCGCTCGCTGAACGCCCTGCGCACCGAAGTCGGCATGGTGTTCCAGTCGTTCAACCTGTTCCCGCATCTCTCGGTGCTGCACAACATCACGGTAGGTCCGCGCATGCTGCGCGGCGTCTCGAAAGCCGACGCGGAAGCCGCCGCGCTCGCCCTGCTCAGGAAGGTGGGCCTCGAGCACAAGGCGCATGCGATGCCCGCGAGCCTTTCGGGCGGCCAGAAGCAGCGCGTCGCCATAGCGCGCGCATTGGCGATGCAGCCGCGCGTCATGCTCTTCGACGAACCGACGTCGGCGCTCGATCCCGAGCTCGTGGGCGAAGTGCTGCAGGTGATGAAGCTGCTCGCCGCCGAAGGCATGACGATGCTCGTCGTCACGCACGAGATGGGCTTCGCGAAGGAAGTGGCGGATGTCGTGGTCGTGATGGACGGCGGCGAGATCGTCGAAGCGGGACCGCCCGCACAGATCTTTTCGACGCCGTCGCAGCCACGCACCCGTTCGTTTCTGCAGGCAGTGCTGTCGCGCGCATGAAACCGACCTTGATGTCGACACGCTGCGCATCGACCGGGCGAATCCCGTCGAGATCGCCATGGAAGGAGACGGCGTGCTGGTGTGCACGTCGCTGAATACGGAAGCCGACTCTTGAATTCATCCCCGAAATCGCTCTTCGCAGCGCATGCGCTGCTGCCGGACGGCTGGCGCACCAACGTGCTGATCGAGTGGAACGACGCGGGTACGCTCGTCGCCGTCACGCCTGACACGACCACCGCGCCGGCGCACGCCGGGCTCGCAGCGGGGCCGGTCATTCCGGGCATGCCGAACCTGCATTCGCACGCGTTTCAGCGCGCCATGGCCGGCCTCACGGAATACCGCGCCAATCCCACGGACAGCTTTTGGAGCTGGCGCGACCTCATGTACCGCTTCGCCGCACGCATCACGCCCGAAGCGCTCGGTGCGATAGCGCGCTGGCTGTATGTGGAGATGCTCAAGGCGGGCTATACGTCCGTCTGTGAGTTCCACTACGTGCACCACGCGCAGGACGGCAGCCGTCACGCGCATCCGGCCGAACTCGCGCAGCGCGTCGTGGATGCCGCGAGCGAGACCGGCATCGGCATGACGATGCTGCCGGTGCTCTATCAGTACAGCGGCTTCGGCGCACAACCGCCGCGCGCCGACCAGCGCCGCTTCATCAACGCGACCGACGCCTTTCTGGAGCTTCTCGGCGCGCTGCGCGCCGCGCGTCCGGAACACGGCGCGCTGCGTTACGGAATCGCGCCGCACTCACTGCGCGCTGTATCGGAGGATTCATTGCGCGCCGCGCTCGAAGGACTCGACGCGATGTTGCCCGGAGCACCCGTGCATATCCACATTGCGGAGCAGAGCGCGGAAGTCGATGCCTGCGTCGCGGCGCTCGGCGCACGGCCCGTGCAATGGCTGCTCGAACGTTTCGACGTCGACGCGCGCTGGTGCCTCGTGCATGCGACGCACGTCGACGAACGCGAAACGCTGGCACTCGCGAAGAGCGGCGCGATAGCGGGCCTGTGCCTCACGACTGAAGCGAATCTCGGCGACGGCCTGTTCCCCGCAAGCGACTACCTCGATGCAGGAGGCGCATTCGGCGTCGGCTCGGATAGCCATATCGGCGTGGACTGGCGCGCGGAACTGCGCCTGCTCGAATATGGCCAGCGGCTCGTGCGGCGTCAGCGCAACGTGCTGGCCTCGCTGCAGGCAGCGTATGTCGCCGACTGCCTGTTCCAGGGCGCGCTTGCGGGCGGCGCACGTGCCACCGGCCGCGCGGCCGGCGCCCTCGAGCCGGGCGCGCGGGCGGACTGGATCGTGCTCGATCCCGACCATCCCGCTCTCGCCGAGCAGACCAGCGCGACGTGGCTGTCGTCCGTCGTGTTCTGCGAGCACGGGGAAACACCGGTGCGCGACGTCTTCGTCGGCGGCGAGCGCGTGATCCACGAGCGCCGTCATCGCGACGAAGCGAGGCATTACGCAGACTATCGCCGGGCGCTAGCACAGCTGCTCGCCGACGCCTGAACGCAACTCAACCGATCCCCGGCACCATGAACGATCTTTTCTCACTCGAACGCGGCGACGCGCCGCTGATGATTTCCATTCCCCATCTGGGCACGCAGATCCCGGATGCTCTGCGCGACCGGTACACCGATATCGCGTTGACGGTCGCTGACACTGACTGGCATCTGGACCGTCTCTACGAATTCGCCCGCGCCCTCGGTGCCACGATTCTCGGTGCGCGCGTGTCGCGCTACGTGATCGACCTGAACCGGCCGTCGAACGACGAAAGCCTGTATCCGGGGCAGACGACCACGTCGTTGTGCCCGACTGAAACGTTTCGCGGTGAGCCGCTGTATCGCGAGGGCTGCGCGCCGGACGCGGCCGATCGCAGCCGCCGCGTGGCCACTTACTGGCAGCCGTATCACGACGCCCTGCATGAAGAAGTGACGCGCCTGCGCCGCCAGCATCGCAACGTGTTGCTGTGGGAAGCGCACTCGATCGCAAGCGTGCTGCCGCGCCTTTTCGAGGGCAAGCTGCCGGACCTGAACATCGGCACCCAGGATGGCCGCACCGCCGCGCCTTCCGTGCAGGAAGCGGTGCAGCGCGTCGCCGCGGCGAGTCCGTTCACGTGGATTGCGAACGGCCGCTTCAAGGGCGGCTTTATCACACGGCACGCCGGCGCTCCGCATGACGGCGTGCATGCGGTGCAACTGGAGATGTGCCAGTCCACCTACATGAGCGAGAACGCGCCGTTCGACTATCTGCCCGAGGTCGCGAAGAAGGTGGAGCCGGTGGTACGCGGCATGGTGAATGGTGCGCTCGACGCAGTCGTCGAGCTGACTCGGAACGGCTCGCCCTCTTAGAGTCAAATGCTCAACACAACGAGCGCCCATCCAACGGAGCAGGCACACTCGGTCCGATACACGCTCGCGGGACCTGGCCAGCGGCGAATGCGCAAGTGAAAGTCCCGCAGCGTCGGAGAATGCGAAGCGCATTGAAAAGTGCTGCGGCCTTGTGACTGCGTCGGCTAGGGTCGACAACGCAGGTCGGCGCTCTGTGCGGAAATAACCGCTGGTTGGCTTGAACGAGACCCCTGAATGTCTCGCGCCTCATCGCGTCGAGGTCCGTTTTGAGCCGTACCCGACCCTTCCCGGACGTTCGTTGCTGGTTGCCACAGCTGCCCTCCACCGTACCGCGGTGCAGTCGGCGGTGTCCGTCCGATCAGGTGTCTCCCAGATCGACAACAACCTACACGGCATCGAAGCCGTAAAGCCTCGTCGGATTCGTCACGAATATCATCTGCCGCCACTCCGGCCTGTCGATCCAGCCCGCGATGACATCGACCAGGCTGGCGTCGTCCGGCTTGCTCGATGTCTGCGTCGGATGCGGCCAGTCCGTGCCCCAGAGCATGCGCTCGGGGGCCATGGCGATGAGTGCCCTGGCGACCGGCGCCACGTCTTCATAACCGGGCGCGCCGGTCTTGCTATCCACGTACGGCCCCGACAACGTGATCCACGTGTTGCCCCTCTCGACGAGACGCTGCACCGTGCGTAGCGCGTCGCTCGCGGCTCCGCCGGGCTGCGGCACATGCGCGATATGGTCGATGACGAGCGGGCAAGGCAGCGCCGCGAGGTGCCCCTCCAGTTGCGGCAGCTTCGCGCCTTGCACGACGAGTTCGACATGCCATCCCATCGGAGCGATGCGCTTTGCGAGCGGAGCGAGCATCTCCAGCGTCGTCGCGCCGGGATAGCTCAGGTTGAAGCGAATGCCGCGCACGCCGGCGTCGTTCAACGCATGAAGCTCGTCATCGGTCACCGACGTATCGACCACAGCAATGCCGCGCGCGTCGTTGCCGAAGCGCTTCAACGCTTCCACCGTGCATCGGTTGTCGGTGCCGTATGTCGATGGCGTCACGACGACGTTGCGTCGTATCCCGAGCCGCGTCTGCAACTGCCGATACTGCTCGACCGTCGCATTGGGCGGCCGCAGCTTGGTGCCAGGCGCCACCGGAAAGCGATCGTCATAGATATGCATGTGACAATCGACGGCATGCTCCGGCAATACGAAGGACGGTCGCTCCGAACCGCTCGACCACGTTTCCTCGGCCGCCGCCGTGCGAGGCAGCGCGGCCGTCGCGAGGGACGCGCAAGCCAGTTCCAGAAAGCCGCGTCGCGACAGACCCTTGCTGTTCATGCCGCCTCCGTCTCGCCGACCACGCGCTCGGATTGACCCTTGCGCGTCAGAAGGAGCAGCGTGGCGACACTGACCAGCGTCAGGATGCCGAGCGGCATGAGCGCGAGCGAGTAGCTGCCCGTCGCCGCCTTGACCCAGCCGTAGACGTTGACCATCAGGCCGCCACCCAGCAAGTTGGCGATGGCATTGACGGTGGCCAACCCCGCCGCGATCGTGCTGTTCGACAGCATGTCCGATGCGAGCGCCCAGAACGGTCCCTTGAACGCATACGCGCCGACGAGCACGCAGCACAGCATGCATATGGTGGGCAGCAGCGAGCTGCTGAGCGACGTGGCGAAGAGACCGCCGCCGATCAAGAGCATCGGCACGACGGTATGCCAGCGATGCTCCTTCGTGCGGTCGGAATGACGGCCCCAGAAGATCATCAGAACCGACGCCAGCGCGTACGGCACCGCGTTCAGCAAGCCCGTCTGCAGCACGGTCAATCCATACGACTTCAACAACTGCGGCTGCCACACCGACAACGTGCTCCCCGCAGCGGACGCGCAGGTATCGACGAGCGCGAGACACAGCACGTAGCGGTTGCGAAAGAGCTTGGTCAGCGGCATCGGCGCGACCTTCTTAGGCTGTGCGTTCTCCGCGGCGAGCGCGCCGAGCAGCCACGCGCGCTCGTCTTCGTTCAGCCACGTCGCCTTGGCGGGCTTGTCCGTCAGCATGAAGAGGCACGCGATGCCGAGCAGAACCGTCGGCACGCCTTCGAGGATGAAGAGCCAGTGCCAGCCGCGCAGACCCGCAATGCCGTCCATCTGCAGCAAGAGCGCCGAAATGGGCGACCCGATGAAGCTCGCCGCCGGGATCGACACCATGAAGGTCGCGACGACGCGCGCGCGATACGCCTTCGGCACCCAGTAAGACAGATAGAGCAGCACGCCCGGCGCAAAGCCGGCTTCGGCCGCGCCGAGCAGGAATCGCAGGATATAGAAGGTCGTGGCGTTGTGCACGAGCGCGGTCGCCGCCGACACGAGCCCCCACGTAATCATGATCCGCGCGATCCAGACGCGCGCGCCGTACTTTTCGAGCGCGAGGTTGCTCGGCACTTCGCAGATGAAGTAGGACACGAAGAACAGACTCGCGCCGAAGCCGAACACTTTCGCGGACATGCCGATGTCGTGATTCATCTGAAGCGACGCCATGCCGACGTTGCCCCGATCGATGAACGCCATCAGGTAACAGATCATCAGGAACGGCAGCAGCCGCCAGATGACCTTTCGCATCGTCTGCCGCTCGAGTGTCGTGGTGCTTGCATTTGACATGTTCGTCTCCGACTTTATGCGCCTTCGCGCTGTAGTTTGAATCGTTGCCACGCGACGATGGACAGGACGCCCACTGCGAGCACCACCGCCATCGCCGCGAATGTGTGGCGCACGCCGAGCGCCTCGGATATCGTGCCGACGAGCAGATAGCCGAACGGCATCGTCCCGTTGTAGGCCATGCCGTACATGCCGACGAGTCCGCCGCGAACGTGCTCGGGGCAGCGGCGCTGTATGGTCGCGTTCGTCGATGTCGCCGCGAACGTGAGGCTGAAGCCGAGCGCGTAGAACGCGGGCATCGATGCGCCTACCGCGCTCGTCGTGGCGAGCACCATCAGCGCGATGATCGCGGTCCACGGCGCCCACGCGATGAACCGCGCCGACGCGCGCGGACCCAGCGCCGACGAGAGCAGCACGGCCGAACTCAGCGAACCCGCGCCCGCGCAGGCGAAGAACACGCCGGTGAAGCGCGCCGCGTCGTGGAACGCGCGGTCCGCGAGAAGCGGCACGAGCGTCTGGTAACTCGCCGCGAAGAGGCCAATGCAAGCGAGGATCGGCAGATAGCGCGCGGAAAACGCGTCCGACATCACGTAGCCCACGGCGTCGCGCAAGCTGCTGTCCGCGCGCGAGGCGCGTGCGTCCGTGGACAGTCGAATCGAACGCACGCATATCGCCATGAAACACAGCGCGAGCGCGTAGATTGCAAACGATGCGCGCGGACCGAGCGTCGGATAAACGAATCCTGCAATCGTCGGACCGACCATGCGGCCGACGTTGTAGACCATGGTGTTCATCGCGACCGCGTTCGATGTCAGGCTCGTATCGCGCAGGCTCGTCAGCAGCAACACCTGACGCGCGGGAACTTCGATCGCACTCGAAATGCCGATTGCCAGCGCGTGCGCGAGAATCAGCGGCACACTCAGCAGATGCAATGCGGACAGCGTGATGAGACTGCCCGTCAAAATGAGCGACGCCGTGAGCACGCACAGCGTCACGCGACGCGCATTCTCCGCGCGAATGCGCGATCCGGCGACGGGCGCGACGACGAGTTGCGGCCCGTACAACAGGAAGTTGAGCAGCGCCAGAATCGCCGCCGAACCCGACAGGTGATACACGAGCAGATTCAGCGTCACGTTCTGCGTCCAGCTTCCCAGCACCGACGCGACCTGCCCGCTCAGATAGCGCCGCAGCGACGCTTCATTGAGGGCGGGAAAGAGCCTGCCGATCCATCGCGGCTGATTCGGCTGATTGGGGGCGGTCGTCATGCGAGCGTCTTGCCGCGCGTCTCCGGCGCGAAGAACACGACGATCGCGGCGGCGATGAACGCGACGATGGTCGTCGACAAGCCGAGCACGAAGCCGCCCGCAGTCGTTGCAAGTGTGCCGATGACGAGCGGCGCGATGAATCCGCCGAGCCGCCCGCCGTTGTACGCGAGGCCCATGAGGAAGCCGCGCGATGCCGTATTGCCGATGATTTCCGCGAGAAACGGTCCCGCCCCTGCGAAGATGCCGTTGACGCTGAAGCCCGTGAAGAAGATGGCGACCATCAGCACGAGCGCATTCGACGACAGGATGTAGCCGAACACCGCCGCCGCGCCGACCAGCAGATACGCCATGAACATCGGCCGGCGGCCGAGGCGATCGACGAAAGCGGAAAACATCAAAAAGCCGGCGATTGCGCCGAACTGCAGCGCGAGCACGAACTTGAGGCTATGCACGAAATCGAGGTGCTTCACCGTGACGAGGAACGTCGGCGTCCAGGTGAACACGCCCCAGTACAGGTATTGCAGAAAGAAGATGAACATGAACGCAGTGAGCAGACCGCGGACGTTCAGCTTCGCATCGACGGGAGCGGTCGTTGCCTGCGCCCTCGCGCGTTTGCGCTCGAGCCAGATGGGCGATTCGGGCGTCTTGCGCGCGACGAAGAACAGGATGAAGAACGGCAACGCGCCGATCAGGAACAGAACGCGCCATCCGTGGCCCGCGAGACCGTCGTTGACGCCGCTGACGATGCCCGAGATCGTGATCGCGAGAATCGCGCCGATGGGCAGGCCCATCTGCATCAGCGCGCCGCCCTTGCCGCGGCGGCTCGCGTGCCACGTTTCGGCGATGAGCGCCGCGCCCGCCGTCCACGTCCCGCCCATGCCGAGCGCGCCGAAGAAGCGGATCGTCGCGAACCAGTGCTCGTTCGGCGCAAACGCGAGCAGCCCGGAGAACAGCGAATAGATGCCGATGCAAAGCAGCGCCGTGCGCACGCGCCCCAGCCGGTCTGACACGTAGCCGAACAGGATGCCGCCGAGAATCTGCCCGGCTGCCGTGATGCTCGTGAAAAGCCCGAGCTGGGCTTTCGACAGACCGAATTGCAGCGCAAGCGTCGGCAAGAGAAGCGAGAGGAGGAACGAGTCGTAGCTCTCGAACGTCCAGCCGAGACCGGCGAGCGACAGCGAGCGCCACTCCCCGCGCGTGATGTCCTTGTAACGCTTCCCTTCGGCTTCGCTGCCGATTTCGCTGCCGATTTCCGTTCCGGTTGCGCCCGATGTGACGCTAGCGCTGGTTTTCATGACTCGTCTCCTGGTAGCCGCAAGCGATACGTCGCGGCGGCGGTGCCGCTGAATAGCGCGGCTTTTTCATCCGCTGACAATGACTGCGCCAGCCGCTTGAAGGCGTTCCACAGCACGCCGTAGCTGAACATTCCTTTGTCGACGGGGAAGTTGCTCTCGAACATGCAACGCTTCACGCCGAACAGTTCGATGCAGGTCTCGAAGTAAGGACGCCACGCAACGGCGAGTTCCTCCGACGAAGGCGGCGTTTCGCGCGAGGTGAAGCCGAACACGAAGCCGAAGCCGAACACGGTCATGCCCGCGCCGCCGAGCTTCATGCGCGTGTTGGGCAGGCTCGCCAGGCGCGCGAGCCCGTGCCGCCATTCGGCGATGACCTGCTCGCGGTTGTTCGCGTGCGGTCCGACGCCGAGCGGGCCGCCGAAGTGATCGATGACCACGGTCACATCCGGCGCGGCGCTCGCGAGTTCGTACAACTCCGCGAGTTGCGTGTGATAGACCCACGCGTCCAGCGACAGCCCGTAGCGCGCCAGCGTCTTCACGCCGCGCCGGAAGTCGGCGTTCGCCATGAGATCGCGCGGCGGCGTCACCGGGCTCGAAACCACGTCCGCGCTCGCATGCCATGCGAGCGGATTGCGGATGCCGCGCAAACGGCCGCCCGTGACCTGAAGCATCGCTTCGAGCACGGGCGCGACCGCATCGCCGAGCGCGAGATCCGCGCCGCCGACGATCGCATCGCAGGCTCTCGTCGGTCCATACGCCCCGCTTGCGAACATCGCGGCGATGCCGTTGGCGAACTCCGCTTCGCCGACCGGCTTCATCGCCGCGGGACCGTGCTCGCGCAGCATCGAACGGCATTGCACATACACGCTCGACACGATGCGATGCCCGCTGCCGACATCGCGCGCGAACTCGTCCGTCAGATAGCGCCCGCTCTGCCGGTCCCACAGATGATGATGCGCATCGACGATGGGAAGATCCGGCTCCAGAATCGGCTCCTGACGGCGCGCGAGCCATTCTTCGCGGACGGGCAAATGAGGCGCATGGACGATCTGCACGGCGGTTTCCTCGTCAGAACTTCTGGCGCAGGCCGACGGTGACGCCGGTCTGGTTGTACCCGGGCGCGACCGTGCCGTAGCCGTTCACGCCGAGCGCCGACCTGTCCTTGTTGTGCGCGTAACCGACCGTCGCGTACAGGTCGGTGCGCTTCGACAGGAAGTAGTCGGCATTGATGACGGCCAGCCACGGATCGGCGCCGGTCGAATGAACGTCGTGGTAGTACCCGGCCGCAGTCAGCTGGAACGACGGCGTGATCAGATATTGCGCGCCGAGCCAGTAGAGGTTGGCGGCATTGGCGGCGGAACCGTTGGCGACGGCAATCGGGTTGACCGGCAGGAATGTGTTCGATGCCCGCAGATAGCGGTAGCCGGCATAGGCCGTCACCGGCCCGAAGTTGTACGTCGCGGCGGCGAGCGCGCGGCGTTCGGTGCTCGTGTTCGTGGTCAGCGTGTTGCTGTTGCGCTGTTCGTAGACGGCGGTCGCCGCGATCGGGCCACTGGAATAGGTCAACGCGCCGCTGAAGAACCGGCCGGTGATGAGCGCGCCCGGCACTTCGGAACCGTAGCCCGTGTCATAGCGCGTGCTGTACATCGCCTGCGCCGTCAGCGGACCGAACTTGCCGGTGTACTTCACCGAATTGTCGATGCGAGCGGCCAGCGCGTAGTCGAGCGACAGCGCTGAATACCGCGATGAGACGCCCATCGGATCGAACGTCACCGACTGTTCGTATATCAGCGCGTTCTGGCGACCCAGTGTCAACTGCTGCCCTTTGTAGCTGAGACCGACCCACGCCTGCCGACCGAAGAGGCGCGAGGTCGTCGTCGGGTTCGTGCCGAGGCCGCGGGTCGACTGCGAGCTCGTTCCGTCGTTGAGATTGAAGCCGGCCTCGAGATTGAACAGCGCCTTCAGCCCGCCGCCCATGTCTTCGACGCCCTTCAGGCCCCAGCGCGAGCCGGAAAGATTGCCGGACACTTCTCTCACCTGCGATCCGCCGGCACTGGTGTTGTTCAGATACTCGACGCCGACATCGGCGATGCCGTACAGCGTCACGCTGCTTTGCGCACGCGCCGCGCCGGACGCGAACGTCATGCTTGCGACCGCGACCGTCCCAAGCGCAAGACCGGTTCCAAGCTTGGCTTTCTGGTGAGCCTTCTTCACGGACATTTCGTCTCCAAACAGAGTTATAGATTGATTGATGCGGGGTTTCACGCCTTGCGCGCGGCGCTGGCTTCGCCGACATTCGCGCCGGGATCGCCGAGCCATGCGATCGTCAGCGCGCCGATCAGCAGCACGGCGGAGACGGCCAGCAGCGGCAGCGTGAAGCCGCCGGACATCTGCTTGAGCGCGCCGATCATCGACGGTCCCGCGAAGCCGCCGAGATTGCCGACGGACACGATGAGCGCGAGGCCGCCCGCCGCGGCGCGGCCAGTGAGGAAGCTGGAAGGAATCGCCCAGTACGTCGCCTGGAACGCGAGAATGCCGCTGACGGTGAAACACAGGGCGATGAGCTTGAAAAGCGGCACGTCGGTCAGCGCGCTGCACGCGAGCGCGGCGGCGGCGACCAGCAAAGCGCCGGCAACATACGGCACGCGCTTTTGCCCCTTGTTCGCCACGCGCGCCCACCACAGCATGACGAACGCGCCGATCAGGTAAGGAAGCGCCGTCAGCCAGCCGACGACCGAATGCGTGACGCCGAACTGCTTGATGATCTGCGGCATCCACAAGCCGACGCCCACCGATCCGACGATCCCGCAGAAGTTGACGAACGCGAGCACGAACACGCGCCAGTTCGTCATGGCGTCGCGCAACGTGCTGCCGTGCTTGCTGCCGATATCCTTCTGCTCCGCGGCAAGGCGCCGGGCGAGCGTGGCCTTCTCTTCGTCGCTGAGCCAGCTGGCCTTGTCGGGACGATCCGCGAGGATGAAGAGACATGCAACGCCGAGCAGCACCGCGGGCAGACCTTCGATCAGCAGCAGCCATTGCCAGCTTTTCAGGCCGTGCAATCCGCCCAACTGAAGCAGCGCGCCGGAGATCGGCGAGCCGATCATGTTCGCGACGGGAATGCCGACGAGGAACGCGGCCGTCACCTTGGCGCGCCATTTGCCGGGAAACCAGTGCGTGAAATACAGATAGATGCCGGGCGTGAATCCGGCTTCCGCGATGCCGAGCAGGAAGCGCGCGGCGGCGAAGCTCTTCGGCCCGACGACGAACGCGGTCAGCATCGAGCACACGCCCCAGGTGATCATGATGCGCGCGATCCAGACCCGCGCCCCGACCTTCTGCATGATGAGGTTGCTCGGAATCTCGAACAGGAAGTAGCCGATCGAGAACAGTCCGGCAGCCAGGCCGAACTGCTCGCCTGTGAGACCGAGGTCTTTGTTCATCGTCAGCGCGGCGAAGCCGACGTTCGTTCTGTCGAGATAACTGACGACGTAGCAGAGGAAGATGAACGGAAGAATGCGCCGGAACGCCTTCGCGAGCGTGCGTTCGCTGGCCGCGAAGTCTTCGCTGGCGAGCACGGTGCCGCTCGCCGCGTTCTTCGAACGCGCGCTGCGGCTTTCATCGATGGTTTGCGAGAGTTGCATGAGTGGCTCCTCCATCGCGCGGCTTGGGCGCAATGTCTCGACTTCTCGTCGCGCAGGCGTGCATCGCCCGTCGACGGGAAAGCCTCAGTATTTCTTTGCTTGCTTGGGAAGCGGTCCGCAAACGCTCATGTCGGCTTTCAACACCAGACCGTTCGTCGATTCGGTCATGAAAAGCGTCTTCATGTCCGCGCCGCCGAAACACAGATTCGTGAGCGACACGCCTTCCTGCGCGGTCAGAATCTCGACCGGCTCGGCGCGGCGGTTCAGCACCCACACGCGGCCAAGCCCCGGATTCGCGATGAACAAGCGGCCTTCGGAGTCGATCGTCAGACCGTCGGGACCGCTCGGGCCGTAGGACGTGAAGAACTGCCCGACCTTGCTGACCGAGCCGTCCGCCTGCAACGGCACGCGCCACACGCAGTTGCCGCGCGTCATGCCGACGTACAGCACCTTCTCGTCCGGCGACAGCACGAGTCCGTTCGGGCTCGGGCAATTGCCGAGCAGCATGTCGAGCTTGCCGTCCGGCGACAGCCGATACACGCGGCCTGTCGGATCGTGCAGGCCGGACTGGCCCTGATCCGTGAAATACAGGTTGCCGTGCGAATCGAAGGTCAGGTCGTTTACGCCCTTGAAGCGCTCGGAGTTGCGGCGCTCGAGGTAAGGCTTCACTTCCCCGCGCTCGATGTCGAGCAACATCAGGCCGTTGCGATAGTCGGTGATGAGCAGGTGCGCGTCGTCGAACAGCTTCATCCCGTTGGGCTCGCCGTCGTACTGCGCGACGAGATCCCACTCGCCCGAAAGCGATATGCGAAAGATGCGGCCGTAGGGAATGTCGGTCACGTAAAGGTGGCCGCGCGGGTCCCAGACCGGACCTTCGAGAAACGAATCGGTGGTCATGCCGCCGCGATTGGCGCGTGCCCAATCCGTCTGCACATCCCGCTTGCGGTACTTCTCCGGCATGCGCGTGAACACCTGCGCTTCGCGCACTTCGGGCGACGTGAGATAGAACATGCTCAGTACTCCTGCGAACGTCACGCCACCTTGCGGGCGTTTTCCTCGATGACCGCGAGAACGTTGGCCGCCGCGCCCTTGCCCATGTTCACGTAGGCCGCTTCGCTGACGCCGCCGACGTGCGGCGACAAGATCAGATTCGGCACGGACTGGAACGGGTGCGGCACGGTCATCGGCTCGACCGCGAAGCTATCGACGCCCGCCGAGCGCAACCGGCCGCTCGCGAGCGCCTCGACGAGCGCGGCTTCGTCGATCAGCCCGCCGCGCGCCGTGTTCACGAGAATCGCGCCCTGCTTCATGCGAGCAAGCGTGTCGCGATTGATCATGTTGCGGTTCTCGTCCGTCAGCGGACAGTTGAGCGAGAGCACGTCGGCCGCGGCGTAGATGTCGTCCATCGACGCGAGCGTCACGCCGTGCGGCGCTTCCTTCGCGAACGGATCGAAGGCGAACACGTTCATGCCGAACGCGACGCCGATGGCCGCGACGCGCCGGCCGATCGAACCCAGCCCGACCACGCCGAGCGTGCCGCCGTCGAGTTCGAAGGACTTGTGCGTGGACTTGTCCCAGTGGCCGGCGCGCATGCGCACGTCGAGCTGCGGCACCGACTTCGCGCACGCAAGAATGAGCGCCCACGCGTGCTCGGCGACCGCCGCCGCGTTCGCGCCGACTGCCGCGCGCACCGCGATGCCGCGCGCGGCGGCGGCTTCCTGATCGATCACGTCGATACCGCTGCCGTGCTTCGAAATGACCTGCAGGTTTTCCGCAGCATCCATGATGCGGGCGTTGATCTTGCCGTAACGGACGATGATCGCGACCGGCTTCGTCTTCTCGCACAGCGCGACGATGTCGTCTTCGGTCGGCTGCTTGCCGGCGAACACGACTTCGAACGCCTGCAGCATGTCGAGCGCTTGCGGCGCGAGATCGGCTGCCGTGACGAGGACGACGGGCTTTCGAGCGTTCGCGTCCATTACAGAACCTCGCCTTCGGCCAGCATGCCGGCTGCGCGCAGTTCCTTGTCGAGCCAGCCGGGACGCACATCGCCCTTGTGGATCGCCGCGATACGCGCCGTTTCCATATCCAGCTTCTTTTGCGCGAGTTCGACGATGCGCGCGACATCCGCACGCGGAATCACGACGACGCCATCGGCATCGCCGACCACGAGATCGCCGGGATTGACCGCCGTGCCGCCCGCGGAAATCGGGTGGTTGACGAGACCGGCCACGCTCTTGGTCGGGCCGCACGGATTCAGGCCCGCGGAGAAGATCGGATAGTCGCCGTTTGCGAGTTCGTGGGCGTCGCGCACCGCTGCGTCGATCACGATGCCCGCGATGCCGCTGACCTTCGCCTGCGTCGCCATGATCTCGCCGATTAGCGCGCAGCTCACGTCGCCCTTGCCGTCCACGACGATCACGTCGCCCGGCTTCGCGACTGCCAGTGCGGCGTGGATCGCGAGATTGTCGCCTTGTCGCACCTCGACGGTGATCGCCGGTCCCGCGACTTTCATCTTCGGCGACAGCGGCTTCACGCGGCCGTGCACGGTGCCGCGCCGGCCTGCGACGTCGGCGAGGATGGCGGCCTGGAACTTCGCCGCAGCTTGTACGAGTTCGGGTGAAACGCGCTCGATGTCGCGGATGATCGATTGATTCGTGTCGGTGCTCATGGACTAACCTCAGGGAGAGTTGTACTCTGTGCAACTGTGGTGTACGAAGTGAAACCACTTTAACGCGCGCTCGATGTGCGAGCCAGTAGCGTTAACCCTTTTACGGTGCGCACCATCGTTTTACTGTGTACAATGCGTCGAAAGGATGAACGTCAAGGGGACGAGATGGGAAACGACGGTGTGGTCGCGGTGGAACGAGCGCTCGGCCTGCTCGATTGCTTCAGGCTCGGCAAAGAGAAACTCTCGCTTGCTGCGCTCGCAAGCGCGTCGGGCATGCACAAGACGACGGTTTATCGGCTAATGAACTCGCTCGAGCGCATGGGTTACGTCGTGCGTTCCGACGACGGCATGTATGGACTCGGCGCGCGCGTGCTTTATCTAGGCAAGCTGTATGAGCAGTCGTTTCATCTGTCGTCAGTGGTGGAGCCCATACTCTTCGCGCTCGCGGCGCAAACGAAGGAAAGCGCCTCGTATTACGTGCTCGAGAAGAACCAGCGTCTATGCCTGTTCCGGGCGGAGCCGTCCGAGGGTCTGCGCGAGACCCGGCTCGCGGGAACATCGCTTCCGCTCGACGACACCGCTATCGGCCAGGTGATCCGTTACTGGGGACTGCACGAACCGATCTTTTCCGAGCCGCCGCAGATTCCTCTTTTCACCTCGGGCGCGCGTGATGTTCATACGGCGGCGTTCGCCACGCCCGTGTTCGGCCCCGACGAAGAATTCATGGCCGCGTTGACGCTATCCGGCCCGGCCTCGCGCTTGAACGCGGCGCGTGAAACGGGCGAGCTGATTGCGCCGCAACTTCAGGCTGCGTCCGATCTTTCTCGACGGCTCGGGGCGAGCATGGCGTTTTGCGAGCGCATGTACGGCACCGGCGAGCGCCGTCAGGCCTGAACTCACGCAGCGGCCGAATCGGCAGATTCACGGCGCCGCGCCAAGCAACGCGCTGGCAGCGAGCGCGTCGTCGAAGAGTTGCGAGCGGATACGCTCATCGTCCACATCGAAGTGGCCTATCACGCCCGAAAGCGTCAACACGCCGACGAACGCATCGGACATACCGAAAAGCGGCGCGGCCATCGACGCGAGCAGCGGGTCGCCGACGCCCGACGAAGAAGCGATGCCCGCCACGCCCGCGCTCGCGAATGCCTGCACGGTTTTGCGCTCGAAGCGTTTGAAAGCGAGACTGGACGCCGACTTGTCCATTGGACGCCGCGTGCCGGCGCGGATCGCCACGCGAACATCGCGCTCGGGTTCCGCCCGCAGCAGACAAAGCCGCGAGTCGCCGTCCCGCACATAGACTGACGCACTGGCGCCGGTTTTCTCGCTGAGCCGCTCGACGACCGGCTGCAATGTGGTCACAAGACCCACGCTGCTTTCGAATGCGCGGCCGAGTTGAGCGGCCTTGTAGCCCAACCGGTACATGCCGTTTTGCTCCTTGTGCACGAAGCCGCGCGCTTCGAGCGAGAGCATGTACCGCAAGATCACGCTCTTGAAGAGCCCCGTTCGCTCCTCCAGCTCCGACAGCGACCGGCCGCCAGGCTGACCCAGAAACGCTTCGAGCAAGGAAAGCGTTCTGTCGACTGCGGCCACTGACCGGTCTATTTGTTCGTCATCCTTATTGTTCGACTTCATTGCCTATCCCTTTGGCTTGCAGCCACGCCTTCCGGCAACCTGATCAGGACGTCCGGTGTCAATTCGTCGATGCTGACGACGCCGAGCAAGCCGAGATTGCGTTGCACCTCTGCTTGCAGGATGCCGATAGCATGCGCGACGCCCGCCTTGCCGGCCACCGAGGCGGCATAGTTGAACGGCCGGCCGACGAAGACGAAATCCGCGCCGAGCGCCAGTGCCTTCAAAACATCGGTGCCCCGCCGGATGCCTCCGTCGATCATCACGGCGATGTCGTGACCGACTGCATCCGCGATTCCAGGCAGCACGCGAAGCGGCGCGGCGGTGCCGTCCAGTTGTCGCCCGCCGTGGTTCGAGACGATGATTCCATCGGCGCCGTGATCGCGCGCGGCGATCGCATCGTCGGTTGCCATGATGCCCTTGATCACGAGCTTTCCCTTCCATTGCGCCCGGATCTGACGCACATGACTCCAGTTCAGGTGGTCCTTCGCGCCGAAATCGCGCACGACGCGGCCCGAGAAAATGGGCGCGCCTCTCGTCGCATACGAGTTCTCGAAGTGCGGCATGCCGTGGTTGACGAGCGTTCTGAGCGCGGTGCCGAAGAGCCATCGAGGGCGCGTGACGCCGTCCCACGCGAGCCGCATGCTCGGCTTCAGCGGCGTCGAAAAGCCCGTGCGGATATTGTTCTCGCGATTGGCCAGCACGGCCGTGTCCACTGTCAGAACAAGCGTGTCGTAGCCGGCGCGTTCGACACGTTCGATCAGCGCGCGAATCTTCTCGGGTTCGCCCGGAAGATAGGCCTGAAACCACGTGCCGGACGCTTCCTTGACGACTGTCTCGAGAGGAATGAGCGACGAGCCGCTCATGATCATCGGGATGCCGGCTTCGCGAGCGGCTTGTGCTTGAACGAGGTCGCCACGGTAAGCGGACAACGCGGAAATGCCCATCGGCGCGATGCCGAACGGAGCGCGATAGGTTTTGCCGAGCAGTGTCGTCGCTTGCGTGCGCCGGGATACGTCTCGAAGCACGCGCGTGACGAAGCGATATTCCGAATACGCCCGTTCGTTGTCGTCCAGCGATGCGTTGCGCTCGGCTGCACCCGAGATGTACCCAAATATGGGGCGCGGAAGATGCCGCCGCGCGGCGATCTCGAAGTCATCGAGCGACAAGTATCGCCGCAACGCCTTGGGAACCGGCTGTGCCGGAGCTTGCTTGGTTGGTTCCGCTTTCATTGCCCGCCTCTCGGATGCACGCATGCCAGCAGAGGCAAGACATCCATGCTGATTCGTGGACCGCTCCGCGTATTGACGACCGCGCCGTGGTTTCCAAGATCATAACGCCGTTATGAAAACTGCACAACGGCTCGCAGCGCACGATCTGCTCAGGGCAGGCTTGTGCGGGGGCCACATGCCGCGCCATATGGTTGCTGAAGACCTCGCGAAAGGAACGCTTGTCGAACTCCAGCGGCACGCATGGCACATGCGTCCGCTCTCCTTCATGCTGTCGCAGCGGCGCGAGTACTCTCTTTCCGATCGCCAGAGCTGCACGAAGGTTGCTATTCGAAGCGCGGTCCTACGCTCAACTAAGAAAGCCAGAAGGCCCGCCAATCCTGAGGAACGGCCAGTACGGCCTGGCGTTGGTCGGGCGGCGGACATCCGCAAAGCAGATAGCGTGTTGCGCCTACAGCCGCGACCAGATTACCTTAAGCTGACGCTCCCACTGAACCGGTAATCGGGCTCATCGCCCTCCTCTAGCGAGTCGGTCCAGTTCGCGCATCGACATCGTGATAGTCGCAGTCGTGTTCATGGCCCGCGCGCCAGACACGCTTGTCCGGCCACGAACCTAGGGCAACATGCGACATCTCCACTTGCCAGAAACACGACCTTTGGACTTGGGACGTACAGACGGTCGTTCTATGAAAACGGTATTGCCAACTTACGTCGAGCGCCGAAGCGCTCACGTTCCGCCCTCAGGTCCACGGCACATGGGTACGATCCAGATCCCGATCCAGCTGATACGCCGCACTGATCAGCGCCAGATGCGTCAGCGCCTGCGGGAAATTGCCGAGGGCCGCGCCGTTGGTCGCGACTTCTTCCGAGAACAGCCCGAGATGGTTCGCGTAGGCGAGCATCTTCTCGAACACGAGCCGCCCTTCATCCACGCGCCCCGAGCGTGCAAGCGCCTCCGCATACCAGAACGAACACGCGCTGAAGCCGCCTTCCATGCCAGGAAGACCGTCGAGCGTCGTGCCGCGCGTATAGCGAAAAATCAGCGGATCGACGCGCAAATCGCGGCCGATGGCATCCAGCGTGCCCGTCCAGCGCGGATCCTTCGGGCCGATGAAGCGCACGAGCGGCATCATCAACGCGGATGCATCGAGCGTCGATGAGCCCGGCGTCTGCACGAACGACTGAAGCTCTTCGTTGAAGAAATTCTCGTGTATGTCGCGATGAATGTCGTCGCGCGTCTGAAACCATGTCGGCAGCGGCGCGGGAAGCGAGCGCTTTTGCGCAAGACGCAGCGCGCGATCCACCGTGACCCAGCACATCAGCCGCGAATGCAGCAGCGGCCGCTTGCCGTTGCGGAATTCCCATATGCCGTGGTCGGCCTCGCGCCAATGCTGCACGACATAGTCGACCGTGCGGGTCACATGCTGCCAGCCTTGGTACGAAGTCGCCGCGCCGTATTTGTTGTAGAGATAAACCGAGTCGAGCAGCGCGCCATAGACATCGAGCTGGGTCTGTCCGCGCGCGCCGTTGCCCACGACGAGCTCGCCCGGCTCCGACTCGCCAAGCGTCGAGAGTTGCGTTTCTTCGGGCGCGGGCTCGCCGTCCACTGCATACATGACGGCAAGCGATCCGTCCGAACTGCAATCGCGATTGCGCTCGGCAATCCAGCGCATGAAGCGCTCGGCCTCGCCTGTATAGCCGAGACGCAGGAGCGCATAGACCGAGAATGCGGCGTCGCGAATCCATGTGTAGCGATAGTCCCACCGGCGCGACCCGTCTTGCGCTTCCGGCAAACCGAACGTCGGCGCCGCGACGATCGCGCCGTGATCGTCCGAACTCAGCAGCTTCAGCGTCAGCGCGGAACGCAGCACGACTTCGCGATATCGTCCGCGATAGGTCGAGCGAGACGACCATTCCTTCCAGAACGCGATGGTCTCGTGCAACATGCCGTCGAACTTCTCTTTGGTGTCGAGCTTCGGCATGTCATCGACCGCGCCCAGCGCGAAGCAGGCCGAATCGCCCTCTTTCATGTCGAGCGTCGCGCGTACGCCATCTTGCTCGATGGACAGCGGCACGCTCGCGCGCAGTTCCAGCGGCGTGCCGTTGTCGGCTCTCGCGAACCGCACGCCCTTCTCTACCGCATGCGCCGTGTGCCGAACACGCGCATAGTCGAAGCGCGGATCGCACCGGACATCCAGTGTCATGCGGCCGTACACGATGCGCACGATGCGCATCACGCAATTGGGCACCGCATCGACGCGTGCTTCGGAAGACGGCACGGGCATCAGGTCGAGCAACTCGCAGACGCCCTCGCCCGTCATGAAGCGCGTGAGCAGCACGTTCGTCTCGGGCAGATACATCTGCTTGACGTTGGCATCGCAGTCGCGCGGGGAGATCGCGAAAGCGCCACCGTGCTCGTCGTCGAGGAGCGACGCGAACAGCGTGGGCGAATCGACGCGGGGAAAACACATGAAGTCGATCGTGCCGCGCACCGACACCAGCGCCGCCGTCTTCATGTTGCCGATTACGCCGCGCGCATCGATGGGCAGAACGGCGGGCGGAATCTGCTGCGATGGATGGCCCAAGGGAGTGTGCTCCGGCTTGAAGTTTGAAGCCGATGAGCAAGGGACATTCCCGCGTCGCGTCGCGTCGCGTCCAGGACAAACGTTAGACGCGACGATGTTCGAGCTTAACGCGCTGCGGTCGTATCGTTCGGGCCGGAGACGGGCTGCATCGGCGCTGCCGTGAAGGCCGCTTCGCTCGCGTGCATGTCTTGCGTTGCGACGGCGTCGTGCGTCGTCGGCATGTCGATGCCGGCGTGATGCGACGACCTGCCGTAGCTCGCGATATAAAGCGTCACCGCGACGGCCACGCCCACGAGCACCGCGACCACGGCCACGCCCGATGACTTGCGCTTCATCTCATCCCCATTTCGTGTTCGTGGGTGAAGATAGCATCGATGCGCGACGCGCACCGTGTGGCGACGCGCATTCGCTCGCGGGGAAATTTGTTTGTCGCGTCAGATGGATAGCAAGCGGGTCCCGAGCTTGTCCACAGAGTTGAACACAGAAACTGTGGATAAGCTCTGCGCGAGATCCCGGCTTGCTGCCGTGTCTTACATCGCCCGGCAAGCCTCCGCGCACTTCCGGCACGCGTCGCTGCACGCCTGGCAATGGCTCGCGGTATGACGGCTGCATTCGTCGGCGCATGCATCGCAGATTCGCGCGCACAGGTCGCAGAAATCGCGCATGAACTGCGTGTCGCGCGCAAGCGATTCCGACGTGAAGCGGCACAGCGCCGCGCAGTCGAGATCGAGACGAATGCACTTCTCCATCTCCGGCAGATGGCCTTCCGCAATGCACGCCGAGGCGCAGTTGTCGCAAGCGGCGGCGCATCGGTCCAGCGCGGCGATACAGTCGATATAGTCGCTCATTCGGCAAATCCTCGTCAGATAGTTGGACTAGTCGCGCGTCGATTGCGGCGGCACCGGGTTGTTGTCCTGCGCGGTCGGCAGCGCGTTCTCGCTCGCGGGATGCTTCTGCTTTTCGCGGGCATCGAGTTTCTCTTGCCGCGTATCGCCGGAAGCAGGCGCGCCCACCGGTTCGTCCATGTCGTCGGCCGTTGCGCGTGGGCCGTCGTTATCGCCTGAAACCTGAGTCATGCTGCCCTCCTTTGGCGTAGTCATCGTTCGTGAATGGCCCAGCAAGCCACGGTCCCGTGCCGGCGCGCAATGCGCTACCTTTCTATCGACTCGTATCCGCCTTCCGGAACCTTATCCATCGACATGAATAGCATCCGCAGCTCCGTGCTCAGGCCGTGAAAATGGCACATGAACGTATCCGGGTTCGCGTAGTACCACGGCGTGTTGAGTTCGTTGAAGCTCACGAGTTCCGCGGAGTCCGGCTCGGGGCAAAGGCCGTGCGAAATCATCTGCTCCATGAAATAGAACTGGTCGCCCTGACTGGAAAACGTGTATTTGATGTCCTCCGTTTCCAGCACGCGCGCAAGCACGCTTTGCAGCACGTTTGCATTCGCTTCCGTGTTGCGAAAGCCCATCACGCCCGAATTGAAGCGCCAGCCGCAGATATCGGCGGTCAGCACGCGATCGCGGCCCTCGGTGAATCGTTCGAGCTTGACCGATGGGTTCATGACGAGAATGTCGGCATCGATCCAGAAGACCCACTCGTGATGCGGCAGATACTTCGCGAGCAAGAACGGCTTCGACCAGTTGCCGCATGCTTCGCGCTGGAAATCGGCTGGCACCGCGCGATGTTGATACAGCGTATAACCGTGGCGCTCGCAGAACGCGCGCAGACTCGCTTCGCCGAAGCGCGCATAGCCCGCGATGTTCGGCGTGTACAACATGACGACCGCGATCGCCCTGCCCGGTTGATAGACGGTCAGCGGCTCGTCTGTATCGCATTCAGGCGGCGGCGAGGCGTCGAAGAACGCGCTGTGTCCCGCCGCATGGCACGCGTTCAGATGACGCGCGAACACGGCCCGCCAGCGCGGACCGTACTTGCTATAGAGACGCGGCGTGAACACGAGCGACACCGCCACCACCGGCGCGCCGCGCAAGTCCGGGTGTTGGCCCGACCACATGGATGCAATCGGTATCACGCCGTTGAGCATGTCCCAATCGGCAACCGTGGGAAACGCCTCGAGCAGTTCCTCTTCGGTGACGAACTTGCCGTACTCGTAGAAGGCCCGGCATCGCGCAGCCATGCCACGCGCGATGCGCCGGTTCTCCTCGGTATTTCGGATAACGAACATTTCCGTATTGACGCCGAAGAAGCCTTTGGTCACGAGGCTGTCTCGCCCTTCCATGATCCGGCCGAAATCTTCGAAGCGCACGAAAAGCGCATTCTCCGTCGCAAAGATGACGACTTCGCCCTCGGCCGTGCGCGCGAGCCGGTCGCTGATCATCTGGTATTTGAAGAGCACGCCGAGTTCGAGCGAATCGACGCTGCTCGACATCGACTCGTCGTAATGAGCCGCTTGCGTTCGGCGACAGAACTCGGCGTGGTTGTCGCGTGATGATGTCGCGCGGCGGTCGGAGAAGCAGCTAACCAGTGTGACCATGTTGTACCGGCAAGTGAATAGCGTGGACGCACGAAGCGCGGCGCAAGAGGCCGCGCGCAAGGGGCCATAGCATATCCGTTGCAGTCAACGAACTTGCAAATTATTGCGTCAACCGAAGTATCGCTGCGCGCAGCGAAGAGCGACCCGCGCTCAATTGTAGGACGTGCGCAGAAGCATGAAAGCACTAACGACGCACGGCGCGCTCGCGTGTGCGCAGCACGCGCACGATGCCTACCGCGACGCCAATCACAGCCGCTGCCGCCGCGCCGACGAGGGACACCTGTGCGCCGCGCTGTCCATCGATCCCGAATGCAACCGCCGCCAGCGCCGCGCCCAGCGAAAGGCCGATCATGCGCGCCATCGTCATCAGGCCGCCCGCCGCGCCGCTGCGTTCGTGCGGCGCCGACGTCAGCATGATGCGATTGTTCGGCGTCTGAAAGAAGCCGAATCCGATGCCGCACACCGCGACGCGCCACGCGATGTCCACATTCGAAGGCGATGCCGGCAGCCCGATCAAAAGGCATAGCCCGATTGCCATGATGCCAAGCCCCAAGCCGCCTATCAGCCCCGGCGCGTGCCGGTCCGACAGGCGACCGGCGAGCGGCGCGACGAACACGATCACGAGCGGCCACGGCGTGACGAGCAGCCCGGTTGTCGTCGCGCTGCGGGCGAACTGGTGTTGCAGCATGAACGGCAGCGCCAGATAGGCAAGCGTCTGCGCCACGTAGGAGCAGATGGACGTCAGCGAGGACAGCGAGAGAATGGGAATGCGCAGCAGATCCAGCGGCACGAGCGGCGCGGGCCGTCCGCGTTGATGGCGGATGAGCGCGAAACCGGCGATGCACGCGCACGCGATCTCGACGAGAGGCAGCGCCCGCAGTTGCACATGACCCTCGCCCGCGCCCTCGCCCGCGCCGAGCCCGCCCACGCCCAGGATGAAGAGCGCGATGGCGAGCGCGCTGAGCGTCGCGCCCGCGAAGTCGAAGCGGCGCGCGGCGTTCGGCGTGCCGGGCGGCAGCATCGTGCTGGCGAGACCGAGCCCGACGATGCCGAGCGGCACGTTCACCGCGAAGAGCCAGCGCCATCCGGCGACCGAGAGGATCCCCGCCGCGACTGTCGGCCCGAGCGCCGCCGAGAGCGCCACGGTCAAGCCGAGCAGCGCGATGCCGCGCCCGACGAGCTTCGGCGGATAGACCTGCCGCAGCAGCGCGGGCACGATGGTCGACATGCACGCGCCGCCCACGCCCTGAATCGCGCGAGCGGCGACCAGGAGCGGCAGCGTCGGCGCGAGCGCGCAGCCTATCGACGCAAGCGTGAAGACGACGAAGCCCCACAGGAACACGCGCCGAAAGCCGAGCATTTCGCCGAGCGCGGCGAGCGGCAGCACCGAGACGGCGACCGCGAGCTGATACGCGGTGACGACCCAGACGGTATCGGCGGCGCTGCGCGAAAGGTTGTGCGCAATGGTCGGCAACGCGACGTTCGCGATCGACGAATCGAGGTTGCCGAGGAACGTTCCGAGCAGCACGGAGACGACTGCCCAGTAATTGACGCGGGTGGCGGGTATTGCGCTGTTCATCTGTTCTTTTGGAATGCCCGCGGGAAGCGGACCCGCGCGGCGCCCGCATGGTAACGGACTCTGCCGCTCGCGTGCAAAAGCGTGCTGTCCGCCAATGCGCTGGGCTTCTGCCTGATCCTTGGCGCGGGCGCGCTGGAGATTGCGTCCTCCGCGTTTCATGCGAACGATCGTTCCTCGCGAAACGGCGGTTCATTGTGCGCGCGCCGTGACTTTCGGGCGATCCGCTCACCGCGCGCGGCGCAACGACGACTTCGCGAGCGGCGCAGGCAGCCAAGCCCTCGACCGCGTGGCTACGGACGGCGCTCAGGCGCGAAGGCGGTCGAGCGCCGCGTGGCCGGGTCATCGTGAGTGGTCACGTGAAGGCCGCGCGGCAAATGGCGTCCGTCCAGCTCATCCCTGCCATATTGAATGGCGAACTGCTCGGCAGCTCTCGCCGTCGCGAACGACCGGAACGGGCCGATCGCGCGCCGCACGCCGCCCGGCCGCTCGATCAACACCGTCGAGATGAACTCGCCGGCCGCTCTCGCGACGACCGCCGACAACTCGCACCCCCGGTACTCCACTGGAATGGCGTCCATCTGATCCTCGCTTTGAAGAGGCTGAGTACGGAACCGACGCATCATTTGTAACGCGAAAATAATAAACACGACGTGCGTCGACTAACACTCGCTCTGCGCCAGATAGGCATGATTCTCGTTTAGCCGGTATGCTTCGCCGATGCTTTCAACTGAAAGCGTCCGAACTTCCGCTTCCGACTTCTTGATGCCCTCTTTCACTCTACGACGGCAGTATCGAAACGCCGCTTTGACGCTCTGTGCGTTCGCGCTCGGTGCCGCAACCCACGTGGCCAACGCGCAAGAGTTCTCGATTCTCGCCGGCCCGCTCCAGAGCCGCAGCCATAACACGTATTCCTGGGAAGCAAGCTATCGCGAGGGCCTCGGCCCGTACGCGGCCTGGAGCTTCTCGTGGGTCAACGAAGGTCATATTCCGAACCATCACCGCGATGGTCAGGCAGCGCAGTTGTGGGCGCGGATGCCGCTCTGGAACAACCGCGTCGAGTTGGCGGCGGGCGCGGGTCCGTACCGTTACTTCGACACCAGCGAGGCGGAAGCCGGCGGCGACTATTCGAATACCCACGGCTGGGGCGGCCTCTTCACGCTGCGCGCCGCGTATTACTTCGATAACCGCTGGATCGCGGAGATGAAGCTCAATCGCGTGCAGGCGTTCGGCGGCCCGGACACGACGGCCCTGCTCTTCGGCATCGGCTATCAGCTCGACGCGCCGAGCGGCCACGGCCCGCGCGACTTTCCGCCGTCGCGCACCACGAACGTCACCGGCAACGAGGTCACGGTACTGATCGGCACGACCATTCTCAACAGCCTCGATTCCGAATCGAACGTGGCGGAAAGCATCGAATACCGGCGCGGCTTGTGGAAGTACGTCGATTTCACCGCGTCGTATCTGCACGAAGGCGGCCACGTGCAATCGCGGCGCGACGGCGTCGCCGCCCAACTGTGGGCCGCGCGCGCGTTCTTCGACGACCGGCTGACGCTCGCCGTCGGCGCGGGGCCGTATCTGTCGATCACGCAGAACGACGATCTGCCGCAGAACCGCACTGGCGACGGCCGCTTCGCGGGTCTCGTCTCGTTGTCGGCGAGCTACCGCTTCACGAATCGCTGGCTCGCGCGCGCGACGTGGAACCGCATGGTGACGCGCTACGACCGCGATGCGGACATCATCGAAGCGGGCATCGGCATGCGTTTCTGACCGCGCCGTTACGCCCGTCCAGTTTCACCGCTGGCGCGCTACTTGCGTTTGGACGAGCCGTCATTTGCTCTCAACGGCTCCTCCATGATCGACGTCCCGCGCAAAACGCTGCTCATTTCTCCCCATCTCGACGACGCCGTGTTCGGCTGCGGCGCGTCGCTCGCCGGCGCATCGGACGTGCTCGTCTGCACGGTGTTCACGGGTTGCCCCGCTGCCGATGCCAGCACGGACTGGGACGCCCAGTGCGGCTTTTCGGACGCGAAGCAGGCGATGCTCGCGCGCATCGAAGAAGACAACCGCGCGCTCGGGATGCTCGGCGCGACGCCGCTGCATCTAGGCTTTCTCGACTCGCAATACGTTCCTTTCGCGCCCGAGGCCGACAAGCCCACGCGCGCGACGTTGACGCAGGCATTTCTCGACGCGATTGAAGAGCACCGCCCCGAAGCGCTGTTGATTCCGCTCGGGCTTTTTCATTCGGATCACGCGCTCGTGCATGAAGCCGCGTGCGATGCATGGTTGCGCCATCCCGAGTTGCCATGCATCGCGTACGAGGAGGCGCTGTATCGACGCCAGCGCGCGCTCTTGCAGCAGCGGCTCGCGGACTTGATGCAACGCGGCATCGACGCCACGCCGCTCAATGCGCGTCTTCCCGAGCATGGGGAAGCAGCGCGCCGCGAAGGGTTGAAGCGCGAAGCCGTGGCCGCGTACACGAGCCAATTGAAGGCGTTCGGCCCGAACGGATACGACGACGTATTCCTGCCCGAGCGTTTCTGGACCCTCGAACCCGCGGAGAAGCGCGCATGAGCGCCGTCCCGCAGCCATTGCAGCAACCCTTGGCGCGCCCGCGTCACGACGCCGCCGCGCGCCTCACCGTGGTCGTGCTGACCTATAACCGCGCCGACCAGGTGCTCGACACGCTCGCAAGACTCGCGGCGCTGCCGGATCGCATCGACATCGTCGTGGTCGATAACGCCTCATCGGACGATACCGCCGCTCGCATCGCGCAAGCCTTCCCGTTCGTCGAACTGGTCGTCGCGCCGTCGAACATGGGCGCGGCGGGGCGCAATCTCGGCGTGGCGAAGGTCCGCACCGAATACGTCGCCTTCTGCGACGACGACACCTGGTGGAGCCCCGGCTCGCTCTCGCGCGCAACGGAGATCCTCGACGCCGCGCCGCGCGTCGCGGTGCTGAGCGCGCGCGTGGTCGTCGGAGAAAACGGCGATGCCGACGAAACCTGCGAGCGCATGCGCGTGAGCCCGCTCGGCGCGAACGGTCTGCCGGGGCCGGCGCTCATCGGCTATATGGCCGGCGCGAGCGTGTTTCGCACGAGCGTCTATCGACAGATGGGCGGCTATGAGCCGCGGCTCTTCATAGGCGGCGAAGAGTCGCTGCTCGCGCTCGACATGCTCGATCACGGCCACGCCCTCGTCTATGCAGACGAACTCGTGCTGCATCACCATCCTTCTCCGATACGCGATAGCGCCTTGCGCAGACGCCTGCTCGCGCGCAATGCGGCGTGGGTCGCGTGGCTGCGATTGCCGCTCTCCGAAGCCTTGCACGCGAGCATGCAGGCGCTCGCCGTCATGCGGCGCGAAGGTGCGTTCTGGCGAGATGCGATTCAGATGTTGCGTGGATTGCCCTGGGCGCTTGCACATCGGCGCGTGGTGGGCGCTCATGTGCGGATCATGCGATCGATCGTTCGCGAAGACGATCGCCGCCATGCCCGCGACGAGGCGAGCAACCACGCCACGATACCGGCAGACGCTACACACACCATGTAAAACCGCGCCGCTGTCGTTCACGCCACGTCTAACGAAATTTTGTTCGTCTCCCAACGAACCAACGAATCTGCGCAATTTTCGGCCGGTGGCACAACGAATGCTCACAAGCCATCAAGCTTCGAAAGACGCGGCAATCTCTGTGCGCGCTCAACGGCTCGAAGCCCATTTCGAACAACGCGAATCGAGGGGGCCTACACGTGAAGATCGCACTTATCAGTGAGCATGCGTCGCCTCTAGCGGTAGCGGGCGGGGTCGATAGCGGCGGGCAGAACATCTACGTCGCGCACGTCGCGCGGCAGCTCGCACGCAACGGCCATCAAGTGGATGTCTTCACGCGCCGCGACCGTTCTCTCTTGCCGCTGGTGTCGCGTTTCGAAGGCATACGCGGGATTCGCGTCATCAATGTGCCTGCGGGTCCGCCGGTGCAACTGGCGAAGGAGCAGCTTCTTCCGCACATGGACGAGTTCGCTCGCTACATGATCGGCTTCTTCAAGAAGCAGGCGACGCCTTATCACGTCGTGCATGCGAACTTCTTCATGTCGGGACTCGTCGGCATGCGCATGAAGGAAGCGCTGGGCGTGCCGCTCGTCACGACGTTTCATGCGCTCGGCCGCGTGCGGCGCATTCATCAAGGCGCGGGCGACGGCTTCCCCGATGAACGCTTCGAGATCGAAGACGCGCTCGTGCGCGAATCGGATTCGGTGATCGCGGAATGCCCGCAAGACGAAGCGGACCTCGTGTCGCTGTATCACGCCCAGCGCGAACGCATCGATCTCGTGCCGTGCGGCTTCGACAGCACCGAGTTCCATCCGATGAAGAAGGCCGAAGCGCGTGAACGTCTCGGCTGGCCGCAGGACCGCTTCATCGTGCTGCAACTCGGACGCATGGTGCCGCGCAAGGGCATCGACAACGTGGTGCGCGGCATCGGCCTCTGCAATCGCGAGCTGAACGAAGACGCGCATCTGTATGTGATCGGCGGCAACTCCGATGAAGCGAATGAGATCGCGACGCCGGAAATCGGCCGTCTGCGCGGCATTGCGCAGGAATGCGGCGTGGCCGACAAGGTGAACTTCCTCGGCCGTCATGGAAGGCAACGCCTCAAGACTTTCTATAACGCAGCCGATGTGTTCGTGACGACGCCTTGGTACGAGCCTTTCGGCATCACGCCGCTCGAAGCCATGGCATGCGGCAGGCCGGTCATCGGCGCGGACGTGGGCGGCATTCGCTATTCGGTGGCGCACGAGGAAACAGGTCTGCTCGTGCCGCCGAAGGACCCGCGCGCACTCGCCCATGCCCTCGCCACTTTGAAGCGCGACCCCGCGCGCGCCGAACGCATGGGCGCAGCGGGCCTCGAACGCGCGCGCGCCATGTTCACATGGTCCGGCGTCGCGCAGTCGCTCGAACGCGTCTATGCGCGCGTGGCGGGCGTGGATATCGCGCAGGACCTCGACAGCCGGCGCGCCGCATACGGCAGCGCCACCGCATGAAGCCCGCCGTTTTCCTCGATAAGGACGGCACGCTGCTCGACGACGTGCCCTATAACGTCGATCCCGCGAAGATGCGTCTTGCGCCGGGCGCACGCGATGCGCTCGCCACCTTCGCGCGCATGAATGTGCCGATTGTCGTCATCAGCAATCAGAGCGGTGTCGCGCTCGGCAAGTTCGATGAATCCGCCCTTCGGCACGTCGAACGCAAGCTGCACGAGCTTGCTGCTGAAGCGGGCGCGCGCCTCGCGGGCATCTACTGGTGTCCGCATCATCCGCAAGGCACGGTCGCAGGTTATGCGCGCGCATGCGATTGCCGCAAGCCCGCGCCGGGCATGATTGAACGGGCCGCGCGCGAACTCGACCTAGACGTGGCGCGAAGCTGGTTCGTCGGCGACATTCTCGACGATATCGAAGCAGGCCATCGCGCGGGCTGTCGCGCAGTGCTGATCGACAACGGCAACGAGACGCTGTGGCAACGCGGTCCGTTGCGTGAGCCGGATGCCACTGCCAAGGATATGGCCGAAGCCGCGCGCATCATCGAGCGTGCGTGGCATGCGACGGAGCTCGCGACATGAAGCGCGATCCGTCACGGGCGAACGATATCGCCATTACTCTTCAGCCCGCGAACGCGCACGCACGCGCGCCGGCCGTCGCGCCTCAACGCGTATGGGGCGCGGACGTGCGGCGCATTCTCTGCATTCGCCTCGATAATCTCGGCGACGTGCTGATGACGACGCCCGCGCTGCATGCGCTGAAACACGTGTATCCGGGACGGCATCTTACGTTGCTCGCATCGCGTTGGGGCGCGCAGGCGGCGCGTTTCATCGACGATATCGACGACGTGATCGAATACGATGCGCCTTGGGTCAAGCATGACAAGCCGATGGATGCGAGCGGAGACCTCGCGATGTGCGAGCGGCTGGCATCGCTCGGCTTCGATGCCGCCGTCATCTTCACGGTCTATAGCCAGAATCCGCTTCCCGCAGCGATGTTTTGCCATCTGGCGAAGATTCCCCTGCGCCTTGCGCATTGCCGCGAAAATCCATACGGCCTCCTAACGGACTGGGTCGCGGAACGTGAACCGCAGGAGGGCACGCGACACGAAGTCGAGCGGCAGCTTGCGCTCGTCGGGAGCGTCGGCGCAACCCACGCGGATACGCGCATGCGCTTTGCGTTGCGCGCCGAAGACGAGGCATCGCTTGCGCGCAAGCTCGACGAACGCGGTATCGATCTCGACGCGCCCTTCTTTGTCATGCATCCCGGCGCGACCGCCGCATCGCGGCGCTATCCGCCCGAGCGATTCGCGCAGGCCGCACGCGTGCTCGCTGAAAGAACCGGCTGGCCCGTGCTCGTGACCGGCTCGGCGAGCGAAGCGCCGTTGTGCGACATCGTCAGCGCGGGCGATACGCGCGTCGTGAGTCTCGCGGGGGCGCTGGGACTGGGCGAGCTTGCGGCACTGATCGCCCATGCGCGCGTGCTCGTTTCCAACAACAGCGGTCCCGTGCATATCGCGTCGGCGCTTGACGCGCCGGTCGTCGATCTGTATGCGCTCACCAATCCGCAGCATATGCCGTGGCAAACGCCGCATCGCGTGCTGTACCGCGATGTGCCCTGCCGCTGGTGCTATCGCAGCGTGTGTCCCGAAGGGCATCACGCGTGTCTGCTCGGCGTGAGCGTCGATGAAGTCGTCGATGCTGCGCTGTCCTTACTCGATGCCCGCACCGAACAACATCCTGCTCATCTGACACTACCCTGAGAGACGCGCCTTATGTACACACTCGGAATCAATGCGGTCTATCACGACAGCGCGGCGGCGCTGGTTCGCGACGGCGTCGTGATCGCGGCGGCGGAAGACGAGCGTTTCACGCATGTGAAGCATGCGAAGCGCCCCGTGCCCTTCTCGACGTGGCAGCTTCCTTTCGATGCCATCGACTATTGCCTGAAGGAAGCCGGCATCGAACTCGCGGATATCGACCATGTAGCGTATTCGTACGATCCGCATCTGTTCTCGGGCATGCCCAAGCAGGCGAAAGCGACCATCGCCCTGCCCTTCATGCCGTCGGAACATGTGAGCGGCAACCCGTCGGAATCGCCGTGGGACCCGCTTTTCCTCAGCTATATCGTCAATGCGCGCGGCCAGTTGCTCGACGGCGCGCCGCATCATCTGAAGAAACGTTTCGCAAGCGGCGGACGCGCGCCGCGCTTCGAGTGGCACAACGTCGATCACCATCTGTCGCACGAAGCAAGCGCGTTTCTCGCGGCGCCGTATGAAAACACTGCGGTGCTCACGATGGACGGCCGCGGTGAAGGCGTGACGACGAGTCTCGGTCAGTTCGTCGATGGCGAGTACAAGCGTCTCAAGCAAGTGGAACTGCCGCATTCGCTGGGCTTGCTCTACGAAGCCGTGACGGACTATCTCGGCTTCCTTCACTCGTCGGACGAGTACAAGGTCATGGCGCTCGCCTCCTTCGGCAAGCCCGCATACGTCGATCAGTTCCGCGAGATCGTGAAGTATCGCAACGACGGCAGCTATACCGTGGATGCGCCGCGTCTTGTCGAGCGCTTCGGCCCGCGACGCGAACGCGGCGGTCCGCTCACGCAGCATCACTACGACATCGCGCATTCGCTGCAAGTGGTGCTCGAAGAAACGGCGCTGGATCTCGCGCGCTGGCTGCATGAACGCACCGGCCTCAAGCATCTCGCGATGGCAGGCGGCGTCGCGCTCAACTGCGTGATGAACGCGCGTCTGCGTGATCGCGGTCCGTTCGAAGACATCTGGGTTCAGCCCGCTGCGGGCGATGCGGGCACCGCGCTCGGCGCGGCGCTGTGGACCGACTATCAGGAGCGCGTGAAGCAAGGCGATAGCAGCCGCCGCTGGCATATGAATCACGCGTATCTCGGCCCGCGTTATGAAGACGACGAGATCGAGCAGTTCCTCAAGTGGTCGAAGACGCCGTATCGCCGGCTGAACGACATTGCGAGCGAAACCGCCGAGATTCTGGCGTCCAATCGCGTGATCGGCTGGTACCAGGGACGCACGGAGTTCGGTCCGCGCGCGCTCGGCGCCCGCTCGATTCTCGCGTCGCCGATCGATCCGTCCATGCAGGCGCGCCTGAACGAGATCAAAGACCGCGAAGACTTTCGCCCTGTTGCGCCTGTCGTGATGGAAGAACATGCTGCGGACTGGTTCGTCGATGCACGCGTCGCGCCGTTCATGCTCTTCGTATTCGATGTGCGCGAGGACATGAAGACGCGCATTCCGGCGGTGACGCATATCGACGGCACCGCTCGCGTGCAGACCGTGAACCGCTCGCAGCATCCGCTCTATTACGACTTGCTCGCCGCATTCAAGGCGCGTACGGGCGTGCCGGTGCTCGTGAATACGTCGTTCAATACGCGCGGCGAGCCGATGGTCAATTCGCCGCGCGATGCGCTCGAATCGTTCTGGACCTCGCCCCTCGATGCGCTCGTGATCGGGCCGTTCCTGATCGAAAAGCCGGGAGTGCGTGCATGAGCACGATTGCAGGCTCGTTTCCCTACGACGGCGCGAAGGACGCGTCCACGCAGCGCAATCCGGGCGCAGCGTCGGGCGCGGCCTTCGACGTGTCGGTGGTCGTGCCGACGTATCGGCGGCCCGACATGCTGGAACGCTGTCTGCGCGCGATCATCGCGCAGGACTATGACAAGACGCGCTTCGAGATCATCGTGTGCGATGACGGTCCCGATGAAGCCACGCGCTCACGCGTGACCGCGCTCGCACGCGAGTTCGACGAAGCGCCCCGCATCCGCTATGTACCCGTCACCGCGACGCAAGGCCCGGCGGGCGCTCGCAACGCGGGATGGCGCGCGTCGGGCGCGCCGCTGATCGCGTTCACCGACGACGACACGATCCCCGATCCGCATTGGCTCGCAGCAGGCGTCGCCGCGTTGCGAGCGGGCGCGGACGCCGTATCGGGACGTATCGTGGTGCCGCTCGGCCCGCGTCCGACCGACTACGAACAAGACGCAGCCGGTCTTTCTCGCGCGGAATTCGCGACGGCTAATACGTTCGTGACGCGCCCGGCGCTCGCACGCGTGGACGGCTTCGATGCGCGCTTCACGTCGGCGTGGCGCGAAGACTCGGACCTTCAATTCGAACTGATGCGCATCGGCGCGCGCATCGTGCGGTCGCACGATGCAATGGTTCTGCATCCGGTGCGGCCGGCGCGCTGGGGCGTGAGCCTGTCGCAGCAGAAGAAAAGCCAGTTCGATGCGCTGCTCTACAAGAAGCATCGGTCGCTCTTCAAGACACGCATTCGCAGCCTGCCGCCGCTGCTCTATTACGCGATCATCGTCGCGGTAGTCGTGGCCGTCTTCGCGCTCGCGAACGGCAACAACAAGCTCGCGGGCGTGTGCCTCGCGGACTGGCTCGGCATGACCGCATGGTTCTGCTTCAAGCGCCTGAAGTCGACCGCGCTGACGCCGTCGCACGTGCTCGAAATGGCGTGGACATCGCTATGGATACCGTTTCTTTCGGTGTACTGGCGAATCTACGGCGCCGTGAAGTTCCGCGTGGTGTTCATATGAAACCGGAGAACGTCGAGCGCATTGCGATCTTCCGCGCGCTTCAGCTCGGCGACATGCTGTGCTGCGTGCCCGCGATGCGCGCCCTGCGCCGCGCTTATCCGAATGCGCATATCGCACTGATCGGCTTGCCCTGGGCGCATAGTTTCGTCGAACGTTATGCGCATCTCGTCGATGAATTGATCCTGTTTCCGGGCGCCGTCGGCTTTCCGGAGCAGGAAGAAACGGACGCGCACCTCCCCGCCTTCTACGACGCCATGCGCGCGCGCCGCTTCGATCTCGCTATCCAGTTGCACGGCAGCGGCGGCGTGGCGAACGATATCGTCGAAGCGATGCACGCGCGCGTCAACGCGGGCTTTCTCAAGCCGGACGAAGCGCCGCGCGCGGGCGTCTTCATTCCGTGGCCCGACGCGTTGCAGGAAGTCGCGCGCTATAACGCGCTGATGCAGGCGCTCGGTATCGATGCGCACGACACGCAGCTCGAAATCCCGCTCACGCAACAGGACACGCGCGAGTGCGATGAACTGATCGAACGATATGGCCTCGACACTGCACGACTCGTTCTCGTGCATGCCGGCGCTCAGTTGCCTTCGCGACGCTGGCCTGCGGAACGCTTCGCGCAAGTGGCAGCCGCGCTTGCGAGCGATGGCTGGCAAGTCGCGTTGACCGGCAGCGCAGGCGAAGCGGCCATCACCGCGAGCATCGCCAACACGCCCGGCGTCCATGCGATCGACCTGACCGGCAAGACATCGCTCGGCGGGCTGGCTGCGCTCGTCGCACGCGCGCGACTCATCGTGTGCAACGACACGGGGCTTTCCCATGTGGCGGCCGCGATGCGAACGAAAAGCGTCGTCATCGCATCGGGCAGCGACACGCAACGCTGGGCGCCGCTCGATCATGAAAGGCATCGCGTGCTCGCGGACTATCCGCCGTGCCGTCCGTGTTCGTTTCGCGAGTGTCCGTATGGGCATCCTTGCGCGCTCAACGTGAGCGTCGCGCAAGTGCTCGATGTCGCACGACTTCAATTGCCCGTAGAAAAACTGGAAACCGATGCCCACTGCTAATCAACGACGTCTGCGCGTGCTCACATGGCACGTGCACGGCAACTACCTCTACTACCTGACCCAGGCGAAGCACGATTTCTATCTCGTCACGAAGCCCGGTCATTCGCCCGGCTACGCGGGCAAAGTCGGCGTGCTGCCGTGGGGCGATAACGTCCATGAAGTACCCGCCGACGAAGTGGCGTCGCGCGAGTTCGACGTCGTGCTGTTTCAGCATCGCACGCACTGGGACGACGATCGCATCAACCTGCTTTCGGATGCGCAGCGGCGATTGCCTCGCGTGTATATCGAACACGATCCGCCGCAGGAGAATCCGTTCGAACAACGCCATTGGGTGCAGGATCGCGACACCCTGCTCGTGCACGTGACGCACTTCAATCGCCTGATGTGGGACAGCGGCGAGACACCGACGCGCGTGATCGAACATGGCGTGGTGGTGCCGCAAGGCGTGCGCTATACGGGCGAGAAAGAACGCGGCATCGTCGTGATCAATCATTTGCGGCAGCGCGGGCGCAGGCTCGGCAGCGACGTGTTCGCGGATGCCGCGCAACGCGTGCCGCTCGATCTGGTCGGCATGGACGCGGAATCGGCGGGGGGCTTGGGCGAGATCGGCAATCTGGAGCTGGCCGCGTTCTCCGCGCAATACCGCTTTTTCTTCAACCCGATTCGCTGGACCAGCCTCGGACTCGCAATCGTCGAAGCCATGACGATCGGCATGCCGATCATCGGTCTCGCGACGACGGAGCTCGCCACCGTCATTCGCAATGGCGAGAGCGGCTTCATTCATACCGACACGAACGCACTCGTCGATGTCATGCAACAACTGTTGCGCGATCCCGCTGAAGCGCGGCGACTCGGCGAAGGCGCGCGCCGTCTCGCGCTGGAACGCTTTCACATCGACCGCTTCGCCGCCGAATGGGAAGCGACCTTGCGCCATGTGTGCAGTTGACCGACCGCGACCCAATCACCACAAAAAGGAACCGACATGAAGGAAGCATATCGCAAGCGCATTCTGGTGACGGGCGGCGCGGGCTTTCTCGGCTCGCATCTGTGCGAACGCCTGCTCGCGCAAGGGCACGACGTGCTGTGCGTCGATAACTTCTATACGGGCACGAAGGACAACATCGCGCATCTGCTCGACAGTCCCAACTTCGAACTGATGCGTCATGACGTGACATTCCCGCTGTACGTGGAAGTCGATGAAATCTATAACCTCGCGTGTCCTGCGTCGCCGGTTCATTATCAACATGATCCGGTGCAGACCACGAAAACGAGCGTGCATGGCGCGATCAACATGCTCGGGCTCGCCAAGCGCGTGAAGGCCAAGATCTTTCAGGCATCGACGAGCGAAGTGTACGGCGATGCGCGCGTTCATCCGCAACAGGAAGCGTACTGGGGCAACGTGAACCCGATCGGACCGCGCTCATGCTATGACGAAGGCAAGCGCTGCGCCGAGACGCTTTTCATGGACTATCGCCGCCAGCATGGTCTCAACATCAAGATCGCGCGGATCTTCAATACGTACGGGCCGCGCATGCATCCGAGCGATGGCCGCGTGGTGTCCAACTTCATGATGCAGGCGCTCGCCGGCGAGCCGATCACCGTCTACGGCGAAGGCACGCAGACGCGTTCCTTCTGCTATGTGGACGACATGGTGGACGCCTTCATCCGTTTGATGAACACGCCCGACGAGGTGACGGGTCCGGTCAATCTCGGCAATCCGCATGAACTGTCGATGCTGGAGATCGCGCAGCGCATCGTCGCGTTGACGGGCTCGAAGTCGGAGATCGTGTTCCGCCCGCTGCCGATGGACGATCCTTGGCATCGTCAGCCGGATATCACGCAGGCGCGCCAGCTTCTCGGCTGGGAGCCGGTGACCGTGCTCGACGAAGGCTTGCGCCGCACCGCCGCGTACTTCCGCCAGATCATCGAGGCGCAGCAGACTCGTTCGGCACTGGCTACGCTTTGACGTTGAATCCCGGCAGTCCGCGCGCTTCGTCTTCACGAGAAGCGGCGACTGCCTGCGCGAGCGCCTTCGCGAAGCCTGCAATCGACGCGAAATCGCCCTGAATGCGCTCGCGGAAATAGTCGGCCCAGGCGTACTTGGCATTGGTGTCGGGCGGGTCGGCATACACGCCCGCCATGCGCACGAAAGCCGCAAGGCTCAGATAAGGATCGTCGGGTATCGCAGCGATGGACGGCGGCAAATCCTCCACCGGATATTCACGCGCGTGCTCGTCGAAGGGATGGACCCAGCCTCGCTCACGCAGCGCGGCGATGAAACCATCGTGATCGCGGTCGCTGAAGTCGCACGCGATCACGACCGGCACGACGTCGATGCCCAGTTCGTACCAGGCGCGCGCCCAGTGATGATGATCGATCACATGCAGCGTGCCGCCGGGCCCGCGCACCACGCGCAACGCGTGTTCGCGCAGGAATGCCGCGCGTTCGTGCTCGGGCGTGCTGCTCGTCAGATGCATTTTCTCGCGCACGTGCTCCATGCCGAGCGCGCCCTGAGTCGGCTTGAGTTCAGCGATGCGCGCCGATGATTCGGTGTCCATATCGTCTCCTCATGCTTCGGTGCGCGCGGCGACCTGCCTGATCGCTGCGATCAGCCGCTCGGCGGGAACGGGCTTCGTCAAGTGCAGCTGAAAGCCCGCCATCTGCGCGCGCAGCCGGTCTTCCGTCTGCGTGTGCCCTGTCAACGCAATGGCCGGCATGCGTTCCCCGAGCGACACGCGCCGGCTGGCTTCCAGTTCGCGCACGCGGCGCAGTACCTGATAGCCGTCCTCTTCCCCGAGCACGATGTCGCACAAGAACGCATCGGGCCATTCCTGCGTGGGCGCTTGCGCGAGCCATTCGAGCGCTTCCTTGCCCGACGCCGCCAGCCTCACGCCCGCCCCCGACATTTCCAGCACCGCGCCGAGCGCGTCGCGCGCGGCTTCCTGATCGTCCAGCACCATCACGCACAGGCCCTCCAGATTGCCGGCAACGTTTGCGTTCGGCTCCGCGAGGCCCGCGAGACTGTCGGTATCGACCACGGGACGCAACGGCATCATCGCGACATAGGCGAGGTGGCCGTCGACATAGCCGACCGTGAAAGTGCCGCCCGTTTCCGCCAGCGCCTGTTCGAGCCGGCGAGCCTGCTCCTGCGAAAGCGGCGCGGGCTGCGCGCGACGGCCCAGCACGCACACGCGCACCTGATTCGCTTCGCGCTCAACGCGCAACTCGACGCGCTCACCGCGCTCCGCCGCGCGTATCTCTGTGCGGCACAAATCCGCTATCACCAACTGCAACACGCCGGGGTCGCCGGTCACGCGTAAGTCGGCATCGGGCATCATCGTGTAAAGCTGCACGCCATGTTCGACGATTTCCTCGTGCAGCCCATCGACCACGCCCGCGATCAACGCGCCGAGGCCGACCGGTTGCGCCGACACCTTGCGCTGCACTTGCGCGAGCTCGCCTTGTTGCGATTGCAGCGCCCACATACGCGCATACACGCCACCGCGCTCGATCAGTTCCGCATGCTGACCTTGCTCGACGATGCGGCCGTGCTCCATCACGAGAATCCAGTCGGCATTCACCACAGTCGAAAGCCGGTGCGCGATCACGATGGACGTGCGGCCTTGCGCGAGCCGGTCGAGCTCGCTTTGAATGGCGCGCTCGGAACGCGTATCGAGCGCCGAGGTGGCTTCATCGAAAACGATGATGCGCGGGTCCTTCAAGATGGCGCGCGCGATCGCGATGCGTTGCCGCTCGCCGCCCGAAAGCCGCACGCCGCGTTCGCCGACGCGCGTGTCGTAATGATCGGGCAATCGTTCGATGAAGCTGTCCAGTTGCGCGGCACGCGCCGCGCGCACGACATCGGCGCGCGTGGCGGATGGCCGGCCATAGGCAATGTTATAGGCGATCGTATCGTTGAAGAGGACCGTATCCTGCGGCACGATGCCGATGGCTTCGCGCAGGCTCTTTTGCGTGACCTGCCGGATGTCCTGACCGTCGATGGTAATGACACCCGCCGTCGGCGAATAAAGCCTGAAAAGCAGCTTCATGAGCGTGGACTTGCCCGAGCCGCTGCCGCCGACCACCGCGAGTTTCTTGCCGGGATGCGCGCGAAAGTCGATATCGCGCAGTATCTGTCGCGCCGGATCGTAGCCGAAGTCCACATGCTCGAACTCGATCTCGCCGGCCGTCACGACGAGCGGCTTGGCATCGGCCTCGTCCACGTCTTCACCGCGACGGCCCCGCGCAAGCAGAATCTCGAACATGCGTTCGACATTGACGATGGCATCGTTCGTCTCGCGAAATACGAAGCCGAGCGTGTTGAGCGGCGAGCACACTTGCACGATATACGCGTTCACGAGCACGAGGTCGCCCACGCTCATCGTGCCCGCTACCACGCTCTGCGCGGCGAGCAGCATCACGGCCGCGATGCCGATGGCGATGACGGTGCTTTGCCCCACGTGCAGGATCGTCAATGCGCGCTGGTTCGCGGTGCGCGCGTCGACCCACTTGTCGAGCACGCTGGAAAGACGCTGACGTTCGACGTCTTCGCTCGCGAAGAGCTTGACCGTCTCGTAGTTGAGCAGGCTATCGACGAGGCGGCTGTCCGATTGCGCTTCGAGCCGGTTCACCGCGCGTTGAAAGCGCATGCGGTAGCGCGTGAAGATCAGCGTATAGATCGCGTAGCAGACGAACGTCGCGCCGATGGCGACCATGAACGTCTTCGCATACTGGCTCACCATGATGGCGACGACCGTGCCGATTTCGATCAACGTCGGCACGATGGTGAAAATGGCGACGCCGAGCAAAAAGCCGATACCGTCCGCGCCTTTTTGCACGTCGCGCACCACGCCGCCCGTTTCGCGCTGTGCATGGAAACGCGCGCCCATGTTGTGCAAATGAGAGAACGTGCGCGCTGAAAACGATGCGACCGTGCGTTGCGTGACGACGCTGAACAGCACGTCGCGCGCTTCGTTGAGCACGTCGCCGAGATAGCGCATCAGCACGTACGTGAGGATCACGAAGACCGGGAATACGGCGTTCGCGGTGGGCTTGCTGAACTCGTCGATGACGTGTTTCAGCATAAGGGGAACGGATACCACCGCAAGGCGCGACGCAATCATCAACGCGACGGCACCGAGCGTCTGCAAGCGAAACGTCCAGATCGCCTGCCAAAGGTCCTTCACGATGCGGTTACGAACTTGCGAGCGGCTGATTTCCGTGGACGCAGTCATCATGTGCATGCTTCCATTGTCGTTGTCGATGCAAGCAACGCGTAAAGCGGCAGCAAGTGCCGCGCCCGCGCACGCCCGTTCGTGTCCGAGTGCCTAGAAAAGCGCTTGCTGTCCCGACATCAGCGTGGCGAAGTCGTTGCGCAAGAACGGCAGGATGCCGTCGGCCACGGGCTGTAGCTGCTTGCTCACGTAATGCTCGTAGTCGATGGGCGCATGTCGCGCTTCCACCGGTTCGGGGCCGCCGACCGTCATCACGTAGCTGATCCATCCACCGTTCTGATATTGCAGCGGACGTCCCTGCTGCGCGTTGAACTCGTCGGCGCTGCGCGCGGCGCGTACATGCGGCGGCACGTTGCGTTCATAGTCGTCGAGGCTGCGGCGCAGGCGCTTTCGATAGATCAACAAGTCATCCAGCTCGCCGCGCCGAGTGCGTTCGACGTAATCGCGCACGTAGTCTTCATAAGGCTCGTCCTTGAAGATGCGCATATAAAGCTCTTGCTGAAAACGCTGTGCGAGCGGCGTCCAGTCCGTGCGCACCGTCTCTAGCCCTTTATAGATGATTTCTTCGCTGCCGTCCGCGCGTTGCGTGAGTCCCGCATAGCGTTTCTTGCTGCCTTCGTCGGTGCCGCGAACCGTCGGCATCAGGAACCGCTTGAAGTGCGTTTCGAATTGCAGTTCCAGTGCGCTATCGAGGCCGAATGTTTCGCGCAGATGCTCGCGCCAGTAATCGTTGACATGATCGACGAGCGCGCGGCCGATACGCGCGGCGTCGTCCTCGCTGCGGGCGCGGCGCAGCCAGACGAAGGTGGAATCCGTATCGCCGTAAATGACGCTGTAGCCGCGCGCTTCGATGAGTTCGCGCGTGCGATGCATGATTTCATGGCCGCGCATGGTGATGGACGAGGCGAGCCGCGGATCGAAGAAACGGCAGCCGCTGGAACCCAGCACGCCATAGAACGAGTTCATGATGATCTTGAGTGCTTGCGAAAGCGGCTTGTTGCGCTGACGCTTCGCGGCCTCGCGCCCTTCCCATACTTGTTCGACGATGGCGGGCAGACAATGCTTGTCGCGCGAAAAGCGCGCGCCGCGAAAACCGGGTACGGTGCGCGTCTGTTCTTGCGCTTCGCTCATGCCTTGCGCAAGACCGACGGGATCGATCAGGAAGGTCCGAATGATCGACGGGTACAGGCTCTTATAGTCGAGCACGAGCACGGAGTCATAGAGTCCGGGCCGCGAATCCATCACGAAACCGCCGGGACTCGCTTCGTCTGGTACGTCGCCGAGATTGGGCGCAACGTACCCTAAGCGATGCATGCGCGGCATGTACAAATGCGTGAACGCCGCGACCGATCCGCCGCTGCGGTCGGCGGCGAGTCCCGTCACCGTCGCGCGTTCGAGCAGGAACGGCAGAAGCTCGGTCTTCTCGAAGATCTTCGTGACGAGCTCGCAGTCGGTCAGGTTGTAGCGTGCGAGCGCAGGCCTGTCTTCGCGAAAGCGCCGCTCGATCTCGTCCATGCGCGCGTACGGACTGTCGATCGCCTTGCCTTCGCCCAGCAGCGATTGCGCGACGTATTCGAGGCTGAACGAAGGAAAGTTCCACGTTGCCGAGCGCAACGCCTCGATGCCGTCCACCACGAGCCGTCCCGCGACGGATGCAAAGAAGTGATTGCGCTTCATGCCGTGCTCGCGCCATTCGATCACGCTGCCATCGCGGCCAATGGCCAGCGGCACGTCATAAGCGTCGGCATGCTTTTGCAGCACGCGCAAATCGAACTGCACGACGTTCCAGCCGATGATCGCATCGGGATCGTGCTCCGCGATCCATGCGTTGAAACGCTGAAGCATCTCCGCGCGGCTCGCGCAATACTCGAGGTCGAAGTCGAGCGGCGGATGCACGTCGTCCGTGGGTGGCCCGAGCATATAGACCTGCCGCGCACCGCACCCTTCGAGCGCGATTGAGTAAAGCTCGGCCGTGGCGCTCGTTTCGATATCGAGCGAGACGAGCTTGAGCGTCGGACGATACGCCGGCGCAGGCTTCAGCTCACTGTGAACCACGCCGCCGCGCGCTTCGCCTTCGAAGGAAACGGGCGCGGTGATGAACCGCTCCATCAGATAGCGCTCGGTCGGACGGATATCCGCTTCGTAGACGGTCACGCCCGCATTCTTCAGGGTCTTTTCGAGCGCAAGCAACTGACGATACTGCGCGCAATAGAGCCCCAGCACCGGCTTCTGTCGAAAGTCCGTGAGCGGCAGTTCGCGCAATTGCGCATCGCGCACGGTCCGCACGAGCGGCTCGGCCTTGTCGCGATCTTCCGCGCGGATGAAGGCAACCGGTGTTTGCGGCGCGATGCGGACCTTGCGCGGACCGTCGTCGGTGGCGAGCCAGAACTCGACCTCGGTGCCCGCGGCCGTATCGCGCCAATGCCGCGTCAGCAAAAAGCCCTGCTGGGAGTGGTTCGGTGCCTGAGCCAAGGCGTGTCCTTCGAAAGCGCGTGCCATCGAAGCATTTTACTTGGGGGCGGGAAATGCAGCGGCGCGCATGAAAAGCGCGCCGGCGTGAACGAAGCTAAAGAAGCTGAAGCAGAAAGTAAAACGCGGTAGCGGCCTGCCGGTCATCCACCATCCAGAACATCCACGCTGGATGGTCCTCGAAGGATGCGCCGACGCCGCTACCGCCTAAGCAGCCTGTGCGACCAGGCTTGCGCGCGGCGGCTGCAAGGCCGCCACGTTTTCGAGTGCGACATGCGCCGGAAACTCCGGTGCTGGCGGCACTTCGCTCTTGCTAGACACAACCTCCAGAGCGGCTTCTTGAACGGCCTGTCGAGCGGCCGCCGCTTTCTTGGTCTTCCCCGCGCGTGACGGCGGCTGGCAGGCCCCGCACACCACGTTGTTCTGCAAATCATGTTTGTGTGCGACAAACTTCCCGGTGCAGCGGCAGCACGCCGTCATCTGCAGCATGCCCGCGTCGAAGAAGCGCACAAGAGTCCAGGCCCGCGTAAGGTCGAGTACCGCCTCGGCGCCGCTATGATTGCAGTGCTCGAGATACAGCCGATACCCCTTGGTCAACGCATCGAGATGCGAACAACCGGCTTCGTTCTTGAGGAACGTGTAGGTGTTGTAGAAAAGCGATGCGTGGATATTCGCGAGCCACGTCATATACCAGTCCGCCGAAAACGGCAGCATGCCTTTGGGCGGCGACACGCCCTTCACTTCGCGATAGAGACGAATCATGCGATCCCGCGAAAGCGTGAGTTCGCTCTCCAGCACTTGCATGCGCGCGCCGAGTTCGATCAGCGCGATGGCGCGGAACACTTCCTGGGCGTCTTCGGTGAGGCTCTTCTTCAGCATGGCTCGCTCCGTCTCTCTTAAGCGAACTGTTCGGCCGGCTGGCCAGCCAGCAGGATGGCTGCGTGCGTCGGCGCGATGTCCGCGTTCTTCGCGGGCTGCGTCAATGCGGACAGCATCGAGTGATCGTTGAAGCGGAAAGCGCACAGCAAGTTGTCGGATTGCGCGAGCTTGACGACCTGCGCAAGCGTGAGCCCAGACAGGAGGTCAGCCAGTTCGGCCGACAGCCCGAGCCGGAACATGCCGATGGCCCGGTCCTCGCGCAGCAGACGCTGTGCGAGCATGATGTAAGACAAGTTGATTTCCCGGATCGATTCCAGCGTCTCGCGACCGTTCATGGTTGCTGCTTCCAGTAAATCCCCGATTTTCTCGCCGGCTTTTGCCGATATCTTTTTTGTGCCTCACCAGGCTCTCTTCGCCCGGCTACGTACTTTGATACAGGCCGTTACAACTTGTAACAACACTGTGAAACGGATTCTAAGGACGGCCTTTATCGAGCGCAAGACCATCTCAATAATATTTTGTTGCAAACAACACTTTCGATCGGTAACGTTTGCTTCGTCGAGAAACCGGCAAATTTGACAGCGTTTCGACGTGAGTTTTTCGTCTGCTCGTTCGTAATTTGCGAGGCTGGTTTTTTATATGAGTAATTGCCTGACGCCCGGAACAACGGGGGGTTCGGGCATTCGGTTGACAGCTTGAAGGGATATTTTTGACACGCGCTTTTGGGCCAAAAAGCGGTAAAAAAGCCGCGATACCGGAAATTACCGATTCGCGGCTGAAGATGTAATAGCTTCCGATGTCTTGTTACTACGCGGTGAAATCGGACAAAACGGGGGTTTCCCCGATTCATACGCCGCGTCTGCGAGCGACGCGTTCAGCGCGAATACTTCCGTGCGATAGTCGAGCGGCGGTTTGTCGTGCGGGCTCTTCGTGTTGATGCCGAGGAAGCCGGTCGGCCAGTCCGCCGGCTTCTCGCGTGCGTCGATTTCCCACTGGATGCCGAAATCGACCAGATATTTCGCCCACGCCGCCGAGCCGAGCGTGCCCCGCGCCGGATCGATGCCGGCGATCCCCGCGATCAGAAAGTACGTGTGCCGCAGGTCGAAGCGGTCGGAGAACGTCAACGCCATGATCGACGCCGTGGCGTTCGCGTGGCCCATGCCGGTGGTGATGACGCACACGTCGTCGCGGTTGCAGTGCACGTCCGGATAGTCCGGCGAAAGTCCCGGCACATGCACCGCCTCCCACGGGCCGAGGTTGTCGAGCCAGACCTGGCCTTCCGGCCCGAACATGGTGACGATCATCACCTTGACGTGCCGGCCGCCGTCTCCGTGGCGTTCGCCGTCTCCGTGGCGGTCGCCGCTCATGTCGTCGGGTTGTTGCGCGAAGGCGCAACCGGTGAAAGCGCACAGCGTCGCGAGGCCGGCGGCGGCGAGCGCCGCGCCCATCTTCGCGGGCGCGCGCTTGAAACGAGTCGATTGAAACCGTGCGGCGATTTTCATGGGGGCATCGTCCTCTTGAAGGTTCGAACTTCGAAGGAAAGCCGCCGCGCCGTGGCAATCATGTGGCGGCGCGGGCGGCCCGGACGATTATAGGAGAGCCAATAAGCTATTCGACGGCCTTGGCTCCCATGCTCATGTGCCGCTCATGTGCCGCTCTGCGCGCCGCGCGGCGGCGGCGCGTTCGCGGCGACATTGCTGCCGGCGGCCGCTTCGCTCGTCGGATGCTGCGACGCCTTCGACGGCTCCGCGCGCTGTTCGGCGCCCGCCCGCTCGCTGTCCTGCTGAAGCTCCTGCGCCGCCTCGCGCCCGTTGCCGCCGACGATCACGAAGTTGCGCTGCGGATTCGCGATTTCGATGCCGCGCGCCGTGAATTCGTTGAGAATGCGCCGGTTGAACTCGCGCTGCACCGGCCAGCGCGCGCTGTCGCGACACTGAATCTGGCCGGCGAGCGTGACCGTTGAGCCATCGACCGCATCCACGCCCCAGAAGCTGAAGTCGGAGAGAATGCCGTCGCTAAACGCCTCGTCATGGCGCAGGGCGTCGCCGATCTCCTTCAGCGTCGCGATGGCGAGATCGACGTCCTGGCCGAGCGCAATCGACACGCGCACCGCCGCGTTGCCGATGCCCCGGTTCGTGTTGTTCACCGTCGTCACGGAACTGAACGGCACGGTGTACAGCGAACCGTCGCCGCCGCGCAGCCGCACCGTGCGGATCGACAGATACTCCACCGTGCCCGACACGCCCGCGACCGTCACCCAGTCGCCGACCTGCATCGCGTTTTCCATCAACAGGAAGATGCCGGTGATGAAGTCCTGCACGAGCTTCTGCGAGCCGAAACCGAGCGCCACGCCGAAAATACTGGCGCTCGCGAGCAGCGGCGCGGTGTTCACGCCGATCTCCGAGAGCCCGGTCAGCACGACTACCATGCCGATGACGACGAGAAGCGCCGTGCGCATCATCGGCAAGAGCGTGCGCAGGCGCGCGGCGCGCACGCGGTCGCCCGTGGCGTTCCACTGTTCGAGACGACGCTCGACCAGCACATTGGCCGTCTCCCAGACGAGCACCGCGAAGACGGCGGCCACCGCGATGGTCAGAATCGCCGACGCCAGCCGGTTGCCCACGCCGCCCGAGGTGAAGAAGCGCACCACAGGCACGCCCCACACTTCGAGCAGCGCAATGACGGTCGCCACGCCGATCACCGTCTGCACGATCCGGCGCAGCACCGGGTAATAGCGGTAGGCATGGCGATGCGCGATGGACTTGCTCGCGAAGTCTTCGTCTTCGTTGTCCCGGAAGATGCGCCCGAGCGCGCCGAACGCGACGATCGCGGCCACGCGCGCGCCGACCAGCACGAGCAGCGACACGCCGCCGAGGTGGAACAGCGTGCTGTAGCCGTTCTGCACGTCGAGCGCCCACACGAACCACAGCGCGATCACGAAGAAGATCGCGACGCCCGCCCAGACATCGGCGACCCAGCTGCCGACGAGCGCGACTGACCGGTACGCCGTCATGCGCTGTCGAATGCTCTCGCCGACGAGCCTGCGCGATTCGAAGATCACCCACGCGACCATCAGATGCACGACGAGCGTGACCACCTTGAGAACCGCGATATGCGCGGCATCGGTCAGGCCGAGCGGCTCGCAGCCGTTCGCGAGCGCGATGCCCGCGCCCGCCACGATCACGATGCGCAAGAGCCAGCGATACATGTACATCGCGTACTGGTCGCGCATTTGCAGGAGCCGCAAGCCGCGCGCACGCGGCGCGACGAAGAAGCCGAACACGATCATCACGAGGCGGCAGACCAGATACACGTCGATCAACGCGCCCGCGACGCGCGCCTCGGTCGTGTTGTCGTCGATGAAAACCGACATCAGCACGGTCGCCGCGCCCATGAACACGCCGAGCGGAATCAGCCTCAACACGAGATACAGCAGCGCGCTCGGCAGCCGCCGCAGCAAGGTCCAGTGACGCGCCGCGTGGCGCTTGCCGCGCGCCGCGTCGGCCTTGCGCTCCGCGACATGCTGCTGCACTTCGTCGCCGGAGCGGTGCGCCGCATCCTCGGCATGTTCGGCGGCGCGCTGCTCCTGCACCAACTCCGGCTCGGTGACTTCGGCATCCGCTATTCCGCGCGCGGCCACTTTCTCGCGGGACTTTCTCAGAAGACGCCCCGCCAGATATTCGATCACGAGCGCGGGCAACAGCGAGAGCAGCACCGACCATGCGACGTGGGCCATCAGATCTCGCGCCTGCTCGCTCGCGAGCCGGTCGTGCCACCAGCGCGCGACCGAGCGAACATTGAGCAGCGCCGCCACGGAGTGCCGCAGCCCGGTGCCGAAATGCACGAGCCAGTTGCCCGCCTGACGCGAAATCTGCGATGCGAGGCCGTTGGCCTTCAGCGAATTCGCCAGCACGCCCGACGCCCCGGATGCCGGCTCGGCGCCCGCAGCCGAAGCGGGCTGCGCCGCGCTCGCGGGCGCAGCGAGCGTGCCGGCTGCGGCCACTGCGCGCAGCGTGTCGGCCACCTGCGCGCGTCGCTGCGGATCGTCGAGAACGGAGAGCGCATCGCGCGCCTGTTGCGGCGTCAGCGCGACCGCGGGCTGCGAACCGTGCTGCGCGGGCGCGGCCGCGAGGGCAGTGGGCGAGAGCATCGAGACGAGGCCCGACACGACGATGAAATAGACGGCAAGTAGATAGTTGCGCATGGGTCGGATGAAGATCACGAAATTTCGGGGACTCGATGCGGACGACGCGCACGGCACGGAATCACGCGATGGCTCGACAGGCGGCGCGCCGCAAGCGTGGCACGCTGCGGACCGAAGCGTGCTATCGCGTTGATGTTGAAACCACAATGACAAGGACAATGCTCAAACGTTCGCAATACCGGTGTCGATTCTGCTGGTTGAAAGACGGAGCGCGCAGGGCGAAAGTCACGCTCGCCGGGGCTTCGTTGGTCGTAGCACTTGGCGCACCCGCTCCGCTTTTGGCATCGACGAGCGGCATGCCGGACACGCCGCGCGCCGCGTCGGGCGCGCACGCGGCGGACGGCCGAGACGCCGCGCCTTTGCCCGCGATGGGCGTCACGCAGGTTCGGGACCACGGCCGTACGCAAGTGCCCGCGACGCCTGTCACGCCGCGCCCGCACTATGCGCGGCCGCCCGCGCATTTGCCATGAAATTGCCTTCAAAGGCGGCGCAGGCGCTCAGGCAGCGGCGGCAGACTTGCGCACTTCGCGCGGCACGTCCGGCTCGAAGAACACCCAGCGCACTTGCGGGAACGCACGCTGGAGGTCTTCTTCGATGACGTTGATCGCGTCGATCATCGCGCGGCCGCTCGGGTAGTCGATCATCTCGGCCTGCACCGCGACGACGAGATGCTTGCCCCACTGCAACGTGATGAGGCTGATGATATGCGTGACTTCCGGACGAGCGCGCAAATGGGCGTCGATGGCCTTGCGCACTTCAGGGCTCGCGGACTCGCCGACGATCATCGACTTCACCTCGCGGGCGACGAGAAACGCGATGACCATGAGCAGCAGGCCGACGCCGATGGAGCCAGCGGCATCATAGGCGGGATTGCCGGTGATCATCGTGAGCAGCACAGCGGTGAATGCAATGGCGAGACCCGCGAGCGCGGCCACGTCTTCGCCCGCCACGACGAGCAGTTCCGATTCGCGCGTCTCGCGGAACCATCGCCATAGCGTCTTGTTCGGCGTCGTCTTGCGGATCTCGCGCATGGCGCCGGCAAGCGAAAACGCCTCCAGCGCGACGGACACGCCGAGAATCACGAGCGCGACGATGGGATTCGACAAAGGCTCATGGTGCAGCAGCCGATGCGCGCCCTCGTACACCGAAAACGCCCCGCCCACGAAGAACAGCAACAGCGCCACGAGAAGCGCGTAGAAGTAGATCTCGCGTCCCGAGCCGAGCGGATGCAGCGCGTTCGCCGGAGCCCGCGCGCGCTTGAGCCCGAAGAGCAGCAGCAGTTGATTGCCGCAGTCGGCGGTGGAATGAATGGCTTCCGCGAACATCGAGCCGGAACCCGTGAACGCGGCTGCCGCGAACTTGCAAACCGCAATGCCGAAATTCGCGGCGAGCGCGTAGAAGATGGCTTTCGGCGATTCTTCCTTCATGTCCACCCGCTGATGATTGTCCAGGAGAGTTGTTTAGCGCACCTCGACGCGGCCCGCGCCGTCCGTCATTTCGCCGATGACCGCGGCCTCGGCGAAGCCATCGGCCCGGAAAATCGCCAGCACGTCGTCGACGGCTTCGGGCGCGCACGACACCAGCAGCCCGCCCGATGTCTGCGGATCGGTCAGCAAGGTTCGGGCCGCTTCCATCGACGTGCCGCTCAGTTCGCCCAGCGTGACGTCCGCGCCATACGCGGCCCAGTTGCGGCCCGACGCGCCCGTGAAAATGCCGGCCTGCACGAATTGCTCGACCTGCGGCAGCCACGGCAGCGCGGCATAACGGATGCGCGCCGTCAGCCCCGCGCCGCGCGCGAGTTCCAGCGTGTGCCCGAGCAGGCCGAAGCCCGTAACATCGGTGAGCGCGTGAACGCCGTCGAGCTGCGCGAGTTCCGCGCCGGGGCGATTGAGCTTCGTGGTCGCGGCGATCATCGCGGCATAGCCGGACGCATCGAGCTGATTCTTCTTGAGCGCCGCCGAGAGCACGCCCACGCCGAGCGGCTTGCCGAGAATCAGCACGTCGCCCGCGCGGGCCGCCGCGTTGCGCTTCACGCGCGACGGATGCACGATGCCGAGCGCCGCGAGCCCATAAATCGGCTCGACCGAGTCGATCGAGTGACCGCCCGCGACAGGAATGCCCGCGTCCGCGCACACCGCTTCGCCGCCCTTCAGGACTTGCGCGATGACTTCGTGCGGCAGCACGTTGATCGGCATGCCGACGAGCGCGAGCGCGAGGATCGGCTTGCCGCCCATCGCGTAGACGTCGGACAGCGCGTTGGTCGCGGCGATGCGGCCGAAGTCGAACGGGTCGTCGACGATCGGCACGAAGAAGTCCGTCGTCGCGACAATGGCTTGTTCATCGTTGAGCCGGTACACGGCGGCGTCGTCGGCGGTGTCGTTACCGACGAGCAGATTCGGAAACGCGGGCATCGGCGCGCTGCGCTTGAGCAGATCGGCGAGGAGGCCCGGCGCGATCTTGCAGCCGCACCCGCCGCCATGCGAGAGGCTCGTGAGCCGCGGGCCGTTTGTCGATTCAGGAGTAAGTGCGGTATCGGTCATCGTTTGAGTCATGCCAGAAAGTCTTCGATGACCTGCATTATCGCCGCTTGCGGCCCGGCGCGTCTTTACGCGATTCGTTCGAAGAGCCCGGGGTAGTCGGTCACGAGGCCGTCTTCATCGACCGCGATCTCGGCGGTGAACCCCGTGTCGAGTCCTTCGAAGCGGTAACGCCTGTTCGGCTCGATACATGTATAGGCCTGCGCGACGGCGCTCACGGTCATCTCCGGCACACGCACGTACGCGACGCGAATCTCGCGCCGCTCGCCCGGCTGCAAGCGGAGGCGGCGGATGGGCAACGTGTTGGTGAACGGCGTCGCGATGATGTCCACGTCGGTGCAGCCGTCGAGCGCCTCTTGCGGCGCGCCGTGCTCGTCGGTCCACGCCTGCGCGCGATGCAGATCGATAGACCCGCCGCCTGCGAGCTTCACGGCGAGCCGCGTGACCTGCCAGCGCACATCGCACTCGATGCGGTATGTGATGCCGAACGCCCCGGCCTCGCCTTCGCCCGCGACGACGCTTTCGATGACGACGCCATCGGACCTCTCGTCGAGCATGAGGTGCTCGAGCCCTCTGCCGTCCCGCTGCGCCCATCGCGCTTCTTTCATGATGTGCCTCGATTCATAAGCCGGCTCACGACAAGCATACAACGCGACGTCGAGGCTTTCGATCGGCATTCGATCTTCGATGCGCTCGACGCAGAAAAACCTCGCACGGTATACTTCGGCATCTCAAAAACGAGGCGCGCGCTTCTGCCCGCGATGCGCGTCCGTGCTCCTTCTCGTTCCCTGCCGACATCGCCCATTGTGACTGCATGAAAACCTTGATCGCCCCTGCGCTCTTCGCGCTACTGCTTTCGGCGTCGCTGTTCCAGATCGTTCAGGCTCAAGAGACGCCCGACCCTACCGAAGACTATTCGTATCTCACGCGCCTGCATGTGCCGGATACCGTCGTGCAATGCGTCGCGGCCTTCGACCGCTGGGTCGAGAATGCGCCGAAGTACGACACGCTGATCGTGCCGGACCGCCGCGTGCTGTCCGCGAAGATCGACGACGACACGCCGATTCTGAGCCCCGCCAATCCCATTCCCGTCGACCAGGTGATCTTGATGCGCGCGTTCGCCAAGGCGCGCGGCAAGGCGCAATGGATGCGCGTCGATAGCCGGTGCGGCGTGCGCGACGGACAAGTGGTCGGCGTCTCGCTCACGCCGAACATGAAGCCGCAGATCGTGCGATGAACGGCTATGAGCGCCGTGGTTCATAAGCCCGCTTCGTAAATATTTCAGGCAACACTTTTGCTTACAAACGAACACGGCTTGTCATTTTGCTAACGGCTAAATTGGTTTCCACGGATTCACACGGAGAAACCCATGAAGAAGTTAGCGATTCTTGCAGTGCTGAGCGTGGTGTTGGGAAGCACGCTGTCGGGCTGCATTATCGTGCCCGATGGCGGCGGCTATCACCACCATCACGACTACTACCGCTAAGGCCGCAACCGTCTGACACGCTGCGAGTCGTCACAATACCAAGGAGCCAATCATGTTCGACAAGACAAAGAAGAGCCTGCTTATCGCGTCCGTTGCTGCTTCGCTGGGCATGGGCCTCGTGAACGTCGCCTCTGCCAACGTGCATCACGAGCATCACCATGCCGTGAAGATGGGCTGGCACGGCGATCGTTACTGGGACGGCCATCGTTATTGGCAGCGCGCGGAGTGGGAACGTCATCACGCGCATCACGGTTGAGCGGGCGGATTTGGCTCGATGGGAAAGCCGCAGCGCGTTGGGTGCTGCGGCTTCTTGTTTTTTGGCCGGTCGTTAGTGTACAAGACTGCGTTGGGGCCTATGCGATCTGATTGTTCCTCATGTCAATCAATCCCGTAACGGCACCCATCGCGCCGCCATGCCGATTCTGCAGAATATATTCTTGCTTCATGCGTGAGAACGATAGACCGACTGTTTCGATCGCGTAACCGCCATCAGCCGAAGGAAGGACCTTTGTGATCACCACATCGGACATCGTGATGCGATAGAACGTGAACGGCGATCCCCCCGCTTTGCGCATCGAAAGTTTAACTTCGCTTATGTGCTTTCCTTGGAAGCAGAACGCCGCGAGCGTCGGTGATGCGCAATCCATCTCGTGCTGAAACACGAGTTCGGACACTGAGGCTTTGCTTGCGCCGCCGCCGGAGCCTGACAGCATGCGTGCATCTTGTTCGATCAGGAACTGCCAGTGAATTACGTCGATGGCATTGAGGAAATCCGCATCTTGTGATTCGCCTTTGATGCCGTCGAAATGGATAAAGATATCTGAAGTCATTCGAGAAGTCCTGTAACACACGACGAACTGAGTCCGTGTGTGCGCGTTTCGTGCCTCTGTGCTCACCGGTGTTGCGTCGCGCGCCACCACTTCGCGACGCGCCACAAACAAAGCATGCCGATGCTCGCAACCATCCAGCAAAGAAGAAACGTTGCTAGAAGACTGGTGTCGATAATGTCTTCGATAGGTGGATCGTTAGCGCCAAACGCGGCCAATAGACGGCGCGTGGCGACGTCCATCCAATAAGGCATCTCGTCCTCACGGATTACGATGGCTCGGGTCAACCACACGCCCCCGATGACCGAGCCGATCATAAAGATGCCACCTAAGGCCGCGCGCCGTAGAAGGGTTGATGTACGCGGAGTCATCATCGAACCGTCACCGTGCCATATGCTTTCATCGAGGATCCTGGCACCGACAAAACTGGCGGCGAACGCCGAATGAATCGTTGTAACAGTTCGAATTCAGCGGGATTTACTAAAGTAATGCAGCCTTCGCTAAGTCCGCGTCGGCCTTCGGGATGCAAGCGAAAGTTTCGACGCGCGACGCCGTTTACCATCGTTACATCGCCGCTTTTCGGGTTCCACAGCGCGAACCATTTCGTGCGGTCGGTCGAAGCGATCGGTGAGAGGAGGTCGCGCATTCTCCCCAGCAGTCCACCGGATTGCCGGTCCACTAGATAATAGATCCCCGGCGGTATCGGACCGATGTCGGGCGTCTCAATCCGTGCCGGATTATCCCGGCCTTCCTTTTGACCCGAGAACGCCTCTACCGTTCCATACCCTTCACACACGAGCGTAGAAGTGCGGCGATTATTCAGAGTGAAAATGCAGCGAACCGGCATGCTCAAGACCTTGTTGCTTCGCGCACTGCGCTAAAAGGATGCGGCGTAGACCAACGGTTCCCGCAAGTCATCGCGCTGGCTCGGCTAGATAACGCGATTAGTTCTTGCGACAGCGCAGCCATCTCGGAGCTAATGAGCCGAATGTCAACGAACCGGGCACCGCGCAAGTCGCTACCCGCATCGGCCTCTGCGCACACATAAACGTCTTTAGGCATATTAAGCATTCCCTATCAATGCCGAAATCGGCGCTGCAAGGGTAGCGCTAACGAACAATGCTATGTATGGATTTCTGTCACGGCACCTGACGCTTGGGTCTAAACAGACATTGCGTGAATCGACTCATCACCAATTCTTCGGATCCCCGCCCAGCTCCTTGCACGTGTCATAGGCGATCGCCTGCAGCTTCGCCTGCCCGATCTGCCCGGAGAGCGCATAGCCGACGCGATCCGATGCCCAGTAGTACGTCGTGCGCGGACCGTCGCGCAGCATTCTGACCTTCGCGTCGTTGCGTGCGACGGTCGTCATGTACAGCGTGAGGCGTTCGCCCGATGCGTTCTGATACATGAATTGCGCAGCCGGCCCTTCTTCGCCCGGCAAAAGACGCCCGCCGACGAGCTCGAAGCCGTACTCCGCAAGCGACGGAATCGTGAGCGTCCGGTTGAGCCGCTTCGACAGCCAGTTCACGAGATGATCCTGCTGCGATGCCGCCACTTCCACCGCGTGGCGCTGCTCGGGCGCATACACCGCATAGGCGATATCCGCGCGCTCCGCGAAACGCGCACGTGGCTCGCCCAACGCGGGCAGCAGCATGTGCATGAGAAATCCGCACGCGATACCGACGACCAGCAGGCACGCAGCCAGCAGATAACGTTGCCTCGCGGGCGGCCGCATCACGACGATCTGCGGCTCCGCCTGTTCCGCCGCGAACAGCGCGCGCAACGCGTTGTCCTGCGCGCGATAAGCGGCCACTGTCGCTTCGCAGGCGGCGTCGTTCGCGATGCGCGCGGCGGTCGCGTCGCGTTCGTCGCCGGGCAACGCGTCGTCGATATAGGCGGAGAGCGCCTGCAACACGCGCTCGTTGTCGTCGGCCGGGCGGTCTTGATTCGTCATGAACGGCTCACCACTTTCAACGGCGCAGGACGCCCCTTCTCCTCGCCCAGCAAAACGCGCATATGTTCGCGCGCCCGCGAGAGGCGCGACATGACCGTGCCCGCCGGCACGTTCAGCACCTGCGACGCTTCCTGATAACTCATTTCCTCGACGCATACGAGCAGCATCACTTCGCGCTGCTCGACCGGCAGGCAGTACAGCGCGCGCTGCACGTCGCGCAGCACGAGGCCATCGACTTCGCCGCGCGGCGCGGCCATCTGCCGCCAGGGCGCGGTTTCATCGTCGACGGCAATATCGCGGCGTCCGCGCAACTGGTCGATATAGATGTTGCGCATGATCGTGAAAAGCCATGCGCGCAGGTTCGTGCCCGCGCGGAACATGCCGGCGCGGTTGAGCGCGCGTTCGGTGGCATCCTGCACGAGGTCGTCGGCCCACGCGCGATCGCCCGTCAGCGCGCGCGCATAGCGGCGCAACTGCGGGAGATGCGCGAGAAGATCGTGCTCGAAGTTCACGAGCGTGCTTCGGAGCGTTCTTCGATCAAGCGCCGGTCAGTGCTTCAAGGCTTGACCACGTGCCACACGTTGCGGAAGTTGTCGCCGTTCTTGTCGCCGGGCTTCGTGTCCTTGGCGAACCGGTACACGCGCTTGCCGTCGTAGGCCCATTGCTTGCCGCCGTCGGCGGATTCGGTGGTCCATTTGCCGCTCGGCTGGTCGGAGTCGCTCGCCATCGCAGCCGGCCACGCTTCTGCGCAGCCGCCGGTGCACGCGCTCGGGCTGCCCTTGGTGTCCTTGTCGAACGTGTAGAGCGTCATGCCGTTTTCGTCGACATACATGCCGTTGGCTTCCTTCGGCGCCGCAGCGAAAGCCGACGACGCGACGCAGGCAGCGGCGCTCGCGACGGTTACGGTGACGGCCATCCAAATGTGCTTGTTCATTTCATCTTCCTCGCAGAAAAAGTAGGTGGCAGTTTCCGCAGAACGTCTCGCGGCGCTGCGTTATTCCGCGGACGATGAAATAAACCGATGCGGCAGCGCCGACGCATCGCTGGTCAGCATTCGTGAGGTCATGCGTGATGCGTCGTGCGTCGTGCGTCGTGCGTCGTGCGTCGTGCGTCGTGCGTCGTGCGTCGTGCGTCGTGCGTCGTGCGTCGTGCGTCGTGCGTCGTGCGTCGTGCGTCGTGCGTCGTGCGTCGTGCGTCGTGCGGCTCAGGCGCCGGCGGCGGCCGCATCGCGCCAGCGGCGCGTATCGCGCAGCGGCGGCGCGCCGAAGAGCCGGCTGTACTCGCGGCTGAACTGCGATGCGCTTTCGTAGCCCACGCGATGCGCGGCCGTCGCGGCATCCGCGATATCGAGCAACATGAGCCGCCGCGCTTCCTGCAAGCGCAACTGCTTCTGATATTGCAGCGGGCTCATCGCGGTCACGGCCTTGAAGTGATGATGCAGCGACGACACGCTCATATGCACGTCCTTCGCAATGTCCTCCACGCGCAACGGCTGATCGAAATGCTGACGCAGCAGCTTGATGGCTTTCGCGATGCGCTGCGTCTGGCTGTCGTTGAGCGCAATCTGGCGCAGCCGCGCGCCCGAGCCGTTCATCAGCAGCCGGTACAGGATCTCGCGCTTGACGAGCGGCGCGACGATCGGCACGTCTTCCGGCGTGTCGATGAGGCGCAAGAGGCGCAGCACCGCGTCGAGCATCGACGTGCCGAGACGATTGACGAACAGGCCGCGCGAAGCGTCGGTCTGCGTCGCGGGCGGCAGGTTCTGGTCCTGAATCAGCGAGGTGATCTCTTCGACATCGAGGTCGAGCCGCAGGCCGAGATACGGCTCCGAATCGCTCGCGACCGTGACCTGGCCGATCACCGGCAAATCGACCGACGAAACGAGATAGTGCATCGGGTCGTAGACATACACGTCGTCGCCGACGATCACCCGCTTCGAACCCTGCGCGATGAGCGCCAGCGCCGGCGTCTGAATGCCCGGCTTCGGCCCGCCGGGATTCATCACGCGATGCAGGAACAGGCCCGGCACCGGCGTCTCCGTTGTGCCTTCGCAGCCTACGGTAAAGCGGTCGATCAGCGCGACGAGATCGAGACGCGCCTGATCGAGCGTGGAGTCGGATGAAACGCGGTGCGTTTCGCGGGAATGATCGTGAGCATCTTTGCCGGCGAGGCCGGGCGTGTCGTTCAGCGCCATGGTTTCCGAAAGGGACTCGAGCGTGGAAGAAGTCGACATAGCTTACTCGCGCGAGCGCGATCGTGCGCGCAAGCTGCCCCCGCGTTTGCAGGAACAGGCAAGGATTCGACAGGATCAGGCTATGAACGCCGCGCGTTGCCGGACGATACTGCATTGGCGGCACCGAACGCTCGTCGCTTTTTAGCGAACGCTTCACGCCTATCGTCCACTCGGGAGCAACCATGCGCTACAGGAAATTCGGCAACACCGGCCTCTTCGTCTCCGAACTGTGCCTCGGCACCATGACGTTCGGCGGCGGCGGCGGCATCTGGGACAACATCGGCCAGCTTCAGCAGGCGGACGCGGACAAGCTCGTCGGCCGGTCGCTCGACGCGGGCATCAACTTCATCGACACCGCCGATGTCTACGCCGACGGCCAGTCGGAAATCATCACCGGACAGGCGCTCAAGAACCTGAAAGTGCCGCGCGAGAATGTCGTCGTCGCGACGAAGATTCTGGGCGAAGCGGGCACCAAGAGCGTCAATTCGCGCGGCGCGTCGCGGTTTCACATCATCGACGGCGTGAAGGCCAGCTTGAAGCGCCTGCAACTCGATCACGTCGATCTGTATCAGATTCACGGCTTCGATCCCGCCACGCCGATCGAAGAAACCCTGCGCGCGCTCGATACGCTCGTGCAGCACGGCCACGTGCGCTATATCGGCGTGTCGAACTGGGCGGCCTGGCAGATCATGAAGGCGCTCGGCATTTCGGAGCGGCTCGGGCTCGCGCGCTTCGAATCGTTGCAGGCGTATTACACGATCGCCGGACGCGATCTGGAACGCGAACTCGTGCCGCTGTTGCAAAGCGAAAACGTCGGCCTCATGGTGTGGAGCCCGCTCGCGGGCGGCCTGCTCTCGGGCAAGTTCACGCGCGAAGGCGGCAAGGAAGAAGGCAGCCGCCGCTCGAAGTTCGACTTCCCGCCGGTGAACGTCGATCGCGCGTACGACTGCATCGACGTGATGCGCCGCATGGCCGAGGCGAAGAGCGTGTCGGTTGCGCAGATCGCGCTTGCGTGGCTCCTGCACCAGAAGGTGGTGACGAGCGTGATCGTCGGCGCGAAGCGTATCGAGCAGCTCGATGACAACATCGCGGCGACGAACGTGCGGCTGAGCGAGGACGAACTCGCCGCGCTCAACGAAGTGAGCCAGTTGCCGGCCGAGTACCCCGGCTGGATGCTCACGCGCCAGGGCGAATACCGCCGCAACCAGTTGAAGGAAGCGGCGGGCGAGTAAGTCTCGGGCCTGCGAGGGTAGCCGGCAGGCCGGTCAGATGATCGGCTTGCCGCCCGTCACCGCGATGGTCGCGCCGGAGATGTAGCTGCCCTCGTCCGAGGCCAACATCACATAGGCGGCCGCGAGTTCGGCGGGCTGTCCGGGGCGCTTCATCGGCACCTGCGAGCCGAAGTTCTTCACCTTCTCGGCCGGCATCGTGGACGGAATCAGCGGCGTCCAGATCGGGCCCGGCGCGACGCAATTCACGCGAATGCCGCGCTCGGCGAGCAACTGCGCGAGTCCGCCCGTGAAGTTCTGGATCGCGCCCTTCGTGCTCGCATACGCGATCAGGCCGGGATTCGGCGCGTCGGCGTTCACGGACGTCGTGTTCACGATCGCCGCGCCTTCCTTCATATGCGCGAGCGCCGCCTTCGTGATGCGGAACATCGCGCCGATGTTCGTCGAATAGGTCTTGTCCCACTCGTCGTCGCTGATTTCCTCGAGGCTGTCGTAGGTCATCTGATACGCCGCGTTGTTCACGAGTACGTCGAGCCGGCCGAACGCATCCGCCGTCTTCGCGACGATGTCGCGGCAATGCTGGCGATCCGTGATGTCGCCGGGCAGCAAGAGCGCCTTGCGCCCCGCCTGCTCGATCCAGCGCGCGGTTTCCTTCGCGTCGTCGTGCTCGTCCAGATAGGCGATGGCGACGTCCGCCCCTTCGCGCGCAAAGGCGATCGCCACCGCGCGGCCGATGCCGCTGTCGCCGCCCGTAATCAGCGCCGCTTTGCCGGCAAGCCTGCCGCTGCCCTTGTAAGTCTCTTCGCCATGATCGGGCTTCGGATTCATCGCTTCGGTCAGGCCCGGCGTGCGTTCCTGTTGCTGGTCGGCGAAAGGCGGCTTCGGATATGCGCTTGCGTCCATGTCGGTGTCCTCGTGTTGATGAGTCGGGATAAACCCTCGGTCAGCAAACACCGGACCCGGTTTGACGGGCCTTTGCGGCCGGTATCTCGATAATGGATAGGCGCTATCCGCTGTATCGCGTTGCGGCATATCGACGCGATGCCGACACTGTACGCACAACATCACGACGCAACGGAGACATTCATGCGTACTCAAGTCGGCATCGTCGGCGCGGGCCCGGCGGGGCTTCTGCTCTCTCACCTCCTTCATCTGCGCGGCATCGAATCGGTCGTGCTCGAAGTGCGCAGCCAGCAGGACATCGAATCCACCATTCGCGCGGGCGTGCTCGAACAAGGCACCATGGACCTGCTCAACGAAGCCGGCCTCGGCGCGCGGATGCAGGCCGAAGGCGCGCTGCATCACGGTTTCGAACTGGCGTTCGAAGGACAGCGGCGACGCATCGCGCTGACCGAACTGACCGGCCACTCGATCACGGTCTACGCGCAGCACGAAGTCATCAAGGATCTGGTCGCGGCGCGCCTGGCGGCGAACGGGGCGCTCAAGTTCAACGTGTCGGACGTGTCGCTGCACGACTTTGCCGAGAACAGCGACCGCAAGCCGCGCATCAAGTACCGTCACGAGGGACGCGACGAAGAGCTGGAGTGCGACTTCATCATCGGCTGCGACGGCTCGCAAGGCGTATCGCGCCAGTGCATTCCGGAGGCGGTGCGGCAGGACTATCAGCGCGTGTATCCGTTCGGCTGGTTCGGCATTCTGGTGGAAGCGCCGCCTTCGTCCGACGAACTCATCTACGCGCGGCACGACCGCGGCTTCGCGCTCATCAGCACGCGCTCGCCGGGCGTGCAGCGCATGTACTTCCAGTGCGACCCGAAGGACTCGGTGGATGCGTGGTCCGACGACCGCATCTGGGCCGAGCTGCACGCACGCGTCGATACGGCGGACGGCTGGCAGATTACCGAAGGGCGCATCTTTCAGAAGAACATCGTCGGCATGCGCAGCTTCGTTTCGACGCCGATGCAATCCGGCAAGCTGTTCCTCGCAGGCGACGCCGCGCACATCGTGCCGCCGACCGGCGCGAAGGGCCTGAATCTCGCGGTGTCGGACGTGCGCGTGCTGACGGCGGCGCTCATCGGCTACTACGAAAACAACGACGCGGCCGGGCTTGCGCGCTACACCGAGACCGCGCTCAAGCGCGTGTGGCGCGCCGAGCACTTCTCATGGTGGATGACGCGCATGCTGCACAAGCTCGACGACACGTCGCCTTTCGAGCAGCGGCTTCAAGTCGCCGAGCTGGAGCACGTGACGACGTCGCGCGCGGCGGCCACGGCGCTCGCGGAGAATTATGTCGGGAGTGTCGCGGTTTGAGTTGGCGTTCGCTTCGCTCGGCGCTGCGCTGGTGGCAAGGCGCTGGGCGGCAGTTTGATCAGCGGCTGTACTCACTCGGCAACCTGACGGCTGCTGCCCCCAATCACGCTCCCTCTCCGGCGAGGGCGCCCGGCATCCGCCGCGCGCCCTCCCGACTTCACAGCACCGCCACGACCCGCGCATCGCCTTCCACCGACGGCACCACTTGCCCGCCCACGCGCCGGAACGTGATGGTGACGTTCTTCTCGCCGATGCGCAGATCCCCGATCTCCAGCCAGTCGATGCCTTCGGGCAACTGCGGCCGGTCGACGCGAATCTCGTCGTTGACCGCGTCGATCGTCACGCCCAGACACGCCTCCAGAATCATGAACGGGGAGCCGGCTGCCCACGCCTGCGGCAGGCACGCTACGGGATACGCAATGGGCCGCTCGCCGCGTTGCCGCGTGAAGCCGCAGAAGAGCTCCGGCAAGCGCATGTCGAACGTGACAGCCGCCTCGAACAGCGATTGCAACAAGCCGACCGCCGCCCCGCGCTCGCCGTAGCGCGCAAGGCCGCGCGCGCAGATGGCCGAGTCATGCGGCCATACGGAGCCGTTGTGATACGACATCGGATTGAAGCGCGGCTGCCCGGCCGCCAGCGTGCGCACCCCCCAGCCGGTGTGAAAAAGCGCGGATTCCAGCTGCCGCGCGACCGCCTCGCCGCGCTTGCGCTCGACGAGATCGAATGCAAGCAGATGCCCCGCATTCGACGAGAGCACCCGACAGAGCTCGTTGCGCCCATCCAGCGCGATGCCGTAGAAGTCCATCTCGGGCATCCAGAACAGCGCCTCGACCCGTTCGCGTATGTGCTCGGCGCGCCGCTCGAACTCGGCAACGCGCTCATGCTCGCCGCGCTCGCGGGCAAGGCGCGCCATCGTGGAGAACGCCGTCGATGCGTAAGCCTGCACCTCCACGAGCGAGATCGGCCCGATGGGAAACTGGCCGTCTGCATGGAACACGGAATCATGACTGTCCTTCCAGCCCTGATTGGCAAGGCCGTATTCGGTCGCCCGCTGGTAGCTCAACAGACCATGCGGGTTTCGGTCGCAATGGCGGGCGACCCAGCCGGCGGCCAGTTGCAGCGCCGGCCAGATTTCGTCGATGAGCGCGCGGTCTCCCGTGCGCTCCGCATACGCGCCGGCAAGCACGATGAAAAGCGGCGTGCTGTCCACGCCGCCGTAGTACAACGCGAACGGAACTTCGCCCGTCGCCGCCATTTCGCTCTTGCGCGTCTCGTGCATGATCTTGCCGACTTCGGCGTCCCTGAACGCCGAGTCTTCGCGCGCCTGATGCGCAGCCAGAAAGCGCAGGACGCCGCGCGCAAGCGTCGGTTGCAGCCAGAGCATCTGAAGCGACGTGATGATGGCGTCGCGACCGAACGGCGTCGAGAACCACGGAATGCCCGCGTACGGGTACGGGCCGGTTTCGAGATCCGTGGTCAGCAAGCCGAGGTCCGCGAGCGAGCGGTCGATCCATTCGCTGAAAAGCGGATTGCTCGATCTGACGCGCGCGCCGGCACGGCGCTTGTCCCGCATGCTGCGGTGCGCATCGACGAGCGCCTCGCGGATGGCCGGGCGACCCGACTCCGGCGCGCATTCCGCGGCTTCCGCGGCGTTGCGCTTGCTCTCCTCGCTGGCGTCGTTCAGCGCGTGCGTGACCGCCGTGACCGACAGATACACCGAAATCGCCGTTTCCGACTGAATATGGAGCGCGTAGTCGGCGCGAGTCGGCGAGAGAACATCTGGCGCGGGCGTGAACTGAATGCGCGCGGTGCGCTCCACTTCGTCCAGCCCGATATAACTTAGTACGACTTCCCCGTTTTCGACTGCGGGCGGGCGCAAGGTGCCGCGCTTCGGTCGAATCGTGCCGCGCACTTCGAACATGTCGAGAAAGTCGGCGGCGAACGAGATGGAAAGCGGCACCGTCGACGGTTCCGTGCCGTAGTTCGTGAGCACGATGCTTTCGTGCAGCACGTGCCCCGATAGCACACGTTTGCGCTCGACGTGAATCACACCCTCCGGCGTGCGTGCCCCGCCGATGGGCGGCAAAGGCCGGTTCGTCAGATGCGCGGTGAATACGGCGTTATCGCTGGAAACGCTGCCCGATAGCAGCGAAGGCGCGCGGCCGCCGAAGGTCAGCACGAGTTCCGAGAGCACGCGGGTGTCGTTGACGAACAGGCCGTCGTCACGACCGCGTATGTCGCCGTTGGCGTCGTAGACGGCGAAGGTGTTGCCGGATTTGAGGACGAATTGCCGTTCGGTGGGCTGGTTGACGTTCTCCGTGGGAATGAATGCCTCGTCCGTCGCCGTCAACTGCTGCTGTTGCTGCTGTTGTTGTTGCTGTTGCGTCGGGTTCTGCGTCTGTTCCTTCGTATCCATTGCACCTTCCTGAAAGTGACGTGAAAGGGGCGCCCGATGGCGCAAAGTGGCGGTTCGCAATACGCCTTGAGCCGTTAGAGGCGAACGGCCGGCGGTTCACGCGCGGGTTCCGTGCAGCAGGTGAACCGCTGACCGGCTATCATCGACGGTTTTTCGACCCACCGACGCCTGTCCGGTTCTCCCCGCGCGCATGTTTCCGCATATCGACTTACTTTATTCCGCTTCCGGGTTGGCCGTCGGCTTTCTCGTCGGGCTGACCGGCGTGGGCGGCGGCTCGCTGATGACGCCGCTGCTCGTGCTCCTGTTCGGTATCCATCCCGCCACCGCCGTGGGAACCGACCTGCTCTACGCCGCCGCCACCAAAACCGCGGGAACGCTCGTCCACGGCCTGAAGGGGTCCGTCGACTGGCGCATCACCGGCAGGCTGGCGGCAGGCAGCATGCCCGCGGCCGCCGTCACCCTGTACTTCCTGAATCAGCACGGCATTACCTCGCCCGGCACGGCGCGGCTGATCCAGTTGATCCTCGGCACGGCGCTCCTGATCACCGCCGTCTCCCTCGTGCTCCGGCCGCAGCTCGCGCGCTTCGCTTACCGCAAGGGCCGCAGCCGCCCGGAACGGCCCGCGCGCACGGCGGCGTGGACCGTGCTGACCGGCGCGATTCTCGGCATGCTGGTTTCCTTCACCTCGGTGGGCGCCGGAGCTATCGGCGTGACCGTGCTATTGCTGCTCTACCCGCGCCTCGCCACCGTGCGCATCGTCGGCTCCGACGTCGCGCACGCCGTGCCGCTCACGCTGATCGCCGGCGCGGGCCACTGGATGATGGGCTCGGTCGACTGGTCGTTGCTCGTGTCGCTCCTCGTGGGCTCGATTCCGGGCATCGTGATCGGCAGCAATCTCTCGTCCAAGGCGCCCGAAGCACTGCTGCGCTACCTGCTCGCCGCCACCCTCGTTCTCGTCGGACTAAAGCTCGTGTTCAGTTGATGTTAGTCACGCGGCCCGGCGGTTTCCAGTCGGCCGAATGTCATAGGCAAAATCGCATGTTCCGGTTTTTTTGCTTATGCCGTTCGGCCGGGTTTCCGGCAGCCGGTCGATGCGGCATCATGCGCTGTCAGACCCAACGAGGCGCAGCGTCACGCGGCCGTCGTTGTTCTGCGTCGATCATCCGCGCGCCGGCAGGCGTGTGCATGCAACGAGGAGTCACGCGATGAAACCGAACGACGAGCCGAACGACAAGCCGAACATCGAGCCGAATCACGAACTTCCCGCAAGCCCTGACGCCCCCGCCGACCCGGCGCGGCGGCGCTTGCTGGCTGCGGGCGTCGGCCTTGCCGGATGGTCCCTCGGCGGCTGCAATCTGTTCGATCACAAGCCGGCCGCGCCGAAGACGGCGGCAGACCTTACGCTGGATCGCGCGCTCGCGGCGCATGTGCGCCAGATAGTCGTGATCTACGCCGAAAACCGCAGCTTCACGAATCTCTACGGCGACTATCCGGGCGTGCAGTATCCGCTCTCCGCAGTGACGTCCGCGCAGTACACGCAGTTCGACCGCGACGGGGTGACGCCCCTGCCCACGCTGCCCAAGATCTGGGGCGGCCTCGTGCCGCAGGCGCAGGAAGTGGACGGCAAGCGTTACGCCATTGCGGAACATCAAATCAGCGAACTGCCCAACGGCCCGTTCCGCCTCATGGACGCGCACGGCGACCCGCTTCCCAACAGCGTCATCACGCGTGATCTGGTGCATCGCTTCTATCAGAACCAGATGCAGATCAACGCCGGGCGCAACAACCAGTTCGCGGCGTGGGGCGACTCGGGCGGTCTCGTCATGGGCCACTACCGAAATTCGCCCGATACGCTGAAGCTCTGGGGCCTGGCGCAGCAGTACACGCTCTGCGACAACTTCTTCATGTCCGCATTCGGCGGTTCGTGGCTGAACCACATTTTCCTGATATCGGCGCAAGCACCCTTCTATCCGGACGCGAAAAACGGCCCGGCGGCGAAACTGCTGGCTGTCGTCGACGGCGACGACCCAGCCGGCACGCGTCTGAAGCTTGCGCCGGATTCGCCGAAGTCCGCGCTGGACGGCCCGCCGAAGTTCGTGCGCGACGGCGCGCTGACCGCCGACGGCTACGCGGTCAATACCATGTTCGCGCCGTATCAGCCGAGCAACGTGAAGCCCGCGCCCGGCGGCGACCCGCGCCTCGCGGATACGTCGAACGCGCTTGTCCTCCCGCCGCAAACCTACGCGACCATCGGCGACCGCTTGTCGGACAAGGGCGTTGACTGGGCCTGGTACAGCGGCGCGTGGCAATACGCGCTCGACCACCGCGACACGGGCGCGGTGCCCGACTTCCAGTACCACCACCAGCCGTTCAATTACTTTCGCAACTACGCGCCCGGCACCGCTGCCCGAGAACGGCATGTGCGCGATGCCGGCATCGGTGACGATCCTTCGACGAACAAACTGCTCGCCGATATCGACGCCGGCCGCCTGCCGGCTGTCACGTTCTACAAGCCGCAGGGCAATCTGAACATGCACGCCGGTTACGCGGATGTCGCCTCGGGCGACCGCCACATCGCCAATGTGATCGAGCATATCCGACGCGGCCCGCAGTGGCAGAACACGGTCGTCATCGTGACCGTCGACGAAAACGGAGGCTGGTGGGATCACGTCGCGCCGCCGAAGGGCGACCGCTGGGGGCCGGGCTCGCGCATTCCGGCGCTCGTCATCTCGCCGTTCGGGAAACAGGGCTATGTCGATCACACGGTTTACGACACGAACTCGATCCTGCGCTTCATCTCGCGCGTGCATGACCTTGCGCCGCTCGACGGCGTGGCCGCGCGCGACCGGGCGATGGCGGCCAACGGCGAAGCGCCGCTCGGCGATCTGACCAACGCGCTGGATCTCGCTTAGACCGAAGCCTGTTCAACCCACGCACGCGCCGAGATTTCGAGCAGATAGCCGTAATGCAGCGCGCCGACCGGCACGACGGCGCGCGCCGGTTTCCACTCGCCGAAATGGCGCGCGTAGATGTCGTTGAACGCCTTCCAGTGCTCGACGCCGACGAGATAGACCGTCACTTCGATGCAGTCCTTCAGCCCTGCGCCTGCCGCTTCGAGCACCGTTCGCAGGTTGCGCAAGGTCTGCTCGGCCTGCTCTTCGAAAGGAAGGTCGCCGGTGTGCGTGCCGTCTGGGCGCACGGGCAACTGGCCCGAGACGCAGATCAGATTGCCGGCTCGCGTCGCATGGCTGTAGTGGCCGGCGGGAATCGGCAGGCCGGGGGCGTTGATCGCTTCGATCGGTGGCATCGTGGAGTCCTGTATCGAGCGGGAGCAGCGGTGCCGTCACAGCGACAGCTTGCCCGCGAGAAAGTCGAGGAACGCGCGGGCGCGCGCGGCCATCGACTCGCTTTGGTAGTAGACGGCGCTGATCGGCTGGCGAACGTCGCGCAGCGCATCGTCGAGAATCGGGCGCAGGCGGCCCGCCTTGACGTCGGCGGCAGTCATGAAGTCGGCGAGACACGCAATGCCGCCGCCGTCGATTGTCAACTGCCGGATTGTCTCGCCGCTCGACGCTGAGATTGCGGGCTCAATGGTGACGGATTCCGCCTCGCGCCCTCCGCGCGTATTGCGCAGCGGCCAGTCGTTGAGACTTTCGGGCACCGTGAAGCCGATCAGCCGGGCGCGCATGAGGTCGTCGACGTCGCGCGGCTCGCCGTGTTCGGCAAGATAAGCCGGACTAGCCAGCACCCGCAAGCGGCTACTGCCGAGCGCGCGTGCGTGCAGCGTGGAATCCTGCAGCGCGCCAATCCGGATCGCGATATCGACACGCTGTTCCAGCAAATCGACGATGCGCTCGTTACTCGTCAGTTCCAGCGAAATATCCGGATATAGCGCGGCGAACGCTCTGACGTGCGGCACGACGCAATGAAGCATGAAAGGCGACGCCGCATCCACGCGCAGCCGGCCCGCCGGACGCTCGCGGCGTCGGGAAAGCGCCTCCTCGGCGTCGTCCATCGCGGCGAGTATCGCGCGGGCGCGGGTCAGGAACAGCTCGCCTTCGTCGGTGAGCTGCAGCCGACGGGTCGTGCGGCGCACGAGCGTCGCATCGAGTTTCTTCTCCAGCCGCGTCAGCGTCCGGCTCACGCCCGAGACCGTCTGTTGCAGGCGTTCGGCCGCCGCCGTCATGGACCCGCTGTCGACGACGGTCACGAACACGAGCAATTCGTCGGTATTGGTCTTCATGGCAGCGCGTCGATTATTGAATCGCAGTCAAGGTTGCTTTGAGACTAACACGCTTTTTGCGAAAGTCGAAACGGACGATACTGGGCGCACTGAATCAATCAATGGAGCAACGAATGAATATCTTTGTGACTGGCGCGGGCGGTTTCATCGGCGGATCGATTGCGGCGGGGCTCGTTCGTGACGGGCATCGCGTGCGCGGACTCATTCGCCGCGAAGAACAGCGCGATGCGCTGAAGCGCGCGGGCATCGAGCCGGTCGTCGGCAGTCTGGACGACAGCGCCCTGCTCGCCGATGAAGCTCAATCCGCCGATGCCGTCATCAACGCGGCGAGCAGCGATCATCGCGGCGCGGTCGAGGCATTGGTGCGTGCGCTCGAAGGTTCGGACAAGCCGCTGCTGCACACGAGCGGATCGAGCATCGTCGGGGATGGGTCGGGCGGCGAGGCGTCGGAGGACGTCTACACCGAGGCGCAGTTGCCCGAGCCGACCGCCGACAAGGCGCCGCGCGTCGCCATCGACCGTCTCGTGCTCGACGCAGCCAAGCGCGGCGTGCGCTCGGCGGTACTTTGCAACACGCTGATCTACGGACACGGCGCGATTCCGGACACGGCGAGCGTCCAGTTGCCGCGTCTCGAGCGGCAAGCGAAGAAGAGCGGCGTCGTCAGGCACGTCGGCCGCGGCTTGAATATCTGGTCGAACGTCCATATCGACGATGTCGTCGATGCGTACCGGCTGGCACTCGCGAAGACGCCGGCGGGCACGTTCTACTTCATCGAAAGCGGCGAAGCGCAGTTTCGCGACATGACGACCGCGATGGCGAAGGCGCTCGGCCTGCGCGGCCCGGAAGACTGGCCGCTGGAACAGGCGATCGAGGAATGGGGTTACGAGATGGCGTCGTACGGGCTCGGGTCGAACAGCCGCGTACGAGGCGAGCGCGCCCGCACGCTCCTCGGCTGGCAACCGAAGCGCACGTCGGTGATCGAGTGGATCGAGAAAGAGATGGTGCGCTGATCGTCACCACGCGGCCAAAATTGGCTTGACCAATTTCGGCCGCCCAGCGTCTTGCGCTTACTTCAATGCGTCCGCGTATTGCGCAATCTCGGCTTCCGTCATGCCGGATTTTTGCGCCGATTCGCGAATCTGCTTCCACGTCGTCGGGTCGATCGGCACGCCGTTCGCGCCGCGTTCCGCGCGACGCGCTTCTTCCGGCTCGCCCGGCGCGTAGATCGCATCGACGCCCTCGGCGCGCGGCGACGCCTTCATCCATTCGAGGAAGGCTTCCGCTTCGGCCTGCGCGGCGGGCGCGTCGAAGGCGTTCGGATCGAGAATGACCGACGTCATGCAGTTGTAGATGGCGCTCGACTTCTCCAGCGTGCTTTCGTGCGTCGTGTAGCCGCCTGACAGCGCGCCGCCGAAAATCTCGCACAGCGCGGCCAGTCCCGAACCCTTGTGCAGGCCGAACGCCGTCAGCGTGCCGAACGGCTCCTCGTGCATGACTTTCGGCTCCACGGTCGGGCGGCCTTCGTGGTCGAGCAGCATGCCCGGCGCGACCTTCACGCCTTTGTTATACGCGACGCGCGTCTTGCCGTAAGCGATGCCCGCCGTCGCGAAGTCCAGCACGAGCGGGTTCTTGCCGTCGCGCGGATACCCGGCGCAGAACGGGTTCGTGCCGAAGCGCCGGTCGATGCCGCCGAACGGCGCGACGAGCGGATCGCCCGCTACGTTCACGAAGTGGAACGACACGAAGCCCGCTTTCGCGCATTGCTCGGCCCAGTGGCCGATGCGCCCGATGTGGTGCGCGTTGCGCAGCCCCACCGCGCACACGCCGAACTTCTTCGCGCGCTCGATGCCGTGTTCCATCGCCTCGTACGCGACGACCTGGCCGAAGCCCTTGCGGCCATCGACGGTCAGCACCGCGCCGGCGTCGCGGACGATCTCGGCGTGCGTGTTCAGCTGCAATTGTCCGTCGGCGAGCGACGACGTGTAGCGCGGAATCATGCCGACGCCGTGCGAATCGTGGCCCGACAGATTGGCCATCACCAGGTGATCGGCCACGAGTTCCGCCTCGCGCGCCGCGCTGCCGGCGTGTTCCCAGATGGCGCGGACGTAGGCATGCAAGGTGTCGGCGGCGATGCGCTGCTCTTTTACTGCGGTTTGGCTCGTTTCGTTCATTGCGACTCTCGTCTCCAAAGTCGATTGCTGACGCGTCGTCTCTACGTGCGACGCGGGGCCTTCTACTTTACAGACGATCAACTGGCCTGACCAGTTTCATTTTCAGCCAAACCAAAGAAAACGCCCGCAAGCGCGGGCGTCAGTCGGACAACCGTGGAAAAAGCTCAGGGCGCAGCCGCAATCACTTCCGCCACTGCCGCCGTCAGCTTGCGGGCATACGGCACATGAAGGAATTCGTTGGGTCCGTGCGCATTCGATTTCGGCCCGAGCAGGCCGCACACCATGAACTGCGAGCGCGGGAAGCCTTCCTTCAGCGTATTCATCAGCGGAATGGTGCCGCCCTGACCGATATACGCGACGTCCGCGCCGAAGTGCCGGCGCGACGCGTCGTTCAGCGACGACGCGAGCCACGGCGCGAGGTCCGGCGCGCTCCATCCCGTGGCCGCGCCCGCTTCCGGTTTGAAGGTGACCTTCGCGTTGTACGGCGGATCGAATTCGAGCAGGGACTTCAACTGCGCGACCGCCTCCGTCGCCTCGACGAGCGGCGGCAGGCGCAGCGACAGCTTGAACGCGGTGCGCGGCGCGAGCACGTTGCCGGCGTCCGCGAGCGGCGGCAGGCCGGCTGCGCCGGTCACGGTCAGCGACGGCCGCCACGTCGAGTTCAGCAACGCTTCCTTCGGATCGGTGGTGGTCGGAAGCACGCTGCCTCCGTCCTGACCGCAGCTCCACGGCAGCTTCTTCCAGACATCGTCGCCGAGAATCTGCGCCGTGGCTTCCGCTTCGCGCAGGCGTTGCGCCGGAATTCCGCAGTGGAAGTCTTTCGGCAGCAGATTGCCGGTGGCGGCGTCCTCCAAGCGCTCGAACAGTTGCCGCATGATGCGAAACGTCGACGGCGCAATGCCGCCGTAGCCGCCCGAATGCAAGCCTTCTTCGAGGACCTGCACTTCGAGGTCGCCCGCGACGAGCCCGCGCAGCGACGTGGTCAGCCAGAGTTGATCGTAATTGCCCGCGCCCGAATCGAGACAGATCACGAGTCCGACGTCGCCGAGCCTGTCGCGCAGCGCGTCGATGTACGGCAGCAAGTCGTAGCTGCCCGACTCCTCGCACGTCTCGATGATGCCGACGCAGCGCGGCCGCTCGACGCCCTGCGCGTCCAGCGCCGCGAGCGCGGTGATGCTGGCGTAGGTCGCGTAGCCGTCGTCCGCGCCGCCGCGTCCGTAGAGCTTCCCGTCTTCGAGCTTCGGGGTCCACGGACCCAGATCGCTGCGCCAGCCTTCGAACTCCGGCTGCTTATCCAGATGGCCGTACAGCACGACCGTTTCGGTGCTGCCCGAGCGCGTGGCAGGGGCTTCGAAGAAAATCACCGGCGTGCGCCCGGTCAGCCGCACGATCTCGACTGTCAAGCCCTTGACCGGCTGCGCCTTCACCCAGTCGACGGCGTCCGTGACCACGCGCTCGATGAAGCCGTGGCGGGCCCAGTCGACGTCGAACATCGGGCTCTTGGCGGGAACGGCGATGTAATCGGTGAGCGCCGGAACGATCTCGTCGTTCCATTTGCGGTCGACGAATGCTTGCAGCGCGGACGCGTCGAGCCGGACTGCTTCTTCTTGCGGTGTGCTGTCGCCAGTAGCCATGACGGAGTTTCCATGCGGGCAAACCTCCATCATAGACGGGAAACTTCCGGCTCGCGAAGCCTCGCGCGAGGTCAGCTCAACGCGCGCCGGTGACGACGACTCGCGTGAGCGCCGGATCGGCTTCGATCGCTTCGTCGGTGAACGGGAACCGCTGCCAGTGCTTCGCCGCGAACAGACGCGTGGCGTCGCCCGAGCGAGGCGAAGCGGGATCGTCCGATTCCGACGGCGCGAGCATGGTGTCCGCCTCGACGCCCGCCGCGCCGTCGGCCGTGAACGTGACGACCTGCATGTAGCTGTCGCCGTGGCCGTTCGCGTCCATCGAATAACCCTTCGGGTCCAACGGACGCCCCGCGCAGACGACCGTGAAGTAGCCTGCGTCGTCGCAGCCGCCATAGAGCGGCACGTTCGCGCCGTTGCGCGTCGTGTGGAGCAGGTCGCCACGTCGCGAATCCAGCGCGAAACCGTTGAGCCGCAGCGAGAGCGCCGCGCCGCCGAGCGCCTGCCGCAACTCTTGCACGACTTCCGTGTTGTCCGCCTTCAGGCCGCTCGGCGTCGCGAGCGGGCGCGCCGCGTCGAAGCGCGTCGCGGCCAGCGTCTCGGGCGCGAGCTTCGTGACGCGCCGCCAGAACTCGTCCCACAGATTCGCGCCGCGGGCGTCGATATCGGCCGTGCCGTTCCAGCTGCGCAGCACGTCGCAGGCGTCGTTGAGCGCGCTCGTCGCGTCGCCGGGCGTGCAGACGGCGTCGAGTACCGGCTGACGATACAACTGCTCGGACAGCGAGTGCGTCTCCAGCACGGCCTGCTCGACCGCGCCCCGCGTCACGCCGCCGGGGTCGCGCTGCAGCCGCGCCGCGAGCAGATGCCCGTAGCGGGTGCGCATGGACTGCTCGTAGCGCGTGGCGCCGAGCACGCGCGCGTAGCCCGTGAGCGGGACGTTCGCGTTCGTGAGCCAGTAGCTGTCGTTGAAATTGCCGACGTAATCGCCACGAAGCATGCTGGGTAATTGCGCAACCGGGAGCGTGCCCGGCTGCGCGCCCGGCGTCGCGTTCGAGGGATCCGTACGCCATGTGCAGGCGGTTTTCGAGCCGTCGAGGACCGGCACGCCCGGCATCCGGCTCGCCATGGCGCGGCCCGTCGGCGTCGTGCAGGCGTCGGCGAGCGCATCGGGCACGCCGGGAATCGGGCCGATATCCGCGAACCACGCGCGCGGGTCGCCCCGGCCGATGGCGAACGTGTTGGCCCACGGAATCGCCTTATACCGCTTCTGTATCGCGATGAAATCGTCGAGCGAACGAGCCTGGTCCCACGCGAAGAAGTTTTCGAAGCTGCGCACGTTGTCCGCGTTGACGTCGGCGAACGCGTAGGCGCGCTGCGCGTTCCAGCCGAGGCCGGCGTTCATGGCCGACAGATCGACGACCGGACCGAAGCGCGTGCGATACAGCGTGCGCGAGACCGATTCGAGCGAGCCGTCCGCGCGGCGCACGCGCACCGTGAGCGGCACGGGTGTCATCGGCTGGCTCGCGCCGTCGAAGAGGTAATGCGTCGGGTTGGCGGGATCGAGCGTCATTTCGAAGAGGCCGAAGCGGCGGCCCGTCGAAACGGTATGCGTCCACGCGATGTTCTCGTTGAAGCCGAGCACGACGAGCGGCATGCCGAGAAACGACACGCCCGCCACGTTCAGGCGGCCGGGAATGGTCAGTTGCGCCTGATAAAAGCGGTCCGGGCCTTGCCAGGACCAGTGCGGATTGCCGAAAAGGATGCTGCGCTTGTCACGCGTGATCGGCGCGCCGAACGCGAGCGCGTTGCTGCCGAGGCCGGGCATGTCGCCGACGGCGTCGCGCTGCTCTCTCATATCGAGCGACGCGGCCGGCGGCTGCGCGCCTGGCTTTGGCGGGTGCGCCGCCGCGATGGCCTGCACGAAACGCGCCGATCCGCCCGCCAGATTCGCCGCGATCACTCGACGGTAGATGTCGTCCGGCGCGATGTCCTCGACCCACGGCTGGCTGCGGCAAGCGGCGTGCGCGCCGGGAAATTGTCCGGCCTTCAGATCGGCCAGATAATGGTTGTAGCCGGATGCGAAGCCGTCGACGAGATTGCGCAACTCGGGCGGCTGCGCGGCGCGATAACGGTCGACGGCGGCTTGATCGTCGACTAAGCGGAAGAAGAAATCGGCGTCCAGATTGCGCGGCTGGCCGAACGTCGATCCGCTCGGCAGGCGGGCGTCCGCGCCGAAGTACGCGGACCGCTCGCCGCGATAGGTCACGAAGCCATCGGCGAGCGTACAGAGCGTGTCTTGCGCCTGCGCGTAGCCGTAGCCGAAACCGAGGCTGCCCCAGTCGGCGGCGCGCACGTGCGCAATGCCGGACTGCGTGCGGCGGATTTCGGCGCTGTACGGCGTGTCCTTGCCCGGCGCGGCGCGCGCCCGGTCGGACGCATCCTGCGACGAGGCGCAGCCGGCGAGCATCGCGCTCAATAGCGCGCCGAAGATCGCGAGCCTGATGGTCTGATTCATCGAGGGAGTCCTTCGGTCCAGTCGAGTGGGTCGGATGCCGCAACTGCGTTCGCGACGTTCGCGGCAGTATCGCATTGAGCGCATGATGAACCCGCCAAAAGTTAGCCGTTGCGTTAGCACCTCAGTCGGGGTGCTTGCGGACGCATGGCTTGCGCTTGCCTCGGACGAACCGGCGGTCCAAGCTCAACTGTCGGCCTGCCAAAACGTGGCGGCCTGCGAACGCAGCCGCCAGTCGCGCCCGATGAACCGCCATCCACGCTCAATGCACAATCAAGATCCCGACGCTCCCGCAGACGACCCGCGCCCCACTCCGCCCGAGCGCCCCGCCCCGGGCGATTGCTGCCAGAGCGGCTGCAATCCTTGCGTGTTCGACATCTATCAGGCGGCGCTCGAACGCTATGAGGCGCAACTGCGCGAGTGGGAAGCGCGGCACGCGCGACCATAGCCCGCCGTTTGTGCGCAGCGCCGCGGCGGGCGCTATGCTTGTCGCCCATAACAACTCGGGCCGCAACGGTCCGCATCACGTCAAGGAGCGCAAGACCATGTCCCTCTCGATGTATCGCGCGTCGATTCCGGTGTTCATCCGCGGGCTGGAAGTCTGCTCGTCGCTATTGGAGAAAGGCGCCGCCTTCGCCGATGAAAAAGGCCTCGCCCACGCCGATGTCATCGCCGCGCGGCTCGCGCCCGACATGCTGCCGCTCGCCGCGCAGATTCAGCGCGCGAGCGATACCGCGAAGCTCTCGGCGCAGCGTCTTTCCGGCGTCGATGCGCCGAAGTTCGAGGACAACGAGGACAGCTTCGCGGCGTTGCAGGAACGCATCGCGAAGACGATCGCGTACTTGAAGAGCATTCAGGAAGCGGCGATGGAAGGCAGCGAGACGCGCACCGTCACGCTCAAATTTCCGGACTTTTCGCCGTCGTTTTCGGGCGTCGATTATCTGTTCGGCTTCGGGTTGCCGAACTTCTATTTTCATGTCGCGACGACTCACGACATCTTGCGCCACCTGGGCGCGCCGATCGGCAAGCGGGATTATCTGGGGCCGCTGAAGTGAGGTCCGCGTAGCGGCAAGTCGCGCCCGCTACGGACGCACACGCCGACGCGATAGACGCCGGCGCAATTGTCGAGTTGAGAGTTGAGCGATCAGCGAAACGGCCGGCTCAAAGGAGCCGGCCCTAGCCGCAGCTTCAAGCCGCTCGCTTCGCCGCGATCTGCTTGCGCCAGCCGGCCAGAATGCGCCGCGCGAGCGCGTCGTAGTCGCCGCCGAAGTGATGATCGCCCGGCAGCTTTACCACGTCGATGCCCGTCTTCGTCAGCGCCGGGCACAGCGTATCGTCTTCTTTTTCGCCATAGATGCACTGGACCATCGCGGGCGGCAGTTGCGCGAGTTCCGGCTTCACCTTGAGCGCCTTATCGCTCGCCTTCATGCCGAGCCAGCCCGTGACGCGAATCTGGAAATCCGCCTCGGGCGCGAAGCCCATCAACGAGATATACGAAACCTGGCGCCGCACGTCGTCGGGCAGACGGTTGTACGCGAACGGCATCACGTCCGCGCCGAACGAGTAGCCGACGAGCGCCACGTGGCTCGTATGCCAGCGCGCGCTGTACGTGCGGACCACGCGGGCAATATCCGCCGCCGTGCGCTGCGGCGACTTCTCGCTCCAGAAATAGCGCAGCGAATCAATGCCGATCACCGACACGCCGTCGCGCTGAAGCGCGAGCGCCATCGTCTTGTCGAGGTCGCGCCAGCCGCCGTCGCCGGAAATCACGATGGCGAGCAAGTCCGTCGGCTGCGACGCGCGCAGTTCGATGAGCGGCAGATCGGACACGTCGTTCGCAGCGGGCGCTTCGGGTTTGATGAGATGCGGCGCGGTCATCGCGACGAGCGCGTCGGCCTTCGTGCGGCCGGGCTGCCACGCGGCGCGCTCCATGAAGCCCGGCAAGCCCTTCATGTGGATGATGGTCGGGTCGGGCGGGCACGGCTTGAAGCGCGCGTCGAGCGTGGCCTCCGGCGCGAGCGACACCGCGCCCGCCACCGTGTTGTCCGGCGCCTGGCGGAGCGCGTGTTCCGCGACGGTCGCGCCCTGGCCCGCACCGGCGAAGATCGGCGAGAAATAGCGGCTCGTCTGTACCGTGCGTTCGAGCTGATGGCTCATGTCCTCCGCATCGCCGACGAGGTTATGACACGTCTCCTTCTTCTCGGCGGCAAGGCGCGCGGCGTAGCGCGGCGTATCGACGCCGACGACCATCGCGCCCTTGGCCGCGAGTGCATCGGCGGCTTGCTGGTCCGACTCGCTCCAGCCGCTCTTTTCGGACAACAGCACGACGAAGCCCGTCATCGCGCCGGCCGGTTTCGTCACCGTGACCTGCCCGTAGCGGCCGCCCGAAACGGTGTTCGCGTGCGCCGCGCCGATCAGGGAGACGCCGCAGACGGCGGCCGCCGCGAGCGCCGCCAGTTTCTTGCCAGACTTGTTCATGAACGCCAGCCTCCCGCCAGCAACGAGAGGTCCGCCAAAGTGAAAAACACACTGACCGAACCGGACGCCGCGAGATAACGCGGCTCCCAGTGCGGCTGAAACTTGCTCTTGAACCCGCGCAGGCCGCGGAAGTTGTAGAAGCGTCCGCCGAAGCGCCATACGAGCCCCGCCAGCCGATGCCAGTGCGATGCGAGCGGCGTCGGCTCCATGCCGGACAACGGCGCGATGCCGAGCGACAGCGATTTGAACCCCGCCTCTTTCAGATGCAGCGCGAGCTTGGTGAAGAGGTACTCCATCGCATACGACGAGGCTTCCGCCACGTGACGCATCACGCCGACGGTCGCTTCGGTGTTGAGGTCCGTCGTCATGAACGTGACGAACGCCACCGGCACGCCCTGCTGACGCACGAGCAGCACAGACTGCGCGGCGAGATATTCCTCGTTGAACGCCGCCACCGAGAAGCTCTTTTCACGCGCCGAGCGGCTTTCGAGCCAGTCGTCGGAAATCTCGCGCAGCATCGGCATGCTTGCCGCGATGCGGTCGGGGCCGATCAGTTCCGTGTCGAAGCCGTCGCGTTCGCCGCGCTTCAACGCGTAGCGCAAATGCGCGCGGTGCGATCCTTTCAGATCGAACTCGGACAGCGCGACGTGCGCTTCCTCGCCGAGCTTCATCAGCGTGAGACCGGCGTCGAGATAGAGCGGCAGCGCGTCCGCGCGCACCTGATAGAACGCGGCGCGGCCGTTGTGCGAATGCGCGAGTTCCACGAAACGGCGGATCAGCCCCGCCCACTCGCTGCGCGGGCCGACCGGATCGTGCAGCGCGGCCCACGTGCGGCCGTGCTTCGCGTACATGAGAAACGCCTCACGCGACTCGGAGAACAGAAAGCTCTTGTCGCCCATCATCGCGAGGCCGGCGTCGCTGCGCTCCTGCGCGCGGAAAATGCGCGCGGCGTCCGCCAGATCCTGCGGTGCGGGCATTTCGAAGCGGCCCGCCGCCGGGCGCAGCAACTGCCAGACGGCGAACGCGCACGCGAACACGCCCGCGGCGAGCGTCGCGCGCAGCGCACGCGGCGCGCGCTCGTCGAAGGCGAATTGCCACCAGAGGTCCGTGTTGTACGGCACGTCGCGGAAGGCGAAGAACATGATCCATACCGCGACCGCCATCACCATGCCGACGGAAACGAGCCACGTCGCCGTGAATCGCTCGGCGAACAGCGACGCGCGGCGATTGAAGCGCTCGCGCGTCAAGACGAGCAGCGCGATGAGAAACGCGAGAACGCCCGCTTCGATGAATGCCAGGCCCTTCGCCAGCGACAGTGCGAAGTTCGCGACCGCGAGAATCAGCGCGACCCACCACGCGGCGTCGAGCCGGCGCATGAGGCCGCGCGCGACGAAAAGCAGCATGACGCCCATCACGCTGCCGAGCAGTTGCGAGCTTTCCAGCACCCACAGCGGAATGACGGTCTGCAAGAGCGCGATGCGCATCTTGAACGCGGGCGTCGCGCCGGAGATGACGAGCATCGACCCGGCCGCGAACGCGACGATCGCGAGGAACAACGGCGCGAGCGACGACACGCGGCGCGGATGCAGGAACGAGAAGCGGCCTTTCAGCGCCCGGCCTTCGAACGCGGCCATCACGGCGGCCGAAAGAATCAGCGGCAGGCCGAAATAAATCGCGCGATAAGCGAGGAGCGCGGCGAGCACGTCCGGCGTCGCGACATTGCCGCCGAGCGCGAAGACCATTGCCGCTTCGAACACGCCGACGCCGCCCGGCGTATGGCCGATCATGCCGAGCAGCATGGCCGTCGAAAACACCGTCATGAATTCGCCGAAGCCGACGTGCGCGCCCGGCAGCATCGCCCAGAGCGCGAGTCCTGCGCCGAGTACGTCGACGACGGCGAGCGCCGTTTGCGCGATGAAGTCGCGGCGCGTCGGCACCGTGAACGCGAGCCACGTCCAGCGCGAACGCAGCGTGCGCTGCTCGCTGCCGCAGAAGAAGAGCATCGCGACGAACACCGCGAGCAGCGCCGCGCCGAGCACGCGCAGTATCGCGGGCGAAAGGTGCAGCATGTTCGCCACCGTGCCCGCCGAGCACAGCATGCCGAGCGCCGCCATGAACGCGAGCGAGAGCGCGAGCGTGACGCCCGTGAAGATGGACAGCCGGCCGACCTGCGCGGGCGTCACTTCCGCCGCGCCGTAGACGCGGCAGCGCACCGCCCCGCCCGTCAGCGCGCCGAAGCCCGTGACGTTGCCGAGCGCCGAGCCGACCGTCGCGCCCACCCACAGCAGCGAACGCGGCACGGCAACGCCGATGTGCCGCAAGCCGACGGCATCGCGGCCGACGAGCGCGGCAAAGCTCAGCGCGGTGGCGAACAGCGCCGCGCCCCAGGCTTGCAGCGAGAGCAGCCGCAGCGAGCGCACGACGGACTTGTAATCGACCGTATGCGACAAATGCTGGAACACGACGAGGAGCAGCGCGCACACCATAACCGTGAGCGCGGGCGCGGCGAACCGTTGGAGATCGAGACGCGCGACGCAAGAGCGTCCGAACGTGCGAATGGCGCGAAGCGAGGTGAACGACTTTCTGCGAGACATGCGTTTTCTGGACTTGCTCGCGCCGCGATCCGGCGGTGACACTGCCGGACAGCGGCGCAAATCGTTGTTATCGGGGCGGCGCATGATGCACAGTGGGCGCGCCGCGTCGGTATTCGCCTGCGGCTCGCCATACAAAACGGTTTGCGCGTAAGAAACGCCTGTATAACGGCCACGGTTGACCCAACTTGACCGATATTCGGGAAAGCGCCGGGAGCGAAGGCTGCTTCAATACGAGCGCGCCGTGCATCATCGGCGAGAAGACTAAGCGGATAACACCACCAAAGGCATCAGAAATATGAGAAAAAGTGTCACAAGCACGCTGGCAGTCTGTTTCGCGCTGGCGCTCAACGGCTGCGTCAGCACCGACGACGCGCTGCTGAAAACCGTGCCGATCGGCTCGGGCGCGTCGACGCTCGCGACGTTGGATTTCACGAAGTGCGTCAAGGCGCGATGGACGCCCATCGCGCCGCGCGTGCGGGAATATGGCCTCGGCCCCGATTCGCTCGCGGTATCGGTTCCGGGACAGGGCGGCTCATCGGCCATTTTGGTGGTCGCGCAGCCGGCGGCGTACGGCACCGGCTACACGATCTACGGCGACAGCGCGGCGAGCAGCCGCTACGTCACGGCGGCGCACGCCTGCGACTGAAGCGCGCCGCGTATTACGACGGCTTGCCGTTGCGCATGTCGACGCTGGCGAGATGCGTGCCGACGATGCGCCCGATCAGATAGCCGTCGGACGCGCACGCGTTGGTGCGCTCCTTGCCGTCCCACTGGATCTTGTACTGCTCGTCTTGCGAGTGGATGGCGGACGGGTCGAACTTGCCGAGCTTGCTCTTGAGCGCCTTGGCGCCGTTCTCGCGCACGGCCTCGCCGACGAGCCGGTTCCACGTCAGCGCATAGCCGTAGCGCACGCCGTCCGCGAAGGCGGCGTTGTCGCAAACTTGCGCGGGCGGCGTGGTCTTGACGGTCACGCGATACCCGTTCGCCGCGCCGATCACGATGCGCTGTTCCGTCGGCCCCGAAGGCTGCGCGGCGGCCTTAGCCGCTGCCGCTGCGGAAGCCGCCTGCGCGGCTTGCGCCGCCGAGGCAGCCGCGGCCGCGTCCGCGCTTTTCTGCTGATCGGGAAGCGGCGCGCACGCAGCGAGCGCGACCGCCGTTGCCAGCGCGAATGCCGCGCTGACGCCTTTCGTTCCGTAAGTCATCGACCTGCTGTTCACCTGCGCGTTTCCCATCTCAAAATAAACCGGGCTCTACCTTACCATTCCGGTGCCAATCCTCGGAGTTTTGAGAAAAGGGGACGCGGCGTGCGCGCGACGCCGCCGTGCCGCGAAGAACGGCTCAGGACGCCGACGACGTGTTGCCCATCGGCATTTCGATGCCCCGCCGCGCCATTTCCACGATCAGGAAGGTTCGGCGCGTGACATGAAAGCGCGCGAGCAGGTCGCTCGAATATTCCTTGGCCGTGTTCTCGCTGATGTTCATCTTGCGCGCGATGGCCTTGTTCGACAGCCCTTGCAGCAGATAGCGCAGCGTTTCGGTCAGGCGCGGCGGAAGATCGAGCGATTCGATGGTGACGCCCGCATGCGTCGAGACCGGCTTCGGGCTATGGCCGCCCTTGCCGAGCACCGTGTTAGGCAGATAGACGCGCCCGTTGAGAATGGTCTTCAGGGCTTCGCGAAACACGCTCGCGCCCTGCTCGCTGCCCTTCGAGATGAAACCGCACGCGCCGTTTCGAATGCATTCGAGCACGGTATCGCGGTCGTCCTGAGCGGACAGCATGATGGTCTGAACCTCGCGCTCCTCCTCGCGTATCCAGTTGAGCAGGTCCATGCCGGTGGCCGGGCCGCGCAAGTGATAGTCGAGAAACATCAGATCGTACGAATTTGCCGAGAGCTTCGCTTTCGCCTGCTCGAATCCATCGGCTTCGTCGATCTCGAGCAAGGGCTCGTTCGCGAGGATCAGCGTTTTCATCGCGCTGCGCGTGAGCCCTTCGTCCTCTACCAGCAATACTGTTTTGAAATAGCCGTTTTCCATTGCGAGTCCCCGAGAACGCTTCCGATATTACGCGCGCCTGTCGCCGATCGAACCCCTCCATTCGAAGGGATACATTCGGCGGTCTCCCAAAATCTTCGCCGTTCCCCGCCGCCGCCGGGTGTCGGGCGGCGCTCGGCCGACCGACACTCGACGCATCCGTCACGAAGTGGAGAACGCGATGCCACCCCGCTCATCCGATAACGAAAGCGAATTCGCCCTGTGGCGCATCAAGCGCGCGCGGCCGGGCGACTCCGCGCGGCGCGTGCTGATCGCGCACAAGGACAAGTCCATCGCGGAGTCGCTCGCGGTGCAGCTTCGGCTGAAGGGCTTGCAGGTCATCCACGCGCAGGATCTGGCGTCGGTGCGCGCGCTGCTGCATAGCTGGCAGCCGCAGGCGCTCGTGCTCGACACGGCCCTGGACAGCGATTCCGGCTATGTCTTCATTCGCACGCTGCGCATGGACGCGGACGTGACGGGGCGTTTGCTCGTAGCGATGAGCAACGTGTGGCCCGCCGATCCGGTGCAGCAGCTGAAGGACGCAGGTTTCGACGCGCATTGCAGGCGTCCGTGTTCGACCTGGCGCATCGTCGATTTGGTCGATGCGTTCTTTACCGCGCCGCTCGCGCGGTGAGCGGCGGCCTCATGACGAGTGTCGCGGACACTTCGCTTCCCGGCGCAATGACGACGACGCCCGTTCCACCGAACCCTTGCGCGTCGAGATTGAAGCCGTCGCTGACATGGGATACCGGCTCCACGCACAGGTACCCGCCGCCTGCCGGGCAATGCACGACCACATGCCTCAGCGCGCCGTCCGCTTCGAGCGCGAGCGTGCGGCCATCGGCATAGAGAAGCGTGGCGCGGCCGTCCCAGCCGCTGAGATACCGCGTATAGCCGTCCGACTCTTTCACATGACGGCGCGGCGGATGCTCGTCCGACGGTCCCAGCGCGATCTCGGCTTCGTGACGCCAGAGCGTCGCGGCATTCAGTTCGGCTTCGAGCGCCGCGAAGTACGGATGAAAACCGAAGCCCGCCGGCATCGGACGTGGCGAGCGGTTGATGACGCGCATCGACAATCGTGCGCCTTCGGCGGTCGCGCGAATCGTCTGGATCGCCTCGAACGCCCACGGCCAGCCGTGCTCGCCCTCGCGATGCGTGTAACGCAGTTCGATGCAATCGGCATCGTGACGCGCGACGCGCCATGCCGCGTACTGGCCGAAGCCATGCAGCGCGTGCGCCATGCCGGGGAACGTTGCAAGCGTCACGCGCTCGCCGCCGGGCGCGGGAAACTGCGCATTCCGCACGCGGTTCGAGAACGGCACGAGCGGATAGCTGCCGCCCTTCGGCCACGCGTCGCACGGCCAGCTCGACGCCGTTATCGGCACGAGCCAGTCATGTGCGCCGGCTTCGTCGTGCGTCGTGAAGCGCGTGATGCGCCCGCCAGAGGCCGGCGCCACCTCGATCACATGCGGGCCGTTCGCCACGCGAAGGCGCGGCTCGGCGTGCAACTCGACGACTGGTCGCATCGGCATCGGCTCAGAAGACGTCACTGCCGCTGTTCCTTCACGCGCGAGACCAGCTGCGTCGGACTCACGAATTGCAGCGCGATCAACACCCAGACGAGCGTGATGGCCATGTAGATCATCGCCATTGCGTCGATGGATTGCGGCGCGCGCACGCCCGTCGAAAACACCGCGTAGTACAGCGCGACGACGAGCGTCTGGGTCGTCGGCCCGGCGGTGAAGAACGTCAGCTCGAACATGCCGATGGTCCGCACCAGCACCAGCAGCCCCGCCGCGAGCATGCCCGGCACCAGCAGCGGCAACAGCACGTAGCGGAAATAGCGCACCGTGTTCGCGCCGAAAATGCGCGCGGCGGATTCCAGATTCGGATCGATCTGCTCGATGAACGGCGTCATCACCAGAATCACGAACGGCAGCGCAGGCACCAGATTCGCGAGAATCACGCCGGTCAGCGTGCCCGCGAGATGGAACTTGTACATGACCGTCGCCATCGGGATGCCGTAGGTCACGGGCGGGACCATCAGCGGCAGCAGGAACACGAGCATCGCGAAGCGCTTGCCGGGAAACTGCACGCGCGCGAGCGCATACGCCGCCGGCACGCCGAGCACGATGGACAGCAGCACCACCGCGCCCACCACTTCGAGCGTGACGAGCAGCACGCTCGACAACTGGAAGTCGCTCCACGCCTGCGCGTACCAGTGCAGCGTGAAGCCCTGCGGCAGCAGCGTGCCGAACCAGCGCGTCGCGACGGAGTTCACCGCGACCGTCGCGATGAGAACCAGGACGTTGAGCAGGAAGAAGCCCATCGTGACCCAGACGAACGCCTTCCACATCCTGTCGCGCAGGCTCGCTTGCTGTTTCATGTTCTTGCCGGAGCGTTGAGTCGGCGCGGGGGCCTGCCAGGCGGGCGCCGCGCGGTTGTCGGTTGCCATTATCCCTTCCCTCCGCTCACCGGGCCGGTGTAAAAGAAGCGGCGCGCGCCGAGCATGCCGCCCACGACCAGCAATTGCACGAAGCCCATCACGATCGCGATCGTCGATGCCAGCGAATAGTCGTAGCTTTCGAACGCGGCCTCGGACGCGGCAATCGAGATCACGCGCGTGGGACCCGCCGGCGCGCCGAGCAGCACCGCCGACGGAAACACCGAAAACGCCTGCACGAACGAAAGGCACGCAGTCATCGTGAGGCCGGGCAGCAAAAGCGGCAGATAGATCTGCCGAAACTGCTGCCACGGACTCGCGCCGAGCGTCGCGGCGGCGCGCGCGAGCGTCGGGTCGATACCCGTGACGTAGGAAAGCGTCAGCAGAAACGCGAACGGAAAGCCCGACACGATCAGCGAAATAAGCACGCCCCAGTAGTTATGCGTGAGCCGCACTTCGTCGCCATAGAGATGCAGCGCCTGAACCGCCTGCGGGAACCAGCCGTTCGGGCTGAAGTACGTGAGCATGCCGTCGGCGATCAAGACGGTGCCGAGCGTCACCGGAATGACGAGCAGCGTGGTCACGAACTTCTGATACGGCGACGAACGCCGCAACGCGAACGCGACCGGCACCGAAACGCCGACGTTGATGATCGTCGCGGGCACGGCGAGCTTCAGCGTGACGATGATCGTCGGCCACATCGACGTATCGGTGAAAAACGACACGTAGTTCGCCCAGGCGCCGCCGCCGTTCATCGGATTGAACGACAGCATCAGCCCGTACGCGAACGGATAGATGAACAGCGCGATGATGAAGACGAGCGCCGGCGCGACGAGCCAGCCCTTCGGGTCGCGCTGCGCGGGAAGCGCGATCATTTTTCTTCTCCGTACACGAGCGCCTTCGCGGGCGACACGCGCAGCACGATGCGCTCGCCTTCCGCGCATTCGCCCGCAATGCGCGCCCACAGCTTGCCGAATGCCGTATTCACCCGGATAAGCGAATCGCGGCCGCCGTACTCGACGGTCTCGACGTGCGCATCGAACGCGTTCTGATCGCCGGGCGCGGCGCGTTCCATGTCTTCGGGACGCAACGCGACGCTCACGTTCTTGCTGTCGAAGCCTTCCATCGGCGTGCCGAAGAGACGCACGCCGTTCGCGCTCACGGCAACCGTGTCGCCCTGCGTGCCTTCCAACGTGAACGGCGCGACATTGCGAAAGCCCATGAAACGCGCGACATGCAGGTTCTTCGGCCGCGAATAGACTTCCTTCGGCGGCGCGACTTGCTGCACGACGCCCTCCTTCATCACGACGATGCGATCCGCCATCGAAAGCGCTTCGTCCTGATCGTGCGTAACGTAGATGGTCGCGCGCTCCAGCTTGCCGTGAATGCGGCGGATTTCGGCGCGCATTTCGATGCGCAGCTTCGTGTCGAGATTCGAGAGCGGCTCGTCCATCAACACGAGCGGCGGCTCGATGACGATTGCCCGCGCAATCGCCACGCGCTGTTGCTGGCCGCCCGAAAGCTGGCCGGGGAGCTTGGCGTCGTGGCCCGTGAGCTGCACGAGTTGCAGTGCCGCTTTCGCGCGCTTGACCGCTTCCGCTTTCGACACGCCGCGCATCTTGAGTCCGAACCCGACGTTATCCAGCACGGACATGTGCGGAAAGAGCGCGTAGTTCTGAAACACCATGCCGAAGCCGCGCTTCTCGGGCGGCAGAACGTCGATGCGCTTGTCGTCGAGCCAGATGCCGCCGCCCGTCAGCGGCTGCAATCCGGCGATGCAGTTCAGCGCGGTGGATTTGCCGCAGCCCGACGGCCCGAGCAGCGCGATGAACTCGCCGCGCTGGATGTTGAGATCGAGGCCCTTGAGCGCGGCGAGCTGATGCCCCTGCGCGTTGGTGAAGCTGCGCGAGACCGAGTCGAGGCGCAACTGCTCAAAAGTGTGCTTCATGGCGATTTCCCGTTGCGCGAGCGGCGACGCACCCGAAGGAGCGCCGCCGCTCAAAGCCCTGCGAGTGCGATGTGCTTACTTCGTCTTCTGCGCGCCGATCTCGCGGTCCCATTTCTGGAACGCGGCGACCATCGCCTGCGCATTCAGCGGCACGACGTGCGGCCTGTCAGCCAGCAGCTTCGCGTACTCGGGGCGGCCGAACTTCTGAATCACTTCCTGGCTCTTCGCGGGCGCGGCGGACAGCGGCACGTCCTTGACTGCCGGGCCGGGATAGAAATAGCCGTCGTCGTAAGTCAGCGCCTGTTGCGCGGGCTCCAGCATGAAGTTCATCAGCTTGTAGAGCACGTCGAGCTTTTCTTTCGGCACGCCCTGCGGAATGACCATGTAGTGGGCGTCATTCACCCACGTCATGTTGTCGAACGCCTGCACCTTGAATTCGGCCGGCACGATGCCGAGCGCGCGCGGATTGATGTCCCAGCCGGTCACGGTGACGGTCATGTCACGCGTGCCTTCGCCCAGTTCCTTCATCACGGCCGACGTGCCGCCCGGGTAGTAAGGAATGCAGTCGTTCAGCTGCTTCAGGAACGCCCAGGTCTTGTCCCAGCCGTTGACCGGGTCCATCGGATTCTTGTCGCCGAGCACGTACGGCAGGCCCATGAGGAAAGTGCGCCCCGGACCGGAATTGGCCGGACGCGCATAGATCAGCTTGTTGGGATGCGCCTTGCACCACGCGAGCAACTGATCCGGCGTCTTTGGCGGATCGCTGACCTTGGCCGGGTTGTATTCGAGCAGCGGGCCGGCGGGCATGTACGTCACTTCGAGACCGTAGCCCTGCGCGATGTCCTGCATCTTGCGCGGACCGGGCGCGTACTTGTCCAGCACGCCGGGGAACACGGCGGCGTGCTCGGGCAGCAGCTTTTCCCACAGGCCCTGCTGGATGCCGGCGGCGAGCGCATCTGTGCCGGTTACGACGAGGTCGATGTCTGAGCGGCCTGCCGCCTGCATCGCCTTGATCTTGCCCGGCAGTTGCGGCGCGGGCGCGTTGGTGAACGTGATGCTGGACACGAGATCCGGGTACTTCGCCTTGAACGCTTCGAAGCCCTTCTGCGTCAGTTGAAGATTGCCCGCGACGTCCACGATATTGATCGCCACCGGGTCCGCCGCCTGCGCCGCGCTCGTCGCGAACGCCGCGCTCACGGCGACGCACAGCGCCGCCAGTTTCACTGACAGTCCTGCCTTGAAAGCCATGTTGTCTCCTCACTTCTCTCGCAACCGCTATTGGGACGAGGTCCGGTCGCTTGTCGATTCAGTCGATTCTGTCGATGAATTCGATCGCCGGCCTGTTCGTACTTCGTTCTGGTCGTGCTCGGTGCGCTGGCTCTTGGTCTGTCGGTCGGCGCCCTCGCGTCGTTATTAGCTCACGAAGCAGCAAAATAGCCAACCGAATCATCGTATGTCAAGCAAATCGGCGGCGGCTTTCCCTGTTTCCTTGCAGCGTAGAAAGGGAGTTTCATGCGTTGTGGCGCGGCGTTGCGGCCGACTGTCGGGATATACCCGGAGCGCGCCGTTACCCGGCTTGTTTTACTTCTTTTACCCCCGCGTTTCCTGCAAGGGTGCGGTCGAATGCCAGGAGAGCCCGCGCTTCGCGCTCGACGGCGGGCAGAGCATGTTCAGGCGTTGCGGAAAGCAGCGGCAGAATCGGACCCATGTCCGCGATGCCTGAAAGCGTAACGGCGTCGTGAAGCACGCGAATCAGCGAGATATCGTCGCGCAGTGTTTCGAGCGGAAGAAAGCGGTCGTAGAGACGCTGCGCTTCGTCCATCTCTCCGGACTTCGCGGCGCGCAGCAGCGCCATCAAGGCGTGCGGAGCGATGCACCCCGAGCCGGTCGTCCAGGCGGCGAGGCCGAAGTCGCGCGTGTGCACCAGCGCGGGCCGCTCGCCCATGCCGGATATCACTTGCGACGCCGGCACGCTGTTAAGAAGCCGCCGCAGGAAAGGATCGTCGGACGGGTCGGGACGCACGATCGCATATTTGACGGCGAGCAGCGTGCCGTCGGCGACGAGCGCCGCAAGGGTATCGACGTCGATGTAGTCCTCGCTCTTGATGTAGAGCGTGAACGGCATGCCGGCGACATCCGTCAGCCGCCTAAGGCCGGTGGCGACGCCTTGCGGCGTCGTGAATCCCGCGAGCGGCAGGACCATCGCGGTGCGGTAGTCGGTCTGCGCCAGAATGCGCGCCTGATCGAGCATCTTCCCGTAATCGGGACCTATCGCCGGGATCACGCGCGTTTGCGGCCCGGCGATTTGCGCGAGCATGTCGAGCAGTTCACGATATTCGCTCACCGCGACGTGATAGAGGTTGGCGTTGCCGCCATACAGCAGAGTGCGCACGCCGCCGGCTTCGACGTGGGCCACCAGCGCGCGGTTCTGCGCTTCGTCGAGCGTATAGTCGGCTCGCCGCGCAAGGGGCGGTACTGCCATGACGCTTTGGGAGAATTCGCTGACCGTGATGGGTTCGACTTTCATGAGTGACGCCTGGCATGGCATGGGCTGACCGTGCGTGGAAGCTAGCAAGGCGTCCCCAAGTTGTCAAACAACTTCCAGGCGAAGGAGCTGTTAATCAGCGTTTCCCCGGATGCGACTACGAGAGTCGTATGACATCTAGTTGCCGAACATGCGCTCCAGCGCGCCGGCAAGATGTGTTTTCATCGCCTGACCGGCGCGCACGGAATCGCGCGCGCGAATGGCATCGAGAATATCTCGGTGTTCTCGCTGCACGAGCCGCTGCCGTTCGAGCGTCTTCACAAGCGACAGATTCCGCGAGAGATTCATGCTGAAGACGACCTGCTCTTCGATGAACGAAATCGCGCTGATGAAGAACTGGTTCTTCGATGCGCGGGCCACCGCGAGATGGAACGCGAAGTCATCGCTCGCGCCGATGCCCTGCTGCGCTTCCACCACGCGCTCCAGTTGATTCCACGCTTGCTCGATGGCGCGCAGATCGTCGTCATCGGCTTTCTGCGCCGCGAGTTCCGCCGCGCCCGCCTCCGTGACGATGCGAAATTCATAGCAGCGGCGAATGTCGGAGAGCGTCTCGAGCGGGGCGAAGCGCCGCACGTCAGGATCTGGACGGCGGCCGACTGTCGTGCCCGAACCGCGCCGCGTCACGATGATGCCGTCCGCGCGCAGACGCGCCAGCGCCTCGCGCACGGTCGGCCGCGAAGTAGCGAAGCGGTCCGCGAGCGCGTGCTCGGTCATGAGCCGGTCGCCTTCCTTGAACTCGCCTTCGATGATGCTGTTGAGAATGTCGCTGTAGATGCGGTCGGCTAGGCCGGGCGACTTACGCTCGTTCATGTTCACGCTGGACAGGCTTGTCAGGGTAGACGACGATTGTAAGGCAGATTTTCCGGCATTTGGCTACCGCGTCGTTGGCATTGAACCGGGCGGAGCACCCGAGACTCGCGGGCGCCCGCCGTATCTCCAAGCTGTCTCAGCGCGACCGTTAAAGCGAAAGCAGCCTGCGCGCCTCCTTCGCGCTCGCCACCGGACGCCCATACTCCGCGCACAACGACGCCACGCGGCTCACCAGTTGCGCATTGCTTTTCGCGAGCGTGTCCTTGTCCCAGCGGACGTTGTCTTCGAGACCGGTCCGGCAGTGGCCACCCATCTGCAGCGTCCAGTGGTTCACTTCCAGTTGATGCCGACCGATGCCCGCCGCCACCCACGTCGCGTCGGGCAAATGCTTCCTCAGTTGCTCGACTTCGAATTCGAGAATCTCGCGCCGCGCCGGCAATGCGTTTTTCACGCCGAGCACGAACTGCACGTGAACCGGCCTCTTGAGCAAGCCTTGATTCACCAGATCGACCGTGCTGTACAGCATCGCCAGATCGAAGACTTCGATCTCAGGCTTCACGTTGTGATCGAGCATGAGTTGCGCGAGCGAGCGCACGAAGTCAGGCGGGTTCTCGTACACGATCGTCGGAAAGTTCACCGAACCCGTGGCGAGCGACGCCATGTCCGGCTTCAGGTCCAGCATCGCGCCGCGCTGCTCGAACGATCGTCCGCGGCCGCCCGTCGAAAACTGAACGATGATGTCCGGGCAATGCTTGCGGATGCCGTCTTGCAGTTCTTCGAAGCGATGCCGGTCCGAACTCGACCGCTCTTCTTCGTCGCGCACATGCAGATGCACGAGCGTTGCGCCGGCTTCGTACGCCTCGTGGGTGCTTTCTATCTGCTCGGCAATGGTGATGGGGACCGCCGGGTTGTCCTTCTTGCGCGGCACCGACCCCGTAATGGCGACGGAAATGATGCACGGTTCGTTGGTAGTGGCTTGCGTCACGCTTGTCTCCTGTCCGGGGTATCCCCGATTTCGCCGCGAAAACGTCTAGCGTCGCCCGGCCGCGTCGGCGAGCAACTTGCCGAGCTGTTCGTCCGTCAGCGCGGGCATGATGTCGAGCGTGAACAGATCGGACCATTCGTACGCCCATCGCGCGACCGGTTCTATGTCGTCGCTTTCTGCCACGCCGAAGCCGCGTATCGACCCGATGCCGTGCCAGCGCCCGAGCAATCGGACGCCGTCCGGCGGCGCGCCGGCGTTCTGAAGAAACCGCTCCGCTGCCCGGTCGCGGACTTCGGGCAGCGCGGTCCAACTGACGATGAACAACATGGCTCGGCCCTCCTTCTGACGATTGCCACGCGACGAACATAATGCGCCAGCGTGGTCCATTCAGTATAGAAGCCGTGGATGCGTCATCGCAGGCTTGAGCGCAAGCATCGGTCCCGCGTCCGCGCGTTCGCATGGCGTCGGCGAAATGCACTATGCTCAGTGCATCGCGCTCAACGCACGACGACCATCGGCGCGGCCATGACCGGCTGCGCATACATGACGCGCACGGGCGGGCGCGTACACGCGCACGGGCGGCGGGGGCGGCGGCGCGACCACTGCAACCGGCGGCATGACGGGCACAACGGGCACCGCGACGACCGTACGTGCGGGCACATAGTAGTAAGGCGGCGCGGGCGGCGCGTAGTAGTAGACCGGACGCGGCGGCGGCGCATAGACCACGGCCGGCGCGACATAGGAGACCTGAACGGCCGTTCCCGCCGACGCGCTCTGCGTGCAGGTCAACGTGAAAGCGGCGGCGGCGGAAAGACTGAGCAGACGGATGTTCATCGTGATGTCCTTTCGTATCGATGGTTTGAATCGCTGAGTTGAATCGCTGAGTTGAATCGCTAAAGGCGCGACCCGACGAACGATAGCCAAAGGAGAAACGAAAGCGTTAGCGGCAACTTGTGTCGCCGCATGTCGGCGCGGTGAATGACTGTGGACCACGAAATATCTCGACATGATTCGTAGCGCCGCTGTCATTGCCTTCGATGCGCGCCTCAATAAAAATCTCTGTCACCGATTACTTCGCTTTGCATCTCGAGAAGGAGAACGTCGTGCAGAAGATTGCCGCTTCAATTGCCTCATTGGCCACATGCCTAGCCCTTCTTTCCGCTCCCGCGTTCGCGCAGACCGCGACGCAGCCGATGGGCGTCTCCCCGCGCGTCGAACGCGGCATGCAGATGCTGCAAACGCGCTTCGCGCAAGCGAACGTCACGCACGACGGCAAGCTCACGCGCGATCAGGCATCCACCGGCATGCCGATGGTCGCCAAGCACTTCGACGAGATCGACACGCAGAAAATCGGCTACGTGACGCTGCCGCAGATCGAAGCCTTCATGCGCGAGCACGCCGCGCAGCGCTGACCGGGGCCACGTCATGGAAACCGCGCCGAAGATCATCGTGCTCGATGACGAAGCGGAACTGCGCAACATGCTTCAGCGGTTTCTCACGTCGCAAGGCTTCGCTGTGCGCGTCGTGGAAAACGGCAAGCGCCTCGACCGTTATCTTCAGCGCGAACCGTACGACCTGCTCGTGCTCGACTGGATGATGGAACCGGAAGACGGCCTCTCCGTGTGCCGCCGCTTGCGCGCCGAAGGCCATACGCTGCCCATTCTCATGCTCACCGCGAAGGGCGATCCGGTCGACAAAGTGGTCGGGCTCGAAACCGGCGCGGACGACTATCTGGCCAAGCCGTTCCTGCCGCAAGAACTCGTCGCCCGCGTGCGCGCGCTGCTGCGCCGGCAGAAAATCGCAGCAGGCGATCCGACGCTGACCACGCAAGTCATCCGCTTCGGCGACTTCCGGCTGGATCTCGGCAAGCAACGCCTGTTTCGCGGCGGCGAGCCGTTCGAGATGCACTCGGCGCAGATGCAGTTGCTCAACGCGCTCGGATCGTCGCCGAATCGCGCGGTGAGCCGCGATAATCTCATCGCCCGAACGCGCGGCCGTGAGCACGACGCGCTCGATCGCAGCATCGACGTGCAGGTGCTGCGCCTGCGTCAGCTGATCGAGGACGACCCGGCCAAGCCGCGCTTCATCAAGACCGTGTGGGGCGTAGGCTACATGCTGCTCGCGGATATCGAGCCGTGAGCCTCGCGCCGCGCTCGCTTTTCGCGCGCAACGTGCTGCTGCTGGTCGCGCTCGTCGCGGTGAGTCAGGTCTGCGCGCTCGCCGTGCTCTTGCACTTCATCCAGACGCCGCGCATCGAGCGGGCCGCCGCGACGTTCGCCAGTTACATCGAGACGCTCGACACGGTGCTGCGCGACATGCCCGCCGGCACGACGCGTCTCGACGCCCGCGCGGATTTGCCATCGAGCGCGAACACGGAGCCGCCCCGCTCGTGGCTGCGCTTTTATCGGACGTATCAGCGCGATACGTTCGTCGAAAGCCTGCGTCGTCATCTGCCCGCTGACATTCTCGTGCGCTGGCAAAGCGCCGAGACTTCCGCCGATGCGCAGCAGCGCTTGTGGATTCGCGTGCATCTCGCAGGCGAGCCGCGCTGGATCGCGCTTCCCGTGCCGGAAGCCGCGCATGACGACGGGCTGACCACGACGCTCTTGCTGTCGCTCGGGCTCGGCACGCTCGCCATCGCGACGGCGTACGCGATTCAACGCCACCTGAACCGCCCCCTCGCCGATCTCGCCGATGCCGCGCGGCGCCTGTCCGCAGGCGGCGAGCCGGGCGTGTTGCCGACCGACGGCCCGACCGAAATCGCGCAAGTGAGCGCCGCGTTCAATCGCATGACAGCGGCGCTCGCCGAAGCCGAAGCCACGCGCGCGCTGATGCTCGCCGGCATCTCGCACGACATCCGCACGCCGATGACCAAGCTGCGCCTCGCCATGGCGATGTCCTCGGTGCCGTCGGTGGACGCATCGTTCGCGGCATCGGCGGAAGGCTATCTCGACCAGATTGACACGATCCTCCAGCAGTTCATGGACTACGCGGGCAGCGGCGCGAAAGAATCGCCGGTGGTCGGCGACATCAATGCGCTGGTCGCGAACCTCGCCGCGGATTTCGCAGGCCTCGGCCACGAGTTCGCGCTGTCGCTCGGGGACATACCGCCGTTCGCGTTCCGCCCCATCGGCATGATGCGCATGCTGATGAATCTGATGCAAAACGCGGTGCTGTATGGCGTCGTCGGGCTGGGCGTGCGCACATGGATGGACGAAGACAGACGCAACGTCTGCATCGTCGTCGAGGATCGCGGCAAGGGACTCGGCGCGCACGACGCAGAATCGCTCAAGCAGCCTTTCAAGCGCGGCGGCGGCGAAGGCCAGCCAAAGGGCACGGGCCTCGGGCTCGCCATTGTGGAGCGCATCGCGCGGCTGCACGGCGGCACGCTCGAACTGCGTCCGCGCGAAGGCGGCGGCGCACAGGCGCGGCTCGTCTTGCCGCTGGCGAATGCCGTTGCCAATTGATGCATTTCCGTTACGCGCGGCGTAGACCATACTGGAAGCGTGGAACCTGCAGGAGAACGGGCATGGCCATCGCCACCGATTCCGACAACGCGCGTCGGCCCGCCGCCCTGCACGTTCACTTCGACGAGACCGACGGCATCGCGTTTCCGACTCGTTCCGTCGTTCGCGGCGATGCGCTCTACTGCGCCGCCGAGCCGCTTCGGAGCCTCTATACGGTGCAGTCCGGCAGCTTCAAAAGCGTCGCCGTCTGCCTCGCCGCCGCCGACGACACCGCCCCGCGGACGCAGGTCACCGCTTTTCATTTGGCAGACGAAACGCTCGGGCTCGATGGCATTTGCACCGGATGTCATCAGAGCGATGCTGTGGCGCTGGAAGACAGCGTCGTGCGCATCATGCCGGTCGGCATTCTAGAACCGTTGTGCCGCGAATATGCGCGGATGCAGCACGCGCTGCTCGCCATCATGAGCGTGGAGATCGTGCGCGCCGCACGGCTCGCGCTAATGCTCGGCACCCTGCCCGCGCGCGAACGCGTCGGCGCATTTTTGCTCGATTTATCGTCACGGCTCGCTCCGGACGATTGCGCCGACATGCTGTTGCCCATGACGCGCGCCGATATAGCGAGCCATCTCGGACTGGAACTTGAAACGGTGAGCCGCGCGTTGTCGAAGCTGCAACGCGAGCGCGCCATCGAACTCACCGGGCGGCGCTTGCATATTGTCGACCGGGCGCGACTAGCACACGTCTGACGATCGTTCGTTCTGCCGTCTATCTTTCGCGAAAGCCCGATTCCAGGCGCAAACCGGACGCAGTGGTGCACGGCGCACTCGTCTGGCGCTCGTCTGCAAGCCATATCCACGCGATGATGACGGTTGTCGTCAAAACGTCAACGGCCAGGACTATGCTTGAAGCACGCGCGCGATATGTCACGACATCGGCACCGGACTTGCTTTTCCTTCTCATCGCTCGTGAACCCAACGTCTCGCGCATAGTCGAACCGGATTCGAAGCTCCAGCGACGCAACCCACAACACGCCGCTAACGCAGTCAGCGTCCGTCCCGTCGAAACTCGTTTCATGGAGGATGGCATGCGTATTACCGTCAAGCTCGATGGTTTCGAGGGCGCGCCACCCGCCGCCTACGCCATCCTGTGGCTCGACAAGGAAACCCGCCGCTGGTCGCGCGAAGGCCATCAGTCGGTGGATGTGCCGGACTGGGGCGGGCTCGGTTCGGCGGCGGACGGCACGTTGATCTGCCATCCGCATGCGCAGCAGCCCGTCTGCAAGCTGGAAGAACTCGATGTCGAAGCGCCCGGCGGCCCGCCCGAAGGCGTCGCGGGGCGCGTGCTGTGGTTTGCCGAGGGCGCGCCGAACCCGCGCGTCGGCCGATGGCATGTGCAGTGCGTCGATCGCGCGCAAATCAAGGCCGAGCACAGCGTATTCGCAGACGACGAATACTTCTGACGCGGCGCGCGCGCGGTTCGCCAGAAGCGTCAGGCGTGGTCTTCGGGCATCGGCATCAAGAGGACCGCGAACGACGTGACGCCGATCAGAACCGCGAGCGCGCCGTAATCCAGCACGGCCTGCCTGTCGAAGACAAGGCCGTGCAACGCGACCATGATGCCCGCGAGCGCCACGAAAACCGCGATCGCCGCCGCGACGATACGCGCTTCGGCTTTGACCATCGTTTTCTCCATGCCGCCTCGTGCGGCTTCTTCATTCTTATGATGGTCGTTTGCAGCGAACCGCATTTGACTTGAATCAAGTCGCCCGTTGCGCGATCTGGTGTTTTCCCTTGCCCCATTTCGGACACGTATATTGGTAGTATCAGGAGCCGGCCGCTCGTATGAAAACGGCGGCAAACGGCGCGCTGCCGCGTGAAGGCGACGGTCATTGAATCGCGCCCGCGCTTGTCCGAATGAACCTGGGAGGCAAGATGAATCAATCAAAATTCAGCGATCCGTTCAGCCAGTTTGCCGCCATGTTCCAGCAGTACCAGCTACCTGGGTTCGACGTCACCGCCATCATGGAATCGCGGCGCAAGGACGTCGAGGCGCTCGCGGCGACCAATCGCGTCGCGTTCGGCGGTATCGAAGCGTTGCGCGACAAGCAGCTCGAAATACTGCGCCGCACGCTGGGCGATCTGGAGTCCATCGCGAAGCAGATCGCGTCGTCGTCGGGCAAGCCGCCGTTCAATGCGAACGAGGTCGTGCAGCGCGCGCTGCACAACGCGCTCGCCGACATGCAGGACATCGCGCGCACCACGCAGCAGACGCAGGCCGAAGCCTACGCGCTCGTGAGCAAGCGCATGGAGGAAGCGTTGCAGGAACTGAAGGCTGCGGTCGAGAAGCCGCAAAGCTGACGCTCACTTCTTCGGCTGCGTCGTGATCTGAACGATATCGACGGCCACGCGCTCGCGACCGTAGCGGGCCGCGAGCGCGGCGAGCCGCTTGTCGACCGCGCGCAGATACTCGGGCTTCGCCTCGCTGTCGGGGCGCGGGGCGTCGAAGAGCGGCGCGGGGGCGCGACCGTGAGTTCGCCCATGCTGCCGAGCGTCGCGGTATAGCCGGGCGGCGCCTGGTTGTCGCGAGCATGCGCGTTCGGCAGCAGATGCACGACGCTGCCGTCGAGCATGAAGTAATCGACATTCACGTACGAATCGAAGCTGGGCGTCATCAGCTCGACGATCAGTGGATCGCCTTCGGTCAGCCGCGTCTGGTTGGCCCGCGTATGCACGGAGGCGGGCCGGCCCGATTGGCGGTTTGGAGACTTGCGAAAACGGCATGCGTTTATAGTTCGTCGTCCGAAGCATCCTAGACAGCAGTTGACCGAACTGGTACTCCATCCTCAGATAGACGATGGCGCTGTCGCGGTCGAAGTCGTACATCATGACGATATTGCGGTGCGCGAGCTGCTGCGGCTTGCGGGCTCGCGTTGCAGCGCGATCAGCGACTTCGGGTTGCCGCGAAACTGCAGGTTCAGCACCTTGATGGCGACATACGGCCGCCTGCCCGATGCCTCCAGCTTGCGCAGATCGAGCGCCTTATAGACGGTGCCCATCCCGCCTATGCCGAGGCACTCTTCGAGCGCGAAGCGATTATCGAGCGTGTCCCCGACGCCCTTCACTTGGTCCGTGTCCGCGAGCACTTGCGTCGCCTAGCCCGATGTCGCGGCGCTCGGGTCGCTGCCCGTGCCCGGCGTGGTGGTCACGCGCGGCGGCAACGGAGGCGGAAAGTCCGGCGCCGCGCGCATTCTCGTTTCGTCACGGCCGGCTCGAACGCGGTGCCGGGCTCGCCTTCGCTGTCATCAAGCGCTGTCATCAAGATCAGTGACCTCGCCGACAGCGTCGAGCTTGACCGGCAAGCGATGGCCAGCATCGCCGGTGGCTCGCGCGAGCGCATGCGTTCGTCATTTCGCATTCTGCATGCAAACCCGCAGCGCGTGGTCGATTACTCCGGCGTCCCGGTGAAAGACGTGCCCGTGCAGCAGCCGGGACCGTTCGTTCACAAGCTGGTATCGGAGTGATTCAGAGCGATCAGTCAGGAACCGCCATCTGACGCGCGGACGACGTGCCCAACGACCGCACGCTTCGTTTGACGAGGGCAAGACGCACGCGCTCGCGCATTGGCGCGTCGGCATCGCCGAAAACATGCGTCTTGCCCGCGATCACCGCGCCGACCGGCACGCCATCCAGGTAGAGCACGCGGTTGCCCGCCAGCGCCGGCACTTTGTCGCCGGGAAGGAGCGTTCCGGCGAGGTTCAGCGGATCGACCGCGCTCAACGCGACGAATGCGCCCTCCTTCGGCCGCCTGCGCATCTCGCGCAAAAGCGGAACGGCCTCGGGCAGCGCGAACTGCTCGCCCGCGAGTCCCGCCACGAAACGCCCGCCGCGTATCTCGCCGCGCGCCTCCAGCCGGTGATAGACGCGCAGCAGGTCGCGCCATGGCGGCAGCCATTGCGCCTCGCGTTCGAGCAGCCGCCAGAACACGACGCCGTAGCGCCGAAGCAAGGTTAGCGCGACGTGCTCGGCATCGCTGCCGTCATGATCGGGGCTTGCGCGATGCAGCAGCGCCCAGCGGCCTGCATCGTCCATTCCGCCGATGAAAAGCCCGCCGCCCGGCCTGCGCGTGCGCCGCGATATCGCGTTGCGCTTGGCGGCCGGCGTGAGCAGCGCGCGCAGGCCCGCGAAGCTGTCGGCGTTCACGAGGCCGAGCGCGACGAGTTCGCCGAGCGCGTCCTCCAGTTCGGTGCGCAGCATGCGCGTTTCGGCGAGCAGTTCGTCGAAGAACATCGCGCCGTGCGCCGACAGTGCATCGAAGACGCGTCCGGCACGCGACGACAGCGCGGGCGCTTCGTCCGGGCGCATCAGCGCATTCCACGCCGCGAGGGCGCGTCGCGGCAGCAGCACGATCGGCGTGCCGCGCACGGGACCGCCCGCAGCGCGCATGCGTCCCGCCGGACGCGACCACGTGATCTTCCCGGCGCGGCAGATTTCGTCGAGCCAGATGCCGGAATAATCCGCGATGCGCGCGGGCAGAATCTCCTCCTCCCACGCGACGGCGGGCGCCTCGAAGCCCTCGAGCTGTTCGAGGACGGCGAGCAACGCGTCGCGACCCTCGCCACGCGCATCGGGCGCGACGCGCTGCCACTCGAACAGGAAGCGCATGAAGTCCTGCCGCTCGACCGGCTCGATCTCGCGACGCAGCCGCCGCACCGTATAGCGATGAATGCGCGCAAGCAGATGGCGCTCGCACCACTGTTCATCGACGCCGGATGCGCCCGATGCGCCGGATGCGTTCGGCGTGAAATGGCCGCGCATCACGTAGCCCTCAGATTCGAGGCGCGTCAGCGCGACCGCAACCGACGACGCCGGCAGCGCCAGCGGCCGCGCGATCTCCGCCAAGGTCAGCGGACCGAAGCCCGACAGCCGCGCGCGCACGATTTCCACGAGCGCGTCGTCGGGGTTCCACTCCGCGTCGAAGCCGGGCGGCGGCGTGAGGCGCGGGTGCATCGGCGCGTGTTCGTAGACCGCGCGCAGCAGCGAGAGGCGCTCGACGGGCGTCCACAGGCCGTCGTGCTCGGCGATCTGCAGGCGCGTCGCACGGCCGGCGCGGGCCAGCGCGTCGAGCCATGCAGGCCAGCCGTCGCTCGCGGCGGCTTCGGCGTCCGTCACTCCCGCTAGGCTCGTCAGCGCCTCGTGCATTTCGTCGGCGCTCGTCACCGTGGGCCACGCTTCCGCGCGCACGCTTGCGATGGCGTCGGCATCGAGCGCGCCGAGGTCGTCCGTCGATTGCGGATCGGTCCAGCGACGCGCGAGCACCGCCTGCGTGCGGCGTTCTTCGAGCGGGGCGTCGTCGAGGAAGGCATACGGCCGCGCCGACAATATCTCGGCGGCGAGCGGCGATGGCGCAGGCAAGTCGCGCGTGACGAGCCGCACGTCGCCCGCCTCGATGCGCCGCAAGAGCGCAAGCCACGCGTCGCTGTCCATTGCATCGTGCATACAATCGTCGATGGTCTGCTGGACGAGCGGATGCGCCGGCACGTCGCGCTCGCCGACGAGGTTCTCCGCGCACGCGACCTGATCCGGGAACACGGCCGCGAGGAGATCTTCGCTCTTCATGCGCTGCAATTGCGGCGCGACCTTGCGCCCGCCCGCGTAACGCGGCAGCGCGAGCGCGTTGGTCGCGTTCCACCGCCAGCGCACGCCGAAGAGCGGCGCGTCGAGCAGCGCCTGAATCAGCACATGCTCGGCGGTGGCCGACTTCAGATAGCGCCAGACGTCGTCGAGCACGAAGCTATGGCTGCCGGTGAGCGACAGCACGATCGCGTCTTCGGTCGCCGCCGCCTGAAGCTCGAAGTTGAACGTGCGGCAGAACCGCTTGCGCAGCGCGAGTCCCCACGCGCGATTCACGCGGCTGCCGAACGGCGCGTGAATGACGAGTTGCGTGCCACCGGATTCATCGAAGAACCGCTCCATGACGAGCGTGTCCTGCGTCGGCAGAACGGAGAGCGCCGCGCGGGAGCGGGCCAGATACTCGACGATCTGCCGCGCCGCTTCCGTGCCGATGCCTGTTTCGTCGGCAAGCCAGTGGACCGTGGCATCGACGCGCGTTTCGGCATCTTGCATCTTGCATGCAGCATCCATCATGCAAGAGACCGGCCGCGCGCCATCGCCCGATGCGAGGCGTGCATCGATGTCCGCGCGCAATCGCGAGATCGCGAACGAAAGCTCATCGCTGCGGCCCGGCGCTTCGCCCAGCCAGAACGGAATGTTCGGCGGCTGGCCGTTGGCATTCTCGACTCGCACGCGCCCGCCTTCCACGCGCAAGATGCGGTACGACGTATTGCCGAGCTGGAAGATGTCGCCGGCAAGGCTTTCGACGGCGAAGTCCTCGTTGACCGTGCCGACCTGCAAGCCTTGCGGCTCGAGCAACACGGCGAAATCGGCGTTGTCTGGAATCGCCCCGCCCGACGTCACGGCGGTGAGCTTGCCACCGCGCCGGGCGCGCAGCGTGCGGCTAACCGCATCGCGGTGCACGTAAGCGGCACGCACGCCCTGACGGCCCGTGTAGCCTTCGGCGAGCGTGCGCAGTACGGCGTCGTAGTGCGAGCGGTCCAGCGTCGCGTACGGATACGCGCGGCGGATACGCTCGAACAGCGCATCCTCGCCCCACTCGCGGCACGCGACCTCGGCGGTGATCTGCTGCGCGAGCACGTCGAGCGGCGCGCGCGGAACCGTGAGGGCGTCGAGTTCGCCGCGCCGCACGCAGTCGACGAGCGCGGCGCATTCGATAAGGTCATCACGCGAAGTCGGAAAAAGCCGGCCTTTCGGCACGCCGCCGACATGGTGGCCCGAACGCCCGACGCGCTGCAGAAATGCGCCGATGGAACCGGGCGAGCCGATTTGGCATACAAGATCCACATCGCCAATGTCGATGCCCAGTTCCAGCGAAGCGGTGGCGATCAGCACGCGCAACTCGCCGCGCTTTAGACGCTGTTCCGCGTCGAGCCGATGCTCTCGCGCCAGGCTGCCGTGATGCGCCGCGACGGCCTCCTTGCCGAGCCGGTCCGTCAGATGCCGCGCGGCGCGCTCGGCCATGCGCCGCGTATTCACGAAGACGAGCGTCGTACGATGCTGCGCCGACAGTTCCGCGAGCCGGTCGTAGACGCGCTCCCACATGTCGTTGGACATGATCGCTTCGAGCGGCATCGGCGGCAGTTCGAGCGCAAGATCGCGGGCGCGCGCGTGCCCCACGTCGACGATCTCGCAGGAACGGCCTTCCCCCGCGAGAAACTTCGCGACGAGCTCGATGGGCTTTTGAGTCGCCGAGAGCCCGACGCGAACGGGCGGCGCCGCGCCGCGCTCCTCGCACAGCGCGTCGAGCCGCTCGAGGCTGAGGCTCAGGTGCGATCCGCGTTTGCCGCCCGCGACCGCGTGTATTTCGTCGACAATCACGGTGCGCGTGGTCGACAACATACCGCGGCCCGAGTCGGACGAAAGCAGCACGTAGAGCGATTCCGGCGTCGTCACGAGGATATGCGGCGGACGCTTCTTCACCGCGTTGCGCTCCTGCTGCGTGGTGTCGCCGGTGCGCACGGCGGCGCGGATCTCCGGCGCCGCTGCGCCCATCTCGCGCAACTCGCGCGCAATGCCCGCAAGCGGCTCTTCGAGATTCACGCGGATGTCGTTCGATAGTGCCTTCAGCGGCGAGACATAGACGACGCGCGTCTCGTCGGGCAAAACGCCGCCGCCCGCGATGCCGTCCCGCACGAGCTCATCGAGTGCGGCGAGGAAGGCGGTGAGCGTCTTGCCCGAACCGGTGGGGGCCGCGACGAGCGTGGAGCGGCGCGCATGAATAAGCGGCCACGCGCGCGCCTGCGCGGCGGTCGGCGCTGCGAAGTGCGCGCGGAACCAGTTGACGACAGCGGGATGAAAGCCCGCGAGGGCGTCGTCGGGCGATGTGGAGTCCGTGGTCATCCAGACATTCTAGGGGTGGTTGCGAAACCGCGTTTTGCATTCCGCATGCCGTTTTCGGACAGATCCCATGCGACCGGGCGTTGATTGCGGCCATCCTACGGCCGTCCCGGCGCGCTCCCGCCGCTTCCCCTCCATTTGCATATTGCATTCATGATCGTCATCAGCCTGCTTTCCGACCACGCGCCCGGCGCGCTCGCCAATCATCGCCGGTATGCCCGCATGCACGGTTACCGGCATGTTGAAATCGACCTGTCGGAACTGTCCGGCAGCACCGCGCATGCGCTCTGGATGTTCAAGTACGAAACACTGCTGCACTGGCTGAACAAAGCCGAGCCCGGCGCCATCATAATGCTGTTGACGCAGAACGCCGCGATCATCGGCGCGATGCCGTTGGCCGAGTTGCTCCAAGGCCGCGACTGGCTTCTCACCTGCGAGGACTCGCCGCATCCGCAGACCGATGTTCAGGTATGGCGCAACACCGACGACGTTCGCCGCAAGCTGTATAAGCTCGTCACGAGCTGCCGGTTCAGCGTCGAGCTTCCCGCGGAAGAAGGCATGCTGCTGTGTGAATTCGAGGCACTGCCCGCTCGCAGCATGATCGGCGAAGTCTATGTGACCTTGCCCGCTGCGGCGTCGCTTCAAAGCGTGTGGGCGACATGGCCTGCGTTCTCGCTATGCATCCGCGAAGAGCCGCAGCATCGGCGGTTTCGCACGGCGCTGTTCGCGCATATCAATGCATGCATGGCGCGGGGCCTGCCGTTCCTGTCTTTCTTGGCCGCAGAAGCGGACGAAACTGGCGCACAAAGCGTTTATCAGCCCGGCCAGCCGATTGCCGTGGTCACGCTCTATACGCCGAATGTCGCTCGTTACGGGCGCATTGCAGAGGCTAATTTCAGGCGCTATTGCGCGCGTCATGGCTATACGCTGTATGTTCACCGCGAGATTCCCGCGCATCTGAACGACGGCAAGACAGCGGGCAACTGGCTCAAGCCGGCTCTCTTGCGCGAATATCTGCCGCATCACGAATGGGTCTTCTGGGTCGATGCCGACGTGCTATTCAACGACATGAATCGCACGCTCGAATCCATCATGCAGGGACAGGACGCGGTATTCGCCCGCGACGTCGGCACCTGGACGTTCAACTCCGGCATCATGGGCTTTCGCCGCACGCAAGCGAACTACGATGCGTTTCATCACATCCTGCACGAGTGCTCGCAACTGGATGACAAATCGAGCGTCTATGTGAATAGGGGCGATCAATACTTCTTCATCCGCGAATACGAAGGTCATGCGGACTTCGACGCAACGCGCATCGCGTCGTTCATCGATTGGAATACGCCGTGGATCTACCGGCGTCCCGACAGCTTCATGGTGCATTACATCGGCGTATGGGAAGACAATAAAGCCTTGCTGATGGATTACGATCTGGCGCAGTCCGCCATGTATTGAGCCGCGCCTGCGGTTCTGTCAAAACTCCGTCGCGAGAACACAAGTATGATGTTGCGCGACGCCTTCACATTCGTCTCGCATCTCAGGGGCGCGCGACCGATGCGCCCCTGAAACCTACCGCCTTCCATCACAGGACTCCGACACAGCCGAATCACTCGCATCAAGCCGCAAGCCGACGCTCGACCCGAACTTTCACCGCAAGGAGAAGCAATTGAACGACGACGTCCAAGGCAAGACCGCGACGAACACCCCTCTCGCTCCCGACCTGCTGCGTAATATCGACGCCTATTGGCGCGCCTGCAATTACCTCTCGGTCGGCATGATCTACCTGCGCGCCAATCCGTTGCTGCGCGAACCCCTCAAGCCTGAGCACATCAAGCGACGTCTGCTCGGCCATTGGGGCTCGGACCCGGGCCAATCGTTCGTGTGGGTGCATCTGAACCGCCTCATCAAACGCGACGATCTGAACGTCATGTTCGTTTCCGGGCCCGGCCACGGTGCGCCCGCAACGCTCGCGAACTCATATCTCGAAGGACATTACTCGGAGATCTATCCGGATCGAAGCCCTGACGAGCGCGGCATGTTGCGGCTCTTTCGCGCGTTCTCGTCGCCAGGCGGCATCGGCTCACATTGCACGCCGGAGACGCCAGGTTCCATTCACGAAGGCGGCGAACTCGGCTACAGCCTGTCGCATTCCTTCGGCGCGGCATTCGATAACCCCGACCTGATCGTTGCGACGATGGTGGGCGATGGCGAAGCGGAAACCGGCCCGCTCGCGACCTCGTGGCATTCGAACAAGTTTCTCAATCCAGCGACCGACGGTGCGGTGCTGCCGATTCTCCATCTGAACGGCTACAAGATCGCCAATCCGACCATCCTCGCGCGTATTCCGCACGACGAACTCGAAGCGTTGTTCAAGGGCTATGGCTACGCGCCGTATTTCGTCGAAGGCGATGACCCTGAGACGATGCATCAGTTGATGGCCGCGACACTGGAACGCTGCATCGGCGACATTCGCGCGATACAGCAACGCGCTCGCGAGAACCCTGCCGATGTGACGCGTCCCCGCTGGCCGATGATCGTGCTGCGCTCGCCGAAAGGCTGGACAGGTCCGAAGGAAGTGAATGGTCACAAGGTAGAAGGCTTCTGGCGTTCGCATCAGGTGCCCGTGCTCGATCCGGCGACGAACTACAAGAGTCTTGCCGTGCTCGAAGACTGGATGCGAAGCTACAAGCCGGAAGAACTCTTCGATGAAGACGGACGCCTTGTCGAAAGCCTGCGTGAACTCGCGCCCGTGGGCGGCCGGCGTATCAGCGCGAATCCGCACGCAAATGGCGGCTTGCTGCGGCAAGCACTCGATATGCCGGATATCCGCGACTACGCCTTCGAATTCAAGAGCGCGGCGAGCGTCTATCAATCGCCGACGATGGTGCTCGCAACTTTCCTGCGCGATGTGATCCGCCGCAACATGCAGAGCTTTCGTCTCTTCGGCCCGGATGAAACGGCAAGCAACAAGCTCGACGGCGTGTATGAAGCATCCGGCAAACGCTGGCTCGCGCAATTCAAGCCCGAGGACGCCGACGGTAGCGCTCTTTCCACCGATGGCCGCGTGATGGAGATGCTTTCCGAGCACACGCTCGAAGGCTGGTTCGAAGGGTACGTATTGACGGGCCGTCACGGCCTCTTCGCGACGTACGAAGCGTTCGTGCATGTCATCGATTCGATGTTCAATCAGCACGCGAAATGGCTGGAGAAAGCGAAGAAAGAGTTGTCGTGGCGCGCGCCTGTGCCGTCCATCAATCTGCTCATCACGTCGCTTGTCTGGCGTCAGGACCATAACGGCTTCACGCATCAAGACCCCGGCTTTCTCGACGTCGTCACCAACAAGAGCCCGGAGGTCGTGCGTATCTATCTGCCGCCGGATGCGAATTGCCTCCTGAGCGTGGCGGACCATTGCCTGCGCTCGCACGACTATGTGAACGTGATTGTCGCGGACAAGCAGCCGCACTTGCAGTATCTGAACATGCAGGACGCGATGGTGCATTGCGCGAAAGGCATCGGCATATGGGACTGGGCATCGACCGATCAAAACCACGAGCCGGATGTAGTCGTTGCATCGGCGGGCGATATCGCAACAATGGAAGCCCTTGCCGCTGTCGAAATCCTCAAGACGCAATGCCCCGACCTTAAGATCCGCTTCGTCAATGTGGTGGATCTGTTCAGGCTCATGCCCGACACCGATCATCCGCACGGCTTGTCCAATCGCGATTTCGATTCGCTCTTTACGCGCGACAAGCCCGTGATCTTCAACTTCCATTCGTATGCGTCGCTCGTTCACAAGCTCACGTATAACCGCACGAACCACGACAACATGCATGTGCACGGATACCGTGAACGCGGCAACATCAATACGCCGTTCGAACTCGCCATCATCAACGGCGTCGATCGCTACAGCCTCGCTATCGACGTGATCGACCGCGTGCCGGGTCTTTCCAGCACGGCGGCGCATACCAAGGAAATGCTCAAGAATCAGATCATCGAGAGCATTCGTTATGCGCATGAGGAAGGTATCGATCGGGACGAGATCCGCGAATGGACGTGGAAGGGTTGATGCGATGACACAAGGCATCGTGGTGTTGAATAGCGGTTCGTCGTCACTGAAGTTCGGCGTGTTCGTGCCGCACCCTAACGAACATGCGTGCGACGAACATGCGTGGCTCACGGGCAGCGCGAAAGGGATCGGGCGCGAGAACGGGTCGCTCGCCATGCGCTCGGCGGATGGCAGCATCGATATCTCGCAGGATCACCTGATGGAGTCGCAGCACGACGCATTGCAGCGCGTTGCCGATGCCCTTCGCGAGCACTTGCACGAGCCGCTCGCGGCGGTGGGGCATCGCGTCGTGCACGGCGGCCCGCGTGTGCGCGCGCATTGCAAACTCACGCCGGAGGTGAAGAAGCGCCTGACCGAAGCGGTTGCGTTCGCGCCGCTGCATCTGCCGCAGTCGCTGGCGTTGATCGACGAAGCGCAACGCATCTTCTCAGGCATGCCGCATTTTGCATGCTTCGATACGGTGTTCCATCGCACGCTGCCGGAACGTGCGACTCGCTTTGCGTTACCGCGTGACTATGCGCAACGCGGCGTGGTGCGTTATGGCTTTCACGGGCTGTCTTATGAGTACATCGTGAGCACGCTGGGCGACGCGGTGCCCTCGCGCGTCGTGATCGCTCATCTGGGGTCCGGCGCGAGTCTGTGCGCGCTGAAAGACGGCCGTTCTGTCGATACGTCGATGGGCATGACGCCGACGGGCGGCATCCCGATGGCGACGCGCAGCGGCGATCTCGACCCCGGCGTGCTGATTCATCTGTTGCGCCACGAATCAATCGACGCGGACGCGCTCGAAGCGCTCGTCAATCGTTCGAGCGGCCTGAAGGCGCTGTCGAATTCCGACGACGACATGCAGACCTTGCTCGCCCGCCGCGATCAGGGCGATACAGACGCGGCGCTCGCGATCGACGTGTTCTGTGACGCGATCCGAAAGACCATCGGCGCCTATGCGGCCGTGCTCGGCGGGCTCGACCTCATCGTGTTCAGCGGCGGTATAGGCGAGCATAGTGAAGCCATTCGTGCGCAGATACTGGAAGGGCTGGCGTTTCTGAATGCGCCGCATCGCGTTGTACCTACCGATGAGGAAACGCAGATTGCCCGGCATTGCCGGCGCTTGCTTGCCGGGTGACTCTTTGCATCTTGCATGCTGAACGATGCATCTTGCATGCAGCATGCAAGAAGCAAAACGCCCGGCGGCTACGATGCTGGCCGGGCGCGCCCGCCGTAACGATCAAACCTTAACGCGAGCCTGCGGCATGGTCTCGCTGCCGCAACGCCTGCGGCAAGCCGAACAGCAACAACAGCGCACAGACGACGCTCATCGCGCCGATTGCATACAGCGCGGGCGTCGTGCTGCCGGTGACATCGCGGATACGACCGACCATCACCGGGCTCACGATTCCGCCCAACTGCCCGAGGGTATTGATCAGCGCAATGCCGCCCGCCGCACCCGCACCGGTCAGCAGCTTCGGCGGCAACGCCCAGAATGCGGGGATCGAAGCGATGACGCCCGCGCCCATCACGCCGAGCGCGACGATCAAGAACGTCGTCTGCTTGTCGAATGCGCCTGCCGCGAAGAAACCCGCCGCCGCCATCAAGAGCAACGCACAGACGAACTTGCGGCGTTCGCCGGATGTGTCGGACATGCGCCCCACGACGACCATGCACACCGCGCCGCAAATGTATGGAACCGCCGTCAACAAGCCGATGATCGTCGGATTATGCGTACCCGCTGCGCGGATCAGATGCGGCGCCCAGAAGTTGAGGCCGTACGATGCAATCTGAATCAGAAAGTAGATGAGGCCGAGCATCAGGAAGCCCGGTGTCCGGATTGCACCGAAGAGCGAATGACCCGTCGTCGTCGGCTGACTTTGCGTCGCGATCTGGCTCTTGAGCGTGTTCTTTTCCGCGCCGGTGAGCCAAGCGGCATCGTCGATGCGGTCCTTCAACACCTTGAGCACGAGCACGCCCAGCAACAGGCAAGGCAAGCCGCCGAGCAAGAACAGCCAATGCCATCCCGCGATGCCGAGCACGCCGTTCATATGCGCGAGCACGAGGCCCGACAACGGCGCACCGACGAGCCCCGAGAACGCGGATGCGAGAAACAGCAAGGACGTGATTCGCCCGCGATAGCTGGCCGGAAACCACAAAGTCAGGTAGTACAGCACGCCGGGCGCGAAGCCGGCTTCCATCGCGCCGATGACGAAGCGCAGCGCATAGAACTGCCATTCCGTCTGCACGAAGACCATGAGCGCGGTCGCGATTCCCCACGAAATCATGATGCGCGCGATCCAGCGCCGTGCACCGACCTTGTACAACAGCAGATTGCTCGGCACCTCGAATATGACGTAACCGATCACGAAGAGGCTTGCGCCGAGACCGTAGGCGGTATCGGAAAAGCCGAGCGTGCTTTGCAGCTGAAACTTCGCGAAGCTGATGTTGATACGGTCGAAGAAGGCGAAGAGATAGCACAGCATGATGAGCGGCATGAGCCGCCATGCCACTTTGCGAACGATGTCGCTCGTATTCTGCAATGCCTGCGGCTTGTCCGCGGCGGATACGCTTAGGTCGCTCATGATTGTCTCCTTGTTTGTCCGTCCGTGATCGGAATTGTTATCGGACAGGCTGCTTCAGATGGTTCGGACGTAATGGGGTACTCAAACGGGCACGGGATGCAGGTCGCTATTGCGCCCGGCCTTCGCCACTTGCCCCGGCACGTCATGGCCGACGAGCGCAGGCAGCGTCCGCGATAGCGCGATGAGTTTCGCGAGATCGATGCCGGTCGGGATGCCCATCTCGTCGCACATGTTCACGAGGTCTTCGGTGCAGATGTTGCCGGATGCACCGGGCGCGAACGGGCAACCGCCCAGCCCGCCTAACGCGGCATCGAAGCGTCGCGCGCCGGCATCGTAAGCGGCCAGCACGTTGGCGAGGCCCAAACCGCGCGTGTTATGGAAATGCAGCGTCAACGCGGAAGCCGGAACATGTTCGAGCACGCGCGATACCACGCGCTCGACTTGACGAGGATTCGCCATTCCCGTCGTATCCGCCAGCGTGACGCCTTCCATACCCATCTCGCGATAGCTGCGGACAATGGACACGACGCGGTCTTCATCGATGCGCCCTTCGAAAGGACAGCCGAACGCCGTGGCCACCGTGCCGTTCAAACTTATATTCGTTGTCCGAACTATCTCCGCGAAGCCATCGAGCGATGCTTCGCAACTCATACGCATGTTCGCGCGATTGTGCGTCTGGCTTGCCGACATCACGAGGTTCAGTTCATCGGCTCCCGCCGCGACCGCGCGCTGTGCGCCCTTCACGTTCGGCACGAGCGCGACGTACACCACGCCCGGCGCGCGTCGGATGCCGCGGAAGACCGCATCGCCGTCGCGCAGTGCGGGAATCGCCTTGGGCGAGACGAACGAGCCCGCCTCGATGCGCGTGAAACCGCACGCCGACAGGCCGTCGATCAACGCGACCTTGTCTGCGGTCTCGACCCATTTCGCTTCGATCTGCAAGCCGTCGCGCGGCGCGACTTCCTGCACGATCAACCGTTCGCTGTAATCGCGCGTCATTGAACGGCTCCTTCGGCGCGCAGCCGTTGCACGTCGCTTTCGTCGAAGCCGAGGGAAGCCAGCACGCTTTGCGTGTGCTCGCCGAGAGCCGGGCCCGGCCAGCGCACTTCGCCCGGCGAGTCGGAGAGCTTCGGCACGATGCCCGGCATCTTCACCGATGCGCCGCCCGGCAAGCTCGCCTGCAACAGCATGTCGCGCGCCTGATAATGCGCGTCGCCGATGATGTCCGCGACCGAATAGATGCGGCCGGACGGCACGTCCGCGTCTGCGAGCGCGGCCAGCACGTCGTTCATCGCGTGATGCGATGTCCACGCGCCGATCGCTTCATCGAGCATCGCGCTTTGGCGCACGCGGCCATCGTTATGAGCGAGCGCGGGATCGTCGGCGAGATCCGGGCGGCCGATGACGTTCATCAGGCGCTTGTAGATGGGATCGCTGTTGCCCGCGATCACCACGAAGCCGCCGTCTTCCGTGCGGTACGTGTTCGACGGCGCGATACCCGGCAACGCACCGCCGCTACGCTCGCGCACGTGTCCGAGCAAGTCGTACTCGGGAACCAGGCTCTCCATCAGATTGAACACGCTTTCGACGAGCGATACATCGACGACCTGCCCGTCGCCCTGCCCCGTCTTCACGCGCAGCAGCGACATCAACGCGCCGATCACGCCATGAAGGGACGCGAGCGAATCGCCCAGACTGATGCCGACGCGCGCCGGCGTGCCGTCCGCGTCGCCGGTTGTATACCGAATGCCACCCATCGCCTCGCCGATCGCGCCGAAGCCCGGACGATCACGGTATGGACCGGTCTGTCCATAGCCGGAGATGCGAACCATCGTGAGTTTCGGGTTTATTGCATGCAAAACGTCCCAGCCGAGCCCGAGTTTCTCGAGCGCGCCCGGCCGCATGTTTTCGATGACGATGTCCGCATCGGCGGCGAGACGCTTGATGACGTCCGCTCCATCGGGCGATTTGAGATTCACGCAGACCGACTTCTTGTTGCGCGACTGGAGATACCACCAGAGCGACGTGCCCTCGTGAAGTTTTCGCCACTTGCGAAGCGGATCCCCGCCATTGGGCGCCTCGATTTTGATGACTTCCGCGCCGAACTCGGCCAGCATGCGCGCGGCAAACGGTGCGGCAATCAGCGTGCCGATCTCGATGACGCGAATGCCCGTAAGCGGTCCGCTCATTTGCTTGTCTCCGTGAATGTGTCGTTGAAGACGAGCTTATGGGCGGCGCACGCACCGCGTCCAACCGCATTTCGGCAAGCACCGTTCGTCAAACGCGAACGCTCGGCGATCAGCGATCAGCGATTAGCGATCAGCGATCAGCGATCAGCGCTGGGCGGCTTCTATCGAACGAAGATGGTCGTACAGCAGCCGGCTTACCGGGGAGAGCGCCGCGGCATCGCGCACGACGATGATGAGACTGCGCGCGGCCCACGCTTCGTCCAGCGGAACGGCCGCGAGTCCGAGTTGCCGCCCCATCGACTCGAACACTGCGAGCGGCAGCACGCCGACGCCCATGCCCGCCTGCACCATGCGGCACACGGCATCGAAGCCGGGCACGTGAATGCGCAGCCGCAGCGGCTTGCCCGCCTGCCGCGCGGCGAGGTGCGTGCGCGCGTTGATGGAACTGGCCGAATGCAGGCCGATGTGATCGAAGTCGAGCGTATCGGCGAAGGACACGCGCTCGCGCCTCGCGAGCGGATGATCGCCGGGCGTGACGATAATCAGCCGGTCATGTCGATAATGCGTGCTTTCGAGGCCGCGCGTATCGGCATCGCCCGAACAGATGCCGAGATCCACGAGGCTGTCCAGCACGCCATCCACGATGCCGCCGCTCGGACGTTCCTCGAGATCGATCTTGATCTGTCCGTGCGCGGCGGAGAATGCGCGCAGATCTTCCGGCAGGAACTCCACGATGGCCGAGAGGTTCGCCATCATGCGCACGTAGCCGCGCACGCCGCTCGCATGCTCGGCCAGTTCGATGCCGATGTTCTCGACATCGCGCAGCACGCGGCGGGCGTGATGCAGCAGCGTCTCGCCGGCGGGCGTCAGCGCCATGCCGCGCGCCTTGCGTTCGAAGAGCGCGGCGCCGACGGCCTGCTCGAGTTCCAGCAGCCGCTTGCTGGCCGCCGACACCGCGATGGCCTCGCGATCCGCCGCACGCGTGAGCGTGCCTTCCTCGAAGACCGCGACGAAGAGCTGAAGTGTCGTGAGGTCGAGACGCCGCAGCAGGTTCTTGAGCGCCATGTCAGTTCAGCGCGCGTATTTGAACGTTCCCTGCGCGCTCGCGATCATCAAACGATCGTCGACCCACGCCTCGCCGCGCGCAAAGTACACAGAGCGCCCCTTGCGTTCGAGAAAGCCTTTGGCCACGACCTTGTCGCCGATGCCGCGATCGAGGTAATTGACCGTGAGCGAAAGCGTGAAGCCGTGAATGGGCGTGGATGCCGTCGTGAAGAGACCGGTGTAGCCGCAGGCGGCATCCAGCAGCGTCGCGATTGCTCCGCCCTGCAAGATGCGCTGACGGTTGAGATGGCCTGCATGTATCGGCATCGTGAATTCGGCGTAGCCGTCGCGCCACGCGGTCAGTGTCGCGCCGAGTGCTTCGAGGAAAGGATTGTCGAGATCCAGATTCGCCAACTGTGCGCCTCCCTGCGTCAGTGCTTCTTCGTCGCGTCGACTTTTGAGCTTGGGAGGATTGTGCCATCGCAGGGCCGCGCCTGCGCGCGCCGGCCCCGGCACCGGCGAAGACGACGCAGGTTCAGCGCAGACGAGGTTTGAGGTGAAGCGCGATGAGCGTCAGCGTGGCGAGCTTGGTCACGCATTCCACGGCCGACAGAATGCCGAGCCACGGCGCATGCGCGAACTCGCCGGGCAGTTCGGGTGCAATGGCGAGCACGCTCGTGACGCACACGAACAACAGCAGATAGCCCGCGAAGCGCCGCCCGCGCAGCGCAAGCCCCGCGATCAGCATCAGGAGCGCCTTCGCGGTCAGCACGGCGGCGATCTGTTGACCGCGGCTGTCGGCGTCGATTTCCCACGGCACTTCGAAGAGCGACCACGCGACCATCACGCACGTCGAGGCCGCCAGCGCCCGGCGCAGGCGATCCGCTGCGTTGCGCGCGTCGACAAACGACCGCCCGCGCGCAGGCGAGTCGATGCGATGCGCACCGTCGTCGATTTCCGACGCGACAGTGGAAAGGGAACGCGGCAATCGCGGCTCGACTGCCGCGTGTTCATCGACGTTCATTATACGGCGCTCCAGCGACGCGAAAGAGACGCGCAAAAGGCGCGGCGAGAAATATATGCAGGCACTTTCTGCATGCGCCAGAGTAGGCGTTTAGAAAGAAAACGCATTCGAGCGACGCAACATTCTCTTCGTGCGTCGGCGCAATGCCTTCAAATCGTTGGAATGTGGCGAACCGACCGCGACGACTACGCGCCTTTACGATACGCAAATCCGCCGTGCAGCGCGAATTGCCTTTGTCTATCGGTATTCGCTGCGCGCCCAACCTCTAAATGCCGAATTGCCGCGCAACGAATGACGGTGCAAAACGCCTAGTTATATCCGCGAACCACGCAGGACTTTTGTTCCTCTTCTGTTTTTTCTCCCGCGAAACGGCCGCATACGTCGGCAACATATTCCGGTTCGGCGCACACCTGGCTGGAGCGGTGAGAAGCCGTTGCAGTCGATTCGCCCGGTGCCTGCCGATCGTCCATCCATTCTGCAAAATGCGCGTGTTGCGTATTCGATCGAGCATCCATCTTTTGCCTCCTGTTTTCACTCGAATAATCGAGACATATTCAGGATGCACTTCCTCGGGCCAACTGGCCCTAGTGGATTTCATCGATAGACGCGAGGAAGGACGGTGTCGATCATTTAAAGAGTGCCGCTTGTATGAAACCGCATCGCCTAAACGACGTTTTTCTCCACGATAGGCCGGCCTTCCACGACACGCGCCCAACCGAGCGGCGATAGATCGAGTGTCGTATAGCCGCCGTTCAGAATCAGTTCGCTGACGCCGCGCCCGGTTGCCGGACCGTGCTGCAAGCCGTGTCCGCTAAAGCCGCTTGCAAAGATGCAATTGTCGATGGCCGGATGAAAGCCGATTATCGCGTTCTGATCCAGCACGTTGTATTCGTAGTAACCGGACCAGCAGTGCTCGACCCTCAACGCCTCGAATTGCGGCACCCGATGCGCAAGCGTCGGCCAGATCACGTCGTCGAAAAGCGCGTGGTCCACTTCGTCGAGCGGAAGGTCATCGGGGTCGTTATCCGCCGATGGCGACGTTCCGCAGATGTACGTGCGCCCTTCCGGACGAAAGTAGACGCCGGTCGGGTCGATCAGCAGCGGACAGGCGTCGAGCTTCGCCGGCGACGACACATTGAAGATGCTGCGTCGCCGCGCGTGTATCGGAAGCTCGATGCCGAGCATCGCCGCAATGGCACGCGACCAGGCGCCCGCCGCATTCACGACTACATCGCAGGAATACGCTTCGCCGTTCGATGCGCGCACGCGCGTCGCGCGCCGCCCTTCACGTTCGATGCCGGTCACGTCCGCCGTCACGTAACGGGCGCCCAACGACTGCGCCTTGCGTCGCAACGCCTGCACGAGGCCGTAGCCGTCGAACCAGCCTTCGCCACGCTCGCCGAATGCGCCCGCGGCCAAATCGTCCGTATTGAGCCACGGAAAGCGCGCCCGCAACCGGTCCGGATCGAGCAGCGTGATGTCGGCGCCGAGCGCGCGTTGCATCGCGTGATTCTCGCGCAACGTGTCTTCGCCGCGCGGCGTCGCGAGAAAGAGATAACCGCCTTCGTGTAAGTCGATGGACGGCCGCTCGCCGTTCACTTCGAGCCGCTCGCCGATCTCGCGCAGGAACTCGATGCCGAACAGCGACATGCGCACGGAGAGCGGCGTCGAGAACTGCTGGCGGATCGATGCCGCCGACAACGCAGAGGACGAGCGCGCGTAGGTCGGATCGCGCTCGATCACCGTGACCTGCACGTCCGGGTCCGATGCCCGCAAGAAATACGCGACCGAACTCCCGATCACGCCGCCACCGACGATCACTACCTGTTGAGTCACGCCGCCCCCGTCGCAGTCGTTTGCGCTGAACGCTTCAGCCTAGATTGAAGTCGATGCCCTGCGCGAGCGGCAATTCGGACGAGTAATTGATCGTGTTGGTCGCGCGGCGCATGTAGGCCTTCCACGCGTCCGAGCCCGATTCGCGCCCGCCGCCCGTTTCCTTTTCGCCGCCGAACGCACCGCCGATTTCCGCGCCGCTCGGCCCGATGTTCACATTCGCGATGCCGCAGTCGCTGCCCGATGCGGACAGGAATCGCTCGGCTTCGCGCAGGTCCGTGGTGAACGCACACGACGACAAGCCGTGCACGGCCGCGTTGTTCATCGCGATGGCTTCGTCGAAATCGCGGTAGCGCATCACATAGAGAATCGGCGCGAAGGTTTCCTTTAGGACAACTTCGGTTTGCGCGGGCATCTCGACGAGCGCGGGGCGCACGTAGTAGCCGTTCTCGCAGCCTTCGACCGTCACGCGCTCGCCGCCGAAGACCTTGCCGCCTTCGCCCTTCGCCTGTTCCAGCGCGTCCTGCATGCGCGCGAACGACTGCACGTCGATGAGCGGGCCCATCAACACGCCGTCGTTCAACGGATTGCCGATGGGCACTTTCGCGTACAGGTCTTTGAGGCGCGCGACGGTGTCATCGTAGATGCTGTCGTGAACGAAGAGACGCCGCAGCGACGTGCACCGCTGGCCCGCCGTGCCGACCGCCGAGAACAGAATGCCGCGCAGCGCGAGATCGCGGTTAGCCGTCTGCGAGACGATGCCCGCGTTATTGCCGCCGAGTTCGAGAATCGAGCGGCCGAAGCGGCGCGCGACCTCGACGCCCACCGCGCGGCCCATCTCCGTGCTGCCCGTCGCGCTGACGATATCCGAGCGCTTGTCCGCGACGAGCTGCGTGCCGATGTCACGGTCGCCGATCACGACCGCTGCGAGTCCCGGCGGCGCGCTGCCGAATTCGTCGAGCGCTTCGCGGAAGATGCGATCGACGGCGAGAGCGGTCAGCGGCGTTTTCTCCGACGGCTTCCAGACGACCGCATTGCCACACACGAGCGCAAGCGCCGCATTCCACGACCAGACCGCGACCGGAAAATTGAACGCGGAAATGACGGTGCATACGCCGAAGGGATGCCACGTCTCCGCCATGCGATGCCCCGGTCTTTCCGATGCGATCGTCAGGCCGTAAAGCTGCCGCGACAGACCGACGGCGAAATCGCAGATGTCGATCATTTCCTGCACTTCGCCGAGTCCTTCCTGCAGGATCTTGCCTGCTTCGAGCGAGACGAGCCGCCCAAGCGCGGTCTTCTTCTCGCGCAGGCGATTGCCGAGCAGCCGCACGAGTTCGCCGCGCCGCGGCGCGGGCACGTTGCGCCACTGAGCGAACGCCGTGCGCGCCTGAGCGAGCGTCGCGTCGACGTGGGCGGCGGTGTGGCGCTTCACGCGCCCGATGACCTGCCCCGTGATCGGCGACGTGACAGCGAGATCGCCGTCCTCGACGAGGCCTGCAATGCCGAGGTCGGAAAGAATCGATTGTGCGTCCACGGTGGAATCCTCTCAGTGCTGCTGCGTTGAATGGTGCGCCGACGTGTTTCTGATCAGAAACTTCGCGCGGTTGCGAGAGACTATACGCGCGGATGCCTCGCGTCACAATGCCGCCAATATACGGGTTCTCCCGAGGCGCGCCCGGCGAGCCAACGGTGCCGTCGGCGGCAGTCGCGATGTTATTATCGGAAACAAAATTTCCTGGCATCGTAATGACGACCCTTCCGACCCGCCAAGCGCCCGAGCAGTCCGCAGCCGATCTCGGCCGCCGCGTCAGACAGGCGCGCGTGGCACAGGACATGACGCTGGAGACGGCGAGCCGCTTGTGCGGCGTGTCGCGCTCGGCGCTTTCGAAGATCGAGAACGGGCTGATGTCGCCCACGTTCGATGTGCTCCAGAAGATCGTGCGCGGCTTGCAGATCGATCTGGGCGAACTCTTCGGCAACACGAGCGCGCCGAGCGCGAGCGGACGGCGCGCGCTCACGCGCCGCGATCAGGGCCAGCGTCACGCGTATCGCGGCTATCAGATGGAACTGCTCGCCACCGATCTCGCGCACAAGGCGATGCTGCCGTTTCGCATCCGCATTTCCGCGCACACGCTCGACGCCTTCGACGATTGGGGCCGTCACGAAGGCGAGGAATTTCTGTATGTGATCAGCGGCAGCGTCTGCCTGTACTCGGAACTCTACGCGCCGACGCATCTCAACGCCGGCGACAGCATCTACTTCGACAGCCGCACCGGGCACGCGGCCATCTCCATGAGCGAAGAAGACGCCGAAGTGCTGTGGATGGCCACCGGAGGCGGCGTGCCTGTGGCCCCGGCGTCCGCACCGGATGATCAGTGAGACGCGACGCCCTTTTCGCGTAGTTGAAGCCGCATCGGCATGTCGCTCGGCACCATCGTGAAGGCGCAGACCTCGTGGATGTTCGCCGGATCGGTCGCCAGCCGCGCGACGAAGTTCGCCGTCAGCATCGACACGACAAGCCGCATTTCCACCGACGCGAGATGCCGCCCCGGACACACGCGCGGCCCGGCGCCGAATTGCATCCAGGCGCGGGGTTCATGCGTCGGCGCGTCCGAGTCTGCTTCTCGCCGACGATCGCGCAGCCACCGCTGCGGGTCGTAGCGCGCGGCATCGGCGAAATGGCGCGCATCGAGCATGGCCGGGCGATTCAGCATGAACATCTTCGTGCCCGCCGGCAAGCGCACGCCGGACAACTGCACGTCTTCCAGCGGCTCGAACGACAAATACGGCGCGACCGGATGCAGACGGCCCGCCTCGGTGCAGACGGCTTCGCACGAATCGAGCGCGCGCATGGCGTCATAGGTCGGGCACACAGGCGCGTCGCCGAGCGCGTGGCGAGCATCGGCGGCCACGCGGGCTTGAAGCGCATCGTCGGTTCCGAGAAACAGCAGCGCCCAGGCAATCGACGTCGCCGTCGTGTCTTCGCCCGCCACCAGTAGCGTCATCACGTTGGCTGCGACGTCGTCGTCGGTGAGGTCGGCGCCGGGCGCGTCGCGCAGGGCCAGCATCGCTTCGAGCAGATTGCGCGGCTCGCTTTGCGCCTGCATGCGTGCGCGCGCACGGGCCATGAGCGCGCGAATATAGCGGTGCACTTCGGCCATCGCGTGTTCGAATCGACGGTCGCGCGGCATCTTCACATAGCGCCAGTATGCGAACGGCGCATTCACGCGCGACATGAGCATCGGCAGAAGATGCGCGAGATGCTGCTGGATGAGGTCGCCTTCGCGTTCCAGCGTGTTCGGGTCCTCGCCGAACGCGAGCGCGCTCGTCGCATCGACGGTGAAGCGCTTCAGGTCCGCGATCATATCGACGACGCTGCCCGAGCGCGCCGCCGCTTCCCAGCGCCGCCGCAGCCGGTCGGTGATGGCCGCGAGCGTCGGATAGAACGCCTTGATGTGCGGAATGGAGAGCGCCTGCATGACGAGGCGGCGTTGCGGTAGCCAGGCCGCGCCTTCGACCGAAAACAGCCCGTTGCAGCCGAACTCCTTCAGCACGGATTCGATCGGCTCGTAACGCCGGTAGCGATGTGGCCGCTCGCGCATCACGGCATGGCTCAGTTCGATGTCCGACCACACCGTGACCGGCGTGCGGCCGAGCCGGAACACGTACGGCGTGCCGAGTTCCTCGGCCCAGCGTTCGAGCGTCAGATGATGCGTCGCAGGCGGCAGCTGATGCAGATTGCCGATGAGCGGCAGACCGCGCGGCGACGGCAAGTCGTGGACTTCACGCGCGGGAGCGATGGCGGTCGCGGCTGACATGATCGGCCTCGTAAGGGGCTTGATCTGCAAAGGATAGTGCAGGGTGGGCGGGAGGGCGTCAGCGGGCGTTCACTGGCCGGTCATCTGCCTGCTATTGAAGACGCGGTTTCTGCGTGTGTATTCCCCTCTTAACTCAGCGGAGGCGCAGTGGCTCGACCGTTAGTTGCTTCTCGCCGTGGACTTCATTGAAGCCCTTTTCAATCTCCACTACAGTTCGCCATCCACGCTTTTTCACATCGACGCACGCGCTCCCCCGCGCATTCACCGAGAGACCGACGCATGGCGCACGACACATCCTTTTCCGCATCGCTCGATGCGGGCCTGAGCGGCGCGACCCGCGTGTATTTCATCGTCGGCGATCCGATCGCGCAGGTGCGCTCGCCCTCCGGCGTCACGGCGGCGATGCGCGCGGCTGGCCGCGACGCGATCGTCGTTCCCGCGCACGTCGCGCCGGCCGATCTCGACGCCTTCTTCGCCGGCGTGACGCCGATGCAGAACGTCGACGGCATCATCATCACGGTGCCGCACAAGTTCAGCGCCGTACGCTACTGCCGCACGCTCACCGGCGAGTCGACGTTCCTGGGCGCGACCAACATGCTCCGACGCAACGCCGACGGCACGTGGCACGGCGGCATGTCCGACGGCGTCGGCATGGTCGCCGCGCTCGCGGACGCAGGCTGTGCGCCGGCTGGTAAGCGCGCGCTGTTGATCGGCGCGGGCGGCGCGGGCTCGGCCATTGGTCAGGCGCTGATCGAGGCCGGCGTCGCGTCGCTCGCCGTCCGTGATTTCGATGCAGCGCGCACCGGCGCGCTCGTCTCGCGGCTCGCATCGCTCGGACGCGGCGCCGTCAGCATCGCCGATGACGGCGACGCGCCGGCACACGACATCGTGGTGAACGCGTCGCCGGCCGGCATGCGCGCAGGCGATCCGCTGCCTTTCGACGTATCGCGCCTGCCTGCGACGACGTTCGTCGGCGATGTCGTGACCAAGCCGCCCATCACGCCGTTCATCGAAGCCGCCCGGACTCGCGGCTGTCCGACCGTCACGGGCACGCAGATGTTCGGCCGCGTCTGCGACGCCATCGTCGATTTCCTGCTGCGCGATTGAATCGGCGGCTGGCGGAATCGGAGACGTCTGGTTCAAATAGGCCCGGCGCTGCTGCACCATACCGCGGCGCGCGCGCCTCCCTCAGCCGCGCATGCCGGCCGCCGCCGAAACATCGGCTCGCCGCCCTTTCGGGCGGTATTTTTTTGTCCGATGCTTCGCGGCTCTTGCGGCATAGACGCTCGACGTCGAACGGAGGGTTCTCAGAAGGTCAATGAAGGCTGCAATGAAATCGTATCAACGCATGGTCAAATGCCCGGCGCTGGCTGGCGTCGCCGTCGTCGTCGCATGCGCGCTGCTCGCGGCGTGCGCAACCGGTCCGGGCGCGTCCGGCGCGCTTCCCGCCGACGCCCGGCTCGCCAACGGGCGCATCGCGGACAAGCAATACCTGACCACGGTCACGACGAGCGCGGCATCGTCATCGGGGCCGGCGGTGAGCGTCGGCGGCGGCGGCGTGGGCGGCAGCGGCTGGAGCGGCATCGGCGCGGGCGCGGGACTGAGCTTCGATCTCACGAGCCTCTTCGACAAGGCTCCGGAACAGACCGCGAAGGTGTATCGCTACGGCGTGCAGACCCGCGACGGCGCGAAGCGGGAAATCGACAGCACGCTCGACGTGCAACCCGGCGCATGCGTCACGACGATCGATTCGGCGCAGCCCGGCTATCCGCGTCTGATGCCGTCGAACGAGTGCTGATTCGCTCGAAGCGCATCCAGCTTTCGCGACGGACACCGCTAAGAATGCGCGGATCGCGATAATCCCGCCAACGCGAAACGCAGTGCTTCCAAATGCCGGTTGAGTCGGCCATCCGGCCTTGCGATACTCACCTGCATTCAGTTGTCTCCTCACGCGTCCGTTCCCCCGTTCGGGACAGTCTCGCAACGGACGCGCTCTCGCCGCCTACCCCGGGCGGCTTTTTTTTGCCCGGCCCAACGAAAACGGGCGGCGTTCACCGAACGCCGCCCGCCTGTCCCGACGCCGTTTCCGGCGACGCTTATCGCTTACCGCTTACCGCTTACCGCTTATCGCTTATTGCGGCTCATACCACGAGTACGTGGGCAGCGCGCTGACCGGCGCGCCGATCTGGAAAGTGATATCGCGATGCGAGGTCAGCACGATATCGCGCGGGTCGCCCAGGTAACGCCGGGAGTCGCCGTTATCGTTGATGTAGACCACGACGTTGCCCTGGATGCCCGCGACGTTCGTCGTGGTCAGCGGCTGGCCCCAGATGTCGAACAACTGCCCGAGCGTGTAGGTCTTCACGTTCGGCGTTTCGATATGGACGATGCCGGTCTGGTCATGCGTGTGCATCTCGTAGTTGCAGCTTCCCGGAATGCCGATCTGCTTCGGGAATTGCAGCCACTGACCGTCCCTGATGATCGCGACGTGCGCGTGGACGTGGAACGTCTCGGCCATGCCCGCAGCGCAGGTGACGCCGTCGATCGGTGCGCCCGTCGCCGTGCCGCCCGCCGGCCACGCGGCCGTATCGCCGACTACGCCGCCATAGGTCAGCGTGACCGGAGTGTTGTTGAACGCGGGCGGATCGATCCACGTGTAGGTCGGGATCTGCGCAGGCGGCGTGCCGATGGCAAGCGTCACTTCGCCGTGCTGCGGCAGGACGAGACTGGCGAGATCGCCCGTGTACTTCTGAAGCGCGCCGCCCGTGTTCACCCATGCGGTGACCGGCCCGCTGATACCCGCGACGTTCGTCGAGGAAAGCGGCTGCCCCCACACGGCGAAGAACTGGCCGAGCGTGTACGACGCATTGCTCGTTTCATCCATGCGGATCTTGCCGGTGTTGTCGTCGGTATGCACCGGATAGACGCAGCCGGTCTGCAACGCCATGGTCGGCGCGACAGTGCCGATACCCGCGGGCAGCGCCAGCAGCTTGCCGTTCTGATAGATGGACAGGTGCGAGTAGCTGTAGGTATTGCCCGCGACCGCGCAGTTCAGGCTGCTCACCTGCTGGCCCGTGCCGCCGCTCGCGGTCGAGCCGCTCGGCCATTGCGCCGTGCCAAGAGCCGTGCCGTCAACGACTTGCGTCGCAGCGGCGAGCGTCGGCGTCACGTTGGTGGAACCGGTCGAGCTGGCGCCGCTCGGCGCACTCGCGCCCGTCGGCGAGCTTGCGCCGGAACTCGTCGTCGTGGTCGTGCCCGTTCCGTTAGAACTGGTGCCGCCGCCACCGCCGCCGCAACCGGCAAGTAAAACCAACGCGGCTGCCGAAGCAAGGGCGCTAATCCACTGAGTATGTTTTCCTTCCATGTCTCAACTCCGCCTATCGTTAAATAAATTCGTTGCGGCATGCGTTTTCAGGCGCACAACGCTCCGCGATGACATGCGCATGCATGCCTTCTGCGTGAATCGAGCATCAACAAAACTTCGCGAACGACATGAAACCGGGCAAAACGCGTGTTTTGCTCGGAGGCGCTGGTCTCATGCGCGCAAGTTTTGCCTATATGGCTTTTGCATGCGGTCGAATAAGCCCGACACATGCACTGGCCACAGAATCACGCCCTGACGGGCGCTCTTGTAATGCTCAAGAGTTCTGAGCAATAGAGAAACGTGTACCTGCGAATGGGTAAATCGCTGGTGGAACGAAGCGTAACGTTCAAGCCTAATTGCCGCAAGTGAATTTGTCGGGCTAATGAATGTTCGTGGTTATCGCGCGGCAATTAGTCATTCAAATGACAAGACAAAAAGAATGCGGAAGACAAAACAAAGTATTAATCCGCAATGTCACGGCTAACGCTAATTGACACTCACTGGCGCCGCGTGAAAGCATCCACGCGCATTGCCTCATGCAACCGCCCCGCTCTCTATCGGAGTGCTCACATGATCTTTCACGCGTCCATTCCCGCCCGCGATCCGAAGCACGTCGCGCACGTGCTCGCGGAACTCTGGGACGGCTTCGCCGCGCCCTTCTCTCCGTTTCCCGATGCATGGATGGCCGTCGCGGGCGACGAGCGCGGCAGCATCATCGAGGTCTATCCGAGCGACCGGGTGATCACGCCCGGCGGCGGGCATGAGACAAGCGTGAGCTACGGCGCGGGAACGGTCGAGAGGCCGCAATACAGCGCGTTCCATATGGCCATCGCGACACAGCGCAGCGCCGCCGACGTGCTGGCGATCGGCGAGCGCGAGGGCTGGCGCGCCGTGCGTTGCACGCGCGGCGACCATTTCTTCGACGTGATCGAGTTCTGGATCGAGAACGCCACGATGCTCGAATTCCTCACGCCCGAGATGCAGGCCGAGTACCTGGCGTTCGCTACGCCCGAAAACTTCAGGGCGATGGCGGCAGCGGCAGCCGCAGCCGTCTGATTCAGCGGGCGGCGGCGGGCGCGTTACCGGTCACACGAATGGCGGGAAAGCGGTCAGTCGGCTTCGCGATCTCGTCTTGCGACGCCACGATCTCCAGTTCGTAGCGGCCCGCCTCGTAGGTGGCCCTCACCACGGCATTGACCGCCGCGAGCGTATGTTCGAGCGCGTTGCGCAACGAATCGCCGAGCAGCGTGCGCGCGACGAACACCGCGCTCGTCAGATCGCCGACGCCGACGGGCTGCCGCGCGAACGGATACAGCGGCCGCTGCGCGAACCATGCCTCGTTCGCGCTGACCGCGAGCATGTTGAACGTATCGGCGCGGCTGTTGCGATCCAGCAGATGCTTGACGAGCACGATGCGCGGCCCCCGCGCGATGACTTCGCGGCACGCATCGACCGCTTCTTCGACGTTCTCGATGGTCCGGCCCGTGAGCTTCTGAAGCTCGTTGTGATTGGGCATGATCGCATCGGCGACTTCGGGCATCGTCGTGACGAGGAAATCTTCGATGCCGGGCGCGACCGTGCAGCCGCCCTCGACGCCCATCACCGGATCGCAGAAGTAAAGCGCGCGCGGATTCACCGCCTTCACCATCTTGACGATCTCGACGACCGCGCGGCCCTGTTCCGTCGCGCCGAGATAACCGGAGAGCACCGCGTTGCAGCGCGCGAGCACGCCGATCGCGCCGATGCCTTCGATCACGCTTTGCAGTTCCTCGGCATCCACCACGCCGCCGGTCCAACGGCCGTATTGCGTGTGATTGGAAAACTGCACCGTGTTGAGCGGCCAGACGTTCACGCCGAGCCGCCGCATCGGAAAGACCGCCGCGCTGTTGCCAGCATGCCCGAACACGACGTGCGACTGGATACTCAGGACATTGTTCATGTTGTCATTTCCGGACTGGCAAGGGAGGCAGTGAGACGACGGTCGAAGTCGATTCGGCGGGCCATTGTGTATTGTGCCGCCCCAACGCCCCGCGCGGCATCGCGTGGTCGTTATAAATTGCGGCGCCGCATTTTGTCCAGTGCGCGCATGCAACAGCGCCGCGTGTCACACTTGCGCCGTTCACGACACGCGTCCTGGAATGCGCCTTGCTCACTGCGCTCGACGACCAATGCCTGCCGGCAACAAAAATTCGAACGCCAGCCCCGCAGGATTCGAACGCGCGCCGATAATGCTACGAACATCAACGCGCGCACCGCCCGACGCAGCGGCCGCCAACCCTCGAGGATCGAAGCACCGCCTAGCATCCACACGACATCAACAGACGCAGGTCAAAATCAGGAGCCGACATGGAGACGCCGTCAAAGAATCGCACCGACTTGCAGAAGTCCACGCTCGCAATCGTCCTCGCCGGCGGTCGCGGCACGCGTCTCGGGCCGCTCACGGACAAGAGAGTCAAACCCGCCGTCCACTTCGGCGGCAAATACCGCATCATCGACTTCGCGCTGTCCAATTGCCTCAACTCGGGCATTCGCCGCATCGCGGTGGTCACGCAGTACAAGGCGCATTCGCTGTTGCGCCATCTTCAGCGCGGCTGGGGTTTCCTGCGCGGCGAGTTCAACGAATTCATCGACATCTGGCCGGCGCAGCAGCGCGTCGATTCGAGCTGGTATCGCGGCACCGCCGACGCCGTGTTCCAGAACCTCGACATCATCCGGTCGATCGCGCCGGAGTTCATCATCGTGCTCGCCGGCGATCACGTCTACAAGATGGACTACACGCGCATGGTGCTCGACCACGTCGAGAGCGGCGCGGACTGCACGGTCGGCTGCATCGAAGTGCCGCGCATGGAAGCGACGGCCTTCGGCGTGATGCATGTGGACGAGAACCGCCGCGTCACCGCGTTCCTGGAGAAGCCCGCCGATCCGCCCGCCATGCCCGGCAAGCCGGACGTCGCGCTCGCGAGCATGGGCATCTACGTGTTCAGCGCGAAGTATCTGTATCACCTGCTCGAAGAGAACATCGCCGCGTCCAGCACCGACCACGATTTCGGCAAGGACATCATTCCGCGCGTCGTGACGAGCGGCCGGGCGATCGCGCATCCGTTCGGCATGTCTTGCGTCACGTCCGACAACGATCCTAACGCGCCCGCCTATTGGCGCGATGTCGGCACCGTCGACGCCTACTGGGCCGCCAATCTCGACCTCGCTTCGACCATTCCGCAACTGGATCTCTACGACCGCAAGTGGCCGATCTGGACCAATCAGGAACAGTTGCCGCCCGGCAAGTTCGTGCGCGATCTGAACGGCCAGCAAGGCGCGATCACGAATCTGCTGGTATGCGGCGGCTGCGTGATTTCGGGCTCGCAGGTGTCGAAGTCGGTGTTTTCGTCGGCGGTGCGCGTGCACTCGTTCTGTAACATCAATGAGGCAGTCTTGTTGCCTCAGGTGACGGTGGGGCCGAGTTGCCGCTTGCAGCGCGTGGTGATCGACCGCGGCTGCACGGTGCCCGAGGGTCTCGTGATCGGCGAGGATCCCGAAGAAGACGCCGCGCGGTTCTTCCGCACGGAGTCGGGCGTCACGCTCGTCACGCGCGACGCGCTCGCGCGGCTCGCCGAGCGTTGATCGCGAAGCGACGCCTGGGGCGGGCGCGCCGCTCGCCCGATAACGCAGTCAAACCATAATCGACGGGAGCGCCGATGACCGTATGCGTGCTGCATGTCGCAGCAGAGATGTTTCCGCTTCTGAAAACCGGCGGCCTCGCCGATGTGGTCGGCGCGCTGCCGCCCGCGCAATCGCAACTCGGCGCGGACGTGCGCGTCGTGCTGCCCGGCTTTCCGGCCGTGATCGCCGGGCTTTCCGATATCCAGCCGGTGACGAGTCTCGGCGCGGCCTTCGGCGCGAACGACGTGCGGCTCGAACGGGGCGTGTTGCAGCCGCACGGCGTCGTGGTCTATGTGGTGCGCGCCGATCAGTTCTACGACCGTCCGGGCAATCCGTATCTGGACGCGTCGCACAAGCCGTACGCCGATAGCGACCGCCGCTTCGCGCTCCTCGGCTGGAGCGCCGCGCGCATCGCGACGGGCGCGGATCCCGCGTGGCGGCCGCATATCGTCCATGCGCACGACTGGCACGCGGGTCTCGGGCCCGCGTATCTGCGCGCGTTCGAGCGTGGCGGCGCGCCGCGCGTGCCGACCGTGATGACCGTGCACAACCTCGCGTATCAGGGCGTCTTTCCCGCGTCGCAGTTCGGCGCGCTGCAATTGCCGGCCGATTTCTTCGCGGTCGAAGGCGTCGAGTTCTACGGCCAGACGTCGTTCCTCAAAGCCGGTCTGTACTACGCGGACCGCATCACGACTGTCAGCCCGACGTACGCCCGCGAAATCCAGACGCAAGCACAGGGCGCGGGCCTGCACGGCCTGCTGCAAACGCGCACGCACGACATCAGCGGCATTCTGAACGGCGTCGACTATGCGATCTGGAGCCCCGCGATCGACGACGCCATCGCCACGCGCTATACCGCCGCCAAACCCGCCGGCAAGAGCAAGTGCAAGACGGCGCTGCAGGAGCGCATGGGACTGAAACGCGACGACGACGCGCTGCTCTTCGGCGTCGTCAGCCGGCTCACGGAGCAGAAAGGCATCGATCTGCTGCTGTCGGCGGTGCCGGAGATCGTGCAGCGCGGCGGGCAGCTCGTGGTGCTCGGCACCGGCGACCCGGCGCTCGAAACCGGGCTCAAGAACGCCGCGGCCGCGCATCCGAGTGCGGTGGCGGTCGAACTCGGCTTCGACGAAACGCTCTCGCATTCGATCATCGCGGGCAGCGACGTCGTCATGGTGCCCTCGCGCTTCGAGCCTTGCGGGCTCACGCAGCTATACGCGCTCGCCTACGGCTCGTTGCCGCTCGTGCATTGCGTGGGCGGCCTCGCGGACACGGTCGTCGATTGCTCGCTCGAAAATCTCGCCGACGACACAGCCACCGGCTTCGTCTTCGACCGATTCCAGCGCGCGGGCATGGTCGCCTCGATCCGCCGTGCGTTTGCGCTGAAGGCGCGGCGCAGCGAGTGGAAGACGGTCGTCAAACGGGCGATGACGCAGAACTTCGGCTGGGAGACGGCGGCGCAACGCTACGCCGAGGTCTACCGGCAACTCGTCGGCGCGTGAGAATGCGTCGCATGTCGGGCGCGCACCTTGCTGCCGCCTGCCATCGGATCAACCGACATCAGGAAGGCTCATGCAAAAAGCCCTCGCAGGCCAGATTGCGCTCGTGACCGGCGGCAGCTCCGGCATCGGCGCGGGCGTCGCGAAGGCGCTGGCGGACGCCGGCGCGCACGTCGCCATCAACTATCACTCGCACGCGGAGCCGGCTGAGAAGCTCGCCGACGAGATTGCCGCGCTCGGCGGCGAGGCATTCGCCGTCGGCGCGGACGTGTCAGACGAGAAAGCCGTCGACGCCATGTTCGACGCCGTCGTGAAGCGCTTCGGCACGGTGGATATCGTCGTCGCGAATTCGGGATTACAGCAGGACGCGAAGTTCGTCGACATGACGCTCGACGAGTGGCGCCAGGTCATCGACACGAATCTGACCGGGCAATTCCTGACGGCGCAGCGCGCGGTGCGCGAGTTCGTGTGGCGCGGGCCGCGGCCGGTGTCGAAGGCGCTCGGCAAGATTATCTGCATGAGTTCCGTGCACGAAGTCATTCCGTGGGCGGGACATGTGAACTACGCTTCGTCCAAGGGCGGCATTCAGATGCTGATGAAGTCGCTCGCGCAGGAAGTCGCGCCGCAGCGCATCCGCGTCAATTCGATCGCGCCGGGCGCGATCCGCACGCCCATTAACGAGGACGCGTGGGATTCGAAGGAAGCGCTCGACCGGCTGCTGAAGCTCGTGCCGTACGGACGGATCGGCGAGGTCGAGGATATCGGCCGCGCCGCCGTCTGGCTCGCGTCCGATGACAGCGATTACGTCGTCGGCACGACGCTTTTCGTCGATGGCGGCATGACGTTGTATCCCGGTTTCGCCGACAACGGCTGATTCGCCTATGAACTCTGTGAAAGTGGACGTCGCCGTGATCGGCGCGGGCACGGCCGGCATGGCCGCGTTTCGCTCGGCGCGCGATGCGGGCGCGAAGGCGGTGCTGATCGAAAGCGGCGAACTGGGGACGACGTGCGCGCGCGTCGGCTGCATGCCGTCGAAGCTGCTGCTCGCCGCCGCCAACGGTTTGCACGACGCGCGTGCGCTCGCGGCGCGCGGCATAGAAGGCACGCATGCGCTCGATGCGGACTCGGCGCGCGTCATGGACTACGTGCGCCGGGAGCGCGATCATTTCGTGGGCGGCGTGATCGAGGAAACAGAAGCGTTCCCGGACGGCTCCATCCTGCGCGGACAGGCGCGCTTCGAAGCGCCGGGGCGGCTTCTCGTCGGCGACCACACGCAGATCGACGCGAAAAGCGTCGTCATCGCGACGGGCGCGGCGGCGAGCGTGCCCGACGAGCTCAAAGTCTTCGGCGACAAGCTCATCACGAGCGACGATCTCTTCGAACTGCGCACGCTGCCCAGGCGCATGGCCGTGTTCGGCACCGGGCCGCTTTCGCTCGAACTGGGACAGGCGCTCGCGCGACTGTCGGTGGAAGTGTTCATGTTCGGCAACAACGGCAGCGTGGCGGCGCTCTGCGACACGCCCGTGCGCGACGCGCTCACGGCGGCGCTCGCCGACGAGTTTTATCTGGATCCGGACGGCAACATCGAACAGATGTCGCTCGAAGACGGCCGGCCGACGCTACGCTTCAAAACGCGCGACGGCACCACGCGCACCGAACAGTTCGACCTCGTGCTCGCCGCCACGGGCCGCGCGCCGAATCTGAAGCCGCTCGCGCTGGAACACGCCGGCATCGAACTGAACGAAAAGGGCGTGCCGCGCTTCGACGAATCGACAATGCAGTGCGGCGACAGCGCGATCTTCATCGCCGGCGACTGCGACGGCACGCGTCCGTGGCTGCAGGATGCCGCCGACGAAGGCAAGCTCGCCGGCGAGAACGCCGCGCGTTTCCCCGACGTGCAGCCGGTGAAGCGCAAGATTCCGTTCTCGATCGTGTTCTGCGAGCCGCAGGTGGTGATCGTCGGCGCGTCGTACGAATCGCTCGACAAGCAGATGACGGTGACGGGCGCGGTGTCGTTCGAAACGCAGGGACGCAGCCGCGTGATGCGCCAGAACCGCGGCCTTCTGCACGTCTACGCCGACGCAAAAACCGGCCGGCTGCGCGGCGCGCAAGGCTGCGGGCCGGCGCTGGAGCACGTCGGCCATCTGCTCGCATGGGCGATCCAGCTCGAACTGACGCTCGACGACGCGCTGAAGCTGCCGTTCTATCACCCGGTTGTGGAGGAAGGCTTGCGCACCGCGTTGCGCGACGCCAGCGAGAAGTGGTACGCCGAACGCGCCGCCAAGCCGCCGAACCTGACAAGCGCGGCGGGCTGCTAGTACGACGCGCTTCGGAAAAAGACAAAGGCCGGCTGTCGAACAGCCGGCCTTTGCTTTGTGACGACTAAAACTGCGCCGCGAATCAGGTTCCGCTCAACCCATATTGCAGCGCAAGGTCGAAGCCGAGCACGACCATCGAGCAGAACAGTCCGAGCAGCAGATTCGCCAGCCGGTGGCCGACATCCTTATGGCGCGTCAGCACGGCCCCCGCGAGGAACGCGATTTCCACGATAACCTGCATGGCGAACACGGCGATCATCAACGCGAACTCGTAGCCCATCGCATTGAAGTTCATGAAGTTGAAGCCGTTCACCGCAACCCAGGATCCCACTCGCCAGGCTTCGTATGCCAAAAGCAGCAACGGAAAGAAATAGCTGGCTACGTAAGTCGGCATCGTGGCATGCCGGAGTTCCATATTCAAATGACGTGTAACTTGCATCGCGTGCTCCTCATCTGATCGCCCGAAAGACCGGGCTCGTCGCCTGCATCGGAGGCGCGCGCGACACCGTTTCTCCTAGTGTGGCACTGAACGGCACACGCGCGTCGTGCTTTCAGAATAGGACATTTTTTTGGAAAGCGAATCATCGTAATCCCGATGACTCCGCCCAGTAAGCCACAGCGCGATGCATTGTGCAGTGCAACTGAATAAAGCAGTTATTCCGGCAAACGCATTCGGCACGCACGTGCGTGCCGAACTCACTCACTCGTGCTTCCCGTATAGCTTGATAATGCCTGAAAAATCGAGTCCGCCGAGGCCTTGCTGACTCATCGACTGATAGAGTTGCTGCGCGATTGCGCCCATGAAAACAGGCTGCTTTGCGCCGCGCGCCGCATCGACGGCGAGGCCGAGGTCCTTGAGCATCAGGTCGGCGCCGAAGCCGCCGCTATAACCGCGCGATGCCGGCGCTGTCTCAACAATGCCCGGATAGGGATTACACGTATCCGAGCTCCAGCAGCGCCCCGTAGACGTGTTGATGATCGCGGCCAGCTTCGAAGGATCGATGCCCAGCGTTTCGCCGAGTCTCATCGCTTCTGCGACGCCGATCATCGAAATGCCGAGCAAGAGGTTGTTGCAGATCTTCGCGATCTGTCCGGTGCCCGTCTCGCCGCAGCGCACCATGTTCTTGCCCATGCCCGAGAGCACCGGCCGCAGCGTTTCGAAGAGCGCCTCGTCCGCGCCGACCATGAAGGTGAGCGTGCCCGCCTGCGCGCCGACCACGCCGCCCGAGACCGGCGCATCCGCGAACGGATTGCCGTGCGCCGCCGCGGCCTCGCCGATGAGCTTCGCGGTGGCCGGATCGATCGTACTGCTGTCGATGAGCGGCACGCCCGCGCCCACGCCTGCCAGCACGCCGTCGTCGTTCAGATAGACGGCTTTGACGTGCGGCGCGGCGGGCAGCATCGTGATGACGACTTCCGCGCCTTCTGATGCGGCGCGCGGCGAACCGGCGAGCGTCGCGCCCGCTGCCTTCGCCGCGTCGAGCGCGGGCGGCGACAGATCGAAGGCCGTCACCGCGTGACCCGCCTTTAGCAGATTCGCGGCCATCGGGCCGCCCATGTGGCCCAGTCCGATAAAACCGATTCGCATCGCGTGTCTCCTTGTCGTTATCGGAGCGAAATGGTCGTGTTGACGCCGTCGTTCACGGTGGCGTCGTCGAACCAGCGCGCCGTGACCGTCTTCGTCTGCGTGTAGAACTGCACGACCTGCTTGCCGTACGGCCCGAGATCGCCGAGCCTCGAGCCGCGCGAACCGGTGAAGCTGAACGACGGCACCGGCACCGGAATCGGAATGTTGATGCCCACTTGTCCGATGTCGATCTCGCTCTGGAACTTGCGCGCCGCCGCCCCGCTCTGCGTGAAGAGACCTACGCCGTTGCCCATCGGATTGCGGTTGACGAGCGCGATGGCGTCGTCGAGCGTGGCCGCTTCCAGCACGCACAGCACCGGCCCGAAAATCTCAGTCTTGTAGATGGCCATGTCGGTGCTCACGTCCGAGAAAATGGTCGGGCCGATGAAGTTGCCGTTCTCGTAGCCGGTCACGGTGATATCGCGGCCGTCGAGCGCGAGCGTCGCGCCCTCTTCCACGCCTTTTGCGATCAGGCCGAGAATGCGCTCCTTCGCGGCGCGCGAGACGACGGGTCCCAAGTCCGCGCCCGGCTCCGTGCCCGCGCTTACCTTGAGCGAACGCGCCCGGTCGACCAGATCCGGCAGCCAGCCCTTCGACGCGCCCACGAGCACCACCACCGACGTCGCCATGCAACGCTGCCCCGCCGCGCCGAAGCCCGCGCCGGCCAGCGCGTTGAGCGTCTGCTCCTTGTTCGCGTCCGGAAGCACGACGGCGTGGTTCTTGGCGCCCATCATCGACTGGACGCGCTTGCCGTGCTGGCTCGCCAGGTTGTAGACGTGCGTGCCGACCGCCGTCGAGCCGACGAACGACACCGCCTTGATATCCGGATGCGTGCAGAGCGCATCGACGACATCTTTGCCGCCATGCACGACGTTGAGCACGCCCGGCGGCACGCCCGCTTCCATCGCCAGTTCGACGAGTTCCATCGTCGAAAGCGGGTCCTGTTCGGACGGCTTCAGCACGAAGGTGTTGCCGCAGACGATCGCCATCGGGAACATCCAGAGCGGGATCATCGCGGGAAAATTGAACGGCGTGATGCCGGCGCAGACGCCGATCGGCTGGCGCAGCGTGTAGGTATCGACGCCGCCCGCGACGTTCTCCGCGAACTCGCCCATTTGCAGCGTGCCGATGCCGCACGCGTGCTCCACCACTTCGAGACCGCGGAAGATATCGCCTTCGGCGTCCGCGAGCGTCTTGCCCTGCTCGGCGGTCAGCGTCTGCGCGATGCGCTTCATGTTCTGGCGAATCAGGTCCTGAAAGCGAAGCATGAGCCGCATGCGCGTGCCGAGCGGCGTCGTGCGCCACATCTCGAACGCCTTCTGCGCGGCGGCGACGGCGGCGTTCACCTCGTCCGCCGTCGCGAACGGCACGCGGCCGACGACTTCCTGCGTCGCCGGATTGACGATGTCCCGCCATTCGCCCGTTTTCGACTCGACAAACGCGCCGTCGATCAGCAGTTTGGCGGTACGCACGGACGCGCCGGAGCGCGCACCCTGCGCCGGATGTTCAGCAACGATATTCACGGATGACTCCTCGATTGGAACAGTGCGGAGAAAGGAGCGAAGACGCGCGGGCGTGACGCGGACAGAGCGTCGGGGGAAAAGGCATGTCGTCTCCGTTATAGGTCTCGGCCCGCTATTCGGCACTATTCGGCAGGCTCGTGCCTTTGAGTATAGTTATGCAAAAGTCCGCCCTGGCACTAGAAAAACACCCGACCGATATGCAAAAAGGCCCGAAGTTCGACGCCGCGAAACTGAACTGGGACGACCTGCGCTATTTCCTCGAAGTGGCGCGCACGCAGCGCGCGAGCGGCGCGGCCAAGCGCCTGGGCGTCGATTACACGACGGTCGCGCGGCGCGTGCGCGCGCTCGAAGACGCGCTCGGCACGCTGCTCTTCGACAAATCGCGCAGCGGCGGCTTCGTGCTGACCGCCGAGGGCCAGCGCCTGCTCGGCTTCGTCGACGCAATGGAAACCACGGTGCAATCCGCCGCCGAGCAGATCGCCAACACGGGGCACGCGCTGTCGGGTCACGTGCGCGTCGGGTCGACGGAAGGCTTCGGCTGCTTCTTTCTCGCGCCGCATCTCGCGCGGTTTCAGGACGCGCATCCGAATATCTCCATCGACCTGTTGCCGGTGCCGCACTTCGTGAGCCTCTCGAAGCGCGAGGCGGATATCGCGGTGACGCTCGAACGCCCCGAGCAAGGGCAGTACGTCTACACCAAGCTCTGCGACTATCGCCTCAAGCTCTACGCGACGCCCGGCTATCTCGACGCGCACGCGCCGATTCGCGCGAAAGACGATCTGCGCGATCACCGCTTCGCGAGCTATATCGACGACCTCGCGTTCAGTCACGAACTGCTGTATCTGGAGCGCGCGGTGCCCGGCGCGGTGTCGCGCTGGCGCAGCACGAGCGCGATCGCGCAGTATCACGCCGCGTTGCAGGGACGCGCGCTCGCCATTCTGCCGTGCTTCATGGCGTCGCCCGACGCGCGGCTCGTGCCCGTGCTGCCGGAAGAAATCGTCGTGACGCGCGCGTTTTTCCTGTCGTGTCGCGAAGACTTGCGCCGGTTGAGGCGCATCACCGCCGTCTGGGATTACCTGCGCGCGGCCGCCGAGCTGAACCACGCGTTCCTCATGGGCGACGCACCCGACATCGCCTGGGTAGACATCAAGTCATCCTGACGATACTTTCGCGATACGTTCAACCTTTTTGACGTTGTTGGCGCGCGCAAGTGGTTTAATGGCCGCTTTCCCGCGATGCGTCCACGCATCGCAACCGGCGTCATCCGCCGGGTTCGTATTAATTTGATTCGCCATCCCGACGAATTGTCGGCGCGCCGGGCCATCGTGCGGCATCATCGCCGGCCCGCGTTATCGCGTCGTCCGTCGCGGCGTTGCTATCTCCGTGAATCGATTGAGCTTTCTGCTAATTCAACCTAGTCCGGACGCGCGCGCCGGCTCACTGCCCGCCGTTCGCTGATGTCGTTCGTCATCTGGTCAAGACGCTCCGTGTCGAGCCAGCGCGTGCGCTTCGTCGAAGCGCGCACGGCCCGCACCATCGCCGTCATCGGGCTGATTGCGCTGCTCATCGCCGCGCTCGCGCTCGGCATTGCCATCGGCACGACCTTCGCGCGCAGTCATCTCGGCGAGGAGCAGGCGTTCGTGTCGCGCCGTTCTTACGAGATCGAGCAGCTCGGGCGCATCGACGCCGACATCGGCGCGCTCGTGCCGCGCGTCGCGGCGCTGTCAGCGCAGGTCGGCGAGTTGCGCGATTTCGATAACCGGCTGAAGGCCGCGCCCGGCGCGGGCACGGCGGCCGGCGTCCACGACGTGCCGCCGCTGCCCGACAGCGAAGGCGCCGCCAGCGCGCTCGACGGCGCGGGCGGTCCCGAACTGCCGCCACGTCTTTGCAACGCGGAGCGCGCGCACGACGGCACGCCGTCAGAGCGCCTCAAGAACGCGCAGAAGGTCATCGGCTGCCTGAGCGACACGCTCTCGCAGTTGCAAGGCCAGGCCATCGCGCATTACACCGCGTACATGGCGTTTCCCGGCCGCGATCCCGCGCCCGGCTCGCACTTCGGCTCGCCTTACGGCAACCGCATCGATCCGTTCACCGGACACGTGAGCTTTCATCCCGGACTCGACCTTGTCGCGCCGACCGGCACGCCGATTCTCGCGAGCGCAGGCGGGCGCGTCATTCAGGCGGGCGAGCGCAACGGCTACGGCAACGCGGTGGATATCCGCCACGGCAACGGCACGGTGACGCGCTACGGCCACGCGTCGCGCATTCTCGTGACCGAAGGCCAGTTCGTGATGCCGGGCGACGAAATCGCCGAAGTCGGCTCGACGGGCCGCTCGACCGGGCCGCATCTGCACTTCGAAGTGATCGTGGGCGGCGCGCAGCTCAATCCGAAGCCTTATCTCATGCTCTTCAGGCAGAAACCCAATGCGCAAGGCTGATTCGAAGCGGGTCTCGCTGAAGCTGACCCAACATTCCTATGCGCTCACGCCCAAGCGCAGCACCGCGTATATCCCCGGCGTGATCGCCGCCCTCTGCGCGATGGGCGCGCTCGTCGCGGCCGGCTACGCGCTCAAGACCTCGCACGAACAGGCGCGCAAGCTCGACGTCCTCCGCGCGCCGCCCGTGTCCGAGCAGAAGCTGCGCGAAGAGCTGGCGCATGCGCAGTTCGCGCTGGAACAGCAGACGGCAGCGCGCGCCGCGCTCGAACAGCGCGCCATGCAAAGCGCCGCGCAGATCGAGCGGCTGCAAACCGACCTCGCCTTTTTGAAGAAGCAACGCTGATTCATCCGACCGACCGAGCACGCAATGACGCGTGGTCGTGAAGCCACCTTTACCGCATCGCAAGGAACCGCCATGTTTTCATCGAAGAAAGATTCGCAAGGCGTCAAGCCGGCCAAGCTCTCCACCCTGATCGCGCAGAATGTCCATATTTCGGGCGACCTCGAATTCAGCGAAGGCCTGCGCATGGACGGTCAGGTGACCGGCAACGTCACCGGCCGCGCCGGCGACGAATCGCTGCTCGTCGTGAGCGATCAGGGCGCGATTCACGGCAACGTCAGCGCGTACGACGTCATCATCAATGGCCGCGTGGTCGGCGACGTAATGGTCGCGCATTTCGTCGAGCTTCAATCGAATGCGCACGTGCACGGCAACATCTACTATCAGAAGCTGCGCATGGACGTCGGCGCGACGGTCGAAGGCAAGCTGACCAAGCTCGACGCAATGCAGTCGAACGTGGCCGCGCTGCCCGCCGCGGAAGTCGTCCCGCAGCTCGACTACACGGCAAGCTGAGCGCCGCTCGCGCGTGCAAATACAGGGCGCGTGGCGCGTCGCGATCCGCTAAGATTTCCACGATGAAGTCCGCGCGCCCGCGCCTGTCGTGCATTCTGTGCATCTTGCAAAGGCGGCGCGTGCCTGATTACATCGAGATAACAAGGGCGCCCCATGCTGGTCAATTGCGCGGCTTATCAGAACGGCCGAAAGCTCGCAGACGTACAAATCGACGACATCAATACGTACCGGGACCTGCCCGACTCGTTCATCTGGGTCGCGTTGAAGGAGCCCGGTCCGGGCGAACTCGCGCACATGGCGCATCAGTTCGGCCTGCATGAACTGGCCGTCGAGGACGCGCAACACGGGCATCAGCGGCCGAAGATCGAGGAGTACGGCGATTCGCTTTTCGCGGTGTTCCATACCGTCGAATTCGACGAGGAAGGCGAACTGCTCGTCGGCGAGATCAACGTGTTCGTCGGGCGCAACTACGTGATCTCCGTGCGCAACCGCACCACGCAAGGTTTCCAGGAAGTGCGCAAACGCTGCGAGCGCGAGCCGCAGCTGCTCAAGCACGGCCCGGCGTTCGTGATGTATGCGCTTCTCGATGCCGTCGTCGATCGCTATTTCCCCGTGCTGGAAGCACTCGGCAACGCGCTCGACGAAGTGGAAGAGCGCATCTTCGAGCGCAACGGCTCGGCGGCGTCGCGCGAGATCATCGAAGACCTGTATTCGCTCAAGCGCCGCATGACGCTCATGCAGCATCACACGGCGCCGCTGCTCGAAGCCGTGAGCAAGCTCTATGGCGGGCGGCCGCCGGGCGTATGTGCGGGCATGCAGGAATATTTCCGCGACGTCTATGACCACCTGCTGCGCATCGTGAAGACGATCGAAGGCCGCCGGGAGATGATCGTGACGGCGATTCAGGTGAACCTCGGCCTGATCGCGCTCGCGGAAAGCGAAGTCACAAAGCGCCTCGGCTCGTTCGCCGCCCTTTTCGCGGTCCCGACGATGATCGCCGGCATTTACGGCATGAACTTCCACCGGATACCGGAGCTGGACTGGACGTACGGCTATCCGGCGTGCCTCGGCGCGATGTTGCTGGTCGATATCGTGCTGTACTGGCGCTTCAAGAAGGCAGGTTGGTTATAATACGGGTTCTATGCGAAGTCATCGCAAGAAACCAGCACCATTCGCCGGGCATCGCGCAAGGAACTTTTGCGCGGTTTCCTCTGTCTAAACGGATTCTGTCGCGACGCAGCCTCAGTGCCTAATCAGTAGCTTGTCTCAGTAGCTTGTATTTCGGCTTTCTGACCGCACTTGGAAGTCACAGCAGACCCATTCACCGCATCACACCGCACGTCGGCACTCGCGGCATCGCCCTGAATCTCGGTCGAAGCCTCGCAGGGAGCCGGCGTCGCCGTCCCGGTCATGCCGGCCAGGGCTTGCCGCTCGAAGGCGAGTTCCGTCGTTCCGGCCTATGCCGTCAAGCTCGCCACGAGCCTGAAAGCAAGACGCGGCGCGTTCGTCGTTCGAGCGCGCCGGCTCACGCCCGACTTCGCTTCCGACGCGTTGCAGCGGCGATGCGCTCTGCGCACCGTCGAGCGCCGACACTCGCGAATGCCGTTGCGTGGCGTCGAGCGGCGCGGCACCACTATTACTTGAACAGGAGCTCAAATGGCGAAAGAAGAACTCATCGAACTCGACGGTATCGTTGACGAAGTGCTTCCCGACAGCCGCTATCGCGTGACGCTGGACAACGGCGTCGTCGTCGGCGCGTATGCCTCGGGCCGCATGCGCAAGAATCACATCCGCATTCTGGCCGGCGACCGCGTGACGCTGGAAATGTCGGTGTATGACATGACGAAGGGCCGCATCAACTTCCGTCACAAGGACGAACGCGCAAGCGGCGGCGGCGCAGCCCGCGCGCCGATGCGCCGCCGTTAAATCAGCCGTATCACGCTACACCACGCGCCGACAAGAGCGCGTTGATTCCCACCGCGAAGCCGTCCTCGTCGTTCGTCGACGAGACGAGGCTCGCGCGTCGTTGCACCGCGTCCGACGCCTGTCCCATCGCGATCGACGTCCCCGCAATGTCGAACATCGCGATATCGTTGCTCATGTCGCCGAGCACGGCCACGCGCTCGAGCGGTACTTTGCGGCGCTTCGCCAGTTCGCGCACCGCGTCGCCCTTGTTGGCGAGCAGATGCGTGATGTCGAGGTAATAGCTCTGCGAGCGCGCCGCGTTCGCGCGCCCTTCGAGCTGTGTCTGCAACTGCGCTTCGACGCGTTCGAGCAGCGGCGCGTCCGCCGTCGAACCGACGATCTTGTCGACGGCATCCAGATCCACATCGTCGAAACGCTGCACGAGCACGCCGTCATAGCCGACCGTGCGCCGTTCGCGCGGCACATACGCGCCGTCGGGATTCGTGAGATACCACACGTCGCCGACGAACACCCACGCATCCACGCCCGCGGACGCGAGCGCCTCGAGCGACGTCTGCACGGCATCGCGCGGCAGCTTGTGGGCGGCGAGCACTTCCCACGTGCCCGGCTGAACGAGATTGCCGCCGTTATACGACGCATACGGCATGTCGACGCCGAGCGTCTCCACGATATAGCGCATGCCCGCGCCCGGCCGGCTGCTCGCGACGGTGAACTCGACGCCCGCTTGCCGCAGACGCCGCACCGCGTCCTTCGCGTGTTCGCTGATCGACTTGTCGGTGTGAAGCAGCGTGCCGTCGCAGTCCGAGACAACCAGTTGGACGTGCGCGAGCGCCTCGAACGCGGCGGCGGCGTCGCCGCTTATGCTGTGCAAACCGAATTGGCCATTGGCATTCATGAAGGCGCTCCTTCGCGCTGATTGAAGTCGGAGAGTTGGCGAGTCTCGCGAACCGAGCGCGGATGCCACAGCTTCGCGCCGCCCTCGATGCCCGCCGCGTTCGATACGACCGCCACGTTCGGCGGCAACTCGAAGTTCAGATGCGTGGCGTTGCCCCCGCCGATCCAGAGCTTGTCGAAATTGACGAGCGTGTCGAGAATGCCGAGCACCTTCTCGACGCGGCGGTTCCAGCGCTTGTTGCCGGCTTTCTCGCGCGCCGCGTTGCCGATGTATTCGTCGTAGGTTCGGCTTTTCGACACCGGATGATGCGCCAGTTCCAGGTGCGGCATGAGTTCGCCGTCGCGAAAGAGCGCGGTGCCCGCGCCCGTGCCGAGCGTCAGCACGAACTCCAGGCCGCGACCTTCGATAGCCGCGAGTCCTTGCATTTCGGCATCGTTGATCATGCGCGCGGGCATGCCGCCGAGACGCTGGGAGATCATGTCCGCAAGCGGCACGCGCTGCCAGTATTCGTTGCCGAGATTCGGCGCGGTCAGCACGACGTTATCGCGCACGACGCCGGGAAAGCCGATCGAGATGTGCGTCGGCGGCTCGGTGAGAATCGGCTGCACGAGCGCGACGAGCGTATCGACGACCACGTCGGGCATCGCGGGCTTGGGCGTCGGCACGCGCACGCGCTCGCTCTTCATCTCGCCGTCTTCGGACAGCACCGCGGCCTTGAGCCCTGTCCCGCCGATGTCGATGGCGAGAATGCGGTCAGCCTTCACCGTCCCCTTCGCGGTGCTCGCGCGCTTTCTTTGCTTCGTTCGGGTTTCCGTGGTCACGCTTGTCATCGTTGTTATCCAGAAATCAGTTCTTCTTGAGTGTGTCGGTCAGCGGACGCCACGCGCGGCCGTCTTCGGCGAGCAGACGGTCGGCTTCTTCCGGCCCGGCGCTGCCCGCCGCGTAGCCATGCACCGGCAGGTCGCTCTCCGGATGCAGCACGCGTTCCACCGCCGCCCACGCCGTCTCGATGCTGTCGGCGCGCTGAAACAGCGTTTCGTCGCCGAGCATGCAGTCGTAGAGCAGCGTTTCATAACCCACGTTCGCGCGCTCGGCGAAGAAGTCGCCGTAATCGAACGCCGAGCGCACCGCGCCCATCTGCATCACCGGGCCCGGCACCTTGACGTTGAAGTCGAAGCTCGTGCCGTGAGCCGGGTCGATACGCAGCGTGTAGACGTTCGGCGTCAGCTCGTCGACGGGCGTGTCGCGGAACAGCCGGAACGGAACCGCCTTCAGTTGCACCGATATCTCCGTTCGGCGCTCCGTCAGCCGCTTGCCGGTGCGCAGATAGAACGGCACGCCGGCCCAGCGCCAGTTCTCGATGAAGACGCGCGCCGCCGCATACGTTTCGGTGCGGCTGTCCTTCGCGACGCCCGGCTCTTCGCGATAACCCGGTCCCGCCGCGCCGGCCTCATATTGCCCGAACACCACGTCGCGCGCCGTGAGCGGCTTCATCGCGTCGAAGACTTCGGCCTTCTTGTCGCGCACGGCCTCGGCGTCGAAGGAATTAGGCGGTTCCATCGCCACCATGCCGAGCAGCTGGAAGAGATGGTTCGGCACCATGTCGCGGAACGCGCCCGTCTGCTCGTAAAAACTGCCGCGCCCTTCCACGCCGATGGTCTCCGACGCCGTGATCTGCACGTGATCGATGTATTCGCGCCGCCAGACCGGCTCGAACATGGCGTTCGCGAAGCGCACGGCAAGAATGCTCTGCACCGTGTCCTTGCCGAGAAAATGGTCGATGCGATAAATCTGCGATTCCTTCGCATACGCGAGGATGCAGCGATTGAGCGCCTGCGCCGAAGCGAGGTCGGTGCCGAACGGCTTTTCGATGACGAGCCGCCTGAACGCGCCGTCTTGCTCCGTAAGCAGCCCGGCGCGCCCGAGATGTTCCGCGATCGGCGCAAAGAACCGCGCGCTCACGGCGAGATAGAACACGACATTGCGGCTCTTCATCTCGGTGAGACGCGCTTCGAGCCGCGCGAAGGTTTCCTCGTCGTCGAACTCGCCCGCGAAGTATTCGAGCTTGTTCGCGACGCGGTTCCACGCGTCTTCGTTCAGCTTCGACGTATGAAAGGTGCTGGCCTTGTCGGCGGCGAACTTGCGCAGCGACTCGGTGAGTTCGTCGCGCCACGCGGAGGTCTCGCGCTCGCCGTGATTCACGCCGATGATCTGCATGTCGTCGTCGAGCAGACCGTCGGCGGACAGGTTATAGAGCGCGGGCATCAGAAGCCGCCGCGTGAGATCGCCGCCCGCGCCGAAGATCACGAGCGTGCACGCAGGCGCGCGGCGCTTCGCTGCGGGCGACGCTGAAGACGGTTTCGAAGCACTTGCCTGATTGCTGTTGTCTGCATCGTTCGGCATGACGTGGGTGTCCTCATCCGTTGAGCGAAAATGGAAAGACCTTCGGCGATGCGGCACAGTTCAATCGCGCATCGCTTATTACGGCGCCCGCTTCGTTCGTAGGCTATCTGTAATTTTCCGCTTCGCGTGTCGTAGAATGCTTGCGCGACTTCGCAGCACGAGGCCAACATCGACATGACTTCACCCGACACGCTCATCGACCTGCCCGCCTACTTCGCACGCATCGGCTTTGGCGGCGGGGACCGGCCCGCGCCCACGCTCGACACGCTGCGCGCGCTGCATCTGCTGCATCCGCAGGCGATACCGTTCGAGAATCTCGACGTGCTGCTCGGCCGTCCGGTCCGGATCGATCTTGCTTCGATTCAACGCAAGCTGGTTACGAACCGGCGCGGCGGTTACTGCTACGAACACAATCTGCTTTTCCGCAGCGTACTCGAAGCACTGGGTTTTCGCGTGAAAAGCTACGCGGGCCGCGTGCTGTGGGGCCGCGATCCGTCGGTCATGCCGCCGCGCTCGCACATGCTGCTCGTCGTGGAACTGGACGAAGGCGCGTTCGTCGCGGATGTCGGTTTCGGCGGCATGACGCTTTCGGCGCCGCTCGCGCTGCAAGGCGGTCTGGAGCAGATCACGCCGCATGGCGCGTTCAGGCTGCAACGCATCGACTGGGACGCGGGTCTGCCCAACTATCGGATGGAAGCGCTCATCGACGGAACGTGGACGGCCATCTACCGCTTCGACTTCGATCCGCAATACGACATCGACTACGAGATGTCGAACTACTTCGTCTCCACGTATCCGCAGTCGATCTTCGTGCATCACCTCCTTGCTGCGCGGCTTGCGCCCGGACGCCGCTACGGGCTCTTCGACCAGCGCCTGTCCCTGCACGACGAACGCGACGGCACCACGCATCGCGAACTGAACGGCGTCGAAACGCTTCGGCGCGTGTTGAGCGAAGACCTCGGCATTCGTCTGCCCGATGCGGACGGCTCGATCGCTTCGTCCGATCTCGACGCCGCACTCGCGCGCCTCGCGCAGTCCGATCCCGCCTGACGCATCGCGCCGATGTTCAAGAGCAATAAAACGCGCGGCCGCCGCGAATTCCATACGCACCATCGCAGCGCCATGCTCGCGCAACGGCTGCCCGCGTGGCGCTCGACCTTCGTGCTCGCGGGCGTCACCGCCGCGTTCCTCGCGCTCGCCGGGCGCGCGCTGTGGGTGCAGGTGGTGGATCACGCGTTCTACATCGGCGAAGGACAGAAACGCTACCAGCGAACGCTCGCGCTCGACGCCACGCGCGGGCGCATCGTCGATAGAAACGGCGCGATGCTCGCGGTCAGCCTCGCCACGTACGAAGTCTGGGCGAGCCCGAAGCGTTTCGACGCCGCGCGCGCCGACGACATCGCCAAGCTGCTCGACTTTCCTGCGAGCGAACTCACCCGCCGCATCGGCACGGATCGCAGCTTCGTGCTGCTCAAACGCCAGGTGGATGCAGAGACGGCCGAGCGCATCGCGGAAATCGGTCGCGCGGGCATCACGCTCGTGCCGGACACCAAGCGCTTCTATCCCGAAGGCGAATCGGCGGCGCATGTCGTCGGCTTCACGGACAACGAGGATCGCGGGCAGGAAGGCGTGGAGCTTGCCGCCGACGCGCGCCTCGCCGGTTCGGCCGGGCAGCGCGAAGTCATCCGCGACCGGCTCGGGCGCGTGGTGTCGCAGATCGGCGAAACGGAGATGCCGCAGAACGGCGAGACCATCCACTTGACGATCGACCGGCGCATCCAGCAACTCGCGCATTCGCAACTCAAGGCGGCCGTCGCCAAGCATCGGGCGCGTGCGGGCAGCGTCGTCGTGCTGGACGCGAAGAACGGCGAAGTGCTGGCGCTCGCTAACTACCCGAGCTTCGATCCCAACGACCGCCGCCGTCTCACGGGCGAGCAGCTTCGCAACCGCGCGCTCACGGATACGTTCGAGCCGGGCTCGACGATCAAGCCGCTCGTGGCCGCGCTCGCCATCGACCTCGGTCACGTGCGGCCCGACACGCGCATCGACACGAACCCCGGCACGCTGAAGATCGGGCCGAACGTGATTCACGACACGTCGAATCACGGCGTCATCACGGTGTCGGAGGCCGTGCAGATGTCGAGCAACGTGGCGCTGACGCAGCTCGCGCTGAAGATTCCCGCGCGGACCATCTGGGACAAGTACCGCGAATACGGCATCGGACAGGCCCCGGAAGTGACGTTCCCCGGCGCGGCCACGGGACGGCTGCGCGCGCCGGAACGCTGGAAGCCGATCGAACAGGCGACGATGGCCTACGGCTACGGCCTGTCGCTGTCGCTACTTCAGATCGCGCAGATCTACACGGCGTATGCCGGCGACGGGCGCTTTCACGCAGCGACGCTCATCCACGGCGAAACGCGCCGCGCGGGCACGCCGGTCGTTAAGCCCGCGACGGCCGCCGCCGTGCGCCACATGCTCGAAGCGGCGACAGGATCGGACGGCACCGGACGCGCCGCCGCGGTCGAGGGCTATCGCGTCGGCGGCAAGACGGGCACGGCGCGCAAGCAGGTCGGGCGGTCGTATGCGGCGAACAAGTATCGCGCGTCGTTCGTCGGCATCGCGCCGATGAGCGATCCGCGCGTGATCGTCGCCGTGATGATCGACGAGCCGTCGGGCGGCGCGTACTACGGCGGGACCGTCGCGGGGCCGGTGTTCTCGGGCATCGTCGGAGGGACGTTGCCGCTTCTGGGCGTGCCGCCGGACGCATGAGCGAGGCGCTACCCTTAGACGTGCGGGCGCGGAGGTTGCTCCGTCCGACACTGCGCCGAACTGTGAAGGCGCTGTGCTCTAATGGAGCGTTCGATTGCCCAACCTTAAACCGGGAAGATCATGAAGAAACTCGCCGCGGCCCTCGCGCTGCCCCTTGTCATCGCCGCTTGCGGCCGCTTTCATAACGAAGACGCCGGCCAGCCGGAAGTCGAAGCCGCATCGACGCACAACGAGGTTGCGAGCATCGTCCAGTGCATTACCGACGAAGCGAAAAAGCACAACGCCACCTACAAGCAGACGCCGATTCCGCAAGGCACCATGCTCGAATTCGGCGACTCGAACGTCGTCAAGGTCCGCTACGACAACGGCGAGACCACCTACCGCTTCTACCCCGGCGAGCGCCACGTGTCGAACATGTGGATCGAAGGCGCGGGCAAGAAGTGCGCGCCGTGAGCGGACGGGCCTAGCATCATGCGCTCGACCCGGGCCATCAGCGCCGTCGAACGGCTCAAGACGCGCAGCGGCAATCCGCATTACGCCGCCGTGAGCATGCCGGGCGGCTACTTCTATCTGGTAGAACGCGCAGCCGAAGGCTCGAAGAAGCTGTGCGACCCGTTGCCGATGGACGACTTCATCGCGTTCGTCAACGCACGCGAACCGGCGAAACCGCGCAAGGCCAGCAAGCTCGACGAAGCGCTCGAAGCGCAGATCGGGCGCAGCGGCAAGCGCGCGGAAAAGCCTTCTTCCGACGACGCGGACTAGACTCGCTGCCCCCTCACACGCCCGGCGTGGCGCGGCGCAGCATCGAAAAACGCGTCAGCCCCTGATCAGTGTGCGATGACAGACGGAGGCAACAGGCCCCCGTTGCGTACATTTTTGTCAACGGTCGTACCGTTGGCAGCCGCGAAGCAAGACTGCGGATCACGCCTGCCGGTCACGCCCGAACAATTCAGAAAATGAGCAAGGGCCGCCCGCGACGTTTCGACAGAAAGCGCGCGGGTGAACGGGGTGCCCGTGCGATGGGAGACGCGAGACAGCGTCACGCCGCGCGGCTGAGAGGAAGACCAACAATGAAGAAGAAAAGCGAGACCAAGGGCAGCCTGCTGCCCTCGGCGATGGCGGACGTCGAGTTGCAGCACATCGAACGCGCGGTGGCGCAGCTTCGCACGATGAAGAGCCAGTCATCCGGAACGCTCAACGTCGAATACTGGCGCGAGCGCCTTGCGGCCGTCGTCAGCGGTTATGCGCTCGTGCCCGCGCAGAAGCAGCGCATCGAGGCGCTGCGCGCGGCGCTCGATGCCGTCCACATCCATCCGCGCGACGGCGGCAGCCGCAAAAGGTCGACCAACAGGCTTTGGGCGAAAGCGGCCTGACCGCCGCTTTCGCCACTCGCGCCACGTGCGCGACGCTCATCGCCCGCACGGTCCGGCCGGCGGGCGCGCAGGCTCGTCGGCGACGGGTTCGAGCCGACACGGCGGAGGCGCTTCTCAGGCATCGTTCGTGCTCGGCTCTTGGCTCACGAACTGCACGGAGACCTCATGTCCGCATCACGCAAACGAATCGCCGCCACGCTGCTCGCGGGCTTCGCCGCCGCAACCAGCCTGTGCGCCAGCGCGCAGATCACGAAACCGGAAGGCTCGGATCAGCAGGAGAACCGCACGTCCGATTCGACTGCGCGCGCCAATCCGTCCGGCGTCGCCGTGCATGAGACGCAGAAGCCGCAGTCGAAGGACGCGGCGGGCGCATCGCGTGGGAAGACCGTCGGCAAGGAACACTCGACGAACGGCGCCGGCGGCTTCAACAACGGGTTGTACGGCACGGGCGCGGGCAACAACAAGTAGCGCGCGCCGCGCCGTACTTCCGCTTAGTCCGCTTAGTCCGCTTAGTCCGCTTAGTCCGCTTAGTCCGCTTAGTCCGCTTAGTCGGCGTTCTGCGGCGTGCCGTTGATTTCCGGCGCGATGGCGGCGTGATTGACGATCGCCACGAGCGACACGCCGCCGAGAATATTGCCGATGAGCGTCGGCACGAGGAACACGAAGAAGTAGTCGGAGATGCTGGCCGCGCCCGACATGACCGCATACGCCGCTTCGACGGAGCCCGCGATCACGTGCGACAGCTTCGCGACCGCAACGGTGTACGTGACGAGCAGAATCGTGAGCAGACGCGCCGATTTCGCGCTCGGCAGCAACCAGACCATCAACGCGATCAGCCAGCCCGCGAACAACGCCCGCGCCACCGTCACGCCGAAGCTGCCGGAAAACGGCGCCTTCGCAACCTTGGCGAGCGCCTCGGTCACATCCGGCGAGAACACGCCGGGAAGTTGCAGCAGACTCGCGAAGATCGCCGTCCCGATCAGATTGAACACGAGCACGATGATCCACAGGCGCAAGGTCTTGGCGACCGTCTTCATGTCGCGGCGCGTGAGGACGGGCAGCACCGCCGTCAGCGTGCTTTCCGTGAAGAGCTGCTGCCTGCCGAGAATGACGATCACGAAGCCGATGGTATAGCCCAGGCTCGTGAAGAGGTGGCTCGACTTCGACTCGGGCATCGCGCTTTCCAGTATCGACTGCACGAGAAACGAAAAGCCCATCGACAGGCCGGCGGCGAGCGCGGACCACATCAACGCGGCGAAGGTGCGCTCCATCGCGGCCTCGCCTTCTTCCCGCACGATTTCGTGGATGACGAGCGCGTGCGGCGTGGAATGCTGGGCCGCCTGTTCGCGTTGTGCATCGTCGAGATTCGGTGATTCCGCGCCTGCGGAACCCTCGCGCGAGTTGTCCTGCGTATCTGCCATGGTTGTGTTCTCCCTGAGAGCCGTTCGATGCCGAAGCCGATGAACGGCAGGCGCTCATGGACAGCAGAAACGATGCCCGCATCAGGAAAACGAAAGCTCGCGCGGAGGGCGAACGTCGAAGCTAGCGCGCGATGCCCGAGTCGAGCGCGTCGTCGGCGGCGTCGTAGCCGCGCCACTTGTAGAGCAGCGCCGAGGCCAGCCAGCACGCGGCGAAGAGGCCGATGACCGCATAGCCGAGCGCGCCGAAGTGGTCCGACAGACGCGCGGCGACATCCCACAGGCCGCCTTTCAATTGCAGGCGATCCGCGAGCAGGCCGAGCGCCTCGACGCTGCCGACGAACACCGCGATCACGACGGAGGCCAGCGTCACCGTGAGGTTGTAATAGAGCTTGCGCACCGGCTTCATGAAGGCCCAGCCGTACGCGCCGACCATCAGCAGGCTGTCGGCGGTATCGATCAGCGACATGCCGGCTGCGAACAGCACCGGGAACACGAGGATCGACCATACCGGCATGCCGCGCGCCGCTTCGGACGCGGCAATGCCCATCAGCCCGATCTCGGTTGCCGTATCGAAGCCGAGGCCGAACAGAAAGCCCAGCGGATACATGTGCCAGCTCTTGCCGATCAACGCAAAGAGGGGCCGCGCGATGCGCGCGAGCGGGCCGCCTGCGACGACGAGCAAGTCTTCATCGTCGTCGTTCGGCGCGTCGCCGCGGCGCGCGCGCCGGAATGCGCGCCACACGCCGCGCAGCACGACCAGATTCATCGCGGCGATGGCGAACAGAAAAAACGCGGAGACCGACGTGCCGATGAGCGCGCCGATTTCGCGAAACGCCGCGAAGCGTGCCTGCACGGCGAGCGCGGTGGCGGCGATAAGCGCGGTCGCGAGCATCACGACGGTCGAATGTCCGAGCGAGAAGAACACGCCCACGGAGAGCGGGCGCTCGCCGTGCTGCATCAGCTTGCGCGTGACGTTGTCGATGGCGGCGATGTGATCGGCATCGACTGCATGGCGAAGCCCGAGCGAATACGCGAGCAGCGACGTGCCCATGAGCAGCGGATAGTGACGAAACGCGATCAGCGCCCAGAGCCACGCGAGCACGTTGAACGCGATGAGTCCGGCGAAAAGACGCGCGGAGCGGGCGGAATGGGTGGGTCGGGTCATAGGGGCGCGTGGCGGCGAAGAACCGGGGACAGCATCAGAGAATACCTTGCTTCGGCTCGCGGCCAATAATCGGGTGCGGGCACGCGGCCGTGCCGCAGACGTGCATTGATTCGTAGTGCTATTGATTCCTTGGGAGAAGAGCGTGAAAAACCCGCTCCAATTCGCGCTGCGCGAAAAACATAGGCGTATTCGTTCGTTGGGCTTGCGGCGGTGCGCGGCTAACATGGCCCTTCGCCATTCAGAGCCCGCCATGCCACGCTATCTCGACGACGCCCAACGCGATGCAATCCAGGATCGGCGCGCGTCGTGGCGCTGGCGCAGCGAATGGCCGACGTGGCTCGTCATCGTCGCGGTGTACGGCGGCTGGTTCGGCGTCGCGGCGAGTGCGCGCACGCTCGGCATGCCGCTCGCGCTCGGGCTGCTCGCGGTGCTGTCGTGCTGGTACATGTCCCTACAGCACGAGCTGTTGCACGGGCATCCGACGCGCTGGCCGCTCGTCAACATGCTCTTCGGGCTGGCGCCGCTCGCCGTGTGGTTCCCGTATGCGGTCTATCGCGCGTCGCATCTGCGTCATCACGACGATGCGCATCTGACCGTGCCCGCCCGCGATCCCGAAAGCTACTACGTGACGCCCGAGCAGTGGGCGAACGCGGGTGTCGTATTGCGTGGCGCGATCGCTGCGCGGAACACGTTCGTGGGCCGCGTGCTGATCGGGCCGTGGTTCGCGATCGCCGCGTCGTGGCGGGAAGCGGCGCAGGCCATTGTCGATCGGGACTGGCGGATCGTCGCGAGCTGGATCGCGCATCTCGCCGCGCTTGTGGCGCTCGCGTGGTGGCTCGATACTCGATGCGGCGTGCCGTGGCGCGCGTTCGCAGGCGTCGGCTATGCGGCGCTCGCGCTTGCTTCGGTGCGTTCGTTCCACGAGCATCGCGCGGCCAGCGCGGAGCGTGAGCGAACGGTCATCAACGAGGCCGCGTGGCCGTGGCGGCTGCTTTTTCTGAACAACAACTTACACGCGGTGCATCACGACTTGCCGGGCGTGCCGTGGTTTGCGCTGGCTGCCATCTATCGCGAGCGGCGAGACGCGTATCGCGCGAGCAATGGCGGCTTCGTCGTGGACGGATACGGCGAGTGGTTCCGGCGGTACGGGTTCGCGCGGGCGGCCGCGCCGGTGCATCCGTTCGCGGTCGCGGGCGAGGACGCGGCAGTGCGAACGTTCGGGCATGCGGACGGCGCGGAGGCGGCTTCGGGCGGCTTGTGACGCAGAATCGGCCGGTTCGTTCGTCCGTTACGGCAGCCGGGACGCCGCAAGACGCGTCGCTGCGATTACCGCTACGATGCGACATCCTCCGCCATTCCCCGACGATGCACTGGACCGCCGCCCTGCCGATGTACAACGTCACGCCCGCGCTCGCCGCCGACTGGCGCGCGTTGCTCGATGGCGTGCACGCCCGGCTCGCCGACACGCTGAAGGCCCGCGGCGATACGCTCGGCATTACCGACTCGGTTTCCGACCTGACCGCCTTCTGGCTGCGCGACGACCTGCTGCTCTCGCAGACATGCGGTTATCCGCTGCTGCATGCGCTCGATCATCGCGTGCAGCTCGTCGCCACTCCCGATTTCGATGCGCCCGGCTGCCAAAACGGCTGCCAAAACGGCTGCGAGAGCGGCGGCTATCGCAGCGTGCTCGTCGCGGGCGCGCATGTGGACGCGGCATCGCTCGCGGACTGTCGCGGGCTGCGCGCCGTCTACAACGACGACGATTCGAATAGCGGCATGAACCTCTTTCGCCATGCCGTGGCGCCGTTTGCGCAGGGCTCGCGCTTCTTCGCTTCCGTGGCGAAGAGCGGCGGACATCTCGCGTCGCTGCATGCGGTCGCCATCGAGCAAAGCGCGGATATCGCCGCCATCGACTGCGTGACGCTGGCATTCGTGCGCGCGCATCGGCCGGAACTGGCCGCCAGCGTGCGCGAAATCGGCGTGACGGCGAGCGCGCCCGCGCTGCCGTTCATCGCGTCCAAACGCGTGCCGCGCGAAATAGTCGATGCGCTCGCCGCCGCGCTCGGCGATACGGTCGCGCATGATCCGGCACTCGCAGGCCGGCTGCGGCTCAAAGGCTTCGTGCGCCTCACGCGGGCGGATTACGCGCCGATCCTTCGCTACGAACGCGAAGCGGCGGAGCAGGGATATCCGGTGCTGGCGTAGCGTCGGCAGATACTCCGCTCGGATCACCGGCTCGCGACCGCTTCGGCAGACTTCGCAGACTTTCGGCACAATCGAATATCCAACGCGTGGCCGCGCCGAGGCCGCTCTGCCCATGCGCATGTCGCGCCGCCACGCCATCACGCCATCACGCTGTAGCACGCCAAACTCGCAATGATCCCCTTCTCGCTGCTGGACCTCTCGCCCATTCCGCTCGGCTCCACCGCCGCCGACGCCTTCGCCCATTCGCTCGATCTCGCGCAGCACGCCGAACGCTGGGGCTATCGGCGCTACTGGCTCGCCGAGCATCACAACATGACGGGCATCGCCAGCGCGGCCACGTCGGTGGTGATCGCGCACATTGCGGCAGGCACCAAGACCATTCGCGTCGGCTCGGGCGGCATCATGCTGCCGAATCACGCGCCGCTCGTCATCGCCGAGCAGTTCGGCACGCTCGCCTCGCTGTTTCCGGGCCGCATCGACCTCGGGCTCGGGCGCGCGCCCGGCACCGACCAGACGACCGCCCGCGCACTGCGCCGCGACCTGCAAGGCAGCGCCGATTCGTTCCCCGACGACGTCGTGGAGCTTCAACGCTATTTCGCCGATCCGGTGGAAGGCCAGCGCGTGCGCGCGGTGCCCGGCGCGGGACTGCAGGTGCCGATCTGGCTGCTAGGCTCGTCGCTCTTCTCCGCGCAGCTGGCGGCGGCGCTCGGGCTGCCGTTCGCGTTCGCGTCCCATTTCGCGCCGGATTATCTGATGACCGCGTTGCACGTCTACCGCTCGCAATTCCGGCCGTCCGCCACGCTGGACAAGCCTTACGCGATGGTCGGCGTCAACGTCTTCGCCGCCGACACCGCCGACGAAGCGCGCTTCGCGTTCACATCGCTGCAACAGCAGTTCATCAATCTTCGACGTGGCACGCCGGGACAACTGCCGCCGCCCGTCGAAACCATTGCGTGGACGCCGGCCGAGCGCGCGGGCGTCGAGCACTCCCTGTCGTGCTCGGTGATCGGCGATCGCAGCGACGTGGAAGCCGGGCTGCGCTCGGTCATCGACCAGACGCAGGCGGACGAACTCATCGTCACGGCGCAGATTTTCGACCACGCGGCGCGCCTGCGTTCGTTCGAGATCACGGCGCAGGTCCGCGACGAGATCGCCGCCAACGCCTGAGGGCGGGAACGGGCGCAAGCGGGCGCAAGCGGGCGCAAGCGGGCGCAAGCGGGCGCAAGCGGCTGGAAATCTCGCGCGCTGGACGCCCGCGCATTTGACAGGCAATAATGAGATACCGGAGCGCGCTCGCGCAGGCGCCGCGCTTCGCGTCCGCCGTATCCGCCCTGTTTCGTCCCTGGAGCGCGCACGCCATTCGCTGCGCGCGGCTGGGCGATGCAGCGGAACAACAACAAATGCGTCGCAAGACGGGAGGAAGAATGTCGATGCCGAGAAGCGCAGCCACCGGAGCCATGACGCTCCTGACCGAATTTGACGACACCACCGGCCAGGAAGTGCGCTCGTTGAAGCTCGAACCCGCTGCTGACGGCAAGGCCGTGCTGCTGATCGAGATCGATGAACGCAAACCCGGCATTCATCGCGAAGTCCGTTATGAAATAACGCCAGCGGAACTGATTGCCGCGATTCGCGCGCACGGTGCGGAATTACCGGGAGAACAACATTCGCGTTAAAACTTTTTAAACGCGGCCAAGACCGGCATACAATACAACTGGAGCGAGCCTTTTGGCCGTCGCCTAGTCGCGGCGGCGCGGCATGCCCCTCTGCGGATCGCGGTTCTCGGCGTGACTTCCCGCACGCACTCTCGTCGTGCGTCCGTCGCGGTGATCCTCGAGCGAGTGAATGGGCCGGACCGGCTCTAATCGGCGATTGCGTCAATGAGTCTGGCGGATTAAAACAGCCTCGCGGTAAATACACCAATTGACGAGCGGCAAACACTGCGCCACGCTTGGTAATACATATATTTAAGTCTTCGAACCGCCCCGGTCCGCGCGGGGCATCGGTTCGTCTTCTGCAAATCAAAAAGCTGAATCAGGAAAGCCGTGGACGAAAGAAAGCGAGATAGCATCATTGCGTACTTGCGCAGCCGAATGGCCGAATTCGGGATTACCGAAACCGCTCTGGCCGAAGCATTAGCCGAAGCGCAGGCCGCGCCTCCCGTACCGCCCACGTTTACCAGGACCAACGGGAACGCGGCGAATGGCGCGCCGAAACCGCATCGCGCGATGCCGAAACTGCCGTCCCTGCCGGTATCGAACGGCGCGGGTCCGGTGTTCCGAAACGCGAGCGGCGACACGTGGGACGGCGTCGGCGACATGCCGGAATGGTTGAAACGCGCGGTACATGCGGGCCAGGACATCGAGTTCTATCGCGTTTGACGTGTCCGCGAGGCTTGTCTTCGCGCACGAACTGACGAAAAACCGTCGCATCACTGAGCGTCGACACCCGTCGATACGCGCGTACGTGCGTCCATAGGCAATTCACGCTCAATATTCAAGACGAAATATTTTCGGCGACGCATGTCCATTGCGCCGTAAAACGTTTATTGGTAGCCCACAGTAGCCGGCTGGCTTTCGCCGCCGCGCATCCTTTCGCCGTTAAGCACGCCCGATCGAGTTCCGCAGTCTCCCGACAAGGAGCCACGCATGAACGCATACGGACGCCGTGACGCCGCGCCCTGTCTGAACGCGCCCTGCGCCTCCGAGGCGCACTCAATGGTGCGCGGCCGCGCCGCCGCGCTCTGCGCCTGACTGGCCGCGCGAAGAAGCCGCGGACCGCGACCGAGCGACCAGCGCGATGCCGTCCCGCCCCGCCACCCTTCCGAGCGTCGTCCGGCGCATGACGGCCGGGCGCAGACTGCTGGAAGGCGCATCGGTGGAGACGGTCGCCGACGAATTGCATCTGTCGGTGCAGACAGTGCGCCGCTACCGGGCCATCGTGTCGGACGGCGGGCTCGATGCGCTCGCAAAAATGGGCGTCGGCGGGCGCACGTCCGTGCTGGATCGCGCAGCGCTCGACTGGATCGCGGCCGCGTTGCAGAATTCGCCGCGCAAACACGGCTTTCCGAGCGACGCGTGGACCAATGCGCGGCTGCGCGAACTGATCGAGCGGCGCTTCGGCGTGCGCTTCTCGCGCGTGTATGTCTGGCAAATCGCGACGAATCTGGGTCTCGCGCACCGGCTGTCGAAGTCCCGTAGATAGTTCGGTTTGCTTATTATATGACGATGACTAAGCGCGCAGCCGCAAGAGGAACGGCAGCAGCCGGCGCATCGGAGTGGTCGATGTCTCTCCCGTGAAGCGCGCGGATCAGTACGTCGCGCGTCCGCCCGACAGGTCGAACACCGCGCCCGTGCTGAACGCGCAGTCCTCGGACGAGAGCCACAGAATGAGCGACGCCGCTTCTTCCGGCATGAGGAAGCGGTTCATCGGTATCTTGGAGAGCATGTAGTCGATGTGCTGCTGCGACATCGAATCGAAGATTTCGGTTTTCGCGGCGGCGGGCGTGACTGCATTCACGAGAATGTTCTTGCCCGCCAGCTCCTTGCCGAGCGACTTCGTGAGCCCGATCAGTCCGGCCTTCGACGCGCTGTAGTGCGAGGCGTTCGGATTGCCTTCCTTGCCCGCGATCGAGGCGACATTGACGATGCGGCCATAGCCGTTTTTCAGCATGTGCGGCACGACGGCGCGGCAGGTGAGATACGGCCCGATCAGATTCACGTCGATCACGCGGCGCCACACGTCCGGCGCCAGTTCCCACGTCGAACCATTGCCGCCGGTGATGCCCGCGTTGTTCACCAGCACGTCGATCTTGCCGTGCGCGGCGAGCGTCGATTGCACGGCGGCATCGACGGACGCTTCATCGGTCAGTTCGACGACCGACTCGCTGACGGTGCGCGCTTCGTGCTTGGACGCGAGTTCGGCGCGCGTGCGCTGAAGCCGCTCGGCGTCGACATCCCACAGCGCGACGTTCGCGCCCGAAGCCAGCGCCCGCTCCGCGACCGCGAGGCCGATGCCTCGCGCGCCGCCGGTGATGACCACGGTGCGTTCCGCCAGATCAATCCGATTCATGCCTTGTCTCCCGTTGTGTTGTCGATAGCACTATAGTCGGCCAGCGATAACGGAACAATCCGAATGGGCGATCGTTCGATAACGAAACCGGATCGCGCGCGTGCGGGCGTCAGTCGCAGTGAGAATCCCGCCGCCGCGTCTCGGAACGCACCGGGGCGGGCGCCTTCTGGCTGCTGCCGCGACGAAACACCTTTTCCGCATACAGGGCGAAGGCGAAAAGCGCGGCGACTCCGACCGGACAAAGCAACAAGGCAGCGACGAACATGATGAGATCCCTCGAACTAAGTGCGAAGCAGTTTATCCAGTGAACGTGGGTGAACTGAACACGAAACTGAAGCATTCGCCGTTTAGTATCTTGAAACGCGTTTTCGAACTCGGACGATGGAATTGGCTTTTCGCGCCACCCGCCGGCTAGCAGGCACATAGGTTGCTAAATGCTCTGCACCGTCGACCGACCAGGCGCGCGCCGCGCGCACCGACGACCACTTATCCAACAAAAAAAGCATGTTCACACCGAAGCCTTGTACCGCTACTTGCGTTCTCGACGGAATGCCCGTCACCCTCACCTACTACCCCGACACCACGCTGTTGCGCATCACCGACGCGACTGGCCGCTGCGTGCGGGAAACGCGCTGGCCGGCGCCGTGGCGCACGCTGCTCGCGACGCTGCGTGAATTCAGCGGCCGCGAGACCGAGGGCCAGCTCTCCACGCTGCTCGACGAAATCCCCGCCGAAGCCGCGTTCGCGTGAAGACGCCTTCAACGACTACTCACCCAAGCGAGATTTGGTCTCGCTCAACGCTGCATAAGAAGAGGAAATAATGGCAACTGGCACTGTGAAATGGTTCAACGACACGAAGGGCTTCGGGTTCATCAAGCCGGACGACGGCAGCCCTGACGTGTTCGCGCATTTCTCGGAAATCCGGGCGGACGGCTACAAGTCGCTGCAAGAAAATCAGAAGGTGCTGTTCGAGGTGCGCCAGGGTCCCAAGGGCCTGCAAGCCGCGAACATCCAGCCGCAATAAGCGCGAGTTCGGACGCGAAAGCCGTGAAGCCGTCGCATCGGCTTCACGGCTATTTTCTTTGGACCATCAGACCCGTTCGAACACAACCGCCGCCGGCCGCAGCGCCAGCCAGTAGATCAGGAAGCGGCCCGCGAAGATTCCCGCGACCACGCCCGAAATCAGCGCATTGAGCACGGCCCATGTCGACTCGACGCCAGCGCCCGTCGCCAGTTCGAAGCCGATGAAGAATTTCGACGCGAATGTCGCGAGGATGAGCAGCATCGGCACGACAGAGCCCGGCACGGTGACGGTGCGCCGCACGCGGTCCACGGCGATGGAGCTGCTCTTCGCCAGCATCGCGCCGATGCCGCTGCCGATTGCCCCGCCGATCAGCCACGTCGCCGCCGGTTCCCAGCCGGCGTCCGGCCCCGTGACGACATGCAGCACGCCCCACGCAGCGAAGATCGCCGGCACGACTGCGAGCTTCGAGAGCGGCGCCGTGCCGCCTTTCATCGCTTTGAGGCCGCGCGAAACGAGCACCGCCAACAACACCCAAACCCACGCCGGCGTACCGGCCATGACAGTTTGCAAGGACATGATCGTTCTCCGTTGAACCCTTCGAAAGTCACAAGATAAATCTTTACGGTGGAAACATTCTGTCTCCGAGCGACAGCCGCGTCAACCAATTTTTACATTGTAAAGATTGATCGACCGGCGAGTTTTCATTCCTATGCTGAACATTGGCGGCTGCTTCATCGTTTCGTTTTCGAGCACGCCGACCGCTGCCCTTTACAATGGGCGGTTCGCTGCGCGTTCGCAGCTTTTCCCGCATCCGCCTGGCAGCATGGTCTCTGAAACCTCTTCACTGGAATCGCTCGCCGTCGCCGAGCGCGTGCGCGAGCTGATGAGCCGTCACGGCATCGGCAAGCGTCAGCAGACGGCTGAACTGTGCCGCATCCTCGACCTGAGCTTTTCGCAAGGGCACCGCAAGCTGCGCGGCAATAGCCCGTGGACGCTCGCGCAAATTCGCCGCGTCGCGGACGCCTTCGACGAGCCCGCGCTCCAGCTTTTCGACAGCATCGATACGCGCCCCGACGACACCGAAGGCACCGCGCACGACGCCGTGTTGAAGCTCGGCTCGGTCGAGATTCCATGCACCGCGTGGATCGGCGATGCACTGGACGCGGGCAGCCGGCCCGATTTCATTGCGCAGAAAGTGAACGGCCGCTGGATCGTCACCCGCCACGAGGGCGTGCTGTTGCAGCAGGCCAGCGACGTCCACAAGATCGAGATCCAGCCGCGCCGCGCGGACACGGAGAAGCCCGTGATCGCGGTCGTCGACGACGATCACGCGTCGGCCGACAATCTGCACGACTATCTGGAGATGACCGGCTTCACCGCGATGGCCTTCTACGGCCTCGACGCGTTTCTGGAGGCGCTGCAGTCGCAGGTCTTCGACGCCGTGGTGATCGACTGGCTGTTCGGCGCGCACACGTCGGCGGGCGCGATACAGGCGGTGCGCGAGTCCGACAACCCGGACGCGCCGATCTTCGTGCTCACCGGCGAACTCACGACCGGCAAGGCGAGCGAATCGGAAATCAGCCAGATCATTCGCGATTACAACGTCGCGTGCTTCGAGAAGCCGGCGCGGCTCGGCATTCTGGTGGCCGACTTGTCGAAGCGGCTGTTGCGGAGCTAAGCCTCAGGCAGCGCGCCGCCGCGCCGTCGCCGCGCGATGCACGGCTGCCTTCAGCACCTCGAAGCGCACCGGCTTCAGCAGATAGTCGAAGAAAAGCACCGTCGCCGTCGGATCGACGAGTTCGGGCACGTACGCGCTCACCGCGATGATCGGCACGCTCGCGCCCGGCGCGATCCGCGAGCGGTATTCGTTGGCGAACGAGTAGCCGTCCTTGCCCGGCATGTGCAGATCGAGCAGGATCACGTCCGCGTCGTTGGCGCGCAGCCACGCGAGCGCGCTGTCGACGTCCGGCATGCCCACGGCCCAGTAGCCCAGGAGCGTCAGCATCTCGATCAGCGAGTCGCGGATCGACTCGTGATCGTCTATCACCAGCACGCGCGACTTGCGCAAGCCGGACGCTTCGGCGTCGTCGTCGCGGCGCTCGGGCATCGCGTCGACGGACGCCGCCGGCAAGCTCACGCGAAACGCCGCGCCCTGACCGACTTCGCTCGACACGTCGATGGTGCCGCCGAGCAGATCGACCAACCCGCGCACGACCGCGAGCCCCATGCCCGCGCCGTCGAAACGCCGCGTGCTGGACGAATCGAGCTGAGTGAATTCCTCGAAGATGAGCGGCAGTTGTTCCCGCGCGATGCCCGGCCCCGTGTCGGTCACGGTGATATCGAGACGCGCCTTGTCGCGCACGAAGCGAACGTCGATGGACCCGGCGTCCGTGTATTTGATCGCGTTGGTGACGAGATTCGTGACGATCTGGCGCACGCGATGCGGGTCCGATTCCAGCAGCCCGCGCGCGCCGCTGTATTCGCCGCGCAACTCAAGGCCCTTTGCGGACGCGGCGGGCAGGTTTGCATCGACGATGGAATCGAGCAGTTCGGCGGGATCGAACGCGGCGAGGCGCAGTTCGAGCTTCCCGGCGCCGAGGCGCGCGTAGTCGGTCAGGTCGCGCATCTGCGCTTCGAGATGACGCGCGCCGGTTTCCAGCCGCTGAATGATCTTGCGATCCGCCTCGCCGCGCAGATTCAGCCCGAGCAGTTCGATCGAAGAGACGATCGCGTGCAGCGGCGTGCGCAGTTCGTGGCTGATCATGCCGAGGAACGTGTCTTTCGCGACAGCCGTTTCGCGCGCCGCCCGGGTCGCCAGATGCTCGGCTGAGAGCGCGGCGCGTTGCTGCTCGATCAGGCGCGAGCGCCGATAGCCGTTGAGCAATAGCAGCGATGTCGCCGCCGCCGATAGCAAGCCGAGCAGAATGCCGCCATAAAGCAGATAGCGGCGCTTGGCCTCGAAGTCATGTACGACGTTCTCGCGCTCAGCGGCGTCCATCAGCCGCCTGCCGGTGGCCAATTCCGCGACGGCGGGGGCGTTTTGCCGCAGCACGCCGAGGACCCGCAGCGCGCGGCTTTGCCTGACCGTCAGCCGGTTGACGTCGCCTTCGATGGAATCGAGCGCCGTATGCAGCTGGCGCAAGATTTCCTGCTGCCGGTTGTGCATGGCGTCGTGGCCTTCGGGCGTGCGCGTGGCGTCGGACACGATGTCGAGCCGCGCCCGCAGCCGGGCATAGGCATCGCGGACCGCGCCGGCATCTTCGTCGATGCCGCTGCGAAACAGCAGCACCTGGCTCTCGAACCGTTCGTAGGCAATCTGAAACTGCGCGGCATCCCAATACAAGCCTTCGTAGGGCACCACCATGCCGTGCGGCTGCCGGGCGAGCAGGCCGGAGTACAGCATGTAGCCGACTGCCCCGAGCGGCGGCGCGACCGCGAGCGCGATCAGCGCCGCGTACCAAAGGCGGCGCAGCCACGGACGCCGGTTCTGCGTGAATGGCATGAGACGACTGCGGCGCGGCCTAGCGCAACGCTTCCATCGCGTGCGTCGCGCGTTCGGAGGCGACCACGATGAGCTTCATCGTCGCCCGCGTCGCGCCGACGAACACTTTGCGCGCGGCCTGATCGTCGAGCGTGTCGAAGTCGACTTCGGTCAGGATCACGCACGGCGCGGATTGCCCCTTGAAGCGATAGATCGACTCCAGCAGTACGTCGCCCTCGCGATATTCAGGATTGCCGAAGAGATCGTACGTTCCGGTAAAGGCGCGCAGCCGGTGCGGCCCGAGATGATCGACGGCCGTGAGCGCCGAACCCTCGCGCCCGCGAAACGACAGCACCGCGATGTCCTGCTTGCGAAAGCCGAGTGAGAGCGCATGCGTGATGGCGCGCTTCGTGGCTTCGATGACTTCGTCCGGATGGCCGTCCTCATAGGTCGAGACGGTCACGTCCGAGCCGTCGAACGGACTGCCCGCATCGAGCCGCACGTCCGGCCCGACGATCTTGCGGATAAAGCCGAGCAAGTCGCGCGGACTGCGATAGTTGGTGGTTTCGCGCAGAATGGTCCAGCCGGGCAGCGGCACCGGCTCGCGCAGATAGAGGTTCTGCATCGGATCTTCGAGCCACCACCACGCCGCATCGGGCTTGAGCAGCCGTTCGAGCGCCTCGACCCACGCGGCCTGAAAATCCTGGCCTTCGTCGACGATCAGCACGTCCGTCTTCCAGTGCTCCGGCACGGGCACGGCGGCGAACCGTTCTTCGAGCGTCGCGAAGACGTTGGGCTGGCTGAAATCCGGCGGGCTGCCCGCATCGCGCGCAACGGCTGCGCTCAGTTGATGATAGTTCGCGATCTTCGCGTCTTTCGGCGCGATGGCGCGAATATGGTCCGCGAGCGGCCGGTTGAAGCAGACATACAGCACGCTCTTGCCGGCGGCCAGCGCGTCGCGCATCACGCGCACGGCGAGCTGCGTCTTGCCCGCGCCCGCCGTCGCGATCACGCGCAGGCGGAACGGCTCGAATTCGAGGCGCCGCGCCCACGTCGCGAGTCCGCCCGACAGCCGCGTGACGAGCGTGTTCGCCGCGCCGACGAGCGCGTTCGTGTCCGGCGTGAGCGAGAGTTCATCGGCGAGAAAGTGGTGGATGCGCGCGGCGGCTTCGAAGCGCGGCTCGTCGGGCGGCAGGATCTCCAGCACGACGCGCGCAAGCTGCGCCTTACGGCTTGCATCGACGATACGGCCCGGCGGCACGCCCGCGATAGCCGCGTCTTTCACGGTGTAGTCGGGGCAATACAGCAGTTCCTCGATGCGATACGTCCCCGCGCCGAACGCCACCGTGAAGCGCCGGTGCAGGTTTTCCAGCGTGCGCGCAAGCTGGATGGCGACATTGCGCTCCTTTTGCAGATAGACCTTGACGAGCCCGGCGCCGGTTTCGCGCAGGAAGCCGGCCTTCATCTCGATCATCAGCACGCGTCCCGACGGCGCGACCACGACGAAATCCGCCTCGCCGAAAACCGAGAAGCCTTCGTTGATGCGCGTCCAGTGGACGCCGTGATAAACCGTGTAGTCGTCGGGCAGCTTTTCGAGTTGCGCGAGCGTCTCCAGTTCGCGCGCCGCGGCGCCGGTCGCTTCGAGGTTCTTCCAGTCGTCGGGAACGATTCGGGCCATGCGTTGCCTTTGAGCGTGAGGGACTTGCGAAGAAACGCGCGGCTAGGAAGCGGCGCTTGGTGCGCCTCATTGTACGCAACGCGCGGGGCTTTTCTGGGCGAGCGCCTAGCCCGCGTAGTCGTATCGCCCGCCGCGCTCCAACGCGCGCCGATAAGCCGGCCGCGCGTGAATGCGTTCGAGAAACGCGCGGATATGCGGCCAATCCTTCGCGCCCGCGCGCTGGCTGCCGGCTTCGAGCGGGAAGCTCATCTGGACGTCAGCGGCGCTGAAGGTATCGCCCGCGAACCACGGCGACTTCGCGAGTTCGCTTTCGATATAGCCGAAATGCAGCTTCAGTTGCGGGTCGATGAAACCGCGCTGCAACGTCTCGCCGATGCGCCGCGCAATGGGCCTCGCGAAAAACGGCATTTTCGCCTTGCCAATTCGCGACGCCACGAGCTTGAGCAAGAGCGGCGGCATGGCCGAGCCTTCCGCATAATGCATCCAGTAGTTGTAGCGCACGCGCTGAGGCGCCGCCCCGTGCGGCGGCGCGAATCGCCCGTCGCCGTAGCGGTCAACGAGATATTCGATGATCGCTCCCGACTCCGCGACGACGAGCGCGCCGTCCGTGACGACCGGCGACTTGCCGAGCGGATGCACGGCGCGCAGTTCGGGGGGCGCGAGCATGGTCTGCGGATCGCGCTCGTAGCGCCTGATCTCGTAGGGGACGCCGAGTTCTTCGAGCATCCACAGCACGCGCTGCGACCGGGAGTTGTTCAGGTGATGGACGGTGAGCATGTCTTCTTGTTGTGCTGCACGGTACGCGTCTTGCAGGCGACGAATGGCGCGCAGCAGCGCTGACTATTCCGACAAGTAAAAGGAGAACCCGATGACCCTGATCATCTATCTCGTGGGCTGGCTCATTCTGATCGGCGGCGTGTCGTGGGCGCTCGTCGCCATGCACGTGGCGCAACATACCATCGCCATCGTGGCCGTCATTCTGCTGGGAATCGCGGTCATCACGGGCGCCACGCGGGCGCGCAACCGCGACCGTTCGTAGCGTCCTGCAAGGCGAGCGCCGCGCCGTATCGCGCGCGGCGCTTCCTGTCTCAGGTCACGACACGCGCATTGAGCGCGTCCTGAATCAGCGTGACGAGTTCGTCCGGGTGCGCGGGCTTGGTCATGAAGTGCTGAAAGCCCTCGCCGATGCTGCGTAATCGGTATTCGTCGCCGTCGTGCCCGGTGAGCGCGATGGCGACCGAAGGCGGCAGATTCCCGCGTATTTCGTGGTCGCGCAAACGTTGGATAAGATAGAAACCGTCCATTCCAGGAAGGTCGAGATCGCAGATCACCGCATCGGGAAGCACACGGGTCGCGGTTTCCGCGCCGTCTTCGGCGTCAGCCACGGCGACGACTTGCGCGCCCTCTTCTTCCAGCAGCATCTGCAGTGATTCCCTGCTTTCGGGATCGTCTTCGATGAGTACGATCCGCGCATGCCCCAGTCTTGCCACTTCGTTCATCATGTTCTTTTCAACTGCCTAAAACGGAATTCTCGCGCACGGTCTCCACGGCTCGCCGCTTCACTACCTCTGCCGACCGTCGCGCGCTTGCGTGGCGATTGACAGAAAATCGCGGCGGGAATTCCGGACGCACCGTATTTTTCGCCGCGCGTGCGCCGGTGCTGAACGTCTCGCGGTGTCCGGGCACCCGCCGGCGGGAAACTGCCCGGCCGCCGTGTCCCGGCATTTCTTATCGAGCAAAAAACGGACCGACGTGCGTTTTAGCCCCGTGGGACGGCGCATTGCGCGCATTTCGGAAGGATCGGCGTGCACCGTTACGGCACATCCGCTGGTAATTCCGTCACGCGCCGCGCCGGTTCTACCGTCAGACATTCGCATACTGCTCGACGCGCGGCGCGTTTGCCTGCACTAAAGCGCGGTATTCCGTCGGCGTGATGCCTACTGTCGCCTTGAACTGGCGCGTAAAGGCGCTGTGGTCCGTGTAGCCGCAGAGCGCGGCGACATCCGTCACCTTGTCGTGCGTCACCAGGAGCGCGGTGGCGGCATCCAGCCGTGTCTTGAGCAGCACTTGCCGCGGCGTCAGATGGAAGACCTTATGGAAGTACCGTTCAAGCTGCGCGATGGACATGTCGGCCATTTTCGCAAGGTCGCGCATATTGAGCGGCTGCACGTAATTTTCCTGAATGTGCTGGACGACGGCCGCGAGCCGGCTATACGCGGGATGCGTGCTTTCGGCCGCCTGCAAGTCGCGCGAAATACCGGCCAGCCCGACGATACGTCCCTCTGCATCGTGCAGCGGCTGCTTGCAGGTCATGCACCAGCCGGGCTCGCGTCCGGGATAAAGATGCAGCTCCAGTTGATCGATCAGTTGCACGCCCTGCGCGATGATCGCCTGATCCTGCGCCGTGTAGATCCGCCCGAAGCGGCGCGGAAACACGTCTTCTGCCGTCTTGCCGATGAGCGCGGTCTTGTCGTCCTTGTGGCCGCAGCGCCGCGCGAGCGTGCTGTTGACCATGGCGTAGCGCGCTTCGCGGTCTTTCACGAAGAACACGATGTCGGGCATGGCGTCGAACACCGGCGCGAGCAGCGCGAAGTGCGCGAGCATGTCCTGCAAGGCGGACGCTCGGGGCGACGCGATGTCCTCGAACGCGCGAGGCGAGGCGCTGCCGGCAAGGGGTGCGGTCGTGCTCATCGGTGCGTTCGGGCGCTCAAGTCGGAATGGCGCCGATTATAGAGGCGCGAAAACGACGCCAATATTGGCGCTCTCCCCACTAGGTTTTCGGTGACGCGGCTCCAAAGATGCGCTAGAGCGAGCGCCTTTGTTCCCCTCTTGCGGTCTCCCGCGCCTGCTCCCGTGCCTCGGCCACCGCATGCCGCGACGGCATCCCTCGTCGCCTTGGTGAAGTGCTAAAGGACTGAGCGCACTGGAAATTTTCACGCGCGCCAGCGTCAAGCGCGGCCTCAGGCCCACGCTTTGCGGAAAGTCAAGTGTTTCGGTGACTATGTGCGCTAGCAGGCGGTCTCAATCGCCGCGATCCGGCCTAATGATGAAAGCAGCAGGCGCACGCACGGGTCACCGTTCGGCCAGCCTGCCCTCCGGGGAAGGTCCCAAGGTCCGTTGAGAACCAAGCAAAAAGGGATTGCCATGACCAAGCACATCAACAAACATTCCGTACCGCGCCGCGAGGCTTTTCGTTGCAGCGGCCAGCAACTCGACGCCATCATGCGGTTCGCCGAAGAGCGCAAGCTCGACGAACGCCCGCTGCAATGGGTCGTCGCGCAATACTGCCGGGCTCGCGTAAAAGCCGCCTGACGGCCCTGCCTACTACTGCCCCGATAGCACGCGCTGCTTGAGCACCCAGATTGCCGTCGGCACTGCGTAATACGCGCTCACGTTGCCCGTGACCAGCTTGCCCGTGAGCTGAACGCGCGCATTTTCGCCGGGCTCCGCGTCGATGATCTGCACTGCCGACACATTCGACTGCTGCCGTCCGCCCTGCCCGCCGCCCGCGTTGACGACGCAGACCGGACTCGCCAGCGACAGCACCCACGCCGGCTTTGCTGCCGCGTCGGTCTGATGCGTGGCCTGGCGCGTCACCGTGCCTTCCAGCGTGACGATATCGCCGTCGGCGTAACACTGCGCCGCCCGCGCCGGTCCCGCTCCCGCTGCGCACAGCACGAAGATCCACGCGCACGCTTTCGCCGTCATTCGGGCCTCGCGAAGGGCGCGCCGCTGGCGGCACGCGGATTCTGGAAAGAGGTAGACACTTTAGGCGATCCACGTTGGGGTCGCAACCCGCCCGAATTCGCGCGAGAGCTTCTGCGACCGTCCACCCGTACGGGAACACCCGTTGCTCCTTTCATATTACGATCAACACACGCGCATGTATCGCCAAGGCGCCGTCGTCGATCACCGGTCAGCGACGCCCGCCCGCGACAACGGCGCGAACAGGCGGCCTGCGCATCCGCGGGCCGACGGAGGGCGACGATGCATCAGACGGCAAACCAGACGAATCAGGTAATCGTAGGCGTGTTCGACTCGTATCGCGACGGACATGAGGCGCTGCGCGCGCTCCAGACGGCGGGACTTTCGCGCGACGACGCGCATTTGTATCGCGCGGGCCACGGCGACACGCAACTCGAGGCTCTTGCAATGCCATCGCACGAAGAAGACGAGGCCGAGTACGTCGCGCATGGCGAACATCAGGGCGTGGTCGGCGCGCACAACCGCTTCGCGCCGCGCGAGCCGCTGGCGCCGCGGCCGCCCGCGCCCGTCGTAGTCAGCGAGGATTGCCGCGAGCGCACGCTCCTGATCATCAGACTGACCGACGATATCAAACCGGGCGCGATCGGCGACATGCTGCACGAGCACGGCGCGGTTGCCGTCAAGGACCCGGCCGGTCACTGGCGTTTTTCTCCCTACAGAGACCACGCCCGCGCCTGAAACGCGGCGTTCGTGGCTCTAATGCATGCGCCGGTGCGCGGTCTCGACGCCAGGCGCGCCGGCTTCGCCGGATGACGTCGAATCGGGGTCGGCCTCATCGGCCTCATCGGCCTCATCGGCCTCTTCCTCCTCCGCTTCCTGCTGTGCGAGACGCACCGCCTCCTGTGCCGCCGCCGCGCGTAGCGCACGGCATTGCGCCGAACGCCGCAGGGTTGCCAGCAGACGCACCATTTCCCTCGGTCTGGCTCTCATCGTGGTCTCCCCGCCGCAGCGTTGAGAAATTACTTTAAGTGTAGGCGGCAATCCGTGGACGGCAAAGCATTCCGCGCAAAATAATCGCGTGCCGCGTTCAGCTTTTCTCAAGGCGCAGGCGATCGCAAAATCAATCCGGGTGAACCGTCCAGTACATTTTTTAGTGCCGTGACCTCTGCACAACAACCGCTCGCGGAACCTGACTGTCGCCTTGCCAGCTTCTGTCGACGTACGCAGAATGGAAGCAACGGCTTAAAAGCGCCGTCTAATTCTCGGATGACCAACCGGCGAACACTCGATGGCGACCTTAGAGGGCAAAGCACGGTACGCGGTGGCTGCGGACAACGCCGGTGCCGGCATCGCGGTCATGATTCTGACCACGGCCGCCTTCGCCGCGAGCGATTCCACGGTCAAGCTGATCGGCGCTGCGGTCCCGGTCATCGCGCTACTGTGGGTGCGCTATCTGTTCCAGATGATCGTGCTTGGCGTCTGGCAGGCGCGACGCGGCGCGTTCGGCATCTTTCGCACCTTCCAGACCGGCAATCTCAAACTGCAAATCGTCCGCGCGCTGCTGCTGCTGACGAACTCGGCATGCACGTTCGCCGCCCTTCGCTACTTGCCGCTTCCCGTCACGACTTCCCTTGCGATGCTCGCGCCGCTGATCTCGACGCTGCTCGCCGCGCTCGTGCTGAAGGACCACGTTTCGCGCGGCAAATGGGCGATGGTCGTGCTCGGTTTCGTCGGCATGTTGTTGATCGTGCGACCCGGCGGTAGCGATTTCACCTGGTCGGTGATCTTGCCGATCGGTTCGGCCACGAGCTTCGCGTGCTTTCAGGTGGTATCGAGCCACCTCTCGCGCGTGGACGACGCGATCACAACCAACTTTCTGACCGCGCTCGTCGCGACGGTCGTCCTGTGCGCGCTCGTCTGGGCCGATCAGGCGCAGCTGCTGCCTGAACTCGCGCGCGTCGGCGCCGTCAGCTGGCTGCTCGTCGCATTCATGGCGACGATGGCCACCGGCGGTCAATTGCTGATGCTTCAGGCGTTACGCCGCGCGCCGCTCGCCGTGCTCATGCCGTTCTCGTACGCGCAGCTCGCGTTCGCATCGTGCTTTAGCTGGCTGCTGTTCGGACAGGCGCCGGACGCGTGGATGACGGCCGGCATGTGCGTGATCGCCGCGAGCGGAATCGGCACGGTGCTGATGCACGGGCGCAAATAAGCGGCGAGTCGACGTGCGCCGAGTTATTTAGAAACGCTTCAGGCCGCGTGCGTCTGGCCGGTGCAAAGCCAATGCACATCGACATCGAGCGCATGAGCGATGCGGTTGAACGCGTGAAGCGGCGGCACGGTAATGCCGCGCCGCCAGAACTGCACGTCGTGTTCGCTCGCATCGACCCATTTGGCCGCTTTGGCGGAGCTTACGTTGGCGCGTTGCATCGCGCGGTCCAGGCGTGCGGCCATTGCGCGCCGCAGGGTGTTGTCTTCGTGACTACGTTCTAGGTGTCCGATGGTTTGGGTATGTCGGCCCATGTTGCTTCAACTCTCTCGTATTATATTTTCGCCGTTCAGCGCCGGCTGATATTCGCGCAGGTCGGAATCATACGAAGTCACGGTGACGGCTCAGTGACAAGCGATTCTTCGCTGCGTGCTCACTGCAAAACGCAAGGCCGAATTCTTTCAAGCGGCAAGGGGAAGCGTCAAGTGGGAAAACAACGCATCGGCACGTGAGCGCGTTGGTGTTTACCCTTTGCCGATACAAAGGAGCGTTCACCATTAATACGGACGATCGTGCAATTAATCGCGCGTGGAATTACGTCACTGTTTAATACAGACTAATCCAGCAGGCGAATAAGCGATTATGTCGATGCCTGACGATGGCAATTGACAGGCATTATCTTTTCTCTAGAATAAGTCGTTCGCTGCGCTGCACAATCACGCGTAACCGAAGCAACTTCTAATGGAGTCCAGCATGAGCAGTCTTGCGCCAGAAACCTTTATCGCGACCCAGCGGGCCGGCTTGGATGCCACCTTCGGATTCGCCACTCAGGCGGTTCAGGGCTTCGAAAAACTGATCGACCTGAACGTCCGCACCTTGCGGACCGCTCTGTCGGAGCAGCAGGAATTCATCGGCAAGAGCTTCTTCGTCCGCGATATTCAGGAGTTCTTCGCCGTTCAGAACGCCCGCATGCAAGCGAACGCGCAGCGCGCGCAAGCCTATTGGCAGGACGTCAACGAAATCGCTACCGGCGTGCGTGGCGCCTACGTGCAAGCGGCACAAGACCAGTTGGAGAAGTCGCAGCGCAACGCGCAGGCGTTCGTCGAGAGCTTCGTTACGAGCGCGCCGCTCGGCAGCGAGGCGGTCGTGTCGGCGTGGAAATCCGTCATCGACTCCGCCACGCAGTCGGCGAATTCGGCCTACGAAGCGGCGCGCACCTCGACGCGTCAGGTCGTGGAAGCCGCGCAGACCGAGGCGAGCGCAACCGCGACCGCCAGCTTGCCGACGCCGCCCGCCGTGCGCGTCGTGTCCAACAAGCCGGCCGGCACGAAGAAGTAAGTATCGCGCTCCGCTTCGCGCGCTAGCGGGAAAAGGCCGTGAGCACGAGTTTGTGTGAACGGCCGATCCAGACCGCCGAATCGCGATGGTCCCGCAGATCGTCGCCTGTATTAGGATGCATGAACACACCGAGTTCGCCGTGATTCAGCGCGAGCCATTCGAGCATCGCCGTCAGTCGCTCGCTGCCGAAACCGAGCTGAAACGACCATAGCGGATGAGGTCCCACCGGACGTTCGTGAAAGCGGCCGAGCGTCAGCGCGCCGCTTTCAATGTCGCCAGCGAACCGCTCCGCGATCACCTGCCGAAGCTGCCATGCGGCGTCGCGGCTAGCGGCGTCGAAATAGACATGCGCATGCCAGCCTGAGACCGCGCGCGCGTTGTCGTGTCCCATCGTTCGATTTATCCGTGGCGAGTCGAGAGACGTCCGATTCTAATACGCGCCGCCGCCGCTGCTGCTTCCACTCGACGAGCGGTTGTACGACGCGCCGCCGCCGTCTGTCTGACAACCGGCAAGCGCCGCAGTAACCAGCGCCAAAGCGACCACCACGATTCTTGCGAGCTTCATGAGATGCCTCCGTTCGTTGGACGGCGGCCACGATCGACGCCGCATCCACTAAACGCGCCGCCGAAGCCGGTTATTCCGCGTGCTAGACTACTGTACATGCGTACAGTTTCCGAGCCCGCCTACACCGTCGCCGTGCGCGCGCTCTGCGAGTTCACCGCGAAGCAAGGCGACCTCGACCTGCGTTTCACCCCGACGCCCACGGCGCAAGAAGGCGTAGCGGGCCACATCACCGTCACGAACCGCCGCGCGGCGGGCTATCAGAAGGAAATCGCGCTGTCCGAAGACTACGGCCAGCTGCGCGTGCGCGGCCGGGCGGATGGCTACGATCCCGCGCTGAACCGGCTCGAAGAAATCAAGACGCATCGCGGCAAGCTAGATTCGATGCCGCAGAATCATCGGCATCTGCATTGGGCGCAGGCGCGCGTCTACGGGCATCTCATGTGTCGCAAGCTCGGGCTCGACAGCATCGAAATCGCGCTCGTGTATTTCGATATCGTCGATCAGACGGAGACCGTGCTCACGGAGACTCAAACCGCCGAAGCGCTCAAAGACCATTTCGACGCCCAATGCCAGCGGTTCATCGCGTGGGCAGAGCAGGAAGTGCAGCATCGGGCGGCGCGGGATGCGGCGCTTTCCGAGCTCGTCTTTCCGCACGGCGCGTTCCGCCCCGGACAGCGGGCGCTCGCCGAAGCGGTGTATCGCGCGGCGGTGTCCGGCCGATGCGTCGTCGCCGAAGCGCCGACGGGCATCGGCAAGACGATCGGCACGCTCTTTCCGCTGCTCAAGGCGTGGCCCGCGCAGCAACTCGACAAGATCTACTTTCTGACCGCGAAAAGCGCGGGCCGCCAGCTGGCGCTCGACGGGCTCTCGACGCTTGCCGCGTCTGCGCCGAAGTCGCTGCGCGTCGTCGAACTCGTGGCGCGCGACAAGGCGTGCGAGCATCCGGACCGCTCGTGTCACGGCGAGTCGTGTCCGCTGGCGCGCGGCTTCTACGATCGCCTGCCGGCTGCCCGCGCCGCCGCGCTGCAACGAGGACATCTGGATCGCGCGACCGTGGCGGATGCGGCGCGCGAGCACGCCGTCTGTCCGTACTATCTGAGCCAGGAATTGACGCGCTGGGCGGATGTCGTCGTCGGCGACTACAACTATTACTTCGACACGAGCGCCGTGCTCTTCGCGCTCGCGGAGGCGAATCGCTGGCGCGTGGCCGTACTCGTCGACGAAGCGCATAACCTCGTCGAACGGGCGCGCGGCATGTATTCGGCGTCGCTCGATCAGGCCGCGTTCAACGCGATGCGCCGCAGCGCGCCGCCTTTTTTCAAGCGGATGCTGGCGCGCGTCGGCCGCAGTCTCAGCGACGCGAGCCGCGATCAGCTGGCGGCCGGCATCGACTACGCGGCGGACGACGAGCCGCCCGCAGCGCTCCTGAGCGCGCTCGGACAGGCGATCTCGGCGCTCACCGAAACGATGGCCGAGCAGCCGGACGCTTTCACGTCCGAGGTGCTGCGCTTCTATTTCGACGCGCTGCACTTCACGCGCATCGCCGAGCGTTTCGGCGCGCATTCGATCTTCGACATCACGCTGTCCGGCAAAGGCCGCGCGGTGTTCTGCCTGCGCAACGTCATTCCCGGCCCGCATCTCGCGCCGCGCTTCGCCCGCGCCCATAGCGTCGCGCTCTTTTCGGCGACGCTCACGCCCGCGCATTACTACGCCGACACGCTGGGCCTGCCCGCGACGACCGTGCGCATCGACGTCGAATCGCCGTTCACGGCCGATCAACTCGATGTGCGCGCCGTCGCCGACGTATCGACGCGCTTTCGCGACCGCGAACGCTCCGTCGACCGCATCGCGGACCTCATCGCCGCCCAATACGTCCGCGCGCCGGGCAACTATCTGAGCTTCTTCAGCAGCTTCGACTATCTCGCGCAAGTGGCGTCGGCGCTCGAACGGCGTCATCCATCGATTACGTGCTGGCAACAGTCGCGCGGGATGAGCGAGGCCGACCAGCACGCGTTCCTCGCCCGCTTCGAACCGGACGGGCGCGGCATCGGCTTCGCGGTGCTCGGCGGCGCGTTCGGCGAGGCGATCGATCTGCCGGGAACGCGGCTCATCGGCGCATTTGTCGCGACGCTAGGGCTGCCGCAACTGAACGTGGTCAACGAGCAACTGAAGGCGCGCATGCACGCCGCATTCGGCGATGGCTACGCCTACGCCTATCTTTTTCCCGGCCTACAGAAGGTCGTGCAGGCGGCCGGGCGCGTGATTCGCGGCCCGCAAGACCGCGGCGTGCTGTATCTGATCGACGACCGTTTCGCCCGCGCCGACGTGCGGCGCCTTCTGCCGGCGTGGTGGGACGTCAAACTGCTGCGCGAGCGGAACGAGAGCGGCACGAGAGTGGGCATCGCTCTTGCTGGTTGACGGCACCCCATGAGCCTGCGGCTGTCCGAAGCCCGGGCCACACATAAGGAGAAGCCGATGTCCACCGCACAAGAACCGCTCGACGCGCTCAAGATTCTCGAAGAAGACCATCGCGCAGTCGAACAGTTGTTCGAAGCCTTCGACCGCGCGCCGAAAGACGATCTCGAACGCAAGTCGACGCTGGTTCAGCGCGCCTGCGAACTGCTGACGATTCACGCGATCGTCGAGGAAGAACTGCTCTATCCGGCCGCACGCGAAGCCTTCGGCAGCGACGAAGAGAAGATCGACGTCGAGGAAGCCTACGTCGAGCACTATCTCGTCAAGACGCTGATCGAGAAGTTCACGCAACTGAAGGCCGGCGACGAAGGCTTCGACGCGACCTTCCGCGTGCTGAAGGAAAACGTGATGCATCACGTCGAAGAAGAGGAGTCGGAGCTCTTCAAGGAAATCCGCAAGACGAAGCTGGACGTCGGGGCGCTCGGCCAGAAGATCGAGGCGCGCAAGACGGAACTGCAGAACCGCATCACCGAAGTGGCGACGCCGCGCTGAATGGCGCAGCAAGACCCGGAGTGTGCGGGCGGCGCGCGAGGCGCACAGTGGGACGTGGCACACGCACATCCGGAGTCACTGCATGAAGGCGATGGACAGCGCGCTCGCGACCGATGCGAGCGCGGACATTCCCGGGCGCATCGACGCGCTCGACTGGAACGATCTCGGCACGCAACTCGACTGCCAAGGCTCGGCCATTGCGCCGGGCCTTTTTTCGCGCGAGGAATGCGCGGCGCTCGCCGCGCTGTACGACGACGACACGCGCTTTCGCAGCCGGGTGGTGATGGAACGGCACAGCTTCGGTCGCGGCGAGTACAAGTACTTCGCGTATCCGTTGCCCGACGTGCTCGATGCCGTGCGCGGCGCGGCCTACCGGCATCTGGCGCCGATCGCGAATCGCTGGAACGAGGTCATGCGCATCGAGACGCGCTATCCGGACGAACATGCGGCGTTCATCGAGCGATGCCATCGCGCGGGCCAGACGCGCCCGACGCCGCTTCTGCTTCGATACGTGCCCGGCGACTACAACTGCCTGCATCAGGACCTATACGGCGAGCATGTCTTCCCGATCCAGATGGCGATTCTGCTGTCCGCGCCCGGACGCGACTTCACCGGCGGCGAGTTCGTGATGACGGAACAGCGGCCGCGCATGCAGTCGCGCGTGGAAGTGGTGCCGCTCGCGCAAGGCGATGCGGTGTTCTTCGCCGTGCATCAACGGCCGGTGAACGGTACGCGCGGCTCTTATCGCGTGAACATGCGGCATGGCGTGAGCCGCCTGCGGTCAGGCAAGCGCCACATGCTGGGCGTGATCTTTCACGACGCGCGCTGAGGCGCGCACGCGAACGCGATCGCCCTATTCGTTCTCGTCGAAGTAATGGCCGAAGCGCGCCTGCTTCGTCTTGATGTAACGCTCGTTTTCTTCGCGCATCGGAATGGCCAGCGCCACGCGCTCGCTCACCGGAATGTCGTGGCGCAGAAGCGTGTCGAACTTCGACGGGTTATTGCTCATCAGCCGCACCGACTTCACGTTCATCGCGCGCAGGATGGCGGCGGCCGAGTCGTACTCGCGGGCGTCGTCGGGAAGGCCGAGGTGCAGGTTGGCATCGACCGTATCCAGCCCCTGCTCCTGCAACGCATACGCGCGAATCTTGTTCGCGAGGCCGATGCCGCGCCCTTCGTGGCCGCGCAAATACAGCAGAATGCCGCGGTTTTCCGCGGCGATATAGCGCAGCGCGAGGTCGAGCTGTTCGCCGCAGTCGCAGCGATACGAGCCGAACACGTCGCCGGTCACGCATTCGGAATGCAGGCGCGTGAGCACGGATTCGCCGTTGCTCACGTCGCCCATGACGAACGCGATGTGCTCGACATCCGTCTCCTTCACGCGATAAACGTACGAACCGAAGGTGCCGTAGCGCGTCGGAATGGTGGCGGTCGCGGCCAGTTCGACGTCCGCGCATTCGGCGCATTCGCCGAAGCGGTGATGAGAGTTCTGTACGTCCAGCGAGGGAGAAGCGGTTTTCATAGTCAATCAGCGAGTCCATGATGCCGGGAAAGGCGGCGGTATGCGCCGCGCCGGCCCGGCATGTCATGGTAAGGCCCATCGGGAAAGTTTGCAGATTGTCGCACGGCGCGCGCCGGCTTTACTCCTTTCCCCTATCCCGGGCTCACGCCGGATTCTCGAACGTGCCGGGACTGCGGTCGGTCGCGCGCCATTCGGGCTTGCGCACCGGATCGGCCTTCTTCAGCGCCTCGCGCACGCCCTCTGCGTCGAAGTCCGCCGTGTAGACCGGCGTCGCGGGCTGCTGACGCCACGAGTCGTCGATTTCGCCGTTGTCGACTGCATCGAAGCCCATTTCGTCGATCAGCTTCATCACGATGGTTTTCGCGCGATGGTCGTCTCCCGACACCGGCAGCGCAATACGCCCCGGCGTGCCCGCCGGCTTGCCGCCCTTGCGCAGATGCGCCGCGTAGATGTTGTTGAACGCCTTCACAACCGGCCGGCCGATCTGCTGCTCGACCCAGCGGCTTTCCGGCATGCCCTTTTCGATCTCTTCGATGCGCCCGTCGCGCTGCTGCGGATAGTAGTTGCCGGTGTCGACCACGACGACGTTCGCCGGCACGCCGGCGAACAGATCCTTCGGCAGATCCGGCACCTTCGCCTGCGGAATCGTCACGACGATGAGTTCCGCGCCCTTCACCGCGTCGCGCGCCTCGACGGCGGTCGCGCCGGTCGTGCGCTCGACGTCGCGCAGCGAATCCGGCCCGCGCGAGTTGGCGATGTTCACGTCATGGCCGCACTTCGTGAAATGCTCGGCCAGAACCTGTCCGATGTTTCCCGCTCCAATGATTCCGATCTTCATGAACACCTCTTGATGGACGATTGAGACAGACGTCTTCGCAAGCCAGATGCCGCCGGATGCCGCAGGGTGGCAACGGGTGGATCGACACAATAGCCCAGATCAATTAGAATGATAAAATCAATCCACTTCCAAGGATTGATAGTTTTAGTTCATAATCCATTCACTCCTTCAACAACACAGCTAGAGGAATCTGCTAAATGCCGATCATCAACAGCCAAGTCAAGCCGTTCAAGGCCACCGCTTATCACAACGGCGATTTCGTGACCATCACCGATGAAAACCTGAAGGGCAAGTGGTCCGTGTTCGTGTTCTATCCGGCCGACTTCACGTTCGTCTGCCCGACGGAACTCGGCGATCTGGCTGATCGTTACGAAGAATTCAAGAAGCTGGGCGTCGAGATCTACGGCGTTTCGACCGATACGCACTTCACGCACAAGGCATGGCACGACACGTCGGAAACGATCGCGAAGATCCAGTATCCGATGATCGGCGACCCGACGCTCGCGATCTCGCGCAACTTCGACGTGCTGATCGAAGAAGAAGGCATGGCGCTGCGTGGCACGTTCGTGATCAACCCGGAAGGCGAGATCAAGCTGTGCGAAATCCACGACAACGGCATCGGCCGCGACGCAGGCGAACTGCTGCGCAAGGTGCAGGCTGCGCAATACGTCGCATCGCACCCGGGCGAAGTCTGCCCCGCCAAGTGGACGCCGGGCGCTGAAACGCTGACGCCGTCGCTGGACCTCATCGGCAAGATCTAAGCCTCGTCATTCGACGAGCGCATCACGGACCTTGCCGCTGAATCGGCGGCAAGGTCAAAGCTCCAAACACGCTTTCGATGCGGCGCTTCGCGCGCCGTGCCGGAGCGTGTCCGCAACATCCCAAGAACAACGCCACGGAACGGACAACGCCATGCTGGACGCCAACCTCAAGAATCAGTTGAAAGCCTATCTGGAAAAGGTCACCCGGCCGATCGAGCTCGTCGCCTTCCTCGACGACAGCGACAAGTCGCGTGAGCTGAAGGGCCTGCTCGACGAAATCGCTTCGCTGTCGACGCAGATCAGCGTCGTCGAGAAAGAGGACGCCTCCGCGCGTCGTCCGTCGTTCACCATCGGCGAGCCGGGCAAGGGCGCGGGCATCCAGTTCGCGGGCATTCCGATGGGCCACGAATTCACGTCGCTCGTGCTGGCGCTGTTGCAAACCGGCGGCCATCCGATCAAGCTGGACGACGCGACCATCGAACAGATTCGCAATCTCGACGGCGACTACCGCTTCGAGACGTATTTCTCGCTGTCGTGCCAGAACTGCCCAGAAGTCGTGCAGGCGCTGAACGTGATGGCGATCATCAATCCGCGCATCAAGCACGTCGCGATCGACGGCGCGCTCTTCCAGAGCGAAGTCGAAGAGCGCCAGGTCATGGCCGTGCCGACGATGTTCCTGAACGGCGAAAGCTTCGGCCAGGGCCGCAGCGGCGTGAAGGAAATTCTCGCGAAGCTGGATAGCGGCTCGGCCGCCCGCGCCGCGAAGGAACTGGAGAAGAAGCCGGTGTTCGACGTGCTGATCGTCGGCGGCGGGCCGGCTGGCGCGGCAGCGGCGATCTACGCGGCGCGCAAGGGCATTGCGACGGGCGTCGTCGCCGAGCGCTTCGGCGGTCAGGTGCTCGACACCATGGCGATCGAAAACTTCGTCTCCGTGCAGGAAACAGAAGGACCGAAGTTCGCCACGGCACTCGAACAGCACGTGAAGAGCTACGAAGTCGACGTGATGGACGTGCAGCGCGCCGAGAAGCTGGTGCCGGGCCGCATTCACGAAGTGCAGCTGGCAAGCGGCGCGGTGCTGAAGGCAAAGACGATCGTGCTGGCGACCGGCGCGCGGTGGCGCGAAATCAACGTGCCGGGCGAGCGCGAGTATCGCGGTCGCGGCGTGGCGTACTGCCCGCACTGCGACGGCCCGCTCTTCAAGGGCAAGCGCGTTGCGGTGATCGGCGGCGGCAATTCGGGCGTCGAGGCGGCGATCGACCTGGCGGGCGTGGTTGCGGCGGTGACGTTGATCGAATTCGGCGCGGAACTGCGCGCTGACGCAGTGCTGCAAAAGAAGCTGCGCAGCCTGCCGAACGTGACCATCGTCACGAGCGCGCAGACCACGGAAATCACCGGCGACGGCAAGAAGGTCAACGGCCTGAACTACACGGACCGCGCGACGGGCGTGAGCCATCGCGTGGAGCTGGAAGGCGTGTTCGTGCAGATCGGTCTCGTGCCGAACACCGAGTGGCTCAAGGGCACGGTGGAACTGTCGAAGCACGGCGAGATCGTCGTCGACGCGAAGGGCGCGACCTCGGTTCCGGGCGTGTTCGCCGCCGGCGACGTGACGACGGTGCCGTTCAAGCAGATCGTGATCGCAGTGGGCGAAGGCGCGAAGGCATCGCTCGGGGCGTTCGATCACCTGATCCGCGCATCGGTGGAAGACGAAGCGCCGGCCGAGGAAGCAGTCGCGGCGTAAGACAGCAACTAGGCCGCACGAAAGGCGAACGGAGCGATCCGTTTGCCTTTTTTCATTGGTGCGCGCGAGTCACTCCGCGTCTGCCGACTTCGGCTTCAGAACGAGCGGAAACGTGACTTCGAACACGCTTCCGTGCCCTTTCGACGAATGAAAGCGCAATTCGCCCTCCAGCGTGCGCGTGAGTTCCTTGACGATGGCAAGCCCAAGCCCCGTGCCGGGGATATCGTCCCCAGCGGCGCGCTGGAATTCCTCGAACACCCGCTCCTGATCCGCTTCGCTGATGCCGACGCCGGTATCGGCCACGCGCAGCCGCCAGCGGTGCTCGGGTGCGGCGGTGATCGACAACACGATCTCGCCCGACGACGTGTACTTGACCGCATTGGACAGCAGATTCAGCGCGACCTGTTTGACCTTCAGCCGGTTCGACACTACGGTACTCAGCGTGGGATCGACATGCCCGGTGAGCTTAAGCCCCTTCGCCTCGGTGGCGACGCGGCTCGACTGCATCAGTTCGTCGAACAGGCTGACAATATCGAAGCTGTCGACCGTCAGCATGGAATCGTCGCTCAACAGCTTCGAGTATTCGACCATTTCGTCGACGAGCGTCGCCATGTCCACCACCTGCCTGTTGGCAAGCCCGAGCGCCGTGTCGCGCTTGGCGGGCGAGCGCCCGGCCAGTTGCAGCGCGGTGGAGAACACGTTCAGGAAGTTGCGCAGGTCATGCGCGACGCGCCGCGTGACCTGCATGCGCGACTCGTACAGATCGCCGATGAGTTGTTGGCGCAGCGTCAGTTCCTGGTTCGCGCGCTCCAGCATGCCGGTGTATTCGTCGATCTTGCGGTCGCGCTCGGTCACCGCTTCGCGAACGGATGCCAGCGTGACGAGACTCACCACTTCGTCGGTCATGAGGCGCGCGTATTCTTCGTCCGCGCGGCTGAAGTCTTCATGCGACGCCGCGTATTCGCCGATCGCGGACAACAGAACCTGTCTGAAGAGATCGAGCTCGCGCACCAGTTCGTCGATGCGATAGCCCTGCTGCCAGCGCCATTGGCCGTGCTGGCGGGCGTCGTGCTCGAGCGCCCCTTCCTGCCCGCTCAGGCTGCGCGTTTCGAGCACATTGCAGATTTCTTCGAGGATGCTCGGCAGATGATCGGCAAGCTGGCGATACGTGAGCTGGTCCGAATGCTCGACTTCCTGATCGCCGAAGACGAGCTTCATCCATCTCTCCGTCAGCGCGGTCTGCTGAGTGCGCAGCGCGGCCACGAGTCCGTTCATGCCGTCGGCGCGAATGTCGCGCATGTGCAATTCTCCGATTTTGGTGCGCCGGAGACGGCGTTAAAGGAACGCTCGTTGGACCGGAAGTGCGACAGTGCGGCAGTGAGACAAGGCGGCACATACTTCGGCAGTATAGGCCGACAGATCCGTGTCCAGTGCAAATCCGACCGGTCTGTTCAACCACTTGCGCCAAGCTTTACCTGCTGCGCTCCCCTTCATGCTCGCGCGCGGCTTTCGAATCGTGCAAGATTGCGCCGATACCCGTGACATGGCAATTGCAGGAGAGAAAATGACCTCATCGGGCGGCTGGGAAGCCAAGCAGTACAGTGTGTTTGAAGCGGAGCGCACGCGGCCGGTCCGCGATCTCCTTCATGCGGCGCAGGGCGCGACGGTTCGCGTTGCGGTGGACCTCGGCTGCGGGCCGGGCAACTCGACCGAGAAGCTGCTCGACTATGCGCCGCAGGCAAGCATCGTGGGCATCGACAGTTCCGCCGACATGATCGAGGCCGCGCGCAAGCGTCTGCCGCAGGTGCGCTTCGAGCTGGCGGATATCTCGGCCTGGAACGAAGCCGGCCCGTACGACCTGATTCTCGCGAACGCGTCCCTGCAGTGGGTGCCCGATCACGATACGCTGCTGCCGCGACTCGTCGGCCTGCTCGCGCCCGGCGGACGGCTCGCGGTGCAGATGCCGGACAATCTCGACGAGCCATCTCACAGGCTCATGCGCGAGGTGGCGGCGAACGGGCCGTGGCGCGAGCGGCTCGCAGGCACCGAGCGCACGCTCCGCCACGATGCGCAGTGGTACTACGCGCGACTCAAGCCGCAGTGCGAGCGCGTCGATGTGTGGCGCACCATCTACCATCATCCGCTCGCAGGCGGCATCGACGCCGTGATCGAATGGTTCAAGGGCAGCGCGCTGCGGCCCATGCTCGCGAAGCTCGAAGCCGACGAACAGACCGCCTTCCTGGACCAGTATCGCGAAGCGCTGAAATCGGCGTATGCGGTGCTCGCCGACGGCACCGTGCTGCTGCCGTTCCCGCGCCTCTTTTTCGTCGGGACGCGCTGACGCAGCGTTATTGCGCCCGCCCGTTGTCCCGCAGCATCTGCACGAACTGGCGCGCCGCCGGCGAAAGCGCGCCGCCCTTTCGCGTCACGACGCCATACGTCTGCGACTTGAGCTTCATGCGTATCGGCAGCACGCGCAGCATGCCGTGGCGCTCGAACACGCGGGCGACGCTCGCCGGCAGAATCGACACCAGTTCCGGGCTTTCCTGCAGCAGCGTCACCGTGACGAACGGCGACGCCGTCGAAATGGGATTGGCGGGCATCGGCAAACCCGCGAGATCGAGTTCGCGCTCGAGCAGCGCGCTCATCGGCAGATAGCTCGGATACGTGACCCAGCGGCGGTTCGCCAGATCCGCCAGCGCGACTTCGCGCGTCTGCCCGTCGCCGCGCGCCCGTCCCGCCACGATGCACAGCGGCTCGTCCGTCAGCGGCTGATAGTGGTACTTCGACGGCTGCTCCGACACGCTCGCGCGACCGATCACGAGATCGACGCGGCCGTCGTCCAGCATCGCGAGCATGTTGGCGCTCGTGTCCTCGACGATCTCGACCGCGAGATCCGGATGCTTCGCGTGCATCTGGTTGACCATCGGCGCGACGACGCCCGGCACCGCGCCCATGATCGTGCCGACGGTCAGCCGCCCGCCCGTGCCCGCGCGAATCTGCGCAACTTCCTGACAAAGCGCAGACAAATCGGCGGCCAGCACGCGCGCATAGCGCACCACGCAGCGGCCGAACGGATTCGGAATGAGCCCGCTTTTCGCGCGCTCGAAAAGCGGCGCTTCGAGCATCGACTCCAGTTCGGCCAGCGCCTTGCTCGCGGCGGATTGCGTCATCGCCATTGCGCTCGATGCCTTGTGCAGCGACTTGTGATCGTCGAGCGCGATCAAGAGTTGCAGCTGCTTCATGCGCAGCCGCGACATCAGGACATCGAGAGTGGTCTTCATCGTAAGAAAAGAAACGCGGGTGATTCCGCGGGTGATTCCAAAAAGCGATCAAGCGATGGAAAGCTTTCACTATACAGGCGCGTTCGCCGGGTCGTATAGTCGGCGCAGCACGACGCTCGCCAAGGAAGCGTCGCGACCCTCTATCACGGAAGGACGAGACACCATGGAACTCACAGGCAACCTGCTCATCGGCCAGCAATCGGTGCGCGGCACGAACGGCACCATCAAGGCCGTCAACGCATCGACGGGCGCAGCCATCGAACCGGGATTCGGCGGCGCAACGCTCGACGATCTCGACCGCGCGTGCGCGCTCGCGTGGGCCGCGTTCGACGTCTATCGCGAAACCGCGCCTGAAGCCCGCGCGAAGTTTCTCGAAGCGATCGCGCAAAACATCCTCGATATCGGCGACGACCTGATCGAGCGCTGCATGATCGAAAGCGGCCTGCCCCGCGGGCGTCTGGAAGGCGAGCGCGGCCGCACGGTCGGCCAGCTGCGCATGTTCGCGGATGTCGTGCGCAACGGCGATTACCTCGGCGTGCGCATCGACCCGCCGCAACCCGACCGTAAGCCGATGCCGCGCGTGGATCTGCGCCTGCGTCATATCGGCGTCGGTCCCGTCGCCGTGTTCGGCGCAAGCAACTTCCCGCTGGCGTTCTCCGTCGCGGGCGGCGATACGGCGTCCGCGCTGGCCGCGGGCTGCCCGGTGATCGCGAAGGCGCACTCGGCGCATCCGGGCACGGCGGAACTCGTCGGCCGCGCGGTGCAAAAGGCCGTGAAGGACTGCGGCATGCCGGAAGGCACCTTCTCGCTGCTTTTCGACAGCGGCCGTGACATCGGTCAGGGTCTGGTGAAGGACAATCGCGTGAAGGCGGCCGGTTTCACGGGTTCGCGTGGCGGCGGCACGGCGCTGATGAAGCTCGCGGCCGAACGCGCCGAGCCGATCCCTATCTACGCGGAAATGAGCAGCATCAACCCGGTTCTGCTGTTCCCGGCAGCGCTCGCCAACCGCACCGAAGCCATCGCCCGCGGTTTCGTGCAGTCGCTCGTGCTGGGCGCGGGCCAGTTCTGCACGAACCCCGGCCTGGTGCTCGCAGTCGACGGCCCGGACCTCGATAAGTTCATCGAAGCGGCATCGGCGGCGCTCAAGGAAACCGCCGCGCAGACGATGCTCACGCCGGGCATCCACAAGGCGTACGAAGGCGCGGTCGAGAAGATCGCTTCGCACGACGGCGTGAAGACCGCCGCTCGCGGCTTGCCGGCAGAGGGCGGCAATCAGGGTCAGTCGGCGCTCTTCGTCACGACCGCCGACGCGTTCCGTGAGAACCACGCGCTGCAGGACGAGATTTTCGGCGCGTCGTCGCTCGTCGTGCGCTGCCCGGACCTCGCCACGATGCGCGAGCTGATCGAATCGCTCGAAGGTCAACTCACCGCCGCGCTGCAGATCGACGAAGCCGATTACGCCGATGCCCGCAGCTTCGTGGCTCCGCTCGAACGCCGCACGGGCCGTATTCTGGTGAACGGCTTCGGCACCGGCGTCGAAGTGGGCCACGCGATGGTCCACGGCGGCCCGTATCCGTCGACCGCCGATGGCCGCTCGACCTCGGTCGGCAGCCTCGCGATCAACCGCTTCCTGCGGCCCGTCAGCTATCAGGACCTGCCGGAAGCGCTGCTCCCGGATCCGGTCAAGACGGACAATCCGCTCGGCCTGAACCGCCGTATCGACGGCAAGCTGCAACTGGCAAGCTGATCGTTGCCATGGAGCGCCCTTCGGGGCGCTCCGTTTCTCGCCTCACGATAGTTCGGAATCCTTCGCATCGTCCGGGTCTAGCATAGGCCGCGCCCGAGGCGGGGGAAAAACAACACGGCGCGCGCACTGCAAGACCCTTTCGCATCAGCGGCTTAGCGAGCGGCCGCCGGCCATTGTCGGTTATTGGCTAAAGAATGGCGTCTCACTACCGCTGCGCCGCGCCCAGAATATCCTGATGAGAGTAGCGAAGCGTGGCGCTGCGCGCGCACCGGAACGGTGTCGCGGCTGCATCCATTGCGCATTCGCATCCGACGAGGGCCATGCGCGCCGTTTCACCGGCAGGCGCGAGACGACACGCAGCACGGAGCCACCGCGCAGCCGCCGCCGTCGGGCGGCCCGAAGTAGGTGCGAAACGCAATTGACGTGCGTCGAGGGTTGACGCCATATTCGAATTTCGTCTTCCGCCGGCGAGCCCGACCGGAAGAGGAAACAATACGAAGGATTGCTGCCGCCCGGACGCCCCGGCGTTCATACGAGCCGGGCGCACGGCGGCCACGTTATCGCACATGTCCTTCGAGGGCTTCAGCATGACCACGCGTTTGACGTTTCCCGCATCCATGTTCTCCGTCGTCTGCCAACGCTGCGGCAGCACCGTGCGCAAAAATGCCGACAGCTGCCCGAACTGCGGCGCCGATCGCAGCGCGGCTTTCGGCCGCAAACGCGGCGGCGCGGCACGCCCGCGCGCCAACATGTTCGAGCAACAGATCTCGAATCCGCCGTTCATATCGGCGTCCGCTTCCGCGCCCGTCGACGATGGCGAACCCGGCATGCATTCCGCCTGGCCCGGCGGCTGGGACCCGAAGCGCGCGAGCGAACGCATCGCGCAAAAGGCCGCCGAGCACCGGGCAAAGCGCGTCGAGCAATCGGCGCGCAACGCTTACGCCGATCCGAGCAACGATCCGGACGCCCTGCCCGGCACCGGCCGATGGAACGGCAGCAAGACGCTCATCGCCGGCGCGTGCGCGCTGGCGCTCGTGGCGGCCGGCGTCGCCTATATGCGATACGGCGCGGACGACCGCGCCGCGTCAGGCGAACTGAGCGCGTCGGGTGCGATCGACGCGAAACTCGGTCCGTTCGGGCGCGGCGCAACCGATGCATCCAATTCGACCGACGCCAGCCCTTCTGCCGACGCGCCCGCGCAGCAGGCTCCCGGCGCCGCGAGAACAGGCGCGCTGACGCTCGCTCCCGGCGATCCGCTGCAAGGCACGCGCGCGGCGCTGGACCAGCACGATCTGACGCTGGCGCGCGCCCGGATGAAGGCGCTGGCGGCTCGCGAGCAGGCGCGGCCCGAATTCGACGCGCTGAAAGACGAACTCGTCAAACGCGAGCAGCAACGCGACGCGGCGCTGCAACTGGCGCGCGCCTGCGAACGCACGTCCGCGTGGGCGTGCGTGCAGCAGAATGCCGCCGAGGCGCTGGCGCTCGATGGCGGGAACGCCGAGTCGCAAGCCATGCTGGAGCGCGTGATCACGCATGCCGGCTGGCTCGTCGCGACGCCGCAGGGCGCAAAGAAAGGCAGTACGGCCGGCAGTGCGATCGGCGACCCGAATAGCGGCACCGCCGTTGCGGGCAGTGTCACGCCGGCGCCCGCCGCAGCCGCGACGCCGCCTGCTGCCGTTGCTGCACAGGCAAACGTTGCATCGGCTCCGCAAGCGGACAAGACCGACGTGCTGGCCGCGAAGCCCGCGCCCGAGAAGCGCAACGGACAACGCAGCGTGAACGCGAACGCGGCGGCGGCCGCCGCTGCTGCCGCTGCCCGCCAGGCCGCGCTCGACGACGCCCGCGCCGCCGAATACACATCGCGCGCCGAAAAGATCGCCCGTGCCCAAGCCGCGACGAACGCGATGGTCGCGGCCACGATTCTCCCGCCGTCGCCCAGTGTCACGGCGCAAGCCAAGCCTGCGACGCCCGCAGCGACCGAGCCTGTCGCTACCGCGCCTGCTGCTCCGGCTCCGGCTGCGGCCAAGCCGTCGACCGCCGCGCCGACGCAGGCTCAGGATTCCGGTAACGGCATGTACGTCGCGACGAGCCCGCCGAACAGCAACGGCATGTATGTCGCGCCGAGCAGCGTGCAGGGCGACATGTATGTCGCCCCCGCCGCGCCGAACGGCATGTATGTCGCGCCGGCAACGCGGCCCGCGCCGTCGCCATCGCCCGCGCCGGCTGCCGCGCCCACCCAGCGCGCGACGCCTTCGGGCGGGCAATCGTCAGTGCCGCCGCTTCTGCCGCAGGCAGCCGCGATCCAGCCGCAAGCCGCGCACGTATTGCCGTCCGGCTCGCAGGCCGTCCGGCCCGCCAGCATCGAGCGTCCGGCTGTCGCCACCGCGACCGTCGCGACCGCCACCGCGAGCACGCTGCCGACGACAACCGTCAGCGGCACCTCGCGCGCGGCAACATCCTTCGGAGCGTCGAGCGTGACGGCGCGCATGGACGCCGACAAGACCGACGACGTCGAGCGCGCCATCAAACAGTACGGCTGGAGCAGCGGCAACGGGCGGCCCGCGCCCGCGCGCTGACCGGTTTCCCGCATCACCTCCGCGCTATTGCATCACCGGCATTACCGGCATTACCGTATCACCTGTATCACGCGACGCCCGCGCGTCGCGTGACTTTCGAAGAACCCGTCCAACTCGACTCAAGGGTCAATCATGGTCTCCAGCCAATTCATGCGGAATGCCGCGCGGAGGGCGTTCGCCCTCTGCGCTTTCTTCGGACTCGCCTGCGCCGCGCAAGCCGGCTACGCGGCCGATCCCGTGCCGTACAAAATCACGACCGGGCAGGAGCGCGGCACGTATATTCAGATCGGGCAGGATTTGTCGAAGTACGTGGCCGAGCCCGCCGGCATGGACCTCGAAGTGCTGCCGTCGAAAGGATCGGCGGAAAACGTCCAGCGCATGCGCTACGAGCCCGGCGTGAAGTTCGCGCTGGTGCAGTCGGACGTGTATCAGGCTTACCTCGACATGGCGAGCTCCGGCAACGCCGAGGCCGGCCGCATCATCCAGCCGCTGCGGCTCATCATGCCGCTGTACGACGAGGAGATTTATTTCGTCGTGCGTTCGGATTCGCCGCTAAAGAACATCAACGAGATCAAGGGTAAGAACATCAGCGTCGGGCCGATCGGCAGCGGCACGGCGCAGTCCGCGGAAACGCTGTACCGGCTGATGTTCGGCGAGCCGATCCCCGATGCCAACGAGCAGCACTACAACAACGAAGACGCGCTCGCCAAGCTCATCGTGCGCAAGATCGACGTCGCGGTGATCGTCGCCGGCCAGCCAGCCAAGCTCTTTCAGGACATGAACCCCGAGTTGCTCCAGCAGATCAAGCTGCTGCGCCTCGACCCGTCCGCGCCTGAAACGGCTCGCGCGAAGCAGACGTATTTCCCCGCGACCATCCGCACGACGAGCTACCCGAACTGGATTCAGGAAGACACGCCGACGCTGACCGTCAAGGCGTTCCTCGTGACGTACGACTACGGTCTGCGCGGCACGGTCGGCGCGCTGTCGAAGTTCGCGGATTCGCTCTGCGCCAATTTCGATACGCTGCAGGCGAGCGGGCATCCGAAGTGGAAGCAGGTCCACCTCGAATTGCCTCCGCTCACGCGCGGCTGGAAATACTATCCGCCGATGGAAAAGCACTTGCGCGCGTGCATTGCCAAGCGCGCGGCGCTCGCGCAGTCGCAGGGCTCGGCGCAGACCGTGTCGGCGCGCGGCACGGACGCCGCCGCGCAAAAGAAGAAGTCCTCCTGCACCGCGCAGGAAAAGCTGCTGCTGCTCTGCGACCAGTAACGCGCGGCGCTAGCCTCGAAGCGACGGCATGAAAGCGGACTGAAGCGGCGGATACCTGCGATAAGCCGAGAGCGAAGCCCAATCCCGTGTGGTCGCGTCGGAGCCGTAGCGGCGTTGCGCCGCGAGGCCGCCCTTGCAGGCCGATTTGTGGAGCGCGCGATGACGCGCCCGCGAACGCGCTTCCAGGCGGCGTTCCAGCGCCGCAGCGCCCGCGAACCAGTGGTCGACGGCGCCGCCGAGCGCCGCAAGGATGCCGACGCCCGCTATCCAGCCGGCCGCCATGCTGTCGAACGCGCAGGTGACACATGCGCCGCCGCACATCGCCGCGAAGAACACCAGCATGACCCACGCGAACGGCGGACTCTCCTCGTGCTCCGTGCGGCAAACGAGCCGCGGGCCGCGTCCGGCCGTGGCCTGTCTCGTGTCGTAAACATTCGCTGATCGGTTCATCTTCGTTCTCCATGCACCGCGGATTCGCGTCCGTAAAAGTTACGCAGATGCAGAGAACAGCGATATAAGACTTCTCCGAACAGCGCCGCCAAGGCATTGCGCACGGAAAAGCGTCTGCTAACTGGCTACTTTGCGCCGGCGAATTCCTGCACGTCGGCATCGGCTTCGCCCGCGAGCGGAACGACGCCCGATGGACCCAACGCGCGCGGCTGCAACAGCAGCGCGACGAGCCCCGTCCAGCCCGTCTGATGCGACGCGCCGACGCCGCGCCCGTTGTCGCCGTGAAAGTACTCGTGAAAGAGCACGAGATCGCGCGAGCGCGGATCGGCTTGCAACAGCGGATACGCAGCCATCACGGGTCGCTCGCCGTTCTTGTCGAGCAGGAACAGCTTGGTCACGCGGCGCGCGAGTTCGTCGGCGATCTCGGCGAGCGAGAACGTCTGCCCCGAGCCCGTCGGATACTCCACGCGAAAATCGTCGCCGTAATAGCGGTGGAATTCGAGAATGGATTCGATCAGCAGATAGTTCACCGGCATCCACACCGGCCCGCGCCAGTTCGAGTTGCCGCCGAACACGCGCGAGGTCGATTCCCCCGGCTGATACTGCACGCAGAAGCTCTCGCCGTTGTGATAGAAGACGAACGGACTGTCGCGATGCACGCGCGACAGCGCCCGCACGCCGTGGTCCGACAGAAACTCGGACTCGTCCAGCATGCGCTTCAAAAGCGCCTTCATGCGATGCCCGCGCAAGAGCGACAGCAGCACGCTATTGCCCTGACCCGCGATATTCCAGCGCGAGACGAGCCGCGACAAATCCAGCCGATGTTCGAGGAACCAATGCAGGCGCTCGCGCAACTCCGGCAACGCTCGATACACGCTCGGCTCCAGCACATGCACCGCGAAAAGCGGAATCAGCCCGACGATCGACCGCACGCGCATCGGCACGCTGGAGCCGTCCGGCAGGCGCAGCTTGTCGTAGAAGAACTCGTCCTCGCTGTCCCACAGGCCCGTGTCGCAGCCGTCCTCGCAACTGACCGCTTCCGCGATATACAGGAAGTGCTCGAAGAACTTCACCGCGATATCCACGAACACCGGGTTCGCATACGCGAGTTCCAGCGCGATGCGCATGAGGTCGAGCGCATACGCGGCCATCCAAGCGGTGCCGTCGGCCTGATCGATATGACCGCCCGTCGGCAGCGGCGCGGAACGATCGAAGATGCCGACGTTATCCAGCCCGAGAAATCCGCCCTGAAAGATGTTGCGGCCGTCGGCGTCCTTGCGGTTGACCCACCACGAGAAGTTGAGCAGCAGCTTGTGGAAGACGAGTTCCAGAAAGTCTCGATCGCCCTTGCCGGTGATCGCGCGGTCGATCTCGTACACGCGCCACGTCGCCCACGCATGCACGGGCGGATTCGCGTCGCTGAACGCCCATTCGTAGGCCGGCAACTGGCCGTTCGGATGCTGATAGCGGTCCTTCACGAGCAACAGCAACTGCCGCTTCGCGAACGCGGGGTCGATGAGCGCGAACGCCGCCGCATGAAACGCGAGGTCCCACGACGCGTACCACGGGTATTCCCACTTGTCCGGCATGGACACGATGTCCGCGTTGCACAGGTGCCGCCAGTCCGCATTGCGCCCGGTGCGGCGCTGCTTCGGCGGCTTCGGCTGAAGCGGATCGCCGTCGAGCCAGCGCGTCACGTCGAACTGGTAGTACTGCTTCGACCACAGCATGCCCGCGAGCGCCTGCCGCTGCACGAGCCGCTGATCCGCGCCCGCGATGTCGTGCTGCAACGCGCCGTAGAACTCGTCGGCCTCGGCGATGCGGCGCGCGAAAAGCGCATCGGCATCGAGCGGGACCGTGTCGGGCGCGGATTCGGGACGCCAGCGCAGAAACACCGTGGCCGTCGCGTGCGCGTCGAGCGTGAGTTGCGCCCGGGCTGCGGCGCGCGTGCCGGCATCGCGGCGAATGGCGTCTTCATCGCCCGCGACGACATAGTCGTTGAAGCCGTCCTTGAACGGGCCCGCGCCTTCCATGCCGAACAGACGCCGCACGTTGGTCTCGTTCTCGCAGAATAGCCATTCGATGCCGTCCGTATCCGGCGACCACGCGGTGACGATCATCGGCTCGTGACCGTGATGGTCCGCTGCGACCTGCGCGACGCCGCGCTCCGTTCGCAGCTTCACCGACGGTTTGGCCGGCGTCGGCTTCCACGACCACGTGTTGCGCGCCCAGATTTGCGGCAGCACGTCGAGCGTGGCGGGATAGGCCGCGCGGTTTTCGACGGTCACGCGCATCACGATATCGTCGGGCGTGTGCTTCGCGTATTCCACCTGCACGTCGAAGTAACGCTCGTCGTCGAACACGCCGGTATCGAGCACTTCGTACTCGGGCACGTCCGCGCCGCGCCGCGCGTTTTCATCGACGAGATCGGCATACGGAAACGCCGCATGCGGATACTTGTACAGCATGCGCATATAGGAATGCGTCGGCGTGCCGTCGAGATAGAAGTACAGCTCCTTCACGTCCTCGCCGTGATTGCCTTGCTGATTCGTGAGGCCGAAGAGGCGCTCCTTCAGAATCGGATCGCGCCCGTTCCAGAGCGCGAGCGAGACGCACCAGTTGAGCTTGTCGTCGCCGAAGCCCGCGATGCCGTCCTCGCCCCAGCGATACGCGCGGCTGCGCGCGTGATCGTGCGGAAAGTACTCCCACGCGGTCCCGAACTCGCTGTAGTCTTCGCGCACGGTGCCCCACTGGCGCTCGCTCAGATAAGGCCCCCAACGCTGCCAGCGCGGGCAGTCGCTCGAATGCAGCCGCGAGCCTTCCACGGTGTCGATCTGATTGACGGTGCGCGTCTTCGCCATGGGCGTCTCCTGTTGCGGCCTTCGGTGCAGCTTGCGGGAAACGGCTAATTTAGCGCGTTTTTACGACAGGACGCACATTCGACGGGCTTCACGCCGCGCCGAGCAGCGTCTCGATGCGCAGCAGTTCCGCGAGCGACCACGCTTGGAACGGCGCGCCGCCCGGCGCGTGCGGCGCGTCGCCGTCAGCGACCTCGCTCACGTGATCCAGCCCGTAATGATCCAGATGCGCGTAGAGCGGCGCGAGGAAGCGCTCGCGCACGCCCGCCGCGCCGCGCACGCGCAGCCACGCCTCGACGAACGGCCCCATGAGCCACGGCCAGACGGTGCCCTGATGGTAGGCGCCGTCGCGCTCCACCACGCCGCCTGCATAATGCGGACGATACGCCGGGTCGGACGGCGCGAGCGTGCGCAGGCCGAGCGGCGTCAGCAGATGCGCTTCGACCTGATCGACCACCGCGCGGGCGATATCGCCCTCGACGAGCGGAAACGGCAGGCCGCCGACGGCGAAGATCTGGTTCGGGCGAATCGAGCGGTCGATCTTGCCCGGCTCGTGGTCGGCATCGACGACATCGTAGAGCGCGTGGGTGTCCGGGTCGACGAAGCGCGCCGCGAAACTCTGCCGGGCGCGCGCGCACAGCGTCTGCCAGCGCGGATTCCATGCCGACGCGATAGCAAGCGCATTGATCCACAGCGCCTGAACCTCGACCGGCTTGCCGATGCGCGGCGTCAGCACCCAGTCGCCGGCTTTCGCATCCATCCACGTGAGTTGCACGCCCGGCACGCCCGCGCGCAAAAGGCCGTCCTCGTCGGCGCCGATTCGATAGCGCGTGCCGCCCGCATAGCCTTCGAGGATCGTTTCGACCGCGCGTTGCAGCCGACTCGCCGTGGCCGCGAGCGCATGGCCGGTCGCCAGATAGTCGTGGACGGCGATCACGAACCACAACGACGCATCGACCGAGTTGTACTCCGGCTGGCCGCCGCTGTCGGGGAAACGGTTCGGCAGCATGCCTTCGGAAAGCGCGTCGGTCCATTCGAGCAGAATCGATTCGGCGTCCGCGTGACGGCCGCTCGCAATCAGCAAGCCGCGCATCGAGATGAACGTATCGCGGCCCCAGTCGGTGAACCACGGAAAGCCCGCGATGATGGTGCGCCCCTCTTTGCGCTTCACGACATACGCATCGGCGGAACGGGCGAGGCGCGATGTGAACGCCGCGCGGCGCTCCGACTCGCGGGCCGCGAGCCGCGACGCGTGCGCGAGCGCATCCGCTTCGCGCGGCACGTTGCTGCCGGTATCGGCGTGCAGGATCATCACGGCTTCGCGGGCGGCCAGATCGAACGTGAAGACGCCCGGCGTCGCCAGATCTTCGATGAAATCGAGCCCGCGCTCGCGCTCGCGCGAATAGCAGAAATTGCGATACCAGTCCGGCGCGTGCCGATACGCGCCGTTCGCCGTCGCGCCTATCGCCGGCAGGTCGGTGTACGGCCTCCAGTGGACGCGCTCGCCGTCCGTCGTGGCGTCGAAACAAAATGCCGGGTTCTCGCGATGCAGCGCGTGATAGTCGCGCCCCGACAGCAGCGGGCGCACATGCAGCGTCGCGGAAGGCGGGCGCGAATCCGCTTCCAGGCGCCAGCGCAGCACGGTCTCGCCGCTCTCCTTCGCGACGAACAACTCCGCCACGACCGTTTGCGCATCGCCCACGCGATAGCGCCAGGTCGGCCACGGCGATGTATCGAAGGAAACGAGACTCGCGGAGGCGTCCGGATACAGCACGTCCGGGGCGTAGTGCTGCATGGTCAACGGGAAACGCGCGCCGCCGATCTCGACCCACGCCTCGATGCCGTTCACGAGCACCACGCGCCCCGCAGGCGGCTGCGTCGCGGCAAGCAACAGCGCCTGATAACGGCGAGTTCGCATGGTTCCCACCGTGCCGGAAGCGAAGCCGCCGTGCGCGTCCGCTTCGAGCCATTCGTCTTCCAGCCGCGTCGAGTCGATCGCCGTCATGCCGCCGCCCGTTTGCGGTACTCGCTGAGCGCGCGTCGCGCCTTCGTGCGGATGGCGCTCTGCATGCGCGGCGTCCAGCCGAACAGCCAGCCTGAGACGCCCAGCGCCTGACGGCTCCAGCGCCAGAGGTCGAACGCATCGGTCTGCTCGGCGATGAGGCCGTCGCGGATGGCGAACTTCGTCGCGATCTCGTTGACCACGGCGCGCCCTGTCGCGGAGTACGTGTAGCGCGCGACGGCGTTCGCGCTCGCGGTCTGTCCGAGCGCGCTGATGCAGTCGAAAGTCAGCGCGAAGTCGGCGGCGCGGCCGAGCAGCATGCGCCACATGTCGCCGACTTCGCGGCCGTGCAGCAGCCCGAACGCCGGATCTTCGAAGCGGATGTCGGACGCGTAGCAGGCCGCCATGGCGTCGGCGTCGGCGCGCTGAAACGCACGGTAAAAGCGTTCGATGAGTTGGACGTTCGTGTTCGGCATAGGGGTCCTGGCAGAGAATCGCCGCGCGGAAGTTGGCATTCTCGCTCGACTGCGGCCGGATTGCAGCGCGCCGCCCGATTTGCGCATCATCGCCGCGTTTCGCACGCGTTTCATCTGTTTAGATAATCGGCCAGAGAACGGCACGCGTTTATTAAACAGGCAACGTTTCGATTAACCGGAAACCGGTTTCAGCGCATTATTTTAAGACGGTCTTAATGCGATCTAGAAAAGTCTTAATGAGTCCGCTTTTGAAAAAAAACAGATATTAATTGACGTCGACTTTTTCTTAACTTAGATTTCTAGAACGGTCATTCTAATCCCGATAGTTAGGCCGTCACTTAACACTGCGGCGGCTTTCGTGCTCGCACGATCCGCCATTGCCATCACTTTCACCAGCCAGCGCCCGCCTAAAGGTCGCACGCCGCGCACCATGAGAATCAGGCCTCGAGTCAGTACGCTTTCATTGGCGTCCGCAGATTATTTTCTGACGGACTTACGCAGCGGCATTATCAGCCGCGCAATACATCCGCAATCGCCGGATATCATTATTTACGTTCTAAAGACCGAAGACGGATCGCAGTATTGCGCGCAACTCGATTATCGGGAGCATCCGCTTCGAAATGCAATACTCATGGCTGCGCTCGAATCAGGGCTCACGGTCACGGTTCGCGCGGATGCCACGCATCACATAACCGACCTCGCCGCGACGGTGCCGAACGTCGTCCCGCTTCCCGGGCTCGGCTACGCGTGGCGTCTGCTGGAGGACGTGCGCACCGGCGCCGTCGTGCAGGTCGAGGACGCCAATCTGCTCGGCAGCATGGCGTACATCATCCGCAGCCCGGACGGCTCGCACCATTGCGTGCAGATGTGCCCGCACGAGCACGGCTACCGCAGCGCCCTGCTGATGGCCGCGTTCAGGGCGAAGCTGCCCGTGACCGTCGCCGGCGACGCCGACTACTATCTCACTGCGCTTTCCGTGGGATCGAGGGCTTTCGGGCCGAACTTCAACTGCGCGCCGGGCTTCATTTCGACGACGCCGCGTTCCGGCATCATCGACGAGATCATCGACAAGGAAGCGGACGAGACGCTGAGCGTCATTGTCAAGACGCCGGAGGCCACGCGCTATCACGCCCGAATCGACCGCCAGGAGCACGCGAACCGGCACCATCTCGCCATGCTGGCATTGCGCGCGGGCTTGCCCGTCACGGTCAGCGGGAACGAGGAGCACGCCATCACCGGCATCGCGGTCGGCGCGCTGTCGTCTGAGCCCGCGCCTTCCATGGTCCTGTTCGGCCAGAGGCTAACGGGCATGCAGACCGGGACGCTCGCGCGCATCATCGACTCGGACACGCTCGGCCCGATCCGCTACGTGTTGCGCGGATCGGACGGCGCGCACTACTGCGCGCAGATGAATACGGCCAAGCATGGGAGCCGCCATCAGATGCTGATGACGGCGCTCGCGCTGCACCTGCCGGTGAGCGTCACGGCCGACGCGAATTCGAATATCACGGGCGCGTCGGTCGGACTGCCGCATCGGGGCAGCCCGACGTTTCATTGTCAGACGACGCGATTTCCGAAGACCGAGACCGGCAGCATCGTCCGCATGATCGATTCGGACGCGCTCGGTCCGGACACGCGCTACGTGCTAGAGACGCCGGACGGCGACGAATGGGCCGTGCCCGCCTTCGCGCGAGGCCAGCCGGGACGCGGCCCGCTGCTCGCGCTGGCGCTGACGGGCGGGCTTACCGTGACGGTGAGCGGCACCGAGGGCAGCGCAACCGTTGAGTCGCTGTTGAACGCGGGAAGCCTGACCGTCGCGCGCAGCTAGCGTCAGAGAGCGAACGCCGTGACCGCGTGAATGAGCAGGCCGACCGCGCCGCCCACGAGCGTGCCGTTCACGCGAATGAACTGGAGGTCGCGCCCGATGTTCAGCTCGACGTCGCGCACCAGCGTGGCGTCGTCCCATTGCTTGACGGTCGCGGCGATGTGCTTCGCAATGCCTTCGCGCAGCTCGGGCGCGAGGGCCTTGAGCGCATCGCGCATATGCTCGTTGATCGAATCGCGGAGAAGCGGATCGCCGCCGAGCGCCTGCGCGAAGCTCGCGGCGACGGCCACGACCTTCGCGTGCAGCGCGGAATCGGGCCGCTTGAGGTCCGCGCCGAGCCATGCGGTGAACTCGTCCCACAGGCCGTCCACGTAGCCGCGCAATTCGGGACGATCAAGCCATTCGCGCTTGTGTTCGTCGATGCGCGCCTTGAACGCGGGATCGGATTTGAGGCGCTCGACGAAGCGTTCCACTGCGGCATCGAAGGCTTTGCGGCGTTCGTGTTCCGGGTCGCTCGTCACGTCGTGCAGCCACTGGTTCGCGCCGCGCACGAGGCCCGCCGCGAACTTGTTGCCGAGGTCGCCGGCGTCCAGCCCGACGAAACCCAGCATGCCGATGAGCTTCGGATACTCCTCGCCCGCCACCGCGACGATGCGCGTCGCGAGCATCTCCTGCACCTCGGGCTTGTCGAGCCACGCCGCCATTTGCTTGAGGCCCTCGTCGAGCAGCAGTTGATGGCGGCGGTCGGCGGTGAGCGTCGAAAGCAGGTTGCCCGCGGCGGCGGAAAGATCGAAGGCATCGGCGCGGCGGCGAATCGCGTCGTGAAGCATGGACTTGATGCGCGTGTCGTCGATGAAGGCCAGCAACTGACCGACCGCTCCGACCGCGCGATTGCCGAGCAGCTCCGCGTTCTTCGGCTCCGCGAGCCACACCGACAGGCGGCTTGCCGGATCGAACGCATCGACGCGGGCAACGAGCGCATCCGTGCCGAGAAAGCGGTCGCGCACGAACACGGCGAGGTTGTCGGCCACGCGCGCCTTGTTCGCGGGCAGGATGGCCGTGTGCGGCACCGGCACGCCGAGCGGATGGCGAAACAGCGCGACGACGGCGAACCAGTCCGCGAGCGCGCCGACCATGGCCGCTTCCGCGAACGCGGACACCCACGCCCACGCGCCGGCGTCGTGCTGGCTCTTCCCGATGGCGAACAGCACGCCCGCGCCGACGAGCAACGCGGCGGCGAACCACTTCATCCTTTTCAGTGCTACGGCTTTATCCTGCGTTTCCATCTGCTTGTCGGTATAGAAGTGTGGAAGCGCGCAAGCATATCAACGCCCTTGCTGCAACTTCAAGAGCGCGTCCATGGCGCGGCCGGCTGCTTCCAGCGGCACGAAAATGTGGTCGTGATATGCGGCCGCCATCACATTGCAGCTGATACCTGCGTCACCGAGCGCGCGAGCGAATGCGGCGGTCAGCCCGACCGCGTTCAGATCCGAGTGCACATTCAGCGTGATCCAGGCCGCGCGAAAGAGCGGCGTCACGCCAGCGGCAATAGCCGCGCCTTCTTCCATGACGACGGTCACGCCTTCGCGCTCGCGAAACGTCGCGACGATGCCCGCGCCGCCCGGCGCGGCGTCATGCGGCAGCGACGCGAACACATAGACGCCGGGCTGAAGCTCGGGCTGCATGGACGCCAGGAGCGTGCGCAGATCGGAGACGGGCGTCGGCGTCATCAGGCGGCATCCTCGGCGGGCCGCGTTCTGCCGAGCACCGGCCGCAGCGCCGTGCCGGTGTGGCTGCGCGGATGACTCGCGAGCGTGTCCGGGTCCGCCGCCGCGACGATGGTCCCGCCGTTCACGCCGCCTTCCGGCCCGAGATCGAGCACCCAGTCGGCTTCCGCGATCACGTCGAGATCATGCTCGATCACGATCACGCTATGCCCGCCGTCCACCAGCCGGTGCAGCACGCGAATCAGCTTCGCGACGTCCGCCATGTGCAGGCCGACGGTCGGTTCGTCCAGCACATAGAGCGTATGCGGCGGCTTCTGGCCGCGCCGCGTGATGTCGTCGCGCACTTTCGACAACTCGGTGACGAGCTTGATGCGCTGTGCCTCGCCGCCCGATAGCGTCGGCGACGGCTGGCCGAGCGTCAGATAACCGAGGCCCACGTCCTTCATCAATTGCAGCGGATGCGCGATGCTCGGCATCGACGCGAAGAACTCGACGGCCTCGTCGATCTCCATGGTCAGCACTTCGCCGATGTTCTTGCCGCGCCACGTCACCGCGAGCGTCTCGGGATTGAAGCGCTGGCCGTGGCAGACGTCGCACGGAACCTTGACGTCCGGCAGGAAGTTCATCGCGATGGTGCGCACGCCTTGCCCTTCGCACGCGGGGCAGCGCCCGTTGCCCGTATTGAACGAGAAGCGCGACGGCGTATAGCCGCGCGCCCGCGCTTCGAGCGTGTCCGCAAACAGCTTGCGGATGGTGTCCCACATGCCGATGTAGGTCGCCGGGCACGAACGCGGCGTCTTGCCGATGGGCGTCTGATCGACTTCGAGCACGCGGTCGATCGATTCGAAACCGGTGACGCCCGAGCAGCCCTGCCATGCGTGGACCACGTCGAACTTCGGGCGCGGCGTTTCGCGGGCGAGCACGCTGGCGCGCGATTTTGCGCCCGGAGCGTCGGCCTGGGCCGCCTTGCGCGCGCGCCGCACCGCCGGCGACGACAGCACCGAGCGGCCGACGGCATCGAGCAGGTTCGTCATGAGCACGTCGCGGGCGAGCGTCGATTTGCCCGAGCCGGATACGCCCGTGATCGCGACGAGCCGGTTCAGCGGCACGCTCGCGGTCACGTTGCGCAGGTTGTGCAGCGTCGCGTTTTCGACCGTGAGCCATTGCTCCGGCACAGCGGGGCGCTTGCCGACGGCCGCGCGCACTTCGCGGCGCGGCTGCAACGGATGCACGATCGGGTTTGCCAGCATCTGTCCGGTCAGCGACGCCTTGTGCGCCGCGAGATCGGTCACGCTGCCCTGCGCGACCACCGTGCCGCCGCGCTTGCCCGCACCCGGCCCGATATCGATGATGTGATCGGCACGCCTAATGGTGTCTTCGTCGTGCTCCACGACGACGAGCGTGTTGCCCTTGTCGTTCAGCTTCTTGAGCGCGCTCAGCAGAATCAGGTTGTCGCGCGGATGCAGGCCGATGGTCGGTTCATCCAGCACATAGCACACGCCTTGCAGGTTGCTGCCGAGTTGCGCGGCGAGACGAATGCGCTGCGCTTCGCCGCCCGAAAGCGTCGGCGCGGCGCGGTCGAGACTCAGATAACCGAGCCCGACTTCCTCCAGAAACTGAAGGCGTCCTTCGATTTCGCTGACGACGTCGCGGGCGATGTCCGCGTCGCGGCCCGTGAGCTTCAATGTCGCGATCCACTCGCGCGTGTCCGTCACGGTCCAGCGCCCGACTTCGGTGATCGGATAGTTGCCGAACGTCACCGCGCGCGCGACCTCGTTGAGGCGCGTGCCTTCGCAGTCCGCGCACGGCTGATCGACGATATCGTCCGGTTCCTGATCCACCGAGCCGATGCTCTGCTCGCGGCCGCGATCATCCTGCGCGAACACGGTATCGTCGAACGCGGCGCGCTGCTCGCGCGTCAGCTTGACGCCCGTGCCGACGCACGTATTGCACCAGCCATGCTTGCTGTTGTACGAGAACATGCGCGGGTCGAGTTCCGGGTAGCTCGTGCCGCAGACCGGGCACGCGCGCTTGGTCGAAAACACGATGCTTTCTTCCTTGCCGCGCCGCTTGCCGCTGGAGAGCGCGCCGTGCAGGCCGTCGAGCGGCGCGCACAGATGCATGACGCCCTCGCCGATTTCGAGCGTCTCGTCGAGCAGACGCCGCAGGTCCGCTTCGTTTTCCGCCGATACGACGAGATCCGCGACCGGCAGTTCGATGGTGTGTTCGCGGAAGCGGTCGAGCTTCGGCCACGGATCGACCGGCAGAAAGTCGCCGTCCACGCGCAGATGCGTGTTGCCGCGCACTTTCGCCCACTTCGCGAGATCGGTATAGACGCCCTTGCGGTTTACCACGAGCGGCGCGAGCAGGCCCACATGCTGGCCCTTGAAGTCGCGCAGAATCTGCGCGGCGATCTGCTCTGAGCTTTGCGCCTGAACCGGCGTGCCGTCGTGAATGCAGTGCTGGATGCCGAGCTTCACGTACAGAAGGCGCAGGAAGTGCCAGACTTCCGAAGTCGTCGCGACCGTGCTCTTGCGCCCGCCGCGCGACAGACGCTGCTCGATGGCAACCGTCGGCGGAATGCCATAGACCGCATCCACCTCGGGCCGGCCCGCCGGCTGCACGATGGAGCGCGCATACGCGTTCAGCGATTCGAGATAACGCCGCTGTCCTTCGTGGAACAGAATATCGAACGCGAGCGTGGACTTGCCCGAGCCGGACACGCCCGTCACCACGTTGAACTTGTTGTGCGGGATATCGACATCGAGCGACTTCAGATTGTGCTCGCGCGCATTGACGATGCGCACGACGTCCTCGCCCTGCAATGCGCGCCGCGCGCTCGCCACTTCCGCCGCGAGTTGCAGCGGCACGCCCGCGCGCTTCTCCGCCGCGCCGGGCGTCATGGCTTCTTCGTAGTCGAGGAGCGCGCGGCCCGTGTGCGACTGCTCGCAGGCCGCGACGTCATCCGGCGTGCCGACGCACACCACTTGCCCGCCGCCGTCGCCGCCTTCGGGACCGAGATCGATGATCCAGTCCGCCGCGCGAATCACGTCGAGATTGTGCTCGATGACGATCAGCGAATGTCCGCGCCCAAGCAGCCTGCGCAACGCCTGCATCAGCTTGGCGATGTCGTCGAAATGCAGGCCCGTGGTCGGCTCGTCGAACATGAAAAGCCGCGCTTTCTGATTCGGCGATGCCGTTTCCGCGAGAAAGCCCGCGAGCTTCAGGCGCTGCGCTTCGCCGCCCGAGAGCGTCGGCACCGGCTGGCCGAGCTTCACGTATTCGAGACCGACATCGACGATAGGCTGTAGCACGCGCAGCACGTCCGCGTCGCTCGCGAAGCACTCGACGGCTTCGCTCACGGTCAGTTCCAGCACGTCCGCGACGCTCAGTTCGCGCCCGCCGCGCTCGATCTTCACGTCGAGAATCTCGGCGCGATAACGCCGGCCGTCGCAATCCGGACAGCGCAGGTAGACGTCGGAGAGAAACTGCATCTCGACGTGCTCGAAGCCCGAGCCGCCGCACGTCGGGCAGCGCCCGTCGCCCGAGTTGAAGCTGAACATGCTCGCGCCGTAGCCGCGCTGCGCCGCGAGCGGCGCTTTCGCGAACAGCTTGCGGATTTCGTCGAACGCGCCGACATAGCTCGCCGGGTTCGAGCGCGCCGTGCGGCCGATCGGCGACTGATCCACGAACACGACGTCGCTCAGTTGATCCGCGCCCTTCAGCGCGCGAAACGCGCCGGGCGCTTCGGTCGCCTTGCCGAAGTGACGCATGAGCGCGGGCGCGAGCACGTCCTGAATCAGCGTCGATTTGCCCGAGCCGGAGACGCCCGTCACGCAAACGAGGCGCTCGAGCGGAATCTCGACCGTCACGTCCTGCAAGTTGTGATCGCTCGCGCCTTCGAGAACAAGACGCGGCGAGTTCGCATCCACCGCGCGGCGCGTCCAGTTGGACGCGTGCGCGACGTGCTTGCGGCCGCCGAGATACGCGCCGGTGAGCGTGTCGCTCGATTGAATATCGTCGGGCGTGCCGTCATAGACGATCTGCCCGCCGCGCTCGCCCGGCCCCGGTCCCATATCGATCAGGCGATCCGCCGCGAGCATCACCGAAGGATCATGTTCGACGACGACGAGCGTATTGCCCGCATCGCGCAGACGGTGCATGGCCTCCACGATGCGGTTCAGATCGCGCGGATGCAGCCCGATGCTCGGCTCGTCCAGCACGAACAGCGTGTTCACGAGCGACGTGCCGAGCGCGGTCGTCAGGTTGATGCGCTGCACTTCGCCGCCCGAGAGCGTGCGGCTTTGCCGGTCCAGCGTCAGATAGCCGAGGCCGACGTCGCACAGATACTTGAGGCGCGTGCGCACTTCGGCGTGCAGCAGCTTGAGCGCCTCGTCCAGCAACGTGGACGGCAGCGTGAGCGAATCGAAGAAGCGGCGGATGCGCTCGATCGGCATCAGCATCAGGTCGTGCACGGTCAGGCCCGGCAACGCTTCGAGCTGATCGCGCGTCCAGTCGACGCCGTTCGGCAAGAAGCGGTCCGCGGGCGCGAGCACCGCGTCGGCCTGTTCCTTCGTGCCGAGGCGCCACAAGAGCGATTCCGTCTTGAGCCGGGCGCCCGCGCAGGCGGGACACGTCGTATAGCTGCGGTACTTGGAAAGCAGCACGCGGATGTGCATCTTGTACGCCTTCGACTCCAGATAGTCGAAGAAACGCTGCACGCCGTACCACTGGCTGCCCCACTTGCCGGTCCAGTCCGGCGATCCGTGGATGACCCAGTCGCGCTCTTTCTGCGTCAGATCGCTCCACGGCACGCCGAGCCGGATGCCCGCCTTCGCACCGTAGCGCACGAGATCATCCTGATTCTCCTTCCACGCGGGCGTTTGCAGCGTCTTGATCGCGCCTTCGCGCAGCGTCTTTTTCTCGTCCGGAATGACGAGGCCGTAATCCACGCCGATCACGCGCCCGAAACCGCGACACGTCTCGCACGCGCCGTAGGCCGAGTTGAACGAGAACAGCGCCGGCTGCGGATCGGCATAACGCAGGTCGCTTTCCGGGCTGTGCAGGCCGGTCGAGAAGCGCCAGATATCGGGTTCGGCTTCGTCCTTCAGCACATACACGTTCACGCGACCGCTGCCGCGCAAGAGCGCGCCTTCGATGGCCTCCAGCGCCCGCGAGCGCTCCGTGCCTTGTAGGCGAAACCGGTCCGCGACGACATCGAGCACTTGCCGCGCGCCCGCTTCCGTCTCAACGTGGCGCTTCGCCTGCACGCGCGTGTAGCCGCTCGCGGAAAGCCACTGCGCGACTTCGTCGTCGCTCGTCGTGTCCGGCAGTTCGACGGGAAACGTCACGGCGAGCCGCGGATCGCCGTCGCGCGTGCGCTCCAGCAGTTCCGCATAGATGGTCTCGGGCGTGTCGTGCCGCACGCGATGCGCGGTCTTCCTGTCGAAGAGTTCGGCGGCGCGCGCGTAGAAGAGCTTCAGGTGATCGTTGAGCTCGGTCATCGTGCCGACGGTCGAGCGCGAACTGCGCACCGGGTTCGTCTGGTCGATGGCGATGGCGGGCGGCACGCCGTCCACCCGATCGACCTGCGGGCGGTCCATGCGGTCGAGGAACTGGCGTGCATACGCGCTGAACGTTTCGACGTAGCGGCGCTGGCCTTCGGCGTAGAGCGTGTCGAACACGAGGCTCGACTTGCCCGAACCGGACGGGCCGGTCACCACCGTCATCTGGCCGGTGTGCAAGTCGATATCGAGATTCTTGAGGTTATGTTGACGGGCGCCGCGAATGCGGATTGCGTTGTTCGATGCCAATTTTTCAACCGGTTCAATGTGATGGACGGCCTGTGAGGCCGTGGGCGGCGCCGCGCGGTTGTCCGGCGGCAGGCGCCTGCCGCAGCGACCGGTACTGTACACCCATACAGTACCGGTCGCAAAAAGCGGGCGAAGCCTTCGCCCGGCACTTGCAAGTAGCTCGCCCGCTCGCCGTCAGCGCAAGTGGGCGATGAGCGCATCGGCGACGGCGTCGGGCGCTTCGCGCGGCGGAAAATGCCCCGCGCCGTCGATCACGACGCGCCGATAGCCCGCCGTGAAGCAGCCTTCCTGTCCTTCGGACATCGAGACGTCATCGCAGAAATCCGAGCCGCCCTGGATCATCACCGCCGGCACGCCAATGCGCTCGATGGTCGCAAGCCGCTCGTACAACGGTTCGAGCGCCGGGTCCGACGGCTGATCGCTGCGCCAGCGGCGGCGATACGCGTTCAGCGTGATCGGCACCCAGTCCGGGTTGTCGAACGCGCGCGCGGTGGCGGCGAACTCCGCTTCGTCGAACCAGCCGGGCGGCGACCATGTATCCCATTGGATGCGCGCAAAGCCCTTCGGATCGGCGGCGATCACGTCCGGCGCGTCATCGAGCGACATGAACCACTGGTACCAGAAGCGCCGCGCCTGCGCGAAATCGCGCGGCAACGTGAACTTGCCGCGCGGCTGAAACGCCAGCGCGATGGCGGCCATGCGCCTCACGCGGTCAGGGAACAGCGCGGCGAGCGTGTAGGCGGCGCGCGCGCCCCAGTCGTGACCGACCACGTCGAAACGGGCGATGCCGAGCGCATCCGCCAGATCGACGGCGTCTTGCGCCAGCGCGACGCCGGAGCCATCGCGGATGGTGCCCGCGCGCAGGAAGCGCGTGCCGCCCGCGCCGCGCAATTCGGGAACGATGGTGCGGTAGCCCGCCGCGTTGAGCCGCGCCGCGACGTTCGACCAGGCGCGCGCGGCGTCCGGCCAGCCGTGCAGCAGGATGACGGGCGGTCCATCGGCGGGGCCGGCGTCGGCGTAGGCGATATCGAGCGTCGGCGTCTCTGCGTGCAGTTCGAAGGTCAGCATGGCTCCTCCATTCGGGAAGCGAAGCGTGAATTTTAGAGCCGCCTGCGATTCGACGTCGGACGGCGGCGGCAATAGTGACGCATGATGTCATATGAGATGCGCTGCGCGCGTAATCGCTTCCTTACGGGAAAGTCCCGAGCATGAAGTGCGGATGCGCGCCTTGACGCGCCTTGCATGGCGTCGGTATCGTCGGACAGGAAAACGGTTTCTTACATGGCTGCTTACGCTGAAAAGTCGTCATACGACATCATTCGAAGCGGCCTACATCAAAACCGGTCGATACCGGAATGGAGACAAGCATGAAACAGCGCCCCACCGCCCCCGCTTCTGCCCGCCGCCGCTCGCTGCTGAAATTCGCCGGCGCGTCGGCGAGCGCGCCGCTCATCGGCGGCCTCGGCAGTCTGAGCGTGCTCGCCGGCTGCGGAGGCGGCAACCACGATTCGAGCGCCCCGACCACGCCCGAGGACCCGATCTGGGGCCCGTCCGGTTCCGCGACGCAGATCATCAACGCGCTGAAGAACGTGTCCACGTCGATGGTGCCGAGCCGCCAGTTCCTCGTCACCGATTACGGCGCAAAGCCGTGTACCGTGATCGCCGCAACGAGCCCGTACACCGATCCGTCGAAGTCGCCGCTCAGCACCGGCGCGGACCAGACGCAGGCGCCCGGCTCCTTCGACTCGCGCCCCGCGTTCCTCGCGGCCATCGCGGCGTGCAGCGCGGCGGGCGGCGGACGCGTGGTCGTGCCGGCCGGCAACTGGTATTGCGCGGGGCCGATCATCCTGCAATCCAACGTCGACTTTCACCTGAGCGCGAATTGCGAAATCTTCTTCAGCCCGAATCCGGCGGACTACGCGAAGGACGGCCCGATCGACTGCGGCGCGAACGGCAAGCTCTACTACAGCCGGTGGCAGGCCAACGACTGCCTGAACTACGGCCCGCCCGTCTACGCGCGCAATCAGACGAACATCGCGATCACCGGCGAAGGCGATACATCCGTCCTCAACGGCCAGGCGATGACGCCGTTCGCCGGCAGCGGCAACACGTCGACGTGCTGGTGGACGTGGAAAGGCAATAGCGGCGCCTACGGCTACGCAGGCTCGTCGACGCCCTCGCAGGCGTTCGCGAATCCGAACAACGTCGATCTGAAAACCGCCGCGCCCGGTATTTCCGATGCGCTTTACGCCAAGCTCACCGATCCCGCGACGCCGTGGCAACAGGATCAAAACTATCTGCCCGCGCTGTCGGAAGCGGGCGTGGCGATCGAAAAGCGCATCTTCGGCATCGGACATTATCTGCGGCCGAGCATGGTGGAATTCATCGGGTGTACTAATGTTCTGATGCAAGGCTACCGTACCATCAATACGCCGTTCTGGCAGCATCATCCGACCGATTGCAAGAATGTGGTCATTACCGGCGTGACGGTGGACAGCATCGGGCCCAACAACGACGGCTTCGATCCCGACGCCTGCGACATGGTGTTGTGCGACAGCGTCACGTTCAACACCGGCGACGACTGCATCGCAATCAAGTCGGGTAAGGACCTCGATACACAATACGGTCCCGCGCAGAATCACGTCATCCAGAACTGCACGATGAACAGCGGCCACGGCGGCATCACGCTCGGCAGCGAAATGGGCGGCGGCGTGCAGAACATCTATGCGCGCAACCTTCAGATGCTGAACAAGTTCTGGGCGACGAACTCGCTCAATATCGCGATTCGCGTGAAGACCAACATGAATCGCGGCGGCTTCGTGAAGAACTTCTACGTCGATAACGTGACGCTGCCTAACGGCGTGAGTCTGACGCCGTCGGGTTACGGCAGCAGCCTGCTCGCGGGCAGCCCGATCAACGCGACCGTGCCGCTCGGCGTGGTCACGGCGAGCGCGGCGAATCCGCCGGCGGCGCAAGGCGGCATCATCACGTTCGATTGCGACTATCAGCCGTCGAAGGACGCCATCCGCACGCGGCCGGCGCTGGTGCAGAACGTCAACATCTCGAACGTGAAGGCGAGCAACGTCACGCTGAACGGCGTGACCGGCTCATGCTTTCAGGCGATCGTCGCGCAAGGTCCCGTTGCGTTCGACTACAACGGACCCGCGCCGAGGCCCGCGATTCCCGCCATTGCCGGCGTCACGATCACCAATTGCGATTTCGGCACGCCTGTCGCAGCGGGACCGGCCACGGCGACCACGCCCGGACCGATCTACGCGTACAACGTGCATGACATCGTGCTCAACAATACGGTGATCGCGGGGAAGACGTTGAATCAGACCATCACCGACGCGCGGTAAAGACCAGGCGGGTGCCGCGGCATTTTCGCCGCGTCACGCGCCGATCAGCACGCCGGTTCTGAACGCCGTTGCACCGGTGATTCGCCCGATCGGCGCGCCTGCATAGACGAAGCGAATGGCGCGTCGCATGTAGAAGACGCCATCGTTCTTCGTGGTGACGGTGGTCACGGCATCCGTCAGCGGATCGATGATGTCGAGGACTGCATCGCCCGCCTTCAGCATCGCGCCGATTGCCGCGCGGTACACGACGATGCCACTCACCGGCGCCGTCAGCTGCTCGCTGCCTGCGAGGGGCGTCGCGGATTGCGCGAGCGGCGGCAGCGCGCGCGCCTCGCCTTCGATTACACCGCGTGCGATCAGGAAGTCGACGATGGCTTCCGCATCGCGCTCTGCGTATTCATAGTCCACGTCCCGCTGGCCGCGATGCTCCACCGTCGCGGCGATGTTCGGCGCACCGAGCGGCGTGCCGTCGCCGAGCAACGCACGCACTTCGTTCCACAGCAACGCGTGAATCTCGTCGAACGACTGGCCGCCGGAATCGGTCGCGAGCAGCACGCCGTTCGCGCCGAGGTAGCGGGCAAGTGGCTCGATGGCGGGCCAGCTTGCGGGACTGGTATAAAGATGCATCGTCGCTTCGCGCGAACAATGCAGATCGAGCACGATGTCCGCGTCGGATGCATGCCTGAGCAGCGCGAGCCGCAACGCTTCGAATTCGTTAGGCGCGGTCATTTCGCCGAGCATCTCGCGCACCGCCGCGCGCAGAAGCCGGGTGTTGTGCGTGGCATCCGTGGCCGACAAGCGTGGACGAATGCGTTCGACCAACGCGCTTGCAGGCGGCATCGGAAAGTGGCGGTTGAAGTTGTGCCCGCTGTTGCTCTCGAAGCGTCCGATGAACTGACCCAGCACATGCTGCGACAAACCGATGGGGTTGGCCACCGGCACGAGCACGACTTGGCCGCGCACGCGCCTGCTCGCTTCGAGTTCTTCGAGCCGCTGCTTGAGGCGCCAGGCGGTGAGCATGGCGGGCGTCTCGTCTGCGTGAAGCGATGCCTGCACGTAGACCTTTTCGTGCGCACCGGGTACGCCGAAGTGAAAACTGACAAGCTCGCGCGTGGTGCCGAGCGTCGTCGTGACGAGCGGCGCGCGTTCGATCCGCATATTTAGTGGTTCGTATTAATTTCATTCACTCGGAGCCGGCGTTCATCTCCGCGACGACCGAGGCCGTGTTCGGCGCGATGCACAGCATCCCGCGCACGGATTATCTCGCGCTCGAACCACTAAGGCTAGCGCTGCATGCTTTCTTCCGCGAGCACGCTAGGGCCCGCGCAAGACCGCCTCAACGCGATGCGTGACGCGAAGCCGAATGCGACTTCTTGCCCGCCGCGTTCGCGCGTCGCGTGGCCCAGCCCTTCCTGGCGGCGGCAGAGCGGTCGGCGGCCGAGCGGCGGCTGGCACTCGCGTGCGCCTGCTTCGACAGCGACTTGTGCGACGCGGCCTTCGAGCTTTCGCGCTTGAGCACGCGCGTGGAGGTGGCGGATCGCTTCGCCTTCGACTCGGTGCTCGGGCTCTTGGTCTTGCGATGCGCGGCCTTCGTATCCTGCGCGGCTTTCTTACGCGTGCCTTCCGAGGCTTCGCCCTTCTTCGGCGGCTTGAGCTTGACGCCCGCGCGCCGCGCCTCCGACAGGCCGATGGCAATGGCCTGCTTGGCCGACTTCGCGCCGTGCTTGCCTTCGCGCACGTGGTCGATCTGCTCCTTCACGAACGCCCCCGCCTGCGTGCTCGGCGACTTCCCTGCGCGCTTGGCTTTCTCGGCGCGTTCGAGGGTTTTCTTCTCGGGCATGTCGGTGCTCCTTGTGATGTGGAGATGTCGATGGGGCGAGCAACGGCCGTGCCCGATTCATGTCCCGTTGTCACGCGGTTTGGAGATGCATCGGTCATGCGTTCTTCATGGACTCTCATCTATCGTGCTCGGCCGGCGCACCGGTCAATTCGATGTCATTGCTCGAAGACGCAATACCGCCCCGCGCCTCTTCTGCGAGCTTCTCATACCGCTTGCGAAACGCGGTCAACTGCTTTTCATCCAGCTCCTCCAGATCGAGCAGCGCATTATGCGCACGCTCCGTCGCGCGTATGAGTTCATCGAGCTTGATCTGCATGGCCGCCGTGTCGCGGTTCTGCGTGTTCTGAATCAGAAAGACCATGAGAAAGGTGACGATAGTCGTCGAGGTATTGATGACCAACTGCCACGTATCGCTGAAGTGAAAGAGCGGTCCGGACACCGCCCACGCGATGACCAGCACGACCGCGATGACGAACGTCGATGCCCGGCCCGTGATTTGCGAAAGCGCATTGGAGAATCTGAGGAACCAAGACTTTTTCATCACGCGTCTCCTGTGAGCGTCGTTGATTAGAATGATGCCTGTGAGCCCCAGAATCAAACATCCCTTCATCGACTTCTCGGCCGCATCGGAAGAAGTCGCGCGCCGCCTGATCGGCGCCATCTTCACCGTGGACGGCGTCGGCGGTCGCATCGTCGAAACGGAAGCGTACGACCGCGAAGATCCCGCCTCGCACACGTTCTCCGGCCCCACGCCGCGCAACGCGTCCATGTTCGGGCCGCCCGCGCATGCTTACGTCTATCGGTCGTACGGCATTCACTGGTGCCTGAACTTCGTGTGCCGCGAAGCAGGCCACGGCGCGGGCGTGCTGATCCGCGCAATCGAGCCGCTGACCGGCATCGACGTCATGCGCGAGCGGCGCGGCGTCGAACCGCTGAAGCTGCTGTGTTCGGGGCCGGGGCGGCTCGCGCAGGCGCTCGGCATCACGCACAAGGACAACGGCGCGTCGCTGCTCGAAGCGCCGTTCGATATTCAGCCGCCCGACGAGGCATGCGATGTCGTCACGGGTCCGCGCATCGGCATCAGCAAGGCGATGGATGTGCCGTGGCGCTTCGGGCTTGCCGGGTCGAAGTTCGTCAGCAAGCCCTTTCCCAAGGCGTAATCAGTCCGCCGGGCGCAGCTTTCGCACTTCTTCGTCCGAGGGCTGGACGCTCGCGCCGTCGATATAGCGGAACGACGTCATCACGCCCTTGCCGTCCTTCTGCGCCGTGACGCCGACATAAGCGCCCATCGTCGATTGATTGTCCTGCTTGCGATAGACGATCGGCCCGAACGGCGTGTTCACCGGCAAACCCTTGAATGCCGCCGCGAGCTTGTCCGCGTCCGTGCTGCCCGCTTTCCTGAGGCCATTGGCGAGCGACATCATCGCCGTATATCCGACGACCGAGCCCAGGCGCGGATAGTCGTGATACTTCGCTTGATAAGCGGCGACGAACTGCTTGTTAGCCGGTGTGTCGATGGCATACCACGGGTAGCCCGTGACGATCCAGCCGACCGGCGCTTCCGCCCCGAGCGGATCGAGGTAATCAGGCTCGCCGGTCAGCAGCGACACCACCGCGCGATCCTTGAAAAGCCCGCGCGTATTGCCCTCGCGAACGAACTTGCCGAGGTCGGCGCTGAAGAGCACGTTGAAGATGGCATCGGGCTTCGCATCGGCGAGCGCCTGCGTGACGGCGCCTGCATCGACATTGCCGAGCGGCGTCGCCTGTTCCGCGACGAACTCGACATCGGGCTGCACGGCCTTCAGCAAGCGCTTGAATGTCGCCACGGCCGACTGACCGTACTCGTAGTTCGGATAGACGAGCGCCCAGCGCTTCTTCTTGAGCTTGGCCGCTTCGGGGACGAGCATGGCGACCTGCATATACGTCGATGGCCGCAGGCGATACGTGTACTTGTTGCCGTCCTGCCAGACGATCTTGTCGGTGAGCGGCTCGGCGGCGAGGAAGAAAATGCGGCGCTGCTTCGCGTAGTCCGCGAGCGCGAGGCCCGTGTTCGACAGATAGCCGCCGAACAGGAGCTTCACCTGTTCCCGCGAAACCAGTTCCTGCGCGACGCGCACGGTATCGCCGGGATTGCCGTTGTCGTCGCGCGAAACGACTTCGAGCTTCTTGCCGTCGATGCCGCCTGCCGCGTTGATCTGTTCGAGCGCGAGATTCCAGCCGTTCCTGTAGGGCATGAGAAACGCGGGCTGCGCCTTGTAGCTATTGATCTCGCCGATCTTGATGCTGTCCGCGTGCGCGGCGCACGCCGCGACGGCCGCAAGCGCTGCCACGCTCGCGCGCAGCACTTTTCCTGCTTGATGAATCATCGATGCTTCTCCTGTAACGTTATGCTTCGGGCTCAAACGCCCAGATAAGCGCGGCGAGCGGCATCGTCGCGAACGAACGCCTGCATCGCTCCGGCATGGCGAACCTGGCCTTTTTCCAGCACGACCACGCGGTCGCTGACGAGTTCGGCGAAGTGCAGGTTCTGCTCCGATAGCAGAACAGCGAGCCCTTCGCGCTTTAGCCGGAGAATCATATCGGCCATCTGCTCGACGATGACCGGCGCCACGCCTTCCGATGGCTCATCGAGCAGCACGACGCGCGGATTGCCCATCAGCGTGCGCGCCACGGTCAGCATCTGTTGCTCGCCGCCGCTCATGCGGCTCGCGCGGCGCTCGCGCATTTCGCCGAGATTCGGAAACACGCGAAAGAGCGTGTCCGGCGTCCATCGCGGCGCGCCTTCGCGCGGCGGCTGGCGGCCCGTTTCCAGATTCTCGATGACGGTCAGGTCGCCGAAGATGCGGCGATCTTCCGGCACATAACCGAGCCCGCGTCGCGCGATGCGATACGGCGCCATTCCCGATATGTTCTCGCCCATGAACATGACCGTGCCGCTCACGCGCGGCAGCAGGCCCATGATGGCTTTCATGGTCGTGGATTTGCCCGCGCCGTTGCGGCCCATCAGCGCGACGACCTCGCCTTGCCCGACTTCGAGCGCGACGTCGAACAGAATCTGCGCGCGGCCATAGAACGCATTCAGCGCATCGACACGCAAGAGCGTCATTGCGCGGCTCCGTCGATCGACACGGCGCGCGGCGCATACGATGCGCCCGTGCCGAGATAAACCTCGCGCACGCGGGCGTCGTTGCGGATCGCATCGGCGTCGCCTTCCGCGATCAACTGGCCTCGCGCCAGCACGACGAGCGTATCGGCATGTTCGAACACCACGTCCATGCTGTGTTCGGTGAAGAGCACGCCCATGTTGCGCTGCCTGGCAAGGCGCGCGGTGAGCGCCATGAGCGCGTTGCGTTCCTCGGGCGCCATGCCCGCCGTGGGCTCGTCCATCAGCAGCAGTTTGGGGCGGTTGGATAGCGCCATCGCCAGTTCCACGCGCTTGACGTCGCCGTAAGCGAGCACTGCGCAACTGCGCCGCGCGTGCGCCGCCATGCCGACGAGATCGAGCAAGGCCATGGCTTCGTCTTCGTTCGATGACGCCACGCGCGAGAAAAAGCCGAACGCGCGCCGCTCGTGCGAGAGCAACGCCATCTGCATGTTTTCGAGCACCGTCATCGAATTGAACGTAGCGGCCACCTGAAACGTCCTGCCGACGCCCAGCCGCCAGATATCGCGCGGACGTTTTCCCGTGATGTCGTGGCCGTCCAGATGGATGCTGCCCGACGTGGGCTCGAGTTGCCCGTTGATCATGTTGAAGCACGTCGACTTGCCGGCTCCGTTAGGGCCGATCAACGCGAGCAGTTGCCCTGCCTCGACGGAGAACGACACGTCGTCGACGGCCTTCACGCCGTCGAAGGACTTGGACAGCTTGTCGATGCGCAGGAGCGTCATTGCGCCTCCGTGAACCGGTCACGCACGAAGCCTGCGATGCCTTGCGGAAACGCCACGACCAGCACGAGAATGGCGGCCCCGAGCAACGCCTGCCAATAGTCGGTCTGCCGCGCGACCGTGTCTTGCAGCCACGTGAACACCGCCGCGCCGACGATGGGTCCCGCGAGCGTCTGAATGCCGCCGAGCAGCACCATCACGAGACCGTCCACGGAGCGACCGACGCTGATGGCTTCCGGCGAGATGTTGCCTTTGGAGAATGCGTATAGCGAGCCGGCCAGCCCGCATACGAGCGCAGCCGCGACGAAGGCGATCCATTGCACGCGGGCGACATCGATGCCGATGGCTTCCGCGCGCAACGGCGAGTCGCGGCCCGCGCGCATCGCGAATCCGAGCGGCGCGAAGAGCAGTCGTCGCAAGAGCCACACGCCGACTATCGCGGCAACGAGCGTGAGGTAGTAATACGCAACGGGCGATGACAGCCACGGCGACGGCCACATGCCGAGAAGGCCGTTGCTGCCGCCCGTGACCGCATCCCATTGATAGACGATCGACCACACGATCTGCGCGAACGCGAGCGTCAGCATCGCAAGATAAACACCGGATAGCCGCACGCAGAACCATCCAAAGACGATCGCGCCGATGCCCGCAACGAGCGGCCCGAGCGCGAGCGCCGCTTCCATCGGCAAGGCCAACGCCTTCAGAAAAAGCGCCGCGCCATAAGCGCCCAGCCCGAAATAAGCCGCATGTCCGAACGAATGCATGCCGCCCGGCCCCATGATGAAATGCAGGCTCGCGGCGAACAGAACGGCGATCAGGATTTCGACGAGCAACACGGGCAGATACGGGAACACGCCGGCTGCCAAAGGCGCGAGCGCGAGCAGCAAGACCACGACGGCCCAGCCGAGCTTGACGCGGCCCGTTGCCGGTGAAAGCGGCCTGTCGGCGGGCGCGGCGGTTCGTGCAACGGTCTGCGCGCGCCCGAACAAGCCCCACGGACGAAACACCAATACGACAGCCATCAACACGAATTCGGCGACCAGCGTGAACTTCGACAGCGAGAACGCGATACCGAACACCGACACTTGCCCGATGCCGATGCACAGCGCCTTGATCTCCGCGATCAACAATGCCGCGACGAATGCGCCCGGAATCGAGCCCATGCCGCCGACGACGACGACCACGAACGCATTGCCGATGGTGTCGATATCGAGCGAGAGATTCGCCGGCATCCTCGGTATTTGCAGCGCGCCGCCGAGGCCGGCGAGGCATGCGCCCGCGAAGAAGACACTGGTGAAGAGCCACGCCTGATTCACGCCCAGCGCGCCGAGCATTTCGCGATCGGAACTCGCGGCCCGCACCAGCGTGCCCCAGCGCGTTCGAGTGAGCGCGTACCAGAGCACGCCCAGCACGAGCGGACCGGCGACGATCAGCACGAGGTCATAGACGGGCAACGCATGTCCGAGCAATGACACGGCGCCTGCGAGATGCGGCGCGCGCGGCCCGAACAGGTCGTCCGGTCCCCATAGGTAGAGCGCGGCGTCGCGCAATATCAGCACGAGCGCGAACGTCGCGAGTAAATGAAAAAGCTCCGGCGCGCGATAGATACGCCTGAGCACGCTGACTTCGATGATCGCGCCCAATGCGCCGACGATCAGCGCCGCGCCGACAATCGACGCCCAGAACCCCATGACGCTCGCCCCGAACCGGCTCGTCAGGCTATAGGCGACATAGACGCCCACCATGTACAGCGAGCCGTGCGCGAAGTTGACGATGCGCGTGACGCCGAAGATCAGCGACAGTCCCGAGGCGACGAGAAAGAGCGCGCAGGCATCGGCCAGGCCATTGACGAGTTGAACGAGCAGGTTGGCGAACATCGGGCGCGTGACGAGCTTGATTGCTGAACGGTTGACGGCTAAGGGAGCAAGCGGCGACGAGGCGACATTATCGGTTAATTACGCGCCCTCTTCCCTTTGCGACAAAAACTGGCCCGTGACGGCTCCGCTTCTAGCGTCACAAGCCGTTTTCGACCATCGACAGAAGCCGCGCGGCAAGCGGCTCGACCGACTCCGCGCCCAGCCCTTGCAGCGGTCCTTCGATCAGCAGCAGCGCAAAGCCGTGCACCGCGCTCCACGCGAGATATTCCGCGTCGGGCCGACGCCGCGCATCGAGCGCGCCTGCTTCCACCATGTCATCGAGCGCGCGGCTCAAAAGCTGGAACGGGTCCAGACCGCTCGGTCCTGCTCCGTACGGTTCATCGTGCTCTCTCCATTCCGCCTGGGCCGCCGCGAACGCGGTGCGAAACAAACCCGTTTCCGCTTGCGCGAAGCGCAAATAGCCCGCGCCGACCGCGCGCAGTCCCGCACGGGCGGCATCGGCGCGACGGCGCTTCTTCGGGCGCGCGGCCAGTTCTTCTTCCATCGCCTCGGCCACCGACGACAGCGCCGCCGAGCGCACCTCGGACAACAGCGCGTCCCTGTTCTCGAAGTGCCGGTACGCCGCGTTCGGCACGACGCCCGCACGGCGCGTTGCTTCGCGCAACACGATGGCATCGGGGCCGCCTTCGCGGGCGAGCTGAATGCCCGCGTCGATGAGCGCGCGCCGAAGGTCGCCGTGTCTGTAAGTGTTTCGCGGCCTGGCTTTTGTCATGGGATTTCTTGTTATCTCCGACGGTGACGGTCCTATGTGGACACTGTCCATTATCTCTGCTATTTTTTGTGGACGCTGTACACAAGTGAGACCTGCCCGTCGCCTGGAGCGAACATGAACGACGAGAACGACCGTGCGCGTGACGAAGCGCGTATTCGCGGACTGACGGAAGCCTGGCGGCAAGCCGTGCTGGCAAAGGACGCAGCGGCGCTCGTCGCCCATTACGCGCCCGATGTCGTCGTGTTCGACGTCGTGCCGCCCGCTTCGATAACCGGCGTGGAGCGTTATCGCGACAACTGGCAACGCTGGTTCGACAGCATCAGCGGCCCGCTCGCGTTCGACATCGTGGAGATGCATATCGCGGTCAGCGGCGAGCTGGCGTATGCGCACTCGCTCAATCGCGTGGCGGCGGGCGGACGCGACGACATCGTGCGCGCGACCGTGTGTTTCCGGAAGATCGGCGGCGACTGGCGCGTGGTGCACGAACACGCGTCCGTGCCGCTCATGATGGACATGGACCCCGACGAAGCATCCTGACCGTCCTCACCCAAGGAGCAGACATGACAGTGCAACCGTATCTGTTTTTCGAAGGCCGCTGCGAAGAAGCCGTGTCGTTTTATCGCGAGCATCTGGGCGCGCAGGTGCTGATGACCATGCGTTACCGCGACAATCCCGACGCAGGCAAGCAAGGAGATAGCCAGGCGGCGAGTGGCTGCAGCATGCCGCCCGGTTCCGAAGACAAGATCATGCATACGGCATTCACCATCGGCGATTCAACGGTGATGGCGTCCGACGGCATGTGCAGCGGCAAGCCGAATTTTCAGGGCGTGTCACTCTCGCTCACGGCAAACGACGAGCAGCAGGCCGAGAAGTACTTCAATGCGCTCGCCAAGGGCGGACAGGTTCAGATGCCGATGACGCAGACCTTTTTCGCGAAACGCTTCGGCATGGTTCAGGACATGTTCGGCGTGTCGTGGATGGTGCTGGGCGGCGTGGAGCACCAGCCCGCCTGAAGGTTGGCGGGAATGCGGGGCGTAACAGCCTGAAACACCTGACGCGCATAAGGGCATTCGAAAACGTGGAACAATGTCGGCTGATATCCGAACACAGACCGACAGGAGCTTTCATGAGCGCCCCGCACACCCATCATCTCACCGGCTCGGACATGCCCGCTGAATCAGCCGATCGTCCGACGCGCGAGGAAGCCGAAGCCGCCGTGCGCGTGCTCCTGCGCTGGGCCGGCGACGATCCGCGCCGCGAAGGTCTTCTCGACACGCCGGCGCGCGTCGTCCGTTCCTACGAGGAGTTCTTCGCCGGTTACGCGCAGAACCCGCACGAGATTCTCGCGCGCACGTTCTCCGAAGTGCAGGGCTACGACGAGATGATCGTGCTCAAGGACATTCGCTTCGAGAGCTATTGCGAGCATCACATGGTGCCGATCATCGGCCGCGCGCACGTCGCCTATCTGCCGAACAAGCGCGTCGTCGGCATTTCCAAGCTCGCGCGTCTGGTCGATGCTTTCGCCAAGCGCCTGCAGATTCAGGAGAAGATGACCGCGCAGATCGCCGATACGCTCGAAGAAGTGCTGCAACCGCTCGGCGTCGGCGTGATTCTCGAAGCCGCGCACCAGTGCATGTCCACGCGCGGCGTGCATAAGGCGGGCGTCTCGATGGTGACCTCGCGCATGCTCGGCTCGTTCCGCGACGATCCTTCCACGCGGCGCGAATTTCTCGCCATCGTCGGGCAGCCGTCCGGCTTCAGCGTGTCGAATACCTGAAGAGGCTAACGAAAAAGCAAAAGGGCCGCGCCGCGGCCCTTTTGCTTTTCATGCGCCGAAGCCGTTGCGCGGCGCATCGGCGCCCGTGCCTTCGCGCACCTTGCCTTGCGACACGTTGCTCCCCGGCGGAACGCTGTGCGTCAACCAGACGTTGCCGCCGATCACCGAGCCTTTGCCGATGGTGACGCGCCCGAGAATGGTCGCGCCCGCGTAGATCACGACATCGTCCTCGACGATAGGATGCCGCGCATTGCCCTTCACGAGCATGCCGTCCCCACCGGCGGGAAAGCTCTTCGCGCCGAGCGTCACGGCCTGATAAACGCGCACGCGCTCGCCGATGACCGCCGTCTCGCCGATCACCACGCCCGTGCCGTGATCGATGAAAAAGCTCGGGCCGATGGTCGCGCCCGGGTGAATGTCGATGCCCGTCAGCGAATGCGCGATCTCGTTGATGAAGCGCGCGAGCAGCGGCACGCCCAGACGGTGCAGCGCATGCGCGAGCCGATGATGCATCATGGCCCACACGCCGGGATAGCACAGCAGAATCTCGGTGATGTGCTGCGCGGCCGGATCGCCAGAAAACGCAGCCAGAATGTCCGACACCAGCAGGGCCCGGATGGCGGGCAGTTGCGCGCCGAACTCCCGCGCGGTTTCGAACGCCTTCGCGCTCAGGTCGGCGTCGCTCGTCTCGCGATGTTCCGGCAGAAAGCGCAAGGCGCGGCGAATCTGCTCGTGCAGCAGACGCAACGTGGTTTCGAGCGTCTGGCCGACGTAGTAGTCCACGCTTTCGTCAGTGAGATCGGGCGTGCCGTAATGCGTCGGAAAGAGCGCGGAGCGCAGCCCGTTGACGATCTTCACGATGGCGTCGCGCGACGGCAGCTCGCGGATGCCGAGCGGATGCCGCGTGCGATGCAGTTGTTCGCGCGACTCGCGCAACTCCGCCACGATGCGCGACAAGCCCCATTCGCGCGGTGCGGGAGCGGTGACGGCACCGGATGATTCGGGCGAAGTGCCGGGCGGCACGGATCTGCTGGGCGAAGCCATGTTCTGCGTATCAATCTCTGAGCGATGGTGACAACCGCCGTGGCCGGCGCGGCGGACGAACGCCAAGAGTACCCGGTTTCGACCGACCGTGCCGCAACGCGCGCGGCCCACGTCCAGCATAGGTTGCGCGCAATCGTTTGCGAATCATGGGCGCGGCTCCCGGCGCTAGACCGTGACGTGACTCGCGTCGATCCAGCGCACGGCCCAGTCGCGCGCGTGCGCGATGGCCTCGTCCTCGCTGCGAAAGCGCAGGTCCGCGGGAAAGAAGCGGTTCGCGACCAGTTCGCCGTCGCTCGATCGCGAGATCACCACGTAAGGTTGGTACGTGCCTTCTGCCGTCCGTGCGGGCGCGCAGTTCAGCAGATAGCCTCTATGCGAAAAGGCGGCATCGTGTTGCATGAGTCACCCGTCTTAAAGTGCCCTGCTCTTTCGAATGGCATTGCTGTCACGCCGGCAGGTGTCCTGAACGCGCCCTCCTGAATTGTTGGCGTTCCGCGCCTATTGCGCTTTGCCGGCGACAAGCTACAAATAATACTGGTAGTGAAAGCCCTTAGTCTCGAAAATCGCCCGCGAAATTTTGGGTGGCCGGGACCATGTCCATCGGATGAGGGCGGCGGTTCCGTCGCTAAAAAACCGGAACGACTTTTGCCGAAGCCCTTCTTTGTTTGCAGGAGGAACGCCAGATGAACAACGCCGAATCCAACGAGCCGCAAGACAGGCAAGCCGGCCGCGCGGCCGACAGTCCCATCAAGACGCCGTCGACGGAGACGGCGCACATCCGCATGAGCGATGCGCAAGCGGCAGAGTCCGGCCGCGACGCGCGCCCGCAACCCGCGCAAGCCGAGCCGGCAGCGGCAGCACCGGCGGCGGTGACGGATGCCGGGCAGCGCCGGCCGCGTGGCGTCGATGTGCTCAACGACGACACGCTCGACGACACCGTCGATACCGACGCGAAGAACATTCACGCGAAGCGCGAAGCGGAAATGCTCGCCCGCGAACCCGATGCCGTGATCTTCTCGAATGCCACGCTATCGAACCATGTGCCGGAGGCGAGCGGCGTCCTCGCCGGTTTCGATAGCCGTCCGGGGCACAAGGGATTCGCGCTCGCGGTGGCGAACGGGTATCGCGTCATCGATCGGGGAATGGTCGCGCCCGCGGTGCCGGACGTCGAGGAACATCTGCGCTTCGTCGCGCGCGATGCGCACGGCCATACGCTGCAAGGACGCACGCACTATGCGCTGAACCACTTTCGGCCGTCGCGGCTGATCGTGATCGAACGGTCGTGAACGGCCTCAAAAGTAATCGGGCGGCCGCGCGTTGAGGACGCGGCCGCCCGCTCTTCGCTTACTTCTTTTCGTCCTTCTCGTCGTCCGTCTCGATGCGGGTCACGCCGCCCGTTGCGGGCGGATCGCTGGCCGGGAAGGTGTCTTCCACGGCCTTGTCGACCGTGCCTTCATCGCGCTCGGAAGTCGGGTTCTGCTCTTTCGTGTTGCTCATCGTCGGCTCCTTTTGTCGTGACGTCGATAGCATCACAGCAAAGATCATTCCGAAGCCGGCGAGAGGCAGGCACAACGATTGCGGCATGCCTTCTGCTCTTTCACGGGCGAACCAAAGACAAGAATCCGGGACCGCATACATTCGAATAAAGGGGAAGGTGATGACCACGAGTCAGACCTACGACGGCCTGAACGCCACGGACGAGACCGGCGACGGCGAGGCGCTGCGCGAAGCGCGTCCCGCCGCTCCCGAACGCAGCGCGGCGCAGCAACGGTTCAAGTCGGCGCTCGCGTGCCTCGGGGCCGCGTACGCGCTGTCGTGGGCGGAACTCGGGCTCGCGCTCGCCATGGGCTTTCCGGGCGATGCGGCAAGCCATCCGGTCGCGGCATCCATCGTGTCGCGTGTGCTCGTCGGCCTGCTGTATCTGTGCGTCGCCTCCCGCCTGCAATGGGCGCGCTGGCTGACCGTCGCGCTCGGCTTCGTCACGGTGGCGCTGGTCGCGCCGACGCTCGCGCTGCAATGGCACGTCTTCCCCGCAGCGGCCGTGGTGTCGGGGCTGACGCTCGCGTGCCGTTTCGCGGCGTCGCTGTTCCTGCTCTCGCCGATGCCTGCGCGTCGGGCCGCGTGACGCCGCTTCCTGCAGCGGCTTTTCAGCGCGCCTTTGCGCGGGCACAATGCGTTGCCGTTCTTTCACTGCAACGCTTGCGAGGCTGCTCATGAAAATCGCTGTCATCGGCGCGACCGGCACGGTCGGCCGGGCCGTCTGCGCCGAATTCCAACCGCGTCACGAAGTCATCGAGATCGGCGCGACGCGTGGCGCCCATCGCGTCGATCTGCTCGATCTGGACAGCATCAAGCGCCTTTTCGATGCCATCGGCCGAGTCGATGCGATCGTCGCCACGGCCGGTCATGTCCACTTCGGCGAGCTCGTCAAGATGACACCCGCGCAGTTTCGCATGGGCCTCGACGACAAGCTCATGGGCCAGGTCAACCTCGTGCTCACGGCGCGCGACTATCTGAACGATGGCGGCTCCTTCACGCTCACGAGCGGCATCGTCGGCGCGGAGCCGATCCGGCTAGGCGCGAGCGCGGCAGCCGTCAACGGCGCAATCGAAGGCTTCGTGCGCGGCGCGGCGATCGAACTGCCGCGCGGCCTGCGCATCAACGCCGTGAGCCCGACCATGCTGGAAGAAGCGCGCGAGAGCTTCGGGCCGTATTTTCGCGGCTTCGAGGCGGCGAGCGGCGCGCGCGTGGCGCTCGCCTATAGCCGCAGCGTGGAAGGCGCGGAAACCGGCCGCGTGTATGCCGTGCATTGAGCGCGTGGTTCGCTTAAGCTCGGCGCTTGCCTGGAAAGGAGCAGCCCGATGGAATGGACTCGTGGCGAATGGCGCGTGACGACGGACATCGCTTCGTTCGACTTCGACGTGATTCACCGCTATCTGAGCGAAGTGGCGTACTGGTCGCCGGGCGTCGGGCGCGAAACGGTCGAGCGCGCGGCGCGTCATTCGCTCGCGTTCGGCCTTTTCGAAGGCGCGCGGCAGATCGGCTATGCACGCATGATTACGGATACCGCGACCTTCGCCTATCTGGCGGACGTTTTCGTGCTGCCCGAGCGTCAGGGCGCGGGCCTCGGCAAGTGGATGATCGAATGCGTGATGGCGCATCCCGACTTGCAGGGCTTGCGCCGCATGATGCTCGTCACGTCCGACGCGCACGGGCTCTATGCGCGCTTCGGCTTTCGCGCGAGCGCCCATCCTGAGCGGATCATGGAGAAGACCGCCGCGCGTCCCGCCTAGCCGCCCTTCACGCCTTGCGTGTTGACGTAAAGCGAATAGAGCCCGTGGCTCGCCGCCATGAAGAGCCGGTTGCGATGCCGGCCGCCGAAGCACACGTTCGCGCATCGCTCCGGCAGGTCGATGTGGCCGATCGCCTCGCCTTGCGGCGTGAAGATGCGCACGCCGTCGAGCTCGGCATCGCCCATGCCCCAGCCGCACCACAGATTGCCGTGTATATCGACGCGAAAGCCATCCGGCGTGCCGGGACCCGCGTCGATCAATTCGCGCCGCTTGCCGAGCGCGCGGCCGCCGTCGAGCACGTCGAACGCGATGATCTTGCGCGGCGTCGAGCGCGACTCGACCACGTACAGCACCGATTCGTCGGGCGAAAACGCGAGTCCGTTCGGGCCGATGAAGTCGTCGATCATCACGGTGATCTCGCCGCTCTGGCCGTCGACGCGATACACGCACGGCTTGAGTTCCGAGGGCTGCTTTTCGCCTTCGTAGAAGCCGTCGATGCCGAAGGTCGGATCGCTGAACCAGATCGAGCCGTCCGACTTCACGACGACATCGTTCGGCGAATTGAACGGCTTGCCGTCATAGCGGTCCGCGAGCACGGTGATGGAGCCGTCGTACTCGGTGCGCGTCACGCGCCGCGTGAGATGCTCGCAGGTCACGAGCCGCCCTTCGCGGTCGCGCGTGTTGCCGTTCGCATTGTTCGACGGCTTGCGAAAAACGCCGACCTGCCCGCTTTCCTCGTCCCAGCGCAGGATGCGGTTGTTCGGTATGTCGCTCCACAAGAGATACCGCCCGTCGCCGAACCACACCGGCCCTTCCGACCAGCGCGCCCCTTGATAAAGACACTCGACCGACGCCGATGCAATGCGCAGCGCGTTGAAACGCGGATCGAGCACGCGTACGGCGGGGTCGGGATAGCGGCGGTCGGAAAGGGTCATCGGTTCGGATTCTCGTTGAACGTTGAACGTTGGACGGAGCACAGCAAGAGGACACGGCGTTGTCAGTTCGGCCCGAGTTCGCCATCGCGCAGGCGCCAGAGATTGAGCGGGTTGTCGTCGGCGAGCGCCTCGGGCAAGAGCGCCGCCGGCAAGTCCTGATAGCAGACCGGCCGCAGAAAACGCTCGATCGCCATTGCGCCGACCGATGTCGAGCGGCCATCGGATGTCGCCGGATACGGGCCGCCGTGAACCATCGCGTACGACACCTCGACGCCCGTCGGAAAACCGTTCGCCAGAATCCGCCCGGCCTTGCGTTCGAGCACCGGCAACAGGCGCCGCGCGAAGTCGATATCGTCGTTATCCATCAGCAGCGTCGCGGTCAGCTGGCCTTCGAGCTGACGCGCCACCGCGATCATCTGGTCTTCGTCCTCGCACGCGACGATCACGGACGTCGGCCCGAAAATCTCGTCGGCGAGATGCGGCGTCGCGAGAAACTGCTCCGCGCTCACGCGATACAGCGCCGGCAGCGCGCCGCTCGCCGCCTCCGTCTCCTTTCCCGTCGCGATGCGCTGCGCGCCCGAGTCATCGCGATGCCGGATGCCGTCCTCGTACGCCGCCGCGATGCCTGCGGTGAGCATGGTCTGCGCGTCCTTCTTTTCGAGCGCGGCTGTCGCGTGATCCACGAAAGCGTCGAGCTTGGCGTCCGCGAGCGCGAAGACGAGCCCCGGGTTCGTGCAGAACTGTCCGACGCCGAGCGTCACCGAGTCGATGTAGCCCGCCGCGAGCGACTCGCCCCGCGTGGCGAGCGCGCCCGGCAGCGCGAACATCGGGTTGACGCTGCTCATTTCCGCGAAGACCGGGATCGGCTCCGGGCGCTTCGCTGCGATCTCCATCAGCGCCAGCCCGCCGCGCCGCGAGCCCGTGAAGCCGACCGCCTTGATCGCCGGATGCGCGACAAGCGCCTCGCCGATGGCGTTGCCCGCGCCGACGACGAGCGAGAACACGCCTTCGTGCAGGCCCGTCTCGGCGACGGCCTTCTGCACCGCGCGCCCGACCATCTCGGAGGTGCCGAGATGCGCCGGATGCGACTTCACGACGACCGGACAGCCCGCCGCCAGCGCCGCCGCCGTGTCGCCGCCCGCCACCGAGAACGCCAGCGGAAAATTGCTCGCGCCGAACACGGCGACCGGTCCGACCGGAATCTTCTGCAAGCGCAGGTCCGGACGCGGCGCGGGCTTGCGCTCCGGCTGCGCGGAATCGAGCGTCGCGGTGAGCCAGCGCCCTTCGCGCACGAGCGACGCAAAGAGCCGCAACTGCGCGACGGTGCGTGCCCGTTCGCCTTCGAGCCGCGCCTTAGCCAGCGCGGATTCGGCCTGGGCGCGCTCGATGAGCGCATCGCCCATGCCGAGGATGTTGTCCGCAATCGCTTCCAGCAGTTGCGCGCGCGTCTCCAGCGGTGCCTGGCGATACGGATCGAACGCGGCGTCGGCCAGTTCGCACGCGCGCGCGACTTCCGCCGCCCCGCCGCCGCCGAACACGGGTTCGAGATCGACGTTGCGCGCCGGGTCGAAGGCGCGCAGCGTGGCGTCCGTGCCCCGCACGGCCGTCGCGCCGATCAGCATTTCTCCGGTGATCATCATGGTGATTTCTCCGTGCTGGTGCTGCCGCCCGTCACGGGCGCCAACGAGTGTGAACGTGCCGCGCACGCATTACGCGTGCCGCTCAGCCCTTGCCCGCCCGCCGGAACGTGATATGCCCGATGCGCCGCACGAGCAGCGCGGCGACGAGCGCGGCCACGCCCGTCAGCATGACGCCGATGTGCACCGACTGCACGAGCGCATCGCGGGCGGCGTCGAAGAGCGCGGGCGCGTCCAGCGCCGCCGCCGTCAGCTCGCGCTGCATGGTATCGCGCAACGCTTCGTCGACCAGAATGCGCGGGTCCGCGAAACGCGGCTGCCATTGCGCCGCTGCGCCCGCGCCGAGCACGCTGATCGTGCGCGTCACGACGCTCGCGTAATGATGCGCGACGATCGTCCCCACGATGCTCGTGCCGAGCATGCCGCCGACCATGCGCGTCGATTGCAGCAGCGCCGTCGTGATGCCGAAGCGCTCACGGCCAGCGATCTCCTGGCCGAACACGTTCATGTTGTTCAGCACGAAGCCGAGGCCGATGCCGACCGCGGCCATCGGCAACTCGATCCAGACATGCGGCGTCGTGGCGCGCGCGAACGCCAGCGCGACCGACGCCACCAGCAAGAGCGAAAAGCCGATGGTCAGAATCTTCGTCGGCTTGCGCAGATGAATCACGATACGCGTATTCACGAAGCTCCCGATGGCGATGCACGCGGCAATCGGCGTCGCGAGCAGCCCGGCCTCCTGCGGCGACAGCCCGAAGCCGCCCTGCAACAAGAGCGGCGCAAAGAAGATCAGCGAGAACATCACGAAGCCCGCGAGAAACGACAGCGTGAACAGCGTGACCAGATGCGGATCGCGGAAGATGTCGAGCGGCAGAATCGGATGCGTCGCGCGCCGTTCGCAGACCAGGAGCGCCGCCGCGCCCGCGACGACCAAGCAGCCGAGCGCGATGTTGCCGCCCGAGAGGCCGCTTTTCGGCACGGACTCGATCAGCGACTGAAACCCGCCGAGCACGAGCGCGACGAGCGCCGCGCCGAGCCAGTCGATCTTCACGCCGCCTTCGCGCGGCCGGTGCAGATTCGGCAGATGCGCCCAGATGAAGTACAGCGCCGCCGCGCCGACCGGCAGATTGACGAGGAAGGTCGAACGCCAGCCCCAGTGCTGGCTCATCCAGCCGCCGAGCGACGGCCCCGCCGCCGTGCCGATGCCGTAGGCCGCCGCGAGCACCACTTGCCAGCGCACGCGCGTGCGCGGATCGGGGAAAAGATCGGGAATCGCGGCGAACGCGGTGCCGACCATCATGCCGCCGCCGACGCCTTGCAGCCCGCGAGCCAGCGCGAGAAACAGCATGTTCGGCGCGAGCCCGCACAGCACGGACGCCACGGTGAACGTGATCACCGCCGCGATGACGAAGCGCTTGCGCCCGAAGTAGTCGCCGAGCCGCCCGAACACAGGCACGGTGACGACGGAAGCGAGCAGGTAGGCACTCGCGATCCACGCGTAATACTCGAAGCCGTGCAGTTCCGCGACGATGGACGGCAGCGCCGTGCTGACCACGGTCTGGTCCAGCGCGACCAGCATGTTGACGAGGCCGATGCCGAGCATCGCGTAAAGAGCCGTGCGGAACGCAAGTGCGTGAGAAGGGGCGTCAGGCGTGCGGGCGTCGGTCGTGCGGGCGTCGGTCATGCGGTCGGGTGTTAAGCGGGCGCTTAGTCGGTGGAAAGACGAATTGTACGGCGTTGCGTGCGGCGGATCGACTCATCTCAGAAATGCGCGAGCCTGCGCGCGCTATCCTGCCCGTGCGTTTGCGGGTCCGAACGACCGAGACGCAGCGAAACGCCATCGCGCTTTCGACATCGATCAACGGAGCACACGCCAATGTTCAAACGCATCATCGTCGCCATCGACGGCAGCCGCACGTCGCAACGCGCCTTCCAGACGGCGCTCGATCTGGCGGTCCAGCACGAGGCCGTCATGCAGCCGTTCTACGTCGTCGAAAGCGCGCCGCTCTACATGGACTTCCCCGGCTACGATCCGTCGCCATTGCAGGCGGGGCTCGCCGAGCAAGGCGCGACGCTCGCCCGCGAGGCCGCCGAGGCGATGAAAGCGAGCGGCATTGCGGGCAGTGTCGTGACCGCCGACGCCACCGCGAGCGACGACGTCGCCTCGCTCATTCTCTCGGCTGCCAGCACGTTCAATGCCGACCTGCTCGTGATGGGTACGCACGGCCGCAAGGGCATGCAACGGCTGATTCTCGGCAGCGTGGCCGAGCGTTGTCTGCGGCAGGCCACGCTGCCGGTGCTGCTGATTCCGTCGGCGGCAGGCGTTTCAAACGTTCAGGACGTTCGGGACACCGCGGCTAACCCATGATGTAAGCATCGGGCAAGGCGCGGGGGCGCGGCATTTTTTCGCGGTGCCGGCAACGTCTGCCATGGGACAATCGTTTTGTCATTTATCAAGAAACGAAGTCCGCCATGTCCGAATCGTCTTCCATGCGGCGCCGGGCCGCGCATTGTTCCAGCTGCGCCATGCGCCATCTGTGCATGCCCGAAGGGCTGTGCGCCAACGATGTCTCGCGGCTGGAGAACATCATCTCCGTCACGCGCAAGATACGGCGCGGCGAGGCGCTGTTTCGCACCGGCGACCCGTTCGATTCGCTCTACGCGGTGCGCTCCGGCTCGCTCAAGACGCTGGTCACGCATGACGGCAGCCGCGACGGCGGCCGGGAGCGCGTTACCGGACTGCTACTCGCGGGCGACGCCCTGGGTCTCGACGGCATCGGCGACGGGCGGCATACGTGCGACGCGGTGGCGCTGGAAGACAGCACGGTCTGCGTCGTGCCGTACGCGCTTTTCGAGCGCATGTGCCGCGAAACCGACGCGCTTCAGCGGCGCATGCACCGCATGATGAGCCAGGCGATCAACCGCGAATCGGACCATGTCGTGCGACTCGGCATGCTGCGCGCCGACGAACGCGTCGCGCGCCTTCTGCTCGATATGTCGGCGCGGCTCGCGCGGCGCGGCTATGCGGCGACGGAGTTCACCATGCGCATGACGCGCGACGACATCGGCAGCTATCTCGGCATGACGCTCGAAACCGTGAGCCGTACGCTGTCGCGCTTCGACAAGCTCGGGCTGATCGAGGCGCACGGCAAATCCATTCGCATCCGCGATTTCGAGCGCCTGCGCAGTATCTGACCGCAGTACCTGACATTTAGCCTGCCGCCCCGCCCGGTGGGGCTTCGTGCCGGATTCTTCGCCGCGCCCGAACAAACGCCGGCCATTATCGGCTTGGCACGCGCTTCGCTTCGCATTAGTCTTTTCGTTTTCCAGGGCACAGCCTTGGCCTGCCACGGAGACCGAGCGACATGAATCGCGAACCATCCCTGCGTCATCCGCTGCTCGACCGGCTCGCCGAAGCGCGCCGCGTCACCGATGAACTCTTCGACATCGTCAAGCGCGAGCATCTGTACGATCGGCCGATTGCCGAGCGCCACCGTATCGTATTCTATATCGGCCATCTCGAGGCGTTCGACCGCAATCTGTTCGACCAGCGCCTGTTCCATCTGCCGAACGCCCAGCCTGCTTACGACCAGCTATTCGCGTTCGGCATCGACCCGGTGGATGGCGGTCTGCCGACGGACCAACCCGGCGACTGGCCCTCGCTCGACGAAGTGCACGCATACCGTGCGCGAGTGCGCGCGGACATCGACGCGCGCTTCGATCCCATCACGCTCGTCGCGCACCCCGTTTCCGCCGACGAGTCGCCCGCGAAGCTGCTCGAAGTCGCGATCGAGCATCGGCTGATGCACGCGGAGACGCTTGCGTACATGTTGCATCAATTACCGGTCGACAGGAAAAAAGCACCGGCCGATGCCGCGTCCGAGCGCACAACGGATCGCGCGCTCTCGCATGAAACCGTGCACGTTCCGACCGGCAGCGTGACGCTCGGCCTCTCGCGCGAAAGCCAGCGCTTCGGCTGGGACAACGAATTCGGCGAAATGCGCTTGGACGTGCCTGCGTTCGACATCGACCGCTACATGGTGTCGAACGGCGACTATCTGCGCTTCATCGACGCGGGCGGTTACTGGAACCGCGCGCTGTGGACCGACGACGACTGGGCGTGGAAGGAAGCGCAGCGCATCGCGCATCCGGCGTTCTGGGTGCGCGGCGACGAAGGCGCCGACAACCAGCATCCAACGGACTCGGGCTGGAAGCTGCGCACGATGTTCGAGGAGATCGCGCTGCCGCTCGACTGGCCGGTCTACGTGAGCTATGCCGAAGCGAACGCCTATGCGCGCTGGGCCGGCAAGCGCCTGCCGACGGAAGCGGAGTGGCAGCGCGCGGCCATCGGCGCGCCGCACGTCGCGGAAGGCAACTTCGACTTCCGCCGCTGGGACCCGACGCCCGTGCAGGCGCATCCGGATAACCGCAGCGATTTCGGCGTGGAGGGGCAATACGGCAACGGCTGGGAGTGGACATCCACGACCTTCGGCCCGCTCACAGGCTTCGAGCCGTTTCCTTTCTATCTCGGCTATTCCGCCAACTTCTTCGACGGCAAGCACTTCGTCATCAAGGGCGGTTCTCCGCGCACGGCTGCATGCATGCTGCGCCCGAGCTTTCGCAACTGGTTTCAGGGGCACTATCAGTACGTCTATGCAGGCTTTCGCTGCGTGAACGTCCGCTGAGCCTCAGCCGGCAAGCGTAGACATCGTTCGGTGAACGAAATGTTCTACCGCTTGCCCGCTTGTTGAGCCGGCAAGGACAGCACTCCCCGTCGATTCGTACGACGAATGAATCGCTTGCGGCGGCCACGCAGCGAGTGCATTTCCATTTTCGATCGACTACCATCGGCAAGACGAACGACAAGCCAGTGCATGACTGCAACGATGACACGTGCCATGCCGTGGCATCGCCAGTCACGCGAATGCACTGCGTTTGACGCGACCACATTTCCGAGGGTAGCCGATGCGAATTGCATTCATCGTCGACAGATTGCCGGTTCCGTCCGAAACGTTCGTTCTCCGTCAGATGAAAGGCTTCGCAGAGCGCGGTCACGAGGTGTTCGCCCTGGCTGCGAAGTACGACGACACTGCGGTGGACCCCACGCGGGGACGCGTGGAGTTGCGCGTCTTTCGACAAGACGTCAGCATGCTGCGCCACTCCGTGTCGTGCGCGAAGCTCGGCGCCCTGGCTTGCATCGACGACAAGCGGCGCAAGCGCCTGTCTGTCGCCCTTCGCGCGGCGGCGACCGGGTGTCGTTCTGCATTCATCGACATCGTGTCGGGCGGCGACACGGAGGGCATCGACTTCGACGTCGTGATCGCGCACTTCGGCCCCATCGGCGTGCGCGCCATGTATCTGAAGGAAGCCGGACTGCTGAGCGGGCCTATCGTCACCGTCTTTCATGGTGCCGACATGAGCGATCACGCGGTCGTCGAGCGATGGCTGCCGCATTATCGGCGCCTCTTTCGCCTGAGCCCGCTGCTACTGCCGATCAGTAATCTCTGGCGCAACCGGCTCATCGAATGGGGCGCGCCCGAATCGCGAACGAAGGTTCACCACGTGGGCGTGGAAACGCACCGGCTGACTCCGCAGGCGAGCAACCGGCCGTTGCATCGCCCGCTCAAGGTACTGAGCGTGGCGCGATTCACCGAAAAAAAGGGACTGGCGTACGCCATCGAAGGAGTGCGTGGTTGCCGGCATCCGGTGCAGTTGAACCTCATCGGTTTCGGACCGCTCGAAGACGCGCTGCGCAGCGCTGCGTCGTCCAGTACGAACGAGATCAACTTTCTCGGCAAGTGCTCGCACGAGCGCGTGTTCGAAGAACTGAAGAGCGCAGACGTGTTTCTGCTGCCCTCCGTCGTGGCCAGCAACGGCGACATGGAAGGCATTCCGGTGTCGATCATGGAGGCCATGGCGACGGGCGTGCTGGTCGTCGCGACCCGGCACAGCGGCATACCGGAGCTCGTGACGCATGGCGTGACAGGCCTGCTCGTGGAGGAGCGTTCGGCAAGCGGCATCGCCGAGGCGCTTTCGGCAATCGTGGAGGGAAAGGTCGATGTGCAGGCGATGCGCACGAACGCTCGTCGCAAGGTGGAGAACGAATTCAACGGCCAAGCGCTCGATGCGGATCTGGAAAGACTGCTCGTTCGAACGTTCGGCTACGCCACGCCCACGAGCGCGGACGACCACACCTATCATGGCGACGAGGTAGCGGTCGGTTACAACCGTCCACCCAGTTAGTGCCTTCATTCTCGTTTGACCGTTCCGCCGTCGGGCTCGCTTGTCGAGCCACGTCGCGTCGAGAATCCTAACTGAGCGAGCGTTCGAGTCGACCGCTGACGATGGAGGCAGATGAATGACCGCAAGACAAATGCTCATTCACGGTATCAAGGTTTGCTTGCCCGACAAGGTGTTGCTGAGCCTTTATCATCGTCGCAGGATCGGCCGCTTCCCGAATCTGCGCAATCCGGCCACGTTCAACGAGAAGGTCTTGCAGCGGTGCCTTGCGCCCGACCCGCGTTATACCGATCTCTCCGACAAGCTGAAGGTTCGCGCTTATGTCGCGGACAAGATCGGCGAAAAGTATCTGATTCCGCTGTTCGCCGCGCCGTCCACTTTCACCCAGCGCGACTTCGACGCGCTTCCTTCCACCTTCGTGATGAAGGCGAATCACGGCTGCGGGTTCGTGAAGCTCGTCAGGGACAAGCGCGAGACCTCGTTCGAGGCGCTGAATGCGCTGGCGCAGCGCTGGTTGTCGACGAACTTCTTCACGGTGGCGAGGGAACGGCACTATCAGGCTATCGAGCGCCGCATTCTGTTCGAGAAGCTCCTTCTCGGGCCGGACAACAAGGTGCCGCCCGATATCAAGATCCATGTCTTCAACAGAAACGCCGACGATCCGCAGATTTTCATTCTCGTGATTTCGGATCGATTCGAAGGACATCCACGCGGCGATATCTACGACGCTCACTGGAACCGGCTCGACATCAAGATGGGGCACTACTCGCAGAGCGACACGCCCGCTCCCCGTCCGCACAATCTCGACGAAATCCTATGGGTAGCGCGCACCCTGGCAAGCGATTTCGACTTCGTGCGGGTCGACCTCTATAACGTGGACGATCACATTTATTTCGGTGAACTGACATTCACGCCCGGCGCGGGCTTGTTCCCGTTGACGCCGGACAGCGTCGATTATGAATGGGGCCGCTTGATGTAATCGGGACACCACGCAATCCGCGCACGCGCCAGCCGGTCGCGTGCCACATCCCATTGGCAATGGCCGCATTCACGCCCACGACGCTTAGACAAACGATAAAGCGGCGACGAAATCGCTCAAGTAATTAGTTCCGCATAGGGTCGATCGGGATGAAATAACACCCGCGACGCATGGCTTCGGCACATTAACGAGATGGTACACTGCCGCCGCCGCGAAGGCCGTTGCATGTCATCGCCGTCACGCGGGAAGGCTTGTCCAGCTTACGTTCACTTGAGCTGCGAGATCCCAGAAACAGCCGCTTCCCCGCCGCATTCGCCGAACTGACAGAAACAACAGCTAGTCTTTTCACTGGCAAAAAAAAACGCATTGAAGTAAGTTCTGGCGGTAATAGCGCCTGGACAAACGTCCGGATCGGTGCTCGCACGCCCTAATAAAAACATGGCCGCTATCTTCGATTATCTTTTGGACAGACAAATATCCAGGCAATGGCGCGGCGTGCTGTCCGCGCTCGCGGATGAGTTCGAGGCGCAGATCGGACATGGCGAACTGCGCGAGCTGATGCATCGCGTGGGCAGCCGTTTCGCGAAGGCGCATGCGCTGCCGCCCTGCGATTCGACGTCCGCGCTCGCGGATGCGCTCAACGCGCTGTGGCGAGACACCGACTGGGGCTTCGTCGAACTGTCCGACGAGCGCGACCACCTGAGCATCGTGCATTACTGCGCGCCGTTGCCGGCCTTCGGCGAGAGCGCCCTCGCGTGGACGCCGGCGTTTCTCGAAGGCGCGTATCAGCAGTGGCTCGCCGGCCTGGGCGCGCAAGGGCTCGCTATCCGGCAGGCAAGCGAATTCGGCGGCGACGCCGCCATCGAGTTCAGGCTCGCGCGCGCCGCAGTCTGAATCCGGCATTTCGAATACCGGTGACCGCCGCCTCGACGCGGCGGCATCGACCGCCCGGTTCGGCGGACCACAACGAGCAGTACCGGCCACGCATCACGTAAGGCACGACGAGGAAGCGGCATCATGAGTACTTCGCGCGATATCCAGAAGCTGTTCGACCATTTCGGCGGCAATGCAGGCGATTACCAGGAAATCGGCCGGGAGAACGAGGCGCAGTCGGCGCGCACCCGCTGGCCGCTGCTCGCGACGCTCGACTTCGCGCAGCCCGCCATCCCCGACATCGGGCCGCGCCGCGAGGCGCAAGTGCATTCGAGCGAGCCATCCGACACGCAGCCCACGGGCATGCCCATCAATCGCGGCAAGCGCCAGCTCTTCATGCGCGCGCATCGCCGCGCGATTCCGCCGGTCACTCCGCCCGGCGCGGAATCGCTGAGCGCATTGCGCTTTGCGGCGACGGGCGAATCGGCGTCGGACGAGACAGGAACGATTCCTGATTCGGCCGTTGCAACCGTTGCTGCCGTTGCATCGGTTCCGCCGGTCGCGAACGCAGCCGCCGCGCTGAAGCCGGAACCCGCGCGCCGCGCCCCGGCACAAGTGCCTAAAAGCGTGCCGAGCGCGCCCGCGCCTTCCGCGCCCCAGTCCATCCTCGGCAAGCTCTTCAAGCCGCAAGCGCAAGAGGCGACGGACGCACCGGCGGATTCACTCAACGTCCTGTTCGAACGTCTGCGGCACGCCGGCCGCGCGGTGAGCGAACCCACGAACACGCGCGCCGGCCGCCTTCCCCGCTTATGAGAGTCATCACGGTAGTTTCCGCGAAGGGCGGCGTCGGCAAGACGACGCTCGCCGCCAATCTCGCCTCGGTGGTGGCCGCGCGCAACCGCCGCGTGATCGTGCTCGATCTCGATCCGCAGAACGCGCTGCGCCTGCATTTCGGCATTCCGCTCGACAGCATCGACGGCATCTCGCGCACGACGCTGAGCCGCGAGCCGTGGCAGTCGGTGATGTTCGACGGCGTCGATGGCGTGACCGTGCTGCCCTACGGCGCCGTGACCGAGGACGACCGCCGCCGCTTCGAGGCGCTCGTCGACAGCGACCCGTCGTGGCTCGCGCGCTCGCTCGATGCGCTCGCGCTGGATGCGAACGACATCGTGATCGTCGACACGCCGCCGGGCTCGTCGGTCTACACGCGCACCGCGCTGACGGCCGCGAACTTCGCGCTGAACGTGGTCTTGGCCGACGCCGCCTCCTACGCCGCGATTCCCGGCATGGAGCGCATGGTCGATGCCTACGCCGCGCCGCGACAGGACTTCGCCGGCCAGGGCTATGTCGTCAATCAGGTCGACCAGTCGCGCCAGCTGAGCAAGGACGTGCTCAAGGTGCTGCGCAACATGCTCGGCGCGAAGCTGTTTCCGGGCGTGATCCATCACGACGAAGGCGTCTGTGAATCGCTCGCGTGCGACACCACGCTCATTCACTACGATCCGCTCTCGCAAGCCGCCGCCGATCTGCGCGCGTGCGGCGAGTGGCTGCTCGCCGCTATCGATGCGATGGCCGCTTCGTCGAGGAAGCTCGCATGACTTCGGCCAAGATCCCGTCGCCCGAGACGGAGGTGAGCGTCGCGACCTCGCGGCTCGAACGTTTCGTCGATGCCAGCATCTGGGGCAGCCGCATCGTCGTCGTTCTCCTTACGATGTTCGCCGCGTTCGCGCTGTACTTCGTCGTGACGGTGCCGCTCGCGTTCGGCCAGCAGCTTGCGTTCGCGAGCATCTGCTTCGTCTGCGCGCTCGGATTCCGGCGTCTGCAAGGACAATACGCGACGCTCGTGATGATCATGCTGTCCATCGTCGCGTCGGGCCGCTACATGTACTGGCGGCTCACCGAGACCACGTACTGGGAACGCCCGCTCGACGCCGCGTGGGGCCTTTTGCTCGTCGCGGCCGAAGTCTACGCGGCGCTCGTGCTGCTGCTCGGCTACTTCCAGACCGCTTGGCCGCTCAAGCGCAAGCCGCTGCCGCTGCCCGCGGACCGCAGCCAGTGGCCGACCGTCGACATCTTCATTCCGACCTACAACGAGCCGCTCTCGGTCGTGAAGCCGACGATCTACGCCGCGCTCGCGCTCGATTATCCGACCGACAAACTCGCGATTCACGTGCTCGACGACGGCCGCCGTCCCGAGTTCAAGGCGTTCTGCGAGGAAGCCGGCGTCAACTGGACCATCCGCACGCATAACCGCCATGCGAAGGCGGGCAACATCAACGAGGCGCTGAAGATCACGAAGGGCGAATATCTCGCCATCTTCGACTGCGATCACATCCCGACGCGCTCGTTCCTGCAGGTCTGCCTCGGCTGGTTCCTGCGCGACAAGCTGCTTTCGATGCTGCAGACGCCGCATCACTTCTTTTCGCCCGATCCGTTCGAGCGCAATCTCGGCACGTTCCGCAAGGTGCCGAACGAAGGCGAACTGTTCTACGGTCTCGTGCAGGATGGCAACGATCTCTGGAACGCGACCTTCTTCTGCGGCTCGTGCGCGGTGCTGCGCCGGTCGATGGTCGAAGAGATCGGCGGCATCGCGGTCGAAACCGTCACGGAAGACGCGCATACGGCGCTCAAGCTGCATCGGCTCGGCTATACGACCGCGTATCTCGCGATCCCGCAGGCGGCCGGTCTCGCCACCGAAAGCCTGTCCGGGCATATCGGCCAGCGCATTCGCTGGGCGCGCGGCATGACGCAGATTTTCCGCATCGACAATCCGCTCACCGGCAAGGGCCTCAAGATCGGCCAGCGGCTGTGTTATCTCAACGGCATGCTGCACTTCTTCTATGGCGTGCCGCGTCTCGTGTTTCTCACCGCGCCGCTCTCGTACCTGTTCTTCGGCGCGCACGTGATCGAAGCGGCGGCGAGCACCATCGCCATCTTCGCGCTGCCGCACATGATGCACGCGAGCATCACCAATTCGCGCATGCAGCGCAGCTTCCGCCATTCGTTCTGGGCCGAAGTGTACGAATCGGTGCTCGCGTCGTACATCACCGCGCCGACGCTGCTCGCGGTCATCAACCCGAAGCTCGGCAAGTTCAACGTGACGGCCAAAGGCGGCCAGATCGCGAAGGACTACTTCGACTGGACCATCTCGCGGCCGTATCTGTTCCTGCTGCTTTTGAACCTGCTCGGCTTCGTCGCGGGCATCGTGCATATCGTCATGTATTGGCACGTACGCAGCGAAGTGAACACGACGCTGCTCAACCTGTGCTGGACGGTCTACAACATGCTGATTCTCGGCGCGTCGGTGGCGGCGGCGAGCGAGCGCAAGCAGGTGCGCGCGACGCATCGCGTGTCGATGAAGATGCCCGTCATGCTCAAGTTCTCGACCGGGCGCACGCTCGCCTGCGAGACCATCGACTATTCGGAAGGCGGCGTGGGCGTCGCGCTGCCGGGCAAGATCGCCGTGCCGATGCACGAGCGCGTCACCGTCTCGCTCTTTCGCGGCGACGAGGAATACGCGTTCCCCGCGACCGTCGGTTATACCGAGCCGGGCCGCGTCGGCCTGCGCTTCTCCGAACTCACGCGCGAGCAGGAATACGACTTCGTAAAGACGACGTTCGCGCGCGCCGATGCCTGGACCGGCTGGTCCGAGGGACGCCGCCCGGATACGCCGCTGCGCGGCTTGTCGCATGTGCTGCTGGTCGGCACGCGCGGCATCGCGGGATTGTTCGAGCATTTGTACAGTGACCTTCGCACCTGGATGAACAAGCGCCCGGTCGATGTGAACAAGCTGAAAACCAAAGACCGATAATGGGCATGGGAATGTCGAAGTTGCGCGTTGAACAACGAACGGGCGAGCGCGCGCCGCGTTTTTGCGAACGACCTCTGGCGCGTGCATTCGCGGTTTTCGTCGCGTTGCAGACCGCCTTCGCCGCGCCGTTCGCGTCCATCGCGGCGGCGGCGGATAGCGCGCCGCCGACGAGCGGCACGCAGCAGGCGACCGGCGTGGGCGCAGTACCTGCGCCGCGTCCGGCCGTCGTCTACAACCCCGCCGCGATCCAGCAGCCGGCGCTCGCGATGCCCGTTCCCGCCTTCTCCGGCAAGCCGGACAAGCCGCTCACCTCGCGCATGCCGACGACCGCCGATCCCGGCACGCTGGTGCCTGGCGGCCGCCGTCAGACGCTGACCTTCGCCGATTACGGCGCGCTCGATCCGCTGCAACTGCGCGGCACCGACGGCCAGAACGGCATCGCGTTCTCGGTGCGCGGCGACGAAGTGGTGACGGGCGCGGTGCTGCATCTGATCTACAGCTATTCGCCGTCGCTGTTGCCGTCCATTTCGCAACTGAAGGTGCTGATCAACGGCGAAGTCGCGGCGACGCTGCCCGTGCCGCGCGATCAGGCGGGCACGCTCGTCGCCCGCGACGTGGCGATCGATCCGCGCTTCATCACCGAGTTCAATCACCTCAACGTGCAGTTGATCGGGCATTACACGCAGCAGTGCGAGGACCCGTCCAGTTCGACGCTATGGGCGACCGTCAGCAACGCGAGCTCGCTCGATCTCACGTATGCGTCGATTGCCGGCAAGCCCGACCTCGCCGCGCTGCCGCTGCCCTTCTTCGACCGCCGCGACGTGCGCCGTCTCGAACTGCCGTTCGTGTTCGCGGGCAAGCCGAGCCTCGCCGCGCTGGAAGCGGCCGGCACCGTCGCGTCGTATTTCGGCTCGCTCGCGGGCTATCGCGGCGCGATCTTCCCGGCGCAGACCGACAACGTGCCGCTGTCGGGCAATGCCGTGGTGTTCGCCGTCGGCGATGCGAAAGTCGCGGGCGTCGCTATCCCAGCGGTGTCCGGGCCGACCATCGCGCTCGTCGAACGCGATGCGAACGCGCGCGGGCGTCTGTTGCTCGTGCTCGGCCGCGACGACAACGAACTGAAGACAGCCGCGAAGGCGCTGGGCATCGGCCGCAACGCGCTGTCGGGAACGAGCGCGACCATCACGCAATTCAACGACCTGCAACCGCGCCGCCCCTACGACGCGCCGAACTGGCTGCCGGCCGACCGTCCCGTGCGCTTCGGCGAACTGGCCGAAGCACAGGACCTGACCGCGCACGGCTACGACGCCGACGCGGTGCGCGTGAACCTGCGCGTGCCGCCCGATCTCTTCATGTGGCAGACGAAGGGCGTGCCGGTGGACCTGCGCTATCGCTATACGGTGCGCCCGGCGCCCGACCGTTCGTCGCTCAATATCAGCGTGAACAACGGCTTCGTGCAGTCGCTGCGCATTCCGGCCGTGTCCACTTCGACGTTCGATCTGGGCACGTACTTCAGCCGCGTGCTGCCGGACAAGACGGTCGCCGCGCGCCGCGAGATTTATCTGCCGCCGTTGCTCATCACGCCGCGCGCGCAACTGCGCCTGCACTTCTACTACGACATCCCGAAGACCGGCGAATGCCAGGGCCGCGTGCTGGATAACGTCGTGGGCGCGGTCGACCCGAATTCGACCATCGACCTTTCCGGCTTCCCGCACTACATGGCGCTGCCCGATCTGGCCGCGTTCGCGAACGGCGGCTTTCCGTTCACGCGCATGGCGGACCTCTCGCAGACGGCGGTCGTGCTGCCGAACGAGCCGAATTCGGCCGACTACAGCCTGTATCTGCTGGAAATGGGCCGCATGGGCGCATCGACGGGTTATCCGGTGACGGGCGTGACCGTGACGAGCGCGAACGACGTGGACCGCTTCGCGGACAAGGACCTGCTGATTCTCGGCTCGCCGGGACGCCAGCCCTTGCTGCAACGCTGGGCGAAGCAGATGCCTTTTTCGGGCGATGGCGACGCCCGCACCTTCCAGCTTTCCGATGTGGCGTTCAAGCTCGTCGACTGGTGGCACGGCGAGCAAGGTCCGGAACGCTCGCCCGCGCGCGCGGACCTTTCGCTCGTGAGTGCGAGCGGCGATGCGCTCCTGACCGGCTTCGAGTCGCCGCTCAAGAGCGGACGCAGCGCGGTCGCGCTCATCAGCGCGGCGGGGCAGTCGGACGCCGATCTGTCCGCCGCCCTGCTCGACAACGACCTGCTGCCGTCGATTCAAGGCGCGATGGCTGTGATCCACGGCCGCACCGTGACGGTCACGTCGAACGGCGAAGCGTATTACGTCGGCCATCTCTCGCCGATGCACTACATGCGCTGGGCGCTTTCCTCGCACCCGTTTCTGCTGGTGATCGCGGGCGTGCTCGCCTCGCTCATCATCGCCGCCCTGTTCTATCGCGCGCTGCGTTCGATCGCCGCGCGGCGTTTGAGGGACTGACATGCGGCCAACCACCGCCACACTCTTCGCCGGCGCGATGCTCGCGGCGGCCGCCCCCGGCGCGCAGGCCGCGCAGCAGTGCGACTGGCCCGCGTATCGCCTATTCGTCGAGCGTGTCGTACAGGCCGACGGCCGCGTGATCGACCGCTCGACCGAGACGCAGCAAACCACGTCCGAAGGTCAGTCGTATGCGATGTTCTTCGCGCTCGTCGCGAACGACCGCGCGACCTTCGACCGCGTGCTCAACTGGACGCGCACGAATCTCTCGGCCAATCAGTTCGACGCGGCGAGCCTGCGCCTGCCCGCGTGGCAATGGGGCAAGCGGCAGGACGGATCGTTCGGCGTCATCGATTCGAACTCCGCTTCGGACTCCGATGTGTGGATCGCCTATGACTTGTTTCAGGCCGGGCGTCTCTGGAAAGAGCCGGCGTACACGAAGCTCGCCTACGCGCTCGCGACGCAGATCGTGAAGCAGGAAGTCGCCGATCTGCCGGGACTCGGTCCCATGTTGCTGCCCGGCCCGCAAGGCTTTCGCACCGGCCAGCTCACGCGGCTGAATCCGGGCTATCTGCCGTTGCCGGTCTTGCGCGGCCTCGCGCAGGACATGCCGGACGGCCCGTGGACGAAGCTCGCGCAGAACGCCGCGAAGATGATCAGAATCACCTCGCCGCGCGGCTACGCGCCGGATTGGGCCGCCTATCAGGCGAGCGGCAACGGCCAGTTCGTCGTCGATCCGAAGAACGGCGATGTGGGCAGCTACGACGCGATCCGCGTGTATCTGTGGGCCGGCATGGCGTCGCCGGGCGATCCGCTCGCGCGTCCGTGGCTCGACGCGCTCGGCGGCATGCGCGCGAGCGTCGCGCAAACGGGCTTTCCGCCCGAGAAGGTCTCGACCATGAGCGGCGCGGCGAGCGGCGAAGGTCCGCTGTCGTACTGGGCCGCGCTCGCGCCGTACTTCAAGGCGCTGAACGACGAACGCGGCCTCGGCCTCGCGCGCGCGCGTCTCGAAGCGCTGGCCGCGCCGCCGGTCGCGGGCCGCGAGCCGGTCTACTACGACCGCGTGCTCGGACTTTTCGGCGGCGGTTTCATCGACGGGCGTTATCACTTCGATGACTTGGGCCGCCTCGTGCCGATGTGGAGAAGCGCATGCTGATCCCGACTCGCAAACGCGTGATCGCGGCGCTCCTGTGCGCCGCGCCGGCAATGGCCTGGGCGCAGGCGGCGACGACCGATCCGCTTACGGTGCTCATCGATCAGGGCAAGTACTGGCAGTCGCACCGGCGCGGCGACCTCGCGGAACAGGCGTGGCAGAAAGTGCTGCGCGTGAATCCGAAGCAGCCGGACGCGCTCTTCGGCATGGGCATGGTGCTCGCGGATCGCAAGGACGGCAGCGGCGCGCAGCAGTATCTCGCGCAGTTGCGTCAGGTCGCGCCGAACTATCCGAATATCGACGAACTCGGCCGGCGTCTCGGCGAGACCAGTTCGCGCGATCAGACCGTGAACGACGCGCGGCGTCTCGCGCAAAGCGGACAGAGCGCGTCGGCGGTGCAGGAATACAAGCGCGCGATCGACGGCAAGCCCGCGACGCCCGCGCTGCAACTCGAGTATTACCAGGCGCTCGCCGCCACGCCGCAAGGCTGGGACGAAGCGCGTCGCGGCCTCGAACAGCTGGCGCGCCAGAATCCGGACGATCCGCGCTATCAGCTTGCGTATGCGCAGCATCTGACGTATCGCGATGCCACGCGGCGCGACGGCATCGCGCGGCTCGCGAAGCTGTCGGGCGACAGCGCGGTCGGCGCGGACGCGAAGAAAAGCTGGCGGCAGGCGCTTTTGTGGCTCGGCGCGCGGGCATCGGATGCGCCGCTTTATCAGGCATATCTGCAAGCCTCGCCGGACGATGCCGCCGTGAAGGCCCGCTTCGATTCGATGGTGCAGCAGGACAGGTCCGCGCGCGAACGCTCGCAGGCCGACGCCGCCGTCGATGCGCGCGGGCGCACCGTCGCGGATGGTTTCGCCGCGCTGGATCACGGCGACCTCGCGGCGGCGCGCGCGCGCTTTTCGTCGGTGCTCGCGAGTAATCCCAACGACGCCGACGCGCTCGGCGGCATGGGCGTCGCGGCGCTGAAGCAGGAGCGTTTCGCGGAGGCCCGCACGTATCTCGAACGCGCGTCGCGGGCCGGCAACCCGGCGCGCTGGAAGGACGCGCTCACGAGCGCAACGTACTGGACCTATACGAGCGATGCCATCGGCGCGCGCAGCAACGGCCAGATCGCGCAGGCGAAGGCGCTCTTCGAGCGCGCCATCGCGGTCGATCCGTCCGATGTCACGGCGCAAGTGCTGCTCGGCGAAATGCTGCTTGCAAACGGCGATCCGCGCGGCGCGGAAGCCGCGTACCGCATGGCGCTGCGCCGTCAGGCCGACAATCCCGATGCGATCCGCGGGCTCGTCGGCGCGCTGGCCGCGCAGGGCCGCGGCGACGAGGCGCTCGCCTTCGCCAACAAGCTCAATACGGAGCAGCAGGCGAAAGCCGGCGGCATCAACACGCTGCGCGGTCAGGCGCAGGCCGCTCAGGCGCGCGCCGCCGAAGCGCGGGGCGATCTCGGCGCGGCGCGCAGTCTCTTCGAAGACGCTCTGCTCAACATGCCGGACGATCCGTGGCTGCGGCTCGACCTCGCGCGCATCTACGTGCGTCAGGGCGCGGTCGGCAATGCGCGCAGCATGATGGACGGCCTGCTCGCGACGCATCCAGACATGACCGACGCTCTCTATGCGAGCGCGCTGCTTTGTGCGGAGACGCAGGACTGGTCGGCGGGTCTCGCGCAACTGGACCGCGTGCCGCAGGCAAAGCGCACGTCCGCGATGACGACGTTGCAGCATCGCTTGTGGGTGCATCAGCAGGCGGAACTCGCGACGCGCGCCGCCGCTGCCGGCCAGAACGGGCAGGCGTTCGCGATCCTGCGCAGCGCCGAGCCGGTCGCGGCGGGCAACGCGGAACTCATGGGTGCGGTTGCGTCGGCGTATGTGAACGCGGGCGATCCGGCGCGCGCGCTGTCGCTGATTCGCGGCGCGGTCGCGAATGCGCCGAACGATGTCGGCTTGCAACTGCAATACGCGGGCATTTTGTCCGCCACGCATCAGGATGCCGAACTCGGCTTCGTCATGCGGCGTCTTTCCGCGACGCAGCTCACCACGCAGCAGCGTCGCGACTTCGACAATCTGAACGTGGGCATCGTGATCGCGCAGGCGGATGCGGTGCGCAGGCAAGGCGACCTCGCCGCCGCTTACGACGTGATCTCGCCGTGGCTCGCCGCGATGCCCGACAATGCCGACCTGATAGCGGCGCTCGGCCGCATGTACACCTCGGCGGGCGATGACCGCAACGCGTTGTCGTGTTACCGCGCGGCGCTCTCGCGCCGTCCCGACGACGTGGGCTTGCAGACGGCGGCGATGTCGGCGGCAAGCGGCGTGCGCGACTTCAAGCTGGCCGAATCGCTCGCGAAGCAGGCTTACGACGCCGCGCCGAACGATCCGGGCGTGCTCGCGGGCATCGGCCGGATGTATCGCGCGGAAGGCAAGCTGGATCTCGCCGCGCAGTTCCTGCAACGCTCGCTCGTCGCCGCGAATACGCCTGCGACGGCGAACGCGTCCGGGCAAAGCAATCGCGTGCCGCGCGACTGGCAGAGCGCGATGCAACGCATCGCTTCGATGCCGCTGCCGGGCACCAATCCGTTCGAAGGCAAGACCGCGGTCGATACGGCTGCGGCGTCGCTTTCATCGTCGAGTGCGAATAACGCGGGCGCGTATCGGCCCGTCACCCTACCGAACAATCAGCAAGCCGTGCCGTCCTATCCGCCACCTAGTCTCCCTGGTGCAGCGCCTTATTCTGTGCCTTATTCCGCTCCTTCGATGACACCGCGCGCGGCCGCAAGCGGCGGCTATGGCGGTGCAGCGGATGGGACGGCGCAAGCGGGCGGTCGCGCTGTGCGCGGCGGCTTTGGTCCCGATGCTTATGAATCGGTGCAGACGGGCGGCTACGGCGGCGCTTCGGATGGCACGGGGCAATCAGGCAGTCGACGCGAACTTGGCGGCTATGGTGGCGATGCTTTTGGGTCGGCGCGGGCGGGCGGTTATGGCGGCGCTACCGATGCAACGGGGCAAGCGGGCGGTCCGCGCGAGTTCGGCGGCTATGGCCGCGATGCCTACGGCTCGGCGCAAGAGGGCGGTTACGGTGCTTCCGATGGCACGCTGCAAGCGGGCAGTCGGCGCGAGTTAGGCGGCTATGGTGGCGATGGCTATGGCTCGGCGCAAGCGGGCGCTTATGGCGAGCAGCCGACGCGAGCCGATGGCACAGCGCTATCCGTCGGTTACTCCGCGCCGGCTCGTGCCTATAGCTACGGATCGGACAGCTACCGTCCGGCGCAACGCGGAGCTTATGCCCCACCGCCGGCGACGGCTTACGGCAATGGCTACGGTCCCGACACTTACGGCGCGGCGCAATCGGGCGCGCCGCTTCAGCCGTATCCCGGGCAAGAGGCGAACGGTTATCCGCCGCAGGGCTATCAGCCGTACGCGCAACAGGCTCCCGCATACCCGCCCGCATCGGACGGCTATGACAGTTCGCCTTGGCCGATGTCCCCAGCCGCCCGCGATGCTCAAGCCAACGCCTACGCACCTCAAGCCGCGGCGAGCGTGCCGGTCGGCAAGCGCACAGCGACGCGCAAGAGCACAGCGCAGAAGGCGCGTGCGGCCGATCCGTACGCGTACGGGCAGCAGGCTTATCAGCAACAGCCGTATCAGCAGCAGCAGTATCAGCAGCAAGCGTACGCGCCGCAGCCGTATTCGCAGCAGCCGTATTCGCAGCAGCCGTATTCGCAGCAGCCGTATTCGCAGCAGCCGTATCCGCAGCAACCGTATCCGCAGCAGCCTTATCCGCAACAACAATACGCCCAGCAGCCGTACATCCCGCAGCCGCCCGCCGGCTATGCGCAGCCCTACTACGCGGCGCAGCCGCAAGCCGCGCAGCGCGCCGCGACGGCGGCATCGATGGGCGCCTCGGGCTTGCCTGCACCAGCGACGAACCCTCAAACCGTGGGCGTCGCGGAAGAACTGGCGGCAATCAACCGCGAGCAGGCCAGCACCATCACGGGCGGCGTGCTGTTTCGCAATCGCAATGGCGAGAACGGCCTGTCGAACCTGACCGACATCGAAGCGCCGATCGAAGGCCGCATCAAGGCGGGCAACGGCCATATCGTGCTGCGCGCCACGCCCGTCACGCTCGATGCCGGCACCGCGAGCGGCAGCAACAACACGCTCGCGCGATTCGGCGCGGGCGCGAGCAACAATTCGCCGAGCCTGACCAACGACTTCGGCTCGCAGACGGCGACGGGCGTCGGCCTTTCCGTCGGCTATGAAAACCGCAACATCCAGGCCGATGTCGGCACGACGCCGCTCGGCTTTCGCGAAACCAACGTCGTCGGCGGACTGCAGTATCAGAACGCCATCACGGACAAAGTGTCGTACTCGCTCGCCGTCGCGCGGCGCGCCGTCACCGACAGCCTCTTGTCCTACGCCGGCGCGCGCGATGCAGGCGCGGGCCTCGAATGGGGCGGCGTCACATCGAGCGGCGCGCGCGCCGCGCTCGGCTGGGACGACAGCACCAACGGCGTCTACGTGAACGCGGCGTACCAGTTTCTCGACGGCAAGCACGTCGCGACCAACAGCGCGGTGAAAGGCGGCGGCGGCATCTATACGCGTCTCATCAAGGATGCGGATCAGACGCTGACCGTGGGCGCGAACGCCACGCTGATGCACTACGACAAGAACCTCTCGTACTTCACGTACGGACAGGGCGGTTACTTCAGCCCGCAGCAGTACGTGATCCTGAATTTTCCGGTCGAATACATGGGACGGCTGGGGATGTTCAGCTACGACGTGAAGGGATCGATCGGCGTGCAGCATTACCGGCAGGATGCGTCGAACTACTTCCCGACCGACAGCGCGCGTCAGTCCGCAGCCGCGAGTTCACCGCTCAATCCGGACGCGGGCGCGGTCTACCCGGGGTCGAGCAAGACGGGCGTTTCATACTCGCTCAACGCGACCGGCGAATACCAGCTCGCGCCGCAGCTCGCGTTCGGCGCGACGGCATCGTTCGGCAACGCGTATCAGTATCGCGAATGGCTCGCCGCCGTGTATGTGCGCTATAGCTTCACGCGTCAGGGCGGCGCGCAGGCGGTGTTTCCGCCGCAGGCTTTTAGTTCGCCGTATTTGTCGCTGGCGAATTGAGGGGGTGCGAGCAGCGGTGGCGACGCACTGACTATGCTCAGCCCGCATACCGGGCGGCGCAGCGCGCTTGGACGTAGCGACCGGATGAGGCATTACTAGCCCCCCGACGCATTGGCAGTCCGTAAGGCTGACAATAAATGACATTGCGGTGGTCTACCACGCAGCGATTCCTGGCACCATACGACGGAAGCAATTCGGGCAACGCTGCGCGCCAACAAAGGCGCAACGTTGCCGCGAGAAACAGAAGGCCGACAGTCGGGATGTGAAGCATGGAGTTGTGTGTTGTTTATGTCTTGACTAATCCAGCCATGCCGGGTTTGGTCAAGATCGGTCACACGAGGCAGGAAGACGCCAACACGCGCATTGGCCAGTTGTACACCACGGGCGTACCCGTGCCTTTTACCGTTGAATTCGCCTGCAAAGTGAGGAATGGCGAAGAGGTCGAGCGAGCGCTCCATCTCGCGTTCGCACCCAACCGGATCAACCCTAAACGCGAGTTCTTCCAAATTGAGCCGGAGCAGGCAATCGCCCTTCTTCGTCTTTTGCACGTCGAGGATGTGACTGTCGAAGTAGAACGTCAGCCGTCGTCAGTTGACGAACTCTCGAAGTCCGCTGGCGATCGCATGAAATCGCGCAGGCCAAACTTGAACTTCGAGGAAATGGGTATTCCCAAGGGCGCCGAACTGCGGTCTGTGTTGACCGGCAAGGCGGCAATCGTCGTCAACGATCGAACAGTCGAGTTCGAGGGAGACGAGATGTCGCTTACGGCGGCCACTCGAAGAGATCTGTGTCTCGAATACAGCGTGGCGCCGGCACCGTGTTGGACGTACGAAGGAGCGTCACTTCGCGCGATATATGACGATACATACGGAGTCTGAATTCGTCACCGCTGGCGCTGATGGCTAGACCAACGCCTGAAGCTCGCGTCAGGCGCAGGAGTTGAGGGGCGCTCTGGCGTATCTGTGCTCCGTCAGAGTCCGCAGAAACCGGACATCGTCACGCCTCGCAAGGTTTGGTCAGCGATGCGCTGCCCCCCCTATTCCACTTCCCCGTCGTCGCTGTCCGCAGTCTTCGCATCGCGCTCATGGCTCATCGCAGCGTTCGCGAGCGTCGCCGCCACGGCGGGCGCTTTCTCCTTCCGCTCGCTATAGCGGTCCGTCAGGTAATCGGAGCGGTCGCGCACGAGCAGCGTGAACTTGTACAACTCCTCCATCACATCCACGACGCGGTCATAGTATGACGATGGCTTCATGCGCCCGTTCGCATCGAATTCCTGATACGCCTTCGCCACCGACGACTGGTTCGGGATCGTCACCATGCGCATCCAGCGGCCCAGCACGCGCAGCGCGTTCACCGCATTGAAGGACTGCGATCCGCCGCAAACCTGCATCACGGCGAGCGTGCGGCCTTGCGTCGGACGCACGCCGCCGAGTTCGAGCGGCAGCCAGTCGATCTGATTCTTGAACACGGCGGTCAGCGTGCCGTGGCGCTCGGGACTGCACCAGACTTGTCCCTCCGACCACTCCGACAGCTTGCGAAGCTCGACGACCTTCGGATGATCCGCCGGAACGCTGTCGGCAATCGGCAGGTCATGTGGATCGAAGACCTTCGTTTCGGCGCCGAAGTGCCGGAGAATCCGCTCGGCTTCCAGCGTCAACAAGCGGCTGTACGACGTGGGACGCAGCGAGCCATAGAGCAGCAGGATGCGCGGCGCGTGCGTCGAGACGGCGCGCGGCGCGAGCTTATCGAGGTCCGGCGTGTCGAGTAACGGCAGTGTGACGTTGAGCAAGTCGGAAGGCATCAGCGGGGGCTCCGGCCATTGGTTAGCGCGCTCATCGATTGTTGTCCTCAGCCTGAGCGCGCATCATACCAGCGCTGCGCAGGGCTGACGACGCCTGCGACGAGCGCCATGACCGGCACTTCGATCAGCATTCCCACCATCGCTGCCAGCGCAGCGCCCGGCTCAGAGCCGAACGGGCTTACCCTTGTCCAGGTAAGCCACGCTCACGTATTACCGCTCCGAAGCGAACGCCATCCCCATACGTTCACTTCGCCCCCAGCAGATGCGGAAGGAACTGCGGGATATGCGGAAAGAAGATGATCAGCAGAAGGTCGACGACCAGCGCGAAGATGAACGGCAGAATCGCGCGAGTCGCCTTCTCCACCGACACGCCGCCTATGGACGCCGCCGTGAAGAGGCAGAAGCCGATCGGCGGCAGATTGATGCCGATGGCCGAGTTGATGAGCACGATCACGCCGAACACGATCGGATCGATATGCATCTGCACGACGAGCGGCAAGAACACCGGAATCACCACCGCGATGCTCGAAATGGTTTCGAGCACGGTATGGGCCGCGATGAGGAACAGATTGATCAGAATCAAGAGCACGATGGCGCTCGTGGTGACCGCGAGGAAACTGTTCGCCACGTGCAGCGGAATCTGCGCTTCGATCAGATATCGCCCGAGCACGAACGCAAGCCCGAGCAGGAACGATACGCGCGTGGTGTTCACCGAAGTGCGAACCAGTATGTCCTTGAAATGCGAGAGCTTGAGCGTACGGAAGATAAACGCGCTCACCAGGGTCACGTAGACCGCTGCGACGACGCCCGCCTCGACCGGCGTGAAGATACCGCCGAGAATGCCGCCCAGAATGATGATCGGCGTGAGCAGTGCCCAGAACGCCTCGCGGAACGTCGTCCAGAGCTTGCGCGCATCGAACGGCTCCACCGCGCTGTAGTCGTTCTTAACGGCCGTCACGTAATTGACGATCATGAACGACGCGACCACGAGCAGCATCGGCAAGATGCCCGCGATGAACATGGTGCCCACCGAAACGTTCGCCGTGTACGCGTAGACCAGCATGCTCATCGACACGGGCGACAGCAGCCCGAGCGAGCCCGCCGCCGATTGCAGCGCCACCGCGAATGCACGGTTATAGCCCTTCTTCACCATGCCGGGAATCATCACGGAACCGATCGCGGCAGTGTCCGCCGTGGCCGAGCCGGACAAGTCCGCGAAGAACATGCTCGCGACGATCGTCACCTGACCGATGCCGCCGCGCATGAAGCCCACGAGCGCCTGCGAGAACTCGATGATGCGCTTGGACACGCCACCCGCGTCCATGATCGCCCCCGTCAACATGAAGAACGGAATGGCGAGCAGGCCCACGTTGTTGAGGTTCGAGAACAGTTGCTGCGGAATGACGAGCAGCGGCGTGCCGTTGATCGACAGCGCGATGGTCGCCGCTATGCCGATGCAGATGGCCACCGGCACGCCCAGCCCGAGCAGCCCTGCTCCAAAAGCGATTGCCCACATGATGTTTATCCTAGAGATGTTCGGACACGCCTTCGATCAGCGTGGCATCGGTCTGCGCCTGCGGCGCGAGGTGCGAGACGACGATGCGCACGAGCGAATGAAACGCGAGCAGCGCGCCGCACACGGGGATCGAAAGATACGGATACACCATCGAAATCGGAATCGACGCGGCGGTTTCGGTGCCCATCAGCGCCAGCATGTCGGTGCCGTACAGCACGAACACCGCGCCGAGCGCGAGAATCGCGCAGTCCGTGAAGTCCTTGAGCAGCGGCGCGATGGCAGCAGGCATGCGGTCCGCCAGCACGCGCACTTCCGGATGCGCGCGCAGCTTCACGCCGGCTGCGGCGCCCAGACACGTCAGCCATACGAACAGATAAGCCGACACTTCGTCCGACCACGACAGTGAATCGTGCAGCACGAAGCGAAAGAACACCCCGAGTCCGGCTACGATCACCGCCGCGAGCAGCAGGCAGCTACAGACAAACAGATTCATCCTGAGCACGATGTCGTCGACGAACATCAAGCCGCGAGCGAGCTTTTCCATGCGTGTCACCTCCGATGCCGGGTTGGAACCACGGGCGTCGTTCGCATCGTTCATTTGGACGCGACCGCCGACGCTTGCTTGGCCGTGTTGATTTCCTGATACAGCGCCGGGCCGTCCGGAATCTTCGCGATCAGTTCATCGCGTGCCGCCTTCGTCGCCTGCGCCCATGGTGCCGTGTCGACCGTCGTGACCTGAATGCCCTTGGACTTCATCGCGGCGATAGCGGCGTCGTATTCATGCTTGTATTCCTTCAGGTCGTAGTCGGCCGCGATCTTCGCGGACTCCTGAAACGCCTTCTGGTCCGCGGGCGAGAGCTTGTCCCATGACGCCTTGCTCATCGCCAGCACAACGGGCAGATAGTTCACGTGCGTCACATAGAAATGCTTGGCGACATCCGAGAACTTGTCTTGCACGAACTGTTCGGGCGAAGTGTCGGCGCCATCGACGAGGCCTTGCGAAAGCGCGAGGAACAACTGGTTATAGGCGAGCGGTGTCGGATTGGCGCCGAGCGCCTTGTAGCCCGCGATATAGCCGGGGCTCTGCATCACGCGCACCTTGAGGTCCTTCATGTCCGCAAGCGAATTGACGGGACGCTTGGTGGTGAACAGATTGCGTTCGCCCACCGCGAGCCACGTGAGGCCGATCATGTTCACGGGCTTCATCATGTCGAGATACTTGCGGCCGACCGGACCTTGCAGCACGGCGTTCGCTTCGTCCATGCTGGAGAAGAGATACGGCATGTCGAAGATCTGCCACTGCTTGATGGTGTTGTCGATAGGCGCCTGCGCGGAAATCATCAGGTCTTGCGTACCGGTGCGCAATGCCTGTGTCATCTGTACTTCGCCGCCCAGCTGCGATTGCGGGAACAGTTGTATTTCGACATGGCCATGCGTGCGCGCCGCGACTTCCTTGGCGAACACCTGCGCCGTGAGCTGATAGTGGTTGTCGGGTGCCAGCGTGTGGCCGAGCTTCATCACGACCTTGTCCTGCGCGATAGCGCCCGTCGATGCCGATACGCACACTGCGGCAAGCACCGCGCTCATCGCCACGCGCAGCATGCTCTGCGCTCTGGAAAGCGAACTCATGTTGTCTCCTTGCTCGATATGGACACCGCCCGGCCCACGCCTCGCATCGGCAGATTGCCGTCTTGCGACGCGCTCGAAGGCCAGCGGGTTGACGCAAGTATTTGTGATCGCAGCGATGGTGCGTTAGGACCGGTTTTCGAATTTCTTGGACTTTTTTACGGCGCTGTCCCGCGTGATCCCGCGCGCTGCAAAAAAGTCCAAAAGATCGCGTGAACCGTCCTACCGGTTGCAGGCGGGCTCTCTTTAAAGTGAGTTTCACGCTAAAGGCACGGTGCCGGAACGCATCGCACCGTATTCACGCAACCGACCACGACCCATCACGACAGATCACGACATGGCCAAACGCCCTCATATGGATTGCTATGCAATCGGCGACACAGCCGATTTTGCGAAGACCGTTTCCGAATACGACATTTACGGTTTTGCCGGCATCGTCGGCGACTTTTACGCCGTGCATCTCAACGAGGAATACGCGAAAGGCACGCGCTTCGAGCGGCGCATCGCGCAAGGCTGCTTGTCGGTCGGGTTTCTCTCGACCGTCATGGGCCATATGGCGCGGAAGGCGCCAAGCCCCGGCGCGGTGTCGTATCGCTATGACATCACGTTCAATGCACCCGTGTTCATCGGCGATACCGTGACCGCTCGTCTGACGCTCGAAGAGAAGGACGATGAGCGCAACGTCTGCGTGTTCGCCGCCGATGTGACGCGCCAGGACGGCGTCGTCGTCGCATCCGGCAAGACCTATCTCAAAGTGCTGTGACGCCATGCAGAATAGCCCGCTTCCCGTTCTCTCCACGCAGCACGGCAGCCTGCGTCTTTTGACACTCAATCGCGCCGACAAGCTCAACGCATTCACGCCCGAGATGCTGGCTTTGCTTTCTGCCAGCATCGAAGAAGCTCTCGCCGACGAAGCGACGCGCGTGATCGCGATCACCGGCAGCGGGGCCAAGGCCTTCGCCGCGGGCAACGATATCGAGCGCCTCGTCTCTCTCGATGGCGTCGCCGCCTATCGCGACATGGTGGCCGGTCAGCGCGCGCTGCTGCGCCTGCACGATTGCGCGAAGCCGACCATCGCGATGGTCAACGGCTATGCGCTCGGCGGCGGCTTCGAACTGGCGCTGGCGTGCGACTTCATCGTGGCCTCGACCAACGCGAGCTTCGCGTTCCCGGAAATCACGCTCAACACGATGCCCGGCTGGGGCGGCACGCAACTCGCCGTCGCCAAGATGGGGCTCGCGTGCGCCAAACGCTTCGTCATGAGCGGCAGGCGCTTTTCCGCGCAGGAATGCGAGGCGTACGGCTTCATTCACGGGCTCGCGGCTCCTGACGAGCTCTTCGACGCCGTGCAGTCCTTGGCCGCGACCCTCGCTTCCTACGATCCGTTCGCAATCGAAATGTCGAAGCGGGCCCTGAACCGCGCGAACGAGTTGCCCTTGTCGGCGGGACTCGATTTCGAAGCCGCGCAATACGCGGTGAACTTTTCGAGCGAGGGCGCGCGGGCCGGGCTGCGGCAATTCCTCGAACGCCAGTCCGCGCGACGCACGGCCCGCACCCACCTTGCACCGGTCACGCCATGACGACAACGCTCAATCAGCCTCACTGGCTCGGCGAACAGCACACGATGATCCGCGAAGCGGTGCGACGCTTCGCGGAAAACGAAGTCGCACCGCAGTCGGAATCGCTCTGGGAGGACGAGGCGTTTCCGTATGCGCTCTGGCGGCATGCCTGCGAACTCGGCTTCACCGGTTTGCCCTATCCGGACGCGTTCGGCGGCGGCGGTGGCGACTGGCTCTCCTTCGTGATCGTGCTCGAAGAAATGGCCCGCGTGGATTGCGCGGTCGCCAATGCGCTGATGGCGAATTCCACCGTCGCGAGCCTGCTGAACAACTACGGCACCACCGAACAGAAAGCGCGCTATTTGCGGCCCATTCTCGACGGCACGCAGATCGGTTCCATCGGTCTTTCGGAGCCGGACGCAGGTTCGGATGCGGCGAACATCGGCACGCGGGCGGTGTTCGACGGCGAGCAGTGGATCATCGATGGCGCGAAGACCTTCATCAGCAATTCGGGCACGGAGATAGGCGGGCCGACGGTGATCGCGGCGGCGACGGGCACGCGACCCGACGGCCGCAAGGAGATCTCCAATTTCATCGTGCCGCAGGGGACGCCGGGCTTCAGCAAGGGACGCAAGCTGCGCAAGATCGGCTGGCGCGCTTCCATCACGCATGAACTGTTCTTCGACCGCTGCGCCATTCCGGCGAATCAGCTTCTCGGCGAACGCGGCGCGGGGCTGCGTCAGACGCTGGCGCAGATCAGCACCGGACGCATTCTTATCGGCGCGCTTGCACTGGGCATCCTGCAAGGGTCGCTGGAACGCTCGATGGCCTATATGAAGGAGCGGCGCGCGTTCGGGCGAGCCATCGCCGACTTTCAGGGGCTTCAATTCAAGGTTGCCGACATGGCCACCGATGCCCATGCCGCGCGTCTCATGCTCTACGACGCCGCCGCGCTCAAGGATGCCGGCTTGCCGTTCGACGCGCAGGCTTCGCAGGCCAAGCTCTTCGCCACCGAACACGCGATGAAGGCCGCGCATCAGGCGGTGCAGATTCATGGCGGATACGGCGTGATGGCCGAGTTCGCGGTCGCCCGCGCATTCGGCGACGCGAAGGTGCTCGAAATCGTCGAAGGCACATCGGAAATACAGCGCATGATCATCGCGCGCACGCTGCTCGCGTGAACGCGCTTCGGAACCGAGGGGAACGTTATGCTGGAAGGCATCAAGGTATTGAGCTTCACGCACTTCTTGCAAGGGCCCGCCGCCGTGCAGATGCTCGCCGACGTGGGCGCGGATGTCATCAAGATCGAGCCGCCGGGCGGCGCATTCGAACGCGGCTGGACCGGCGCGGATGCCTTCGTCGAAGGCGTGAGCGTGTTCTTTCTGCTCGGCAACCGCAATCAACGAAGCATCTCGCTCGATTTGCGCGAGCAACCCGCACGCGAGATCGTGTGGCGTCTGATCCGCGAAGCGGATGTGCTCATCGAAAACTATCGGCCCGGCGTGCTGGACAAGATGGGCTTCGGTTACGCGCAGGTGCATGAGGTCAATCCGCGCCTCGTCTACTGCTCTTGCACGGGATACGGTTCTTCGGGTCCGTATCTGAAGCGTCCGGGGCAGGACTTGCTGCTTCAGGCGATGAGCGGCATGACCATGCTCTCCGGCGATGCGGAGTCGCCGCCCACGCCGGTCGGCTCGGCGATCGTCGATCAGCATGCCGCCGCGCTGGCCGCATTCGGCGTGGTGGCCGCGTTGCAGGCGCGCGAGCGGACCGGCGTGGGCACGCGAGTGGAGAGCAATCTGCTCAACGCCGCGCTCGATCTACAGATCGAGCCCTTCACGTACTACATGAACAAGGGGCCGCTGTGGGCGCGCACGCATCCGCCGACCGGCAGCCGCTTTCATCCGGCGCCCTATGGCGTGTATCAGACGCGCGACGGCTACATCGCGATGTCGCTCACGCCTGTACAGAAACTCGCGGGCGCATTGTCGTGTCCCGCCCTCGCGGAGTTCACGCATCCGAAGGATAACGTCCGGCGCCGCGAGGAAATCAATCGCCTTGTCTACGACACCCTCAAGACGCGCACGACAGCAGAGTGGATGCATACCTTCGAGGAACACGACATCTGGTTCGCGCCCGTCAACGATTACGAACAGGTCGAGCACGATCCGCAGGTCTTGCACAATCAGATGATCGTGTCGTTCGAGCATGAGCAGGCGGGGCCCGTGCGGGTGCTCGCGCATCCGGTCCGCTATGACGGCGAGACGCCGCCCTTGCGCCGTCATCCGCCGAAACAGGGACAACATACCCGCGAAGTGCTCGCGGAACTGGGTTACACGCCGCAAGAGATCGACGCTTATGTCGAGGGCGGCATTGCGTTGACATCGAGGAGAGAAGCATGAGCGCACAACCGAACAACTGGCCGGCGCTCCTGCGCTTCGAGGATGTCGAGATCGGCCGCACGCAGGTGATCGTGCATACGGTGACAGAAGCGGAAGTGAACGCGTTCGGACGTCTGTCGGGGGATCTGAACCCGCTGCACATGGAAGATGCGTTTGCCGAATGCTCGCCCTTCGGACGGCGCGTGGTGCATGGGCTGTTGACGGCCGCGCTTGTGTCGGCAGCCCACACGGAACTCACGGGCCCGGGCTTCGCTTACGTCGGGCAGGAACTGCGCTTTCTCGGGCCGGTTTATATCGGCGACACGGTGACGATCAACGTGTGCGTCGTCGAGAAGAAGCCGGCAAAGCGCATCCTCGTTATGGATACGACCGTTCGAAACCAGCAGGGACGTGTGGTGCTGAGCGGGCTTTCCGCGCTCAAGGAACTGCGCTTCGATCAGGCGCTGATGGCCCGCAATCTCGCCGCATGACCTCCGCACCACACCTTGCATGGTGTAAATGCCAGTAACGTCGACGGTCACTGCACCGCTACACTGCGTGCAGTGGCCCGCGATTTTCGGGCAGGCTGGCAGGCGCGGGACACAGCGCCGCCAACAGGGAGGAGACAGTTGGATACCGCTTGTTGTTGCCACGTCCCGGTCATCAGGATCGAGGACTACGAATACGGCGCGCACGTCAAGACGCCGGACTTTCACCTCGCGCCCATCGAGGCGCTGAAATCGACGCTCGTTTATCCGCATCGGCACGACTTCTATCATGTGATGTGGGTGATCGCCGGCAGCGGCTCGCACGTGATCGATTCCGTGCGCTACGAAGTCCGCCCCAATACGCTGTACTTCATGACGCCGGGGCAGATTCACGATCTGGATCTCTCCGCCGACACGCTCGGTTATTCGATCAGCTTTTCGTCCGAGTTCTTCGCGTTTCGCGTGCAGAACCGCCACACCGAAACCGAGGTGCCTGTCTACAACTTCGAACAGCTCGGTGCGTGCCTGCATCTGAACGATGCACAGGTCCGCGAACTCTCGCGCGTGATGGACGGAATCCGCGAAGAGTATCGCGATGAGCAAATCGGCTACACGGACGCGATCTGGGCCTGGCTGCATGTATTCCTGATCAAGGTGGCGCGCATGTGCGACGCCGCCGCCATGCGCGACGCCGCCGCCTCGCGCAGCGTGCTGCTCTCGCGCCGCTTCAAGAGCCTGCTGGAGAAACACTTTCGTTCGGTGAACGAAGCATCCGACTACGCACGCCTCCTGAACGTGACCGAACGGGCTCTGAACGAGGCAACGCGGCAGGCACTCGGCAGCACCGCGCCCAAACTCATTCGGGAACGCGTGATGCTCGAGGCCAAGCGTTTGCTGCTTCACTCCGAGGTGAATGTGGCGGAGATCGCCGCCATGCTGTCTTTCGACGATCCCGCTTATTTCAGCCGCTGCTTTCGCAAGCACACAGGCCGTTCACCGATCGACTACCGGCGCAGCCTCGACAAGCTGCATATCTGATTCGTCGTGCGCCGCCTGAGTGCGGAAATGTCCAACAGTTCACGCGTTTCATCCTAACGCCGTCGCGCAGGCTCTTTTTAGAATCGTCCTGCGCATGACGAACTCAAGGAGACACCGTGTCGAACGCAACGAATCCGATGGCGCTATCCGAGGAACAGATCAGGCTGTTTCGCGAAACGCTAGACAAGACTGCACAGAAAGTCGCCGCCGACGAACTCACGTTCGGCGTCGAATTCCCGCAAGTCACCGGTCCCGACGGCCAATGGGTACGTCTGCCCGCCTCGCTTTCCGCGGGCTATGACGGCGACGCGTGGAGCCACGGCAACTGGTTCTGCGGCTTCTGGGTCGGGCTTCTGCTGACGTCGTATCTGCATACCGGCGAGGCGCGCTTCCTCGAATGGGCGCGTGCCCGCATGCTGCTCGTCGGGCAGCGCGCGCAAGACCCGAATACGCACGACATCGGCTTCATATTCGATAGCAGCGCCGTGCCGGGGCATCACATTACCGGCGACGAATGGTTCGCGGACCTGGCGCTCGAAGCCGCCGACAAGCTGCGCGCGCGGCTCGTGACCACTCGCGACGGCGCTTATCTCGCGTCATGGGGACCGCTGTCGGATCCGCGTGGCCGAAGCGCATCGGCAATCGACACGATGGCGAATCTGTCGCTGCTCTACTGGGCCGCGAATCATGCCGACGACGGCAGCTACCGGCAAGCCGCCGATGCGCACGCCGAGATGACCGCCCGCGCCTTCGTGCGCGATGACGATTCCACTTACCACGCCGTCGAATACGATGTGGAAAGCGGCGCGCGCAAACGCGGCTATACGTTTCAGGGCGCCTTCGACGAATCCGCGTGGAGCCGTGGTCAGGCATGGGCGGTTTACGGTTACGTGAACTCTGCGCGCGAAACCGGCAAGCGCAAGTATCTCGACCTCGCCGAACGTCTTGCCGATTACTATCTGCGTCGCCTGGAAGGGCGTCTGGTGCCGCCGTGGGACTTCGACGCCCGAGGCCGCGATGCGGAAATCAAGGACACCGCGGCCGCTGCGGTGGTTGCATCGGCGCTGCTGGAAATGGCGCGTCTGCATCCGGATACGCAGGTCGGCGCAAAGTGGCAGCGCCACGGCACCGCGATGCTCGAAGCATTGTGCCGCGAAGAATTCACGAAGGACGGCCAGCACGGCTTGCTGCATAACTCCTGCTATTCGAAGCCGCATAACATCGGCGTGGATGGCGCGACCATGTTCGGCGATTTCTTCTTCGTCGAAGCGCTCTGCCGTGCCGTGCATCCGGGCAAGCTGCGGCCGCTCGGTGACGCGCGCATTGCGCTTGCCTGAGCTTCACGCGTTCCGCTTCGAAAGGCCGGCATGGGACCATGCCGGCTTCATTGCACTACCGCATTGTTAGGATGCCTATACACCAGCCGACACGAGTAACCGCGAGTCCCTTTGACTGACTCGCGTCACTCCGATATGCGTTTGAAGCTCGCGTAGTAATCGTCGGTGTAGTAGCACTCGCTGGTCTGTTTGCGCGGACCGCCGCACACGATGCGGCGTTGCCCGCGATCCGTCGAGCCTGGCGTGCGGACGGTGTAGGCGTGGTAGTACCCACGCGGCTGCTGCGGCAGCAACGCCGCGCTATTGCGAAAGAGCACGCCGTCATCTCGATACGGGAACGGGCCGCCCGCTTTGATCAGACGCAATGTGTCGGCGGCTTCGCCCGGCAACTGCGCCTTCGCGACGGCAGGCAATGCGCCTCGCTCCTGCGGGCCCGATGCGGCCTGCGCGCCGCTCGCGGCGCCAGCTTGTGCAGGCGCCTGGCTGGCGCTTGCCCCGGTTTCCTGAGTTGCGTTCTGCGAGCCGCTCTTGTTGCATCCGCCAAGTACGGCGCTCAAGGCGAACAAGCAGGGGTAGATCCATGCGCGTTTGACCAAGCCGTTGTCTCCGGTTGACCTGCATTCGACGACCGCGAACCGTCCAAGCATATCTCTAGTGGCCGAGTGCAGCAATCGAAGCCATGCAATCTTCGACGCACACGCGAACGCGATCACTTCATGCCTCCCGATTCCGTCGACATTGCGGAAAGTAACGCGATACGCTGGCAGAATCGAGCGCAGACGCGGCCTCATTCCTTGCACCGCAGCAATGACCGGACCCGCGCGATAAGCCTCAAAACAAGCGCCATTCGCGCGCAACAACGAACGCTTTCAAGGAGCCGCCCCATGCTGTCGAAAGAAACCAGTTACGAAGATGCGGTCGAGGGCTTTCACTGGGCCATTCCCGAGCACTACAACATCGGCGTGGACGTATGCGACAAATGGGCGGCCTCGCGTCCCGACGACACGGCTCTGATCCACGAACATCGCGACGGCAGCATCGAACGAATGACCTTCGCGGAGTTGCGAAGCCAGAGCAATCGCGCCGCCCACTGCTTTCGTGCGCATGGCATCGTGCAGGGCAGTCGGGTCGCGATCCTGATCGCGCAATCGCCGCAGACGGCCATCGCGCATATCGCTGCTTTCAAGCTCGGCGCGATCTCGGTGCCGTTGTTTGCGCTCTTCGGCGAGGAAGCGCTGGAGTTTCGCCTGCGCGACAGCGGAGCCAGCGTGCTCGTGACCGATGCCGCAGGCGCGCGAAAAATCGCAGGCATTCGCGACCGGTTGCCCGCGCTGCGCACGGTGTTCGTGACAGGCGCGCAGCCCGAAGCGAGCGGCGCAGTCGAGAACTTCGACACGGCGCTCGCCGTGCAGTTCGACACCTTCGAGCCCGTGGCCACAAGAGCCGATGACCCCGCCGTCATCATCTATACGTCCGGCACCACAGGCAAGCCGAAGGGCGCGTTACATGCGCATCGCGTGCTGCTCGGTCATCTTCCGGGAGTCGAGATGTCGCATGGCGGTTCGATCACTCAGACCGACATGTTCTGGACGCCCGCGGACTGGGCATGGATCGGCGGCCTGCTCGATGTCCTTCTACCCGCGCTGCACCACGGCGCTACCGTTGTTTCGCATCGCTTCGACAAGTTCAGTGCAAGCGCGGCGTTCGATCTGATGAGCCGTCACGGCGTGACGCACGTATTCCTGCCGCCGACCGCGCTCAAGATGCTGCGTACCGAAAAAGCGCCGCGCGAGCGATGGAACCTGCGGCTGCGCTCAGTCGCGAGCGGAGGCGAATCGCTAGGCACAGAGCTGCTGACGTGGGGCCGCGAAGCACTCGGCATCACCATCAACGAGTTCTACGGTCAGACCGAATGCAACATGGTCGTCTCGTCGTGCGGCAACTGGTTTCCGGCCCGGCCCGGCGCAATCGGACGCGCGGCGCCAGGACACGACGTGCGCGTGGTGAACGACCAAGGCGTCGTGCAGCCGGTGGATGAGATCGGCAACATCGCGATCAAGACGCCGGACCCCGTCATGTTCCTGGGCTACTGGAACAATCCTGCGGCCACAGCCGAGAAATTCGCGGGCGACTATCTGCTCACGGGCGATCTGGGCCGCATGGACAGCGACGGTTTCGTCCACTACGTGGGCCGCAACGACGACGTCATCACGAGCGCGGGTTATCGCATCGGGCCGGGACCCATCGAAGATTGCCTGCTCGGCCATCCCGCCGTTCGGCTGGTGGCCGTCGTAGGCGTGCCGGATGCCGAGCGGACCGAGATCGTCAAAGCGTGCGTCGTCCTGAGCGAGGGCTTCTCACCGAGCGACGAACTGACTCGCGAACTGCAGGACCATGTGCGCACGCGTCTCGCCGCGCACGAATATCCGCGCTCGATCGAATATCGTGAATCGCTGCCGATGACATCGACCGGAAAGCTCATCAGGCGTGAGTTGAGAGACAGCTAACCGTTCACGCGACGACGGCGCGGTGCATGCGCGCTGCCGCGCGCAGCCGCCTTCGTTTGCGGCGAAAGCCACACCGGTTCCGCGAGGTGCGCCGCGAGAAAATCGGCAAGCGCCGTCACTCTCGCCGGACGCGCCCGTGCCGATGGCGTGACGAAGTACAGGCCGCCTCGGGTCAGGTGCCAGTCGGTCAGAATCGCTTCCAGCCGCCCGTCGGCGAGATATTCGCCCGCGATGAATTCGGGCAGTTCCGCGATGGCGAGTCCATCGAGCAAAGTCGGCAGTAGCGCATCCGAATTCGTGACGCGCAACGGCCCGACCGGCGTGACCGGTTCCTCGTCGCCCGCGTCGTTCACGAAGCGCCAGACTTCGGTGCCCGCGCGGTAGGCGTACGAGAGGCACGGCCGGCCGATCAGGTCGCGCGGGTGCGTCGGCCGGCCGAATCGTTCGAGATACTCCGGCGATGCGACGAGCAACTGCGAGACCGCGCACAGCCGCCTTGCCACGAGCGAGGAATCGGGCAACGCGGCGATTCTGAGCGCCGCATCGAAGCCTTGCGCGACGATATCGACCGTCGCATCCGACAAATGCAGGTCCAGCGATATGTCGGGAAAGGTGCGCAGGAAGGTGGGCAGCAATGGTGCGAGCCAGCGCACGCCGAACGACATGGGCACGGCCAGACGAATAAGCCCGCGCGGCTGCACCGACATCTCTCTCGCGGCGTTCTCCGCCTCCTCTGCTTGCCGATAAAGGTCGCCGGCCTTCTCCGCGATCGTGCCGCCGAATTCCGTCAGCGCGAGCTGGCGCGACGTGCGATTGAAAAGCCGCGCGCCGAGCCGCTCCTCCAGCCTCGCCACGCCGCGCGAGACCGTCGCGACCGACACGCCCATCGTCCGCGCCGCCGCCGCGAACGAGCCCTCTTCGGCGACCTTCGCGAACATCGCCAGCCCTTCGAAATCGGGGAGCTTCGTCATTTCATTCCTGCAATGATGGTTTGCAGGCCAGTCTATTTCGAAACGACGCGTGCGTCGATATCCTCCTTACATCGCTTAACGAAATTGGATAGGGAAAACATCATGGCACGCAAACTCGAAGGCAAGATCGCTCTCGTTACCGGCGCAACCAGCGGCATCGGCCTCGCCACCGCCAAGCGCTTCGCCGCGGAAGGCGCTCACGTCTATATCACCGGCCGTCGTCAGGCCGAACTCGATGCGGCAGTCGCCGCGATCGACAACGCCACGGGCGTTCGCGTCGATTCGTCGAAGCTCGACCAGCTCGACGCGCTCTACGAGCAGATTCGCGGCGAAAAAGGCCGGCTCGACGTGCTGTTCGCGAACGCAGGCGGCGGCTCCATGTCGCCGCTCGGCGAGATCACCGAGGAGCACTATCACGACACGTTCGACCGCAATGTGAAGGGCACGCTCTTCACCGTGCAAAAGGCGCTGCCTTTGTTGTCGAAAGGCGCATCGGTGATTCTGGCCGGCTCGACCGCGTCCATCGAAGGCACGGCGGCATTCAGCGTGTATTCGGCGTCGAAGGCGGCGGTCCGCAACTTCGCCCGCAGCTGGATTCTCGACCTGAAGGATCGCGGCATCCGCGTGAACACCATTAGCCCCGGCGCGACGAAGACGCCCGGCCTCGTCGACCTCGCGGGCCCGGATGCCGCGCAGCAGCAAGGCTTGCTCGACTACCTCGCGTCGCGCATTCCGATGGGCCGCGTGGGCGACCCGAACGAAATCGCTGCCGCAGCGCTTTTCCTCGCTTCGGACGATGCGAGCTTCGTCAACGGCGCCGAACTCTTCGTCGACGGCGGACAGGCGCAAGTGTGAGTGTGAGTGAGTGTGAGTGAGTCTGAGTGAGTGTGAGCGGCATGAAGGCCGCGGCGCGAAAGCGCCGCGGCCTTTTAGTCATTTCCGCTCAATGAGAAAGCCGCGCGATCTCCGGCGGCTAGTGAGCATCGCAGTGTGTGATCGACGGGCGAACGCCGGCATCGCGCATTGAATCCGACGACACCGGCGCATGACGGCTAATGCCACTTCGCGTTCTTATGACGCCTGCGGCCGACCGCGTCCCATAGCTTTCTGGCCTGCTTCTGCACGGAGCCTGAATGATCCTTGTGATGAGGCTCCGCGTCGCCGGCGTGACCGACCGTGACGCCCCGCCTGGCGCGCCTGAACAGTTCGACGAATTTCATCGCGACCTCCTTTCGCGGCAACGACACCGCGAATAAAGTGTACTCGGCTGCGAACGGCTTTGAAATGCGCTAACACGTGGTATCGGCCGACCGTGACTTCGAGCCCGAAAGAGCGATGCGCTACTATCACGCAAAGCGTATAACGCTGCGCCTGACGCTCGCGCATGCAGCGCACGATGCTGTCCTTTCACGAACGCCCGTACACATTCAGGGGAAGCCAGTCGATGCGACGTGTCGTCTTCAATCAAAAGGGTGGCGTAGGCAAGTCCACTATCGTCTGTAATCTGGCGGCGATCAGCGCGTCGCGCGGTCTGCGCACGCTCGTTGTCGATCTCGATCCGCAAGGCAACGCGAGCCAGTATCTGCTCGGCGGCGCGGCGCATGAGGCGCATCCTAACCTCGCGAGCTTCTTCGAATCGGCGCTGAGTTACAGCTTTCGCGAGCCCGCGTTCGACTCGTTCATTCATGCGACGCCGTTCGAGAATCTGGATATCGTGCCGTCGCATCCGAGCCTCGACACGCTGCAAAGCAAGCTGGAATCGCGCTACAAGATTTATAAGCTGCGCGACGCGCTCAAGGGCCTGTCGGATTACGACGCCGTGTATATCGACACGCCGCCCGCTCTCAACTTCTTCACGCGCTCGGCGCTGATTGCCGTCGAACGCTGTCTCGTTCCGTTCGATTGCGACGACTTCTCTCGTCGCGCGCTGTATTCGGTGCTGGAGAACGTGCAGGAAATCCGCCACGACCACAATCCCGATCTGAAGGTCGAAGGCATCGTCATCAACCAGTTTCAGCCGCGCGCCAGTCTGCCGCAGAAGCTCGTCGATGAACTTCGCGCCGAAGATCTGCCCGTGCTCGCTTCGCACATTTCGTCGTCGGTGAAGATTCGCGAGAGCCATCAGCACGCGCGGCCGATGATCTACCTCGAACCGCGCCACAAGCTCGCGCAGGAATACGTCGCGCTGCACGACGAACTGAACGGCTGACGCGATACGCCGGCAGCCGCTTGCTCACGCCGTATGCGGCACCGCCCCGGCGTGTTGCGCGGCGACCGTTCCGACATTGCTTGCGCCGCTTCCCAAGACCGAGAGTCCGCAAACCTGCTCCGGCGCGACGGGCTTGCTCAACAGATAGCCCTGCACGAAGTCGCATTGCGCGTCGCGCAGGAGCCGCAACTGCGGCGGATATTCCACGCCCTCCGCCGTGGCGGTCACGCCGAGCGCATGCGATAGCTGAATGATGCCGCGCACGATCTTGTGAATGGCGAAATCGCTTTCCAGCCGCGCGATGAACGAGCGGTCGATCTTGAGCGTATCGGGCGAGAAGTCCGCGAGGTAGCGCAAGCTCGAATAGCCGGTTCCGAAATCGTCGATGGCGATGCGCACGCCCAGTTCCTTCAGCGCCCGCAGCGTGCGTTGCGCGAGCTCCGGGTTCTCCATCAGTGCACTTTCGGTCAATTCGAGTTGCAGACTCGACGCCGGCAGCCCGTGCCGTCGCAGCGCGGTATTGACGACATCGACGATCGCCGCATCGCGCAGCTGACGCGCGGAGACGTTGACCGACACGCCGAGCCCATGCGCGCCGCTTTGGCGCCACTGCGCAAGCTGCCGCAACGCTTCGTCCATCACCCACGCGCCGACCTCGTTGATAAAGCCGCTTTCTTCGAGGATCGGAATGAATACGTCGGGCGGCACGAGCCCATGCGCGGGATGCCGCCACCGAATCAGCGCCTCGACGCTGCACATTTCGAGCGAATGCGGCTGATAAATCGGCTGATAGTGCAGCACGAACTGGTTGGCGGCGAGCGCAGCGGGCACGTCGCGCTCAAGCCTGAAATCGACGATCCGGCCCGTCGCGACCTGATCGGCGAAGCGGAAACCGTTGCGCCCCGCTTTCTTGGCCGCATACATCGCAATGTCGGCGCTCGTCAGCAGCGTCTCGTGGTCCGCGCCGTTTTCCGGGAACACGGAGATGCCGATGGACGCCGTGACGAAGGTGCCCGCGGGCGTCGGCTCGCCCGTTCGCCGCAGCGCGCCGAGAATGCTTTTCGCGATGCCGGCGAGATGATCCTTGTCCTGCGCGTCGTCGATCAGCACGGCGAACTCATCGCCGCCGAGCCGCGCGAGAAAAGCGCCCGCTGGCAGCGACGCCTGAATGTCCTCGCTGAGCGACTTGAGCAGCCGGTCGGCCGCCGTATGACCGAGCGTATCGTTGAGCACCTTGAAGCGGTCGAGATCCACGAACATCAACGCGAAGGTCGCGTCCTGCCGGCAGCGTTCCTCGATACCGCGCACGAGCGCGCCGCGGTTGGCGAGGCCGGTGAGCGAATCGGTGTACGCTAGCCGGTCCAGTTCGACGAGCCGTTCCTGCTCCGCCGTCACGTCCTCCGTCACGCCGATGACGCGCGCGACGTTTCCGGCGGCGTCGAGGATCGGATACGCGGTGCTCTGCACCCAGCGGATCTCGCCGCCGTTCGCGCGGATGCGGTACTGGGTGCGTCCACCGACCGACGTCTCGGCGAGCCGCTGCATCGCCGCCTGAACAAGCGGCCGGTCCTCGGGCAGCACGACGTCGATCCAGGCTTCCGGGCGCTCGCGAAGCGTGGACGCCGCGAGGCCGAACACGGACGCACAGCCCGCGCTGATGTGATGGAAATAGCTGAAATCCGCGCTATACGAATAGAAGCAAAGCCCGATATGCGCTTCCATCTCGGACATGAGCGCTTCTTTCGCCCGCAGGTCGGCGGCGAGTTCGGCTTCCTTCGTCACGTCGAGCGATGCGCACAGCACGCCGTAGATGCCCCCGCCGCCCTTTTCGACCGGTATGAGCCGCGATTGCCAGACCTTCGGCTCGCCGGCGGTCGTCGGGCACGTCCCCGTGAACGATGTCCGCGATCCTTGCAGCGCGCCATCGAAGGCGTCGCGCGCCGCCGATGCCTCGCTGCCGCTCCAGAAGCCGAGCCAATCCGCGCCGGCGAGTTGTTCGGGGCCCGCCGCGCGCATGAGTTCGGCGCCGTACTCCGAGATCCGGAGCAGGCGGCCATCGGTGTCGAGCAGCTTGAGGCAGTCGCGATTGGCGTCGAGCAGCGCCTTGACGAGCGCGACGGTCGCATCATGGCGCGCGGTGACACCGAGCGCGCGCCGCAAGGCGAGCGTACCGACGGCGACGGCGGCCACCGCGCCGACGCACATCGCGCCGAGCGTCGAGACGGACGCGAGCGTCAGATGCACGAGCGCATACGCGCCGACCGCCGCAAGAAGAGGCGCGAAGGCGTCACGCCAGGAGACGCCCGCGCGCTTCGCGCAGGCATTGAGGAAGAACGACAGAAAACCCTGGTTCTGGGCAGAACCGTGGCCCGTTCGCGGCGCGCCGGTGGAGCCAGGGGCAGTGTGATGAGACATTGGCGTCACGAAGCGAGGGCTTGAAAGTATGAGCGGCTGACGAGGCCGCGATAGAGATCATTTAGCTCTTGTTTACGTCTGGGCGCGAAAATGCTTTAGCGCGGTGCACCGCGCTCGTCCCCGGGGCGAGAAGATTTCGAACCGCCGGGCTTGTGCATCGCGGCGAGGGTCTCTATAATGCGCGGCTTCACAGGCTCGTAGCTCAGCTGGTTAGAGCACCACCTTGACATGGTGGGGGTCGTTGGTTCGAGTCCAATCGAGCCTACCAACGCATTCGCTTCAAAAAAAATCGCCGCGTTCATCGCGGCGATTTTTTTTGTCCTTCGTTCGGCCATTCTGCCGTCAGTCGCAACGCTAGTCCCACATGTTCCGAAACGCCACCGCGGCGATCACGGGCACCGTGAGCACGAGCGGAATCGCGAAGTACGGCACTTCCAGATCCACCTTCCAGCTGTAGATCAGCCAGCCTAAGCCGAGCGCGAGCGTGGCGATCCCGACCAGTGCCGACAGCACATTGAGCGATCGCTTTGACAGGCGCCTGCGAGGCGCTTCCTTACTCGAAGTGGGTTCCATGATTGACGTGCTGCCATAGAGCGCGAGGCGGGTACTTCTGATTTTATACCGTCCGTAGTGGTCGCGGCGGCGGCGTGGAACCGCCAAGGCGAGCCTTATCCGCCGCAAGGGCCATCACGATGCGACCGATCGCCCGCGCCCTGCCCGCGCATTGGCTGCCGCCGAATGCCGGCGGGCCGCGCGCTTGCGCATCCAGATGATGAGCCCGGTGGCGCTCAACACCGCCACCGCGATCCCGACCGCGCTGATTGCGATGCGTCCCGCGACGCCGATGATGCGCCCCGAATGCAGCGGAAACTGCGCCTGCATGAAGATGTCGCCCGCAGAACCGCGCCCCGGAATCGACGAGCCCGCGAGCGTGCCCGTGTGGCCGTTGTAGTAGAGCCATGCGTTGCCGAGCCCGCCGTCGCCGTGGTCCTGTCCCGGCGCGAAGAAGCCGACGCCGTACGCTTCCAGCGTCGGCACGTAGTACAGCGCGCCCATCGGTGCGGCAATGTGCTCGCGCTTCGCATCGCTCGCGGCGGCGGTCAGAATCTGCTCGCGCGTCGCGGGGGCGCGCCCCGCCGGGCCTGGACGCACGAGCGCAGTGTTTTCGGTGAACGACGGCGAGAGCGTCGAGAACAGCGAGACCACCGGACGCACGACCGGATCGCTCAGATTCATCGAAACGGACGTGAGCGCCACTATCACGAGCAGCGCCCAGATCCACACGCCGCCGGAGCGATGCAGATCGAACGTGAGCGCGTATCCGCCGCGCCTGAAACGAAACGCGAGCGACTTGCGCCACGCCTTCACGCTCGGGAACGACAGCGCGAGCGCAATGCCGCTATCGAAGAACCACACGATTCCGACGATGCCGAGCAGCCACGTTCCGATATCGAAGCCGCCCACGACCGGCAAATGCAGCGTGTAGTGCAGCTTGTAGAGAAACGGCATCAGGTCGATGCGCGCCAGCGACACCGCGCCCCACATCCTGCGCCCTTGCACCGCGCCCGTCGCGGGATCGACGGCGATCTGGTTGAAGTCGATCGCGTATGGCGCACCGGTCGACGGATTCGTGCGCGGCACGACCATCAGCTGCGCCGTGCGGCCCGGCTCGACGCCGAGCGGCAGATAGGTCACCTGAATGCGCGGATCGGCGGCCTCGACGCGCCGCGCGAGATCGAGCGGCGCAAGCGGCGCGGCCTGAGCCTGCGCATGGAAGAAGGAGGGGTTGAGCCAAGCGTCGATTTCGTGATCCCACGCGATGATGGCGCCAGTCAACCCCGACACGAACAGAAACAGCGCGGTCGCCACGCCGAACCAGCGATGCAGCCGCACGAGCACGCGCCTCATGCGGACGGTGCCTCGGTAACGGAAGAGCGTGCGGCTTCGGCCATGTAACGAGCGTGAGTAAATAGGAATTGTTCGCAATTGTAGCGACGACCAGATGCGTGAGCAAGCCTTTCACGACACGAGCGCATGACATTCCGCGACACAAGCTGCGCGTGGTTTTTAACAAGCCCGATCGCTACAGTGCGCACATGCCTAACCCACCCACGGCGGAAAACATGGAAGCGATCGGAAAGTTATCGGTGTATGTGCTCGTCATCGTGCTCGCGGCGTCGATGATCGAAGCAGTCTGGCTGAGCCGCAAACACAAGGGCACCGACAAGGCGTTCGCCTGGCATGAGGTGTGGATCTCGCTCGCCGATCTGATCGGCCGCAAGCTGCTCGCGTTCGTGCCGCTCTCGCTCGCCACGCCGTTCTTCGCGTTCGCGTGGGAGCACCGCATTCACACGGTCACGACCAACACGCCGCTGACCGTCTTCCTGCTCTTTATCGGCATGGAGTTCTGCTATTACTGGTATCACCGCGCGTCGCACACGGTGCGCTTCTTTTGGGCGACGCATGCGGTCCATCATTCGCCGAACCAGTTGACGCTTTCATCGGCGTATCGGCTCGGCTGGACCTCGAAGATCACCGGCGCCGCGCTGTTCTTCACGCCGCTCGTGTGGTTCGGTCTCAAGCCGGAAGTGGTGCTCGCCGCGCTGTCGATCAACCTGCTCTATCAGTTCTGGCTGCACGCCACCTGGATTCCGAAACTGGGCTGGCTGGAATACGTGTTCAACACGCCGTCTGCGCACCGCGTGCACCACGCATCGAACGCGGCGTATCTCGATGCGAACTTCGGAGGCGTGCTCGTCATCTTCGACCGCCTGTTCGGCACGTATGTGGAGGAACGCGCCGATGAGCCGTGCCGCTACGGCCTCACGACGCCGACCACGTCGCGCAATCCGTTCGTCGTTCAGACGGAGCACTGGGTGAGCCTCGCGAAAGACGTATTTCACGCGAAGAGCGCGACTCAGGCGATCGGATTTCTGCTTCGCCCGCCCGGCTGGCGTCCTGACGGCGAAGGGGAAACGACCGAAGCATTGCAGAAGCGCGCCGGAAGCGCCGGCAAAGCGATGAAAGCCTCCTGAGTCCGCAACGTTATGAAAGCACGAAGGCGAACGCATGGTTCGCCTTCGTGCCTTGCGCAATCAGAACGTGACGGTCTGATTGATGACTTGCTGGCCGTTCACGGTGATGACAGACGTGGCCGTGCCGGTCTGCGTGCTGGTGCCGCCGGACGGCGTGGTCGAGCCGCCGGCCGGGCAGGTGCTGCCGGTGCCGCCGGTGGTTTTTGCGGCGCCGCCGGCAAGCTGTGCGTGAGCGAGTGCGTCGCGGTCGATTGTGTACATTGTGGCTATCCTCTTTCGATTGAGATGCACCGGGCACCGTGCGCAGGACGCGAGCGATTTCGCGCGTATCGGTTACGCGGAGCCGGTGATTGTCATCATATGTCGGCGGAGGTCTTGCGCGCTTCGTCAAATGTCCTAATTATATTTTCCGAAAGGCATGCTTTGGTCGAGCAAACACTCGTTTTGGCGCAATGGCTGACTCGTAGCACCGTTCGCGGTCCGACATCGGGCAGAAGATGCGTTACGGTTGCACGTAGAGGCATCCGCTTTGCTCCGGCTTGTCAGCACACTCAATGAAGGAACGACCGCCATGAAACTCCTGCCGATGCTCCCGGCGCTCGCCTGCCTGCTAGCGGGCTGTGCCGCCAGCGGCCCGCCGACTAACGCCGCGCACTTAAGTCCGACGCAATGCCGCGACCTCGCTGCGCTTCGGAGCAACGCGCCTCCGAACCGCGCGCGGAACGCAAGCGAACTGACGGCGTTGAGGCAAGCGGGCTACGACCCGTCGCGATGGTACGACCCGTACTATCCGGAGGATCTGCAAGCGGCGCAGCGTCAGGTGGATGCCTGGTTCAAAGCGGACTGTGAGACGAACGAACAGCAAGCCGAGTGACCGGGCTCACGTTACCCGGCTGGCGTATGTCAGAGAATCGGGGTCCGGCACGAGTTGACGCAGGGGCACGAGGCGCTTCTCGGCTTCGTCGGCCTGCTCGCGATACGCGGCGGCGTCGAGCGCGGAGCCGGCACGTTCGGCGAGATCGGCCATCTGGCGCAGCAGCATGATTCTTTCTTCGATGGCGCGCAGCGTGGTCCATAAGCCGCCGTCGATGGCCTCGTCGATTTCCGCGATCAGCGTCTTGATCGAGAACGCGTGGCCGGTGTGACATCTGAACCGGATGATCGCCCCTTCTTCTATCTGCGTAAGCACGCCGTTGCAATCCGGACACGTGTATCGCGAAACGTTGCCGAGCTTCATGAAACTCGCCTCCCCCCGTCCCCAGTCTCCGAAATCCTGTTCTCGATGGCAGCGTACGTGCGAGCGGACACGCCACGCGCCGGGCTGCCGGCGGGCGTGACGACCGCGCTCACGATCTTGCCGGCCAGTGCGTCCAGGCCACCGACGAAATCCACTTCCACGTGCGCGATCGCGCTTTCCGGCATGGACGGATGGTCGGCTGTCAGCGGGTCCTGCACGAACGCGAGTCCGCCGTGGTCCTTGACTGCCCAGAGTCCGGCGGTGCCGTCGTCGAGCGCGCCGGTCAATATCACGCCGATCACGCGCTCGCCGTATGCCACCGCCGCCGAGCGGAACAGCACGTCCACGGCCGGGCGCGCGCGGCATTCCTTGGGACCGCGCGTGATCCGCACGCCCTCGTTCGTGAGCATGAGATGCCGGTCCGCAGTCGCCACGAAGACGGTGCCGTTTGCGAGCGGCGCGTTGTCGGTCGCCGCGACGACCCGCAGATTCGTCGTGCGGGCCAGAATGGTGTGCAGCGCGCTTGGTCCGTAGGGCGAAATGTGCATGACGATGAGGAGCGTCGCCGGCAACTGCGCCGGCAGACGGGCGAGCAGCGCGCCGAGCGCGGGCACGCCGCCTGCGGACGCCCCGATGACCACGATGTCCCGCTGAATGCGCGCGTCCATGGTTGTCCCTTGTGACTTGGATCGGCAGCCGTCGCGCTGCGACGAGACGTCGACCGTTACGTCCATTACGTACAGTCTACGCGCTAACGCTGCGCGACCCGCATCCCGCATGCGGCAGCCGCTCGCCCAGCGCCTCAGAAGACAGCGCCCGAGGCCTCGCACAACCGTGCATATCCTTAGCGAAAATGATGCGTTCCAGAGCGCCCGACCGCTGGCTATGATGATCGGTCCGACGGTTCGCACCGTTCACATCGAAGGAGCATCGAACTTGACCCGAACCGAAACATCGCGCCGTCCGCTCGTGGTCGGAATCGGCGGCACGACGCGGCCTGCGTCATCGACAGAACGCGCGCTTGCCTTCGCGCTCAAGGGCGCGCAAGAATCCGGCGCGAGCGTGCAGTTGTTCGGCGGCGCGTTCCTGCATAGCTTGCCGCACTATGCGCCCGAATCGCGCGTACTCACGGACGAGCAGCACGAACTCATCGAAGCCGTGCGCGCCGCCGATGCGCTCGTCATCGCCACGCCCGGCTATCACGGCGGCATCTCGGGGCTGGTCAAGAACGCGCTCGATACGCTCGAAGAACTGCGCTCGGACGAGCGTCCGTATCTCGACGGCCGCGCGGTGGGCAGCATCGTCACCGCGTATGGCTGGCAGGCGGCGGGCACCGTGCTGACATCGCTGCGCTCGATCGTGCATGCGCTGCGCGGCTGGCCGACGCCGTTCGGCGCGGCGGTCAACACGCTGGAGACGCGCTTCGAATCGGCCGATACCTGCTCGGACCCGAAGGTCGTCGCGCAGCTGCGCACGGTCGGTCAGCAGGCCGCGAGCTTCGCGCACGCGTTCGGCGCGCATCGGCCCGACGCATGGCATGTCGTGGAGAACAAGGTGGCGGTGGCGCAGAGTTAGCGCCACGCGGGGACTCAAGCCGGACTCAAGCCGGACGCAGCACGCGCGACAGCACGCGTTCTTCGAGTTCGGCAAACTCTTTCGCGGTTCGCGAACGCGGCCGCGGCAACGACACCGGCGTATCCAGCGTGATACGCCCCTCTTCGATCAGCACGATGCGATCGCCGAGCGACACCGCTTCCTGTACGTCATGCGTGACGAGCAGCGCAGTGAAGCCGTGCTCGCGCCGCAACCGCTCAATCAAGCCCTGCATTTCGATGCGCGTCAACGCGTCGAGCGCGCCGAGCGGTTCATCGAGCAACAGCAGGTCCGGTCGATGCACCAGCGCCCGCGCCAGCGCCACGCGCTGCCGCTGACCGCCCGAGAGCCGCGTCGGCCACTCCTTCTCGCGCTCGGACAGACCCACTTCGGCCAGCGTCGCGCGGGCTTCTTCGCGCCGATTGCGTCCGCCATGCCTGCTATGCGGCAGCCCGATCATCACGTTGTCGAGCACGCTTTTCCACGGCAGAAGCCGCGCATCCTGAAACATGATGCGAACCTGCAAGGCACCGCCGGGCGTCGCGGCATGGCGCTCGACCACGCCGCCCGACGCTTCGTCGAGACCTGCAATGAGCCGCAGCAAGGTGGACTTGCCACAGCCGCTGCGACCGACGATCGACACGAAACTGCCGCGCTCGATCGAGAAGTCGAGGTCAGCCAGCACGCGACGCTCGCCGAAGCGCTTCTCGACGCCACGCAGCGACACGGCGACATCGCGGCTCGCAGGCGCTCTGGCGAGCGGCTCCGCGGCGCGCGATGCGGGCCGTCGAAGATCCAGGGTTTCGAGAGAAATCAGAGTCACGGCTGCGCCTCGTTTTGATAAGCAGGATGCCAGCGCAGGCTTGCGCGTTCGATGGCGCGCGCGGCCATGTCCGCGAGCTTGCCGAGCGCTGCGTAGAGCAGAATGCCGAGCACGACCACGTCCGTTTGCATGAACTCGCGCGCGTTCATCGTCATGTAGCCGATGCCCGATTGCGCCGAGATGGTCTCCGCGACGATCAGCATCACCCACATCAGGCCGAGCGCGAAGCGCACGCCGACGAGAATGGACGGCAGCGCGCCGGGCAAGATCACATGTCGATACAGCGCGAAGCCCGAGAGGCCATAGCTGCGAGACATCTCGATCAGATCGCGGTCCACGGAACGAATGCCGTGATACGTATTCACGTACACCGGGAAGAACACGCCGAGCGCGACGAGCACGAGCTTCGCCTCTTCACCGATGCCGAACCACAGAATAAGCAGCGGGATCATCGCGAGCGCGGGGATGTTGCGGATCATCTGCACGGTCGAATCGAGCAAGATCTCGGCGGGCCGAAAGAGTCCCGTCGCGAGACCGAGCACGAAACCGATGCCGCCGCCGACCGCGAAACCGGCGAACGCGCGCCACGCGCTGATCCTTACGTCCGCCCACAGTTCGCCCGACTGCCACACGGACCACGCGGCCTTCGCGACCGCGAGCGGTTCGGGCAACACGCGCGCCGACAGGCCGCCCGAGCGCGCGGCGGCTTCCCACGCAAGCAGAATCAGCAACGGGACGATCCACGGCAAGACGCGCACGCCGGCGCGTCGCAGCGTTTGGTTTCGCTTCATCGCGGCTCTCACCCCTGCGCGGCCTTCGGCAACTCGGATGTGCCGATCACTTCGCCGAACGGCCCCGACAGCGGCCCTGACGCGGACGCCTTTTGCGCGCGCGGCAGCAGCGGAAACACCAGCTCCGCGAAGCGGTACGATTCCTCAAGATGCGGGTAACCGGACAGAATGAACGTCTCGATCCCGAGTTCGGCGTATTGCTTCATCAGCCCGGCGACCTGCTGCGGATTGCCGACGAGGGCGGTTCCCGCGCCGCCGCGCACGAGCCCGACGCCCGCCCACAGATGCGGATAGACCTCCAGCTTGTCGCGCTTGCCGCCATGCAGCGCGGCCATGCGCCGCTGCCCTTCGGAGTCCATCTTCGAGAACTGGGCCTGCGCGCGCTGGATCGTTTCGTCGTCGAGCTTGCTGATGAGCTTGTCCGCATCGGCCCAGGCTTCGGCTTCCGTTTCGCGCACGATCACATGCAGGCGAATGCCGAAGCGGATGCTGCGCCCTTCCGCCTCGGCACGGCGGCGAATGTCGGCGAGTTTCTTCTCGACTTCGGCAGGCGGCTCGCCCCACGTCAGATACGTGTCGATATGCTTCGCCGCGATCTCGTGCGCCGCCGCCGACGATCCGCCGAACCACAACGGCGGATGCGGCCGCTGCACGGGTGGATACAGCACCTTGCCGCCTTCCGTGCGCAGATGCTTGCCCGCGAAGTCGAAAGTGCCCTTCTCGTGCGAGCTTTCCAGCAGCCCGCGCCAGATGCTCAGAAACTCATCGGTGATTTCGTAGCGCGTGTCGTGGCTTTCGAAGACGCCATCGCCCGCGAGTTCGTTCGGATCGCCGCCTGTCACGACGTTGATCAGCAGGCGCCCGTTCGAAAGCCGGTCGAAGGTGGACGCCATGCGCGCGGAGAGTCCCGGCGAACTGAGGCCCGGCCGGATCGCGACCAGGAACTTGAGGCGGCGCGTCGCGGGGATGAGGCTCGATGCAACCACCCACGCGTCCTCGCACGAGCGGCCCGTCGGCAGCAGCACGCCTTCGTAGCCGAGCGTGTCGGCGGCGACGGCGATCTGGCGGAAGTAGTCGTAGTCGGCGGCACGCGCGCCTTGCGACGTGCCCAGATAGCGGCTGTCGCCGTGAGTCGGAATGAACCAGAAGACATTCATGCTTGGGCGTTTCTCGTAGAGATTAATTCGTTAGAACCGCGAATGATCTTACGCGACGTTCCAGCGCGCCTCGGTCACGTCGAGCTTCTTCGGGATCAGCCTGAGATTCGTGAACGTATCGGCGATCTGCTGCTGATACGCGAGCGTCGCGGGCGATATGGCTTCGATGCCGTACGCGGTGCGCTGCAACGCGTGCTCGATCGTCGCGGTGTCCAGCCCGACGAGCGGCGACAGTTGCGCCGCCACCGCCGGCACGTTGTCGCGCGCCCAGCGATCGACATGATCCAGTTCTTCCAGCACTGCGCGCACGATCTGCGGCTGGCCGGCGGCGAACTTGCGCGTCGCGACGTAGTACTGGATGTTGCGCACGAGCCCGGTGCCGTCTACGATTTGACGCGCGTTCGCCTGGCGCTCGATAGCGGCGAGATACGGGTCCCAGATCACCCACGCATCGACGCTGCCCTGCACGAAGGCCGCGCGCGCATCGGCGGGCGCGAGATAGACCGGCTGAACGTCCGCGTATGAGAGCCCCGCCTTCTTGAGGGCCTCGACGAAGAGGTAATGCACATTCGAGCCCTTGTTCAACGCGATTTTCTTGCCGCGCAGTTGCGCGACGGAGCGGATGTTCGAATCTTTCGGCACGACGATGGCCTCGGCGCGCGGCGCTGGCGGCTCGCTGCCGACATAGACGAAATCGACGCCCGCTGCCTGCGCGAAGATGGGCGGCGTCTCGCCGACCGTGCCGATATCGACGGCCCCGGCATTGAGCCCTTCGAGCAGTTGCGGCCCCGCCGGAAACTCCAGCCATTGCACCGTGACGCCTTGCGGGCCGAGGCGCTTCTCGAGCGTGCCGCGCGCTCTCAGAACAACCAGGTTGCCGTATTTCTGATAGCCGATTCGCAGGGTCTTGCCGGCATCGTCGGCGCGCACGGCATTCGATGCAAGCGCGCTCGCGCCCAGCGCGGCGAGTGTGAAGAGCGCGCGTCTGCGAGTCGACGACGGCGGCGCGTTTTCATATGACATTCGTGGTTCCTCGGGCGATGAGCGATGGCATCGTCGATGCCGCATTCCCGGTCATCGTAACAACGCTCGCCGCGCGGCCTAAGCGAGAAATCGTGATAAGCATTGCAGCCTGCGCGCGCAATATGCATAGCGTTCGATATTGTTTGCGGCGACGTATGCGCGCCCCTAGCATCACGTCTCTTTCCACTGACGACGTCGCTTCCATGAAGACTTTCACGCCATTCAAATCCGCTCTCTTCTCGGTTCTGCTCGCATGGGGCGTGGCAGGGTTGCAGCCGGCTCAGGCCGCCGGCCAGACGGTTCGCGTCGGCATCATGTCGGGCGAGGACGAGGATGTCTGGCGCACGGTGGCGGCCAACGCAGCGAAGCACGGCATCACGGTGAAGGTCACGACCTTCTCCGATTACACGCAGCCCAACGAGGCGCTCGCGCAACATGATCTCGACGCGAACTCGTTCCAGCACAAGCCGTATCTCGATGCGCAGATTCAGGCGCGCCACTATGCGATCGTGCCTGTCGGCTTCACGTATGTGCAGCCCATCGGGCTCTATTCGCGCAAGGTGAAGTCGGTCGCGGATCTGCCGCAGAACGCGGCGATCGGCGTCCCCAACGATCCGAGCAACGAAGGCCGCGCGCTTCTGCTGTTGCAGGCGAACGGCGTCATCAAACTGCGCGATAACGTCGGTCTCCTGCCGACCGCTCGCGACATTGCGGACAACCCGAAGCACGTGCAGATCAAGGAACTCGATGCGGGCATCGTCGGGCGCGCCATCGGCGATCTGGATGCTGCCGTCGTCAACACCGACTGGGCGATCAAGGCGGGCATTCAGATTCCGCAGGAGCGCATTGCGCAGGAGAAAGTGCCGGGCAATCCGTATCGCAACTTCATTGCCGTCAACGCGAAGGACGCTCAGGCGCCGTGGGCGAAGACGCTCGTCGAGAGCTATCAGCAGGCGAATGTCGCATCGACCATTCTCGCGGTGTATCACGGGGCGACCCTGCCGGCATGGGAGGGCGCGCCGCAACATTGATCGCATGCGCGGCCGCGTTACAGCGGCCGCGTTAATCGGGGGCGGCACGGACGTTGCGAGGGTAAGAGTTCGTCCATGCAAAAAGCGACGCAGCATTTCGTGCGTCACCGTGCCTATGGCTTCGCCATCATTATTCGAAGAGATATTCAACACCGCCCCTGTCGGCAGCTACCTGCTCTCTGCTACGCCCGAGGCTATCGTCCTCGCGGTCAACGATGCCTTCCTGAAGGTCTCGACGCTGCGTCGCGAAGACATGGTGGGCAAGAGCCTCTTCGAGATCTTTCCTCATAACGAATCCGATCCGAACGATACGGGTGTCGAGGCGTTGCGCCAATCCATTGCGCGAGCGAGAGAAAGCGGCCGCGCCGATCACATGTCGCTACAGCGCTTTCCGCTATGGGTCAGCGCCGAAGACGGCAGCATGCGCTATGAAGAGCGCTTCTGGAGCGCGGTGAATACGCCGATTTTCAACGCGGAAGGCTCGCTGATCTGCATCTCTCACACGACCACGGACGTCACTGCCGCGCATCTGACACAAAGAGCGCTGGCCGCAAGCGAACAACGGTTCCGCACTCTTTTCGACGCGATCAATCAGGGATTCTGCGTCGTGGAGATGGCGTTCGATGATAGAGGCGAACCCGTCGACTACCGCTTTATCGCAACGAATCCCGCATTCGAAGCGCAGACGAGCGTGACCAACGCCTTGGGCAGGAACATGTCGGAACTGGTGCCCGGCCACGACCGCCATTTCTTCGACATCTACGGCTCGGTCGCGAAGAACGGCGTGCCGATCCACGTTCAGGTGAAGGCGTCGAAGCTGGACCGCTGGTTCGACATCTATGCGTTCCGTCCTGACGCGTCGATGCCGAATCAGGTCGGCGTGCTGTTCTCCAATATCACGGAGCAGCGCAAGAGCGAAGAGCGGCTTCTCGCGAGCGAGCAAAGCGCGCGCGCCGCGGCGCGCGAGGCACTGGACGCCACGCGCCGCCTCGACGCCGTGCTCGAAGCGGCGCCTATCGGCATCGTCGTGTGCGATCAGCATGGCGGCATCGAGCGCGTGAACCGCTCCTTCGTGCAGCTATGGGGACAAGCGCATCCGCGCCCCGCGACCATCGACGATTTCGCGCAGTGGAAAGGACGCTGGGCCGATCATTCCGACAAGCACGGGCAGATGCTGAACGCGCATGACTGGACGATTGCGCGCGTGCTCGAGGGCATCGGACCGACGACGGACATCGTGTCGATCGAGAGCTTCGACGATCCACCGAACCGGCGCACGCTACTGAGCACCGGCGCGCCGATACGCGACGAGCATGGCGCCGTGGTCGGCGCGGTCGTCGCTCAACTCGACATCACGGACCGCATCAACGCAGAAGAAGAACTGCGTCTTGCTGACAAGCGCAAGGACGAGTTCCTCGCGATGCTGTCTCATGAACTGCGCAATCCGCTTTCGCCGATTGCGAGCGCCGCGCAACTAATGCGCGCCGCGCCCAACGACGCGCGGCGCGTCAGCAAATCGTGCGAGATCATCTCGCGGCAAGTGAAGCACATGACCGGTTTGATCGACGATCTGCTCGACGTGTCGCGCGTGACGCAAGGGCTCATCAAGCTCGACATGGAAGTGCTCGATGCCAACCGGATAGCGGCTGACGCCATCGAGCAGGTCAGGCCGATCATCGAGCGGAAAAGGCATCGGCTGTCGCTGCTCACGCCGTCTTCCGCTGCGCTGGTGCGCGCCGACGAAAAGCGGCTGACGCAGATCTTCGTCAACCTGCTCAACAACGCCGCGAAATATACGCCCGAAAAGGGCGATATCCAGTTCTCCGTCGCGGTCGAAGGCAAGTTCATCAAGGTAACGGTCACGGACAACGGCATCGGCATGACGCCCGACATTGCGGCACACGCGTTCGATCTCTTCACGCAAGCCGAGCGCAGTTCCGACCGCACGCAAGGAGGGCTCGGCATAGGGCTGGCACTGGTTCGAAGCCTCGTCGCGCTTCATGGCGGCACGGTCAGAGCGTATAGCGCCGGACCCGGCAAGGGCAGCACGTTCGTCGTGTGTCTTCCTCATGCCGAGATGATGAAGACGCCAAGAAAACCAGAACCCGACGACACGCGGGAAGCGCCCTTCCTGACGCGGCTGCGAGTGCTGATCGTCGACGACAATATCGACGCCTCTGAGACGCTCGCCATGTTGATGGAGACGCTCGGCAACGAGGTGCGCGTGGCCGCGAACGGCATCACCGCCTTGCACGAAACCGAGCAATGGATACCGCACGTGTGTCTTCTCGATATCGGCCTGCCGGATATGGACGGCTATCAGTTGGCATCTCTTTTGAGGAAGCAGCCGCGCACGGCCGATGCCGTTCTCGTGGCCGTGACCGGATACGGCTTGCAACAGGACAGAGACAAGGCGCTGTCGGCCGGGTTCGATCATCACTTCGTCAAACCGCTCGACGTGGGCAAGCTGTTCTCGCTGCTCGGCGAAATCGCGTCGCAGCAGCGGCAGGAGTGAGGGTTCACGGCGGCCCGGGAAGTCTCCGCGCTCCTCGGGCCAGCGAGCGCACCCGGCGGCACCCGTTAGAATGAACCGTACTCTCCGCGTTCATGCTTCAAAAGCGCCCTTCATGCAAGTAGCTCCCCTGCCCGACGACGAAAACGAACGCGTACGCGTATTGCGCAGTCTGCACATTCTGGACACGCCCGCCGAAGAAGCGTTCGATCGCGTCACGCGCGTGCTGGCGCGCGTGCTCGGCGTGCCGATCGCGCTCGTGTCGCTCGTCGACGAGCATCGGCAATGGTTCAAGTCGCGCCTCGGACTGGAAGCGTGCGAAACATCGCGTGATGTCTCGTTCTGCTCGCACGCGCTGCACGAAGCGGACATGCTCGTCGTCGAAGATGCGCGCAACGATCCGCGTTTTGCCGATAACCCGTTCGTCGCGGGTCCGCCGTGCGTGCGGTTTTACGCGGGCGTGCCGCTGCGTTCGAGCGACGGCCATGCCATCGGCACGCTCTGCGCAATCGATACGGTGCCGCGCGCGCTGTCGCCCGAAGATGCCGCGGTCATGCGCGACCTTGCCGCCATCGTCGAGCGCGAACTGCTGTCGCGCGAAAGCACGTATTCGGCGCGCGTGCTGCATCACGCGGACACGCAGGCCATTCGCCTCTCGGAAACGCGATTCCGCACGATCTTCGAACAGACGCCGATGGGCGCTGCGGTCGTGGCGCCGGATGGGCGCTTCATCGACGTGAATGCGCGCCTCTGCGAAATGCTCGGCTACAGCGCCGACGAACTCGTGGCGCTGACGTTCCAGCAGATCACGTTCGTCGAAGATCTCGAAAGCGATCTGCAGAATCTGCGTCAACTGCTCGCGGGACACATCCCGACCTACGCGATGGAAAAGCGCTATCTGCGCAGCGACGGTTCGCAGCTGTGGGTTCAGCTTCACGTCGCGCTCGTGCGGCAGGCCAATGGCGAGCCGCTCCATTTCATCGCGATCGTCGAGGACATCGAGGCGCGCAAGGCGAACGAGCGGCTGCAGCGCGAGCATCGCGCGGCACTGGAAGAGCAAGTGAACGAGCGCACGGCCGAACTGCGCGCGACCAACATGCGGCTGCGCGGCGAAGTGGCGCGGCGCGAGACGATCGAAGCGACGCTGCGCACGCAGAACGAGCATCTTCAGGCGGTCATCGACAATGCGCAGGACGCATATGTCGCGATAGACCGCGAAGGCAATATCACCGAGTGGAACGACGCGGCCGAGCACATGTTCGGCTGGGCCCGGCACGAGGTCATGGGCCTGCCGATGACCGAGACCATCGTTCCGCCCGCGTGGCGCGCCGCTCACGACGCGGGCATGCGCCGCTTCATCCGAACCGGCGTGGCCACGATCCTTTCGAAAGCCACGGAAGTCACCGCGCAGCGCCGCTCGGGAGAGTTCTTTCCGGCCGAACTGCGTATCTCGACCGCCGCGACGCCGGACGGCGAGACGCTCTTCGCGTTCATCACCGATGTCAGCGAGCGCAAGCGCGTGGAGGCGGAGATCATCGAAAGTCGCGAAGCGATCCAGAAGGTCACGGACAGCATGCCGGTGCTGATCGCCTATGTCGACCGGGACCTGCGCTATCAGTTCAACAACGACGGCTACCGGCGGCTGCTCGGGCGCGACACCGCGTCCATGCGCGGCAAGCCGGTCGAATCGGCGATGCCGGCTGCCATGTATCGAACGCTCACGCCTTCCTTTCGGCGCGCGCTCGCGGGCGAACGGCTGCAACACGACGATGTGGAGGATCACGAGGCCAGTCCGCGCACGTGGAGCGTATCGCTCGTGCCCGACATGCGCGGACGTGAAGTGATCGGTTTCTACATGATGGCGCAGGACGTGACGTCCCGCAGGCAGGCCGAACGCCAGCTACGCGCGCAAGCCATGCGGGACGCGCTCACCGGCCTGCCGAACCGGCGTGCGTTGCTGCTGCACCTCACGCAGAACATCGCGTCCGACAGCGCCACGCGGCAGGCGCTCGCGGTGTTCTTTCTCGACCTAGACGAGTTCAAGCCGGTGAACGACGCATACGGTCATGAAGCGGGCGACGAGTTGTTGCGGCTGGTCGGCGCCCGGCTCACGGAGACGGTACGGCATAGCGATTTCACGAGCCGTCTGGCGGGCGACGAGTTCGTGATCGTCAGTCACGGCGTGGCGGACGAAGCCACCGCGGCGCGCATCGCCGATGCCATTTGCAGCGCCATGAACCGCCCGTTCACGCTCGCAGGTAACGAGGTGAGCATCGCGACGAGCGTGGGCGTCGTCGTCTGCAATGCGCGGGCGCGAACGACGCCGGATGCGCTTCTCGCCGCCGCAGACAGCGCCATGTACGAGGCGAAGCGCGAAGGCAGGAACCGCTACCGGCTGGCGGCGCGCATCGTGGAATAGCGCGTAAAGGCGCGTTAGTTGAGCGAACCGTCCAGCGCCCCGGCGGTCCGGCCGCGCGTGGCGGCGCCGAACCACGTTTGTCCGACGCGATATTCGGCGATAGCGCCGAGCGCGAGCACGGCCGAGCCGAGTTCGAGCAGATGCGCCGGAGACATCGCGCTCGACAGCCACCAGAACGCGAGCAGCGAAGCCATGCGCATGACGAGCATCACGAGATCTCGCGCGACGATCCGGTCGACGAGTTCGCCGCGTATGTCGAGCGCGCGCTGATTGAGCACATGCTCGCTCGCGTTGAGGAACGGACCCGCCGCCGCGCGAAGGATCGAATGCGCGACGAACAGCGCAGGAAGCCACGCGCTGAACCCGAGCAGGACGAACGAAATGGCGACGGCGAGGCACGACCAGCCGAGCCAGCCCGCGCGGTTATGCACGCCGCGGCTTTTGCGCGTCATGTAGAGCGCGACTGCGCCCGCCAGTCCCGCGACGGTGGACACCCAGCCGAGGTCGCTGGCCGAACCGAGCGACATGGCCGCGCCGACCGAGCCCACCGCGCCGCCGACCCCGAGCAGCCCCGACTCGACGAAGAAGAGCGGCAAACACGCGCGAAACTCCGGTTGCGCGATGACGCCGAGCGGGTTCGTCGCGGGGACCATCGGCGCTTCGGACACGTGACGCCCGAGCGCCAGACCGGCGATGACGCACACGACGCCATACGCCACGTACAGCACGTGACTGCTGTTGTCCGTCTTCGCGAGGCAGAGCGTGGCAATGAGCGTCGCGATGATGCCGCCCGCGACGGCGAGCGCGCCGGAGCGCGAGGCGTAGCTATCGCGTTCGGTGTCGGTCAGCACGCTCATTTCGAGCCAGTAACGCGCGCTCCAGGTGAGTCCGAGAAAGAAGCCGTACACGGCCGCCATCACCGGAATGGAGTCGCCGCCACAGAGAAGCAGCGCGCCGGGCACGAGAAAACTGAGGCGCATCAGCCGCCGCCCGGTGAGTCCCAGGCGCGGGCCGAGCAAATAGACGAAGAGCGCTGCGCCGCTCGCGTCGCACAGCATATAGGCGGTAAAACGAAACATGGCGTCGGTGTCATCGACACCGACGACGAAATAGCCGATAAATCCGGCCAGCGTCCCGATTGCTCCTTGCAGGGAGACAAAAAGGAGCATTTCCTGCTCGTGCTTCGACATGGTCTTGCGTTGGATGATCGATGTCCGGCACCGCGCATTGCAGTGTCGAACTGGCACCGGGCCAGACAGTGATGCTCGGTGCATCGTCGCTGTTCGAGGCGACGATTCGATCGTCCTCGGTAAGGAATGCCGATTTCACTTCCATCGCGATGGCCATACCCGGAAATTCCATCGCGGCGAAAGTGTAGAGTTAATCGACCCTTACCTGCAAGACACGACAAACCTAAAAACCACGGTAAAACATACCTTCCCTGGAGTCGCAAGAATCAGACGGTAGCCACCTCGGCGCGACTCTTGAATCCCTCTGTCGCCGCCATGCGCTCGACGAGGCTCAACGCCTGAGCCACCACTTGATCCATGTTGTAGTAGCGGTAGCTTCCGAGCCGGCCCGCAAAGACGACTTCGGGATGCGCCTCCGCGAGCGCCTCGTAGCGTTTGAACAACTCCGCATTCGCGGGACGCGGAATCGGGTAATAAGGGTCGCCTTCGTCGCTCGGATACTCGTACGTGATGCTCGTCTTCGAATGCTGTTGGCCCGTCAGATACTTGTACTCCGTGATGCGCGTGAAGGGCACTTTCTCGGCCGGGTAATTCACCACGGCAAGCGACTGAAAGTGCTCCTGATCCAGCGTTTCGTGCCGGAATGCGAGCGAGCGATAAGGCAGTTTCCCGAGACAGTGATCGAAGTACTCGTCAATCGGGCCGGTATAAACGAGCTTGCGATAAGTCACCTCTTCGCGAACCTCGCGATAGTCGGTATTGAGCATGACCTTGATATTCGGATGCGCCAGCATCTTCTGGAACATGCGTGTATATCCTTCGAGCGGCATGCACTGATACTCGTCGTTGAAGTAGCCGTCGTCGGCCGTCGTGCGCACCGGCACCCGCGAAGTCACCGAGCGATCCAGTTCCGACGGGTCCATGCCCCATTGCTTGCGGGTGTATCCGCGAAAGAACTTCTCGTACAGTTCCCGCCCGATCTTGCTCACGACGACATCTTCAGATGTCCTTATTTCTGCAAGAGGCTCGGCGCGCGCCGCGAGAAACGCTTCCGCCTGCTGCGGCGAAAGGTCGAGCGAATAGAGGCCATTGAGCGTAGTCAGATTGATCGGCACCGGCACGAGCATGCCGTCGACGGATGCGAGCACGCGATGCCGGTACGGTCGCCATGCCGTGAAACGCGACAGATAGTCCAATACGCGCCGCGCGTTCGTGTGAAAGATATGCGGCCCGTAACGGTGAATCAAAATGCCGTCCGCGTTGTATTCGTCATAGGCATTACCTGCAATATGCGGGCGCCGGTCGATGAGCAGAACGCGCTGGCCGTACTCGCTCGCGAGCCTCTCGGCCATCACGCTACCCGCGAAACCCGCGCCGACGATCAGATAATCGAAGCCTTTGCGTTGCTGTGGGCGCGCATCGGGCTGTGACGGATGATCGCTCGAGCCGGAATTGGAAGATCCGTTTGCTGTCGTTTCTACGATGCGCATTTTTTCACCTCGGCGAGCATTGCGGCACACGTGTTGTCCCACGAAGTTCCGGCCAGCACCGCTTCGACGCGGCCGATGAATGCTGCGCGGTCCCGTCCGTCCTCGAGCGCGTTTTCGATGGCACGCTCGAACGAAACCGCATCGCCGGCGATGCGGACCACGCCGCTCTCGCCATAGCGCGACACCACATCGGCAATGGGCGTCGATACCACGGGGCGGCCTGCCGCGAGATATTCGGGCGTCTTCGTCGGGCTGATAAAGCGCGTCGCCTCGTTGATGGCGAAAGGCATCAGCGCGACGTCCCAGCCGGCGAGATAGCGCGGCAGATCGTCGTAGGACTTCTGGCCGAGATAATGAATGTTCGGTGCATGCGGCAGATCAGCGGGCCCGATCTTCGCCACGGGGCCGAGCATGACGAACTGCCAGTCCGGCCTCGCGGCGGCGACCGCGCCGATCAGCGCGGCGTCGAAGCGCTCGTCGAGCACGCCGTAGAAGCCGAGACGCGGGCGCGGTATCGGCGTCTGGTCGTCAGGCTCCGACAGCGGCTCGCGCGCCTTCGCGAAGTGCGCGACATCGACACTGCTCGGAAACGCATGCACGTTATGGTGAAAACGCCGCTTCGACTCGTAGAGGCTCTGGCCGCCCGTGAAGACGACATCCGCGTGGCGGATGAGCCGCGTTTCGCGCTCCTTGAGTTGCGGCGGCGCGTTCTTGAAAGCGGAAAGCTCGTCCATGCAGTCATACACGACGAGCCTTGCATCCAGATGATCGGTAAAAGCGAGCGTCATCGGCGAGTAGTACCAGAGACCGAGATCCCATGTGCGCGTGTCCGCCAGATACGCGTCGAGCAGCGCGCGTTGGGCGCTCTCGTCCTCTTCCTGCGTGAAGCCGGAAGGAAGGCAGGGCGTCAGCACTCGAATGCCTTCATTAGTAGTACGAACGTCCAGCGAAGGCGCATCATTGCCCGTTCGTCGAGGCTCTTCGAAGAAGAGCACTTCCGCCTGCTTCGCGATGCGCGAGAGCAAGTGCTGCGGTCGCTGATACACGAAGTTCCAGCGAAGGTGCGAGAGGCATAGGAACGTCCGCGGCAGGCCCGAGCGCGCGATGGAGATGTGCGGGCGAGCGTGCGTCGACGGACTGTCTGCGGACCCGGCCGCGGTGGCGGCTGCGGGTTGTGATCGGGCTTGGGTCTCGCGCAAGGGAGTGCCTCCGGAAGTCACTGGCGGGCGGAAGTCCGCCCGGACATTCATCGATTGCGTCGGTGAGTCCGAAGCTCGGCTGCTTTCGCCTCGCGTTGAAGCCGGGTGACGCTACGCATCGCGCACGCGGCGGCCCGCACGCAGAGTCCGGCAAGGCACTCATGCGCGGTGTCGTCGCGCTTGCTGACAAATCTGCGACATAAGCGGCAATCGTTGTTCCAGCGCGAGCGTGCTCGGGGCAAACACTGATCGCGCGGGGCGACGGCATAGCGAGTGCTTGAGTGCGTCGTGGACACGCTCTCACGTCGTACTAATTTTCGGGATGCTGGATATGGATGATCGGATGGTGCTGTGGGGGGGACTGGAATGCACGGTCAACCGGGTGCGGGACACCTTCTTCAGCCAATTGGACCGTAACGGTCACGCGACGCGGGAGGACGATCTTCAGCGCTTCGCCTCGCTCGGCATACGGGCGCTGCGCTATCCGGTGCTGTGGGAAAGAACGGCCCCGTCGAGTATCGACGAAGCCGACTGGTCATGGCTCGATGCGCGCTTGCCCACGCTTCGCGCATTGGGCGTCGAGCCGATAGCGGGCCTCCTGCATCACGGAAGCGGGCCGCTGCCCGGCGGATTGCTCGACCCGCACTTTGCGCAAAGGCTCGCGGAATTCGCACGAGCGGTCGCTGAGCGTTATCCGTGGCTTTCGTACTACACGCCGGTCAACGAGCCGAACACCACCGCGCGATTCAGCGGGCTTTACGGCGTGTGGCATCCGCACGGCACGAGTGACCGGACGTATCTCGAAGCGCTGATCAATCAATGCAAGGCGACGGTGCATGCGATGCGCGAAGTGCGCAAGGTCAACCCGCACGCGAAGCTCGTGCAAACCGACGATCTAGGCAAGACGCAAGGCACGCCGGCCATGGCCGGGCTCGTCAACTTTTACAACGAGCGGCGCTGGCTTTCGTGGGATCTGCTGTGCGGAAAGGTGACGCCGGAGCATGCGCTGTGGCGATACTTCGTGGATGCGGGCGTGGCGGAAGAAGATGTTCTATGGTTCGTCGACAATCCGTGTCCGCCCGATATCGTCGGCATCAACTACTACATCACGAGCGAACGCTGGCTCGATCACCGGACGCATCAGTATCCGCAAGCGTACCGGTGCGAATGGTACGGCCAGCGCCTCGCCGACATCGAAGCGGCGCGCGCCCTCGCGCATCCGCCGCAGGGCATAAAGACCGTGATCGACGAAGCGTGGCAGCGGTATCGCCTGCCGCTCGCGGTCACGGAAGCGCACATCGACTCGACGCGTCAGGACCAGTTGCGCTGGCTGCATGAAATCTGGACCGCCGCGAGCGAAGCACGCGAACAAGGCGCTGACGTGCGCGCCGTGACGGTGTGGGCGCTGCTCGGCTCGTACGACTGGAACTGCCTCGTCACGGAAGAGCGCGGCTACTACGAATCCGGCGCATTCGACGTGCGCGGACACGAGCCGCGCGAAACAGCCGTTGCCGCGCTGATGCGCGATCTCGCGGCGGGCCGTCCGCACGACCATCCCGTTCTGCATGGCACGGGATGGTGGCGCCGACCGGGACGCTTTCTCTGCGAGCCGGTCGTGCTGGACGCATCGGGCACACTGGCCGCACCGGCGCGTCAAAGTCATCTGACGCACTCACCTGCTCCGATTCTCATCGTCGGCGACGGCGCGCTGGCGCAACTTTTCGCAACCACCTGCGCACATCGCGACTTGCGGTACGCCGCCGTGTCGGCGGACGACGTGCTCGGCAACGATGCGATCGGCACGTTCGAGCCGTGGGCCGTCGTCAATGCAATCGATCCTCCGGATGCCGATGAAGCCGGGCGCAGTACGAGCGATCGCCTTCGCACGATGACGACGACAGCCGCCGCGCTGGCCGACGCTTGCGCCGCAGCGGGAATCGAATATCTCGTCTTCTCGTCGGATCGCGTGTTCGACGGCCGCGCGACGCAGCCGTATGTCGAAACCGACGAGGTGAGCCCGCTCGATCGTCTCGGCCGTCGCATGGTCGAGACCGAACGGGAGGTGTTGAGGCGTTTTCCGGAGGCGCTCGTTGTTCGCACGGGTCCTGTCTTCGGTCTATGGGACAGCGAAGACTTTCTCGCCCCGACTTTGCACGCCCTCGCTCAAGACCGCGCGTTCGTCGCCGCAAAGGATGTGACGATATCGCCGACCTATGCGCCCGACCTCGTGCACGCGTGCCTCGATTTGTTGATCGACCGCGAGTCGGGCATCGTGCATCTGAGCAGCCGCGGCGCCCTGACGTGCTTCGATTTCGCGGTTCAGGCGGTCAGCCTCGCCGGTCTCGATACGAGTCTCATCGAGGCGCGCAACGTCGAGTCGATGCGTCCGCGCGCGCCGCAGCCACGCTATCGCGCGCTTGCGAGCCGAAGGGCGGCCGTGTTGCCGACGCTTCAGGATGCACTGCGACGCTGCATCGAGCATTGGCAGGCGCAAGTGTGCGAGCGCGAGCCGGGGCTCGCCATGCAGACGAGAAGCGACGCATAGCGGTGCAGGTCAACGCGAGTGCTGCGAGGCGATCGCGAGCAGGATGCCGACGAACTCGTCCATCGCTTGCGAAGTCGTCTCGTCTTTTCGCGTGATGACGCTGTAGTTCGACATGGTGCGCCGTATCGGCACATTGAGATAACCGAGCAGGCCGTGCTTCACGTACTTGTCCATCGCGGCCTGCGGCTGAAGCGAAATCATGTCGGTGGCTTGCAGCAACTCCAGCGTCGAAAAAATGGAAGGCGTTTCCACGATGCCCACCGGCGCGACCATGCCGGCCGCCGCGAACGTCTCTTCGAATAGCTGCCGCATGGCCGTGCCTTGCGGATACAGAATCCACGGCCATTGCCCGAGGCTCGTCATCTCCACGCGCCGCTCTTTCAACAACGGATGATGCTGCCCGACCACCGCGCGCACCGGTTCCGCCAATAGGTCCACGACATTGAACAGTGCTTCGTGCCGCGCTTCGGTCGGGCGTCCGACCATGACATCGATGCGCCTTTCTTCGAGCCATGCCGCGAGTTGATCGCTGCTCTGCTCCACCAGCTTGATGATGAGCCGCGGGCGTCGGCGCTGTATCTCCTTGATTGCGGCGGTGACCAGTTGCGCGGCCGAAGCGGGAATGAACCCGATCGTAAGGTGGCCATAACCGCCGTTCTTCAACGTCGCGAACTCGCCCGAAAACTTGCCGAGGTTCGAGAGCGTCGTGCTGGCGTAGCGCACTGAGAGGGCCCCGAGATCGGTCGGCCGCATTTCGCGCGGCAGGCGTTCGAAGAGCGGCGCATCGAACATCGCTTCCAGGTCGCTCAGGATCTTCGTCGCGGCCGGTTGCGTGATGTGCATCTGTTCGGCCGCGATGCGCAGATTGCGCGTACGCCCCAGCAGTTCGAGCAACTGGAGATGCCTGAAGCGCAGCTTCGTCAGCACCTGCGCAGCGGAGAGCGTGGAATCTTGCGACATAGGGTAAACGTGCGCCGACTCATAACCGAATGGAATTGATTCTACTCAATTCGCGATTGGACGCTTATCGAAAGCGCATCGGAAAATTTAAGGCTCTGCGCAGTGCATGAACTCTTACCCTGACCGAACCCATCACGATGAACACACCAGTCCGATACTCCGCCGATGAACTGCAAGCCTTCGCCCGACATCTGCTCACGAAAGCCGGCATGGAAGACGTGAAAGCGCACGCCGTGGCGCGCACGCTCGTCGACGGCGACTTGATGGGACACGACACGCATGGCCTCGCGTTGCTCCCCGGCTATATCCGCGAGATAGAGAACGACGCGATGACGTGCGCCGGCGAACCGGAGGTCGTGTCGGACCGCGGCGCCAGCGTGTTGTGGGATGGCCGGCGTCTTCCCGGCCCGTGGCTCGTTCTGAGCGGCATCGAAACGCTCGCGCCGAGAGCAAAGGAATATGGCAGCGCGACGCTCGTGATCCGGCGCAGCCACCACATCGCCTGTCTTGCGAGTTACCTGGAGAAAGCCACGGCGGACGGATTCATGATCGTGCTCGCGAGTTCCGATCCGGCGGTGCAAAGCGTCGCGCCTCACGGCGGCACGCGCTCGGTGTTCACGCCGAATCCGATCGCAGCGGGCATCCCCACGTCGGGCACGCCGTTTCTGATCGACATCTCGGCATCCACCGTGACGAACGGCATGACCGCGCGCCGCCATAAAGCGGGCGAGCTGTTCGACGAAGCCTGCTTTCTCGATGCGGAAGGACACCCGAGCCGCGATCCCGCCGTGCTCTCAGCCGAGCCGCCGGGCTCCATTCTTCCGGTCGGCGGCATGACGTGGGGGCATAAGGGCTTCGGGCTGGCGCTCTTGATCGAGGCGCTGACGGGCGGTCTCGCCGGTCACGGCCGTGCCGATCCGCCGGATGGCTGGGGCGCGACCGTGTTTCTGTCGCTGTACGATCCCGCGGCCTTCGGCGGTCCCGCTGCGTTCGAGCGGCAAATGGACTGGATCGGCGACGCTTGCAGGGAGAATCCGCCGCGCCCGGGAACATCGAGCGTGCGGATGCCGGGCGATCGCGGATGGAGTTTGAAGCGCGACCAGTTGCGCGACGGCGTGGTGCTGCATCCGACCATCGCGCCGGCGCTGGAAGCCACCGCCGCGCGCTATGAGATTGCGTTTCCCGCCGCGCTCGCCGGCTAACGTATCAACGATAGCGGGCGTCGCGGCGGTGTGCGGTCGGTTTGCCGTTATGCGCGCTCGTCGAGCGCGGCCGGCGGAATCGGGCCACGCACCAGCACCCAATAACCGATCACCGCGACGAACGCCACGCCGGCCCCGACGAAAAGCGCGGGCTGGAACGAGTGCGACTGCTGCACGATGAAACCCGTCACCACCGGCGCGAGCGCGCCGCCGAAGTAGCCGCCGAAGTTCTGCATCGCGCCGATCGACGCCGTGCAGTTGGCCGGCGCGGCCACCGAAGCCGTCGCCCAGGCCGCGCTGCTCGACACGTAAAGCAGCAGCATCGAGATGGAGATGAACACGACCGCCAGCGTCGCGCTGTGCGTGAGGCCGGTCAGCACCGTGAACACAGCGACGCCGAAGAGCGAAGCCGCCATCGGGTACTTGCGGCTATTGACCGCCGATACGCCGCGCCGGGCGAGCACGTCGCAGATCTTGCCGCCGGAGAGCGATCCGATCACGCCGAAGAGATAAGGCACCGCGGCCACCCATCCGGACTTCGAGATGGTCAGATGGAACTCCATCTGCAGATACGTCGGCAGCCACGCGTTATAGAGCCACAAGACGTAGATCGTGCCGAAGAAGCCGAGCAGCATGCCCCACGTCGTGCCGAATTCGAAGAGGCGCCGCCATTCGCGCCACGTCGGCCGGCTCTGCACTTCGCCATCGACATCCGTGAGGTAGGCGCGCTCGCGTTGCGTCAGCTCGACCTGACGCGGGTCGCGATGCACGGCGTAGAAGCACAGCGCCACGACGAGACCGGCAATGCCCATGATCCCGAACATCCATCGCCATCCGACGGCCAACATCACCACCGTCAGCAAAGGCGCGGAAATCGCGGTGCCGAGCGTGGACGAACTGTTCCAGATGCCGGTCGCGGCGCCCCGCTCCTTCTTGCCGAACCAGTCGCGCACGACCTTCGCGCTCGTCGGAAACTGCGGCGCCTCGCCGATGCCGAGCACCATGCGCGCGGCGAAGAACTGGCCGAAGCTCGTCACGACGCCGCCGAACGCCTGCGCCACCGACCACGTCGCGAGACTGACGGCCAGCATGATGCGCGCGCCGAAGCGGTCGACGAGCGCCCCGGCCGGCAGTTGCGCGAACGCATACGCCCACAGGAACGCCGAAAGCAGCAGGCCCATTTCGGCGACCGACAGCCCGAGGTCATGGCGGATCAGCGGATTCGCGATGGACAGCGTGGCGCGGTCGATATAGTTGATGATGCCGCTCAAGAGGAGCAAACCCAGCGCGGTACGCTGAATTCGCCGGACGCGCGGCGAAGCGCGGTCGTCGGACGCGACGAACTGCGCGCCGCTCGCGTCCGATTCCGGCACGCGCGGCGCAGTGGAGGATTGCTCCATGGGGTATGTCTCCTGGATATAGTTTTTTCGGCGAGGCCGGGTGTCGATTCCGACGCGCGCAAGGCGGCATTGGACTGAGGCACGATAAGTCGGCGCCGGTCAGAAATCCAATCACAATTCCTCCGGAACCGATTCCATTTGTTTATCGCGCGCTAGGGGCAAACCCGCGCATGGCAAGCGTCTTTGCCGGCGTTTGCGCCGTTACAACGGTCGCAAGCGCGCGACGAATTACCGGACTGGTGCCGCGCGTCTAGCGTATCATTGCCGCGCCCCCCTCCTATTCCCCACCAGAAGGCCTTCATGCATCCGCCTAAATTGGCCGGTACGCCGCTCGACGCGTATCACGTCTGCGCGTTCTTCAACAGCCGCGACGAAGAGTACGCAACGCTCAATCCCTTCTTCAAGGAGGCGGTCGAAAGTGGCGAAAAGGTCATGCATATCATCGATCCCGCCTTGTTCGCCGACCATCGCGCGCGGCTCACGGCATCGGGCATCGATGCGGCGCACTGCGAGGCCTGCGGCCAGCTCGAACTCGTGCCCTGGGGCGATGCGTATCTGAATGACGAAGGCGTGTTCGACAAGGACCAGATGCTGGCCGCCGTCGAGCATCTGACGGGGACCGGCCGCGACGCGGGATTCTCGCGTCTGCGCATCATGGGGAACATGGACTGGATATTCCAGGACATCGAAACTGCGCCCAAGCTGATCGAATACGAAGCCGAGGTCAACGAGGTGCTCGCCCGCAACCGCCAGCCCGCCATCTGCGTGTACGACATGGCGAAGCTCTCTGGCGCGATGCTCATGGACCTGCTGCGCACGCACCCGATGACGCTCATCAACGGCGTGGTGCAGGAGAATCCCTTCTTCACGCCGCCTTCGGAGATGATTCGCGAACTCAAACGGCGTCGGTCCGCCGAATCCGCGCCGGGCGACGAGCCGGCTTTGAGCTCCGGCGCCTCTCTGGAAGAGCATGACCGCTGACGCGGCTATCGAGGCGCTGTCGCGGGAAGCCGCCGAGCGCAGCCTGCGCGATCTCATGGGTCTGCTGGCGCTGCCCGCGCTATGGGCGGGGCGAGACGGCCGCACGGTCATCGCACTGATGACAGAGGCCGTCGAGCGAATCGTGCGTCTGGATATTTGCTACGCGCACGTGCCGCTGCTTCCGGACGCCCCTCCCTTCGATAGCCTGCGTCTGTCCGAAGCGCAAGCCACCGCCGATACGCGCCTCGCCTGGGAGCCGGCTATCGAAGCGTGGCGGAGCATGCCCATCAGCCCGCGAGCCGTGCTTCAGGCGACGCCGGCCGGCGCGCAACGGCTCGTGCGCATGAGCATGGGCTACACGGCCGCACAGGGCAGCGTCTGGTTCGGCTCGGCGGATCCCTCGTTTCCCACCGTCGCGGATCTCGCGTTTCTCCGCGCGGCGACCTCGCTCGCGGCCACCGGTTTGCAGGCCGCGCGGGCCGCTCACGAACGCGAGACGGCAAGCCGCGCAAAAGACGAATTTCTCGCCATGCTCGGTCACGAGCTGCGCAATCCGCTCGCGCCGATCACGACCGCGCTCGGCCTTATTCGCAAACATCGTGGCGGCGCCTCGGACAAGTATCACGAGATCATCGAGCGGCAGGTGTCGCATCTGTCGCGGCTCGTCGAAGATCTGCTCGACGTGAGCCGCATCACGCGCGGGTCCATCGAGCTGCATCTGGAACCCGTGCGAATCGGGTCCGTGCTGACGCGGGCGATCGAGGCCGCGAGTCCGCTGATCGAGCAGCGCGGCCAAACCCTGTCGCTCTCCGTGAGAGACGACGGCGCATTGATCTCCGCGGACCTCACGCGGCTCACGCAGGTCTTCGGCAATCTGCTCAACAACGCGGCGAAATACACGGATGCGGGCGGCACCATCCGCGTCGAAGCCGTGACGCGTGCGACGGAGATCGTGGTCTCCGTGTCCGACAACGGCGCCGGCATCAGCGACGAACTGATGCCTCGCCTCTTCACCATCTTCGAGCAGGGACGAACCACCATCGACCGCGCGAAAGGCGGATTGGGGATCGGCCTTGCGCTCGTGAAGAATCTCGTCGAGCTGCATGGCGGCACCGTCACCGCGACGAGCGAAGGGCCGGGCAAGGGGTCCACCTTCGTCGTGACGCTGCCGACCGCACCGCATGCGCTCGCGCCGGTGGACGCATTGCCGTACTGGCATTCGCTTCCCGACGGAAACGGCGTGCGCGTGCTGCTCGTCGACGATAACGAAGACGGTCTTCTCGCGATGGAAGCGTTCCTTACCGAACTCGGATTCGACGTGGCGACGGCGAGCCTGCCGGAAACGGCACTGCGAGTCGCGGCGGACTTTCGCCCGGCGTTCGCCGTGCTCGATATCGGCTTGCCCGGCATGGACGGCTACGAGCTTGCCAGGACGCTGCAACGGCAACACGGGGCTCACGCGCCGCGTCTCTTTGCGTTGACCGGCTACGGTCAGCCCGAAGACCGCAAGCGCTCGGCTGACGCCGGGTTCGAGCGTCACTTCGTGAAGCCGGTGCCGCTCATGGATCTCGCCGAAGCGCTGCGCGTGATCGAGTGACGCACTCGCGGCCCGTTACGCTTCGTTTTCGGGGAAATCCGCGCCCACCGTCGTCTTTTCCCACGTGTCGAAGTCGCGCTTGAGCATGTCGAGCTTCTTGCGCGCCAGTTCCAGCGCGGTCTTACCGAGCAGCAGACGCAGCGGCGGTGTATCCGCAGTCGCGGCTTCGATGATGGCATGCGCCGCGCGCACCGGATCGCCCGCCTGATTGCCGCTGCGAGCCGCTGTCTGCTTGCGACGCTCGCCCGCGGTCGCCGCATAGTCGGCGATCTCGGTCCCCGAGGACTTGATCGACGGCCCCGCCCAGTTGGTCCGGAACGGGCCCGGCTCGACAATCATCACGTCGATGCCGAGCGGCTTCAGTTCCGTCGCGAGCGATTCCGATATGCCTTCCACCGCGTACTTGGTGCCGTGGTAGTAGCCTGTCGCGGCGAAGCTGGCGAGTCCGCCGATAGACGACACGTTAATCACGATGCCGCTCTTCTGCGCGCGCATGACGGGCAGCACCGCCTTCGTCATATCGACGAGACCGAACACGTTGGTTTCGAACATGTCGCGCACCACGTCGTCTTCGCCTTCTTCGATCGCCGCAAGGTAGCCGTAACCTGCGTTATTCACGAGAGCATCGATGCGGCCGAAGCGTTGCATCGTCTGATCGACGGCGTTCTTGATCTGTTCGCGGTTCTGTACGTCGAGCGGCAGGACGATCGCGCGGTCTTCGCGCCCTTCGACGATGTCCTGCACCTTCGACGGATCGCGGGCCGTCACGACCGCGCGCCAGCCGCGTTCGAGCACCGCGTTCGCCAATTCACGGCCGAAGCCCGTTGAACAGCCGGTAATCAGCCAGACGGGATTGTCCCGGTTCATCATGTCCAGACTCCTTTCAGATGGAAAGTTTCGATGAAAGCGTTGGTGGCGACAGCAGAAGAGTCGAATTCATTCTAGCGGCGGTCGCCGTTTGTCGCAGGGATCGTGCCGGGCAGGAAATGTTGGTTGTCGCCAGATAGTTAGTAGCTCTATCTATATTTGGACAATCGATTGCGAACATCGAACCGGAACAAAGTCCTCGATGGATGTATCCTCGGCAGGTTGAGCTTACGGCTTCGAGCTGAGGCCGCCGTGCATGCTGTACGCGGCTTTCGTTAGAATGAATTGAATCCCCTATTTCTGCCATTGCAGGAGGCGAGCGTGTCAGGTTTACTCCCCGATGTGGACCCCGATGGACTTCTCGAATATTCAGTCGTTTTCACCGACCGGTCACTCAATCATATGTCGCAGCGCTTCCAGGGCGTCATGCGCGACATCTCGGCCTTGCTCAAGAAGGTCTATCACGCGCATTCGGCCGCCGTGGTTCCCGGCAGCGGGACCTTCGGCATGGAAGCCGTCGCGCGTCAATTCGCGACGAACAAGAAGTGTCTCGTCATTCGCAACGGCTGGTTCAGTTACCGCTGGACGCAGATATTCGACATGGGCAGCATTCCGTCCGAGTCCGTCGTCCTGAAGGCCCGTCCGGCGCAGCAAGGCAGACAGGTCCCGTATGCGCCGCCTCCGGTGGATGAAGTCGTCGCGGCCATCGCCGAGCACAAGCCCGATCTGGTCTTTGCCCCGCATGTCGAAACGGCATCGGGCGTGATGCTTCCCGACAGCTACTTGCGCGCCGTATCGGACGCGGTGCATGCGGTCGGAGGCATGTTCGTGCTCGATTGCATCGCCTCCGGCACCGTGTGGGTCGATATGCAGACAAGCGGCATCGACGTCCTTCTGAGCGCACCGCAGAAAGGATGGAGCGCTTCGCCGTGCTGCGCGCTCGTGATGCTCAGTCCCCTCGCGCGCGAAAGGATCGAAGCGACGACGAGCACCAGCTTCGCCTGCGACCTGCTCAAATGGCTGCAGATCATGGAAGCCTACGAAAAAGGTGGCTTCGCCTATCACGCGACGATGCCCACGGACAGTCTCGAAACGCTGCGCGATGCGATGAAGGAAGCGGACTCCTACGGCTTCGACAAGGTACGCGCGGAGCAACTCGAACTGGGTCAACGCGTGCGCGCGCTATTGGCCGAGAAGGGCTTCAAGAGCGTGGCGCCGGAGGGTTTCGAGGCTCCGGGAGTGGTCGTCAGCTACACGGACGACGACGGCATCCGCTCCGGCAAAAAGTTCGCCGATGCCGGCTTGCAAGTGGCGGCCGGCGTTCCGCTCAAGTGCGACGAGCCCGACGATTTCAAGACTTTCCGCATCGGGCTATTCGGTCTCGACAAGCTGCACGATGTGGATGCGGCCGTCGCCCGAGTGGCCCGCGCATTGGAGCAGATCGTCTGATCCATGACTGAAGTATTGGCGGCGAACTCGCGATGCGTCATGAGTTCGCCGCTTGCTTTCTCGACTAAACCTACGCGCACCGCATCTCACACCACCTTAGGCGGCGTCTCGAACGTGTGATACGGCGCGGGGCTCGGCACCGTCCATTCGAGGCCCTGCGCCCCATCCCAGGGCGACTCGGCGACGGGCCGGGTACTACTGCTTCGCATATAGGTTGGCAACGCGACGAAGAACAGGAAATACACCTGCGCCAGTCCGAACGCGAACGCGCCGATGGTCGCAATCTGATTGAACTCGGTGAATTGCGCCGGATAATCCGCATAGCGACGCGGCATGCCGGCCAGCCCGAGAAAATGCATCGGGAAGAACGTCACGTTAAACGAGATCATCGTGATCCAGAAATGAATCTTTCCTCGTGTCTCGTTGTAAAGACGGCCGGTCCATTTGCTCGACCAGTAGTACCACCCGGCAAAGAGCGCGAATAACGACCCCGCAACCAAAACATAGTGGAAGTGCGCGACCACGTAATACGTGCCGTGCAGCGGAATGTCGAGCGGCGCCATGGACAGAATCACACCGGTAAAGCCGCCGATCGTAAAGACGAAAATGAATCCGATGGCAAAGAGCATCGGCGTCTCGAACGTAAGCGCGCCGCGCCACATGGTGGCCGTCCAGTTGAACACCTTCACGCCTGTGGGCACGGCGATAATCATCGTCGCGTACATGAAGAACAGCTGACCGGACACCGGCATCCCTGTCGTGAACATATGATGCGCCCAGACGAGAAACGACAGCACCGCAATGGACGACCCCGCGTAGACCATCGAGCTATAGCCGAAGAGCGGCTTGCGCGAGAACGCCGGCACGACTTGCGAGATGATGCCGAACGCCGGCAGGATCATGATGTACACCTCCGGATGCCCGAAGAACCAGAATAGGTGGATGTACATGACAGGATCGCCGCCGCCCGCTGCATTGAAGAACGTGGTCCCAAAGTGCCGGTCGAACAGCACCATCGTGATGACACCCGCGAGCACCGGCATCACCGCAATCAGCAAGTACGCAGTGATGAGCCACATCCATGCGAAAAGCGGCATCTTCATGATCGTCATGCCCGGCGCGCGCATGTTGAGGATGGTCACGATGATGTTGATCGCGCCCATGATCGACGACGCGCCCATGATGTGAATCGCGAAGATGGTCAGGTCCATGCCCGCGCTCTGTTGCACCGACAACGGCGCATACATGGTCCATCCCGCCTGCATCGCGCCGCCCGGCAAAAAGTACTGCCCGATGAGCAACACCGCCGCCACCGGCAGCAGCCAGAACGAGAAGTTGTTCATGCGAGCGAATGCCATGTCGCTTGCGCCGATCTGCAGCGGAATCATCCAGTTCGCGAAGCCGACAAACGCGGGCATGATCGCGCCGAAGATCATCACGAGACCGTGTGAGCTGACCAGTTGATTGAAGAACTCGGGCCGGAAAAATTGCAAGCCGGGCTGAAAGAGTTCGGCGCGAATGGCGAGCGCCATTGTTCCGCCCACCAGAAACATGATGAACGAGAAGGCAAGGTAGAGCGTGCCGATGTCCTTGTGGTTCGTCGTGAACAACCATCGCCGCAGGCCGTGAGGGACGTGGTGCGAGTCGGAATGCGGAATTGCGGGATCTGCGATCGAGTGATGGATGTCGGTCATGGCGCTCTCCAGTGGCGCTGAGAAAGAGCATTCGGCATGCCGTTGTATCGCCGTTTCGAGCGGTGCATGGGACTACCGATTGCTCTGCAATGCCGACATGGCGACATCTCGTGGAGCGCGTATGGCCGACATCCAGTCCTCGCGACAATGGCTTCTTTACCGCCGTTCGTCGTGCAGTCCGGCGTCGTTCGCTATCGCGTGCGCGGGCCTTTCTGTCATTCCGGTCGCGTTCGCTTCGACCATGCATGCACTGAACGGATGCGTTCTCTTTTACGCTGCCGCGCTCGTTCACGCTTGCGCGATCTGGTGCTGCTTCTTCGTGTATGCGCGGCATGCCGTTGACGGCGAACTCGTTACCTTGCAGGACGATGTTCTCGTCGTCGAATCAATATGCGGCAGGCGTAAATGCACGCATCAATTCAACACGCGGTGGGTGACGTTGCTTGTCGCGCAGAACGGCGCAGGCGTACGACTGTTCGTTCGCAGCGCGGGCGAGACCGTGGAATTAGGCCGCTACGCAACGCAGGGCCACCGCTTGCAATTTGCGTCGGAGTTTCAGCGCATCGCGCGATGCGAGCGCCATGCGCATCCTTAAGCAGACAACGCGCACTGCTCATGCGTGTAGCCACCTGAAATAGCGGCTACACGCCTTACGACGCCACGTCATTCGCCTTTCACGGACGCCGCGCCGTCTTCGTTACTGCCGCCTTCCCGACGCTGCACGCCGGCACCTTCCGTCCCGCCTATCGTGTCTTCCTTGCTGGACAATTCGACGAGCCCTTCTTCCTCAGTGATATCCGACGTCTCGACGGCTCTCGGGTTGCCGGGTCCCGACGGGCTATTCGCGTGTCTGGCCATGACTGACTCCGTTTGGTTGATGGCAGGGCCGCCGCCTGGCAAAGCGCCCTCCTTCCTATTTCACGTGGTATCGCACAGGCTATCGCATCACCTGCAATGGCTATGCCCAGGTTATGGCGATACCGCCTCTCGACGGGCATGACGCATGCGGCGCTATCGTTCTCAACCAACGGAGCGTGACCATGAGCGAGCAGACTTCTGGAGAGCAAAACAAGCAGCCAAGCGAGACGGAGCGCGAACGGGCTCGCGAGGAGCGGCAGCAGACCGAAGTGGACGGCGCCTCCGATAGAAGCGGAAGCGGCAACACGCTCGGCGATGGCAGCAGCAATAAGCAGCCAGCAGCATAGTCGGTCGCAGCGTCGCGTCTGCGGTAGAGAGTCGATAAACGCGCCTCTTACTGCGTCTTTGCAGCGTCGCTACCCGCGCAAGTGTCTACGCCTTCCAACCCTTGCGCGCGCTTCTTCGCTGCAAGCCGTGCCTGCGCGAGTTGCAAGTTTCGCGGGTAGTAGAAATCTTCTTGCCATGGCTGATAGCCGACGCTTTCCAGTTCCCGAAGCTCGCACTGCGCCCGCGCGCGAGTCATCGGTACTTGCTGTGTGGACGTTTGCGCAAATACGGACATGGGCGCTGCGATCAACAAGCCACCAGCAAAGCGCAGAAAGAAAGCAATAAAACGAATCATCGGACTGCTCCAGAACGGATTGCTGCGTCAAGCAATCGCCGCGCCGCACTGGCGTTGCCGGGTACGAACGTTGCGCGCCCTGTGAGTCTGCGCGCATGCGCGTCCTTCACTTGTTCAGAGACAGGGAAACGAACCATGCCTCATATGTGCGATGTATGCGGCGCCCGGCCGGCGACCGTTCGATTGGCGGTCCTGCGCGATGGCCGCCGGCACGTCCTGAATGTCTGCGACTTTCACTATGCGCAGTTGACGCGACATCAACGCGCCTTATCCCCTTTCGAAGCGCTCTTCATGAGCGATAACCCCGGCCAGCCCGATGCAGCGGCGCAGCGCGTCTCGCCCGAGCGCGAGACGAGCGCGCAAGGCGTCGGGCTGGAGCGCTATTTGAGCGACAGCGCGAAAGAAATGCTCATGCGCGCGGCCGAACGCGCCGTGCAATTCGGACGTACGGAAGTCGATACCGAGCACCTTCTGTACGAGCTTGCCGATAACGCCGTCGTGCAGTCGATGCTGAAGAACATTGGCATCGACGCGAACGAAGTGCGCCGCTTTATCGACGCGAACGTGCAACGCCGCGAAGGCGTGCCGCCGCCCGCAAGCGGCGCCATCGGCGTATCGCCCCGCCTGAAGAGCGCGCTGGACCGCGCATTCGTGGCCTCGCGTCAGTTGCGGCATAGCTACATCGGGCCTGAACACTTGTTGATCGGCCTGTCCGAAGTGCCGGACAGCTTCGCCGGGCAATTGCTCGGCAAGATGAGCGTGGACGCGCAGGCGCTGCGGCGGCTGACGACGCAAACGGTCGGCGCGGGCGGGCCGCCTAACAAAGACGGCCCGCCTTCGCGCACGCCGAACCTCGACAAGTTCAGCCGCGACCTGACCGCGCTCGCACGCGAAGGTCATCTCGATCCCGTGATCGGCAGGGCAAGCGAGATCGAAACCATGGTGGAAGTTCTGGCCCGTCGGCGCAAGAACAATCCGGTGCTCATCGGCGAGCCGGGCGTCGGCAAGACCGCAGTCGTCGAAGGTCTCGCGCAACGCATGATCGGCGGCGATGTGCCCGAGTCGGTGCGCGACAAGCGGCTCATCGAACTGAACGTGAACTCGATGGTCGCGGGCGCCAAGTATCGCGGCGAGTTCGAAGAACGCGTGAAGCAGGTCATCGACGAGATTACGGCCAACCGCGAGACGTTGCTGCTTTTCGTGGACGAGGTGCATACGATCGTCGGCGCGGGACAGGGCGGCGGCGAAGGCGGACTCGATATCGCGAATGTGTTCAAGCCCGCGATGGCGCGCGGTGAACTGAACCTGATCGGCGCGACGACGCTCGCCGAGTATCAGAAGCACATAGAGAAAGACGCGGCGCTCGAACGGCGCTTTCAACCCGTGCTGATTCCCGAGCCGAGCGTCGCGCAAACCATCAACATTCTTCGCGGCTTGCGCGACCGCCTCGAAGCGCATCACAAGGTGACGATTCAGGATGATGCGATTGTCGCCGCAGCCGAGTTGTCGGATCGCTATATCAGCGGGCGCTTTCTGCCGGACAAGGCAATCGATCTCGTCGATCAGGCAGCGGCGCGCGTCAATCTATCGGCCACGTCGCGGCCCGCGGCCATTCTCGAACTCGAGTCCGAACTCGCGCAACTGCGCCGCGAACAGGACTACGCAGCGTCGCGCAAGCAATACGACCGCGCGCACGCGCTCGATGCCGAGATCGCCGGCAAGCAGAAAGCCTTCAACGATGCGACGGACGAATGGAAGAAGCGCATCGGCACGAATACGTCGAATGTGACGGTGACGCAGATCGCCGAGATTGTCGCGACGCTCACGGGCATTCCGGTCACTCAGTTGACCGAGCAGGAGCGCGAGCGGCTGCTGAACATGGAGGCGCGCCTGCATGAACGCGTGATCGGTCAGGAGGAAGCCGTGCGCGCGGTAAGCGATGCAGTGCGGCGCGCGCGAACGGGCCTTCAGGGACGCAACCGGCCGATCGCGGTCTTTCTCTTTCTCGGCTCGACGGGCGTGGGCAAGACCGAACTCGCGAAGGCATTGGCCGAAGTCGTGTTCGGCGATGAAGACGCCATGCTGCGTGTCGACATGAGCGAATACATGGAGCGTCACGCCGTGTCGCGGCTGATCGGTTCGCCGCCCGGCTACGTGGGCTATGAAGAAGGCGGGCAACTGACCGAGCGCGTGCGCCGGCGTCCGTATAGCGTGATTCTTCTCGACGAGATAGAGAAGGCGCACGCCGCTGTCTATAACGTGCTGCTGCAAGTCTTCGACGACGGACGCCTCACGGATGGCAAAGGACGGGTGGTCGATTTCAGCAACACGCTGATCATCGCGACCAGCAACCTCGCGTCCGACGTGATCGCGGGACAAAGGCGCGCGACCCTCGGCTTCACGAGTTCGGACAGCGACGCGGACGACTCCGTGAGAAGCGGCGTGATGAACGTGCTGCGTCAGCATTTCCGGCCCGAGTTCCTGAACCGCATCGACGACATCATCTTGTTCAAGTCGCTCGGACGTGAGGAAATCCGGCAGATCGTGCAATTGCAACTGGAGCACGTCAGGCGCATGGCGCACAGTCAGGACATCGATTTGGAGTTCGACGGATCGGTCGTCGAATACCTCGGAAAAGCCGGATACCGGCCGGAATTCGGCGCGCGGGAATTGCGCCGGCAGATTCGTCAACTCATTGAAAACGAACTGGCGAAAGAGATGCTCAAGGGCGATATCGTCGAAGGCGCGCGCGTGCGATGCGTGTACGATCGGGAAGCGCGGCGCATTGTTTTCGATGCGGAGCGCAAGACCGCCGCCGATCTTGGTGCACCGCCTACGCCGTGAGTGAGTTCGATATGGGTGAGCGCGGTAGTCGGCGCCTATAGCAGGCCTCGCTCGCCCATGCATCGCCACGCCAACGATACGAAACTCACTTCAAGGCCGCTTGCCTTATGGGCCGAATTCCTCGCGCTCTATACGGGCCTGCCTGTCTTCATCCTGAGCACGCGACGAACCGCCGTGCTCCTCGCCATAATTTGGCTCGCGCCTCTTTGCATTCACTACTTCGAGCGACGTCGAAGACCGTCGGTCTATGAGAACGACTGGAACTGGCGCCGTTTTCGGGCTGGACTCAGGCCCGTGATGCTGCGCTTCGCCGTCCTTTCGTGTCTCGTCGTTTTGGCCGTGTGGCACTTCTCGCCACATGCGTTGCTGTCATTGCCGCGCGAGCATCCTGCTACGTGGCTCCTCGTGATGCTGCTCTACCCGGTCTTGTCTGTGTGGCCACAGGAACTGATCTTCCGCAGCTTCCTGCTGCACCGCTATAAGCCGCTATTCGGCGCGAATCGAGGCTATATCGCCGCGTCCGCCTTGGCTTTCGGCTATGCGCACGTCATCTTCCTTAACTGGGTCGCGCCCGCGATGACGGCTATCGGCGGCGCATTGTTCGCCGCAACTTATCGAGAGCGCCGATCGCTCGCACTGGCTTGCTTCGAGCATGCGTTGTATGGCTGCCTCGTGTTCACCGTAGGGCTAGGACAGTATTTCTATTCGGGTTCGTCCTGGCAGCATTAGTTAGCATCACCAACTGTTGCGCGTAGGTCGAAACTGAATAGCCGCAAGACAGTCCCGCGAGCGGGCATGACCGCAAAAGGTTTCACCGACTCATCGCAGTGCGGATGGCGTCATCATCGTTCGTCACGCTCCACCCGCCCCCCAGCGACCGATACATCGCCACGGCCGCGAGCGCGTGTTCGCGGCGCGATTGATTGAGCGCGTCTGCATCGCGCAAATACGCTTGCTGCGCGTCGAGGACGTCGAGAAAACTCGCCGCGCCGCCTTTGTAAAGCTGCGTCGAAAGCGTGAGCGATTTCCCGGACGCGGCGAGCGCATCGTTCAGACGCGCTGTCTGATCGGCGCTGCTGACGAGATCGCTGCGCGTGTCTTCGACGTCCTTCAACGCCTGAAGCAGCGTCTGACGCAGGTTCGATTCCGACTCGCGCATCCGGCTTTCGTTTTGCTCGATTTCCGCGCTAATGCGGCCCGCGTTGAAAATGGGACTGGTCGCGTTGAGCGCGGCCGAGAACAGGTTGTCGGTGAGCGTCGGCAAGCCGAGATACGACGACGCGAGCAAGCCGTCCGTCAGCCGCAGCGAGAACTTCGGATAACGCTCGGCGCGCGCGACGCCGACTTCGGCGGCGCGCTGCTGAACCTGCGCATAAGCGATAAGCACATCCGGACGATGCAACAGCGCGTCCGACGGCAACATCTGCGGCGCGCCTTGCGCAGGCACCGGTATGACCGGCGTGGCCCCTGCATCGGCAAGCAGCAAGCTATCGGCGGATTCCGGCGTGCGGCCCGCATACACCGCGATCAGGCTCAGCTGATGTTGAATGGTCGCGTTCGTGCGCGGAATGCGCGCTTGCACATCGCTCAACTGGTTCTGCGCGCGAGCGACATCGAGTTGCGTCGAAAGACCGTATTGCAAGCGCCGCTGCGTGAGTTTCAGCGCGCGTTCGCGGATGACCAGGTTGTCCTGAAGGATCTTCAGTTCGGCCTGCGCCCACCGCAGGTCCACATAAGCGGATGCGGTATCCGCCGCTAGCGCGAGCCTGATCTGATCCGCCGCATGCTCACGCCCGACGAGTTGCGCCTGCGACGCAAGCAGTTCGAGCCGCTCGCCGCCGAACACATCTGGCGTCCAACTCAGTGCGAGACCGAATCCCGCCTCACGAACGTAGCCTAACGGCGGCGGCGTATTCTGCCGCGTATTGGAAGCGCCTGCGTTGGCATCGAGCTGCGGCAGGAGCGCGGCGCGACGCTGCGTCGTCAAAGCCTGCGCCTGCTTTACGCGCTCGACTGCGGCTTGCAGATCCAGATTGCTGTCTAGCACGGACGCGACGAGTGCGTGCATGACGGGATCGTTGAACTGATTCCACCATGTCGCGGCATCTGTGTCTGCCGTAGGCACGTTCACGCTCCAGTCGGCCGGCGCGGTGGTTCGCACCGTGGCGGGCAAGTCGGCGTGGGTGGCGGGCTGCACCGCGCAGGCCGCAAGCGCGAACATCATTAGTATGGCTAAATATATTTTCTTCATAATGTCCTCAATGCGCTTCCGAGGACGGCGGCGCGCTGCCGATAGGCCGCGCGAATAGCACGCTGACGATCCCCACGGAAAAGCACAGCGCCAGCACATAGAAGCAGTCGGCGAAGGTCAGAACGAGCGCCTCGCGCAGCACCATCGCGTTGAGCGATGCGAGACCGGCCTGCGTCGCATCGAGGGCATCGCCTGCAACGGCGGCGAGATGCGCGGAACTGCGCGCGAGCACGTCTTCGATGGCGGGCCGTCCGATGGTCACGTTTTCGGCCAGCCGCAGGTAATGCAGATTCAAGCGGTCATTGAGCATGGTCGCGCTCACCGCGATACCTATCGCGCCGCCGAGATTGCGCATCAGATTGAACAACCCGCTAGCCGACTTGAGACGCGATGGCGGCAGCGAACCGAGCGCCATCGTCACGATGGGCGGCACCGCGAATTGCTGGCCGATGCCCCGCAAGGCCTGGGGCAACAGGAGTTGCTGCCAGCCCCATTCATTGGTCAGCGGCGTGTAGAAGTAGCAGCCCAGGCCGAAACAAATCAGACCGAAAACAAGCAGTACACGCATGTCGATGATGCGCGACGCGTAGCCGTACACGCCGATCGATGCCAACTGAAAGCATCCGACCGACAACAAGGCAATGCCGATCTGCAACGAATCGAAGCCGCGCACACGGCCGAGAAACACCGGCGTGAGAAAGACCGACGTAAAGATGCCGATGCCGGTCACGAAGGAAAGCAGACTGCCGATACCGAAGTTGCGCACGCATAACGCCCGCAAGTCGACGATGGCATCCTTCGCCGTCAACGCATGAACGATGAACAGAAATCCGCAGATGCCCGAGATCCACGCGCACGCGATGATGGCGCCGTCGCCGAACCAGTTCTTGCGCGGGCCCTCTTCCAGCACGTATTCCAGACATCCGAGGAATCCGGACATGAGTAGGATGCCTAAATAATCGCCTTTCTTCAGCAGCGTGAGGTCAGGCTTGTCGATATGCACGTATTTCGGCACCAGCACGGCAACGACCAGACCCGGCACGAGATTGAGATAAAAGAGCCAGTGCCACGACCATTGGTCGGTAATCCATCCGCCGATGACCGGGCCGATGGCCGGTGCCAAAGATGCAAGCGCGCCGATAGTCGTCGAGGCAATGATCCGCTGCTTGCCGGGAAAGAGGACGAACGCGGTGGTGAACACTGTTGGGATCATCGCTGCACCGAGCGCGCCTTGCAGGCCGCGAAAGAGGATCATCGAGTCGATGTCCCAGGCAAGACCGCACAGCATGCTCGTCACGGTGAAGCCGATGGCGGAGGCCGCGAAGAGCCACCGCGTCGAGAACACTTTCGAGAGCCAGCCGGACATCGGAATGACGAGGATTTCCGCAATGAGATACGACGTCTGAACCCACGACAGCTCGTCCTGGCTAGCGGATAGTCCGCCGCCGATATCCTTCAGCGATGACGCGACGATCTGGATATCCAGCGTCGCCATGAAAAAGCCGAGGCACATGAGCGCGAAGGCAAAGACGCGCCCCCTCACGGGCGCTTCAGCCGGATTGTCGAGCACGTTTCGGTTCATGAGTGCCTCAACCGTTGTGCTTGCGAAGGTGCACCTTCACCGTCGCGGACAGGCCGGGACGCAGCACCGACTCGGCGCCCTTCGGCACGTCGAGCCGAATGCGCACAGGCACGCGCTGGACGATCTTCGTGAAGTTGCCCGTCGCGTTCTCCGCGGGCAGCACGCTGAAGGTGGCTCCCGTCGCGGGTGCGAGACTTTCGACGTGGCCCGTGAACGGAATGTTCGATGCGTCGAGTTCCACATCGGCCTCGTCACCGGCACGCATCTTCTTGAGCTGGTCTTCCTTGAAGTTCGCATCGACCCACAGGCCGGTCGCGGGCACGATGGTGAGCAACGATGTGCCGACGTTCGCCAGCACGCCGACGCGCGCGGTGCGATTGCCGACATAGCCGTCCACAGGCGAGCGGATGGTCGTATATTCGACGTTCAGTTGCGCCACCCGCCGCGCGGCTTCGGCGGTCGCCACGCGTGCTTGTGCATCGGCGATCTGCGCGTCGATCACGGACAACTGACGCTTCGCCGCGACGAGCGATGCCCCGCTCTTGTCCACCGACGCCTGCGCCTTGCTGTAGTCGGCGTCCGCGCGTTCGACGAGTTGGTTCGACACCGCGTCGTCCTTCACGAGCTCACGATAACGCACGCGGTCCTGTCCGCTACGCGTGAGTTCGGCCGTTGACGCGCGCACTTCCGCCTGTGCCTGATTGATCAAGTCGGCCTGCAATGCGTCCTTCGCGCGCAGTTCCTCGACGGCTGCACGGGCACTCGATACTTCGGCATTCGCCTGGGCGAGACGTGCGTCGTAATCGCGGGCATCGAGACGAATGAGCACTTGCCCTGCGGTCACGCGCTGGTTGTCCTGCACGAGAACGTCGGTCACGAAGCCGTTCACCTTCGGCGCGAGCACGGTGACATCGCCGCCGACGTAGGCGTCGTCGGTCGTCTGGACGAAACGCAGAACGAGCGCCCAGTAAGTGAGCGCCGCGATGAGTATGGCCGCGACCAGTCCGAGCGCGAGCAGCATCCAGGGAATGCGGCGCGCGGGCCGGCTCATTGGAGGCGCGGTCGTCGATGGGAGTTGCGTGGAGGGGGTCGTCATTTCGCTTGAGTGCGTATGCACTTTTTCGTCCGATGAGAAGCGGCTTACAGTGCTTCGATAGCACGGGAGAGTATCTGTGCGTATGCACTATGTCAAGAAGCACTGGCGGCAGGAGACAAATGTCGTCGCGACAATAATCATGCGCGAATAGTCCGCAATTGCCGACTCTGCCATGACGACACGCGCTTATCTAAAGTTTCGCCTCGTAACGCCGATAACTGTCCTTGACCGACGCAAGTAGACAGAGCCTCACCAGCAGTACGCGCAAGGAGTCCACCGCCAGTTGCGTCGGAGACGGCTACCTCGCCCACGCTTGTCTGCGCTTGCAAGCCTCAAGGCTTCATGGCGGCGATACCACGCTTGAGAAACCCATTTCATCGCGCACCGACAAGCCCATCATGCCAACGTTCGACTTGCGTACCGTCCTGCTGATGGCATCCGTGATGCCTGGGCTGATGGCCCTGGTCATGTCCTCCATCGGCAGGACATTCCCTAGAACGATTCTAGGTGTCGCGCAATGGGCGCAGGGCTCGCTGCTCTTTTCTGCCGCCGCATTCGTGATGGCGCTGCGCGGTGCGCTGCCCGACTGGTTATCGGTCGTCGTCGGCAATGCGTGTATCGTCGGCAGCATCGGACTCTGGCTCATCGGTAGCCAACGCTACCTCGGCCGTCCAACGTTCATACGGCTCATTGCAGCGTTGACTATCGTCGATGCAGTCAGTCTCAGCTGGATGACGTGGGTGCACTTCACGCCTTTCGGGCGTGCGTTGTGTACGAACGTGATCCTCACACTGCTTTTCGCGCGCCTCGCGTATGAGTTGCTGCGCTTCGGCCGGGACGACAGCGGGGCGAAGGTCGTCGGCACCTTGTTCGCGTTCGAAACGGTCATCGCATCGGCGAGAGTCCTGACGTCCCTGCAACCGGACGCGTCGCACGAAGGCTTGTACGCGCACGACCGGATGCAAATGGTCTACTTGAGCAGTGGCGCGTTCATGTCGCTGAGCATCACGGTCGGCTTCATGCTCACAGCCGTCAACCGGCTGAGAGTTCATCTCGAACAACTGTCGCGCATCGATCCTCTCACGGGTCTGCTCAATCGACGCGCCCTTCTGGGCGCTCACACCATGTCGCGAGAAGCGCCTCGCAAGGTGAGGCGTTATCTCTCGCTGTTGCTGATCGACCTCGACCACTTCAAGAAGATCAACGACACGTACGGTCATTCGATGGGTGACGAGATTCTCGTGGACTTCGCGCGACGTGCGAGTCTTTCGCTTCCTCCCGAAGCGCAGTTCGCACGCTGGGGCGGGGAAGAATTCGCCGTGCTGTTTCCGTGCGACAGTGTCCACGAGGCAGTGGGGCTCGCACGCGCATTGCAGACGAGCATTGCGAGCACGAGCGATTCGGCCCTGCCTTCCTATACGTGCAGCATCGGAGTGGCTTACCTCGGCGCCGCCGATGCAAGCATCGAGCAGTTGCTGAAGCAGGCGGACGAGGCGCTGTATCGCGCGAAGGACAATGGCCGCAATCGCGTCGAACTCGCGCGGGAAGTGCTTCCGGTTACCGGTTCTCGCATACTCGATACGGCACTCAAGTCTTAGCAATAAGGCCACCGCAATGTGCCGCGCTCGTGGACCGCGCTTTGCTGCGCTTGCTGTCAGCAACGCAAACCCGAACGGAGAGCGCGACGTGTCAGGATTCGAAAGCGCCGGCGCACCCGGCTTATCAAGGCGATACGGATACAAAGGCGGCGGGCGCGCTTAGAGAGCGGCCATACAGTCGAGCGGTTCTCGCGTCCCTCGTCTGCGCAGCCGCCCTTTCAGCCACGGGTTGCCGTCTGATGCAGTCCGGCGCGCAGGTCAGCCCCACGGACCAGCAATTCATGCTGACCGCAGCGAGCGTCGGCAAGGCCGAGGTCGATCTCGGCAAGCTCGCGTCCGAGCGCGGTGGCTCACCGGCGGTCCGTGAGTTCGGGCAGAAAATGGTAGCCGAACATACGCGCATCAACGGCGAGTTGTCCCAGATTGCGGATGAGAAACACGTTCGCTTGTTACAGGCGATGGATCCGGCGAACCGCACGCTATACGACGAGCTCGGAACCATGACGGGCGCGGCCTTCGACCGCGAATATGCGATCGCCCAGGTGCATATTCATCAGATGGGCAATGCGCTGTATGCAAGCGAAGCGCAGCACGGCGAAGACGCGCAGGTGAAAGCGTTCGCGGCGCGAGGCGTGCCGATCGGAGAGAATCATCTCCAACATGCCACTCAGCTTCTGCAAAACTTGCCGCAGAAGTTGCCGATATCATCGGCGCAGTAGCCGGCGCTTGACAGCACGGAGAACTCGAATGGCTCGCAATAAAACGGCCCCATGCCGGGCGCTTTTGCTACGCGACTGGCACCGTAATGGCAAACGCACGACGGCTGGCCTCGCTGTCTTCTGCGCCTTGTCGCTCGGACTGCTATTGCCTTTAGAGGCACACGCCGATTCCACCGACCCCACCCGCGAGCAAGTCCGCTCGGACCTCGACCGTTATCGATGCGCCGGGTACAACCCGGTCGCCGACGAGATCACCTACCCCAACGATGTCGACGCGGCGCGGGCCCGCTTGCAGGACCCCGGCTGCAAGCCCGACGCCGCCCCGAAACAAGCACCCCGCTCAAGCAAGCCACCGAAGTAGCCGGCGTCATCCATTTGCCCTTGCACATGCATAGAACCTATTCCTGACGGCCCCTGAATCGTCCGGAAATCCGCTTCTATACTGGCCCCTCGAACATCAACGAGGAGACGCTTGCATGTTAATGGACGCCAAGGAATCGATTTATAGCCCGACGCAGGATGGCCTGATCTTCCCGCAGGAGCCCAAGTTTTCGACTTCCGCCGAGGAGCGCAGGTATCGCAAGGAACATCTCGCGGCAGCGTGCCGCATATTCGCCCGCCACGGTTTCAGCTTCGGTTTCGGCGGACACCTGACCGTGCGAGATCCCGAGCATCCGGAGCTCTTCTGGACCAATCCGATGTGCGTGCCATGGTCGCGCACCAAGACCTCGCAACTGGTGCTGGTCGATCATTCGGGCACGGTTATCGAAGGGAAATACGCGGTCAATCGCGCGGGCTACGTGCTGCATTCGGCGATTCATGCGGAAAATCCGGACATTATCGGCTCATGCCATGCGCATACCGTGCACGGCGATGCGTGGGCCGCCATGGGCAAGCCGCTCGATTACGTGACACAGGACGCGTGCATGTTCTACGGGAGCCATACCGTCGTGCGCGATGGCGCCGGCAAGGTGCCGGTGGCGAACGAGTCGGGCAATCCGATCGCGCGCGCCTTCAACGAGCACAAGGCGATCATTCACCAGAACCACGGGCTGCTCACGGCGAGCCGGCACAGCATCGACGACGCCGTGTGGACCTTCATCGCTCTGGACCATTGCTGCAAGATGCAGTTGTTGATGGACGCAACTGAATCGCGCCCGATTCCTATCGATCCCAAGTTCGCCGAATACTCGCACGAGCATCTCGGTAACTCTTTCATCAGCTGGCTGCACTTTCAGACCATGCTCTACGAGATCGCGGAACAGGAGCCCGATTACCTCGACTGATTCAACGAGGTGTCCCCGCAGGGCCGGCATGCGCGAAAGCTTGAATGCGCATGCCGCAAGCAGCGCAAAAAACTATACCGGAGACAAGCATGGAAGCGCTATATGGCGAAGAAGCCGTCACGCCGGCCGACACGAGCCGCACCTATTACCGGGCTTACTGGCGGCTGTTGCCGCTCTTGTTGATCTGCTATCTGGTCGCGTATCTCGACCGCGTGAATGTGGGCTTCGCCAAATTGCAGATGCTGGATGCATTGCATTTCGACGACGCCATCTACGGCCTCGGCTCGGGCATTTTCTTCGCAGGCTACTTCTTCTTCGAAGTGCCCAGCAATCTCGTCATGCGAAAGGTCGGCGCGCGCAAGTGGATCGCGCGGACATGCTGACGTGGGGCGTCATTTCGGCGGCAATGATCTTCGTGAAGACGCCGACGATGTTCTACATCGCGCGCTTCCTGCTCGGCGCCGCTGAAGCCGGCTTTGCGCCGGCCATCATGTATCTGCTCACGCTGTGGTTTCCGGCACGCTATCGCGGCCGCGCCATGTCCATCTACGTGATGGGCGCGCCGCTGGCCTTCGTCGTCGGAGGCCCTATTTCCGGCTATATTTTGCACGCATTCTCCGGCAACGCACATCTCGCCGCGTGGCAATGGCTCTTTCTGATCGAAGCCATTCCGGCGGTCGTGCTCGCCTTCATTGTCCTGGCGTTTCTCGACGACGACCCCGCCCGCTCGCGCTGGATTACCGAAGACGAGCGCAAAGACGTACTCGCGGAGATCCGCGCTGAGAACGCAGGCAAGATCGATCATTCGAGCGCCAGTGCGTTCCTCGCGAACCGGAAGTTGTGGCAGTTCTGCGCCATCTTCTTCTGCCTCATCATGGGCCTCTATGCACTCGGCTTCTGGATGCCGTCGCTCATCAAGCGCAGCGGCGTAACCGACCCCTTCGCCATCGGCCTCTACTCTGCGATTCCGAATATCGTCGCGGCTATCGCGCTTTACTTCTCCAATCGCAGCGCCGATCGCACCGGCGGCCGCCGCGCGCACTTCGCGCTATTCATGTTGGTCGGCGCGGTAGGGCTCGCCGCCAGCATGTGGTTGTCGGCGGGGCCTGTCGTGACCACCGTCTGTCTTTCCATCGCTGCGGCCGGCGTGTATTCGTGCGTCGCGCTTTTCTGGGCGTTGCCGACGAGTCTCTTCGTCGGCGCATCGGTGGCTGCGGCGCTCGCGTTCATCAACTCGGTCGGCAATATCGCCGGGTTCGTGTCGCCGTATCTCGTCGGCATGCTGAACGTGACTGTGGGCAGGTCGGACGTCGGCATGTATGTGATTTCCGCATTCCTCGTGCTCGGTGCGGCCATGACGATGCGCCTGCCGAATACGCTGGACGACAAATAGCGCGATGGCTCAGGCGGCCCACGGCGGCCGCTCGAGCTTTTCGCCAATGTAGTCGATGAACGCCCGGACTCGCGGATGAAGCGACGAATCGCGCGGATACAGTGCATAGATCGCGGTTTCGTCGCTCGGCTGAAAGTCCGTGAGAAGTGGCACGAGCATGTTGCTGCGAATGGACGGAAGCACCATATGCTCCGCCATGCGCGTAATGCCGACGCCCGCGAGGCACATATACACCGAACTCACGCCGCTGCTCGTCTGGAAGTTTCCGTTGATGAGCATGGAAGTGCGCTCGCCGTCGATCACGAAGGGCCAATGATTCAAATGGTCCATCGGCGGCTCCCACATCAGGCAGTTGTGGTGCGCGAGATCCGCGGGCGTCAACGGCACGCCGTGACGCGCGATATAGGAAGGCGAAGCAGTCACCACGCGCTGGAGATGACACAGCTTGCGGCTCACCAGATTCGAGTCTTGAAGACTGCCCATGCGGATCGCAACATCGAACCCTTCGCCGATCACATCCGCGAGCGTATCCGACAGCGACAGCCGAACGCGCAGCCCCGGATAGCGTTCGAGAAAGCCGGGAATGAGCGGCACGATCTGGTCCATGCCGAACGAAGTCGCCACCGTGACGCGGATGCCACCCGTCATATGCTGTCCCGCGCGCGAGAGCTGCGCTTCGGCGACATCGATCTCATCGAGAATGCGCTTGCAGAGCGCAAGATACTGCTGCCCTTCCTGCGTGACCTGCAGACGGCGCGTCGAGCGCCTGAGCAACGCGACGCCGAGACGCTTTTCCAGCGTCGAGACGGCGCGACTGACATACGGCTGCTGGAGATCCAGCATGAGCGCCGCAGCCGTGAAGCCGCCGGTCTCCGCGACGGCCTTGAATATCCTCATTTCGACGAGGCGTTCGTCCTTCATGTGGCAATGCGAGCCTGTGCGGGATTCGAAGCCAGCATCATAACCAGCGACAGCACGTTGCGATACCGGGACTTGCACGAGGTGTTCGCGGGGTTCTTTCGCAACAGCGCTGCGAGCGCGGCGCTTCGGCTCCTTACTTCGGAATGCGAACTACACCGCCATAAACATTCGAACATAAAAAAAGGGCCCGGAGGCCCTTTCGACTGCTTACTTCGGGTGAGTTGCAATGAAGTTCTTGACCGCGGTGAAAGCAGGCTTCTGCGTCTTGCCGTCGCCCTGCATCAGGCCATATGCGCCTTCGCTGTCGTCATACATCTCGAAAGCCTGAATCGACTGGATGTTGTACTTGGCCGCATTGTTGTAGAACTGCTGCATCATCAGGCTGCCGGTCATGTACGACGCGATCGACGAGTAGGTGCCGTAGGTCGGACGAACGCCGAATTCGTTGATCCAGATCGGCTTGCCCATCGACTGAAGCACGCCGAGGACGTCGTGACAACCCGTATTGCCGCAGGCGTGGGTCATGTCGCCCTGGTCGGAATACCAGTGCCACGCCGTGATGTCCCAGCTGACGGTCGGGTGACCATGCGTGCCGTCCGGCTGCGAGCCGTCTGCCAGCATCTGGAAGAACGCGGTGTGCTTCCACGTACCGTCGACGATGATCTTCGCCGAGCTGTTGACCGACTTCACGCCGGCGATCATGCCGCGGATCGCGCCACGCGCGATGGTGAACGGCTGATTGCTGTAGTGGTTCCACACATTGCCGTCGTAGTTGCCGGCGAGCGTGTGGGCTTCCATCTCGTTGCCCACTTCGTAGTACGTGTAGTTGTACGTTTGCGCAGTCTGCTGACCGAGCGTGTAACCGGCGTTGTAGGCCGCCTGCTCGCTGTTGAAGTTCAGGCCAAGCATGATCACCGGATAAACCTGCACACCGCCTGCGGCGAACGTCTTCGCAACCGTAGCGACAACCTTCGCGGACGCCTGGCTGTAGACGTCGTTGCGGTAGATCTTCACGCCGAGGTCCTGAAGGTGGGCAAGCTGCGTTGCGTACGCAGTGCTGTCATACGCGCCGCCGTTCGTGATATGGCCGTTCGCGCCATAGAAGATGGAGCCGGTGGTCGCTGCCTTATCGGTTGCCTGCGGCAGATCGGCGGACTTGTTGGTTGCGGCATCGATAGCGGCTTCACCACCGCCGCCGCAAGCCGTGAGCAACGCGCTCAGGACCACTGCGGTTGCAAACGTTGCGGCCTTCGCCTTGGACAGGAAATTCGGGGATTGCGTAGCTTGAATGTTGTTCATGATCACTTGGCAGTACTAAGGAGCGAGCATTCGCTCGCAGAGTTTGAGTAGGTTGCCGGCATGACATGCCGACGACCAAGAACGTATTTCGCTTTACTGGGGAACCGGTTCGGTCGCACTGCGTTGAACCGGCCGTAGAGCTATGCCTGGTTCCTGTCGCGCTGGCGGTGAAGCCAGCAAACGATTGCCTGCCGAGGAAGGCCGATGACCGCACTACTGATGGTCACCGATGCAAACTGGTTCAAGGGTATTACTTACCGACTCGTCTTGCTAACCGCTTCGTTCGAGGCATCCTTTTCCGAATCGGTCAGCACGGAAGCAAGGTTATCGTCTAATGAGATGACTGTAAACAACGATTTCAGAAAAAAATTCGCCTGAAAATATTCAGCAGGAAGAAACTTCCGAATGGGTTATTTCTGCCGGTGCGACATGCAGTTGTCGCCTGAGTAGCGTATGCATGCACGAGATGCGGCTGAGTAGTTCGGGCGACTTAGGGTTATCGCGTATTCGTATGGAGAATAGGCGTTGACGTAGCAGAGCTAACCGCCAGAAATGCATCGCGGCTCGCAGTGCAGACACGAGGCAGCGTGCCTTAGCGATGCGTCAGAGCATCTTGTAGAGCGCGATGGCAAGCAGTCGCGGCTCATCGAACATCGTGGCGAGTTCGAAGAAGAAAACAAATGCGAGCATGGATGCCGTGCCCGGTCGTCGAATCACCCAGCTCACGATGCGCGGCGCGAATCGCGTCCTGATTGGGGCGCGCGTCATCAGCGTGACGACAGCCGTTCCGATCAGCGCGCCTGCAACGACATCGGTGAAATAGTGAAGCCCCAGGTACACGCGCGGCAAGCAGATGAGCAGCAGGCAATGCAACACGGCCAGCACACCGATCCATCGCCAGATGAGGAAGATACCCACTGCGACCGACATCCACAGTGCCGCATGGTCGCTGGGAAACGAACTCCACAGTCGCAGGTGATCGCCTGCGTGGCTCGCGCCGGGAAAGCTCGAAGCAAACGCCGGGTCATACATCGGCCGCAGCCGAAATGGCAAGACGAGCGCAAGAAGGCGTCCGACGGCGAAGGCAAGCAGTGCTGATAGCACAATTGCGATCACCATCTCGCGACGGTAACTCGACGTACTGCCCTGCTTGAACCAGATCGCGCACAGGATGGCGAGCGGAATAAGCCCCTTGAACAGATAGAACTCCGCCACCACGCCGACCGCGTGAGCAAAGAGGCCTGATGAAGGGAGAATGTGAAGCAGCCAAAGTTGAATGGACGAGTCGAGAGCGTTCACCCGGTTTTGTCTCCGTACGTCTAGTTTTTTTGACATCAGCGCCAACGCATATTCCGATGCTGTAGCTTATGACTCGCTTAACACCCGCCAATCCACTCCGCGCGCCCGGTATCAATCGCGCGCGCAGCTCTTCACCACCGATTGCAGCTCGCTAATGTCGAATGGTTTGGCAAGGATAACAACATCGGCTTCGGATGCGCGTCTCAATTCCTGCGCATAGCCGGTCATGAGCGCGATCATCTGACTCGGCCAACGATTGCGGACGTATTCCGCGAGGTCGAGTCCGTCGAGCTTGCCGGGCATCTGAACGTCGGAAAGCACAAGGTCGGCGTGGTATCCGCCTTCTAGCAGTGCGATCGCACTGTCGGCCGTCAACTCATGCCGCACAGTGCAACCGAGGACGTCGAGCACCGCGGCAATGCCATCAGCGACGCTTTGATTATCTTCGACGAGAAGCACGCTGACGCCGGAAGCCAACCCGTCTGCAGCCTCATCCGGAAGCGCTTCGGCAGCAGCCTCGGCGCGACCCTCCTCGCACTCGACACGCGGCAGGTAGACGCTGATCGTCGTCCCGCGGTCAGGCGCGCTTTCTATGCGCGCGGTGCCGCCCGCCTGCTCGCATGTCGCCATGACTTGCGCAAGTCCCAACCCGGTGCCGGCTCCTTCCGCCTTCGTGGTGAAGAGCGGCTCGAATGCGCGCCGCAGCACCGCATCGGTCATGCCTTTGCCGGTATCGGTGAAGCGCAGCAGCACATAATCGCCGGGCGGCAAGTCGAACGTCTGCTCCGAGAGCGTGATGGACTCGCAGCGAACCGTGAATTTCCCACCGAGTGGCATCGCGTCTTTGGCGTTGACGCAAACGTTGATGACGGCCGCTTCCAGTTCCACAGGGTCGACCATGACGCTGGCCGTTCGACCCTTGAGCTGAAGATCCAGCACGACGTGCTCGCCAAGCGAAGTCTCGATCAGATCGCGCATGGTCTCGAGCCATTCGCAAACGTTCAGGCACTGGAGCTTGACCGGCTGCTTGCGTGCGACGGTCATCAGGCGACGCGCGAGCCCTTGCGCGCCTTTCGCCGCGTGCTGAATGGCCGACACTTCCTTCTCGAGATTCATGTAGCGCTTGCGTCGCGCCAACTCCACGTTCGCGTTCACGACCATCAGGAGATTGTTGAAGTCGTGTGCGACATTGGCCACGAGGTTACCGAGTGCGCCCATGCGGCGCAGTTGTCGGTTGGATTCTTCGGCGGACACGCGTCGGCTGACTTCGCTATGCCAGTTCTGCCACGCCATTTCCTCTTCGCCGAGCCTACGCAATGACATCCACAGCAGCACCCATACGACGACGCAAGGAACGAGCAAGATGGTCGTGATGGCGACTAGATTGGCGCGCCATTTAGCGGCGATAGAAGCGGTCTCGATGCCAGCCAGGACATACAGCGAATAGCCGCCCACGCGCCGGTAGGCGAGCACCCGCTCGCGCCCGTCGACCGGTGAAACCGAAAGCAGGTGCCCGAACCGCGCGTTGTTTACAATCGCGTGCTTGATTCCCGGGTCCGCCGCCGACGTCGCTTGAGGCCGCGAATTCGGGAAGCGCGCCAGTATTCCGCCATCGGCACGATACAGGCCGATGAGAACGAAAGGCTCGCCTCCAGTCAGTTCGCGATAGAAGTCCAGAAAGTACTGTTGTCGTAGCGCGATTGCGAGTACGCCGAGCGACCTACCCTCGTTATCGACCCATGAAGTGCTTACCGTGAACACGTCGCTACCCGTAATGAAGCCGGGTTGCGCCAGCGAGATATGAGGTTCTCCCCGCACACGTGACGCCGCCTGTAGCGTCTCGCTTCCGCTGATCGACACGTCCGGAACCGGGTAGAAGCGGCTACTCGCGAGCAGTTGTCCCGTTGCGCTGTAGACCGCGGCGCTCGCGATCTGCGGAAAGCGGCCGACGATCGCGTTGAGCGATTCATGAACGTTCTGTTGCCGACGGACGATCCAGTCCGGTCTCTGCTCGCCCATGAGCTCGGCGATACGGTCGAGCACTTCTGCGTTCAGGCCCTGCACGGTCGCGGCCTGCTCTTCGGCGACCAGCGTCAGGCGATCCACTTCGTCGAATGCTTCGGACAGCCTGCGGTGGTAGTCGAACCAGGCGTACCCGCACACGCAAAGAAGGGGGCCGAGTACCGAAATGACCGCGAGAAGGACGATGATCGCACGCGTCGCCGCAAAATTCCGATGCGGCGGCGGCAACTCCAGAGAGACTTCGTCTTGTTCGTCCATTGTGCAATCCGTCCTTGCACAGACGCGCGCGAGTTCGGGTCACGCACTGCCACGGGAACCGTCGGGCGCGAACACCTCGATGATCCCAATATATAGCGATTTCAGCAGTGGGACGTTATTTCTGAGCAAAAGCGAAACGGCGGAAATGTGCCGCTTGCCGTGCATCGAATCGCGTGGAGGCGTCGGACGGTAAGACGCCATGCAAGTGCCGGCCGCTGCATCGCGTCATTTGTAGCCGATCACCATGGAATCGGGCCCGACGAGCGGCTCGACGCGTATGTTGCTGAAGCCGGTCTGCTGCATCCATTCGCGGCATTGCGCGCCGGTGTAATCGAAACCACCCGGCGTCTCGATCAGCATGTTCAGGCTCATCAGCAAGCCGAAAGCATTCTCGCGGCGTTCGTCGTCGATGACCGCGTCGTAGACCACGAGCGCGCCGCCTACAGGCAAGGCCGCATGGCATTTGCCAAGGAGTTCGAGTTTTTGCGGCAACGACCAGTCGTGCAGAATGTGCCCCATCACGAGAACATCCGCCGACGGACATTCGTCCTTGAAGAAGTCGCCCGGATAGAAGCGCAATCGTTCGCTCAGGCCGTGCTCGGCGACGTACTCCTCGAATACCGGGCCGACCGCCGGCAAGTCGAAGCCGCCACCCGTCAGATGCGGATGCGCCATCGCCACTTGCACCGGCAGCGCGCCCTGCGCCGCGCCGATATCGACGAAGGTGCTGTAATCGCCCCAGGAAAACTTCTGCGCAATGGCGCGAGCCGTCCCGAGGCTCACGCCCGTCATGCCCTGAAGGAAGCCGCGCAACGACGCCTGATCGCGATAGATCGCGTCAAACGGATTGCCGCCGCGCTTCGCTTCGTTCTGCGGCAGACCGGTCACGAGCGCTTCGGTGAGCGCGCCCCAGAAGGGATAGAGTCGCGCGTTGGCCATTTCCAGCAATCCACCGACATAACACGGCTTGGCCCTGTCGAGAAACAGATCCGTGTCGGCCTTATTGCTGTAGACGGTGCCTTCACGGTCGAGCAGGCCCAGAGCGACGAGCGCATCCAGAAAGTCGCTCGCTGCGCGTGGATGCAGTCCAAGGGCAGCGGCAAGTTCCGCCCCTTCCTGCGGACCGGAGGCCAACTGCGTGAAAACGCCGAGTTCGACCGCAGAGAGCAGCGTCTTGGAGGCCCAGAAGCCCATGCCTATCTGTAGAAGCCTCTCAGGAGCAAGCTGATCGGTAGTGACGGGCGACGGCGGCTTGTTCATATCGCATCCTTCATTCGATTAGGAATACGTAATGGCTGCTAAGGCCGGACGAAAGCACAGCGTCCACTGTAGGCGCTGTGCCGTTTCGGATCAAGCGATGTATGTGGGCCGGCGCGCAGAGCGAGCAGACATCGCGGCCCGAACTGGCCGAACTGGCCTGTACCGGCCGCAGCGGATTGTCTCTGTTCGGACCGGTACGGCCTGCGGAAACTCGGGCGAACCAACGAGAGAAATCCGCCATGAATGCACACACCTTCTTCGACGCCAACCTGTTGCTCGCCTGGTCGGCCTACTTCGTGGGAACGGCCGGCCCCGGGCCGAGCAATCTGGCGATCATGTCGATCGCGAGCACGTCCGGCAGGCGCGCAGCGCTGGCGTTCGCGGCGGGCGTCATGTCCGGCTCGTTGACGTGGGCGGTGCTAGCCGCGCTCGGCCTGTCGGCCGCGCTCGCTGCCTATTCCGGCTTCCTGATGGCACTGAAGATGTGCGGCGGGGCGTATCTACTGTGGCTCGCGTCGAAGTCGGCTCGCGCGGCGTGGCGTGGGTCCGTGCGCGCCGCTTCAGGACACGCTCCGGTAACGGACGCGCGACGGCTCTATGCGCGCGGCGCGCTTTTGCATCTCACGAATCCGAAGGCCATTCTCGTGTGGATGTCGGTCGCCGCGCTCGGCTCATCCACCGCAACGCAGCCGATGCACACGCTGACAGTCGTCGCGGGGTGCGTGTGCATCGGCATGAGCGTCTTCGGCGGGTATGCGGTCTTGTTCTCGATGGCAGCGCCGCGCCGCCTGTACGCGCGCATGCAGCGCTGCCTCGATGCGTGCCTCGCGCTGGTATTCGGCGCAGCGGGCATCCGCTTGCTCATGTCGCGCGTCTGAACTACCTGTTCCAGCGATCCTGCCGCTTGCGCGTGACGAGCGCAATGCGGTTCGATGCAAGCGCCGCCAGATTGACAAGCCGCCGCTTCTGCGTCGCGTCCATCACGCGTGGCTGCCGGTCGATTGCGCACAGCGCGCCGAGCGCGTTGCCCTCTGCGTCGCGCAACGCGGCCCCGGCATAGAAGCGGATGCGCGGCTCGCCGGTGACGAGCGGATTGGCCTCGAAGCGCGCATCCGCCGCCGCGTCTTCCACCACGAAGGCATCGTTCTGCATGACCGTGTAGTTGCAGAACGCCCACGAACGCGGCGTCTCCTGAGCGTTAAGTCCCCAGCGCGCCTTGAACCATTGCCGGTCCGGCGTGAGCAGCGTGATGAGACAGATCGGCACACGCAGCGTCTCCGCTGTGATCTGCACGACCTCGTCGAACTCGGGATCGCTCGCCGAATCGACGAGTCCCGTGCGCTCGACCGCCCGCAGGCGCGCGGCTTCGTTCGCCGCTACCGGATAAGACGACGCGTCCTGATCGTCCGGGGGCGCAAGCGACAGGCACGCAACGAGCGCAGCAGCGAAAGCGGGCTTGTCAGCGGGCGCTGGCAGCAACGCAACGCGCGACAGGCCGCCCAGGTCCGCTTCGATTTGCGCGGCGGACATGTCGGTGACGAGAAGCATGCGCATGTGCGCGAGATCGCGCGAGTTGAGCAGCCGCCGGCACATCGACAGGCGCTCCCAGTCTCCGCGCATCAGTTCGACCGCGATCACGGCGGGCATGGCGATGCCCGCGTCGAGCATTGCGTTGAGCGAATCGCTCTGGCCGATGGCGCGCAGTCCCGCAGCCGCGGCCGCCTCCACGTACGACGGCAACGCTGCATCCGACGCGACGACGAGCGCCACGGCGCTCTCTGTACGCTCCGATGCGGGACGCCGGTTGCCGAGTTGCTCCCGCAGTGCATCCACCGCGCTCGCGCGCACGCGCCGATGTCCGCCCGGCGTCTTCCATGATTCGATTTGTCCCTGCTCGATCCACGTTTGTGCGGTCTTCACCGAAACGCCGAGGCGCGCCGCGACGTCGCGCGTGGTGAGAATGGGATCGTCTTCCTTAGTCATGCGGTCCTTACGATAAAGCGCGAACGAGGCGCAAACGATAGCTACCTTCAGATAAAAGCACAATCGCCGAAATTGATAGAAATGGAAGTTTTAGCTTGCGCGATTCTTCTGTTAAATCTACTCTTAATACGCCATTTCGCTGTCTATTTCGGCCTTCGGTCGCAATTACCGCGCGTTTCTTCCTCACGTGGTAATTATGGCTCGCATCGGGCGCTTTGACAAGACCTCGACAATTGGTAAAAACGGAAGTTCCTAAAAACGACGCGGGCGCACAACGCCTGCGGCGCCGAAGACCACGGCGAACACACAAAACACGCTATGAACCTCAAAACCATGTCGGTCAAGGCAAAACTGGCCTTGTCATTCTCGCTGCTAACGGCGGTCGTCCTGATCGTATCGGCGGTGTCCATCAACGCGCTCGGCGACGCCAATCAACGCTTCTTCAGCTTTGTCGAAGGCATCAACACCCGCGCCGTGTTGGGCGAGCAAGTCCGCCAGGCGGTGGACCGGCGCGCGATCGCGGCGCGCAACATGGCGCTCGTGACGACGCCCGCCGACTTCGATATCGAGAAGGCCGCCGAAGCGCAGGCGCAAGCCGATGTCTCCGCGCGCCTCGCCAAGCTCGACTCGATGATCGCGTCGGCGACCGATACCACCGAGAAGGCACGCTCGCTCGTCGCCGAGATCGATCGCATCGAAGCGCTGTATGCGCCGGTCGCCCAGGCGATCGTCAATCTCGCGACCGAGCACCGTCAAGAGGAAGCCGTGCGCAAGATCAACGAGGACTGCCGCCCGTTGCTGGCCGCGCTCGTGAGCGCCACCGACGCCTATTCCGCTTACACGCACGAGCGCGCCGAGACGCTCGTGGCCGAAGCGCACGAACACTTCGCGACGCAGCGGGCCATTCTCATCGCCATTTGCCTCGCGGCGGTGGCGGCTGCGGTGGCCGCGGGCGTCATCATTACGCGCGGACTAACGCGCGCGCTCGGCACCGAGCCGGCGACGCTCAAGGAAATCACGCAGCGCGTGGCGTCCGGTGATCTCAGCCCCGTCGCGGTCACTCGCGCGGTGCCGGCGGGCAGCGTGCTCTCGTCGATGGACGCGATGCAGAAGAGCCTCGTCACCCTGATCGCCGAAGTGCGCACGGCGGCCGACAGCATCGCGACCGGCTCCATGCAGATTGCCTCGGGCAACGCCGACTTGTCGGCGCGCACCGAACAGCAGGCGTCGTCGCTGCAGGAGACGGCGGCCAGCATGGAAGAGCTGACCTCGACGGTCCGCCAGAACGCCGACAACGCGCAGCAGGCGAGCACGCTTTCGAGCAATGCGTCGCATGTGGCGCAACAAGGCAATGCCGTGGTGACGCGCGTCGTCGAAACGATGACGGCTATCAGCGAGAGCTCGACGAAGATCGCGGACATCATCGGCATCATCGAAGGCATTGCGTTTCAGACCAACATTCTCGCGCTGAACGCGGCAGTCGAAGCCGCGCGCGCGGGCGAACAGGGGCGCGGCTTTGCAGTCGTGGCGTCGGAAGTGCGCTCGCTTGCGCAACGCTCGTCGCATGCGGCGAAGGAGATCAAGGAACTGATCGGCGCGTCGGTGGCGAAGGTGGAAGCGGGCTTCGCGCTGGCGCAGGACGCAGGCACGACGATGAGCGACGTGATGACCGCCGTGCGCCGCGTGTCGGACATCATGGACGAGATCGCGGCGGCGACGGGCGAACAGAGCCGCGGCATCGAGCAGGTCAATCAGGCGATCTCGCAGATGGACCGCGTCACGCAGCAGAACGCCGCGCTCGTCGAAGAGGCGGCTGCGGCATCGCAGGCGCTGGATCATCAGGGGCGTCATCTATCGCAGACGGTGTCGCAATTCCGCATCGAACACGCTGCGGCATGAGCAACGCCCCGCGCGCGAAGACAGCCACTGAGAGGATGTCGTGCACCACGAGATGAAGACGTTGCCCGGCGTCGCCACTGCGCAGTTCCGGTCATTTGCAGCGAAGATTCCGCCGTTCTACGCATCGCTCGTCGTCACGATGTTGTCGATCATGATCGTGTTCGGTCAGCGCGCGCCTGCATGGCTCGCGCTCGGCATGCCGTCGATCTTCATCGTGCTGCTCGTCTGGCGCGGCTGCTGGTGGATCGTCCATCGCCATGACGACGTGACCGACGCCGAAGCGCGCCGCCATCTCGCCCGCGCGACGACCGTGCTGATCGTGAGCGCGGTCTTCGCAATGGGCGTCGACGTGATGCTGTTCAAGTATGCCGACGTTCACGCGAAGTACTTCATCCTGATGCAGATCGTGGCATCGACGATGGCGGGCTTCTTCTGCCTGATGCATCTGCGCGCGGCGGCCGCGCTCGTCGCCTTCGCGATGATGCTGCCGTTCCTCGGCTTCATGCTGAGCATGGGCGATATCGGCGCGACGGCATCGGCGGTGGACATCGCGATCACCGTCGCGCTGATGAGCTATGTCATGTTCGGCTATCAGCGCGATTTTTCGAGCCTGATTCGTTCGGAGGCCGAAACAGCTGCGTTGAGCAAGGAGAACGTGTGGCTCGCGAACCTCGACATGCTGACCGGCCTGCCGAACCGCCGGCAGTTTTTCGAGGAGTTGCAGTCGTCCATTGCGAAGGCGGCCGCGACGAAGCGCACGGTGGCGGTGGGCGTCGTGGATCTCGACGGCTTCAAGCCCGTCAACGACACGCACGGGCACCGCGTGGGCGACCACGTGCTCGCGGAGATCGCGCGGCGCATCGAACGCATGACAAGCCACGCCGCGTTGCTGGCGCGCGTGGGCGGCGACGAGTTCGCGTTCATCGTCGTGGATGCGGACGAAGCCTCGCTGCAGGCATCCGCCGATGCGATCATTCAGGCCGTGAGCAGGCCCATCGCCGTCGGCAGCCTCGTGACATCGGTCGGATGCTCGATCGGCTTCGCGATGTATCCGCGCGCCGCGGCAACGGCCGATGTCCTCTACGAACGCGCGGACTACGCGCTCTATCATGCGAAGCGTTCGGGCCGTTCGCGCTCGGTCATGTTCTCGCTGGAACACGAGCAACTGTTGAAAGAGCAAGGCGCGGTCGAGCAGGCGTTGCGCGGCGCGAATCTCGCCGACGAGTTCTATCCGGTGTTTCAGCCTATCGTCGATGCATCGACGAACCGCACGCTCGCGCTCGAAAGTCTCGCGCGCTGGCAGAGTCCGGTGCTGGGCGCGGTGCCGCCGGGCACGTTCATTCCGGTGGCGGAGCAGGCCGGCATCATCGCGGATCTCACGCCCATTCTGTTGCAGAAGTCGCTTGCCGCAGCGGAGCTTTGGCCTGAGGACGTGGATCTTTCCTTCAACGTCTCGCCCTACGATATCGCGAGCGAAGCGCGCACGCGCCGGCTCATCGAGATCATTCAGGCAAGCCGCGTGTCGCCGCAGCGCATCGCGATCGAGCTGACGGAAACCGCGCTGATGCACAGCTTCGCGCAGACCAACGCGAACATGGCGCTGCTTCAGAAGGTCGGCGTGCGCATCTCGCTGGACGATTTCGGCACCGGCTATTCGAGCCTCAGCTATGTGCACGCGTTGCCTATCAACAAGCTGAAGATCGACAAGAGCTTTATCAGCGATATCGGCGCGAATCCGCGAAGCAGAAACATCGTGCGATCGCTCATCACGTTGTGCCACGACCTCGGCGTGACATGCATCATCGAAGGCGTCGAAACGACGGACCAGTTGCAGATCGTGCGCGAACTCGGCGGCGCGGCCATTCAGGGCTATTACTTCTCGAAGCCGATGCCGGCCGCGAGCGTGGATGCGTATTTGCGCGATTGCACGCCTGTTTGATGCGGCGGTGCGAGTCGAGTGGTCGTTCACGCGCATCGCGGCGATGCGCTTGAACGACTGGCGAGGGCCATGATCGCCGCGGTTCTATGACGCGAAGTGACGCACGGTGCGCGCACCGTGCGCTTCATCGATGCGCTTCATCGACCCGCTTCACCGCACGAGGCAAGGCCGCTTGTTGTCGAACTTCCAGTTCGGAATGAGATATTGCATGGCGATGCCGTCATCGCGCGCGCCAAGTCCGTGCTGCTGATACAGCGCGTGCGCCTTCTCGATCTCGTCCATATCCAGCTCGACGCCGAGACCCGGCGTGCTCGGCACCTTCACCTTGCCGCCGACGATTTGCAGCGGATCGCGCGTCAGACGCTGGCCGTCCTGCCAGATCCAGTGCGTGTCGATCGCCGTGATCTTGCCCGGCGCGGCGGCCGCGACGTGCGTGAACATCGCGAGCGACACGTCGAAGTGATTGTTCGAATGCGAGCCCCACGTGAGGCCCCAGTCGTTGCACATCTGCGCCACGCGCACGGAGCCTTGCATCGTCCAGAAGTGCGGATCGGCGAGCGGAATATCCACCGATTGCAGTTGAATGGCGTGGCCCATCTGACGCCAGTCGGTCGCGATCATGTTCGTCGCAGTCGGCAGGCCCGTCGCGCGGCGGAACTCGGCCATCACTTCGCGGCCCGAATAGCCGTTCTCCGCGCCGCACGGGTCTTCAGCATAAGCCAGCACATCGTGCTGATCGCGGCACAGGCGAACGGCTTCCGCGAGCGACCACGCGCCGTTCGGATCCAGCGTCACGCGCGCATCCGGGAAACGTTCTGCGAGCGCCGTCACCGCTTCGATCTCCGCATCGCCGGCGAGCACGCCGCCTTTCAGCTTGAAGTCGTTGAACCCGTAACGCGCCTGCGCCGCTTCGGCGAGCCGCACCACCGCTTCCGGCGTCAGCGCGACTTCGGTGCGCAGGCGCTCCCAGTCGTCCTTGCCGTCCTCGCCGGATGCGTACGGCAGATCGGTGCGATTGCGGTCGCCGATATAGAACAGATAGCCGAGCATCTCCACTTCGTCGCGTTGCTGGCCTTCGCCGAGCAGCGCCGCGACCGGCACGCCGAGATGTTGCCCGAGCAGATCGAGCAACGCCGCTTCCAGCGCAGTGACCGCGTGGATGGTCGTGCGCAGATCGAAGGTTTGCAGGCCGCGCCCTCCCGCATCGCGGTCGGCGAACTGCGTGCGCACGCGATTGAGCACTGCCTGCATGTTGCCGATGGACTGGCCCACGACGAGCGCACGCGCGTCGTCGATGGTCTTGCGGATATTCTCGCCGCCCGGCACTTCGCCGACGCCCGTGTTGCCCGCGCTGTCCGTAAGAATCACGATATTGCGCGTGAAGAACGGCGCATGCGCGCCCGACAGGTTCATCAGCATGCTGTCGCGCCCCGCAACGGGAATCACGCGCAATTCGGTAACGGTGGGCGTCGCGTTGACGCGAGTCGAAGTCATGGACATGAGCGAAATACCATCGGTTGATTTGGACAATGCGCGCGTCGTGTGGATTCGACGGCGACTTGATTTGGTTTCCTAACTTTAAGCGTATTCAATGCGTTGATTCGGCCAGCTGGAAGCGTTCGATCTTGCCGACGACGAACACGTAGCAGACGATCGCAATCAACGCATTCGCGCTCACGAAGACGAGCGCCGCCGCGAACGAGCCGGTTCCCTGCACGAGATAGCCGATCACGATCGGCGTCGTGATGCCCGCCGTATTGCCGAACGTGTTGAAGAGCGCCGCGCACAGGCCGCTCGCCTGCTTCGGCGCCGTGTCGGATACCACAGCCCAGCCGAGCGCGCCGATGCCCTTGCCGAAAAACGCCGCCGCCATGATGCCGATCACGAGCCACTGGTTATCGACGTAGTTGCACGCGATCATGCAGGTCGAGAGCAGCAGGCCGACGACGATCGGCACCTTGCGCGCGGTACTCGTCGAGAAGCCGTGCTTCATCAGCCGATCCGACACCACGCCGCCCAGCAGGCCGCCGAGAAAGCCGGCGATGGCCGGAATGGATGCGACCACGCCCGCCTTCAGAATCGACATATGCCGTTCCTGCACGAGATAGATCGGGAACCAGGTCAGGAAGAAGTACGTGAGCGTGGTGATGCAGTACTGCGCGATGAACACGCCGAGCATCATGCGGCTTTTCAGCAATTGCGCGAGCGCATGACGGCCATGCGTGCTGCCGTTCTGCGTATGCGTATGCGTTTGCGCGGCGCGGCGTTCCTTCGCCACTTGCCGGTCTTCGAGGTCGACCATCGCGCCGTTGTCGGCGATATAGCGGAGCTCGGCCTCATTGGCGAGCGGATGCTGACGCGGCGCGTAGATGGTCTTCAACCACAGGCCGGCGACGAGTATGCCGAGCGCGCCCATCGCATAGAAGACATGCGGCCAGCCGTATGCGTGCGTGATCCAGCCCATGATGGGCGAGAACAGCACGGTCGCGAAGTACTGAGCCGAATTGAACATGGCCGATGCCGTGCCGCGCTCGGCGGTGGGAAACCACGTCGCCGTCAGGCGCGCGTTGCCCGGAAATGCGGGCGCTTCGGCCGCGCCGACGAGAAAGCGCATCAGAAAGAGCGTGGCGAACGCGACGCCGACTGGCAATGCGGCAACGAAGCCTTGAACTGCCGTGAGCAACGACCAGAAGAAGATGCTGAATGCGTACACGCGCTTGGAGCCGAAGCGATCCAGCAGCCAGCCGCTCGGAATCTGCGCGATCACATAGGCCCACGCGAACGACGAGAAGATATAACCCATCTCCACCGGCGAGATGTGCAGCGCTTTCTGGATGGACGAACCCGTGATGGAGATGGTCGCGCGGTCCGCGTAGTTGATCGTCGTGACGAGAAAGAGCATGAAGACGATCAGGAACCGCGCCTTGCTGCGTCCGGCGTAGCTCGAAGCCTGACCGTCGGTGCTTACCGCTCGTTCGTCCAGTGAGTCGCCGGCCATGGAAGTTGCCGTCCGTTGTATGCCTCGCTCCATCGTCGTCTCCGGCTAAGTTGTGCGATGTCTCATCGTTAGCGAAGCATATGTTAGCGCAAACATCGCTGAAATCCGGGTTTTCCCGTTGCCCAGAGATACGATGTCTTATTTCGACGATCGTTCGGACGTGAGCCTCTGAGGCTACAATCGAACGAGACAAGGGGACTTGAATGGAAGAGAGTTACGCGCCGGCCAAGCTCGGTTCGACAGAAGCCAACGACAGTGTGACGCTGGAAGACGTCGCGCGTCTGGCGGGCGTCACCGCAATGACCGTCTCGCGCACGCTCAAGCGCCCCGAACTCGTTCGCGAGGAAACGCGCCAGCGCGTGATGGATGCCGTGCGCGCCACCGGCTACGTGCCCAACCTGCTGGCGGGCGCGCTCGCGACGAACAAGAGCCATCTGATCGCCCTCTTGCTGCCGACCATCGCCACGTCGATCTTCACGGACATGGTTCAGAGCCTCATGGCGACGCTCGCGCCTGCCGGCTATCAAACGTTGCTCGGCCTGACGGACTATCTTCCGGAGCGCGAGGAGCAGCTTGTCGAGACGCTGCTCGGGCGACGGCCCGACGCCATCGTCCTGACCGGCACCGAGCATTCGCCGCTCACGCGAGAACGGCTGCGCAGAACGAAGGTGCCGATCATCGAGATATGGGACCTGACCGACGACCCTATCGACATGCTGATCGGCTTCTCACACGAAGCAGTCGGCGTCGAGGTCGCGCGCCATCTGCTGGCGAAGGGGTATCGGCGGTTCGCGGTCTTGTCGGCCGACGACCCGCGCGGCGTGCGGCGAAGCATGAGCCTGATCGACGAACTGAAGCGCCACGGAATCGGCGACGTACCGATGGAAGTGCTGCCCGCTCCGGCCACGCTCCAGACCGGGCGCGAAGGCTTCGGTCGACTGCTGGACCGCGGCTTGCCCGAGGTCATCGTGTGCAGCACGGACACGCTCGCGCAGGGCATTCTCGCGGAGGCGGCGAAGCGCGGCATCGCCATTCCCCGCGACGTGGCCGTGATGGGCTTCGGCGATTTGAGCACCGCGGCGCATGTTCATCCTTCGCTGTCGACGGTGGGCATCGACGGCGCCACCATCGGCAGACTGGCCGCCGAGGCGCTCGTAGACAGGCTGGACGGAAGGCACCCCGCGCAACCGGCACTGAGGGTCGACACGGGGTTTGCGATCATCGACCGCGAGAGTGCTTGAATGAGGCGTTCGGCTCGCTGAGCACAACGTTGCTCGATGCGAAGACTGTCGTGAACAGTCAGCGCGGCGTCAACTGCGCGGCACCAATCCGAGCGGCTTCGCTTCGCCGGGCGCATCGGACGTCAACGGCTCCGGTGCGTTCTTGCGCTTCAGCCCTTCCCCGAGCGTGGTGCCGTTCGACTTCCGACGAGCCGCGTGCCGCTCGATCACGCGTTGCAGCAAACAGAACGCGCACAGCAACGCGCCGATGACAATGCGCGTCCACCACGAACTGAGCGTGCCGTCGAACGTGATCAGCGTCTGAATAGTGCCGAGGATGCCGACGCCGAACACCGAGCCGATCACGTAACCCACGCCGCCCGTAAGCAGCGTCCCGCCGATCACCGTCGCGGCGATGGCGTCGAGTTCCATGCCCTGCCCTTGCAGCCCGTATCCAGAGAGCACATAGAGCGTGAAGACCACGCCGCCGAGCGCCGAACAGAAACCGCTCAACGCGTAGACACCGACTTTGGTGCGCGCGACCGGCAAGCCCATCAGCAATGCCGACCGTTCGTTGCCGCCGACCGCATAGACGTTGCGGCCAAAGCGCGTGAAGTGCGCGACGAAGATCGCCACCAGCAGCGTCGCGACGGCGACGAGCGCGCCCGCCGTGACCGACGCTCCGCCGACATCCACATGAAACCCGGAGAGCGCGTGGAAAGTGGGATCGTTGATCGTGATGGATTGCGTCGTGATCAGAAAGCAGGCGCCGCGCGCGAGGAACATACCGGCCAGTGTCACGATGAACGGCTGCAGCTTGAAGAAGTGAATGAGCGCGCCCATGGCGGCTCCGTAGAGCGCGCCCGCCGCGAGCACCAGCGGCACGATGACCCACACCGGCCAGTGCAGCTTCTCGGCGAAGACGGCGCAGAGAATGGTGGTCAGCGCGACGACCGAGCCGACCGACAGATCGATGCCACCCGACACGATGACGAACGTCATGCCGATGGCGACGATCAGCAGGAACGCGTTGTCGATCAAAAGGCCGAGCAGCACTTGCAGCGAGAAGAAGCCGGTGTACATCACCGAACCGAAGCCGAAGAGCGCGGCAAACAGCACGATGGTGATGACGATGGGCAAGACGCGCGGGTCCGTCACGCGGTCGAACACATTTCTCATTTCGATGACTCCGCGAGCGGCTGTTTCGATGCGACCGGGAAGACGCGCTTCAACTGACGCATCAGCACCGTGCGCGCAGTGGCCGATTGAATGACGCTCACCACCAGCACGACCGCCGCCTTGACGACGAGCGTCGCTTCGGGCGGCACGCCGATGGAATATGTCGTGTAAGTGAGCGTCTGGATGATGAGCGCGCCGAGCACGGTGCCCGCGAGACTGAAGCGCCCGCCGAGCAGCGACGTGCCGCCGAGCGTGACGGCGAGGATCGCGTCGAGTTCGAGCAGCAGCCCGGCGTTGTTGCCGTCGGCGCTGCGCACGTTCGAACTGGCGAGCACGCCTGCCATCGCGGCCGCAAGGCCCGAGAACGCATACACGCCGAACACGATCATGCTCGAACCCAAGCCGACGAGCCTCGTCGCGACCGGATTCACGCCGATAGCGCGGATGAACAGGCCGAGCGCCGTGCGGTTGACGAGGAGCGCGGTCAGCACGAGCGCGCCGCATGCGACCCACACGGAACACGGCACGCTCGCAAGATAGCCGCCACCGACGAGCAGATAGCCCTTTGCGCCGATGGGGATGATCTGTCCGCCCGTCAGCAACTGCGCGACGCCGCGTCCCGCGACCATCAGAATGAGCGTCGCGATGATCGGCTGCATGCCGATGAACGCCACCAGCAAGCCGTTCCACATGCCGCCGAGCACGCCGACTCCGAGCGCCGCCGCGATGGCGAGCGGCACGCGCGACGGATCGTCGGCGAGAATCGTGGCGGCGGTCGCGCCCGCGATGGCGACGATCGCGCCCACGGAGATGTCGATGCCCCGCGTCGCGATCACGAGCGTCATGCCGAGCGACACGAGCACGAGCGGCGCCGCACGATTGAGAATGTCGATGGGCGCGCCGAACAGATGGCCGTCGAGCATCGTGATGGAGAGGAAGTTCGCGTTGTGCGAGAGATCGAGCACGCACAGCGCGATCAGCGTCAGGCACGGCCACACGAGCGGATGCTGAGACATTGCCTTGATCGTGTTCATTCCGAGCCTCCCGCGATGAGCCGGTACACGTCATCTTCGGACGCAGTATGGCCCGCGACTTCGGCGACCTTGCGTCGATCGCGCAGCACCGCGATCCGGTGACTCACGCGCACGACCTCGCTCACTTCCGACGAGATGAAGAGAATGGAAAGGCCCTTCGCGCACAGCGCGAGCACGCGGTCCATGATCTCGAACTTCGCGGCCACGTCGATGCCGCGCGTCGGTTCGTCGAGAATCAGCATCTTCGGTTCGGTCGCGAGCCAGCGCGCAAGCAGCACCTTCTGCTGATTGCCGCCCGATAACAGGCCGATGGGCTGCTCCGCGTCGCGCGCCTTGATGCCGAACTGCTGGATATAGCGATTGGCGATCTCGCGCTGCTTCGCCTTGCCGATGCAGCGCCACAGTCCGCGCCGCGCCTGCACCGCGAGGATGATGTTCTCGCGTATGGAGAGATCCGCGACGATGCCTTCCTTCTTGCGGTCTTCGGGACAGTAGCCCATGCCGTGACGCACCGCATCGCGCGGCGAATGCAGCTTCACCGTCTTGCCGCCGATACGCGTCGCGCCCGCATCCGAACGCTCCGCGCCGAACAGAAGCCGCGCGGTTTCGGTGCGGCCCGAGCCGAGCAGACCGGCGAGTCCGAGTATCTGTCCGGGCTGCACGTCGATATCGACGGGATTCATCACGCCGCGCCGCGCCACGCCGCGCATCTCCAGGAACGGCGCCACGCTGCTCTGTTCAGCGGGCGCTTCCGTCGCCGCGCGTTCCAGCCGCTCGGTCATGCGTTCATGGCCGACCATCTTCGACACGAGCAGTTCGACGGGCAAGTCCTTGGCGAGATATTCGCCTTCGCGCTCGCCATTGCGCATGACCGTGATGCGGTCGGATATCGCGTAAGTCTGTTCCAGAAAGTGCGTGACGAAGAGAATCGCGAGACCGGAATCGCGCAGTTTGCGCAGCACGTCGAAGAGCCGCGTGACTTCGCCGTCGTCGAGACTGGATGTGGGTTCGTCGAGGATGAGCACGCGCGCATCGACCGACAGCGCCCGCGCGATCGCCACCATCTGCTGCACCGCGATGGGATACGTATCGAGCGACTTGGTGACGTCCACCGTGACGTTGAGTTCGGCGAGCGCCGCTTGTGCGCGCGCGTGAATCGTTCGCCAGTCGATTGCGCCGCGCCGCTTCGGCTGCCGGCCCGCGAACATGTTCTCGGCCACCGACAAGTTCGGGCACAGATTCACTTCCTGATACAGCGTCTGAATGCCGGCCGCTTCCGCTTCGAGCGGCGCGGTGAAGTGCACCGGTTGGCCGGCGAGCCGGATCTCGCCGGCGTCGGGCTCGTGCACGCCGGTGAGCACGTTGATGAGCGTCGACTTGCCCGCGCCGTTCTGCCCCATGAGCGTGTGAACCTCGCCGGGGAACAAGCGAAAGCGGACGTCATGCAACGCGCGCACGCCGGGGAAAGACTTCGACAGGCCGATCGTTTCGAGCACGGGAGCGTCGGTCATGGAGAGCGCCGGCTAGAGAAAAGAATGGTCCATCGCGCGGCAAAACGCCTGCGCGATGGACGCGCACGCGTTTAGTACTTGCGCTGCGGCAGGGTTTGCGCGGCCACGCTCATCGGGAAGATGGTTTCTTCGGTCACGATGCGCTTGGGCAATTGCTTGCCCGCGACGATATCCTTCACTGCGGTCATCAACTGCGGCCCGAGCAGCGGACTGCATTCGACGTCCACATTGATCTTGCCGGCGATCATCGCTTCGAAGCCGCCCTTGGTGGCGTCGAACGAAACGACGGTCACGTCCTTGCCGGGCTTCATGCCGGCCTCTTCCATCGCCTGAATCGCGCCGAGCGCCATGTCGTCGTTATGCGCGTAGACCACGTTGATCTGCTTGCCGTAGGTCTTCACGAACGCTTCCATGACCTGCTTGCCGCCCGCGAGCGTGAAGTCGCCGCTTTGCGAAGCGATGACCTTGAACTTCGGGTCGTTCTTGATGACCTCCAGCAGACCCGCGCGCCGGTCGTTGGCCGGAGCCGAGCCGACCGTGCCCTGCAATTCCACGATATTGATTGGCCCTTTCTCGTTCTTATAGTGATCTTCCAGCCACTTGCCGCCACGACGGCCTTCTTCGAGGAAGTCGGAGCCGATCATCGTCACATAGAGCGACTTGTCTTTCACATCGATATTGCGGTCGGTGAGAATGACCGGAATCTTGGCGTTCTTCGCTTCGACGAGAATCGGCTCCCATCCGGATTCGACGACCGGAGAGAACGCGATGACATCCACTTTCTGGGCGATATAGGAGCGGATAGCCTTGATCTGATTTTCCTGCTTCTGCTGGGCATCGGAGAATTTGAGGTTGATGCCCGCGTCCTTGGCGGCCGTTTTAACGGAGACGGTATTGGCGGTCCGCCACGCGCTTTCGGCGCCGACCTGCGCGAAGCCCAGCGTGATCTGCTTGTTCTCGGCATGTGCGCTGATGCCCGCGGCAAACAACAGGACCGAACCAAGCATTGCGCTCAGCACCGTGCGTCGGGTCTGTTTCATTATCGTCTCCTGATGGATCATTTTTGCCGCGGCTCTGAGTCCGGGGTCCTCGACTCAGGATTGAGTCCTGCGCAAGATTAGTCTGACGACGCATGCGGGTCCAATCACTTATTCGGCGTCGAGGATACCAAGACTGATATCAGGGAAAACACGGTTGATGGGCGTTGCGGATTGCTAATTCACTGCGGGGATTCTAAGTAAATGCTGGCTTCGTCTGTGCCATCGCGCGAGGTTTATCCCACGTTTTGGAATCTGCTATTTCCGGCGCCAGTGGAAGGAATACATGTCAGTACGAGGACGCCATGGTTCTGGTCGACGTGGCTCACAACAACATATGCACCGACGGCCTGTCCTGCGCTCACGCACCTGATTGCAGCCGCGTCGAACGCCGCGACGGACACTCGTGCGTCAATTTAAGTCAACCGGCCAACCCGCAGCCGGCGCTTCCGCTTCCGTCAATCACGCAGCATGCACGCGGCATGCAGGCTATCCAGCCGTCGCGCGGCATCCGCGACATACGGATTCGTCTCGTCCCACGCGTACCCGGCCAGCACGGCGCTGACCATGCGTCGGATCACAGGCGTCTGATTCGGTGCAAAGATGATGTCCTGCAATTTCCCCGAATACCAGCGCTCAACGAACGCGCGGAACGTGTCGATGCCACGGCGCAACGGCACGTCGTAATGCGCGTGCCAGTCGATGACCTCGCCATTCAATTGACGGTCGAGTGTCTCAACGGCGAGATGCGCCGAACGCAGCGCAATGGTCACCCCCGACGAGAACACCGGATCGAGGAACTCGCCCGCGTTGCCGAGCAGCGCATACCCCTCGCCGTGCAGCGCTTCGACGTTCGCGGAATAACCACCGATATGCCGCACCGGCATCAGAAAAGGCGCATTGCCGATCAAGCGGTTCAGCGTCGGTTCGCTCTGAATCAGCGAACGGAGCTTCTGCTCGCGCTCGGCTTCATCGACGTCGAGAAACGCCGCTTCGGCCACGCAACCCACGGACGACCGCCCATTCGCGAGCGGAATCATCCAGTACCACACATCGCGATGCTCGGGATGCACGGCCACGGTAATCTTGTTGCGATCGTGCGCCTCGACCGGAATGCCGTCGCGCACATGCGTGAAAATGGCCGCGCGCGTGGCAAGGCGCGTCGGCGCTTCGAGGTTGAGAAGCCGTGGCAGCACGCGTCCGAAACCGCTTGCGTCGAGCACGAAGCGCGCATGCACCTGATACTGCGTACCGGCTTCGTCGACGACATCGAGCACCGGCGCATCGCCCGTCTTCATCGCGAGCACGGTGTGACCGAAGCGCACGTCCGCGCCCTGCTCCATCGCACAGCGGATGAGCAAGTCGTCGAATACCGCTCGTTCCACCTGATACGTCGTGCCCCATCCGTCGGAATGCTTGTCGCGGAAGTCATAAGCCGCCGCCTGATCGCGATACACGAATTGCGCGCCGTTCTTGTACTGAAAGCCCGCTTCGACGACCGCGCGCAGCATGCCCGCTTCCTCGAGATACGCCATGCTTTGCGGCAAGAGACTTTCGCCGATCGAAAAGCGCGGGAAATGCTGGCGTTCGAGCACCAGCACGGATCGACCGGCTTTGCGCAGCAGCGCGGCAGCGACCGCGCCCGACGGTCCCGCGCCGATGATGGCGACATCGACTTCAGCGTTCATCGAATTTTCTGTGTTCATCTTCTACTTCCTTTCGTCGCACGCAGCGACGTATTGCAAACACGACACATTCGCCGCGCATCAGCGATTACAATCACGCGCGGACCATGCATCAATAACACCAACACTTCTTTACCGGATTCAATCGTGCAGTTCACCGAAACATCGAATGTGCCGTTCGTGCCCGAGACATCTTTCGGCGTCTGGTTCCTGCGCACGCATACGTGGGAGCACCACGTTCTGCGCGTCGCGATCAACGACCTCAAGCGCCTCATCGACTTTCCGTTGCCCACCGCGCCCGTGATCGTCGATGTCGGCTGCGGTCAGGGCTTGTCGTTCCGTCTGCTTGCGCAAGCGTTCAAGCCGCAGCGCATCGTCGGCATCGACTTTCACGAGCCGTCGCTCGCGCTTGCGGCCCAATCCGCGCAAGTCTGCGCCCAGCGCCCCGATACGGCAGCGACGCAAATCGAGTTGCTTCACGGCGATTGCGCGAATCTTCCGCTGCAGGACGCGAGCGCCGATATCGTCTTCTGTCATCAGACGTTTCATCACCTCGTCGAACAGGAACGCGCGCTTGCCGAATTCCGTCGCGTACTCAAGCCAGGCGGCGTGCTCATGTTCGCCGAATCGACGGATGCCTATATCAAGTCCTGGGTCATCCGGCTGCTTTTTCGTCATCCGATGCAAGTGCAAAAGAGCGCCGACGGCTATCTCGACATGATCCGCAACGGCGGTTTCAGCTTCGGACCGCACAACGTTTCGCTGCCGTATCTGTGGTGGAGCCGCGCGAAAGATTTCGGGCTGCTCGAACGCATCGGGCTCCATACGCCGAAGCCCGGGAAGCGGCGTGAAACGCTCGTGAACGTCGTCGCAAGAAAGACCTCTGATTGACGGCATGACGAGCGAGCGGCGCATGCGTCGAGGCATGCGCCGCTCCCGGCTTCTGCCTCAGTTCTTCAGCTTGACCACTTCGCCCTTCAGCGCGACCCCTGCAACCACGGCGCCCGCGCCGCACGTGAATTCCGTTGCGCTCTCGCGCTCCACGTTCTGGTAGTTACTCTTGATATTGATGACCGCGTCGCCGCCTTCCTTGCGGGCGCGCTCCTGCAACTCCATCACAGCCGAAAGGAAGACGTGCTGGCAAGCGTCCTCGTCGCTCTTGCCGAACGCGTTGGTCTTCTTGTTGGTCGCGAACACACCGAGCGATTTCACCACCGCCGGATGCGCTTGTCCCGCGAAATAGAGCGGAATGTTCTTGTCGACCTTATCGGGTTCGCTGACCAGCGCGGGTGCGACGGGATAGATCCGGATCGTATTGCGCGCGAACGCTTGCGACGAAAGCAGCATGGCGGCAAGTGCCGCGCAAAAGAAAAGACGCTTCATAGGTTTCGAGTTCGTGGTTGATCGCTTATTCGACGTCCAGCTTGACGATATCTCCGCGCACGGCGAGCGTCGAGCCGTTATTGCTAGAGCCGCAGATGAACTCCGTCGCTGACGCGGTCTCCGTGTGCTGGAAGCGCGTCCTGACGTTGATCACCGCGTCCGCGTGCTGCTCGCGCGCATAGTCGCGCAACTGATCGAGCGCCTTGCCGAGCGCGATATTGCACGTCGCATCCTGGCCGTCCATCGTGCGGGGCACGCGCACCGCAACTTCCTTCTTGCCGAGCATCGTCTTGACGTTCGCGTGCTTCTGGTCGCCGAAATACAACGTGACGTCCTTCGCGCTTTGCGTCTGCGCCGCTTGCGGCATCGGCAGCGAGCGGACCTGCGTCGTGCAGCCTGCTTGCGTGATGAACGCGCCAGCCATCATCGTCAGAAGGATTATCTTTTTCATAGTGCGGTTTCGCTTCTGTGTGGTCATAGATAAGCGCCCGTTATGCGCCGACGGGCAGCGGCTGAAATCTTTCGAACACGAGGCTCGCGGAACTGCCGCCGAAACCGAACGACACTGACATCGCGCGCTCGATGCGCGCCTCGCCTGTCTCGCGCACGAGCGGCATGCCAAGCGCGAGCGGTTCAGGCGAGCCGGCCGTTCGCGTGCCTGCGATGAAACCGTCGCGCATCATCAGCAATGTGTAGATCGCTTCATGCACGCCGCTCGCGCCGAGCGGATGTCCCGTCAGGCCCTTCGTCGACGAAAATGGCGGCACGTTCGCACCGAACACCGTCTGCAACGCGCGCAGTTCTTCGACGTCGCCGAGCGGCGTGGAAGGCGCGTGCGTGTTGATGTAATCGGGCGATGCGCCCGCTTGGTCCAGCGCCATGCGTAGCGCCCGCGATATGCCGTGCGAGTGCGGCGACACCATGCCCGCGCCGTCCGTGCTCTCGCCGAAGCCAGTCAGTTCCGCGTAGATGCGCGCGCCGCGTGCGAGCGCGTGTTCGAGCGCCTCGAGCACCAGCACGCCGGCGCCGGAGCCGATCACGAAGCCGTCGCGCGCGCTGTCGTAAGGGCGCGAGGCTTGCGAAGGCGCTTCGTTGAAACCGCGCGACAACGCGTGCATCGCGTCGAACATCAGCGTCATGTTGTCGTGCAGCGCCTCGCTGCCGCCCGCGAGCACGATCTGCTGACGTCCGGTCTGGATCAACTGCATGGCTTGTCCGATGGCGAGCGCGGATGTCGTGCACGCCGACGAAGGCGAATACGCGACGCCCTCGATGCCGAATGCCTGCGCGACATTCGCGGATGCGGTGCTGCTCATCGCCTTCGGTACCGTGTACGGCGGCGTTCTTTCGATGCCGCGCGTCACCGCGATGCACAGTGCCGCGTCGTACTCGGCCATCGCGCCGACGCCCGAGCCGATCACCGCGCCGACTTTCGGCGAACGCAGCAGGGCGTGATCGAGCCGCGCGTCGTCGATGGCTTTGCGCGCGGCGTGGCACGCGAAGCGCGCCGTCTCGCCCATGAACCGTTCGAGCTTGCGATCGAAAGGCGGCTCATCTGCCACCGACGCCACCGCCGCCACTTGCGAGCCGAAGCCTCGCTCGCGCCACGCGTCGATGCGCGTGATGCCGGAACGCCCTTCCCTCAACGCAGCGCTGACCGTGTCGAGCGCATTGCCCAGACACGATACGATGCCCATGCCCGTCACGACGACGCGCTGCATGCCTCGCGCTCGGTTCATCGAACGCGCCGGAAAATGAGCGACGTATTGATGCCGCCGAACGCGAAGTTGTTGCTCATCACGTATTCGGCGTCGATCGTGCGTGCCTCGCCCGCGATGTAATCGAGCGGCGCGCAGGCGGCATCGACTTCGGTGAGATTGAGTGTCGGCGCGTACCAGTTGCGCTTCATCATTTCGATGGTCCACCACGCTTCCAGCGCACCGCAAGCGCCCAGCGTGTGTCCGACGTAGCTCTTAAGCGAACTGATCGGCATGCGCTCGCCGAAGGTCTGCGCGGTCGCATGACTTTCCGCGACGTCGCCGCGATCGGTGGACGTGCCATGCGCGTTCACGTAAGCAATGGCCTGCGGATCGAGCCGCGCGTCGTGCAGCGCGAGCTGCATGGCGCGCGCCATCGTGCTCGCGGTCGGCTGCGTCATGTGCGCGCCATCCGAGTTGCAGCCGAAGCCGACGATCTCCGCATGAATCGTCGCGCCGCGCGCCACGGCGTGCTCATAGTCTTCGAGCACGAGCGTCGCCGCGCCCTCGCCGACAACCAGTCCGTCGCGTTTCGCATCGAACGGACGCGGCGTGAGATGCGGCTCGTCGTTGCGCGTGCTCGTCGCGTAGAGCGTGTCGAACACGGCGACGGCCGGACCCGAGAGCTCTTCCGCGCCGCCGGCGAGCATCATCGTCTGCTTGCCCGTGGCGATGGCTTCATACGCGAAGCCGATCGCCTGACTGCCCGACGCGCACGCCGACGACGTCGGCAGAATGCGGCCCTTCAGATCCCAAAAGAGGCCGACGTTCACGGCCGTCGTGTGCGGCATCATCTGCACGTAGCTGTTCGACGTGACATCGGTCATCGAGCCGGTTCGCAGCATGGTGCCGAACGCGCGAATAGGCTCGACCGATCCCGAGGACGATCCGTACGCGACGCCCATGCGTCCGTCGCTGATCGACGCGTCGCCGTCGAGGCCCGCGTCCGCCAGCGCGAGTTCGCTCGCGCGTACCGCGTACATCGACACGATGCCCATCGACCGCGTCTTCTTGCGCGGCCAGGCCGAAGGCTGCTCGAACGCGGGCAGCGGACACGCGAGGCGCGTATGCAGGCCTTCGAAGAAGTCCCACTCCGGCATGCGGCGCACCGCATTGCGTCCGCTCTTCAGCGCGGCTTCGATTTCATTCCACGAACTGCCGAGCGCCGTGACGCCGCCCATGCCCGTAACAACGACGCGCTTCATCAGATCATCCCGCCATTCACGCCGATCACCTGGCGCGTCACATAAGAAGCCGCATCCGACATGAGGAAGCCGACGACAGCGGCCACTTCGTTCGGCTGCCCGACGCGATTCATCGGCACCGTCTTCAGCGCGTGTTCGACAGGAACGTCGTCGAGCATGCCGGTATCGATCAGTCCGGGCGCGACGCAGTTCGCCGTGATGTTGCGCGACGCCAGCTCGACCGCGAGCGCCTTCGTCGCGCCGATGAGACCGGCTTTCGCCGCGCTGTAGTTCACCTGTCCGCGATTGCCCATCACGCCGGACACCGACGCGATGGTCACGATGCGGCCGCCCTGTTTCGCGCGCACCATCGGCATGGTGAGCGGATGGATCACGTTGTAGAAGGCGTCGAGGCCCGTTTCGATCACGACGTCCCAATCTTCGTCGCTGAGTGCCGGAAACGCTGCATCGCGCGTCACGCCCGCGCTGCATACGATGCCGTGATACGCGCCGTGCGCGGCGACGTCGGCTTCGAGCGCTTCACGGCACGCGGCGCGATCGCGCACGTCGAACTGCACGACGCGCGCCGTGCCACCTTGCGCAACGATGCCAGCCGTCACCGCTTCTGCTTCGGCGCGTCCGGTGCGGCAATGCACGGTGACGGCAAAGCCGTCAGCGGCCAGTTGATACGCAATCGCCCGGCCAATGCCGCGGCTTGCGCCCGTTACGAGAACGCGCCGGCTCATGAACTGAAGCTCCCTTCGATGAATGTCTGAAAATCGTGTGGTTGAAAGACCTTGATGACGGCTTCGGCGCAGCGCTCGCCATCGCGGTCTATCGTGCATTCGTACGCGCCGTGGCCCTCTTCGCTGCGCAGCACTTCTTCCGCGCGAATGGCGAGCCGTGCATCGCGAGAAAACGCGCTGACATGCGCGCGATAGCTGCGCGTGCCGAGCAGCACGCCGGGACGCGCGCGACCGCCCGCGCGCATCGCGACGAGCGCGACATGCGCGGCGACGGCCTGCGCCATCAGTTCGATGCCGATCCATGCGGGCATCGCGCCGTGTTCGTCGGCATACCACGCGTCGGCGCGCACGGTGGCGAGCGCGGTGAGCGCGGCATCGCTGCACGCGATCACTTCGTCCACGAGCAGCATCGTGCCGCGATGAGGAATGATCGTTTCGATCGGCGGAAACGGGCCGTCGTGTTCGTCGCTTTGAATGTGTCCGGTCATCGTCAGCCTGCGAGAATGAGGCTGACATTGCTGCCGCCAAACGCGAAAGAGTTGCTCATGACATGGCGCGTGCCCGCTTCGCGCGAGAGGAAGCGCGTTTCCTGCACGAGATCAAGCGTAGGCAGATCGGCGTCCGCCTCGCCATCCCATCGATGCAGCGGCAACGGCCAATCGGATCGCGTGAGCGTGAGCCACGCGAAGCCGAGTTCCGTCGCGCCCGCCGCGCCGAGCAGATGCCCCGTCATCGGCTTCGTGCCGCTCGTCGGCACGCCTTGCGGAAAGACGCGCGCCATCAGATGCGCTTCCATCTCGTCGTTCTTGCGCGTGGCCGTCGCGTGCAGGTTCACGTAGCCGATGTCGGCGGGCGCGACGCCGGCATCCGCGAGCGCCGCGCGCAACGCGAGCTCGCCGCCGACGCCGCGCGGGTCCGGCGCGGATATATGATGCGCATCGCTGGATTCCCCCACGCCCGCAAGACGCACGGCGCCTTCGTCGCGTGTCATCAGAAACACGGCCGCGCCTTCGCCGATGTTGATGCCGTTGCGGTTGCGGCTCATCGGATTGGTGCGTTCGATACTCGTGGATTCGAGCGATTCGAAGCCTTGCAACGTGAGCTCGCACAAAGTATCGACACCGCCGACGACCACGGCATCGCAAAGCTTGAGTTGCAAGAGTCTGCGGGCCGCGGCAAACGCCTTCGCGCTCGACGTGCATGCCGTCGAGAGCGTGAACGCCGGGCCTTGCACGTCGAGCGCGGCGGCGGCGAACGGCGCGGCCGTGCCAATCTCCATCTGCCGATAGTCGAAGCTCTCTGGCAGGCAGCCCTTTTTTGCGCGATGCAGGAACGCCTCTTCCGCCGCCGATATCCCCGACGTGCTCGTCCCCAGCACGACGCCGATGCGCGCCGGGCCGTACCGCTCGCGCGCCGCTTCGATTTCGGCGCGAATCGGTTCGAGCGCGGCGAGCAGCAGGCGGTTGTTGCGGCAGTCGAAGCGCGCGAGGGGCGCAGTAGGCGCAACGTCGAGCGAAGTCAGCACGCGGCCGACGAACGCATCGCCGCGGCGCGTGCGCATCGGTCCCATGCCCGGCGATTGCCCCGAGGTCATCGCGGACGCGATGGAATCGAGGTCGCCGCCGAGCGCATTGACCATGCCGAGCGCATGCAGATAGACGGATGGCAGCGTCATGCGTGGTTTCTCCTTTCAGGCGGCATGCTCATCGGCGCGAGCAACACCGCGACGAGGATGCCGAGCGCGAGCGTCGCGCCGAAGCTCTTCAATGCGGGCATCGCGCTCATGCCGAGCAGTCCGAACGACAGCAGCGTCGTCGCCGCGGAGAGCAGCACGCCCGCCCAGACTGCGCCGAGATCGGCGTCGCTGCGCAGGCATCCCTCGCGCAGGAACACGGCGTAGTTCGCGCCGACGCCGAGCACGAGCATCAGCGCGAGGCAGTTGAACAGATTGAACGGCACGCGGGCGTAGCCGAACGCCGCGAGCGTCCCGCCGACGGCGAGCAGCACGGGCAGCGTCGTCGCCATGCCGCCGCGCGGACCATAGCGCAAAATCAACAGCGCGAGCACGAGCACCAGCGCGCCGCCGAGCCACATGCCGCTATCGACGCGATACGCGCCGAAGAGCTTCGAGACGCTCGCCGCCTTGTCGACGAAGGTCACGCCCTCGATCGCGCGCGCGGCTTCGATGAGCGCCGGCTCGTTCTTCGGCGTCACGCGGCGCGGCATCACGATGGCGGCGTAACCGCGCTGACCGGCCGCATCGTATGGACCGAGCCACAGATGCCGAAACGGCTGCGACCACGGCGCGGCGAGCCAGCGCCCGACCGACAGTGGCTCGGCATGCGCATGGCCGAACGAAGCCATCCACGCGTCGGCGATGTCATCGCGGAAGCCGGCGCGCGAAAGCGTCGCGCGCAACGCGGCCGGATCGGCGAACACGTGTTGCGCGATGAGCGCGCGCGCTTGCGCCTGAGTTCGGGCAGACGGCACGAATTGGGTGACCGAGCGCCAGCCGTCGACCGATTGGTCGCCCGTCAGCGCATCGAGCCTTTCGCCGAGCGCTTTCGCGCGTTCGAGCACCGCTTGCTCCGAGCCGCCCCGCACCACGAAGGACTGCGCGGTGTCTTCGACGCCGACTGCCGCGCGCACTTCGTTCTCCTGCGCGACCAGCACGGGGTCGCGTTGTATCAGCAGATGGATGTCGTCGTCGCTGGCAAGACGCAGCCAGCCAGGCAGCGCAATGGCCACGAGAACGGCCGCGAGAAGCCACGCGCGCTTGCCGCCGATCGCGCCGCGCCAGCGTGCGAGCAGCGTCGCGGAGTGCGCGAAGAGGCGTCGCCGCGCGGCTGTCGGTCCCTTCACGAGCAGCGCGGGCAGCAGCGACATCACGGACGCGAATGCGACGCCGATGCCGGCCATCGCGAAACACGCGATCTGCTTGAGCGCGGGAAACGGCACCCACGCGAGTATCGCGTAACCGAGCAGACTGGTAGCGAGCGCCACGGAGAGCGCGGGCCGCACCGATCGCGCGCCCTTTCGTGCATCCCATTCGCGCTGCGCGCCGAGATAGACCACGAAATACTGGATCGAATAATCGACGGCTTCGCCGATCAGGCTCGCGCCGAACACGAGCGTCAGCAAATGGAGCTTGCCGAACACGAGCATCGTGAACGCGAGCGCGCACACGATGCCGAGCGCCGTCGATAAAAAGCCGAGCAGCAAGAGCCGCGGCGAGCGGAAGACCCACAGCATGAGAAGCGCGATGCCGCACGCCGACACGACGCCGATCAGATGCACTTCGCGCTCCGACGCGCTGCGCGCCGCCTGAGCGTAGAACACGGCGCCGGCTCTCGCGACCGTTGTATCTGGCCATGCGGTCTTCATGTCTGCATGTGCCTGCGCCGCCGCCGACAACACCGCGCGCTGAGTGCGCGATTCATATGCCGAGCCGTGCAGCGTCGTGACGACGAGTACGCTCGTCATGTCGCCGCGATGTGCGACGAGCAGGTTGTCTTCGAGTTCGAGGCCAGAGGTGGCGAGCGGCAAGTCGGAGAGCCAGTGTTCGAGCCAGCCGAAGGGATCGTCGGCGAGTTGCGTCGCGAGCGGTCCGTGCACCGGGTTGTAGATGCGCTGCATCAGAGCGTCGGAGAGCGCCTGCGCGCCGTTCGTCGCGTTGGCGAGCGCGTCGCGGTCATCGCGGGTCAGGAGACCGAATCGATACGGCGCATATAGAGCCGCGATCTGCGCGACGTCGAACGGCGGCAGCTCCGCCGTCACGGACGCGAATGCGCCGCTTTCCCGCAACGCGGCGCCGTAGCGCTTCGCCGCCGCCTTCGCGTGGTCGGCATTGCGGCTCGAGATCAGGAACACGGTGCGGTCGCCCAGCGCATTGGCGAGTCGATCCACCGCTTTTTCGGCGACGGGATCGGCTTCTGTCGCAGGCAGCAGCGCGAGCAGGTTCGTCTCCAGCGGCGACGGCCCCTGGAAACGATAGACGCAATACCACGCAGCCACGAGTGCGAGCACGAACCACGCGGCTCGTATGGCGAGAAGCGTCAAGGCGCTGCGATGCCCTTCCATCCGCATCACTGCGCTCCCAGCAAGGTACGCTCGGCGGCAGGCAGCGCGTCGAGCGCTTCGTTCTTCGTAAAGTCGATCTGCGTGACGTCCCCGCTTGCCAGATCGATCCTCAGACTCTGCAGGAACGCGCCGCCCTTCATTTGCAGCGCTTTGACGGCCTGCGCGAGTTGCGGCTGGTTCGGCTTGAGATCGAGCGTCCACTGCGACGGCGAGCCTTGCGCGTCGACATCGAATTGCGAATACAGCGCCGACAGGTCGCCGCCGAGCATGGCGCGCATCATCTTCGACACTTGCGCGACGCCTTGCACGCCTCGGGCGCTCTTGCTGCCGATGCGCTTGCCGTTGGCATCGACTTCGGCGACGCCTGCGTCCGTGATGACGAACGTGGCCTTATATGGCGTCAGCACGCGCCAGATCACGCCGCGCTCCCGATAGAACACGAGCGTGCCCGTGCTCACGAGCGGTTGCTTCATGGCCGAAAGCGTCTGCGTCTGCGTGAACTGCGCGCGCACGCCCTTGATCTGACCCAGCCGCGAAGCCACTTGCGAGACGAGCGCCGCATCCTGACTTGCGCTTTGCGCGGGCGTGGCTGCATGAAGCGCGCCTGCGGTCGCCGTCAGCAGCAACGCGATGAGCGCGGCACGCGCGCAGCGAAGTTTCATCGACGCGACCATACGCGCTCCAGCTTGTCGAACACCACGGGCGGCGACACGAACTGCAACTCCTGCGTGGCCGCGTCGACGGCGACCTGAATCGTATAGCCCTTGGTCAGCCGATCGCCCGTCACGCAATCCACGAGTTCATACGCGATCTTCAGGCGGTTCTCGTATTCGAGCAGTTCCGTGCGCACGTCGATGCGCTGCCCGTATCGCGCCGGACGCACGTACTTCAGATGCGCCTCGACGATAGGCCACGCATAGCCCGACGCCAGCATGTCGCCGTAGTCGTAATCGAATGCGCGCAGCAACGCGGCACGCCCCACTTCGAAATACTTCAGGTAGTGGCCGTGCCAGCACACGTGCATTGCGTCGACATCATGAAATGGCACTTCGACCATCGCGCTCGCGGTGAGCGTCTTCTTGTTATTCAGTTGATCCATGACGCCTGCTTTCGGTGAAACCGGACCCGGGCATCGGCGAGGCTTTGCCGGCACGCGCCCAGAAATCGAAGAAATTGAACCATTGATACGGCGCCTTGCGGCAATAGTGTTCCAGTCGCGACGCATAGCGCTGCGCCCATGCCGCGATGTGTTGTGCGCGCTCGCGGCGCGGCAACTCGATTCGCTCGGCAAATCGTTCGAAGTACATACGATATCGGCCCGTGTTCTCCTTCAGGCAAAAGAAGAGATACACGGGGCAGCCGAGCGCGTGCGCGAGCACATACGGGCCCTGCGCGAACGGCGCAGGCGCGCCGAGGAAACGCGCCTCGGTCGTGCGGCCGGACTCATGCGCGGGCACACGGTCGCCGACGATCACCAGCAGTTCACCCGCGTCGATGCGCGCCTGCATCATCATCGAGGTATCGGGGCCGAAGTCGCTCACGTGAATCAGATGCTTCGCGAAGTCACCATTCGCCGAAGACAGCACGCTGTTGAAGCGCCTGGCGTGCTCCGTATAAACGATGGCCGTCACCTTCGCGCGGCCGTTGCGGGCGGCGAGCGCGCGCGTCATTTCGAGGTTGCCGAGATGCGCGCCGAGGACGAGCGCGCCGCGCCCGCTCGCAATGAGCGCTTCGAAAGGCGCGGGGTCGTCGAAGACGGCGTCGTGATCGGCTATCCGGCCCGACCACGCCGCGAGCTTGTCGAGCCCCGACTGCGCGAATGCGAGCATCTGGCGATACGCAGAGCGCCAGCCGGGACGCGGCGTGCGTTCGCCCGGCGCGGCTTCGGCGAGACGCGCGAAATACCGGTGGGATGCCGCGCGCGCATCGCGTCCCGTCAGCAGAAAATAGCCGACCACAGGATGCAGCCACAGCCCCGTGAATCGCATGCCGAACACGCGGCAACTAAGCGCGAGCAAGGACATGCCGATGCGGCTTCCGCGCTCCGCGACGCGCCACCAGCCCGGCCCGGCGTCGCCAGCAGTGGTGATGCGCGGCATCAGCTTGTGCGCGAGTAGCATTGGCGAGCGCAGCACCATGCCGCACGCGAGCCGCGTATGACTGGCGCTGATGCGCACGTTGTCCCACAGCACGTCGAAATGCGATACGCCGTCCGTCGCATACACGACGCGCGTCGGGATCGAGCGGAACGCAAGGCGTCGCCAGTAGAGACGCACGAGGATCTCGATATCGAAGTCCATGCGCGTGCCGAGCCGCACGCTGTCGATGAGCGCGCACGCGGCATCGAGCGGATACAGGCGAAAGCCGCACATCGAATCGCGAATGGTGAACGACAGCGTCTCGATCCACACCCACACATGCGTCAGATAGCGGCCATACAAGCGCGATTTCGGAACGCTCTCGTCATAGACCGGGCGGCCGAGAATGACCGCGCCCGGCTCGGCGCGCGCCGCGTCGAGAAAGAGCGGCACGTCGTTCGCGTCGTGCTGTCCGTCGGCGTCGATCTGCAACGCGTGCGTGAAGCCCGCTCGCCGCGCCGCGCGCAGGCCCGCCATCACGGCAGCGCCCTTGCCGCCGTTCACCGGCAGACGCACGAGCGTCATTTCCTTGCGATACCGGCACGCCAACTTGCCGAGCACGGTTTGCGTCGCGGCGTCGCTGCCGTCGTCGACGACGAACATCGGCAAGCCGTGAACGCTCAGGCGCGCGACGGTATCGCCGATCGCGTCCTTGTGGTTGTAGATCGGGATGACGATGCACGCCGCGATAGTCGCACCGCTCATGCGTTCTCCCGATACACGATCGCGCCGGACGCGCATTCGCGTCCGTTCATGCGATAAGCGAACTGCACGCGCCGCCGCGTGGCATCGTGCGCGAGCCGTAGTTCGAGCACCGCGCCGGGCGGCACGGGCGCCATGAACTTCAGTCGATCGACGCTTTCGATTGCACGCACCGCCGCGATATGTTCGGACGCGAGCCGGATCGCCCAGTCGACCTGCACGACGCCGGGCAGAATCGGCAGGCCCGGAAAGTGGCCGGCGAAATGAGCGAGCGAAGGCGGCACGCGCAGTTCATAGCGCAAGGTGTCGCCCGCGCGCGATTCGGCGAGCAACTCGAAGCCTTCGGCGCGCGGACCGAAGGCCGCCGCGACCGCCTTGACCGGCAGCTTGCCGCGCGCATCGAACGGCAACGCGATGCGAAAGCGCCAGAAACGCGGCAACAGCACGATGTCGAAGTAGGCGGCGAGATGACGGCGCAAGATCATTGCGAGCGCCGCGCGACCGATCTCATCGAGCGCGGCGCAGCCCGCGTCGGTCAGCGCGATCACAGCGCCGATGCGTTCACGCGTCGCGCCCGCGAGCGGGACCACGCTTGCCGCTGCCACGTAGGGATGCAGCGTGAGACGCGCTTCGAGCTCGGGCAGCGAGACGCGCTTTCCGTCGAGCTTCACGACGCGGTCTAGCCGGCCTTCCAGCGTGAAGCGGCCGTTGGCGTCCAGCGCGATGGCGTCGTCGGTGCGATGCCAGTCATCGTGGCCCAGATGCGGCGAGCGCACTTCGAGCGCGCCGTCATCGGCACGCCGCACTGCCACGCCGCTCACAGGACGCCACGCCGCCGTTTCATTCTGCCTGCGCCATGCGATGCCGCCCGTCTCCGTGCTCCCGTAGATCTCGACAGGTGCGTGACCGAACACGCCAGCGTATTGGAGCGCCGTGTCCTTCGCGAGCGGCCCGCCCGACGAGAAGAACGCACGCGGGGCAGGCGTGAGCGATGCAAAACCGGCGAGTTCCGTCCAGCGCGCCAGTTGCGCCGGCGACGAGACCATGGCCGTTGCACCGCATCGCGCGATGCGCGTCTGAATGTGCTGCGGCTCGACGCAAATCGCGCGGTCGAAAGCGCGGCCCGCCGCAAGCGGCCACAAGATGCGAAACAGCAGACCGTAGATATGGCGATGCGGCACGCTCGCAAGCATCGTCGCATCGCCGATCAGCGCGCCCCAGTCGCGCTCCAGCGTCTGCACTTCGGCGTCGAACTGGGCGAGCGTCTTGTGGATCGGCTTCGGCGTACCGCTGCTGCCCGACGTGTAGAGCGTGAGCGGGGCGCGCGAATCCACGCGCAGCATGAGCGTGTCGAGCCCGCGCGTGTCGACGGTTGCAGCGGCTATGACGGCATCCGTCAGGACGGCGTCGTAGGCGTCGGCGAGATCGGCCAGATAGCCCGGAGCGGAACTCGCCGGAATCACCGGCGTCTTGCCGCATGCGAAGAGCGCGAACAGTGCGCAGGCGAAGTCGAATGGATCGTCGATAGAGAGCGCATAACGGCGCGCCGGCTCTTGGCGCAATTGCAACGCGAGCGACGCCACGCGTGCGCGAAATGCGGCATGCGTGATGACCGCGTCGGTCGTGTCGTCGCGACAGACTGGCGTTCGTGCATCGCGTCTTGGCGAGAGCAGTTCGTGCAGCGGGATCATGACGCCTCCGCTTCCATGCGCCGCGCGCGCGGAAGAATCACGAGATAACGCCACGCGACCTCGGCGAGGAGCAACACGCCGATCAAGCCGTATGCGATCGCGCCGTTGTAGAGCGACCACGCCTCGCGCGACCAGTACAGTGCCGTGTAGAGCGAGAACAGGCCGTTCGCCGCGAAAAACGCGCACCAGACTTGCGTGACGCGGCGCGTGTGACGCACGGCGGGTTCGCTGAGATCGGGCGTGCGGATGCGCGCGAATTTTTCGATCATCGACGGGCCGCGCACGAGCGTCGAAGCGAATGCAATCAGCAAGCCGAGATTCACGAGAGACGGATAAATATGGAGCAACCGCTCGCTGTCGGTCCAGACGATCGCGGCCGATGCCGCGCTCAACATGAACCCGACCGCCCATTCCACGCGCGTAAGCGTGCGCAGCGACGCGCCCAGAACGCCCGTGCCCGCGCAGCGCTGCAGCCAGACCAGCGCGAACAGCAGGCAACCGAGATAGCGCGGCGCGTTCCAGAACCAGCCGCACAGAATAGCGGCGGGATAGGCGAGCTTGAACGCGACGCTCAGCGCAGGGCCGATAGAGCTGCGATGCGCGTCGTCGCGGGTGCGGGCGGTCTGCGGCTGCATCAGTCCTGCGCTGCCAGGAGCGACTCGACAGCGGCGATCACATCGCCCACCGTGCGCACGGACTTGAACTCCTCGGGCTTGATGCGGCGGCCCGTCATCTCCTGCAGCTTGATCGCGAGATCGACCGCATCGATGCTGTCCAGGTCGAGTTCCTCGAACAGATGCGCGGACGGCGTCACGCGCTCGGGCGCGATGCCGAAGTTCTCTTCGAAGATCGCGCGGATGCGCTCAAGGATTTCGGTGTCGGTCACAATCATTCCCCTCTTGTTGCAGTGTCGTCCGATGCGCGCGCAGTCTCGCGCTGGCTTGCGACCAGTTCGGCGAGCGTGTTGATCGAGCGGAAGTGCTCGCGCGCGCGCTCGTCGTTGGCGGCGATCGTCAGTTGATAATGTTTGCGCAGCACGATGCCGATCTCGAGCGCGTCGATGGAGTCGAGACCGACGCCATCGGTGGAAAAGAGCGGCGCATCGTCGGCGATATCGTCGGGCGTCAGGTCTTCGAGATCGAGCGCTTCGATCAGAAGCCGTTTGATTTCAAGCTTTAAAGAATCCATGGTCGATCAGATGCCGGGTAATGTGGGCTTGCAGCGTGTTCGTGAGGGTTCGGGCCGCGAGCGCGGGCGGTTCATCGCGAGTGACGAGCGCGTCGGCTCCGAGCGCGTCGAGCACGCTCACGCGCATATGGAACGCGCGCTCGGGCACGTCGTGCCAGCGCATGGTTTTGGTGAACGCGGGAGGGTCGCAGTCGATCAGGACGGGCAGGATCGGCGCGCGCGATTGGAGCGCCATGTGCGCGAAGCCGCGCGAGAAATCGTGCAGGCGGTTGCGCGCGGGACTGCGCGTGCCTTCCGGAAAGACGATCATCGTGTAGCCGCGCGCGAGTTGCCGCGCGCCTTCTTCCACGAGTTCGACGGGGTCTGCGTTGCTCACGTAATCCGCCGCTCGCATGACGCCCCAGAAGAACGGATTGCTCCAGTGCGCGCTCTTCACGACGCAGCATGCGCGCGGCGTGAGCGACAGAAGCACCATGACGTCGAGCCAGGTCGGATGGTTGGCGACCACGATCGCGGCGCCCTTCTCTTTGCGATTGAGCGCGTGCGCGCCGCTCACGTCGAGCTTCATCACGCGAACCCCGACGAGCACGGCGACGAGCGCGCGAAAAAACGCGTGAATGATCCCGGCGATGATGCGCTGCTTCGACGCGCGATGCGGCCACACCGAAGCGATCGGAAAAACGATCAGTGAGAAGCCGAGGCCGCAGATGCCGAAGGTAGTGAACGCAAGGGCCGTCGCGACAAGGCGCCAGTAATAGTCACACGCCTTCATGCCAGTTCCATTGCCATGTCGACGTCGCGCCGCGCCATTGGACGGGCGCTTTCGCGTTCAGACACTGCCTGACCGCTTCGCTTTGCGTGACGCATCGGGCGCTCGCGAACGCGTTGCTCCGGTCATCGGCGAACGTTGTGCGCACGCATTCGAGTCGCCCGATTTGCGCGGACGCATCGAGCAAGATCGCGAGCGCGCCGCCCTCCACTTCGTCTTCGATCGTTCCAAAGGCCGGATCGGCAGGCTCGTCGGCGTAGACGAGCAGCACCGGGGACGAAGCATCCGTCGCATATTGCGCGTGGGCTTCCAGCAACGCGTAGCCGAGCGTCTGCGCGCCCGCCGACACCGCACTCGCGGGCGCACGGTCGCCGCGCTCGATGCCGAATACGCCGGTCATCGCGTTCAAAACGGAGAGGCTGAAGGAAGTCGGCGAGACGGGTTCGCCTGCACTGATGTCGCAGAGGATGCCGGTCGTGCGCCGCAGTTCCCCGTGACGCGACGCGAACACGACGCGCACCGCCGGCAGCGCCGATGCGCAATCGAAGGCAACCTTCAGCGCGGCCCGCGATAGCGCACTGAGCCGGCGCCGCGCCATCGGCGCGACGAAGCTCACGTCAGGCGCGGCGGTCGCGGTGGCAGGCCAAAAGGACCAGCGCGCAACCGGAATGGTCCAGTGCAGATCGGGCATATCGGTGTTTGCGCGTTGAAAACAGTCAGCATCGGGGCGGAACAGCCGGCCCGATCATTCCTTAGTAAGCAAGTGACGTAATTAAGTGGTCCGTCCAATTAACGGCACGACGCAGCGACTATTTAGCGTCTCGACGCAGAAATCCTGCGGAGCGCCCGGGGTATCGCTGGCGTGGGGCGCAAATGATACCGACGTTATGGTAGACGGGAATAGGGAAAGTACGCAGTAATTGCCGGTTCGTCTCATCGGCGCGACGAAGATGCGACGAGACTTGCACCGCGCACGACACATCTATCTTCCAGGGGCGGTAAGGATGCCTTCGCCCAGCGATCTATCGACCATTTCTCGAACTGGCGCGTCACCAAGTGCTCCCGCGCGTGATATCGTTCGCCGCTTGACTGAATTTGACACCTCGGCCAGACGGACCTCTGACCGACGTGCCGCAGGCTGCATAGAAGATGAGGCAAATGATTTCGCGGCCGCCTGCCGGTGCGCCACGACGCTGGCCGCGCACAGGCTATCCACCGTTGTATGTCGCGACCTTCGCCTGGCACGCGGTCGCGCTGGCCGGATGGCTGCTGCGGGCTTCGGCGTGGCCGTGGTGGCTCGCGGGCGTGCTCGCGAGTCATATCGTCGTGGTTTCGATCGGGCTGTGGCCGCGCTCCACGCTGCTTGGCCGTAACTGGACCCGCCTGCCTGACACGCCCTCCAACGCCGATGCCGTGGCGCTCACGATCGACGATGGTCCCGATCCGGTCGTAACGCCGAAGATTCTGGACATCCTGGATCGGCATCGCGTGCGCGCGACGTTCTTCTGCATTGGAAGACGCGCTGCGGAGCATCCGGCGCTGGTACGGGAAATCGTCGCGCGAGGTCACGCCGTCGAGAATCATACGCACAGGCACGTGCACACGTTCTCGGTCACGTGGCCGTTCTGGCTCACGAAGGAAATCGCCGCTGCTCAACGGACGCTCGAAGCAGTGACAGGCGAGCGGCCAATGTTCTTTCGCGCGCCAGCCGGGTTACGAAATCTCTTTCTCGACCCGGTGCTGCAACGGCTGGACCTTCAGCTCGCGGCGTGGACGCGGCGAGGATTCGATACGCGCGAATGTGACGCTGATCGCGTGCTCGAACGACTCGTGAACGGACTCGCCGCCCGAGACATCCTCCTGATCCACGACGCCGGCGCGGCGTTGACATCGGCGGGCGAGCCGGTGGTGCTGGCGGTGCTGCCTCGGCTCATCGAGAGGGTTCGGTCGTCGGGATTGCGCTTCGTGACCTTGCGGGATGCGCGCGAGGAACGGGCACCGTCTTCCTCCGGGCGTCGAACGCTCAGTGCGCGTTCCGAGCCACTTTGACCGTCCCCTCTTTTCGTTTCTAGCCGTTGAACCCAAACAAAATGAAGCTCGTTACCGTCCTCACCGCCTCGATCTTTCTGGCAGCCTGCACATCCGTCTCTGAAGTTGCCCCGGCCAGCGACGCAAACTACACCGTGACCACACAGGTACGCGGCGGGATGACTTCCTGGGGCGAAATCAAGGCGTCGAGCCTGAAGCGCGCCGATGAGTACTGCAGGCAACAAGGAAAGCGAATGCATCAGGTCGATATGCAGACGCATGGCGTTCGAGGCTGGACGCCGCAGGAAGCGGAACTGACGTTTTCGTGCGTGGCTAGCTGAGAAGTCGAGGGCCGGCCGGGAAGCAACCCGACGGACCACGGAGCGCGACGCTCCGATCACGCCCAAAGCGCAATTGGCGGAAGGCAGCAGGAGTCGAACCTACCTGGGAGTGTCTGACACCCCCAACTGGGTTTGAAGCCCAGCCGCACCACCGGATACGAATGCCTTCCCCGGCTGAAAAGAACGAAGCCCACGATTATAGCGGCGGAACCAAAACCGCACGCGTCAGCGCGCATCGTCGCCGGACCGCCCCGGCGTGCGTCGGCGCAGAAGTCGATACGCGCAGTACAGCAACGCGACGAGCGCGAGCAGATCGATGACAGTCGCGCCATGCATCTGCAACTCGACGAGCGCGAAGTGCAATTGCCGCTGGAACAACGCGCCGCCCAGCACCCAGAACGCGGACCACGCGACAATGCCCGCCGCATCCCAGAGCAGAAAGACAAGCGCGGCGATACGCGTCGTGCCCATCAGCGGCGGCGTGACGAGTCCGAGTCCCGGCACGAACTTCGATATCGCGATGATCGGCGCGCCGTACCGCTCGAATAGCTCGCTCGTCGTGCGCATGCCGGATTCGATCGCATACGAACGACGCGAAAGCGCGGCCACGAGCCGCCGTCCGTAGATGCGTCCCGCCGAAAACCACGCGCTGTCGCCGAGCAGCGCGCCGCAAACCGCCGCGATCAGCACATGCCAAAGCGATAGCCGCCCGCTCGCGATCATCGATCCGGCGAAGACGAGCAGCGGCGCCGACGGCAGCGGCACGCCCAGCCGCGTCAGCAGCACGTTGCCGAAGACCGCGGCCGCGCCCCACTGCGCAATCGCCGACGGCGGAATCTGAATCAACTGCCACCTCCGCGGCGCGCGCGCCGGCATTCGCTTCGAAAAATCATTGAGTCCTCGACTGGACCAGCATCACCGGCACGCTGCCGCACCCCGCGCTGTTCGCAATTTCGATGCCGTGCCATGACGACGCATCGCCACGGTCCAGCGCCATCGAATCGACGCGCCGGTCCGGCCGCAGCACGTTGAACGGCCACGACGGACGGCGCAGCCGCTCATGAACGATCGAGCCGAGCCAGATAGGCGTCGGCGCGGCATCGGCGCGCTCCTTCAGCACATAGCGCGTCGGCCAGAAGCGCAGCACGTCGCGCTCGTCAGCGCCGCGGCGCGAGCGCGTGAACATGAGCTTCGACGGCTCGCCGTTGTTCAGACGCGGCAGCACCGGCAGCGCGGTCGCGTGCGCGTTCGGCGAGACGACCGACATCACGCTCTTCATCGTCAGTCCCGTGGCTTGCGTCCAGCCGCGGCTCGACAGCTGCGCGCGAATCTCGGCGGGCGTCGCGGCCCATTGCACGGTGATCGGCTCGCGGCGGTCGCCGTCCATGCTCGCGCGGTAGCACGAAAAGGTGCGCCAGACGGTGTCCGTCCACTGGATCGGCGTGATGACGACCGTCGGCGGCGCGGCGCTGTGCGCCTGCGTGTCGTCGCTCAGCTGCAAGCCGACGCTCGCGCAGATCACGGCGAGAATCGCGAACGGCATCAGCGGACGGCGTCTTGGCTTGCCCGGATGCCGCCAAACAGCGGTCAGCGCGATGAGAAACACCCACATGGCCGCGAGCGCCGCGCTGCCGAGCGCGTCCGAGATGGTGAAGCGTCCGAAGTAGAGGCCCGCGAGCGCGATGGCCGTCACGATGCCCGACGTCGCCGTGGCGATGCACACGCCGGTCAGCATGCCCACGCGGCGCAGCAGCAAAAACGCCAGAAAGCCGTAGATGATCACGGCCGCCGCGAGATGCGGGCTCGGGAACGTGTGCTCCACCGGCGCGAACGACAGCGGCAAGCGGTGATGCGCGGTCATGCGAATCGCGGCGACGAGCAGTTGCGAGAACACGACCGCGACCATCCAGTAGGCGACCGTGCGCCAGCGCCGCTCGACGATCATCCAGACGATGACGGTCGCCGCGACCGCAAGCAAGGTCGGCGTGCTGCCGAGCGCGGCCGCGCCGTCGAGGATCGAATCGGCCCACGTCGAGCGGAACGACTGCAACAGGCGGTACGTGGAGACATCCACCTGCACGAGCGACGAGCCGCGCGCCACGTTCGACATCACGTAGAAGAACGCCATGACCGATGCAAGGAGCAACACGGAAATGGCAACGATGAGCGAAGTCGCCGGATTCGCCGGATCGAGGGCGCGCGAGACGATTCGCGCCGGCGCGCCGTCGTTGCGCTGCGCCCACGCGAGCAGCGTTGCGCGCGAAGCGAGCGTCCAGCCCTTCGCGTGCCCCACGATCACGCGCGTCAGATTGAAGACGAGCCAGCCGATCGCCGTCACGGCCACGAGTATGACGACGAGCCGGATGGACACCGCGCCCGCCAGTTCGATGGATGCGCCGAACACCACGCCCGGCAGGATATGCAGCGGCGCCCAGATCAGCGCGCTCAGGACGTTGACGGCGAGAAAGCGCGCGGGCGTCATGCCCGAGAGGCCCGCGACGACCGGCACCACGGCGCGCATCGGCGCCACGAAGCGCGCGAGCACCACGCTCTTCGCGCCGTGCGCGTGGAAGTACCGCTTGCCCGCGGCGAGCGCACCCGGATGGCGGCGGAACGGCCACATCTGCGCGATGACATCGGCATAGCGCGCGCCGAAGCAGAAGCTCGCGGCGTCGCCGGCAATCGCGCCCGCGATCGCGCAGACGAATACCAGAACGAGATTCAGCGCGCCCGCGCCGACGAGCGCGCCCGCGACGAACATCGCAGTGCTGCCGGGCACGAAGGTGCCGATGAACGCGACCGATTCCAGAAACGACGCGAGCAGCACGACCGCGAGCGTCCATTCGGGATGGCCCGACAGCAGATGCAGCAGCGCGTAGTAGGAATGCTCCATCGGTTCGCCTGGCGCAGTAGCGCAAAGGGCGCGGCGGGAGCCGCTCAGACCGGCTCGTGCCAGCGGCTGTCGGTGCGCAACAGGTGCAGGTCGCGATGAAAGCGAGTGTAACCAACGCGGTCGAAGAACTCCAAAACCTGAATCGCGCGTTTGCGGCCGAGGCCGCTTGCATCGCGGAACTCCGCTGCGCCGATGCCGCTCGCCGCACTCGTAGTCCCGTCGCGCGTGCGGGCATGTTCGGCCGCGAGTCGCGCGAGTTCTGCTATCGCGGATCGCGAATAAAAGAGATCGCGCACGACCTGCAACACGTCGCCGCGCCGCGCGAGCTTGCGCAAGAGGCGCCGCATGTCCTCTTCCTGTGCGCCGTGTTCGCGCGCGAGGTCGCGCACCCACGGCGGGTCGAAACGTCCGCGTTCGATCGACGCCAGCACCGCCTGCGCGAGCGATTCTTCGGCTGCATCGAGCGCCACCGTATGCGACGGCAGATGCAGCCACGGCCCGCTGCGCGCGACGGTCCCGCGCGCCACGGCGTCGTCGATCAGGGCGCGCCACAGCGCATCCGATGCGAGCGGCGCGGCCATGCGGCGCAGACGCGCGGCGTCGGGTCCTTGCTCGTCGGGAAAGCGTTCGTGGAAAGCGGCGAGCGCGCTCGTGAGACGCGCGGCGAGCGCATTCCACTGCGCGGCGGCGATGAAGAGCGCGTCGTCGGGCAGAGGCACGCGGCGCAAGCCGTCCGGCAGCGCGACCGATGCCGCCGGACGGCCGCACAGATGCTCGACGAGCGAGCGCGGCAAGCCGTACGGCGATTCATCGAAAAGCGCATCGGCGCGATGCGTGTCGAGCCAGGCGGCCAGCGCGTCGAGCCACGCGCGGCGCTGCGGCGTGCGGCGCTTGCGGGCAGGCGCGAACGGATCGAGCACGCGGCCGCCGCCTACCGTGCGGCTCGCCTGCGCATTGCGCACGATGAAGCGGTCGCCCGGCAACGCGCACACCGGTTGATCGAAGACGAGCTGCACGCGCGCCGATTGTCCCGCCGCGAGCGTGTCCGCCTCCAGCAACGCGACGTGCGCCACGCGATGCGTCGTGCCGAGGTGCACATGCAGCGGCGTCCAGTGCGCAAGCGTGAGCCCGGCATCGGCGAGCAGCGTGAGTTCGACGTCGAGCCGCTCGGACGCCTTCGCAATGCGCGCATCCACGATCCAGTCGCCGCGTGCGAGCGCATCTTTCTCGATGCCCGCGAGATTGAGCGCGCAACGCTCGCCCGCGTGGCCCGCCTCCGCCGGGCGGTTCTGCGCGTGAATGCTGCGCACGCGCACGTCGCTCGCCGATTCGCGCGGCGCGAGCGCGAGCACGTCGCCCACGCTCACGCGCCCCGCGAACGCCGTGCCCGTCGCGATGGTGCCTTGCCCCGACAGCGTGAACACGCGATCGACCGCGAGGCGGAAGAAGCCATCGTCGCGGCGCGCGCGCCAGTGCGCGGCGGCATCGCGCAAATGCGCGTTCAGCGCGGCCACGCCGGGATCGTCGGCGGCGGTGGCGTTGGTGTCGAAGATCGGCGCATCGCAGAGCGGCGTCGGCGCGAGCAGCGTTCGGATTTGCGCGTGGACTTCGCGCAGGCGGCTTTCGTCGACGCGGTCGGTCTTCGTCAACGCCACCGCGCCCGTCGTCACGCCGAGCAGTTCGAGAATCGCGAGATGCTCGCGCGTCTGCGGCATCACGCCGTCGTCGGCGGCAATCACGAGGAGCGCGAAGTCGATGCCGCTCGCGCCCGCCGCCATCGTATGCACGAGCTTTTCGTGGCCCGGCACGTCGATGAAGCCGAGCATGCCGCCATCCGAGAGCGGCACATACGCGTAGCCGAGTTCGATGGAAATGCCGCGCGCTTTCTCTTCCTTGAGGCGGTCGGTGTCCACGCCGGACAGCGCGCGCACGAGCGTGGTCTTGCCGTGATCGATATGCCCCGCCGTGCCGACGATCATGCGCCTTCGCTCCGGCCCTGGCCGTCGAGTTGCGCGATGAATGCGGCTTCGTCGGCTTCTTCGAGACAACGCAGATCGAGCCAGAGCGCGCCGTCCGCAATGCGCCCGATCACCGGCCGCGGCAACGCGCGCAGCTTGCGCTCGATGCGGTTCAGTTGCCCGCCGCCGCGCTTGCCGCTCGCGAGCCGCACGGCGAGGCCGTAGCTCGGCAGCACGTCCACCGGCAATGCGCCGCTGCCGATCTGGCTGAACATCGGCTCGGTAGTCACGGCGAACGCATCGCCCGTCAGGCGCTGCAACGCGGGCTGAATGCGCTCGGCGGCGAGGCGCATCGCGTCGGCGGGACGCGTGAGCAGGCGCAGCGTCGTGAGGCGCGCTTGCAGCGTCTCGGGCGTGCGATACAGGCGCAGCACCGCCTCGAGCGCCGCGAGCGTGAGCTTGCCGACGCGCAGCGCACGCTTGAGCGGATGCTTCTTGATCTTCGCGATCAGATCCTTGGCGCCGACGATAAGGCCGGCTTGCGGTCCGCCGAGCAGCTTGTCTCCGCTGAACGTCACGAGATCCGCGCCCGCTTCGACCGTCTCGCGCACGGTCGCTTCGCGCGGCAAGCCCCATTGCGTGAGATCGACGAGCGTGCCGCTGCCGAGATCGACGACGACCGGCAAGCCGCGTTCATGCGCGAGCGGCGCGAGTTCGGCTGTGGTGACTTCCTTCGTGAAGCCGGTCACCGCGTAATTGCTGCAATGGACCTTCATCAGCAGCGCGGTCTTCGCGTTGATCGCTTCCTCGTAGTCCTTCAGATGCGTGCGGTTCGTCGTGCCAACTTCGCGCAGCTTCGCGCCCGCGCGGCTCATGATGTCCGGAATGCGAAACGCGCCGCCGATTTCCACCAGCTCGCCGCGCGACACGATCACTTCTTTTCTCGGCGCGAGCGCGGACAACGTGAGCAGCACGGCCGCCGCGTTGTTGTTCACGACAGTCGCCGCTTCCGCGCCCGTCAGTTCGCAGATGAGCGCGTTGATCAGGTCGTCGCGATCGCCGCGCGCGCCGGTATCCAGATCGAATTCGAGATTCGCGGGACGCGTGAGCACGTCGGCCACGGCGCGCACGGCTTCGTCCGGCAACAGCGCGCGGCCGAGGTTCGTGTGCAGCACCGTGCCCGTCAGATTGAACACGGTTCGCACGCGGCTTTGCGCGCGGCTCGCGAGCCGCAGACTCACGGCGTGGCCGAGCATGGTTTCCGTGAGCGCCTCCACGGATGCGCGGCCCGCCTGCGCGTCGGCGCGCCACGCGTCGAGCGTCGCGCGCAGGGCGGCGAGCGTCTGCGTACGGCCATATTCGTCGATGAGCGGCTCGAACAGCGCCGATGCGAGCACGCGCTCCACCGACGGCACGCGGGCCATCAGCGCGCGCAGTTCGCTGCCGTCGCCGCCGGTCACGTCGCTCATCGTGCTTGGTCCGCTTGGCCCGCTTGGCCCGCTTGGTCCGCTTGGTCCGCTTGGTCCGCTTCGTCCGATGCGCTTTGTTCGGGCCACAGCCACGGATTCGGCGCGGGGCGTCGGAAGCCCGCATCGCCCATCAAAAGATCGAGCGTCAGGCTCGCGAGATCGTCCGCGAACGGCTCGAAGTCGTACGCTTTCTCCTGATAGCCGATCTTGCGGTACGTGCCGCATTCGTCGCACGACTCCGCTTTCAGCGGCGCGTTGCGGGCGCGTTCGGCGCGGGCTTGCTCGTCTTCAGCGGTTTGCGCGGTGCTGGCTTCGGCGCCGTCCATTGCGTGATACGCGATGCCCTTGGTCGAATCGCAATTCGAGCACTTCGCGCGCACGACGTGCCATTCCGTCGAGCACAGGCCGCACTGCACGTAGCGATAGCCTTCGTGCACGCCGCCCACGCGCACGATGCTCGCCACCGGCATCGTGCCGCAGACGGGGCACACGCCCGACGTGTCCATATACGGCACTTCCGCGCTGCCGATGCGGCTCGCGATGTCCGTCCACACCACTTGCAGCGCCGCCACGATGAACGGCGCGGCGGCGGGTTCGATCTCCGCGAAACGCAAAGCGAGAATGGCGTCGGCCTGCGCGTCGAGTTTGGCGGCGGGCATCGACCGCAGATGCGCGACGAGTTGCGCGAGCGGCGGCGTCAGCGCGCCCGCGGCCTCGATGCGATCGAGCAGCATGAAAAGTACGTCGCGCCATGCGGGATCGCGCTCGTTCGCGCCGAGCGCGGGAACGATGGGCATCGAATGCTGCTGGTTCAGCGCGATGGATTCGCGCGACGGCATCGGCGCGGTGAAGCCGGCGAGCACATGCTGTTGCGCGTCGGCGAGCGCGGCCATCAGGCGCAAATAGCCCGCGATGGGATGGCTCGCGTCCGCAAGCTGGCGCAGGCGCGCGGCGCGGGCGCTGAACACCGTGGCGCGTTCAGGCATGCGCAGCCGTGGAATGGCCGACTGATCGAGTGCTTCGATCGATGCAGCGGATTCGAGTATGCGTTGGACCACTTGAGTTCGTCCTTGGAATGCTTAGGTGCTTTGAGTGCGGCGCAAAAAACGGCGCATTGAAAGGGAGAATAACAGCTTGTCGGATAGCGTTCAGACGGCGCACGTCTGCGTGCGCTGCGTCGCGCGGATAGTGCTGCGCAAAGAAGAACCGCCCGGCCTGAACGAGGCGCGAGCGGTTTGGATCACTGCCGGGCGTTTCGCGAGAAAGCCGCGACGCCTACTTCCCGATGATTTCCTTGAACCAGCGCGGATGATGCTTGCGCGCCCATCCGTACGTCACGGTTCCGCGCACCATCGCGCTGATCGATCCCTTGATCCACAGTCCCGCATAGATGTGGATGATGATCGACATAATCAGCACGAAAGCCGTCGCCGCGTGGACAACCGCCGCGAGCCGGATGACGGTGATCGGAAAGTAGAACGCGAAGTACGCGCGCCAGATCACGACGCCGGAAGCGAGCAGCAACAGCAGGCTCGCCACCATCACGTAGAACACGAGCTTCTGACCGGCGTTGTACTTGCCGATCTCGGGCAGGCGGTCTTCGCGGTTGGCGAGCACGTCGTCGATCTGCTTCATCCACTGGATGTCGCTCTTGTCCAGATGGTTGTGATGCCACACGCGCAACGCGAGGACCATGAACGACAGGAACATCACGCAGCCGACGAACGGATGCAGGATGCGCGTCCATTGCCCGCCGCCGAAGATCGCATAGAGCCACGACATCGACGGATGAAACATCGCGAGCCCGGACAACGCGAGCAGCACGAAGCTGATCGCGGTGATCCAGTGGTTCGTGCGCTCGTTCGGCGTGTAGCGCACGATCAGGCGGTTGCCTCGCACGTCGCGCAATTCGCTATCGTGTTTCATTCGAACGCTCCCTGTTGTTGCGTGCTTCATCGGCCTCGCGCTGCGCCTCGGCTTCCTCTTCCGCGCTCACTTCGTTCGGACCGACACGCGTGTAGTGGAAGAATCCGGCGAGCGCCGCGAGCGCCATGCCCGCGACCGCGAGCGGCTTCGTCACGCCCTTCCAGACCGACACGAGCGGACTGATGCGAGGATTTTCCGCGAGCCCGTGATACAGCCCCGGCTGATCCGCGTGATGCAGCACGTACATGACGTGCGTGCCGCCCACGCCCGCCGGGTTGTACAGACCGGCGTTCTCGAAACCGCGCTCCTTCAGGTCTTCCACGCGGTCTTCCGCCTGCTGGATCATGTCGGTCTTGGTGCCGAACATGATCGCGCCGGTCGGACACGTCTTCACGCACGCCGGTTCCTGTCCGACCGCGACGCGATCGGAACAGAGCGTGCACTTGTACGCGCGGTTGTCTTCCTTCGAGATACGCGGAATGTTGAACGGGCAGCCCGTCACGCAATAGCCGCAGCCGATGCAGTTTTCCTCGTGAAAATCCACGATGCCGTTCGTGTACTGAACGATCGCGCCCGGCGACGGACACGCCTTCAGACAGCCCGGGTCCTCGCAGTGCATGCAGCCGTCCTTGCGGATCAGCCATTCGAGGTCGCCCTTCGGGTTCTCGTACTCCGTGAAGCGCATCACCGTCCACGAATGTTCGGTGAGATCGCGCGGGTTGTCGTAGACGCCGGTCGTGTGTCCCACGTCGTCGCGCAGGTCGTTCCACTCCATGCACGCCGTCTGGCAGGCCTTGCAGCCGATGCACTTCGACACGTCGATGAGCTTCGCGACGGTGCCCGTGACCGGCTCGCGGATTTGCGGCGGCGGCGTGGTGGTGGCGGAAACGCGCTTGATATCGAGCGATTGCAGAGCCATTCTCGTCTCCTTATACCTTCTCGACCTTCACGAGGAACGACTTGAACTCCGGTGTCTGCGAGTTCCCGTCGCCCACGGAAGGCGTCAGCGTGTTGACGAGATAGCCCGGCTGCGTCAGGCCCTTGAAGCCCCAGTGCAGCGGCAGGCCGACGGTTTGCACCTTCTTGCCCTCCACGGTCAGCGGTTTGATGCGTTTGGTGACGAGCGCCACCGCGATGATGTGCCCGCGATTGCTCGACACCTTCACGCGATCGCCCGCGACGACGCCCACTTCCTTCGCGAGATCCTCGCCGATTTCCACGAACTGCTGCGGCTGCACGATCGCGTTGAGCTTCACGTGCTTCGTCCAGTAGTGGAAGTGCTCGGTCAGGCGATAGGTCGTCGCCGTATGCGGGAACTGATCGGCAGTGCCGAAGGCCGCGCGGTCGTCCGGGAACACGCGCGCCGCCGGATTGCTCGTGACGTTCTTCTCATTCGGGAAGAACGGGTTGTAGCCGAGCGGCGTCTCGAACGGTTCGTAGTGAACGGGGAACGGACCTTCGTTCATGCCGTCGCGAGCGAAGAAACGCGCCACGCCTTCCGGATTCATGATGAACGGATTCATGCCGTTTTCCGGCGGTTCGTCCGCCTTGAAGTCCGGTATGTCCGCGCCGGTCCAGGCACGGCCGTTCCAGCCGATCAGCTTGCGCGACGGATCGAACGGCTTGCCGCTCACATCGCACGATGCGCGGTTGTACAGCACGCGGCGATTCACCGGCCACGCCCACGCCCAGTTCAGCGTCTGGCCGATGCCGGTCGGATCGCTGTTGTCGCGGCGGCCCATCTGATTGCCCGCCTGCGTCCACGCGCCGCAGTAGATCCAGCATCCGCTCGCCGTGGAACCGTCGTCGCGCAGCAAGGCGAAGCTCGAAAGCTGTTCGCCCTTCTTCGCGAGCACCTTGGTCTTGTCGGTCGGATCGGTGACGTCGGCGAGCGCGCGGCCGTTGAACTCCATCGCGAGTTCTTCGGGCGTCGGGCTTTCCGGGTCCGCGTACGGCCACGACATCTTCAGGATCGGATCGGGATACTTGCCGCCCTGCTCCTGATACGCCTTGCGAATACGCAGCCACAGCCCCGACATGATCTCGATGTCGCTCCTCGCCTCGCCCGGCGGCTGCGCGCCCTGCCAGTGCCATTGCAGCACGCGCGACGAAGACACGAGCGAGCCGCGCTCTTCCGCGAAGCAAGTCGTAGGCAGACGGAACACTTCGGTCTGGATCTTCGACGAATCCACGTCGTTGAACTCGCCGTGGTTCTTCCAGAACTCCGACGTTTCGGTCGCGAGCGGGTCCATGATGGCGAGCCACTTCAGCTTGGACAATCCGAGGCCGATCTTCGCCTTGTTGGGCGCGGCGGCGAGCGGATTGAAGCCCTGCGCGATGTAGCCGTTCATCTTGCCCTGCGCCATCAGCTCGAAGACCTGGAGCATGTCGTAGGACTTGTCGAGCTTGGGCAGGAAGTCGAAGCCGAAGTTGTTCTCGGCGGTGGCGTTGTCGCCCCACCACGACTTCATGAAGCTCACGTGGAACGCGCGATAGTTCTTCCAGTAGCTCAGCTGGTTGGGCCGCAGCGGCTGCGTCGCGCGCTTCGTGATGTATTGCTCGTAGTCTTGCTCGCCTTCCATCGGCAGGGTCATGTAGCCCGGCAGAAGGTTGGACATCAGGCCGAGGTCGGTCAGCCCCTGGATGTTCGAGTGACCGCGCAGCGCGTTCATGCCGCCGCCCGCAATGCCGATGTTGCCGAGCAGAAGCTGCACCATCGCGCCGGTGCGGATCATCTGCGCGCCGACCGAGTGATGCGTCCAGCCGAGCGCGTACAGAATGGTGCCCGCGCGGTTCGTCGCCGCCGTCGATGCGAGCATCTCGCAGACCTTCAGGAACTTGTCGGTCGGCGTGCCGCACACCTTCGTCACCATTTCGGGCGTGTAGGCGGCGTAATGCTGCTTCATCAGGTTGTAGACGCAGCGCGGATGCTGCAGCGTCGGGTCGACCTTCACGAAGCCGTCGTCGCCGCGCTCGTAGTCCCAGCTCGTCTTGTCGTACTTGCGATGCTCGGCGTCATAGCCCGAGAACGTGCCGTCCTTGAACGCGAAGTCCTCGCGCACGATGAACGACATGTCCGTGTAGTTCTTCACGTACTCGTGCTGGATCTTGTCGTGCGTCAACAGATAGTTGATGACGCCGCCAAGGAAGGCGATGTCCGTGCCGGTGCGAATCGGCGCGTAGAAATCCGCGACCGATGCCGTGCGCGTGAAGCGCGGATCGACTACGATCAGCCGCGCCTTTCTGTGCGCCTTCGCCTCGGTCACCCATTTGAAACCGCACGGGTGCGCCTCGGCCGAATTGCCGCCCATCACCAGAATTACGTCCGCGTTCTTGATGTCGACCCAATGGTTCGTCATCGCTCCACGGCCAAACGTCGGGGCAAGACCTGCCACCGTCGGGCCATGTCAGACACGCGCCTGATTGTCGAATGCGAGCATGCCAAGACTGCGGATAGTCTTGTGCGTCAGATAGCCGACTTCGTTGCTGCCCGCCGACGCGGCGAGCATGCCCGTCGTGAGCCAGCGGTTGACCTTCTTGCCGTCCGCCGTCGTCTCGACGAAGTTCGCGTCGCGGTCTTCCTTCATCAGCTTCGCGATGCGGTCGAGCGCGTCGTCCCACGAGATGCGCTTCCATTCCGACGAACCGGGCGCGCGATACTCGGGATACATCAGCCGGCTCGGGCTATGGATGAAGTCGATGAGCGATGCGCCCTTCGGGCACAGCGTGCCGCGATTGACCGGATGGTCGGGATCGCCTTCGATATGGATGATGCTGGCCTTCGCGTTCTTGGCGTTGTCGCCGAGACCGTACATCAGGATGCCGCACCCGACCGAGCAGTACGGACAGGTGTTGCGCGTTTCAGTGGTGCGCGACAGTTTGTATTGTCGGACTTCGGCGAGTGCGGGTGCCGGAGAGAAGCCCAGTGCAGCCAGGCTCGATCCGGCGAGCGTGCTCGCGGAAACCTTGAGGAACTGTCGCCGTGACATTTGAAGCATGATGTCCTCGGCGCGTCGTGAAGAGGGGTGCTCTAAAAGTATAGAAGCGCGCGTTCGGCCTGGGTCCTGCCGTCGCACGCAGCGTCGATTTCTCGATCCGCCGACGCTGCAGCCGTCCTGGCTGGCGCGCGGTCTGGCGGTTGCGCCGCGCGAAACGAACGAGCGTCCCGTCGCGGCAGGCGCGATCATAGCAATCTTCTTATTGATGCGCTTCGCCCGTTCGCGCCTGTCTTGGAACGGAACCTGCTCGATCGGTTGCAATTACCGCCCGCGGGCTCGCGCAACGCGCACAAAGCCCGCGCCGCCACCGTTCGATCGAACCGAGAGATTCGTCATGAGCTCCGTTTCCACGCAAAAAATAGGTTCCGCAGTCAAAAAAGATGCGTCGTGGGCGCTGGGCGCGCTCAAGCAGTTCTCCGAAGACCGCTGCGCCGCGATGGCCGCGAGCATCGCGTTCTATTCCGCGTTCTCGCTCGCGCCGACGCTCGTCATGGTGATCGCGGTGGCCGGCTGGGTGTTCGGCCCGGAAGCGGCGCGCGGCCAGCTGTTTCATCAGGTCAACGGGCTGATCGGCGATCAGGCGGCGGCGGGCGTGCAGAGCATCGTGGAAAACGCGCATCGCAGCGGCGGAACGGGGATCGCCGCGATCATCTCCTTCGTGCTGCTCGCCGTGGGCGCGTCGGCGACGTTCTCCTCGCTCAACACGGCGCTCAATATCGTCTGGCCGCTCACCGGCGAACAGCGTTCCAGCGTGCTCGCGATGGTGCGCGTGCGGCTGGTGTCGTTCGGGCTCGTGCTGGGCGTCGCGTTCCTGCTCATCGTCTCCCTCGTGCTCGACACTGCGATTCAGGCGGTCGGCCTGTGGCTGTGGGGCGACTCGCCGTTCGTCGTCATCGGCGATGTCGTGCAACTGGTGGTCGGGCTCGCAATTCTCTCCGTCGCGTTCGGCGCGCTCCTCAAGTTTCTGCCCGATGCGCCGGTTCAGTGGCGCGATGCGCTCGTCGGCGGCGTCGTGGCGGCGATCTTCTTCTCGGTGGGAAAAAAGCTGTTCGCCTTCTATCTGACGCACGCGGGCACCGCCAGCGCGTTCGGCGCGGCAGGATCGCTCGCGGTGCTGCTTATGTGGCTGTACTTCTCGGCGGCGGTGCTTTTGCTGGGCGCCGAGTTTTCGGCGGCGCGCGCGCGCATGCACGATCCGCGCGGCGCGTGGGGCGTGCAGGACAACGGCAGCGTGCCGCCGGGAAGCCGCGCCAAGATCGGGTCGATGCTCGCGGCCTCCACGCGCGTCGACATGGCGGCGGACATCGAACCGCCCGCGCCGACCACGCTCGACGTTCGACGCGCGCGCCCGCAACCCGCGCGGATTCCGAACGGCGGCCGCACGCGCAAGGCCGCGCTCGCGCTCAGGCGGGCGATCGAACTTTCCCGCAAGGTGGCGCGCGCCGAATCGACGGCCACGCGCGCCACCGCCGTTGCGATGGTCGGCGCGGGGCGCAAGGCGTCGCAGGCGAACGCCGCGGTGAAGCGCCACCCGTGGCGCGCGGTGCTCGTCGCGGCGACCGCGGGCGTGGCCGTGGCGCTGCTGTCGCGGCGCGACGGCGGCGGTCCTTCCGGCGACGTTTGAACGGCCGACCGGGGCTGCTCGCGCCAATAGAAAATCGGGTTTGTTATCCGCTTCGGCATTAATCGTAATAACCCCGCGAGTTTCGCTTCGCGCGTCAAACTGTGCGCGGAACTTTTGCGGCGGGACTTTGTCGTGTCTCAGTTTTCAAAAGAGACAGCCGTAAACCGTGTATGGGCGGGCGTCTCGCGGCACTGTGTCTTTTTGGAGACAGTCCATTTTTTTTCGTTTCTAACGTAACGAAACGTTGCGTTATTCTCTGCGCCGGTAACAACGATTTTAATCATTCGCGTGGAGAATTCGATGAAACGATTCGCACTGACGTCCCTCTCGCTGGCCCTGCTCGGCGCAGCTGGCGCAGCACAGGCACAAACGAGCGTGACGCTGTATGGCGTGATCGATACGGGCTTGGCCTATGTCAGCCATGCCAACTCGGCAGGCGACCACCTCTTCGGCATGGTCAACGGCACGCTGTCCGGCCCGCGTTGGGGCTTGAAGGGTCAGGAAGACCTCGGCGGCGGCCTGAAGGCACTGTTCCAGTTGGAAAGCGGCTTCGATCCGGGTACGGGTCGTCTGAATCAGGGTGGGCGCGAGTTCGGTCGTCAGGCATTCGTCGGTTTGAGCGGCAACCAGTGGGGTACGGTCACGCTGGGTCGTCAATATGACCCGTCGGTCGACATGGTCCAGGGCCTCACGGCCGACAACTACTGGGGCGCAGCGTTCGCCACGCCGGGCGACGTCGACAACTACGACAACAGCCTGCGCGTCAGCAACGCGGTCAAGTATGTTTCGCCGGTGTTCTCGGGCTTCCAGTTCGAAGGCATCTACGGCTTCAGCAACCTGGCGGGCGCGACCGGCCAGGGCCAGACCTGGGGCGGCGCGGTCACGTATAACAACGGTCCGGTCGGCCTGGCAGGCAGCTACCTGTACGTGAACAACCCGACGACCGGCCGCGCGCCTCTGACGGGAACGAACACCGGCTGGAACAGCCCGTCGTCGGATTCGCTGTTCAACTCGGTGATCAACAGCGGCTACTCGACGGCTCATGCAATCGGCATCGCGCGCGGCGCAGGCCAGTACGTGTTCGGTCCGTTCACGGTCGGCGCGTCGTACAGCTTCGCGCAGTACAAGAACGACGCCAGCTCGCTGTTCCAGCAGCAAGAGAAGTTCAACGTCGGCAACGGCTACGTGAACTTCCAGCTGACGCCGGCCATGCTGCTGGGCCTCGGCTACACGTACACGCACGCAAGCGGCGACACGTCGGCGACGTACCACCAGGCTTCGATCGGTGCGGACTACTCGCTGTCGAAGCGCACGGATGTCTACGCAGTCGGCGCGTACCAGCACGCAAGCGGCACGCAACGCGTGAACAACGCGGACGGCACGCAGTCGCGGGTCAACGCAACGGCTTCGATCAGCGACTTCGGCTTCGACAGCGGCCGCAGCCACCAGGAACTGGTCCTGATCGGCCTGCGTCACAAGTTCTAAGAACAACCGATTGGCGTGGCACGCAAGTGCTGCGTCAGCGGACAAGCGGTATCTCGAACAGCCATCGGTTCTCCGATGGCTGTTTTTTTATGCGCGCTCGATACCGCTGCTACGGAGTCCATTGAATGATCGCCTTTCTCCGCCGGATCGCTCTCGCTTCGCTGCTGGCGAGCGGCCTTGCGCGTGCGTTCGCGGACGAGCCACCCGCCTTGCCGATGATCGTCGCGCATCGCGCCGGCACGGCCGACTTCCCGGAAAACACGCTGCTTGCCATCGCGGGCGCGCTGGCGCATCGCGCGGATGCCATCTGGCTTTCGGTACAGATCACGCGTGACGGCGTGCCGGTGCTGTATCGCCCGGCGGATTCGTCGGCGAATACCGACGGCAAAGGCGCCGTCGCGAGCCTGAACCTTACCGCGCTGCAACGCCTGAACGCAGGCTGGAACTTCGCTCACGCCGATGCGCGCGGCGCCCGGACGTATCCGTACCGCGCGCATCCGCTGCGCATTCCGACGCTCGAAGACGCGCTCTCCGCGATTCCGGCGTCCGTGCCCGTGATGCTCGACATGAAGGCGCTGCCCGCCGAGCCGCAGACCGCGGCCGTCGCCCGCGTGCTCGATCGCGCGAATGCGTGGTCGCGTGTGCTGATCTATTCCACCGACGCGGCCTATCAGACGGCGTTCGCCGCCTACCCGCAGGCGCGGCTTTTCGAATCGCGCGATGCGACTCGTGGGCGGCTCGCGGGCGTCGCGTTGGGGCAAACGTGCGCCGACGCGCCGCAGCCCGGCACATGGGCTGCATTCGAGTGGAAAAGGCAGATGGAACTGGTCGAGACCTTCACGCTCGGCGAAGCGCGCTCGCCGGTGGAAGCGAAGCTGTGGACGCGCGAGTCGCTCGCGTGCTTCCGGGCGCGGGGCGAGGTGCATGTGCTCGCCATCGGCATCGACAACGCCGAGGACTATCGCGCGGCCGCGTGTCTCGGCATCGACGCCGTGCTGGCGGATTCACCGCGCAGAATGCAGGCGATCAAGGCGAGCCTCGCGATGCCACTGCAATGCCCCGCCGACGCCCGCTAAGACTCACTGCTGCGGCAGGTTTCCTCCGCCCTCGACGTCCTGCGCGAGCGTCTGCGCAGGCGCATCGGGACCGGCAGGCAGATCGCCGATCACGAGCCGCGGCACCATGTTGTCCGCTTCACGCCGGCGCAGCGGCACGTCGGCCAGATCAGTCCACGTCGGGTTCGGAATCTCGCCGAAAAGCTGCCGCAGCCGCTCGCCCCACGTGCGGTTGATCATCTGGTAGTACGCGCTGTTGTTGTCCAGCGTGGCAAAGCGCGTGACGCGCAGCGCGTCCTTCTCGTAGACCAGCAAATCGAGCGGCAGACCGACCGAGAGATTCGAGCGCAGCGTCGAATCCATCGAAATGAGCGCGCATTTGGCGGCCTCGTCGAGCGGCGAGGTCGGCGTGATCACGCGGTCGATGATCGGCTTGCCGTACTTCGACTCGCCGATCTGAAAATACGGCGACACGCGCGTCGACTCGATGAAATTGCCGGCCGCGTACACCATGAAAAGGCGCGGACCCTGCCCATGAATCTGGCCGCCGAGAATGAAGCTGCAATTGAAGTCGACGCTGAATTCCGCGAGCGACAGCGCATCGCGCCGATGCACTTCGCGCACCGCATCGCCGACGATGCGCGCGGCTTCCGCCATCGTGGTGCAGCTATAGAGCGTCGGCGCGTGATGGTCGGCGGGCTCGGCGAGCAACTGCGTCACCGCTTGCGTGAGCGCCAGGTTGCCGGCCGCGAGCAACACGATCACGCGCTCGCCCGGCTGCTCGAAAACAGCCATCTTGCGAGCGGCGCTGACGTGGTCCACGCCAGCGTTGGTGCGCGTGTCGGACAAGAACACGAGACCCTCGTCCACGCACATGCCCACGCAGTAAGTCATGTCGAAATTTCCGAAAACAAAAAGCCAAGCCACTATTGTACTGATCTGTCTGCGCATCGCATGGCGCATGCGCGTTTTTGCTTAACGGCAACGGTGCGCCGTTGCTTGAGCGTGAATGCGGATGCGCGTTTCGCGATAGACTCGGCGCACCGCGGCTTCTTTCGTTCCCGTTGCCTTCATGCAAGAAGATTCCCTCGCCGATGCCCTCGTAGCCGGGCTTGCGCGTCCCATCGTATTCGTCGATCTCGAAACCACCGGCAGCGATGCCACCGCAGACCGCATCACCGAAATCGGCGTTGTCGAGGCGAGCACGGCGGGCATCGAGCGATGGAGTGTGCTCGTCGATCCGGGCGTGCCGGTGCCGCCATTCATCTCGCGCCTCACGGGTATCGACGACGCGATGTTGCGCGGGCAGCCGACGTTCGAATCGCTCGCGCCGGCGCTGGCGGAGCGGCTGCACGGCAAGCTCTTCGTCGCGCACAACGCGCGCTTCGACTACGGCTTCCTGAAGAACGAATTCCGTCGCGCGGGCATCGCGTTTCGCGCCGATACGCTCTGCACCGTGCGGCTGTCGCGCGCGCTCTTTCCATCGGTCGAGCGGCATGGTCTCGATGCGCTCATCGCGCGGCTCGATCTCGCGCCGCAAGGACGCCACCGCGCGCTCGCCGATGCCGACTTGCTGTGGCAGTTCTGGCTGAAGATTCACGCGCTGTATTCGCAAGAGCTCGTCGATGCGGCCATCAAGACGCTGGTGAAGCGCGCGAGTCTGCCCGCGGCTCTTCCCGAAGGCGCGCTCGACGCGCTGCCTTCCACGCCCGGCGTCTATCTCTTTCACGGCGACGACGACGTGGCGCTTTACGTCGGCAAGAGCATCAATCTGAAGCAGCGCGTGACGGCGCATTTCTCGGGCGACCATCGGCTCGCGAAGGACTTGTCCATCTCGCAGGCGATACGGCGGATCGAACATCGCGAGACCGTCGGCGAACTCGGCGCGCTGCTGCTCGAAGCGAAGCTCGTGAAAGACTTGCGGCCCATTCACAATCGCCTGCTCAAGCGCGTGTCGCCGGCCTGTGCGTGGCAATGGCTGCCGAGCGCGCCCGCGCCCGTGCTGCTGCGCGCCGACAAACGCGATCTCTCGCGCGAGCCGCATCTCTTCGGCGTGTTCGCGTCGCGCGGCAAGGCGCATGCGTTCATGCGTCATCTCGCCGATGAGCACAATCTCTGCGCGACGACGCTCGGTCTGGAAAAAGCGCCGCCCGGACGAATGCGCGGCTGCTTCGGCTTTCAGGTGAAGCGCTGCCTCGGCGCGTGCGCGGGCGTCGAATCGCTCGCGGATCATGCGGCGCGCGCGCTCGTCGCACTCGATGCGTCGCGCATCGTGCGCTGGCCTCACGATGGCCCCGTCGCGATCGCGGAGCGCGATGCACAGACCGCGAGCGAAGCGTGGCACGTGATCGATCGCTGGTGCTATGTGGGCACGTGCGCGTCGCGGGACGAAATCCCCGCGCTGCTCGCGAGCGCGCCCGAGCTTCGCCCATTCGATGCCGACGTGTACAGCCTGATCGCGAAACGCCTCGCATCGGGTCAACTCGAATGGATCGCGTGCGACGCGCGTCCCGCATTCAGCCTCGTCATGCAGCAAGCACTGGCGTTGCCGGCTGTATCGCATGACAAGCGCACCGCAGCGCGCCGCCGCGCCGTCACTGCGCCGAATGGCAGCGCCGGGCAACTCGCACTCTCTGTCTAGGCGACGCCGCCGTTCGCGCGCAGCACTTGCCCGTTGACCCAGCCCGCATCGTCGCCGACGAGAAACGCCACGACCGACGCGATATCGTCCGGCTGACCGAGACGTTCCAGCGGCGGCATCTTCGCGAAGTTCGCAATCTGCGCGTCGGTCTTGCCGTCGAGAAAGAGCGCAGTGGCAACCGGTCCCGGCGCGACCGCGTTCACCGTGATGTTCCGCCCGCGCAACTCCTTCGCGAAGACATGCGTGAATGCTTCGACGCTCGCTTTCGTCGCGTTATAGACGGCGTAGCCCGGCATGTTGAGCGCGAGCGTCGTGCTCGAAAAGTTCACGATGCGCCCGCCGTCGTTCATGCGTGACGCCGCTTCGCGCAGCGTATTGAAGGTGCCGCGCACGTTGATGTCGAACGTGTGATCGTAGAGCGCGTCGCTCGTATCGGCGAGCGGCGTCGGCTTCAGCACGCCCGCGTTGTTGATGAGCGCATCGACCTTGCCGAGTTCGGCTTCGACCGCATCGAACATGCGCCGCACGTCATCGGCCGATGCAACGTTCGCCTTCACCGCGATGGCCGCGCCGCCCGCCGCGCGCAATTCATCGACGAGCGCATTCGCTTCCGTCGCACTCGATGCATAGTTCACCGCGACCGCGTACTGCTCGCGCGCGAGCCTTCGCGCAATCGCCGCACCGATGCCACGCGATGCACCCGTGACGATGACCACACGTTTTGCTTGTGCCTGACTCATGATTCGCTCCTTGAAAGTGGCTGCTGAATGCGATGCATCATGAATCATTCGACATGAGCGATCATCGGGCGCGGCTTAGTATCATCGTTCCAGTTGCTTCAACAATTCAACGCAAAACAAAAAGGCCCGGAAACATGGATCGCTTTCAGGAGATGCAGGTGTTCGTGCGCATTGCGGAGCGCCACAGCTTCACGCAAGCCGCCGACGATTTGCAGATGCCGCGCGCCACCGTCACGAATCTGATGAAGCGTCTCGAAGAACGCCTCGGCGCGCGTCTGCTCGAACGCACGACGCGCACCGTGCGCCTCACGCCCGATGGAGAAGCGCATTACCGGCGCTGCGTGCGCCTCATACAAGATCTGGAAGAAGCGGAAGGTTCCTTTCGGCATGCCGAACCGAAGGGCCTGTTGCGCGTGAATCTGCAAGGCACGCTCGCGCGACGCTTCATCGTGCCGGCGCTGCCCGCGTTTCTCGAACGCTATCCGCAGATCGAACTGCATGTCGGCGAAGACGACCGGCTCGTCGATCTCGTGCGCGAAGGCGTCGATTGCGTGCTGCGCGCGGGCACGCTGCAAGATTCGTCGATGATCGCGCGGCGCGTCGCGTTGCTCGAACAAGCGACGGTGGCGAGTCCGGCGTACCTCGCGCGGCACGGCGCCCCGCATGACTTGCGCGCGCTCGAATCACATCGCGCGGTCAACTACATATCGAGCGCGACGGGTCGCGCCGTGCCGCTGGAATTCGATGTCGACGGGACCATTGAATCCGTCGAGCTGCAATCCGCTATCTCCGTGACCGGCGTCGAGCTTTACACGCAGGCGGCGCTCGCGGGCCTCGGGATCGTGCAAGTGCCGCGCTATCACATCGACGATGCGCTCGCGGACGGTCGCCTGCAATGCGTGCTGCCTACGTTTCCGCCACCGCCGATGCCGGTGTCGCTGCTCTATCCGCACAGCCGTCAATTGTCGGCGCGCGTCAGGGTTTTCGTGGATTGGGTGGCGTCCGTCTTCGACGAAGCCAATGCACGCGAGAGCTAACGCGGCGCAATGCAAAAGAGGCCAGCTTTCCGCGAGGAAAGCTGGCCTCTTCAGGCACCGACGGATACGTCGAGCGCGATTTTAGAGTTACGCTGCTGCGTCCTTCAGCTTCTTCAGCGCGCGTGCCTTGATGCGCACGCTTGCGGGCTTGGCCGGGAACCAGCGCTCTTCGCCGGTGAACGGGTCTTTGCCGAAGCGCTTCTTCTTCGCCGGAACAGCTTGCGCGGAAATCTTCAAGAGGCCCGACAGCGTGAATTCGCCCGAACCCTTCTTGTGAACGGAACCGAGAATGGTGTCTTCCAGCGCGACCAGCACGGCCTTGACTGCCTTCACATCCACTTCGGCGCGGTCTGCCAGATGCGCGGCCAGCGATGCCTTCGTGAACGTGTCCTTGACCGGTGCGAAGGTGCCCGGCGTCTTCTTGGCGGCAACCGTCTTGCTGGCTACTTTCTTCGCGGCAACCTTCGTGGCTGCTTTCTTGGCCGGTGCGGCGGTCTTTGCCGTGGCCTTCTTGGCCGTGGCTTTCTTAGCAGCGGTTTTAGCGGAAGTCGGCATGTTTCTCCTACCTGTTTGGTCGTTGATATCGAATACGTCCGCACCGATGCGTGCGTATCACGCGGATTCTACATATGCCGGACGCGTTCGTGCGAGTCTTTTGCGTTTTTATATCGTTTTTTCAGGGCTTTTCGTGTCGCGCGTGGCTTGCTGCTGACACGTACATGGCTCATGCATGCATCGCACATGCAATCGCTTTCGCTTGCACGTGCATCAGCCGCCGTTCGTCGAAGCGTTCTCGATATGCGCGATGAGCGGATAGTGATCCGATGCGATGCGCGAAAGCCGCGTGCGATGCACGTCCACACGCATGAGCCGCTCGCCGGGATGCACCCAGATGCGATCGAGCGCGAAGAGCGGCCAGCGCGTCGGGAACGTGCGCAGCGCGCTGGCACGATGAAAGTGCGTGACGAGGCGCCGCAGCGTGCGGCCATAGACGAACCATTCGTTCAGATCGCCGAGCAGGATCACGGGAAGCGCGGGCGTGTCGAAGCTCTGAAGCACCTGTTCGACCTGCGCGCGACGCTCGCTCGATGCGAGTCCCAGATGCGTCGCCACGACGCGCCATGTTTCGCCGCCACAGTCGATGTCCGCGTCGAGCGCGCCGCGCGGCTCGCGGCTGCCGAACGAAAGATCGAGCGTGCGCACCGCCTGCACCGGATAGCGCGTCAGCACGGCGTTGCCATAGCGGCGCTCGGGGGTATCGAGCGTCGGGCCGGGCACCGCATAAAGGTTCGTCATGCGTTGCAGCAAGTCCAGCACGTCGGGCGAACTGCGGCCGCCGAGCGGCACTTCCTGAAGCGCGAAGATATCCGCGTCGATCTCGGCGAGCACTTCGCCGATGCGTTCCGGCGCGAACTTGCCGTCGATGCCGACCGCGCCGTGCACGTTGTACGTCGCGATGCGCAGTTCCTTCGCGCGCGCCGCGCTCCCGCTTTCGATGTCGATTCCGGCCTCGTGCATCAACGTCATGAGCTGACCTCGTCGTGGCTGCGGGGCGATGCGTTCGACGATGCATTCGACGATCCATTCGACGATGCATTCGGCGCTGCATTCGGCGCTGCATCGCGCGGAATCGCGTTGCGATCGCGCAGGACGCTTGCACGCGCCGCTTCCTCGCTTGCGCGCGCTCTGTCTTCGTCGCTCGGCGCGCCTTCGTGCACGACTTCTTCTTTCGGATCGGCGCGGCCCAGAAAGCGTTGCAGCAGGATCGACACGGCGATCAACACGGCGCCGATGCCGATCAGCACCGCGAACGAGCCTACCGTCGGATGCCGCAGCGAAGCGATGAGCTGATGCGCGAACGCGACCGTCAGCACAATGCCCGGTCCCATGCCGAGCAGCGTGCCGATAAGAAAGTCCCGCATCCGAATATGCGACGCGCCCGCCACCATGTTCACGATCGAAAACGGCGCCACCGGCAGCAGCCTCAGCACGACGACCGCGACGATGCCGCGCCTGGCGACGCGTTCGGAAAGCCGGTTCACGCGCGCGCCCGCGAGCTTGCGCACCGCATCGCGGCCGAGCCACAGCCCCAGCAGATACGAGACGGCCGCCGATGTCATGGTGCCTGCGAACGCGTACACGCAGCCCCATCCCGCGCCGAACACGAGGCCGGTCGTCGCAATGAGCAGCGTGACGGGCACCGAAACGACGGCCGCCGCCGCGAAACACAACACGATCCATAGCGGCGCGAGCGGCAACCCGTCGATGCGCCGCGTCGCACTGGTGAGCGACTTCAAGTTCACGTACTCGCCGAGCGGCGTCCAGTGCCATGCAGCCGCCACGCCGACCGCCAGGAGCGCGAGCACGCCGAGCAGCGCGAAGCGGCCGATGAGCGGTCGCGTCTTCTCGGCAGGCACGAACTGATCGACGAGCTCATCGGCGGCAATGGGCGTTTCGGGATCGATGAGCGCGTCGGGCGGAATGAGCTGATCGAGTTCGCGCGACACCACGGGATCGAGCGGCACCAGCGTGCGGTGTTCGTCGCGATCGCGCGAAAGAGCCGTGATCGCCGCGTTCAGGCCGCCGCGTGCCTCGCGCTCCCGGACGACATCTTCGACTTCGCAGCCGAGATGTTCGGCGAGCAGCGTGTCGCGCATCTTCGCAATCGCGCGGCGGATGCGCGCGTCCGCGCCCGCATCGATCGAGACATTGCATTCGCTGTCGAGCACCATCGAGCGATTGTTCAGATTCGCCGAGCCGACGATGAGCAGGTCGTCATCGACGATCATCAGCTTGCTGTGCACGTTGACGATCTGCTCGCCGAGATCGGGCACCGTCGGGCACAACAGACGATAGCGGCCGTGCCGGTCCGCCTGCTTCAGGAGCGCGTGCAAGCGCGCGCGCAGCACGCCCATCGTCACTTCCTGAAGCCAGCCGCTCTGATTGCGCGGCACCACGATGGCGAGATCAGGACCGTCCTCGCGCGCGAGCGAATCGGAGAGCGCCGCGCCGATGGAGCCCGATGTGAAGTACTGGTTCTCGATATAGATGCTCCGCCGCGCCCGCGCGATGGCGTCGAGATATTGCGTGCGGATCTGCTGCACGGCGGGGCGTCCTAGATACGCGGGCTCGGTGAGCGACAGCGCGATCTGCACATCGTCGATATCGACCGCGCGCGGAGGCGGCCACGGATCGCCTTGCGACGCCGCGCGATGCGCGCGGATCGCAAGCCGTCTGCCGCATGCGCGCGACCAACGCTCGCGCGCGAGCAGGCCGACTTCTCGTGCGGCGTCGCCATCGAACATGGAGTGGACATCGTGAAACGGCTGATACGCGGTGCCGTTCGCGTCGCGCCGATGCGGGTCCGCCGGCGCATGCGCGGGCGTGTCCCAGCGCGAGCGCGTCAGGTCGAGGCCGCCCACGAACGCGAGCCGGTCGTCGATCACGACGATCTTCTGATGCTGCGAACCGCCGAGCGGATGCTTGCCGTCCATCTGGAAGGCGACGCGCCGATGTGTGCGCCAACCCATCTTGTAGACGGGCAGCCATTCGCGCTCGAATGCGTACAGCATCGCGAAGTCCCACGCGAGGATGTAGATGCGCAGCCGGCGCTTCTCCGCCGCGATGGCATGCAGGAAGTCGCCGAGCGCTTCGGGATAGCCGTCGTTCGCGCCTTCGGGCGTGAGCTTCATGCGGCTGTCGATGTCCCAGCCGAGAATGAACACCGTGCGTTCGGCGCGCGTGATCGCCTCGCGCAGCACGCGAAAATAATCCGACCCGTCGATGAGCAGGCTGAAGCGGTCCGCGTGACGCACGCTTGCGCAATTGCGTCCGGGCTCCAAGAAGGATGCGCCGAGGTCGTCGGTCGTCGTGGCGTTCGCACGGGAAACGCCCGTGGATGTGTCGTTCAAATGCTCTCCGTGTGAGAAGGCATGCGCAAGAGGTCTCGCGTCAGCAGTTTGCAAGCCGCATGCCCGCGAGGCGTAGTGACCACGGGGACTCCTGCGCGCGAACGGCGCTTGCGGTAGTCTCGTCAATCGACGTTATCGACGTTCACTGCAACGCGTGAACGGCATCCCTCTTTCAACGCAGCGTTCAACGACAAGGACACGCAATGGAATATCGACACTTAGGCGCTTCCGGTTTCAAGGTTCCGGTGCTCAGCTTCGGCACCGGAACGTTCGGCGGCAAGGGCGAATTCTTTCAGGCTTGGGGCGAGACCGACGTGAGCGAAGCGCGCCAGCTCGTCGACATCTGCCTCGATGCCGGCGTCACCATGTTCGACTCTGCCGACATCTATTCGCACGGCTCGTCGGAATCCATTCTCGGCGAGGCGCTCAAAGGCCGGCGCGACAAGGTGCTCATCTCGACCAAAGCCACCTTTCGTTTCGATGCGGACGATCCCAACAGCGTCGGGTCCTCGCGCTTTCATCTCATCAACGCGGTCAACGATGCATTGAAGCGCCTGCAAACGGACTACATCGACCTGTTCCAGCTGCATGGTTTCGACGCGAAAACGCCGGTGGAAGAGACGCTTTCCACGCTCGACGATCTCGTGCGCGCGGGCAAGATCCGCTATACGGGCGTGTCCAATTTCTCGGGCTGGCATCTGCAGAAATCGCTCGATGTCGCGGACCGTTATGGCTATCCGCGCTATGTCGCTAACCAGACGTATTACTCGCTGATCGGCCGCGATTACGAATGGGAACTCATGCCGCTCGGTCTCGATCAGGGTGTCGGCGCTGTCGTCTGGAGTCCGCTCGGCTGGGGGCGTCTGACGGGCAAGATCCGGCGCGGGCAGCCGCTGCCCGATTCGAGCCGGCTGCACAAGACGGCCGACATGGGGCCGCCCGTGCCCGACGAATATCTGTACCGCGTCGTCGATGCGCTCGATGCGATCGCCGCTGAAACGGGCAAGACCGTGCCGCAGATCGCGCTCAACTGGCTGCTGCAGCGGCCGACGGTCGCCACCGTGCTGATCGGCGCGCGCAACGAGGAACAACTGAAGCAGAACCTCGGCGCGGTCGGCTGGAACCTGACGGCCGAGCAGGTCAAGCGGCTCGACGAAGCGAGCAAGGTGCGCCCGGTGTATCCGTACTGGCATCAGGAAGGCTTCGCGGAGCGTAATCCTTCACCGGTATAACGGCCGGCGCGCGCCGTACCGGGATTCATATGCGCATCTGTACCGGTACTGTACAGATGCGCGCCCGTACACTGGCAGCAATCCACCTTCCATTCGGATTGCGCCATGTCCTCTACTCTCCTCAGCGCCCTACCTGCTGCCGCGCTTTTCGCGCTCGTCATGAGCATCACGCCCGGCCCGAACAACACGATGCTGCTCGCCTCGGGCGTGAATTTCGGCTTGAGACGCACGGTGCCGCATGTGCTCGGAATCAGCGCGGGCGTGGCGCTCCTGATGCTGGCCGCAGGCTTCGGTCTCGCCGAGGCATTCGGCCATCTGCCGTGGCTCTATACGGTGCTGGAGACCGCGAGCGTCGCGTACCTGCTGTATCTCGCGTGGAAGATCGGCACGTCGTCGTCCGTGCAGACGCGCGACGGCGAGCGCCGCCCGATGCGCTTTCACGAAGCCGTCGCGTTCCAGTGGGTCAATCCGAAAGCATGGATGATGGTGCTGACTGCCGCGACCACCATTCATCTGCATGCGAGTCTTTCGCTGAATGCGGCGTTCATGGCGCTCGTGTTCATCGTGATCGGTCTGCCGTGCATCACGGCGTGGGCGGCCTTCGGCGTGTCGCTGCGGCGCTTTCTCGCCAATCCGCGACTGTTGCGCCTCTTCAATCTGACGATGGCCGCGTTGCTCGTGCTGTCGCTGTATCCGATCGTCGCGCACTTCTTCAAATGATCCGCGTGTCGAAGCGCGAGGCACGGCGGCAATAAAGCGCTTTGCCGCGACGCAGGACCGGCGCATACTCGGCGTACGCGCCGGCCAGGCAAAACTTGCCGTCCCGCTTGCAAGAATGGGACGGCATTTTTCTTTCCGCTCTCTGTCAGACTGCCACGACGATCGCGCGCACAACGTCCCGTAAGCGATCCTTTAAGGCAGCCTGACCTGCCGCTTCACAGCCGATGCGGCATGCCTGCCTGCTCGTTCTTTCGCGCCATATTCGATGGCGCGGCCTCGCAATCCGTTCAAGGAGTACGCCATGTCTGGAGCCAACCGCCCATCCGGTCCCGCCACGCGCAAAGCCCTCGACCTCGCCGATCAGATCGAGCGCGACGAATTGGAGAACCACTTGCTGGATGCGCAAAGCCGCGTCGACGAGGACGACGAAGACGAGGAAACCGACTCCGATCGCACGCCGGGACGCTAGCCCGCAGAGCAACGCGCCCCACGCCGCAATGCCCGTTCGCACGGGGCATTGCGGCGTTTTCGTTTCTGTGGCGGACACATTCGCCCATTTAGGCACAGCGGTTGCTTTGACCCTTCGTGCCGCCAGACCCTGAACAAAAGCGCGGCACGACCGATGAGCGAAGGCGGCAACGGTTTCAGTCCGCATGCAAATCGAACTACCAACCGAACCCCGTAGGAGGCCTCATGCTCCGTTACGCAGCAATCTTTTTCATCATCGCGATCATCGCGGCCGTTTTCGGCTTCGGCGGTATCGCAACGGGCGCGGCGGAAATCGCCAAGATCCTGTTCTTCATCTTCATCGTGATTTTCCTCGCGACTCTGTTGCTCGGCGTGTTCAGGCGATGACGATTGCTTCATCGCATATGTTGCAAACGGAACGCGCGGGCCGGATGGCTCGCGCGTTTTTGTATCGCGCTTATTGCTACGGTGTGCTTACGGATTCCTGCGAGACCGGCGCCTTGAGACGAACCGTTTGTCCATGCATGAGCACGGTGAAAGCATCGGCGGGCAGACCCGCTTTTCGGACCGCTTCTGAGAGACGATGCGGCGGTTCGTCGAGCGGTTCGTCGGTAAGCTCGAATGTGCCCCAGTGAACGCCAATGGCACGCTTCGCATGGATGTCCTCGAAGATGCGCACGGCCTCTTCCGGATCGACGTGCTGCGCATGCATGAACCAGCGCGGGTCGTAGGCGCCGATGGGAATCAACGCGAGATCGAAGCCGCCGAAGCGTGCGCCTATGTCGCGAAAGTCCGGCGAATAGCCCGTGTCGCCCGCGAAGAAGAACGAATAAGGATGCGCCGATGCCGGCGGCGTCTTGACCACCCAACTGCCCCATAAAGTCTCGGCGCGATCGAACGGCGTGCGAGCCGACCAGTGCTGCGCGGGCGCAAACCAGATATCGAGGCCGGCGGCGTGCGTTTCATCGCCCCAATCCAGCTCTTCGGCGTTCGTTATGCCGACGTTCGTCATCCACGCCTTTACGCCCATTGGAACGAGAAACCGCGGCGGGCCTCCCGCTTGACGGTTCAATGCGGCAACGCTCGCCTTGTCGAGATGATCGTAGTGATTGTGCGAGATCAGCACGATGTCGATATGCGGCAGCTCATCGAGCGCGAGCCCGGGCGGCGTCTTGCGCTTCGGCCCGATGAACGTGAACGGCGATGCTCGCTCGGAGAACACAGGGTCGGTCAGCACGTTGACGCCGTTTATCTGCACGAGTGCAGTCGAATGACCGATCCACGTGAGCGTATCGACACTGCGGTTCGACTTCAGAAAGGCAACGTCCGGACGCGCAGAGGGAAAGCGATAACCGTTTGCGGGCGGCTTCGGCAGACCCTGCGTGAAGCGCTGCCACTGCCACTTCAAGAATGATTCGCGCGGCAGATGTCCGTAGTTGTTTTCGAAGCCCGACGACGTGTGCTTCGCGTGATGCAGCGGTTGCGGTTCGTTCGACGTCATGGGCGCTTCGCCGCTCGCAGCGGTTCGTCCAGTCGCGCATCCTGTCATGAGCGCGAGCGTACAGACGGCAATCCGCGTCTGGGCTCTAACAACACGGGCGGCAGCATAGGCGAAGCGCATGGCGGGATCTTGAGGTGAGATTCCGCATTGCACATCGTTCATACGGAATGTAGAAAGGGACACTATGCCCCGTTTGCAAGACGTCCCCGTGAACGACACGGTAGACGCTAGCCCAACGTACAAAGGCCCGAGAGCAATATGCGCGCCCTCGGCCCGCTTCTTGCCTATGTCTGCGGCGCTGATCTCAGCGACCTAACGAAACCAACAGCGGCGCGCATGCAGGATCGCGCAGTACGCCAGCAATACACGGGGGCCCCATGGGCAGCAGTAAATACAAAAGTCTTGCGTCACGCACGTTCAACCCACAACTTCATCCGATGCACGCGATGCTGGTTTCGCGCAGCGCGTCGCATATTGCAAGCGCGTTCACGGAAAGCGGACGCGACGAAGCACTTGCAGAAGGCATCGCCGCCGTGATCGCGCATTGCGGACACGCCGGGCTCGGGCTCTTTCTCGCGGCCGTGTGGCACTGGCTCGACGAGCGCGACTACTACGACGCAGCGGACACGGTGCAGGACTACATCGAGAAAGGCAAGATGCCGAAGGTCAAGGCTAAGCCACAGACCGCGCGCCAGCGCGACGCGCGTCTGTGACCTGGCTGCTCAGTGCGAATGCCGCGGGTTGCCGCGCGTTTCGATGACCTTCAGATAAAGCGTCGCGGGCTCGAGACATCCGCCCGTCGATAGCTGACCCACGGTCTGCCGATAAAGCTCCTGCCACGGCGTTTGCGCGACCGGCGGGGCAAACGCCGCGTCCTTGCTGCGGCTTTGCAGTTCCGCTTCGTCGATCAACACGTTGACGGAGCGCGCGTTCAGATCGACACGGATGCGGTCGTTGGTGCGCAACAGCGCGAGGCCGCCGCCGACCGCTGCTTCCGGCGACATATTGAGAATCGACGGACTCGCCGACGTGCCGCTTTGCCGGCCATCGCCCATGCACGGCAGGGAATCGACGCCTCGCTTGATCAGTTCCGCGGGCGGCGCCATGTTGACCACTTCCGCGCTTCCCGGATAACCCACCGTGCCGCAGCCGCGGATGACGAGAATGCAGTGCTCGTCGATTTCGAGCGACGGATCGTTGATGCGTGCGTGATAGTCCTCCGGACCATCGAAGACGATCGCGCGGGCTTCGAACACGTTCTCCGCGCCCGGCTCGCTCAGATAGGTCTTCCTGAATGCATCGCCGACCACCGACATCTTCATGATCGCGCTGTCGAAGAAGTTGCCCGACAGGACCATGAAGCCCGCGCCGTGCATCAGCGGTTCGTCGGCGGTACGGATCACGTCCTGATCGGCGACGGGCGCTTCATCGGCGATCTCACCGATCTTGCGGCCCGATACCGTCAAGCAATCGCGACGCAAGAGCCCCGCTGCATCCAGTTGACGCAGCACCGCAGGCACCCCGCCCGCGCGATGGAAGCTCTCGCCCAGATATTCGCCCGCGGGCATGCAGTTGACGATGAGCGGAATCTCTTCGCCGTAACGCTGCCAGTCTTCCAGACTCAGTTCGATGCCCATGTGCCGCGCAATCGCGATCAGATGCGGCGGGCAATTGGTCGACGCGCCGAGCGCGGACGCAACGACGATCGCATTGATGAACGCATCGCGCGTCATGATCTTCGACGGGCGCATGTCCTCTCGCACCATATCGACGATGCGCTTGCCCGTTGCGTACGCCATCTGTCCGCGCTCGCGATATGCGGCGGGAATGCTCGCGCACGTCGGCAAGGACATGCCGAGCGCTTCGGCAAGGCTGTTCATCGAGAGCGCGGTGCCCATCGTGTTGCAGTGCCCGATCGAGGGCGACGAAGCCGTCGTCAGGCGCATGAAGCCTTCGTAGTCGATCTCGCCGGCCGCGAGCAAATTACGCGCATGCCAGATCACCGTGCCGGAGCCGACGCGCTTGCCTTCGTACCAGCCGTCGAGCATCGGGCCGCCGGATAGCACGATCGACGGCATGTCGACCGTTGCCGCCGCCATCAGGCATGCGGGCGTGGTCTTGTCGCAACCGGTCGTCAGCACGACGCCATCGAGCGGGAAGCCATGCATGATCTCGACGAGACCGAGATACGCGAGGTTGCGATCCAGCGCGGCGGTCGGGCGGCGGCTTTGCTCGGCGAGCGGATGCACGGGGAATTCCATCGGAATGCCGCCGGCATCGCGGATGCCGGCTTTCGTGCGTACTGCAAGCTCGATGTGATGCCGGTTGCACGGCGCAAGGTCGCTGCCGGTCTGCGCAATGCCGATGATCGGGCGGCCGGACTGCAACTCTTCGCGCGTGAGACCGTAATTCATGAATCGCTCGACATACAGCGCGGTCATGTCGGCGTGCGAAGGGTCGTCGAACCATTCCTGACTGCGCAGGCGGCGGGGTGTCTGTTGGGACATGGCGTCTCTCTCCGTGGGGTTTGCTCTCGCGCTCTCGCGTTTTTTCGCGGGCGAGCCGGTATAGTTACCGGTAACATCGGAACATGTTAGCACGCATTCGTGCGACGTCTAAGGCTCAGGCGCTCTCTCGTGCCAGCACCTGATACGCTATTCGCACCCGCTTGCTCGCGTGTTTGACGGCGCCCTGTTCGCGTTCTTCGAGTGCGGCCAGCAATACCTCGCCCGTGCGCAAGCCGATGCCATACGCATCGACGGATACGGTCGTGATCGAAGGCGTGCAACATGCCGCGACCTCGAAGTTGCCGAAGCCGGCCACTGCGATGTCGCCGGGAACCGAAAGCCCACGCCGGTGACACTCCATTATCGCGCCAAAGGCCGACATGTCGCTCACGCACATCACGGCCTGCGTGTCGGGCCACGCCGCGAGCAGCGACGCGATGGCGGGTCCGCCGTGGCTCATCGTGATCGGCGATTCGCCGAGACGCACGACACGCTCGGCGTCGAGGCCGAGTGCCTTCATCTCCATGCGAAAGCCTTTGAGCCGGTCGAGGCCGCGTCGATCCAGTTCACTCGCTCCGCCCAGAAAGCCAATGCGCTCGTGGCCCCGCTCGGCGAGATAGCGCACCATCTCGCGCGCGGCATTGACGTTGGAGAAGCCGACCGCGGCATCGATGGGATCGCTCGGGAAGTCCCACATCTCGACGACAGGCACGCCTGAGCGGCGCAGCAACGTGCGGGTCGCATCCGTATGACGCGAGCCGGTCAGCGCGATGCAGCGCGGCTGGTGCCGCAGCATCGAGCGGATCAGGCTCTCTTCGCGGTCGAGGTGATAGTCGGTGTCGCCGATCAACAATTGCAGACCGTGCGGCTCCAGCGCGGCAGCGAGGCCGCGGACGGTATCGGAAAAGTTGGAGCTAGCGAGCGACGGCACCATGACTGCGACGAACTCGGAGCGCCCGGACGAGAGCGCGCCTGCTGCGGCATCGGCCACGTAGCCGAGTTCGTCGATGGCCTGCTGTACGCGTTCACGCGTCGCGGATGCAACGCTATGACCCGCCAGCACGCGGGACACCGTCATCTTCGAGACGCCGGCAAGCCGCGCGACGTCTGACATGCGCGGCGGGACGCGAGGGAAATCTTCGGCAGTAGCAGATACGTTGCTCAATCGACCCTCACCCAGCCGTCCGGACGCTGCTCGAGCGTGACGTGCAGCTTCGTTTCGCCGGCTTCGCGGTCGGCGGCGGTGAGGTCGGCAAACGCGCGCTTGATGTCGCGGTCGTCGGCCCAGGGCGCGACGTTGTCGAGCTTGTACGTGTATGTGACATCCGAACGATGCGTGTTCGGGTCGGGCTCTGTCCACGCGGTTACTTTGTCGAGCTTGACTCGCGCGTAGCAGATCATTGAGACGCGGGAGTCCGCTGTGGCGTTAGGGTCGCCTGCCTGACGCACGGTTTCCACCGCATACTTCTGACCTTCGCCCGTCAAGCTGTACGCGACGCCGTCCTGCTTTGCATTGGCGTTGGCGGGCGCCGCGGCGGCAGTGCGCGCGATCAGGCCGCTCTTTTCGAGCGCCGCCAATTGCTCGCGCAACGCGGCGGCCGAATATTCGTTGAGATCGCGATTGCTATAGGTAGACGGAAATGTGAAGGCACCCCGGCCGCTGCGATTCAGACATAGCAGGCCGCGGTTAGTTTTCATGTCAGCGGAAATAGCATCGCCCAACGTGGACTCGCTCGCATCGTTCTTTTTGCCACAGGCCGCAGCCAACAGCACGACGCTGACAGCGGCGATCAACAGGCTCGTTCTCATGTGCGCTCCGGTGATATCGGCGTTGTAGTACGCCTGCCGATGCCATTCTACCGACAGAATTGCCGCGTCCGGCAAGCGTCAGGGTCGGGACTTTTGCTATATTTCGCCGCCCCAAACGCAAAAACCCCACCTTTTCGGGGTGGGGTTTTTGTTTGTGGCAAGGGGTAGCCTGACGATTACCTACTTTCACACGGGCAATCCGCACTATCATCGGCGTGGAGTCGTTTCACGGTCCTGTTCGGGATGGGAAGGGGTGGGACCGACTCGCTATGGTCATCAGGCATAAAGGGGATGTTGTATCGCCTGTGGGGGCGCTACAACCAATCGGGGAAGAAGTAGTGTTTCGGGTGGCGATTGTCGCACACGCTGTTACTCGACCAGTGGCGCCCTCTTCGAGGGTGGGGTCCAAGTAAGCGTTGAAGCGCTAACTTTGACCGACAAAACACACTGGTTATAGGATCAAGCCTTACGGGCAATTAGTATCAGTTAGCTCAATGCATTACTGCACTTACACACCTGACCTATCAACGTCCTGGTCTGGAACGACCCTTCAAGGGGCTCGAAGCCCCGGGGATATCTCATCTTAAGGCGAGTTTCCCGCTTAGATGCTTTCAGCGGTTATCTCTTCCGAACATAGCTACCCGGCGATGCCACTGGCGTGACAACCGGTACACCAGAGGTTCGTCCACTCCGGTCCTCTCGTACTAGGAGCAGCCCCCTTCAAATATCCAACGCCCACGGCAGATAGGGACCAAACTGTCTCACGACGTTTTAAACCCAGCTCACGTACCTCTTTAAATGGCGAACAGCCATACCCTTGGGACCGGCTACAGCCCCAGGATGAGATGAGCCGACATCGAGGTGCCAAACACCGCCGTCGATATGAACTCTTGGGCGGTATCAGCCTGTTATCCCCAGAGTACCTTTTATCCGTTGAGCGATGGCCCTTCCATACAGAACCACCGGATCACTATGACCTGCTTTCGCACCTGCTCGACTTGTCGGTCTCGCAGTTAAGCACGCTTATGCCATTGCACTATCAGCACGATTTCCGACCGTACCTAGCGTACCTTCGTACTCCTCCGTTACGCTTTGGGAGGAGACCGCCCCAGTCAAACTGCCTACCATGCACTGTCCCCGATCCGGATCACGGACCAAGGTTAGAACCTCAAACAAACCAGGGTGGTATTTCAAGGACGGCTCCACCGAAACTGGCGTTCCGGTTTCATAGCCTCCCACCTATCCTACACAGATCGGTTCAAAGTCCAATGCAAAGCTACAGTAAAGGTTCATGGGGTCTTTCCGTCTAGCCGCGGGGAGATTGCATCATCACAAACACTTCAACTTCGCTGAGTCTCGGGAGGAGACAGTGTGGCCATCGTTACGCCATTCGTGCAGGTCGGAACTTACCCGACAAGGAATTTCGCTACCTTAGGACCGTTATAGTTACGGCCGCCGTTTACCGGGACTTCAATCAAGAGCTTGCACCCCATCATTTAATCTTCCGGCACCGGGCAGGCGTCACACCCTATACGTCCACTTTCGTGTTTGCAGAGTGCTGTGTTTTTATTAAACAGTCGCAGCCACCAGTTTATTGCAACCCTTTCACCCTCCTGGCGCAGGCCAGTCAAGCTACCAGGGCGTACCTTATCCCGAAGTTACGGTACCAATTTGCCGAGTTCCTTCTCCCGAGTTCTCTCAAGCGCCTTAGAATACTCATCTCGCCCACCTGTGTCGGTTTGCGGTACGGTCATCGTTAGACTGAAGCTTAGAGGCTTTTCTTGGAACCACTTCCAATTGCTTCGTGACCGAAGTCACTCGCGCCACACCCTTGAATTATGTGCCCGGATTTGCCTAAGCACCTTCTCCAATGCAGCGACCGGGACGTCCAACACCCGGACAACCTTCCGCGATCCGTCCCCCCATCGCATCTAACAATGGTGCAGGAATATTGACCTGCTTCCCATCAGCTACGCATTTCTGCCTCGCCTTAGGGGCCGACTCACCCTACGCCGATGAACGTTGCGTAGGAAACCTTGGGCTTACGGCGAGGGGGCTTTTCACCCCCTTTATCGCTACTCATGTCAGCATTCGCACTTCCGATACCTCCAGCACGCTTTTCAACGCACCTTCGCAGGCTTACGGAACGCTCTCCTACCATGCGTGTAAAACACGCATCCGCAGCTTCGGTGACTGGCTTGAGCCCCGTTACATCTTCCGCGCAGGACGACTCGATCAGTGAGCTATTACGCTTTCTTTAAAGGGTGGCTGCTTCTAAGCCAACCTCCTGACTGTTTTAGCCTTCCCACTTCGTTTCCCACTTAGCCAATCTTTGGGACCTTAGCTGGCGGTCTGGGTTGTTTCCCTCTTGACACCGGACGTTAGCACCCGATGTCTGTCTCCCGTGATTGCACTCTTCGGTATTCGGAGTTTGCTATGGCGTAGTAATCCGCAATGGACCCCACAACCATGACAGTGCTCTACCCCCGAAGGTGATACACGAGGCACTACCTAAATAGTTTTCGGAGAGAACCAGCTATTTCCAAGTTTGTTTAGCCTTTCACCCCTATCCACAGCTCATCCCCTAACTTTTCAACGTTAGTGGGTTCGGTCCTCCAGTACGTGTTACCGCACCTTCAACCTGGCCATGGATAGATCACTTGGTTTCGGGTCTACGCCCAGCAACTGATCGCCCTATTCGGACTCGCTTTCGCTACGCCTGCCTTAATCAGTTAAGCTCGCTACTGAACGTAAGTCGCTGACCCATTATACAAAAGGTACGCCGTCACCCCTTGACAGGGCTCCGACTGTTTGTATGCATGCGGTTTCAGGATCTATTTCACTCCCCTCCCGGGGTTCTTTTCGCCTTTCCCTCACGGTACTGGTTCACTATCGGTCGATCACGAGTATTTAGCCTTGGAGGATGGTCCCCCCATCTTCAGACAGGATTTCACGTGTCCCGCCCTACTTGTCGTACCCCTAGTTCTTTCATACTGTTTTCGCTTACAGGGCTATCACCTGCTATGGCCGCACTTTCCAGAGCGTTCAGCTAACAATACAAATAAAGAGTACAGGCTCTTCCCATTTCGCTCGCCACTACTTTGGGAATCTCGGTTGATTTCTTTTCCTGCGGTTACTTAGATGTTTCAGTTCACCGCGTTCGCTTCACATAGCCTATGTATTCAGCTATGGATACTCCATACGGAGTGGGTTTCCCCATTCGGACATCTTCGGATCAATGCTCGTTTGCCAGCTCCCCGAAGCTTTTCGCAGGCTACCGCGTCCTTCATCGCCTGTGATCGCCAAGGCATCCACCACATGCACTTGTTCGCTTGACCCTATAACGAGTGTGTCTCTTTGCTGCTCTAGACTCACACGCTACAGGCTGAGTATTCGCGTTGTGCCGTATTCCAAGTCATCAATTAAGATCACTTTTCATACTCGATACAATCACTACCCTGACTACCCTACTCACACCCATCTCTAAGTGCTTTCAGATAATCTCTTTACTACTTCTTCCTGATTGTTAAAGAACGTTTAGCCGATAGGTGTCTTGCAATACCCACAGCATCAACTGGCTAGCAATCGCCAATGCCAAGTGCTCGTGTCAAACACTTGGCATTGAAGATTGGTGGAGGATGACGGGATCGAACCGACGACCCCCTGCTTGCAAAGCAGGTGCTCTCCCAGCTGAGCTAATCCCCCGGTATGGTGGGTCTGGTTGGATTCGAACCAACGACCCCCGCCTTATCAAGACGGTGCTCTAACCGACTGAGCTACAGACCCTTAGCCTGTTTCTAAACCACAGCCGATAAGCGTGAGCGCTTGCTAGTTTCGTGCGAAGCTCGAGAAAGGAGGTGATCCAGCCGCACCTTCCGATACGGCTACCTTGTTACGACTTCACCCCAGTCATGAATCCTACCGTGGTGACCGTCCTCCTTGCGGTTAGACTAGCCACTTCTGGTAAAACCCACTCCCATGGTGTGACGGGCGGTGTGTACAAGACCCGGGAACGTATTCACCGCGGCATGCTGATCCGCGATTACTAGCGATTCCAGCTTCACGCAGTCGAGTTGCAGACTGCGATCCGGACTACGATCGGTTTTCTGGGATTGGCTCCACCTCGCGGCTTGGCAACCCTCTGTTCCGACCATTGTATGACGTGTGAAGCCCTACCCATAAGGGCCATGAGGACTTGACGTCATCCCCACCTTCCTCCGGTTTGTCACCGGCAGTCTCCTTAGAGTGCTCTTGCGTAGCAACTAAGGACAAGGGTTGCGCTCGTTGCGGGACTTAACCCAACATCTCACGACACGAGCTGACGACAGCCATGCAGCACCTGTGCGCCGGTTCTCTTTCGAGCACTCCCGCCTCTCAGCAGGATTCCGACCATGTCAAGGGTAGGTAAGGTTTTTCGCGTTGCATCGAATTAATCCACATCATCCACCGCTTGTGCGGGTCCCCGTCAATTCCTTTGAGTTTTAATCTTGCGACCGTACTCCCCAGGCGGTCAACTTCACGCGTTAGCTACGTTACTAAGGAAATGAATCCCCAACAACTAGTTGACATCGTTTAGGGCGTGGACTACCAGGGTATCTAATCCTGTTTGCTCCCCACGCTTTCGTGCATGAGCGTCAGTGTTGGCCCAGGAGGCTGCCTTCGCCATCGGTATTCCTCCACATCTCTACGCATTTCACTGCTACACGTGGAATTCTACCTCCCTCTGCCACACTCAAAGCCTGCCAGTCACCAATGCAGTTCCCAGGTTAAGCCCGGGGATTTCACATCGGTCTTAACAGACCGCCTGCGCACGCTTTACGCCCAGTAATTCCGATTAACGCTCGCACCCTACGTATTACCGCGGCTGCTGGCACGTAGTTAGCCGGTGCTTATTCTTCCGGTACCGTCATCCTCCATCCATATTAGGGACGAAGTTTTCTTTCCGGACAAAAGTGCTTTACAACCCGAAGGCCTTCTTCACACACGCGGCATTGCTGGATCAGGGTTGCCCCCATTGTCCAAAATTCCCCACTGCTGCCTCCCGTAGGAGTCTGGGCCGTGTCTCAGTCCCAGTGTGGCTGGTCGTCCTCTCAGACCAGCTACAGATCGTCGCCTTGGTAGGCCTTTACCCCACCAACTAGCTAATCTGCCATCGGCCGCCCCTACAGCGCGAGGTCCGAAGATCCCCCGCTTTCCTCCGTAGATCGTATGCGGTATTAATCCGGCTTTCGCCGGGCTATCCCCCACTACAGGACACGTTCCGATGTATTACTCACCCGTTCGCCACTCGCCGCCAGGCCGAAGCCCGCGCTGCCGTCCGACTTGCATGTGTAAGGCATGCCGCCAGCGTTCAATCTGAGCCAGGATCAAACTCTTCAGTTCAAACCCTGTTACTGTTTTCGGTTGTCTTACCAACCGGTCGCTCACTCAACGTACTGACGATGATTAATCCGTCTCTCGACAGATAAACCTTCCTCTAATACTTCGTGTGAGACTCTTGATACTTTTGCTTGCCCGGCTCCGAAGAACCGGCCGCACTCACCATCAAGCGCCCACACTTATCGGCTGTTAGTTTTTAAAGAGCAATTGCACAAGAATCGCTTTGCTTATTTGCTTGCTTTCTTGCGCGCCGTCATCTAACGGGAGGCGAATTATGACTGGCGCAAGACACATAGGTCAACCCCTTTTTCCAAATTATTTTCGGGCGACGAGTAGGCACTAAAAAAGGCAGTAAAAAGCGCGCCAGTGCGTGCATTCACAGCAAGATATCCGCTGGCGCGCAGAGCATCGATAAGTTCGAACGCTCAGTTGCCGAAGAACGGAACGCAGAAGCCCGCAGGACCGACGCAATCCGCCGCCGCAGCCGACGAGCCACCGCGCCGCATCGACCCCGACGCAGTTGCGCCCACGGGCATGCCGCCGTAAGCCTCCTGCGCGTTCCGCGCCGCGACCTTGGCCTCCGCCGCCTGAATGTCCGCGGGGTATGACGCGTTCTCTCCCGTGGCTGGCGAAAATCCCGCCCGCTCTAACTGCACGAGTTCAGCCTTGACCTGCGCACGAGTCACCGGGCCAGTCTGATCGTGCGCGAATGCAAACGTCGGCGCAATGACAGCGGCGACCGACAAGACAACCTTGGCGATGGTATTCATGGTGAGTGCAACTCCGACGAGTAGGGTTGACGTGGATCGCATGCGATCCGCTAACCTCGCTCGGCCCGGGTTCCAAGCATTGAGGCTTCGAATGGTTAACCGCGGCACATCGCGATCTATTCCATGCCGAGAAGGACTCGCATGCGATACGTATTCGTCACACGTGTTGGCTATCGCCCAACAGGTCTTCCGCTTGCGAAGAGAAACGCGCCGCACAATAGCGTGGATGCATCACTGGCGCCCAATAACGTAGAAGTACTTACGATCTCAAGCTTAGGCGTGCCCCCTTACGAGGCAAAAGACGAAAGGACGCGCGCCGCTCAATCCCACAACCGTTGCCACAACGCGCATCACCGTTCCTGCCGCATCACAAGCCGACAGGCCAACAAGCCCGTCACCCGCCAAACCGATCCCGCACGGCTTTCAAAATCTCCGCGAACGCCACCGGCTTCACCAGATGATGATCGAAGCCCGCTTCCCTCGATCGCTGCCGATCATTCGCCTGCCCATAGCCCGTTACCGCGAGCATCAGCGCATCCTTCGTCGCGGGACGTGAACGCATCTCCGCCGCAAGCGTGTAACCGTCCATTCCCGGCAGTCCGATATCGAGCAATATGATCTGCGGCGCGAAGCCATCGCTGATGGCGAGCGCCGTGGTCGCATCGTGCGCGGTGCGCACATCGAAGCCATCGTCCTCCAGCAACAAGGACATCGCCGTTGCCGCATCCACGCTGTCATCGACGAGCAGCACGCGCATGCCGCCGCTCACACTCGCCGGCGCACGTTCGACGGGACGCGGCGTGACTTCCGCCCCCTTCGCGAGCGGCAGCCACACGACGAACTCGCTGCCCTGATGCGGCCCGGCCGAATGCGCGTCGATACGCCCGCCCTGCAATTCGACGAGCGTCTTCGCCAGCGGCAAGCCGATGCCGAGGCCGCCTTCCGAGCGTTCGAGCGATGTCTCCGACTGCACGAACAAATCGAAGATATGCGGCAGCATGTCCGCCGCAATGCCGATGCCCTTGTCGCGCACGGTGATGCGCACTTCGTCGCCGACCTGCTCGGTCTCGATGGCGACCTCGCCTTCTTCGACGCTGTACTTCGACGCGTTCGACAGCAGATTGCCGAACACCTGCGCGATCCGCACGCTGTCGCCGATAATGAAGAGCGGCGCATCCGAGAGCTTCATCGTGAGCCGGTGACGCTTCCTGTCGAGCGCGGGCTGCGCCGTTTCGACGGCCGCTTCCACCGCCGCCGCGATATCCACCACTTCGCGCCGCAGCGTGATCTTGCCCTGCGTGATGCGCGCCACGTCGAGCAGATCGTCCACGAGACGGCTCAGATGCCGCACCTGCCGGTCGATGATCGCGCGCACCGTCGAGAAGTTCTGCGGCGAGGGCGCGCGTTCGGGGTCGAGCAGGTCCACGGCATTGCGAATCGGCGCGAGCGGATTGCGCAACTCGTGCGCGAGCATCGCGAGAAACTCGTCCTTGCGGCGGTCGGCGTCGCGTAACAGCATCTCCGCGGCCTTGCGCTCCGAGATGTCGTTGACGATGCCCGCGATACGCGCCGGCCGCCCGTGCGCCCCTTTCACGAGCGAGGCCCGCTCGGCCACCCAGCGCGGTTCGCCGTGCGCGCGCGGAATACGATATTCGACCTGATACGGCGCGCCGCTCGCGAGCAATTGCCGGTACGCCGCCGCCACATGCTCACGATCCAGCGGATGAATCTCGCCCGACCAGTGATCCGGACCGGGCTCGGGCGTCGGCGCGCCATCGCCGCAATCCCACAGCCGGGCGTAAGCGGGGCTCACGTAAAGCAGGCGATTCGCGGCGGGATCGAGCATCCAGAAGACGTCGTCGATGTTCTCCGCCAGCTGGCGAAACCGCTCCTCGCTCTCGCGCAACGCGTTTTCCGCGAGCCGCACGCGCAGCAGCGCGCGCACGTGCGCAATCAGTTCGGCGGGCTCGACCGGTTCCGTCAGATAGCTATCCGCGCCGCCTTCCAGCCCGCGAATGCGATCCATGCTATGCACCGCCGCCGCCGACGTTTGCAGCACGAGCGTTCCCGCCGTCTCCGCCGACGCCTTGATCTGCCGGCACACCTCGAGGCCGTTGATATCGGGCAGCTTCACGTCGAGCAGCACGAGATCCGGCGATTCGGCGCGCACGCGCTCCAGCGCGGCGGTGCCGGTTCCCGCTTCGATCACGTTGAATCCCGCACGCGAAAGAATGCGCGTCTTCGCGTAGCGCGCGCCGTCGTTGTCGTCGACGTTGAGAATCAGCACTTCTGTCCAGTCGCTTTTCATGTCGCCAGTCCTTCCCCGCGACGCAAGCCGTCCATCGCCTTCGACACCATGTCCAGCACGCCGGCCAGTTCGCCGCCGGAGATCGGCTTCTGGATGAACGCGGCCGCGCCGAGCGCCTCGGCCTCGTTGCGGTCCTCGGACTCACCGAGCACGACGACCGGTACATTGCGTGTCGCTGCCTGCGCGCGCAACGCGGCGAGCCAGATCCATGCTTCGGACGCCGCAGGCCGCACCGCGAGCAGCAGCGCGGCCGGCGGCGTGCGCGCGAGCGCGCGGCTCGCTTCGTCGAGCGTCGCGGCGCTCACCGTGCGATACGGCGAAGCCTTGAGCGCGGCTTCGCAATCGAGCCGCTCGATCGGGTTGCTCGCGACGACAAGCACCGTAGCACGCGCGTCGCCGTGCGCGGCATGACCGCTGTCCGGTGCGCCGTACTCGGCCGGTATCGTCGCAATGAAGGTGGAGCCGCGCCCGAGTTCGCTCTCGAGCGAGACGTCGCCGCCGAGCAGCTTGCAGAGCTTTCTGCACAGCGGCAGGCCGAGTCCCGTGCCCTTCACGTATTGCTGAAGCCGGTTCTCGACCTGTCCGAATTCTTCGAAGACGACGTGCTGATGCTCGGGCGCGATGCCGATGCCCGTGTCCTTTACCGCGAACGTGATGAGGCGCCGCACTTCGTCATAACTCGCCGACACGCGCACTTCGCCGCGCTCGGTGAACTTCAGCGCATTCGACACGAAGTTGCGCAGCACCTGCGCGACCTTCGCTTCGTCGGTGCGAATGGGCGGAAGCCCTTCGCACGATTCGAAGACGAGTTCCACCGCGCCGCCCGGCGTAAGCGGGCGCAGCATGCCGCGCAGCGCGGAAAAGAGCGTATCGACTTCGAATTCCGCGGCGCGCACTTCGATCTTCCCGGCTTCGATCTTCGCGAGGTCGAGCAGATCGTCGACCGTTTCGGAGAGATCTTCAGCCGCTTTGCGAATGAAGCGCACCTGCTTTTCCTGCTCTTCCGTCAGATCGCCGTCGATACGTTCGAGCAGCAGCTTGGACAGCGCGCGAATCGACGAAAGCGGCGTGCGGAATTCGTGGCTCATGTTCGACAGGAACCGCGATTTCGACTCATCCGCGCGGCGCAGATGATCCGCGCGCGCGTCGAGTTCGGCGTACAGCGCGACGACGCCGCGATTCGTGTCTTCGAGTTCGCGCGTGAGGCGTGTGAGTTCTTCCTGGCGCTCGCGCAAGTCGGCGAGCGCGCCGATCAACTCGCGGTTTTGACGCGCGAGTTCCGCGGTCGAATCATCGCTGTCCTGGCGCGACAGCGTGGCGGATATGGCCTGCACCGCGCTGGCATCGACCGGCGCGTTGTCGGGCAGCGTCTTCGCGAGCGAAATGGCCGTGCCGCCGCCGGCTTCGTCGGCGATCGCGCACTGGTCCATCAGTCGCTGCGCGGCGAGCAGGCCGAGCGCGGCTTGCGAATCGTCGTTCTTCATCGCGCGAAGCCGCTCGCCCGCGCCCGCGCACGCCAGAAAGCGCACGACGAAGCGCGGCGGATACGTCGCGTCGTCGACCGCAAAATCCGCCCGCGCCCGGGCGCCCGCGGTCAGCACCGTGCGCGCCGCTTCGAGCACCGAGGTCGAAATGCGCGTCTGGTCCTGCGCCGAAAAGCCGAGCGCCGCGCTCGCGTCGCGCGCCTTGCGGCGAGCCGCGACAATGTCGTGCTCGCCGTCGATCTGCATCGAGTAGAGCGGGAGCGTCATCACGCGCTCCCGGCCGCGCGGGCGACGAACACGGTGACGTCGTCGCGGCCACGCGCGAAATCGCGGTACAGCACCGCCGCGACGAGCGCCGGATGCCGCGCGCTCAGGCCCGGATAGCGCGCGAGATCCCAGCGCGAACCGATTCCATCCGAATGCAGCACGACGAGCGCGTTCGGCGGATACGGCACGTCGAATTGCTGAACGCGTCGCGCCCCGTGCCCGACGATGCCGCTGTGCGACACCAGATGCCGGTGCGAATCCTCCGTCCACACGCTCGCCGCGATGTTGCCGATGCCGGTGAACGCGACCTTCGCGCTGCCCGCCGACGCGGCGCTCGCCAGCACCGGCATGCGCGCGATGCCGACCGCCGCTCCGCGCGTCGAACGCAAGGCATCGTTGGCGAGCTCCATGATGCGTTCCAGCGGCGCATCGCCGTGGCAGCCCAGCACGCGCGCCGCCTCGACCGCCGCGACGTTCGCGAGCGGACCGTGGCCGAGGCCGTCGGCCACCAGCACGGTGAAGCCGTTTTCGCCCGTGCTACAGGACCACGCATCGCCGCACACCGTCTCGGTCTGAAGCGGCAGGTTCACGACGCCGTAGGTCACGCGCGCATCGGTCAGCTTCGGCAGAGGCGCGGGCGCACGGTTCCAGCAGACGACGCGCATCACCGTACCCTGTTGCGGCCTGCTCCAGATGTCGAGCTCGCCGGACAGACGCCGGATCGCGCCCATGCCGTTGCCGGGGCTGCCGGCCGTCGTGTAGCCATCTTCGAAGCAGCGGTAAAGATCGTGGATGCCGGGGCCGCTATCGACGGACAGAACCTCGATGCCGTAACGGTCGCCTGCGTCCAAGAGCGGACGCACGAGCAGCTCGCCGCTGCCTGCATGCTTGAGAAGATTGGTGCCGCATTCGGTGACGACAATCGCGAGCTCGCCCGCGACTGTCTCGTTGAAACCGAGTCCGCGCGCCAGTTCGCCGATCGAGCGTCGCGCGAAGGCGATCTGGCTTGCCTCCGCGATCTCGTGGCGCTGTTGCGCGGCCATCGATTCCTTCAGAACGGTTTCCATTTCGTGATCGAGACGTGCGTACCTTCACCCGGCGCAGAGCGGATATCGAACTCGTCGCACAGGCGCTTCGCGCCGCCGAGACCTAGTCCCAGCCCGCTGCCGGACGTGTAGCCGTCCGAGAGCGCGCGGGCGATGTCGGGAATGCCGGGCCCGTTATCGACGAATTCGAGTTTGAGGCCACGGCGGCCATTGCGCTCGACAAGCGTGCAGTGCACGTCGCCGCCGCCACCGTAGATGAGCGTGTTGCGTGCCAGTTCGCTCGCCGCCGTCACGAACTTGGTCTGGTCGATGAGGGACAAGCCCTGCGCCACCGCCTTCTCGCGCACGAACTGACGCAGCCGCACGATCTGCTCGTCCGAGCGGATCGGCAGCGTCTCGGCCGGAGAAGAGGCAGCGCGCGCTGCCGAGGAATCGAAGGTGATCATGGAATGGTTCGCTGGGCGGCCGTCAGACCGCGCCGCCCCCGGTAAGCAGCGCCATGCCCTTTTCCACATTGAGCGCCGTGCGCACGCCCGAGAGCGTGAGCCCGAGTTCCACGAGCGTGATCGCGACCGACGGCTGCATGCCGACGACGACCGTCTCCGCATCCAGCACGCGCGCCATGGCCGCCGTGTTGCCGATCATCCTGCCGATGAACGAATCCACCACGTCGAGCGACGAGATGTCGATCAGCACGCCCTTCGCGCCGTCTTTGACGATGCGGCTCGTCAGATCGTCCTGCAGCGCGAGCGCGAGGCGGTCGTGCATGTCCACTTGAATGGTGACGAGCAGCAGCTTGCCCATCGTGAGAATTGGAATGCGATCCATCGCTTGGGGCCCTGTTCAGTCGCGTTGCATGCGGTTGTCGATCTCGCGCGCCGTCATTCCGGCAGCGACGAATCGTGCAAGCCGCCCGCGCCGTTGCGCGCGGCGTTGTCTTGCGCGCCCGCCGCCGTCACGGACTTGCCGGTGCGCTGCAGCGCGACGATGAACGCCGCCGCGAGCGACGCCTTCGTCGTCACGTTCGACAGGTTCACGCCCAGATGCACGATGGTCTGCGCGATCTGCGGACGAATGCCGCTGATGATGCAGTCGGCGCCCATGAGCCGCGCCGCCGCGACCGTCTTGAGCAGATGCTGCGCGACGAGCGTATCGACGGTCGGCACGCCCGTGATGTCGATGATCGCAATGGCCGCGCCGGTTTCGACGATCTTCTGCAGCAGGTTCTCCATCACGACTTGCGTGCGCGCCGAGTCCAGCGTGCCGATGAGCGGCAGCGCGAGAATGCCGTCCCACAGCTGCACGACCGGCGTCGACAATTCGAGCAGTTCCTGCTGCTGGCGCACGATCACTTGCTCGCGGCTCGCCTGAAACACTTCGGTGGTATAGAGGCCGAGTTCGTCGAAAAGCGAGCTGACGGTCCACGTGAGATCGGCGAGCACGACCGGCTCGTTGGCGAGCTGTTGACGCAGACGCGCGACGAGCGGTTGCTTCAGCGAGAACACGAACATCGCAGTTTCGACCGGCGAAAAGCCCTGACGGGCGCGCTGCCCCGACATGTCCGCGAGAAACGCGCGCACTTCCTGCCAGTGCGACGCCTTGAAATCGACGCGATCGGAGGCATCGAGCGCAGTCAGCAGCAACGAGATGAACTGTCCGAACTGGTTGCGCAACTCGGCTTCCCCGACGAGTCCGCGCCGCGACGCAATGGCGTGCTGCTGCGTGATCCATTCAGCGAGCAATTCCGCCTGATTCGAAGTAAAGAGTTGGGCGAGTCGCGTTCCGCCGACCATTTCCATGCCGAGATCCCTGTGCGAATGATGATTTTTTATGGGCGCCAAAGCCCCGGATGTCGCCGTTATTTGCGTTGAAAGCATCGGGCCGCGTATGTCGCGCCCGCCCCCGCGCAACGCAAAGGCGCTCGGAATGTAGCACGCCATCTCGAAATTCGACAGTGCGCTCCGCCTTGATTTGCAAGAGTTAACGCGATTCCTGCGAAGATTGATCGCGCAGTATCGGTAAGGCGGCAAAATGTGCCGCGCGTTCGTTAGGGTATGGACAAAAGGCGGTCATAAGTCCTTGCCGCTTTTCATCGAATGTGCGATGCGGCGTATAGCGGCGGCATTATTTTTTTGCGCGCCAGCGGGTGCAATACTCGGTAGCACAACGCGATTCACCTGCCGCCGGAGCGCACATGGCCAAGACCCCTCATCCCGTCGACGAAGTGCTGCCCCTCGGACAAATGCTCGCCGTCGGCATACAGCACGTGCTCGTCATGTATGCAGGGGCCATCGCGGTGCCGCTGATCATCGGCGCGGCGCTCAAGCTGCCGAAGGATCAGGTGGCCTTCCTCATCAGTTCGGACCTCTTTGCATGCGGCATCGTCACGCTGATCCAGTGCATCGGCATCTGGAAGTTCGGCATCCGGCTGCCCGTCATCATGGGCGTCAGCTTTGCGCCGGTCGGGCCGATGGTCGCCATGGCTTCGTCGGGCGCGGGACTGCCCGCCATCTTCGGCGCAACCATCGCCGCGGGCGTGTTCGCCATCGTCATCGCGCCGTTCTTCGGGCGGCTGATGCGCTTCTTCCCGCCTATCGTGACCGGCACGATCATCCTGACCATCGGTATGACGCTCTTTCCCGTCGCGATCAACTGGGCGGGCGGCGGGCATGGCGCGCCGCATTTCGGCGAACCGAAGAACCTGATGATCGCAAGCATCGTGCTGCTCGCCATTCTGCTCATCAACAAGTATCTGAAGGGCTTCGTCGCCAACATCTCGGTGCTGCTCGGCATGGCGATCGGCTTTCTCGTCGCGCTGCCGATGGGCCTCGTGAACTTCTCGGGCGTCGGGCGTGCCGCGTGGTTCGCGCCGGTGCGGCCGTTCGCGTTCGGCTTGCCGACCTTCGACATCGCCGCGATTGCGTCCTTGTGCCTCGTGATGATCGTCATCATGGTCGAATCGCTCGGCATGTTCCTCGCGCTCGGCGATCTCGCGATGCGCCCCGTCACGCGCGCCGATGCCACGCGCGGCCTTCGCACGGACGGACTCGGCACCGTGATCGGCGGCGTGTTCAATACGTTCCCGCATTCGTCGTTTTCGCAGAACATCGGGCTCGTCGGCATTACGGGCGTCAAAAGCCGCTGGGTAGTCGCGGTATCGGGCGTTATCCTGATGCTGCTCGGGCTATTGCCGAAGCTCTCCAATCTCATTGCGTCAATACCGGTCGTCGTGTTGGGCGGCGCGGGCATCGCGATGTTCGGCATGGTCGCGGCCACCGGCGTCAAGATCCTCAGCAAAGTGGATTATGAAAACAAGAACAACCTGCTCATCATTGCCATCAGTCTCGGCGTCGGCGTCATTCCGCTCGCGGCGCCGACGTTCTTCGCGCAGATGCCCGCGTGGGCCGGCCCGCTCACGCATAGCGGCATTACGCTTGCCGCCATCTTCGCGATCTGTTTAAACGCGCTGTTCAATCGCGGAGAATCTGCGGACACCGTGCAGCGCGACATTGCGGCGGACATGCCGTTGAGTCTGCGGCAAAGCGATGAAGCCCGCATGCGCCCGCGCGAATGACAAACCCCTTGCATTGCAGCGACTCATGATCGAAGCACTATGCGTTTTGCTTGCGGCCGTTGCTTTGGCGTATCTCTCCGCGCTCGCCGCACTGTATTGGCTGCAAGGCCGGCTCGTGTATCCGCTCGAACACATTCAGGCTTTCGTCGATGCGACGCTCGAACAGAGCACCGAAGTCATCACGCTGCAAACGCAAGACGGTCTGGAATTGAAAGCGCGTTATCGCGCGCCGCCCGACGCGCACGCGCCGACCGTGCTGCTTTTTCACGGCAACGGAGAAGACCTGACGCAACGCGCGCACATTGCGCACGAGATGATCGAAGCCGGCTACGGCGTGTTGCTAGCCGAATATCGCGGCTATGGCGGCAATCCCGGCAAACCGCACGAGGCCGGGCTTTATGCGGATGCGCGCGCCGCTTACGCCTACGCTCGCGCGCGTTCGCGATTGATCGTGCTGCACGGCTATTCGCTGGGATCGGGCGTAGCCGTGCAGCTCGCGAGCGAAGCGAGCGTACTCGCGCTGATACTGGAAGCGCCTTTCACCAGCATCGTGGATGTGGCGGCCGCGCGCTTCCGCTTCTTTCCGGTGCGCGCGCTCGCACGCGACCGCTATGACAACCTCTCGAAGATCGCTTCGATACGCGCGCCTATTCTCATCTACGGCGGAACGCGGGACTTCGTGGTGCCGCCTGTTCACTTTCAGCGTCTTTTCGAAGCAGCGCGCGGCGACAAACATCTGGCGATGATCGAAGACGCCGACCATCTCGATGCATGGCGCAACGGCGGGCGCACACACGTCATGCAGTTTCTGGCCTCTGTGAGCGCGCGCGACCGCCAAAAAATCTCCGACGCAACGTGACCGACCGTGCTTGAAAAAATCGGGCTTCATACGGGAACCGCGTAGCATGTGCTTCGTCAGAACCAACTCACAAGGCGCGGCTGTCCCGCCCCGCATTCGTTATTTACCGATTGATATTCGGCTTAAGGAAAGGAGCGGTCAATGTTTCAGTATCCCGGTCTCATCGCTTATCAAATGCCGTCGATCGCACGCGCCAATCTTCAGGCGTTCCTCAACGCCAGCGAGCGTTTCGCGAACGGCCTGCATGCGCTGACAGAACTGAATGTGCAGACGGTACGCACGGTCATCGAGGAAAGCAATTCGCTGCTGCGCACCGGCGACGATACGAGCCCCGGCGAAGTGTTGAGCTGGCAATCGGTAATGCTCGCGCAATTGCCGCAAAAAGCGGCTTCGTATGGACAGCATGTGCTGTCGATCATCACGTCGACCGAAGCGGACATGCTCGGCGAAGTGCGCAGCCAGTACGAGCGCAACGGCATCACGCTGAAAGGCCTGTTCGACAGCGGCGCACAAGCGGCTCAGGAGACGACGGAATCGACGAGCCTCGTCGTGACCAATCTCGCGGAAACGACGAGCGAAGCAGCGGCGAACACGAGCGGCGTGATCCTCGACGCAAGCGGCGAAATCGCGAACGAAGCCGCCAGCGAGTCCGCCGAAGAAACCAAGCAACTGGTCCTGCCGGCGGAAGAAGCGCAGAGCGCGCCGGTCAAGCCGCCGCGTTCGTCGTCGCGTCGTCAAGGCTAAGCACCCGAGGCGGTCTTACTCGGCCGCCTTCTTCTTCCCACGCGGCTCCTTCAACACGACCCACGTGGGCGCATGGTCGCTCGCGTGCGGCTCGCCGCGCACCCACGTATCGACGCCCGCATCCTGAAGCCGGGGCGCAAGATCCTTGCTGAGCAGGATGTGATCGATGCGCAGCCCCGAGTTCGTCTGCCAGTGCTGGCGGAAATAATCCCAGAACGTGTAGATGCGCTCATGCGGGTGCTTCTTGCGCAGCGCATCCGTCCAGCCCTGCGCGAGCAGTTGCGCGTATGCCGCGCGGCTTTCCGGCTGAAGCAAAGCGTCCTTGAGCCATGAGCGCGTGTTGTAGATGTCTTCGTCGGTCGGCACGACGTTATAGTCGCCCGCCAGTATCACCGGGTGTCCGCTGTCGAAAAGCGTCTTCGCGTGGGCGTTGAAGCGCTCGAACCATGCGAGCTTGTAATCGAACTTCGGGCCCGGTTGCGGGTTGCCATTGGGAAGATAAAGACAGCCGATCAGGATGCCATGCACCGCTGCTTCGATATAGCGGCTGTGCGTGTCGTCTTCGTAGCCGGGCAAGCCGCGACGGCTCAGGACCGGCTCGGCGTCCCTCGCCAGTATCGCCACGCCGTTCCACGATGCCTGTCCGTGCCACACCGCGCCATAACCGGCAGCCTGTATGGCGGAAATGGGGAACTGTGCGTCGGTGGCCTTGAGTTCCTGCAAGCAGACGACATCCGGCGCTTCGCGTTCGAGCCATGCGAGCAAGGCATCGAGACGCGAGCGTATGCCGTTGATGTTGAAGGTCGCGATTTTCATCCAGCGGTCTCCATCGGTCATGGCGCTTAGCGCCGTCGATCGTACACGCATCGCAGGATGCGTGCCGCCACCGATGACCTCGGAGGATTGGGAGAAAACTCAACCCATTGCAATCTACGACTGAACGCCCCAGCGCCGCACGGTCGCGCGTTCGATGGTATCGAACACCAGGTGTTCGACCGCCAGCCCGATCACGATGACCGCTGCCAGCCCCGCGAACACGCGGTCCGTATAGAGTTCGTTGCGGTTCTGGAAGATGTACCAGCCGAGCCCGCCCCTGCCCGAACTCGCGCCGAACACGAGCTCCGCTGCAATCAGGGTGCGCCACGCGAACGCCCAACCCACTCGCAAGCCGGCGAGAATGGAAGGCAACGCGGCGGGCACGAGAATCAGCACGACGTGCCGCAGGCCCGTGAGCCCGTAATTGCGGCCGGTCATGCGCAGCGTCGACGGCACCGCCTGGAATCCCGCATACGTATTGAGCGCGAGCGGCCACAACACCGAGTGCACGAGCACGAAAAGAAGACTGCCCGTGCCGAGCCCGAACCACAGCAACGCGAGCGGCAGCAACGCAATGGAGGGCAAGGGATTGAACATGGCGGTGAGCATCGAAAGAATGTCACGGCCGATGCGTGTCGATACCGCAAGCGATGTCAGAGCGAACGCGAGCGCCGCGCCCAGCAGATAACCGCGCAGCAGCACGGACAGCGAGATCGCGGTCTTCGCGATCAGTTCGCCGGAGATCATGCCCTGCGCGAAGGCAACGCAGGTCGCGCTGAAGGTGGGCAAGAGCAAGTCGTTATCGACGAAGCGCGCGATGCCTTCCCATAACGCCATGAGCACGACCGCGATCAGCAACTTGCGCAGCCACGCGCGGTCGAAAAGACGTGTCGCAAGCGGCAACGTCGCGTCGCGCTGCGTAACATCGGCTGTGGGCGCGAATGTCGACGGATGCCGTTCGAACTCGGGCCGCACCGGCGGTTCGATCAATTGCGGCGTGCTCATTGCGCGATCTCCTCTTCGAACAACAGACGATGGATACGCGCGACACTCTGTTGAAAATCGCCTCGGCCCACGCTCTCCTGCGAATACTGGTGACTGTTCAATTCGGCGCGCACGCGGCCGGGATGCGGCGTCAACAGCAGAATGCGATTCCCGACGATCAGCGCCTCCTCGATGGAGTGCGTCACGAACAGCAACGTGAAGCGTTCATCGCTCCACAGCCGCAGCAGTTCTTCCTGCATGCGGCGGCGCGTGAGCGCATCGAGCGCGGCGAACGGCTCATCCATGAGAAGCACGCGCGGTTGCATGGCAAGCGCCCGCGCAATCGCGACACGCTGCTTCATTCCGCCGGAAAGCGTATGCGGATAGGCGTCGGCCACATGCGCAAGGCCGACCTTGTCGAGATAGTGAAGCGCCCGTTCACGGGCTTCCGCGCGGCCCAGCTTGCGCGCGACGCGCAACGGAAAGGCCACGTTTTGCAGGACCGTCTTCCACGGCGGAAGCTGATCGAACTCCTGAAACACGACAATGCGATCCACGCCCGGTCCGCGCACGCGCTCGCCGTCGATTTCGATGCTGCCGGCCACCGGCTGAATGAATCCCGCCACTGCCTTGAGCAAGGTGGACTTGCCGCACCCCGACGGTCCCAGCAGCACGAAGCGGTCGGCGCCATAGACATCGAAGCTCACGTCATGCGTCGCGCGCACGAGACGCTCCGGCGTGCGGTATTCGAGCGAGACATTGCGCGCGCTCAACAGCTTGGTGGTCGATGAAACGGCCTTGTTGCTTTCGACCGGATAAAGCACATGAGGATTGGCAGCCATGATCGCAGTGCAGAAACGCAAACCATCAAGATACCGGCGCGCGTTTCAGCGCCTAACCAATGATTGCGCATATCCAATGCACGATCGCGGATAAGGCGCTCGCTCCAATCGCTCAACTTCCGTCGCGCGTGGCGGGGTCGCTAAAGAAGTAGTCTTGCCACGACTTCGGTTCATTCTTGATGACGCCCACGCGATGCATGAACTGCGCGAGCGCGAAGGTGTTCTGCGGCGCGATCTTGAACTGCACCGAAGGGTCCGTGATGATCTTGACGAGCAAGGCGCGGTCGATCTTGGCCTGATTCACGCGCAGATAGATGTCCGCTGCTTCGTTCGGATGCTGCGTCACGAAGCGCGCGGCATCGGCTAAACCATCGACGAACGCGCGATGGGTCTTTGGATTGGCGTTGCGGAACTTCTCGGTCGCATAGAGCACCGTTGCGGAACTGGGTCCGCCGAGCACGTCGTAGGAACTGAGAACGATGTGCGCCTTCGGATTTCCCGCCAACTCCTGTTGCTGGAACGGCGGATTGCCGAAATGCGAGTTTATTTCCGTGCCGCCCGCGATGATCGCGGCCGCTGCATCCGGATGCGGCACCGCTTGCGTCAGCTTGTCGAGGCGATCATATTCTTTGTCGCCCCATTGCTTCGCGGCGGCATATTGCAGAATGCGCGACTGCACCGATACGCCCACCGCGGGCAACGCAATACGGTCCTTGTCCGTGAAGTCGGCGATGGTCTTTACGCGCGGATCATTCGATATGAGGTAATACGGCAGATTGCCGAGCGAAGCGACGCCCTTCACGTTCTGGCGCCCGTGGGTGCGGTCCCAGATGGTCAGGAGCGGCCCGACGCCCGCCGCTGCAATATCCACGGAACCGGACAGCAGCGCGTCGTTGATGCTCGCGCCGCCGGAGAGCTTCGCCCAATCCACCTTGATATCGATGCCCTGCTTCTTGCCTTCCTGTTCGATGAACTTCTGGTCGCGCGCGACGTTCAATAGCAAATAGACGACGCCATATTGCTCCGCAATGCGCAGTGTGCCTTCTGCGAACGCGTTGCAAGTGCCACCGAGCGAAAGCGCCAACGCGCAGACAAATGCGCGCAACGCGCCCTTCCCTTTTCGAGAATTCATCGAAAAACCCCGTGTTTGTAGACCTATTTGTGTTTCGGCTTAGAAAGGCGCATCGCCTTCGATGGTGGTCCGATACAGCTTGCGGCGCTGATCGTCCGGCGTGCCCGCCGCCAGATGCATGACCGAGCGGTTGTCCCAGAACACCATGTCGTGGTCGCGCCAAACATGCCGATAGACGAATTCGGGCCGCACGCTGTGCGCGAAGATTTCGTCGAGCAATGCGCGGCTTTCGTCTTCCGGCATGTCGACGATGCGCGTGGTGAAGTGCTCGCTCACGAAGAGCGCCTGACGACCCGTCTCCGGATGCGTGCGCACGATGGGCTGCACGACAGGCTTCACCTGCGCGATCTGCTCCGGTGTCAGATTCGGACGCCACGGACTGCGCTTTTGCAGCTCCGCATACTTCGCGAGATACGTGTGCTCCGCGAAGCGCCCCTCGACCGCGTTCTTCAGATGCGCGGGCAACGTCTCCCACGCGAGATGCTGGTTCGCGAACAGCGTGTCGCCGCCTGTCGATGGGAGCTCTTGCGCATGAAGCATCGAGCCGAGGCTCGGCTTCTCTTTGTACGAGAGATCCGAGTGCCAGAAGTGGCCGGCGTCGCCGAGTCCAATGGGCTTGCCGTTTTCGATGATGTTCGACACCACGAGCACTTCGGGATAACCAGCCAGTCCGAACTGGTGCAGCACGTGAATCTGCAATGGCCCGAACCGCTTGCTGAATTCGACCTGTTGCGCGGGCGTGATGCGCTGTTCGCGGAACACGAGCACGTGATGGTCGAGGTGAGCGCGATGAATGCGCGTGAAATCCTCAGTGGACAAGGGCTGCGACAGGTCGAGCCCGATGACCTCTGCGCCCAGCGGGCCGTCGAAAGGACGAATGACGATATGTTGCTCGACGGCCTCGGCAGCGTCGTGAGTCGGCGAAAGAATGGTCACGGTGTAATGAAAAGCGGCGGACAGACGAATAATCTACGCCCGGCACGCGCACGCGGCAACGAACGATGCGCGATTTGGTTATCTGGCGCGATGCTAAGACCGCGAAAGCTCAGTCTTCGATTGCATCGAAAGGCAATTCGACCTGCACCGGCGCGACCGAACCGCCGGCTTCGTCAGCGGACTCCAGCGCGCTCACGCGCACGCCGAGCAGGCGCAGCCTTTTGTCGAGCACGATGCGCTTGAGGCACTCGGTCGCTGCGCGACGAATCTCGGATGCATCGGCCGTGGCGACCGGAATCGTCAAGTCGCGGGTGACGGTGCGAAAGTCGTCGAAACGCAGCTTGATACCGACGGTGCGCCCCACGTAACCTTTGCGCACGAGATCGTCCGCCACGCGCTTGCACAGGCCCGTGAATTCCGCCGAGAGCGTGGCGCGGTCGTGTTTGGGATGCAGGTCGCGCTCGAACGTGGTCTCGCGGCTCATGGACTTGGGCGTGGAACTGACGACGACGGGCCGCTCGTCTTGGCCTTGCGCGATGCGCGCGAGCCACGCCGCATAAGTCGGGCCGAAATGCGATTGCAGAAGGCCGAGGTCGGCGGCCGCGATATCGCCCACGGTCACGATGCCGAGCGCGGCGAGCTTGTCATTCGCCTTGGGCCCGATGCCGTTCACCTTGCGCGCGGCCAGCGGCCAGATGCGCGTGGGCAGGTCGTTCATCGTAAGAATGGTGAGACCGTCGGGCTTGTCCAGTTCCGAGCCGATCTTCGCGAGCAGCTTGTTCGGCGCGATGCAGATGGAACACGTGAGGCCGGTCGCTTCGCGCACCGCGTCTTTCATGCGCTGACCGATGTCCGCGGAGTCGCCGGGCATGTCGGTGACGTCGATATAGATTTCGTCGATGCCGCGGTTCTCGATTTGCGTGGTGAATCCGGCAATCGCCGCTTTGAAGAGCCGCGAGTAATGCCGGTAAGACTCGAAATCCGTCGGAAGAAGAATGGCGTCGGGCGCGAGCTGGGCCGCTTTCATCATGCCCATTGCAGAGAACACGCCGAATTTGCGCGCTTCGTAGGTGGACGTCGTCACCACGCCGCGGCCCGCATAGTCGCGCAATCGCTTGAAGCGTCGCGTGCCGTCCGCCAGCGTCTCGGGCGCGGCATTCCGGCCGCCTCCGACCACCACCGGCTCGCCGCGTAATTCCGGATAGCGCAGCAGTTCGACGGATGCGAAAAACGCATCCATGTCGAGATGCGCGATACGGCGCGGCGGCGTTTGCGAAGCGAACGAAGAAGGCAGTGAGGCGTCCATCGACGGCGAAAGGCGAGCGCAAAAGCAAGAGCAAGAGCGCTTAGGGCCGAAGTCGAAAATGGCTTACTGTACATTCATACAGTGATTTTCGCCAGCGGCCCTCCAGCGACGCTTCAGCGGCTACTCTGCCGCGCGCTTTTCCGCGAGTGCGCGGCGGCAGTCGTCGAAGACCTGTCTCACCACATCCGACTGATAGTTGAGGTCTTCGCTGTCGAGTATCTCCTCGACGGCATCTCGCGCCCAGTCCGCCTCGAGTATCGCGCAATGACGCGCGGCCAGCTCGCGCGCAATGGCGGCGAGCTTCGCGACCGTCAGCCAGTCCGCGAGCCGTTCATGCCTGTCGAGCCACTTGTGCGCGGCCTGCACGTGGAAAGCCGCCGCCGGCCAGTCTCCGTTCAGATAGAACGCGCCCAGACTGCCGCATGTCAGCCAGCAGAGCAATTCAACGCGGTCCCGGGCACTCAGGGTACGAGGCACATCGTTCATGGCGGCGCTCACGAAGGACGTTTCGACGAGAGGTACGTCAGCGAATCCGCTGCGTTCCGTATGAAATCCCTATGAAACAAGATAGCACGGGATGGTGCGGCGCGGCAGTGGCTTGCAAGAAAGGCATCGTGTGCTGACGAACGCATGCGTGTCGAGCCGAAATTTCCTCGCCTCATGACGACGTTGTGCCGCAAAGGCGGTAAGTTAGACCGCGCAAGCAGCGCGTGGCCCACCGGGATACCATGACGAGTCGAACCGCGCATGCCCGCTGCGGATCGGCGTCCTCTTTCATCAGCTTCCGACCGCATGCCCCAACACAAGCAGACCGTCCGTCCCCTCGTCATCGCCGCAGTGATGGCCTCGATGGCCATGGTGGCGATCGAAGCCACCATCGTTTCGACCGCCATGCCGCAGATCGCTACGCAACTCGGCGGCCTCAATCTGTATAGCTGGGTGTTCTCGTCGTTCTTGCTGACGCAGACCGCGCTTACCGTCGTATTCGGCAAGCTCGCGGATCTTTACGGCCGCAAGCCCGCGATACTCGCCGGCATCGCCATCTTTCTCGTCGGGTCGATACTCGCGGGCTTCGCGTGGTCGATGCCCGCCATGATCGTCTTCCGCCTGATACAGGGCGTCGGCGCGGGGGCCATTCTGCCGGTTGCGCTGACGGTAGTCGGCGACCTTTATCCGGCTCGGGAGCGCGGCAAGGTGCAAGGCTATCTGGCAAGCGTATGGGCCGTGTCCGCCGTGTTGGGGCCGATGGTCGGCGGCTTGCTCATCCGGCATCTTTCGTGGAGCTGGATCTTCTGGATCAACCTGCCGATCGGCGCGCTCGCCGCGTTGCTCTTCGTGCTCTTCCTGCACGAGGAGAAGCGCCACGAACGTCCGGCGATCGACCTTGCAGGCGCGTTCCTCTTCACAGCCGCCGTCGCTTCGCTGATGATGGCGCTCACCGATGCCAGCACCGAAAGCAGCGCGCGCGTCGGCGCGGAAGTGGCGATATGCATCGTCGCGAGCGTGCTCTTCGTCGTGCAGGAAAAGCGCGCCGCCGATCCGATGATCTCGTTCGGCTTATGGGCGCATCGCCCGATCGCGGCGGGCAACGCCGCGACGCTGCTCGCGGGCATGGCGTTGATGGGCTTGACCACGTTCCTGCCGATGTACGTTCAAGGCGTCATGCATCGCTCGCCGGTCGAAGCGGGTCTCACGCTCACGATGATGATGATCGGCTGGCCCACCGGCGCCACTTTCACTTCACGCACTTTTAGCCGCATCGGGCTGCGCCGTTTGTTGATCGGCGGGACCGTCTTCATTCCGCTCGGCGCGATTCCGTTCGTGCTTCTCACGCCGCAGTCGAGTCCGGTATGGGCCGGCGTCGGCTCGGCGGTGATGGGCTTCGGCATGGGCATACTGAGCGTGTCGTGCCTGATCCTGATTCAGGAAATCGTCAAGCTGTCCGAGCGCGGGAGCGCCACTGCATCGAACCTCTTCGCCCGCAATCTCGGGAACACGCTCGGCGCGGCTGTCTTCGGCGCCGTGCAGAACTATGGACTGGCTCATGCGAGCGGCGTGCCGGCGGTCAGCGCGGATCAGTTGAAGCGCCTGCTATCCGCGGTGCCCGGCAACTTCGCGAGCCACGCGGAGATTCGCTTCGCGTTGCACCATGCGCTGCATATGACCTTCACGGCGATGTTCGTGATCGCGCTGGGCGCGGTGATCTCCATGCTGTTCATGCCCGCAGTAGACATCGGCCGGGCGCGTCCGGCCGTGGAAACGGTCGGCGCGAACGATGCACCGGAACGCGTCGGCATCGACGCCTGATTCGGCGTCGATGCGTTGCAGGCCCAGCGTCAATCCTGCGCCTGAATGAGCGGGCTATCCTGCTTGTCTTTGGACACGCTCGCGTCTCCGCTCTGGCTTCCCGGCGCAGCGGATTCGTCCGCCGCGATAGTCTGCGTGTTCATGCCTTGTGGCGACGTCGGCGCGCCGGTATCGGGCTTGTAGTGCGGCGCAGGACCATAGCCGCTTGCGAGCGCGTAGGGCGCGGCAAGCGAGGCCGCAACGACAACAATGCCGGTAACTTTGCTGATCATGGTCGTACTCCTGAAGGTTTCAGATGTCCACTTCATCGGCCAATGCACTGCCCTGCCAGCATCCGACCTTCCGAAATGTGCACGCAGTCTACGTGCGTGACTCGACCGTGAAATCCCCCCAGAAGCGCGGATACGAATGGCGGAAGCGCCCTGAATGAAGCGCTTTGCGCACTGGCATCAGACGTTGTCTTCCACCGCGATCGCCACGGCGCCCGCATTGATCGTCAAACGCGTGCGCTTTTGCAAGGGGTTTTGCGGCGCGGTGCCGTCCGCATTCAGCCCCTTCACCTTGTTGTAGATCGCGACGAACTGCGTGGGCGTGACTGTCGCCGATGCATAGCCGATAGCGTCGTGGTCCGCATACAGCATGTCTGGATTGTTCTGCCTGATGAACGCATCCAGTGCCGACGATGAACTGATGAGCGATGCCAGCGGCATGCCGGCCACATAGTTCGTCGCATCCTGAAAGAACGGGCGGCTGCTGACGCCCGCCGCCATGAGATCGACGAGCACCGGCGTGCCTGTCGCGGGATCAGGCACATCGCGCACGATGCCCGCCTGGAACGCGTGAAGATCGCCCGTGATGGCGATGAGATTCGTGATGCCTTGCGCCTTCACAAACGATGTGAGATCGGCCTTGTGCGATGGATACCCGTCCCATGCGTCGCAATCCATGACGAAGACGAGGTTGTCGGGCGCAGGCGCGATCGAACGCAGGTCGAGCCACAAGCGATTCATCATCACTTCGTTGCCCCATACCTTCCAGATGGAGGTCGAGGCTTTGAGCGTGTCCTTCCACCATTGCGTCTGCACCGGGCCGAGCATCGACGGAACGCGCCCCAGACGCTGTGTATCCGCCGCTTCGAACTGCGCGAGCACCTGTTGCGGGACCGCGTAGCGCGAGCCGACGAGATCGTTGCCGTTCACCGGATCATGCCCCAGCCTCTGCGCGACAGCCGCTTCGCTGACCACATGATCGTCGCGATAGAGCCGCTCGTCGGTCATGACGAGGTGAATCAGCGAGCCGAAGTGGAAGTCCCGGTAAATGCGAATGTTGTCGTAGCTGGCGTTGTTGAGGTCGAACGACACATCGCCCCAATCCACCGGTAAGTATTCCGCCCACGCCTGATTCGCATTGCGGCGTCGCGCTGTCTGCTGCACGTTCGCGTTCGTGTACGTCTGGTGGTCTTGCCAGCAATCGTCCGAGAACTCGTGATCGTCCCAGATGGCGATCACGGGAAAGCGCGCATGTACGGTCTGCAAGCGCGCGTCGCCGCGATACGTGCGATAGAGCGTGCGGTAATCGGCGAGCGTGTTTGCATAGACGCCGCCGCCTGCTATTGCCACGCCATCGGGCAACGTGATCTGTGGATGCGCCGGCTCGGCGGCATTCTTTTCGTTCGGACTACCGACGGTCTCGTAGATATAGTCGCCCAGATGCACGACGAAATCGAGGTCGGTTTCCGCTGCGAGCAGCGTAAGCGCCTGCCAGTGATTCACGCTCCAGTTCTGGCAGACGAACCACGCGAAGCGCAGTTGCGCAAGCGATTCGGTGGCCGCCGCTGCGGTGCGTGTCGCGCCCGTCGCGCTGATGTCACTGCCGGCAATGAAGCGGTAATAGTAGGTCGTCCTCGCGCTGAGACCCGTGACCTTGGCTCGCACCGTGAAATCGTAGTCGGGAATGGCGCTGAGGGGCACGCTCGCCGCGAGTTGCGAGAAATCCGGACGCGTGGAAACTTGCAACGTCAGCGCGATCGCCGTTTGCGAGGCGCTGCTGGCATTGGCGACGCAGCGTGTCCAGAACACGACAGACGTATCGCGCGGGTCGCCGCTCGCGACGCCCTGAGCGAACGCATACACGCCCGAGGGCGGTGGCGTGGTGCCGCCGCCCGCGCTGCTGCCGCCCTCGTCATCGCTCGAATGATGACAGGCCGCGAGCGTGCCGGACGCCGCCGCAACGGTATAGAACATGGACAACGACATAAAGCGGCGACGATCCATGAAAGCCTCCAGGAAACAACGTGGCAGACAGGCCATGCGCGCTCGATGTGTCGACTTCGAATCCGACCGATAGCGGCTAACGGACGATGTGATGGCTTACACGCTACAAACAGCGGGTGTCAGTGTCAATACCGGACCGGTATAGAACGATCGTTCTATCAAGCATCGCGCTGTGGAACGGTCCGCAGAGGAAAGACGAGCCTTGCACAAAGCAATCCGATGGCGCCGCCGAGAAGCGTCTCCCATGCGCGCGCGGCGAGCAGCGGCACGGAATGGATGCCGCTCGCGGCCAGCGTCACGATGAGCGCAAAGGCGAAGGCCCCACATGCAATGTCGTAGCGGTCCGGCAAGGCCATCGCGTAGACGATCATCGCAATGGCGGCCATCGCCCAGACGAGAAGCGGCGCGTGCTCCGCAAGCGGCAAGCAAATGATTCCGATGGGCACGCCCACCAGCGTGCCATAAATACGCCTTCGCACACGGTCCGCCGTTCCCACTGCGGACGTCGCGACGACATAGACGCATGCCGTGATGGCCCACGCCGATTCGGCGAGCGTGAAGGCCGCATTGAGCAGCGCCACGGCGAGCGCGCCGCTCGCTGCTTGCAGACCCATGGCGAAAGCGGGCGACACCGCCTCTCTGCCATAGACCGGCTGCGATGCGAGCGCAGGCAGGACCACGGGATGTTCCGCAGGCCCGCTCAAGAGACGCGGCACGATGGCCGCAAGCATGGCGATCAGCAGGGCGACCACGATTGCCCACGTATCCATCGGCGCGAGCTTCATCACGTAAGCGGCCACCTGGCCGATATAGAACTGCGACCCGATGCCCGCGCCCGTCACGCCGAAGCGCTTGAAATAGCCCGCGAAAAAGGCCCCGGAGACAAGGATGAACTCGGCACCGCTGCGTCCTAGTCCGTCGAACCACGGCCCAAGCCATGCAAGGGAAAACGCGCCGCACGCGGCTGCCAGGGACAGCACCGCGAGGTCCCGGCTCGATTCGGGCCGCGTCGCGCGCGCCTCGGACACGCTCGCCCACAGCGCGAACGTCGCGGCGAGCGAACCGACCGACACGCTTGCGGGCACGTCGCGCGTCACATCGTGCAAGGCGCCGATGGCTGCGGCAAGGCCATACGCCGTCACGAGCCGCAAGCCCTTGATGCGCCGATGCGTGCCGGGGTCCATGCGTTCGAACCACGCGTTCATTGCCAACAGGTAGCGAGCATTCATCGCGATTCACCTTGTGCGTCTAGCTGCGCTTCTTCCGGGCGGGTCGTGCAACTGCGTTAGCTCGAACTGAATCAGTGTCGCGCGGGGCTGCTTTGGCGATGCATTCGGCAAGCTGCGCGGCTGCGTCGTGTTCGGCGCGCCGCGCCCGCTCGACGAGACCGATCTCGCGATGAAACGTATCGTCGCCGAGATCGTGCGCTACGGTGCCTCGCGGCCACGCACCGATGCCCGCCGACTTCGGCAGTAACGCGACACCCATGCCGCGTGCGACGAGTTGCGCAATGCCATGCAGTTCATCCGCCTCGATGGCTTCTCGCACCGCAATGCGCTTCTTGCGCAGGAAGACGTCCACTTGCCGGCCGCCGAACGAGCGCCGGTCGTATCGAATGAACGGCTCGTTCTCTATCAGCTCGCGCCATGTCGCGCGCTTCTTCGCGGCCGGCGCGAGCAACACGAACGGCTCCGCGATCAGCGTGCGCCAGCGCAATTCCGCAGGCAATGAGAAGGGCGGGCGAATGATGACGGCCATGTCGGCTTCGGCGGCATCCACCTGTGCGAGCAGATTGAGCGAGACGCCCGGCACGAGACGTATGCGCCATGCCGGCATGTCGCGCCGGAACGCAGCGATGGCATCGGGCAACAACGCAGCATGCGCCGATGCGATAGCACCTACCGAAAGCGTGCCGCCCCGCCCTTCCTCTCCGCCGGGTTCGGCAAGACGCGCATAGAGCGCGATCAGTTCATCGGCGAGTTCGAGCGTGCGGCGCCCTGCTGCGTTCAGCGTCGCGGATCGGCCGGTGCGATCGAAAAGCGCAAAGCCGAGATGCGCCTCGAGCCGCTGCATTTGCGCGCTCACCGCCGATTGCGTCAAGCCGATATGCGCCCCAGCGCCCGCAAAGGTGCCGTGGCGAGCGACCGCCATGAAAGTCCTCAATTCGCGCAGCATCTGATTGATCGATTCCGTTGTTGCTCAGACCCGCAATTTATCGTTTTTCATGGAATTCGTTCATGAATACACTAGCGGCTTCTCTGGATCAACCCTCACGGACCTCTTGACCATGAACACCCCGCACGACGCCATGCCGCCGTTTCATCTCGCGTTTCCCGTTCACAGTCTTTCGCATGCGCGCGCGTTCTATGGCGAACTGCTCGGCTGCCCCGAGGGACGCAGTTCGGAAGACTGGGTGGATTTCAATTTCTACGGGCACCAGATCGTGGCGCACCTTGCGCCGGACGAAGTCGGTCATCGGTCGACGAGCGCGGTCGATGGCGACGCCGTGCCCGTTCGCCATTTCGGCGTGGTGCTGTCCATCCCGCAGTGGGAAGCGCTCGCGGAAAAACTGAAGGCGGCGGGCACGCGCTTCATCATCGAGCCGCATATTCGCTTCAAGGGGGAAGTCGGAGAGCAGGCGACGATGTTCTTCCTCGACCCGTCGGGCAATGCGGTGGAGGTGAAGGCTTTCGCCAACATGGCGTCGCTGTTCGCGAAGTGACTTGTTGACCCTTCGCCCGCTCGCGCTGCAAATGAAAACGGGACGCCATCGGCGTCCCGTTTTTACATCGTGCGAGCGTAATGCTTACTGACCTGCTTACTGACCCGAGCCGCTTGCGCTGACCGGTGCACCGGGACCGCCCGGCGTTGCGGTGCCGCTCTGGCCCGTGGTCGAACCGCTGTTCGAAGACGAATGGCTGCTGTGGGACTTCTTCTTCGATTGGGAGTGCTTGTGCGACATTCCCGAGCCCTGCGTGGTGGTCTGCGCGTTGTCGCCTGCTTGCAGGCCCGTGGCCGAGCTCGGCGGATTGTCCTGCGCGAACGCGGATGCGCAAACGAGAGCGAATGCGCCGGCGGCGCAGGAGAGAGCGATACGTTTCATGTCGAATGACTCCTGTTGGCGGTTTGCGAATGCGATGGTTGCAGCTTGTTCTGCATGCTGGCCGTCGAGTGATGCAAGCGACGGCCGGTCGCAAGACCTTTGGAGCATGGGACGTGCCACGGTCTGACGATTCGCAAGCTGACGAAGCTGCATCACCGTGACAATCGACATGACAACGCGGCGCGCGTCACCACGCGCCGCGAATCGCATAACGCGTTCAGTGGCTCACTGGACCCGTCGTCTTGAGATCGGCATTCACCGCGCGCTGCGGATGAGCGGCCTGTTTGATGAGGAGCGCGACCGCAGAGACGAGCCCCGCGACCGCGATCACCGCGAAGATGCCGCCGAAGCTGAAATGCAGGCGCGTGAGTTCCGCAACGAGGAATGATCCGGCAATGCCGCCGAAGCGCCCGATGCCGAGCATCCACGCGACGCCCGTGCCGCGCCCTTGCGTCGGATAGAACGCGGCGGCGAGCGCGGGCATCGACGATTGCGCGGTATTCATCAAGACGCCCGCAAGAAACACCACCAGCACGAGCAAGCCGACGTTGCCCACGGCCTGTCCGATGCAGTAGACGCTGACCGCGGTCAATGCATAGCACGCTGCAATCACGCGGTTCGCGTTGAACTTGTCCATCAGCACGCCGAGCAGCACCGCACCGACGCCGCCGAGCGGAAACAGCGCGGAAATGAGCGTCGCGCGTTGCGGGCTCAAGCCGGACTCCTTGAGGAGAATCGGCATCCAGTTGATCGACGCATAAAAGATCACGAGGCCCATGAAGTACGCGAGCCACAGCATGATGGAGCCGATCACATAAGAACGCGACAGCACCACGCTCATGCCGCTCTGACCCTGCACGGCAGGCGCGGCTTCGGTCATGAAGAACGAGCCGGCGTGATGAGCATCGTCGGATATGCGGGCAAGCGTCGCGCGAATTTTCTCGACGGGCTTCGACTTCGCCACCATATAGCGCACGGATTCCGGCAACGCGATGAGAAGCAGCACCGCAAGCGCGAGAGGCGCGACGCCGCCGAGGAACAGCACGCTGCGCCAGCCGAACTGCGGAATCATCCATGCCGCGAGGAAGCCGCCGAATGCAGCGCCCAGCGGAAAGCCGCAGAACATCAGGTTGATGACCGTGGCGCGACGGTTGTCGGGACAGAACTCGCTCATCATCGTGACGGCGTTCGGCATGGCCGCGCCGAGGCCGAGGCCGGTGATGAAGCGCAGCGTCGTCAAATGCTCGAGACTCGCGGAATACGCGGATGCAAAGCACGCGACGCCGAAGACGATCACCGACGACAACAGCATCGCCCGGCGGCCGAGGCGGTCGGACAAGGGCCCAGAAAGCAGCGCGCCAGCGGCGAGGCCGAAAAGCGCCGCGCTCAGCACGGGCGCGAGCGCCGGCCGGCTGATGTGCCACTCGGTCACCAGCGACGGCGCGATAAAGCCGATGGCTGCCGTATCGAAGCCGTCGAGCAGCACGATGACGAAGCACATGCCGAAGATGAGCCACTGAAACGGCGAAAACCGGTGCTCGTTGATGAACGTCTGCACGTTCACGTTTGGACTTCTGCTCACTTCATTCCCTTCCGAAAGAGACGATGAACGTTCGCTATGCGAACAACGATTCACATAGCGAACTATGCGTTTCGCGTGAGAATACGGAATAGCCCCATGTGCCGCAACGCGGGGTTACCCGGAATTGAAAGGTACGTGGCGGCCGACTTGTCGAATCGTATCCGTGTGCACGTCTCGCAGCGTTCCTGCACTCTACAATCGATCTTCGATCGCGAACATTGCACAGGACATCGCATGACCAAGACGGAAAGCGCGAGGCTGATCTATGTCATGGGCCCTTCCGGGGCGGGCAAGGATTCACTGCTGGCGTTCGCACGCGAACGCGTCGGCGCACGCGTGATGTTCGCGCATCGGTACATCACGCGCGCCATTGCCGACGGCGAGAACCATATCGCGCTCACGCCCGACGAATTCGCCGCCCGCCTTTCTCACGGCCTCTTCGCGATGCATTGGGAAAGCCTCGGTCTGCGCTATGGCATCGGTATCGAACTGGATGCGTGGCTCGCGCGCGGTGTCTCCGTCGTCGTCAACGGTTCGCGCCAGCACGCGCCGGAGGCGCTCATGCGTTACCCCGACGCATGCTTCGTGCATATCGATGCCGCGCCCGCCGTGCTGGCCGCGCGTCTTGCGAGACGCGGACGCGAAGATGCGCGGCATATCGAGGCGCGGCTCGCACGCAGGCCCGCGTTCGAACTGCCGCGCCACGCGCGCGTGGTCCACATCGATAATTCCGGCTTGCTAGCAGACGCCGGCAACGAGTTCTTGAGCATCGTCGGTCACGCTGGACCATAGCGCGCCGAATCGAACGCATTTGGCGCACGCTCCTGAATCGGCCCTAACCATTCGTGCAATCACGCACGAAGGCGTCCAAATGCATACGTTACCGCCGAGGCCCCGCCTGCATGCTTTTACATGCGCCGATAAAATGACCGCATGTCCAAGTCCCAAGAGAACTCGCGGCGGCACGAGCCCGACTTGCCGCTTCATACCCCAAGCACTGCTTCGCTCGCTCTGGCTGCGGCTATCGCAATGGTCGCGTGGCTTGCCATCGCGGCGCAAACCGACCTGACCATTGCACGTTCGCTCGATCGCGGCCTGACCGTCATGGACGGTATCGCGCGCATGAGCAGCTACCTCACGAATCTGACGGTATTGCTCACGGCCATCTGCTTCACGTGTGTCGCCACGCGCGCTCAGGCACCGCTTGCGCGCTTCTTTCGTCAGCCGACGGTCGTGACGGCAGTCGTCGTGTATATGGTCTTCGTCGGCATCGCGTATAACACGCTGCTGCGCTTCTTATGGACGCCATCAGGCTATCGCGCGTTCGTCAACGAATCGCTGCATACGGTGGTGCCCGCGCTGTCCGCGTTGTACTGGCTCTTGTTCGTGCCGCGCTTTCATCTTTCGTGGCGGCGATGCGCGCTCTGGCTCGTCTATCCGCTGGGCTATCTCTTCGTGACGCTATGGCGCGGAAGCGAGTCCGAGTTTTACCCGTACTGGTTCATCGACGTGTCCGAGCTGGGTTACGAGCGCGTGTTTCTCAACGCGGCGATGTTGATCGTGGCCTTTCTCGTGCTGATGAGCGTCTTTCTCGTCATCAATCACCGGCGCGACGATTTGCGCGTGCCCGACCCGGAAGTCGAATCCGACGACGTATCGGATTCGGGCGCGCCGCATTGAACGATACTTAGGCATCCTTGGTATCGAACATCAACAACTCGACGCCCGCCTGCGCGAAGTTGGACAGATCGCCGGCGGTTGCCTGGCCTTCCGGTGATTCGAGCGCGGAGCGGATCGCATCGAGCGAATCGAATTCGAGTACGGCGACGAGGTGATACGGCGATTCCCCTTGCGCCACCGTGACGGCTCCCGTGCTCAACTCATAGCGCCTGAGGCCCGGTAGCTTTTTGGCGAGCGGAACATGCGTAGATGTGTAGTGTGCATCGAATGCCTGTTTGTCCGACGGCGTTTTATAGAGCGCAACCAGCTTGGCCATGTCGTGTCTCCTTGGTGCGGGGCTGCTTGAGGGAATGGGCTACTGCTTCTCCAACTGAAGATAGATGCGTTGTACGTTCTGCGGCTGCGCGGTCGTGTACAGCTTATAGCCGCTGAACGCAGGCAACTGCACTGCGTGCATTGCTTGAGTAAGACTCATGCCGCGCTTATAGGCTTGCTTCACGGATGCATCGAGTTCGCGCAGATAGAGGCCTGTCTGCAGAATGGCGTCGCCGCGCAAAGGCGGACCGAACGCGGGCACGACGGTGTTCAGATCGAGCGCACGCAGGTTTTCGAGCGCAGCGAGCCAGCCCGGTATCTGCTCGTTGCGTAGCTCGGGGATCCGGCCATTCGAAACCAGACTGCCCGCGAACAGCACACCGGTTTCGGTATCGAGCACGGCCAGATCGCCCGGTGTGCTCGCGGGGCCGAAATGCAGCAATTGCAACTTGCGGCCGCCGCTCTCTATTTCAGTGGTTCCGTCGATGGTGCGGTCAGGCACGGTCACGCGCGAGCCCGCCATCTCATCTTCACCGAGTGTCTTGCGCAGATTCGCAAGACAAATCGAGCAGCGATCACGGATGAGTTGCGCCGCGCGAACATGCGCGAGTATCGGCACATTTTGGTCGCGAAAGGCAGCCGCGCCGAAGACGAATTCCGGCGCTTGATGCGTGATGATGACGAGCGTCACCGGCAAAGGCGTCACCTTGCGGATGGCTTCGATCATCGCGCGGCCATAGCGATAAGACGGCCCCGTGTCGATCACCGTCACGCCGCTCTTTCCGACGATAAAGCCGTTATTCGCGACGATGCCATGATTCTCCGGCGCCACCGCGTCTCCCGTGCCGATGAACGCGTACACGCCAGGCGCAATACGCGTTGGCGCGGGCATGCCGGCGAGCGCGGCCATCGCCGGTCCGGCCAACGCACCGCATGCAATGACAAGGGCGGCGATGAGCCACTTCGCACAGCGCAGCGTCATTTCATTGCCGACGCTTGCCCGGCCGCTTGCGTCTGAATAGCAATCGCGCCTTCGAACTGCTTGTTCTTGGTGTCCTCTATATGCGCTTTCAACTCGCCATTCCCGGTCGGCAGAAAGTAGAAGCGAAAATTCGGGTTCTCGCTGATCGAGAAGTTGACGTTCGCGGTCATCACCGGCTTATCCGCATACGTGACGGCGACCTTGCGAATGAAATAGGCCGTCGCATAGTTGCGCGTGATCTGGTTCATCGCCATGCCCGTGCGGTTCGGGTGCCGCACCATCACTTGCGCGAGTTGCGGCTTGCCGACAACCGCCGTGCCCTCTGATTGCACGCGAACCGCGCCTGCCGCGCGTTCGGCTGCATCGTCGTCCTTGTCGGCGGGTGCCGAGCAACCGCCCGATGCCTTAACAAAGCGCACGGCGCTATACAGGTGCCCGTCGTTTGTTTCGGCGATGGCGCGCATGAACGTATAGTCCTCCACGCGCACACGCGTTTCGATGCTCGCCAGTCCGGACTCGGGCGTGAATTCGAAATAGCCCGCGTACGGCTCGGGATTCTCGTCGATGAAAAGGTAGATCTTCTTGATGTAGTGCGCGGGACTTTGCGCGAACTGCGCGTTGATCGCGATAGGAACGACGGCGGCATCTGCCGCGCGTGCAGGAGCGTCGAGCGTGATGACGGATTCGCCATGCGTATCGACCGTTCGTCCCTTGAACGCGCCTTCCTTGAAATCGAGCCAGCGGGCGACCTTACTCGGGTCGTCGTCCGGCTGTGCCGCTTGCGCGAGCGATGTCATCAACGCAAGCAGCGCGAACAGTGCGCCGCATGCGCGCATAGGGCCAGGCGTATCGGTCATCATGATGCCCTCCATGCTGCCTGTTACTGCTCCCATTCGAGTTCCGCATAAGCCGCAGTCACGTTGCGACGATGATAGATCTCGTAGAGCAGCCACTTGTCGCGCTGATCGAGGCCAACGGTATCGACGGCTTGTTGAATCGTCGCGCCGCGTTTGATGGCCTCGCGCACGTCACGCGCGAGTTCGGCAAGGTACTGCTCTTCTGCTTCCAGTGACTGCTGCCACGGCGGATCGAGCGGACCATGTCCCGGCACGACATGTCGCGGATTCATCTGCTTAATACGTGCGATGTTATCGAGCCAGCCGACGACACTTCCGTCCACCACCGGAATGCAGCGCACGAAAAGCAGATCCCCGGTCCATAACGTGCCGCTCTTCTCATCGTATACCGTCAAGTCGTTGTTGGTATGCGCTGTTTGCCATGTGCGCAACGTCAGTACACGGTCGCCGAGATCGAGCGTTGCGCTGCCATCCACCGTTTGCGTCGGCCCGATGATTTCACTTCCTTCGGCGATGTCTCCGAGTTCCCGGTTTAGCGCGCGAAGATAGTTATCCGCGCGCGCCGCCTCCGCTTGCGCGAGCTTCACGCTTCCGACGAATTGCGGATGATCGTCTTTGAACGCTGCATTGCCAAAGATGTGGTCCGGGTGCATGTGCGTGTTGATGACATAGCAGACCGGCAGCGGCGTGACCTGTCGTACCGCTTGCCTCAGCGCGCGTCCCTCTGCGAGCGTGCCGCCCGTGTCGATCACCGCCACGCAGCGCGTGCCGACGATGAAGCCCACGTTCGCGATATCGCCCTTGTTCGCGCGTGTCGCAATGTCATCGTGAGCGCGATGCGCGTATTCGCCGGGCGCGATCTCCTGCATGGAAAGCGGCGGTTCCGCGCGCGTCTGTCCGACAAGAAGCGCAAAGAGCGTCAACGTATGCCATGAGAATGAGAACGCCTTGATGCGTACTCGCGCCGAAACGCCACACGTCCGCGCGATAGCTGCTTCGCCTCCCGGCGCATGCGTAGTCGAGCGGCCGAGGCTCATGCGACCTTATCGGCTCGCGCGCGGCACATTCCCCGCCTTTACAGGCGCGCCCGCGGGCGGCGACAGATTCTTGAGCGCCCCTTGATAAGCGATCGTTTCCTTCTGCAGCGGATGCGCGAAGTCGTTGCCCGCGCCCGGCACTTCCGTGCGAATCATGAGAAGGCCGCCGGGGACGTCGTCGGCAATCACGAATGTATAGCGCTTGCCTGTGTACTGTGCGAAACGTTCGGCATTTGGATCGTTCAGGTACGGCTGAATGACGACCTGACGCGCCATCACATGCTTGCCGCCTCCGATTCCAAGCGCATCGCTCGATACGGATGTAATCGCCGGAGCGGCTGCCAATGCGAGACGAACGCGCTGCTGAAAGTAGCGCCGCTGTCCGCCCGTCAACTGCTCCATCTCGGCAATGTCGTGCTCCAGAAAATAGATGATGACCGGATTGCAAGGCAGACCGCCGGGCACGTTCACAGGGCCGGTGCGATCCGTCACGCGCGCATCGTTCTTGCTGTTGCCGGGACTCACGACGAGCACGCGCACCGTATCGCTGACTTTCGCGGGCGGGCCGGAATAGTCCACCGAGTAATCCAGTTCCGTCTGCGGCTCGACGCCGTTCATATGCGGCTGAAGGAACACCAGGCGTTCGGCTGGCGCAATGTCAGCGCTCGTCGTCGAAGCGGCCGGCGGCGCTGCGGCCAACGCGCTATGTCCTTGCGCCAGGCCCAGCGCGCATACGGTCATCACCGCGCGAAGAGTGACGGCAGGCGTTCTCATTGTGCTTGCGCGGGTTGCATCGGCTGCAGCGGCAGCAGTGGAACCTGATAGCTCGTCAATATCTGGTCGATCTTGGGCTGATTCGACGCAATCCAGTTATCGACCTTGTCGCGCCACGCTTTCTCTCCGTAGCGCACGCCCATGGAGATTTCGAAGTCGAAACGAATGCCGGGCTGTTGCGGGAACGGAACGAGCCTTACTTTGTTGTCCGAACGATTGACGAAGTATCCCGCGATCGGTCCCCAGACGAACGCAGCATCGACGTTGCCTTGCGACAGGTCGTGCTCGATCATCTCGCCAGGAAACGCTTCTGGATCGCCGCTTTGCCCTTGATACGACACCGCCTGTTCGATGAGGTTATTCCTGAGCAGCCAGTCCACGGCCGGGCTCTTGACGAAGATGCCGAGCTTCATTTTCTTGAGTTGATCCGGCGGCAGACTCATCAGATCAGCGGGCGTCTTGATATTCGCGTATTCCGGGCGATTCGGAAAGACCATGGCGTAGGTGGAATGCAGATACGGCCGCGTCGTCGCAGTGAGTTCATAACCTTTGGGTACGCCGATAATGAGGTCGCATTTATATTGCTCGGTATTCGGCACCTTGTCGCGCAGCGTATTCCTCACGAAACCCATGCGCTGCGGATAAAACGTGTATTCGAGCTTATAGCCGAAATCACTCGCCATCTGGCTCGCGATTTTGTTCTCGAAGCCTTCGCCCTTCTCGTTCGAAAGCGGCATGTTGTTGGGGTCGGCGCATACGCGCAGCACGCCGTCGGCGCCGTCGTTGTTCGGGAGGCTCGGCGGCGGGCCGCCTGCGCCTTGCGCGAACGCGGCGTCGGTCGAAAGCATCGCAAACGCTGAAAGCAATGCGGCCATACGACCGGACCGCACCGTACGACTGGCCTTACACTGAAACATGAAGCCTCCGGGAGTAGAAGCGGTCATCGTGCGCCGCTCGCGATGCCTTCACTTCGCATCGATTGCTTGCAGGTCGCCCGGATTGATCTTGCCGTCGGACCGTCCCTTCAGGTAGGTGTAGAGATTCTCCCAATTCTTTTGCATCATCTGGCTTGCGCTGAAGTCGGGCATGCCCTTGTCGACACGTCCGCCGAAGACCGTGCGATGAAATTCGTTCTTGTCGAGCGTCTTGAACGCGTCGACGAGAGAGGGACCGACCAGACCTTCCTGCTTCGCCCCGTGACACCGTTCGCACGCGAGCGCGCGCCAGGTACGCCATCCTTGCAGCGTATCGTTGTCGACCTTGTTGCCGTCGACGACCTGGTACGCCACCGGCTTCATTTGCCCTGACGAGGTCTGAGCGAAAGGCGCGGATGACGCAACCAGCGCTATCGACAACACCAGGATGGTTCGGCCTATCATTCGCGTGTCTCCTTCAATATGTTTTTTATGCAAGGCCCTGCTTTGCGCGACGGCACGCATGCCGCCGCGCAATCCTGCTCACGCCATGTCAACTCGGGACAGCGAAGATGAAGAGCGTGCCGCCAAGCGCCGTGTACTTCGCGAGTTCGCGGTAACCGCCTACCGCACCGAGGCCTTCCGTCGACTTCTCGAGTCCCGCCGCCATGCCGATGCCGGCCCAGCCGCCGATGCCCGAATACACGCCGACGTATTGCTTGCCCTGGTACTGATACGTGAACACGTTGCCGATGATGCCGGACGGTGTCTTGAACTTCCAAAGCTCCTTGCCGTCCTTGATGCGTACCGCCTTGATGTAGCCTTCGAGCGTGCCGTAGAACACGATGCCGCCTGCTGTCGCCAGCGCGCCGGACCACACCGAGAACCGCTCGGGCTTGGACCATGCGATCTTGCCCTTGGCCGCATCCCACGCGATGAAGTTGCCCATCGCGCCGTTTTCGTTCGGCCCCGGATACATCGAAAGCGTTGCCCCGACGAACGGCTGACCCGACACGTAATCGACCTGGAACGGTTCGTAGTCCATACAAACGTGATTGGTCGGAACGAGGAAGAGACTCGAGTTCGGATCATAGGCGGCAGGCTGCTGATCTTTCGATCCGAGCGCGGCAGGACAAATGCCCTTCACGTTGTGGTCAGGACCCGCCTTTTGCGTCGAATAGCTCGCGTTGCGAATGGGCAGGCCGCTCTTGATATCCACGCTATCGGCCCAATTTACTGCCGGATCGTACTTCTGCGCGACGAGCAGTTCGCCGGTTTCGCGGTTCAGCGTATAGCCGAAGCCGTTGCGGTCGAAGTGAACGATCGCGGGCACTCGCTTGCCGCCGATGTTCAGATCCGACAAGATCATTTCATTGACGCCGTCATAGTCCCATTCGTCGTGCGGCGTCATTTGGTAAACCCACTTCGCCTTGCCGGTATTCAGGTCGCGCGCGAAGATCGACATCGACCATTTGTTGTCGCCGGGGCGCTGGGTCGGGTTCCACGTGCCGGGGTTACCCGTGCCGTAGTAGACGAGATTGAGTTTCGGGTCCCATGCGTACCATCCCCATGTCGTGCCGCCGCCGTATTTCCATTGATCGCCTTGCCAGCTCTTGGTCGACGAGTCGGCGCCCACGGGCATCATCTTGCCGTCGGACCACGTCATGGTTTGCTGCGGGTCCAGCAACATCTCATCGTCGGGGCCCGTGCTGTAGGCCTTCCACACTTCCTTGCCGTCCTTGATGTTGTACGCGACGAGACGGCCACGCACACCGAATTCGCCACCGGATATGCCGGTCAGCACCTTGTCGCCGAATACGTGTGGCGCGTTAGTGTTCGTCTCGCCTTTCTTCGGATCGCCGTTCTGCGCGCTCCATACGACATCGCCGGTCTTCGCGTCGAGCGCGACGAGTTTGGTATCGGCTTGCTGGAGGAAGATCTTGCCGTCGCCATAAGCGAGGCCGCGGTTGACTGTGTCGCAGCACATCACGGAGATGACCTGCTGATCCTGCTTCGGCTGGTATTGCCAGATGAACGTTTGGTCCTTTAGGTTGATCGCAATGACTTTGTTGGGAAACGGCGAATGAATATACATCGTGTCGCCGATGACGAGCGGCGATCCTTCGTGACCACGTAGCACACCGGTGGACATGGTCCAGGCGACCTGCAACTTGCCGACGTTGTTTTCGTTGATCTGCTTGAGCGTGCTATAGCGGTGATTCGAGTAATCGCCCGCTTGCGCTGCCCAATTCGAAGGATTCTTGATGAGGCTGTCGAGTTGCGGATCGGCCTGCGCCACATACGAATTCAGGCCTGCTGTCGCAACCACCGCCAGTCCAAGAACCAGGGTGCGTAAGTTCATGTCTCCTCCAGAATGGTGATGCCTCCGACCCAGGGATGACCACGCTACCGGTTTGCATCGCGCGCGCCTTCTCAATGCAGGTAACGAGCTACGCTGTGCCCGGTCATGGCCGAACGCATGCGTATCGACGCCAATTGCATATTCCATGCCGGTCTAATGCGCTCGTTCGCGTACTGTGATGGCGCGGGAAGGACATGCTGTTCGCTTATGTTCGCGAGTAAGCGTGCGGTGTATCACGAGACATACTGTGTCAAATCCGCGAAATCACTGGCTTCTCGCTCATTCGTTTCTGATGCGCCGCAGCAGTGTTTGCGTTTGCTTGTGCGCCTTTGACAAAGACGCGCATACTGAATCACTCACGTATTGTTTGAGACCTCGCCATGACTCAAGCCGAGAAGGTGTACTCCGATGCGGAAATTGCCGAGCGTCTTAGCGGTGTGCTCAAACACTGGTACTTCGAGGATGGATGGCTCCGGCGCAAGTTCCGCACGGAAGGCTGGAAGGGCACGCTGATGGTCGTCAATACGGTGGGCCATCTTGCGGAAGCGGCCTGGCATCATCCGGACCTTACTGTTTCTTATGCGTTCGTGATCGTGAAGCTCAAGACGCATTCGGCCAAGGGCATCACCGATAAAGACTTTGCGCTTGCTTCCAAAATCGAAGAAGTCGTGCAGTGGCGGCCCTCGCTCGAGGGAGGGCCTCTTAGCGGGACGCCCTCCGATGATCAGCGGTTTCGGTATATCAAGTACGATTGATTTTTTTGCTTCTTCCGTTTAGGGCGAGGGCGGTTATTGTCGTGGAACTTGTATTCGTGTCGGTCTATTAGCGTTGCCCCTCCCCGGGGCCGGGGTCACTTTCTTGGCTGTCGACCAGAGTAGGCGCTTTAGCGCCGTACTCTGGTCCCATGCAAAGAAAGTAACCAAAGAAAGCAGCTTTTTTTTGGCCCGCGACAGTAACAGTGTGGTCACTTCGCAGAAAGTCATTGGCCCTCAGTTTGAATCAGCCCTGAATCACCCTCCGCGCCCGCTGAACACCACGTCCTCCGAGCCCCTTGGCTCGTTAACGCCGAACGCTTGCAACGGTATGGGTGCTTCTCATACGTTGACCTCAGTGCTGGCGGATCCGCGCCTCAGCGAACTCATGCGCGGCGCGATGCGCGATTTGAAGCGTGAAGCACTAAACAGGGTGTGGTGTTAACGAGCCAAGGGGCTCGGAGGACGTGGCGCTCAGTGGGCGTGGAAGGTGATTCAGGGTTGATTCAAACTGAGGGCCAATGACTTTCTGCGAAGTGACCACGCTGTCGCTGCTGCGGGCTAAAAAAAGCTGCTTTCTTTGGTTACTTTCTTTGCATGGGACCAGAGTACGGCGCTGAAGCGCCTACTCTGGTCGACAGCCAAGAAAGTGACCCGCGCCCCGGGGAGGGGCAACGCTAATAGACCGACGCGAATACAGGTTCCACCACAAAAAAGAAGAACAACAAAGTTGGTACACCTTTTGCCTGAGGCAATAAAAATCCCCCCACGAGCGCAAGCGAAAAGAAACCCATGCCCAAGTCCGCCCTATCGCCGCCCCAGGCGATCACCCTTTCGGCGGATGCCCGGCTGCATCTGGGCTTCATTGATCCGAACGGTTCGCTCGGCCGCGCGTTCGGAAGCGTGGGGCTCGTCATCGACGGACACGGCACCCGTATCACCGCGCGGCGCGCCCAACGCAAAGAGCGCATAGACGGCACAACGACGCAAGCGCAGCACGAGCGCATCGAAGCGTACCTCGCGCGGCTCCACGAGGCGCTAGGCGTCACCCAACCGGTCGACATCGAAGTACACGAAACCCCGCGCGCCCATACGGGGCTAGGCTCCGGCACGCAAATGGCGCTGGCGCTCGGCACCGCGTTCGCCCGCGTGACCGGTCACGCGCTGACCACAGCCGATATCGCACGCCTGCTCGGACGCGGCGCGCGTTCGGGCATCGGCATACACGGCTTCGATCACGGCGGCCTGATCGTCGATGGCGGACGCAGCACCGCGCACAGCGACAACGCGACGCTCCCGCCACTGCTCGCGCGTCAGCGTTTCCCCGATGCCTGGCGCGTGCTGCTCATCGACGACGCATCGCGCGAAGGGCTGCACGGCGAAGCCGAAAAGCACGGCCTCGCATCGCTTGCGCCCTTTCCCGCCGCGCTCGCCGCCCATCTTTCGCATCTCGTGTTGATGCGCCTTCTGCCCGCCGTCGCCGAATGCGACTTCGAACCGTTCGCCGACGCCATCAGCGACATGCAGCAGACCATCGGCGAATACTTCGCGCCCGCGCAAGGCGGCATATTCGCGAGTCCCGCCGTGGCGCATGCGCTGCAAGCGGTTGCGGCAGAACAGAAGGCCGGCATCGGTCAGACGTCGTGGGGGCCGGTGGGCTTCGCATTCGTTGCAAGCGCGCAGCACGCCGAGCGCGCGCTCGCAACCGCGCAACGCGCGGCGCCGCACGCATCGCTCAGCTTCTCCATCGTCGCGGCCCGCAATCACGGCGCGACGTGGCGCGCAGCCTGTCCGCGCGAATCAGGCGCAAATGCTGCGTGAATCGCGCCGCAACGCATCATTATCCTCACCGACCGAGCCCAGACCATGCCCGATGCCGCCGAAAGACCTTACGTGCTGCACATGTTCACGAGCACGCCGCAAATGAGCCCGTTCGATGTGAACATGGCGGCCGATGCCGGCTATCAGATCGTCGTGCCGTACTGCAACGTCGATGAGGGCAGCGTCGTGCAGCTCACTCAGGACGCCATCTTTTCGCGCGGCCCCAAAGGCGTATCGCGCACGGGCATCTTTCTCGGCGGACGCGACGCCATGCTCGCCGCCGACATGCTCGAACGCGCGCGCAACGCGATGGTGCCGCCCTTCGAAGTCTCCGTGTTCGCCGACCCCAGCGGCGCGTACACGACCGCCGCCGCGCTCGTCGCGCTCGCGGAGAAGCATCTGAAGGCGTCGCATCAGGTCGGGTTCGACGGCAAGCGCGTATTGATTCTCGGCGGCACGGGCGCGGTAGGACGCGTGGCCGCCGCGATGACCGCATCGCTCGGCGCGGACGTCGTCGTCGCAAGCCATTCGAGTCAGTCGCGCGCCACGCAAGTCAGCGACGAAATCAACCGGCGTTTCGATATCGCGACAACGGGCGTCGCGACAGGTACGACGGAGCAATTGCATCGGGAACTCGCGCGAGCGGAGATCGTGTTCGCCACTGCCGCAGCGGGCGTGCAAGTGATGAACGCCGCCGATATCGCGCAGGCGAAGCATCTGCTGATTGCCGCAGACGTGAACGCCGTGCCGCCGGAAGGCATCGCCGGGGTCAACGTCATGGACGACGGCAAGCCGCTTGCCGGCGCAGCGCGCGCGGATGCCATCGGCATCGGCGCGCTTGCCATCGGCAACGTGAAGTATCAGGCCGAACACCGCTTGTTCGTGCGCATGCGCACCGGCGGCAAGCCGGTGTATCTGGGTTTTCCAGAAGCATTCGACGAAGCCCGCGCCATCGTCGCGGGACAGGGCGCGTGATGAACGCGCGCGCGCCGCGCGTCGCCGTCGCTGGACTGTCGGCGCGCATGCTCGCGCAGTCGGCCGCGCGCGCGGGCCTGAACGTCGTCGCGCTCGATATTTTCGGCGACCGCGATACGCGCACGCACGCGGGCATGTGGTTCGACATCGGCGGCGAAGGCTTGTCGATCGACCGCGCGCGTCTCTACGACGCGCTGCAACGCGTGGCACGCCTGCCTCGCATGCTGGGGCTCGTCGTGACGAGCGGGCTGGAGCCGCTCGCCATCGAACTGAGCCGCGCGCCGGGCGTGCCGCGTTTCATTGGCAATGGCGCGCAGTCGGCGGCCGTGCGCGATCCGCGGCGCTTCTTCGCGTTGCTCGACGACGCGCATATCGCCCATCCCGATGTGCGCTTCACGCGCCCCGCCGATGCGCGAGACTGGCTCATCAAACAACGCGACGGCTGCGGCGGCACGCATATCGAATGGGCGCGCGAACTCGACCAAACGCCGCCCGGAGCCTATTTTCAGCGGCTGTCGCGAGGCCGCCCGATGTCCGCGCTCTTCGTCGCAGCGCAGCGCGAGGCTGTGGTCATCGGCTTCGCGGAGCAGACCACGGTAAGCGCGCATCGTCTGCCGTTCATTCACGCAGGGTCGCTCGGTCCTGTGACGTTGCCGCGCGATACGGCGACGCGCATCGTCGACGCGATCGAAACGATCGTATGGCGAACGGATCTCACGGGTCTTGGCAGCCTCGACTTTCTGCTCGATAACGAGACGTTCCAGGTGCTCGAAGTCAACACGCGCCCGTCATCGACCATGGCGCTGTATGAGGCCGCATGGCCCGACGCGTGGCCGCGCGGTTTGATCGGCGCGCATCTGGACGCGTGCCTCGACGGCGAGTTGCCGCACACCGACACGGCGCTCAAGCGACCACCGCTGATCGCGGGGCAGCGCGTCGTGTTTGCACCGCACGGCTTCGTCGCATCGCAGGCATTCAGCGATGCCTGTTTTGCCGATCCCGCGTGCCACGACATACCGCTGCCCGGCGCGCGCATCGAGGCGGGCATGCCTGTCTGTACGATGATGACGACCGCGCCCGAACTCGACTTGCTGCGCGCGTCGCTCGACAGCGAATGCGCGCGCATACTGCAACGCATCAGAAACCATTGAGCCCATGACACTGACTTCTCCCCTCCCCGCCGGATTGAGCGTCAACGCGATGAGCGAGCCGCTCGTCGCGCAGCTGATCGAATGCAGCGAAGAGTTTCGCGTCGGCATCACGCGCACGCCTGCGGGCACGACTATCGTGGACGCAGGCGTCGATGCAGCGGGCAGCGCGGATGCCGGCATTCTCATCGCGCGAATCTGCATGGGCGGGCTCGGACACGTTGGGCGCCGCACGGCGTTCGAGGCCGCTCCGCTCTGGCCCGTCTTCATCGAAGTGCATACGTCGAATCCGGTGCTTGCCTGCCTCGGGAGCCAGTACGCGGGCTGGAGTCTGTCCGCGACCAAAGACGAGACCGGCGGCAAGAAGTTCTTCTCGCTAGGCTCGGGCCCTGCGCGCGCGCTCGCGTGCAAGGAGCCGCTCTTTGATGAACTCGGCTATCGCGACAAACACGAACGCGGCGCGCTCGTCATGGAAGTGAATCGCCTGCCGCCGCAAGTGGTCATCGACAAGGTGATCGACGACTGCGGCCTGGCGCCTGACAAGCTCGTCATCGCGGTCACGCCGACACATTCTGTCGCGGGCACGGTGCAGGTCGTGGCGCGCATAGTGGAAGTTGCGCTGCACAAGACGCATGTGCTGGGCGTGGACTTGAGCGAGATCGTGGAAGCGAGCGGCAGCGCCCCGTTGCCGCCGCCCGCGCCCGACGACACGCAGGCAATGGGCCGCACCAACGACGCCATTCTCTACGGCGGCCGCGTGCATCTCACAGTAAAGAGCGATAGAGCCGCACGACGGCTCGCGGCCGAACTGCCGTCTTCGAACGCGCGGGACTACGGCAAGCCTTTCGCCGAAATCTTCAAGTCATTTAACTACGACTTCTATCAGATCGACGCCGCGCTCTTCGCGCCCGCCGAAGCCTGGGTGTCGAGTCTCGAAAGCGGCGCGACGTATCACGGCGGCAAGCTCGACCACGCGCTGCTTCGCGCGCAATGGCACGTCACGCAGGAAACGCCATGACGCGCGTCGCGATCATGACCGACGAGACCGGCTGGCACACGAGCCGTCTGAAGAAAGCGTTCCGCGCGCGCGGCGTCGAGGCGCGCTGCGTCGATCTCGCGGATTGCCGCATCGATACGACGTGGCCTCCGCACGGGCTCGCCATTCCCGGCTTCGGCCACGCGCTGCCGGATGCCGTGTTCGTGCGCGGCATCGCGGGCGGCACATTCGAACAGGTGACGCTGCGGCTCGGCATCCTGCACGCGCTGCGCGAAAGCGGCGTGCCGGTCTATAACGACGCCCGCGCCATCGAACGCAGCGTCGACAAGTCGATGACGAGCTTTCTGCTCAACCGCTTCGGCGTGCCGACGCCCGCGACATGGGCCGGCGAATCGCCCGCATTTGCCAAGCGCGTGCTGATGCGCGAAGCGGCGGCGGGCCGCAAGCTCGTGATGAAGCCGCTCTTCGGCTCGCAAGGCAAAGGCTTGCGGCGGCTCGGCGACGACGCATGCGAAACGTTGCCATCGCTCGAAGACTTCAGCGGCGTCGCGTATCTACAGCGTTATGTCGATGCCGGGCATCCCGGCTTCGACTGGCGCGTGCTCGTGATCGGCACGCGGGCGGTCGCGGCGATGAAGCGCGTGGGCGGCGACGACTGGATTCACAACTTCGCCCGTGGCGCGCGGTGCGAGCCGGCCGAGCTGACGTCCTCGCTCGCCGATACTGCGGTGCGGGCGAGCCACGCGCTCGGCCTGGACTATGCGGGCGTCGATCTGATCGCAGCGGATGGACGCCCGCTCGTGCTCGAAGTGAACGGCGTGGCGGCGTGGCGCGGGTTGCAGTCGGTGACGCCGCTCGATATCGCCGCATTGCTCGCCGACGATCTGCTCGACCGCAAGCTCGCTCTATCGCAGCGCACGTTCGCATTGGCAAGCGGCGATGCCCGCGCGTGAGCCGATGCACGCGCGCGACGCGTTCATGCGCGCCTGCGCCCTCGACGTGGAGACGCGCAAGCCCGGCAACGTAAGCATCGCGAGCGCGGGCCACGGCATGACGGCGGCGCAGTTCATCGAGAGCGCGGAAATGGCGGCGGCGGGTCTCTTCGTAGCGGGCGCAAACGTCGGCATGCGCATTCTCGACGCCGTGCGCCGTACCTCCGATGCAGTCGGCTGCAACACGAATCTCGGCATCGTGCTGCTCGCCGCGCCGTTGTGCGCCGCGCTCGAACGCCTGCCGCGCGATCATCCTGTCGACATCGGGCACTGGCATGCCGCGACCGAAGCGACGCTTGCATCGCTCGATATCGACGATGCACGCCTGGCCTATCGCGCGATCGCGCTTGCCAATCCCGGCGGCCTCGGCGAAGCACGCGAGCAATCCGTGCATGCGCCGCCGACCGTGGACCTGCGCGCCGCGATGACGCTCGCCGCGAACCGCGACAGCATCGCGCGGCAATACGCGAACGGCTTCGCCGACGTGTTCGGCGCGGGCCTCGATGCGGCGAGACACGCGGGCATCGCGAATCCACACGCGGCCATGCTCGATACGTTCCTCACGTTCCTCTCGCTCTGGCCGGACTCGCACATTGTGCGCAAGCACGGCGCGGCGACGGCGCAAAGTGTCACGCGCCATGCCGCCGTTCAACGCTCGAACTGGCGCGCGGCGGGCCGTCCTTCGCACGCGCCCGCGCTCGACGCATGGGACGCCGAACTCAAGGCGCAACGCATCAACCCGGGAACGAGCGCGGACCTCGCCGTGGCGACGCTTTTCGTCGCGCTCGTGACCGCATGAATCAGTCGATGCGCGCGGCGCCATACCGGGAAATTGGCACGGTTCATGTTTAGGACGTACGCGGTTATGCCGCCCTCTGTGCAGCCGTTTGCATCGAGGATGCGTTGCGCGGTCTTCGGGTTATCGACCGTGGCCGCCTGAGCCCTGGAGCAAGTCGATCGTCCCAAGAACCCTTCACTGGAGGAACAGCATGGCCAAGATCAACCGCGTCCTGATAGGCGAGTCGCTCGTCGGCGACGGCAACGAGGTCGCTCATATCGACTTGATCATCGGACCGCGAGGCTCCGCTGCGGAGACCGCGTTCTGCCACGCGCTCACGAACAACAAGGACGGCTTCACGTCGCTCTTGGCCGTGGTCGCGCCCAATCTCATCACCAAGCCCAATACGATTCTCTTCAACAAGGTCACCATCAAAGGCGCGAAGCAGGCCGTGCAGATGTTCGGGCCCGCGCAGCATGCGGTGGCGCTCGCGGTCGCCGACAGCGTGGAAGACGGCACCATTCCCGCCGACGAGGCCGACGACCTCTTTATCTGTGTCGGCGTGTTCATTCACTGGGAAGCAACCGACGACAAGAAGATTCAGGAGTTCAACTATCAGGCGACGAAAGAAGCCATTCAGCGCGCGGTAGCGGGCGAACCGAAGGCATCCGAAGTGGTGTCGAGGAAGTCATCGGTCGCGCATCCGTTCGCGGCGGCCTGATCGTCAACACACCGTCGATAGTGCGGCCGGCGCCGCCGTTGCGCGCCGGCCGCATGTCATCGTCCACGATACGAGGTTCATCCGAATGACTCCACGTTGCAGCGCGCTTAGCGTGTTTAGCGTGTTCGTCGCCCTGGCGTTCGTGTGCCCGTTGTCGTTTGCGGCTGCGGGCGTGCCGGCACAAGGCCACGACTATCCGACCGAAGGCCGCGTGGAATACGTCCTCGCCTGCATGGACGACAACGGGCATGACTTCGTGAACGTCTACAAGTGCTCGTGCGCCATCGACAAGATCGCGCAGGTGCTCACCTATGACGACTTCGTGGAGCAGTCGACGTTTTCGAAATACGCCGCGCTCGGCGGCGAAGGCGGCGCCGAGTTTCGCGTCGATCGCGCGAAGGCGCAGACGAAGAAGTATCGCGAGTTGCAGCGCGAAGCATTCAAGGCGTGCGGACTCGTGAAGCCCGCAGCGGCCGCGAAATAACGCTTCACGCAAGGCTTATTGCGGCACGTAACCCAGGCCGATCCAGCCGAGCCCGCCTTGCCCACCTTGCATGCACGGCGCGCGCCGCCGCTCGATCACGACGCCGACCGCATCGACATCGTCGAACTTGGCGGGCTTTGCGAGCGACACCCTCACCCAATGCGCGCCGAACCGTGCGATGACCAGTTGCGCGATGTGCTCGGCCAGCGCCTCCAATAGCTGAACGCGATGCGACGCAAGCAGCGCGTGAACGGCTTCGCGCACCGCAGCGTAGTTGACCGTGTCCTCGATGCGATCCGTCGTACACGCCCGCAACGACGGCACGCCGATCGCGAGACTCATGCGCACGGGCTGCGCGATGTGCAGCTCGCTCTTGTCGATGCCGATCACCGTCTGCCCTGTCAGTCCCTCGATAAATACGATATCCATCGGCGGGTTTTCCTCGGCAGCGCGCGGCGCCATGTCGCGAACGGCTTCGCGGATCGGATCGAATCGGCCCATGTGCGTGTCGCCGCGCGAGCGGCCCGGTGAGTGATGAAAGCGTCAAACGCGGGTGATTCGAGGAGAAAAGCAAAAACCGCGCGCAGCGCCAAACTCTATGCGACTACTTATTGAACCGGCGCGCCATCGGATGTAGAGTTTTTGGGAACCGGGCCAGAGCGGGGCGGAAATCCTGACCGAAACGCACGCCCGGCCACGAGGCGCGCACGCGAACGGCTACAGCACGACGGCAACGAAAGTGCCGCGGAGGCCGCGGCGCCCGCGGAAACACAACAGATTCGGCGTCGGACGCAACGCGCGGCTCATGCGCGAACGCAACGAAAAACGCCACGGAGACACGGCCCCATGTCGTCGCTAGCTGACGTAGACACGCATGTCCGGGAAGTGCTGAACATCGTCCACAACCCGCTCGCCACGCGGCGCGCGAGCGATTCCGTCGCGCAATCGTGGATGCGTTGCCTCACCGAGTTCCACCTCGACCCCGCGCGCTTCGTGATGCCGCCGGTGCTGACATCGCGCGAACTCACCGAGCGCCGCGAAGCCGCGAGCGATCTCATCGCATCCTCCAAGCTCGAAATGACGACGCTGTACCAGCAGCTCGCTGATCCCGAACTCGCGGTCGTGCTCGTCGATGCCGACGGCGTGATCGTGCATCAGGTGTCCTCGGTGCCGTTCGGCGAGGCTGTCGCCGCCGACGGCCTGCGCGTCGGCGCGCTGTGGAGCGAGCGCGAAGCGGGCACCAACGGCATGGGCACGTGTCTGATCGAGCGCGACTGCATTGCCGTGTGCCAGCACGAGCACTTCTATCCGCGCTATACGTCGCTCACCTGCTCCGCCGCGCCGATCTTCGATGAACGCGGCACGATTGCCGGCGTGCTCGATGTCACGAGCCGCTCGAAGCTCTTGCAGCAGCATTCGCTGGTGCTCGTCGGCATGTCGCGGCAGATGATCGAAAACCGTCTGATCGATGCGCGCTACCGGCACGCGAACATGATCCACTTCCATAGCCGGCCGGAATTCGTCGGCACGCTGCACGCGGGCAAGCTCGCGGTCAGCGACGACGGCGTGGTGCTGGCCGCGAGCCGCAGCGCGCTCTTTCAGCTCGATCTGCGCACGCCCGCGGAACTGTGCGGCAAGCGCATCGAAGAGGCGTTCAACGCGTCGCTCGAAGACATGATCGCGCGCAGCATACGCGGCTCGTTTCATCCGGTCACCGTGTACAGCGCGAAGGCGAACAGCCGCTTCTTCCTCACCGCGCAGACGCCGCGCGAAGCGGCAGGCGGCGCGACGCGCATACTGATGAACGACTCCGCGTTGACGACGAGCACGCGTTTAAAGCCCGCGCGCAAGGAGTCGCGCGAGAATGCGGTTGCAGGCGCAGGCCGTCTCGACAAGCTCTCGCATCTGGAATTCGGCGATCCGCGCATGGCCTCGCAGATTCAGCTTGCCGCACGCGTGATTCAACGCAAGATACCGATCATCCTGCGCGGGCAAACGGGCACCGGCAAGGAAGTCTTCGCCAATGCGCTGCACAGCATCAGCCCGAACGGAGCGGGCGCGTTCGTCGCGGTGAATTGCGCGTCGCTGCCGGAGAATCTCATCGAAAGCGAGTTGTTCGGTTACCGCGCGGGCGCATTCACCGGCGCGCAGCGTGAAGGACGGCGCGGCAAGATCGTGCAGGCGAACGGCGGCACGCTGTTTCTGGATGAGATCGGCGACATGCCGCTCACGCTGCAGGCGCGGCTGCTGCGCGTGCTCGAAGAACACGAAGTCACGCCGCTCGGCGCGGAAACAACCGTGAAGGTGGACTTCCAACTCATTAGCGCGAGTCACCGCAATCTCGCGGAGCTCGTGCAGACAGGCCTCTTTCGCGAAGACCTGTATTACCGGCTCAACGGCATCGAGATCAACTTGCCGCCGCTGCGCGAACGCGCCGATGCCCTCGCGCTCATCGGCCACATTCTCGAAACCGAATCCACCGATCCGCCCGCGCTGAGCGCCGAAGCACGACAGGCTCTGCTGAGTTATTCGTGGCCCGGCAATATCCGTCAATTGCGGCACGTCCTGCAAATGGCGATCGCGCTCTGCGACGGTCCTGAGATTCGCTGCGCGCATCTGCCGCCCGAGATCATGAACGGCGCGCGTGCCGTGAGCGCGACGAATGCATCCACGGCAAGCGCCACGTCGCCACGGCCGCATCTCACCGACGACGCCGACACCTCCGCGCTCAACGCGATACAGGTGAGGGAACGCGAGACCGTGTTGATGCTGCTCGACGAACATCGCTGGAACGTGAGCAACGTCGCGAAGGTGCTCGGCATCAGCCGGAACACGTTGTATCGCAAGATGCATCGGCTGCACATCAGGCTGTCGCACGATTCGCCCACGCCGGATCACGCATGACGCAGCCCGCGCCCGCTCGCCGGCTCGACGAGTTCAAGCCCGACGCGCGCTTCGCGTGGTGCGTGACCGGTTCGGGGCACATGATCGAGGAATCGCTCGAACTCGCTTTGCGCCTGCCGCGCTGCGATCTCTTCCTCTCACGCGCAGGCGAGGAAGTGCTGCCGCTCTATGGCTGGCCTATACGTAAGCTGCGCGAGCACTTCAAGGTCTTTCGCGACAACAGCGCGAGCAGCGTGCCCGTGGGCATGATCTATCACGGCGAATATCACACCGTCGTGATTGCGCCCGCAACCAGCAACACGGTGGCGAAGTGCGCGCTCGGCATCTCCGACACGTTGCCCACCAATCTCTTTGCGCAAGCCGGCAAGCAATGCGTGCCGGGCATCGTTTTCGCATGCGATACAGCGCCGAGCGTCATCACGCAAACGCCTCACGAATGGGTCGAAGTGAGGCCGCGCGCCATCGAGCTGGATAACGTCGAACGCCTGGCGCGCATCGAACATACGACTGTCGCGCGCACGCTCGATGACCTGAAGGCCGCGCTCGAACAACGGCTTTCGGACCTGAATCTCGCATGGAACACATTGTCTTCCTGACGGGCAGGCTCGCCGAACAGAGCCTTCGTCGCGTGCTCGAAGGCATTGCGCCGACAAGCGCCGCATCGCCCTTTACATGGGAAGTGCGCGAGATCGGGCTGCAAGTGGCGGGCCTCATGACCGCCGACATGATTCGCCGGCGGGTTGCGACTCCGCTCGGCGAAGGCACGAGCCGCATGATCGTGCCGGGCCGATGCCGCGGCGACCTCGATGCGCTCACCGCGCACTACGGCGTGAAGGTCGAGCGCGGTCCGGAGGAAGTGAAGGACTTGCCGCAGTTCTTCGGGCGCGAAGCGAGGCATGTCGATCTATCGCGCTACGAGACGAAGATCTTCGCGGAGATCGTCGATGCACCGCGTCTCGACCTCGAAGGCATCGCCGGCCGCGCGCGCGACTACGCTAAACAGGGCGCGGATGTGATCGACATCGGCTGCCTGCCCGAGACGCCGTTTCCGCATCTCGAAGACGCAGTGGCGATGCTCAAGGAACAGGGCTATCGCGTGAGCGTCGATTCGATGCTCACCGACGAACTGGTGCGCGGCGCACGCGCAGGCGCCGATTACTTGATGAGCCTGAACGTCGATACGCTTTGGATCGCGGAGGAAACGGCATCGACGCCCGTTCTCGTGCCGCGCGAGCCGCACGACATGGCATCGCTCGAAGCGGCCATCGACGCAATGAAAGCACGCAATCGACCGTTCCTCGCCGACCCGATTCTCGATCCGATTCCATTCGGGCTCGCGGCATCCATCGCGCGTTATGTGAGCTTGCGCGAGCGTCATCCGGACGTTGCGATCATGATGGGCATCGGCAACGTGACCGAGTTGACGGAAGCGGACACGAGCGGCATCAACGCGGTGCTGCTCGGCATGGCGGCGGAACTGCGCATCGCGGCCGTGCTCACGACGTCCGTGAGCCTGCATGCGCGCCGTGCCGTGCGCGAAGCCGATGTCGCGCGACGCGTGATGCACGCCGCACGCGAAACGCAGACGCTGCCCAAAGGCATGTCGGGCGACCTGTGCGCGCTGCATGCCAGGCGCCCTTTTCCCTACAGTGCCGAAGAGATTCACGAACTTTCGCTGTTCGTACGTGATCCTAACTTTCGCGTTCAGGTTTCGGCCCAAGGAATTCATGTCTATAACCGTGACGGACATCGCATTGCCACCGACCCGTTCGCGCTTTACCCCGACCTCAAGCTGGAAGCCGACGGCGGCCACGCGTTCTACATGGGCGTGCAACTTGCGCGGGCCGAGATTGCATGGCAACTCGGCAAGCGTTTCGATCAGGACCAGCCGCTCGATTGGGGATGCGAGGTGGATCGTCCTGAGGAAGATCTGACGGCATGGCACGCGCCCGGCACGACCATGAAAAAGCGCTGACCCATGCGCCTTTCGCGTCACCCAGCGGGACACTTTGCTGCGTTCCCGTCACAGTCATGCGCGCAGACGAAGCATCGTCGTTTGGCATGGCGCTTGCGTATGTTCGCACGCGCACGCCGCTCGAATCGAAAGGGCGTCGTCGGCATCGACTGATTCACTCGTTTAACCAAGGAGAAAAATGCCATGCAATGGACCACGCCGAGCTTCACCGATATGCGCTTCGGTTTCGAAATCACGATGTATATCGCCACGCGCTGAGTGCAACGTCCCACTTGCACGAAGCCGCGTGCGTCAATGCGCCTTCGTGCGAGCCACATGCCTGTGAACGCGCGCGCGGACAGCCATGATCTACGAGACGATCGTCACCACGGCGGATCGCGATGGCCGTCCGCATGTCGCGCCCATGGGCGTGCGCTTTCAGGAAGAATCAGCCATTCTCGCGCCGTTTCGCCCTTCGACGACGCTCGATAACGTCATCGCGACGCGAAGCGCCGTCATCAACTTCACGACGGACGTGCGCGTGTTCGCAGGCTGCGTCACGGGCTTTCAGCGCGACTGGCCGACGCTTCGCGCAACAGCGGTGCCGAGCGTGCGGCTCGCGCAAACGCTCGCGCATGCGGAGTTGCAACTGGTGGAAATGAACGACGACGACACGCGCCCCACGCTGCGCATGGCGTGCGTGCATCGCGAGACGCATGCGCCGTTTCCCGGCTTCAATCGCGCGCAGGCTGCGGTGGTGGAAGGCGCGATTCTGGTGAGCCGTCTATTCATGCTGCCGCAAGAGAAGGTAGATAGCGAGATCGACTATCTGCGCATTGCCATCGAGAAGACAGCGGGCGATGCCGAACGCACCGCGTGGAACTGGCTATTGCAGGCCATCGAACAGCATCGCGCAAAGACGCTTCATCCCTGATCCAACGCTCGGGAGTTCGACCATGACCGCATTGCTCGCAAGCGTCCGCTCGGTGGACGAAGCGCTCGATGCCGCACAAGCGGGCGCGGACGTGATCGATCTGAAGGAACCCCGCGCGGGCGCGCTCGGCGGCGTCGCGACGGACAAGATCAAGCGCATCGTTAGCGCATTGAGGGCGCCGTACGCGGTGCGGCCCATCAGCGCGACCATTGGAGACTTGCCGAACGACGCGCTCGATGAAATGACGAACCGCGTGCTGGACGTCGCGAGCACCGGCGTCGATTATGTGAAGGCCGGCGTCGCGCCGGGACCGCGCGCCGCGGCGTGCTTGCGTCATCTCGCGACCTTGCCGGCGACGGTCGTGCCGGTGCTGCTTTGCGACGACGGCATCGAGCGTTCGCTCGTTACACTCGCCGCGCAGCTCGGCTTCGTCGCGCTCGTCTTCGATACCGCGAACAAGGACGGCCGCACGCTGTTCGATTGCGTCGATACCGCAACGCTCGCCACATGCCTTTCGCAAGCGCGGTCACGCGGCATGATGACCGCCCTCGCAGGATCGCTAGGCTGGCGGGATCTCGAACGGATACGCGCGCTTGCACCGGATATCGCGGGCTTCAGAGGCGCGCTATGCGACGAGCGCGATGGACGCACGGGACGGCTCGACGCATCGCGTGTGCGTCAGTGGTCGCGTGCGCTGCATGGCGAGCGCATGACCGCTCACGCGTGAAATGCGAGCAGCCGCTCGCGCATGACCGACGCATCGCCCTTGCTGAACACTTCCACCAGATAATTCGCGTCTCTGACGTAGGCGGGAAAACGTCTGTCGATCACGCCGCTTGCAGCGAGCGCTTCGAGCGGCGCGTGCGCTTCGATCGCGCACGACTTAACGATCATCAGGCGCTCGGCGTTGAGCGTGGTCGAAAGCCACGCGGCGAGACTGTCGGATGTCGTGTCCCAGTTGGTCATCGAGTCGGGCGTGGTGCGCATCAGATCGGTCGGCACCCATACGGCCACCTGGCCATCGCGCAGCGCGCGCCGGATGCGTTCTTCGTTCGATGCAAGCACCAACTCCGGTAGCACGCCCTGCATGAGAATCGCGTATTGAGTCATCGCGAGCAGACACATGTTATGCGCGGCGAGGTCGTCGAAGCGCCATTCGCGCTGATACTGCCGCACCGCATCCGCGAAATCGCCCCCGCCAGGCACGATCACGACACGCCCGCCGCCCAGTTCCCAAAGCCGCGTGAGCCACTCGCGCAGCACGGGATCGTGGCTCAGGCTTCCGCCGATCTTGATCACCCACATGCCGTTATCCTCGTTCGAGATTGACCGCCTCGTTCGCGCCGTCCGTATTCAAACCCGTTAAGGGCGACGAAGCCAGCAGCGCGACCGCCACGCTCGGCGCGCACGTCGAAGCCCATTCGTATTGCGCTGCATCGTCCGACGCGACTCCCGCGAGCCGCGCGAAGTCCACATAGCTGCGCGCTTCCTGTTGCGCCAGCGCCGCAGCGAGGAAGCGCCCGCATCCCGCGCCGACGATAGGCGCCCTTGCCAACGACTCGTGTTGCGCGCTCACGCGAGCCAGATTGGTTTCGAGCACGCGCAACTGTTCGCGCCGCCATGCAAGCGCGAATCGCCGCCATTCATCGGGGCTTGCATCGCACGCGTCACGTCCGATCATTCGTGCAATACGCGCACGGCTCGCGGCTTCCGTCTTCGGGCCGTTGTCCGCGCTCGGATGCTGGTCGTGCTCGGCCCACAACTCGCCGGTCAGGCGATACACGTCCGCTGTCGTCGCGAACCACTCGTTCATCACGCCCGTGGTTTCGCCCCTGAATGCGATGCGATGCGCGACACCGCACAAAGGCGTTCGAACGACACCCTGATACACGAGCTCGCCGCTCACGAGACGCTGTGCATCGTTCATGCCGCGTGCGGCGACGTGGCCTGCGACGATCGGAATGATGTCCGTGGTCGTGCTGCCGATATCGACGAGCAACGCATGAGGCAAGCGCGTGGCGACGTATTCCGCGGTGGCGAGCCAGTTCGCCGATGCGATCTTGCGCCAGCCCTCGCGGCACGCGGAACGGGCGAGCCAGTTTGCTTTTCCGCCGTAAAAGAGCGTGCGCGGCCCGAGCCGTTGCGCGAGCATGCGGGTCAGCGTGCGCACGCCTTCTGCGCGATCCGCAAAGAGATCGACCATTTCGCCGGTCATGGTGACCGCGTGGCGCGCGCTCGCGTCGGCGGCTTGCGGCCAGCGTTCGAACACGCTATCGACGGTTCGCTCAAGATGCGTTATGCCTTGCCACAACGGACACGCCCATTGCGCAACATCGACCGCCGTGCCCGCCGTCGCGAGGCACACCTTCACATGCGCACCGCCCACGTCCCAGCCGAAGACCGGCGCGCCGCCTGCACGCGTCGTCATGACGACGCTCCCCATGCGCGTAAATATGGCTCACGTTGTGCGAAGCCCGGTACACCGTGCGCCGCGAGCAATTCCGCCGCAATGTTGCGCGTCTTGCTGAGTTCGGCATAAGCCATCGTCACGCGCGGATTGATTTCGATGACGACCGGTCCGCGTTGCGGGTGCCATACGAGGTCGATGCCCGCGAAGCCGCGCAAGCCGGGAACCGCATGCGCCACGCGCTGCGCGAGTCTTTCGAGCACGCGCCCTCGGTCGCCATGGCGCGCAACGGTATTTACATCGACGCCATCGAACTGTACGACGCGCTCGTGTGGTTTAGACTGCGCTGCTTCGGAAAGCGCGATACGTTGATGGTTGATGGACAAGAGGCGCGCGCCCGCGTCCTCGCAGAGAAGCGAAAGACTGAGCGGTTCGCCATCGACCCATTCCTGCATAACGGGATTGCGCCCGGCCGCAGCGCGCGCTTCGTGTTCTTCGCGGGCTGCGTCGAGTTGATCGTAGACATACGTGTCGAGTGCGCCCGCGCCGTCATCCGGCTTCACGACCCAGCGGCGTCCGTGTGACGCGACGGCCTGCTCGGGTTCGAGCGAGGGCATGACGGAGATGTCATGGACCGCGAGGCATGCGGCTGTCGCGCTTTTGCTCGACGCCGTGCGTATGGCTTCTTTGGCGCAGCCGAGCCAGCGCGCCGCGCCGACGGCATCGTGCAACTGCAACAACAGACCGTCGCATTCGGGCGCGATGATGATGGCATAGTCGTGCTCACGGGCGATGCGTGAGACAAAGCGCGTGATCGGCTCGCCGGGCTGCGGGCGCGCATGCGCGTGATCCTTGCTCATCTCTTCGAAGCGCGACGTGGCGACGGTGACATCGACGCCTTCGAGCGCGCGCAAGTCGGCGGCGATGGCGTCGCGCATGACGCGGCCTTCGACGATGAGCGCGCTGAGATCGGCGAGCGTGCTTGCGCTCGCGACATCGGGATCGATGCCGCCGCCGGTGAGGTACTCGAACACGAATATTCTGGTCAAGGGGAAGCCATCCATGCAGGTGATACCCGTTCTCGATCTGCTCGACGGCCACGCGGTGCGCGCAGTGCGCGGCGAGCGTTCGCGCTACCGGCCGATCCAGTCTTCGTTGTGCGCGACAAGCGAACCGTTGGAGGTCGCCCGTGCTTTGCTGGCCGCGACCGGCGCTTGCACGCTATACGTGGCCGATCTCGGCGCGATTCTCGGGCGCGGTGCGCATATCGACACCTTGGCGTCGCTTCGAGAGGCGCTCGGCGATGGCGTCGCTATCTGGCTCGACGCGGGCTTTCGCGATTTCGCGTCCATGCGCGTGTTGTTCGAGCGCATCGTGAATATGACGCCATGCGCTCCGGCTGCGACGCTCGTGCCTGTGTTCGGTACGGAGACCTTGCTCGACGCAGGCGCGATTGGCGAAGCGAGCGTCGCCGGCTATGAACCGATTCTCTCGCTCGACTTTCGCGGCGGGCGCGCGCTCGGTGCGCTTAATGGCGATAGCGCGTGGTGGCCTTCGCGCGTGATCGTGATGACGCTGGATCATGTCGGTGCCAAGGCCGGACCGGACCTCGATACGTTCGATGCCGTGCGGGCTTTGGCCGGTGACCGCTCTTTGATCGGCGCGGGAGGGGTGCGGGATCGCGACGACCTCACGCAGGTCGGGTTGCGCGGCGCGCACGGGTGGCTCGTTGCTTCTGCGATTCATGATCGGACGGTTTGAGTTGGCATTCGCCCAACGGGCGACTCAATATTTGTGCCAATGGCATTGGTTCGGTGTTGTGGTCTCTAAGCTGCCGCTCGGCGTGACAGTGTGTTTCATGTGTGTTTCTTCTGCGTCAGTTTTTTCGTGGAACTTGTTTTGGTGTCGGTCTATTAGTGTTGCCCCGCCCCGGGGAGGGGCAACACTAATAGACCGACACGAATAAAAGCTCCACGACAAACAAGAAAGCGCGAGCAAAAAACAATCTCGGCATAGACCTTGCAATGACCCGCGCACCATGCCCAAACCAGCGCCAGCAAAACCCCTCTGGACGTGTCCATTCTGCCCGCTCTTATGCGACGACATTGCGCTGGACGTCGCGGCCGACGCGCGCCTGAGCGCAGAGAACACGGCCTGTCCGCGCCTAGCGAACTCGCTCGCGAGCATGACCGCCGGAACGGCAAACGCACAACCGAAAGTCAACGGAACCCAAACCGACATTCGTACAGCAATCTCGCGTGCCGCAGACATCCTGACGAAAGCCCGCCGCCCGCTCTTCGGCGGCCTCGCCACCGACGTAGCCGGCGCACGCGCGCTCTACGAACTCGCCGCCCACAGCGGCGCAATGCTCGATCACATGCACGGCGATTCGCTCGCCGCGACCACGCTCGCGCTGCAAGATCGCGGCGCGCTCTTCACCACGCTATCCGAAGTGCGTTCGCGCGCCGATCTCATCATCGTGTTCGCGTGCGAACCATCACGCCGTTTTCCGCGCTTCTTTGAGCGGCTGCAAACCGCGCAGCATGAAAAGAAGATCGTCTTCGTCGGATGCGACGTCGATACGGCCGCCCCGCGTGGCGAGACACTGCTGCGCGATCTCGATGCCTTCGATACGCTCGCGCTCTGGTCCGCGCTCCTCGAAGACCGCAAGCCCGATGCGTTCGCAGACGCAGAAACCGCCCACGTCTTGCAGGCCTTGACCGAACGCATCCAGACGGCGCACTACACCGCGTTCATCTATGAACCCGCCGCATTGCCAAGCCCGCATTCAGCGCTCGCGATAGAAGCGATACACCGAATTGTGAAGACGCTCAATCGCACCATGCGCGCGGGCGTCCTTGCATTGACCGGGGACGACGGCGCGCTCTCGGTCAATCAGACGGTCACGTGGCTCTCCGGCTTTCCGCTCAGAACGCGCGTCAACGTGGGGATGCCCCTCGAGCACGATCCATATCGCTATCGCACGCAAACGCTTTTGCATAAGCGTGAAGCTGACGCGCTGCTGTGGGTATCCAGCTTCGGTCCCGAGCCGATGCCCGATGCACTCGCCGACGATATTCCCGCGATCGTTCTCGCGCATCCCGCCAAAGCGCTCGATGAACGCAGGGCGCCCACTGTGTTCATTCCCGTTGCGACACCCGGCGTCGATAGCAGCGGACACCTCTTTCGCATGGATACATCGGTGGTCGCGCCGCTCGTGCCGGCACGCGGTACGGCATTGCCGACCGTGGCCGCCATCGCGAGTGAACTCGTGCAGTCTGTACGCGCAAGGAGGACGTGATGAGCACGGCGCGACTGAGAGGCGGCACCGTCTATGATCCGACGAACGGCGTCAACGGCGAACAGCGCGACATCGCGATCCGCGACGGCCGTATCGTGGATGGCCTGAACGATCACGACATCCCGCCTGAACGTGACTTCGATGCGAGCGGCATGGTGGTCATGGCGGGCGGTATCGATCTGCACTCGCATATCGGCGGCGGCAAGACCAATCTCTCTCGTCTGCTCTTGCCGGAGGATCATCGCGACGATCCGCGCGCCGTGCCGAACCGGCCCGACGAAGGCCGCTATATGCGTCTGCCTTCCTGCGGCACATGCGCGCCGGGCACGCTCGCCACCGGATATCGTTACGCGGAAATGGGCTACACGGCTGCATTCGAGCCCGCGATGATCGCCTCGAACGCGCGTCATACTCACCTCGAAATGGGCGATACGCCGATCATCGATCACGGCGCCTACGTGATGATGGGCAACGACGAACTGTTCCTGCAGATGCTGGCGGCACGCGAAGACTACGAACGCATACGCGATTACGTCGGCTGGACCATCAACGCGAGCAAGGCGCTCGGCGTCAAGGTGGTGAACCCGGGCGGCATATCCGCTTTCAAGTTCAATCAGCGTTCGCTCGATCTCGACGAAGCACACGTGCATTACGGCATCACGCCGCGCGACGTGCTCAAGACACTCACTCGCGCGCTCACCGACTTGCGCGTGCCGCATCCGTTGCATGTGCACGCAAGCAATCTCGGCGTGCCCGGCAACATCGATTCGACCATCGCCACGATGGATGCGGCAGAAGGCCTGCCCGTGCATCTCACGCATATCCAGTTCCACAGCTACGGCACGGAAGGGCCGCGCAAATTTTCATCCGGCGCGCGCGCCATTGCCGAAGCGGTGAACGCGCGTCCCAACGTGACCATCGATGTCGGGCAGATCATCTTCGGTCAGACCGTCACCGCTTCGGGCGACACGATGATGCAGTTCCGCAACGCGCCGCTCGCTCGTCCGCGTAAATGGATACTCGGAGATATCGAATGCGATGGCGGCTGTGGCGTGCTGCCCTTCCGGTATCGCGAAGAGAGCTTCGTGAACGCGCTGCAATGGATCATCGGGCTGGAGATCTTTTTGCTCGTGGACGATCCGTGGCGCGTATCGATAACGACCGATCATCCGAACGGCGGTCCGTTCACGAGTTACCCGCATCTCATTCGGCTCCTGATGGACAAGTCCTTTCGCGACGAGCAACTCGACAAGTTGCACGCCGATGCGAAGACCGCGACCGCGCTCGGTGAACTCACTCGCGAGTTCTCGCTCTACGAGATCGCCATCATCACGCGCGCCGGACCCGCGCGATTGCTCGGGCTGATGGATCGCGGGCATCTTGGAGTCGGCGCAGCAGCGGACATTGCCGTTTATCGCGAGGATGCGGACCGCGAACGCATGTTCACGTCACCGGCCTATGTCTTTAAGGATGGCGAATTAATCGCACGCGATGGCGTGCTTCTCACCGTACCGACAGGCGGTATCCATTACGTGCAGCCGGACTATGACCGTTCGGTCGAAGCGCGCGTGCGCGCTTTCACCGAAGCCAACCTTGCGGCGCGCTTCGAGAACGCGGCTATCGGCGACGACGAAATCTGCGCATGCTGCAACGGCGGCAGGCTGTTGCCGGTCGCGTGCTTCGCCACGCGCGGGAACGCATGACCATGACCGCCATGCGCATCAACGACACGGAGATCGACGACACGTTCGCCGAAGCGTTCCCGATGAAGGCGACGCGCCTCGTCATTACCGCGCATACGCCGAGATGGGCGCGTCACGCCGCCAATTCGCTGACGGGCTTTGCGACATCCGTGATCGATTGCGGATGCGAAGCGGGCATCGAACGCGATCTCGCAGCCGATGAGACGCCCGATGGCAGGCCGGGCATTTCGGTGCTCATCTTCGCTGTGTCGTCGAAAGAACTGGCAAAGCAAGTCGCGCGGCGCGTCGGGCAATGCGTGCTCACATGCCCGACCACCGCAGTCTATGGCGGCATCGATCCGGCAACGAGCCGCGCGCCGCTCTCCGACAACGCACCGCTCGGCGCGGGCCTGCGCTTCTTCGGCGACGGCTTCCAGATATCGAAAGTGCTCGGCACGACGCGCTATTGGCGCGTGCCCGTGATGGACGGCGAATTCGTCTGCGAGGAATTCACGGCCACCGTGAAGGCAGTGGGCGGCGGCAACCTGCTGTTCCTCGCGCGTGATCTCGACAGCGCATTGCACGCCGCCGAAGCCGCCGTTGCCGCCATGCACGCGCTGCCGAACATCATCACGCCCTTTCCAGGCGGCGTGGTGCGCTCCGGCTCCAAGATCGGCTCGAAATACGCGGGCGCGACCGCCTCCACGAACGATGCCTTCTGCCCCACGCTCGTCGGCTTGTCGAAGAAAAGCGAGCTCACGCCCGAGGTCGCATGCGTGCTCGAAATCGTGATCGACGGTCTGACCGATGCGGATGTGCGCGCCGCGATGGCTGCCGGCATCGCGGCCGCGACTGCAATAGGACGAGCGGGCGGCATGCTGCGTATATCGGCGGGCAATTACGGCGGCAAGCTCGGGCCGTATCACTTCAAGCTGCACGAACTCGCGGCCGGCATCGCGGGGAGTCGTGCATGAGCGCCATTACGTTACGTGTAAAAACTGCGCCCGGCTTTCGCGTCGATGCGTCGAAGTTACTTCCTTGCGCACTCGGTCGCTTGGAGGATAGCGAAGTCGCGCGATCCATATTGCAAGGTCACGGCGAGCAGTGCGCGTTAGCCGATCTCTTCGACATCACCCGAGCGCAGAGCGAAGCGCCGATACTCCATATAGAAGGCGATGTTGCGTGGCTCGACCGCATCGGGGCGTCGCTCGATGCCGGTTCGCTCTTCGTCCACGGCGAAGCAGGCGACTACGCGGGCATCGGCATGAGCGGCGGCGAGCTGCATATCGACGGCAATGCGGGCCGCTTCACCGCATGCGAAATGCAAGGCGGCCGCATGACGGTGCGTGGAAGCGTCGGCGATTTTGCTGCGGGCGCGCTGCCCGGCGACATGGAAGGCATGCGCGGCGGCGTTTTGATCGTCCACGGCGATGCAGGCGCGCGTCTTGCAGACCGCATGCGGCGCGGCACCGTGCTGATCGGCGGCAATGCGGGCGATTTCGCGGCATCGCGGCTCGTGGCGGGGACGCTTTGCATCGCGGGCGGTACGGGCGCGCACCTCGGTTATGGCATGCGACGCGGCACGGTCGTACTATTGAAGGCGCCGCGACGCATCGAACCGACTTTCGTCGAAGGCGGCCGTGGCTTCGACGTCTTCTGGCGGCTGCTGACCCGGATGCTCACGCGTGAGATGCCGCTATTCGCGACGCTCGCCGACAGCACCATGCCGACGCGCTATGCAGGCGATCTCGCCGTGGACGGACGGGGGGAATTGCTGATCGCCAATTCATGAACAGACGAGAACAATGCACTCATATCCGGCGGACGAATGCCCTTTGACGAAGGAGGCGCGCCATGACCGCTGCACGAATCTCCGCTGCGGCGCACGGCAAGGCGGTCGCGGCGAACGATCGCTTCGCGCGTCCGCTCGTTGCGCTGCACTGGATCATCGCGGCCGCCATTATCGCGATGTTGTGCATCGGCTTCTACATGGTCGGTCTGCCGCGCGGGCTGCCGTTCAAGTCGACGCTCATCAACTTCCACAAGTCGCTCGGCATGACGGTTTTCCTGCTGGTGCTGATCCGCATCCTGGTACGCCTGGCCTATGGCCGGCCGCCTCTGCCGCCGATGGGAGCGTGGCAACGCGCCGCCGCGAGCACCACGCAGGCTCTTTTATACGTTGGCATGATCGCGATGCCGCTGACCGGTTACCTCGGCTCGTCGTTCAACAAGTACGGCACGCGCTTCTGGGGCGTGCCGTTGCCGCAATGGGGATGGGACGACAAGGGCATGCGGGAACTGTTCTTCGGCATCCATGTATATCTGGCGTGGATCATGGCCGCGCTGATCGTGCTGCATTTTCTGGGCGCGATGAAACATCAATTGATCGACAAGGACGGACTCTTAAGGAGAATGTGGCCATGAGCGCCGTGATGCAGGTCAGCGAGGCTGGCTTATGAAGATTCGTGTGCTGGGCTCGTCGGCAGGCGGCGGATTCCCGCAATGGAACTGCAACTGCCGCAATTGCGACGGCGTGCGTCGCGGCACGATAGCGGCGCGGGCGCGCACGCAGTCTTCCATTGCCGTCAGCGATAACGGCGAGGACTGGCTGCTCGTCAATGCTTCGCCGGACATACTCGCGCAGATCGCGGCAAATCCCGAGCTGCAGCCCGCGCGCCGCGTGCGCGATACGGGCATCGCGGCGGTCATCGTGATGGACGCGCAGATCGATCATGTCACCGGTCTTCTGATGCTGCGCGAACGCGGCACGCCGTTGCCGCTCTATGCCACCGACGCCGTGTGGCAAGACCTTTCGACCGGCTTTCCGGTCACGTCGATTCTCTCGCATTACTGCGGCGTCGAACATCGGCGCATTGCGCTCGACGGCGCCGCGTTGAGCGTGCCGGAACTGCCGCGCGTGCAGATCGAAGCGCTACCGCTTTCGAGCAAGGCGCCGCCTTACTCGCCGCACCGCGAAGCGCCCGAAGTGGGCGACAACATCGGCCTCGTGTTCACGAACAGCGCAACGGGCAAGCGAGCGTTCTATGCGCCGGGGCTCGGCGCGATCGAACCGCATGTGCTCGAGGCGATGCGCGGGGCCGACGTCTTGCTGATCGATGGCACGGTATGGACCGACGACGAAATGATTCGTCTGGGCCTGACGAAGAAGACCGGCGCCGACATGGGTCATCTCGCTCAGAGCGGCGCAGGCGGCATGATCGAAGTGCTCGATTCAATCGCGCGCGCGGAAATGCGCAAAGTGCTAATCCATATCAACAACACGAACCCGATTCTCATCGAAGATGGTCCTGAACGCCGCATGCTGTCGGAGCATGGCATCGAAGTGGCGCACGACGGCATGAGCTTCGAGCTATGAAGAATCCCTGGAGAACGATGAATGTCTGACCACCCGTTCACGCCGATGCTCAACCCCACGACCGGCCCGCACTTCACCGCAGTGGAGACCGCGGAGCCAGCGTGGACGCGCGAACAGTTCGAAGAACAACTGCGCGCGAAAGGCACGGCGTACCACATCCATCATCCGTTCAATGTGAAGATGAATAGCGGTGGATGCTCGCCCGAGCAGATTCGCGGCTGGGTCGCTAACCGCTTCTACTATCAGATCAACATTCCGCTGAAGGACGCGGCGGTCATGTCCAACTGCCCGGACCGCGAGACGCGCCGCCGCTGGGTGCTGCGCATTCTCGATCACGATGGCTATGAAAATCAGCCGGGCGGCATCGAAGCGTGGGCGCGCCTGGGCGATGCAGTGGGTCTATCGCGCGACGATCTGTGGTCGCTTCGGCTCGTCACGCCCGGCGTGCGCTTCGCCGTCGACGCCTACGTGAATTTCGCGCGGCGCGCCCCGTGGCAGGAATCGGTGTGCTCGTCATTGACGGAGATGTTCGCGCCGCAGATTCACAAGGATCGCCTGGCGACATGGCCCGAGCATTACAAGTGGATCGAAGCCGATGGTCTCGCTTATTTTCGCTCGCGTGTGTCGCTCGCGCAGCGCGATGTCGAACACGGTCTCGAAGTGACGCTGGCTCACTTCACGACACGCGAGCAACAACAACGCGCGCTCGACATTCTGCAATTCAAGCTGGATATTCTCTGGACCATGCTGGATTCCATCGAAAAGGCCTTTCCGTCATGAGCGATACGAACCCGACGCAGCGTGTCCAGGAAGCCGTCGAAGCACCGGATGACTCACTGCATCCGAAGCTCAAGCGTCTCTTTCGCCTGCAATGGGAGCCCGCGCAGGATGCGCACGTCCTGCTTTATCCCGAAGGCATGGTGAAGCTCAACCAAAGCGCCGCGCAGATTCTTTTGCGCTGTGACGGCACGCGCGACATTCCCGCGCTCGTCGCGGATCTGGAACAGGCGTTCAACGCAAGCGGCCTCGGCGACGACGTGCGGGCGTTCATCGCCGGCGCACGTTCGCGCGGCTGGCTGGAGTAACGAGGCACAAGCAGAGGCACGAGCATGACCGATCTTTCCGAACCCGTTGCGAAGCCCGAGCACGAAGGCGCGGCCATACCGCCGCCGCTCTGGCTGCTCGCCGAGCTGACGTACCGCTGTCCGCTGCATTGCGTGTTCTGCTACAACCCCGTCAATTATGCGGAACATACGCAAGAGTTGAACACCGAGCAATGGCTCGACACATTGCGGCAGGCGCGCGCGCTCGGCGCGGCGCAACTCGGCTTTTCAGGCGGCGAGCCGCTTCTTCGCGACGATCTGGAAACGCTCGTCGCAGAGGCACGCAAACTCGGCTTCTATACCAATCTCATCACGTCAGGCATCGGTCTCACGGACAAGCGTCTGACTGCTCTGAAGGACGCGGGACTCGATCATATTCAACTCTCGTTTCAGGACTCGACGCAGGAGCTGAACGACTTTCTCTCCAGCACGAAGACCTTCGAGTTGAAGAAGCGCGTGGCCAATCTCATCAAGGCCCACGGCTTCCCGATGGTGCTCAATTGCGTCTTGCACCGCTATAACCTGCCGCATATCGGCCGCATCATCGACATGGCGCTCGCGATGGACGCCGAGTATCTCGAACTCGCGAACACGCAGTACTACGGCTGGGCGCACGCGAACCGCGCGCAACTCATGCCGACCGCCGAGCAGTTGCAGGAAGCCGAAGCGGTGGTCGAGCGTTACCGGCGCGAGATAGGCGACAAGTGCAAGATATTCTTCGTCGTGCCCGATTACTACGAGCGTCGGCCGAAGCGTTGCATGAACGGATGGGGCTCCGTGTTTCTCGGCATCGCGCCGGATGGGGCCGCGTTGCCGTGTCATACGGCGCGCTCTTTGCCAGGCCTCACCTTCCCCAACGTGACGCAGACGCCGCTCAAAGACATCTGGTATGAGAGCGATGCTTTCAACCGCTTTCGCGGCTTCGGCTGGATGAAGGAGCCGTGCCGCAGTTGCGACGAGAAAGCCATCGACCTCGGCGGCTGCCGCTGTCAGGCGTATCTGCTCACGCAAGATCCGGCGAACGCGGACCCGGTATGCGACAAGTCCCCGCATCATGAACGGGTCATCGAAGTGGTGCGCGCGGCATCGGTGAGGCAGGAACCCGCGGAACAGCCCATCGTCTTTCGCAACGACGCTAACTCGCGGCGCATGGCGGCGGCACATCGTCCACTTGATTCGGACACCGAAGGATAGTCACATGACCGCCGACATCTCCGTGCTGCTGGTGGACGATCACGCTGTCGTGCGCGAGGGCTACAAGCGTCTGCTCGAACTGAGCCCCGACGTGAGCGTCGCGGGCGAAGCAGCGGACGCGGCGCAGGCTTATCAGAAGTTCTGCGCGTTGCAGCCGGATGTCGTCGTGATGGATCTTGCATTGCCGGGTGCAAGCGGCATAGAGGCGATGCGGCGCATGCTCGCACGCGAGCCGCAAGCGCGCGTGCTTATTTTCAGCGTGCACGAAGAAGCGATCTTCGTACGCCGCGCACTCGATGCCGGGGCGCGCGGCTATGTGACGAAAGCGAGCGCGCCGGACGTGCTCGTTGAAGCCGTGCGCTCCGTGGCGCGCCGCATCGGCTATCTGAGTCCCGACATATCGCAGGCGCTCGCCTTGCGCGAAACGATTCGTGAAGGCCCGCCGGGACGGCAGTTATCGGCCCGTGAATTCGAAGTCCTGCGTTTGCTGGTTCAGGGCTATACGTTGCCGAGCATCGCGGAGAAGTTGGGTCTGAGCCAGAAGACGGTGGCGAATCACCAGTCGGTCATACGCCAGAAGTTCGGCGCGGACAATGGCGTGCAGCTTGCGCAAATCGCGAGCCGCCTCGGTCTTCATTTTTCCGATTTCACCGGCGCAGCCGATGCGCCGTTCGGCTCGCTCGGCAACGGCACTCCTGCGTGAGCGGGCACGCGGGCGCAGAAGAGGAAACCTTTGCCCGGGCTGCTTGCAATGTGAAACTCGCCGCCGAGCGCCTCGACGCGCTCGCGCATGCCGACCAGTCCCAGGCCCTTGCGAGGTATCGTGAGGTCGATGCCGGGACCGTCATCGGCCATGGTGACGACGATTTCGTCCGCGCCTGAGTTCGCATTTTGCGGCGTGCGCACGAGATAGATCTCGACACGCGAATGGCGCGCGAACTTCGATATGTTCGTGAGCCCTTCCTGCACCAGCCGATACAGCGTGATAATGAGCGCATCGCTCAAGTGATCGAAGTCGCCTTCCACCGTCAGCGAAAACACCGCCTGCGGCAAGCGTTCGCGCCATCCTTCGATGCAATGTTCGAGCGCGGTCGGCAAGCCGAATTCATCGAGCCCGATGGGTCGTAGCTTGCGTATCATTCCGCCTATCTCGCGATACACATGCGTCGCGCTTTGCATCAACGCGAGAGAGAGCCGATGAATCTCCGCTTCCCGTCCGGCGGAAAGGTCGCGAATGCGCGCTGCATCGAGCGACATGGCGTTCAGGTATTGACCGAGTTCGTCATGCAATTCGCGCGCAAGATGACGACGCTCGTTCTCCTGCGCGGACATGGCCTGATTGGCGAGGCGGCGATTCTGCGCAAGCAGTTGCTCGGCTTCTTCTTCCAGCGTCTGACGCCGCCGCGCTTCGCGTTGTGCTTCCCTATAACGGCGCCATGCGAACCACGCCAGGCCGAGCGCCAGCACGACAAGCGTCGCCGGCATCTCGTCGAGCTGGAAACGCTCCGCGCTGCGCGTCCAGCGATATGTGAACTCGCTGAAGTCGAACGTCGCGAACAGGGCGCCCGCAATGAAGGTCACGGCGAGCACGCAGGCGAGATCGCGCACGACCGTCGAGCGCGGCGTACGAGTGGAAGGCTCTTTCGCAGGCGAGGAGAAGGACTCGGATGGCTTCACGCGAAACATTCTACGCACGCCTGCGACAGGCGGCGCAGTAGGCATCGCACGTTTGAGCGCTTCTTTCGATGAACGGGAGAATCTCCCTGATCAACGCGGCTTGAAGGGATACACCTTGGCCGGCCGCCGCTGCCGCAGTTCCGCCAGATAGTTCTCCACGAAACGGCTCAGCGCATGCGCTTTCAATTGTTCGAGCATGCGCATGGCGTCGCTCGGCGATTCCGGTCCCATGACCAGCGCGCCGACGCCGAGCGCGCCGAGATGCACGACCAATGCGCAGGAAGAGAGCGAGCCGGCATCGAAGAGACGCACTGCATCGGCGGCTTCGTCGTCGATCTCGACGCCTTCGTCTTCGCACACGTCGAAGCGCAACTCGCCGTGTTTGTCTATGGAGGCAGGCAGCCAGCGGCAATTGCCCGTGGCACCCTGAGACGCGATGAGCACGCGCTTGCGCATGGGTGTATCGCTGATGGTGTCAAACGCCTCGGCTAATGTATGCATGATTGTCCTCGCCGGCGAGCCTAACTGATACTAGCAGTCGGCCGCCGCGAGGCGCGACGTGGAATGCGCAATGATGCGCGGCACAAACCGAAACGGCCGTGCGCTCGAAATCAACGTCCGGTGATGGAGCCCGCACTCGGCGGATAGGTCACGATGCCCCATGCAAGCGGTACATCGTTTATCTGCTTGACGGTCGCGTAGTTCGAAGCATCGAGCACATAGACCGCGTTCGAACGGCCGCATGCGAGCAGCACCTTCGAGCCGTCGGGCGTGAAGCTGAAGTGCCAGCAACGCTGCCCGATCGGCGCGTCGCTCAAGTGTGCGTATGTGGAAGCATCGAAGACTTGCAGCGTCTTGTCGCGAGATGCGGCCACGAAGAGACGCTTGCCCGATGGATCGAACGACACGCCATAGGGTCCGGCTTTCGTATCGACGGTCTTCGCCGGCTTGAGGTCGTTACCCGCGAGCACCATGAACTTGTTCGCGTTCTCCAGCGTGACGACATAAGCCTTGCCATCAGGCGATGCCTTGATGCCGCGCGGGCGCGATCCCTTGGGCAGACTGACCGTGCGCACGAGTTGGCCGGTGCCGGCGCGATAGACCGATACCGTATCGTCGCCCTCGTTCGTGACGAGTATGAGCTTGCCGTCGCGTGAGAATTCGACGCCTTCCGTCTCATGGCCGCTCTTGACCGAACGCCCGACCTTCATCGTCTTCAAGTCGACAATGGCGATTTCCGCGGGCGGCGAATGCGCATCGTCGTCATCTTTCTGCGGCTCTCCGGGTTTCCCCGGCGCGCCGGATTCTCCCGGCTCATACGTGACATACGCCTCGCCCCCGTGTACGCGCACGAACTCCGGATTCTTGCCGATCTTCGCGCGGCGAAGCACGTTGCCGGACGCCGTATCGATCTCGGACAGATCGCCCGTCGACTTGTTGGCGACGTAAAGGCGCGTGCCGTCGCTGTTGAGGCTCAGGCCACGCGGACCGTCCTTGCCGACGTCGATGGTCTTCGTAAGCGACAGGCCGTCGAGATCGATCACGCCCACGCCGCTGCTTTCGCTCGTTACATAGGCGAGCGGCGCGGCCGCGTATGCGTGACTCGCGCAAACCAGCAGCGCGAATGTTATTAGCGACGCGAGTGAAAGGCGCGTCGGGTCGCAACTCACTTGCATGATCGTCTCCGGCTGAACGTTCTTCGTATCGTTTTTAAGGGCGTATTAAACGCCGGCCCTAGAGCCAACTTAGCGCAGGATCCCGCGTGCAGGCAACGCTGCATGTCGGGAGAAATTCCCGAAATACGGAGGGCGCATGTGACCGCATGCCTAACGCATGACAGACGCTTCGGTCGTCAGCAGGTCGACGAGCGCCTTCGCGCCGCGCTGCCACGACTCGTCCGTATTGCCGCGCATATCGACCGAACGCTGGAAGAGCGTGGCGCCACTATCGACGTCCTCCACGCGCAGATTGATATTGAGGATGAGGTTGCTGATCTTCTGCACCCAGCACACGCCGACGCGCGATACACCGAGTTCGCGCGCAACGCGAAGCTCGCAGCCATTGCAGGCGCTCATGTCCTGAGCGCGTTGAAGCGTTGCAATGAGATCGCTCGCCTGCGCGTTGTCCGTCACGTGTAAGGGCGTCTTCTCTCGCAGTTGCTCGCGCAGTGCGTTGCTGACCATCGCGAGCCGCTCGGTCTGTATGCGATTGGTGTCCGCATCGTTATAGGCGGCGTTGTCGTCGATCAATGTGCAATCCAGCAGCGCGATGGATTGTTGCGTGCGTTGCGCCTGCGCCTGTCCACTCAACGGCAGACCACATAGAACGAGTAACGCCAGCATACGGACGACGGATGTGATGGTCATGGTCTCGAACGTTGCATGGTGATGCAAGAGCCAACAGCATGCGCCGGTCTGTCGGCTTCTGTCCAACATTCCGGTACGCCTTGCATCGGGTGAGCGCGGCCTTCGAGCATCGTGGGCCATAGCCCGCGTGCCGACGCGAAGATGAGCGTCGCATTGGCATAGGCTTTGCAGAATTTCGCGCGAGCACTCGATGTGCTCGCCGCATATTCGATTCACCCACGCCACGCTGAGGAGAGACGCTATGAAGCCCGCTCTCGTCATTACCGACCTCACGCTCGACACCACCACGCGCCGCAACGAAGCGGTCCTTTCGCGGCAACAGATGCAGCAGATCGCCGGAGGACGGTCCGTTCTCGCGACTGTCGACGGCCGTTCGACCGCGGCCATCGACGACTGGCAGATGAATATCGTTTGAGATCGATGTCGATCGACTATAGCGGCGGCGCGAGTGCGTGCACGCGGGCCGCCACTGCTTCATCGATGCATTCGCCAATGGATTACTCGCGTCAAGAGGAGTAAGGTCATATTGCCGGCATGGCGAAACAGGAGACGATCATGACCGTCGACCTCTCTACTCAATGGCATGTCTTCGAATACGAAGGCTTCGATATCCACGTGCTTCCGCAACTCAAGGCCGGGTCAGAACCGGCGCAACGGTACGTCTTCATCGGCCATGTGTGCCTGCATGGCGCGAATGCAGACGTGCCCGGAGAAGCGGTTCACTTCCACTCCGATGGCGACGACGCATACAAGACCGCCGCAGACGCTTTAGACGATGCGCGGCATATCGGCAAGAGCATCGTGGATGGCACGCATCCCGACCTGTCCGTGCTGTCCATCGTCTCGCATCACCATCATTCCTGAGCTACATGACGACACCCATCGACGATGCTCGCATCGTCAGTCTCAGCGCCGTCACGCTCGCCACGCACGACATGGCGCGCGCCGTCGGCTTTTATCAGGCGCTGGGCTTTCGCATCGTGCACGGCGGTGCGAACGAGGCGTTCACATCGTTCGCGCTCGGCGACTCTTACCTCAACATCACGAGCGAAACGCACGGCCCCATTTCGTGGTGGGGCCGCATCATCTTCTATGTATCGGATGTCGATGCCTTCTATCGCAAAGTGAAGGCGCTCGGTATCGAGCCTCAGTTCGCACCGCGCGACGCGCCGTGGAACGAGCGCTACTTTCATCTCACCGATCCCGACGGCCACGAACTCAGCTTCGCGCGCCCGCTTTGAGCTGTCGAGCGTCACCGCGCGCTCCTGTTGCTATTACGCCAAATCGCGCGTACACGGCCAATTCAGGCGTACAGTTCAAGTGCTTTGTCATGAGTGTGGTGCGTTGCGGCAGGCGTCTTTTCATGGGACCGCTCAAGCGTCGAATGCCTTCGGCCGATATACAGCCATGAACGCCGCATGCAGGAGACTTAAGATGAAATGCGCGAACGAACGATCGCTTCGTTTTCTGGTCGAGAAATGGCTCGCGCCGGCAAGCGTGCCGGTCCATGTCAAGCAGTTCAGCCGCACGCGCGCCGATCATCGGCGTTTCGTGTGCGTGGAAACGATGCAAGGCACTGCGTCGAAGGCGCTGTTCTTCTTCCGTCACGACGACGGGCAATGGTGCGTCTATCCCGCCGCGCCGCGCAAAGAAAACATGCGCACTGAACGACTCGCGGCCTAGAGGCGCAGATTGTTGAAGAACTGAAACCACATCGCTCCGAGCGGGTTCGCTGCATGCGGCTCGTCGGCTTTGGGTTTCTCGGGTTCAGGCTCTGCGGACTGCTCTTCTTTCGCTTCGCTCGTCGCGGGTTCCTGACGCGACTCATGCAGCGCGACGACGCTTTCCGCAATACGACGCGCGGTGGGTTCATCGCAGTCCTGCCCGAGCAATACGCCGAACACGACGTCGCGGTTATGACCCTGCGATGCAAAGCGCATGGCAAGCGATACGCGCTTTGCGTAAAGTGCCTCACGCTCCGCTTCCTCTTCGCGCATGCGCGCTTCCCAGCGTTCGATTTCTTCGGCGAAGGTTCGGTCGTACACCTCGCGTTGCGCGGGGTCGGACAGAATCGCGTACGCTTCCTTCACTTCCTGGAAACGAGCCCGTGCCGCCTCTTCCTGACCGGCGTTGCGATCCGGGTGGCAGCGCATCGCGGCCTTGCGATAGGCGCGCTTGATCTCGTCTTCCGTGGCGTGTTCGTCGACGCCTAGCGTTTCGTATAACGTTGCCATGTGCGATCGTTGAGAAAGGACGCGAGGCATCGTAACACGCGAAAAATGGGGACTTTCCGCGGCTCGGCTATCGGCGCGTGCGGACGATGGAGTCGATGCTTGCCGGACCCAAGGCATCGTAGATGGCGCGCGCCGCACGCAGATAATGCGCGATATGCAGCCGGATGACGACGACCGCCGCCGCGAACAGCCCGAGCGTCACGAACACATACGCGCGCGGGTCGGGCACGAGGCCGAATCGCGTATGCAGCGCGACGAAGACGATCCACGCAAAGGCCGGCGCATGCAGCGTCCAGTGACGCTGCGCGAAGTGCCACGCCAGGCGTCGCACGTCGCTTCGCGCGCGACGGGTTAGACCTGCAAGTTCCGGGCGTCGATGAAAGAGAAACGGCATGACGTGACTCGCTGCGCCATGAACGCGTCATATGGCGCGTTGATAATGGCGGGCTTCGTTCCATCTAGCATACGCCGAGGCGACTCACTCACGATGGCGCTTTCTATCGACGATATCCGGCATCTCTTCGATACGCACGGTTCGATGGCCTACAGCGGCGAACCTGTCACGCAGTTACAGCACGCGCTGCAGACGGCGTGGCTCGCGGAAGAAGCGGGTGCGAGTCGTGAGTTGATCGTCGCGGCCCTGCTGCATGACCTCGGGCATCTGCTGAACGTGCAGGGCGAGACGCCGACCGAGCGCGGTATCGACGATCTGCACCAGTACTTCGCGCTTCCCTTTCTGCGGGCCGTGTTTCCTGATGCAGTGCTCGAACCGATTCGCCTTCATGTCGATGCTAAACGCTGCCTATGCGCGATGGATCCCGCGTATCACGCGCGGCTGTCGGCGGATTCGGTGCGCAGCCTGCAATTGCAGGGCGGGGTCTTCGATGCCGATGAAGCGCGCGCTTTCGTAGCACTGCCCTACGCGCGAGACGCCATGACCTTGCGACGCTGGGACGACGCCGCGAAGGACGCAAGCCGCGTCACGCCGCCGCTTTCGCACTATTTGGGGATCGCGGCGAGGGTTGCGTAGCGGGCAAGCGGTGCAACGACCCTTCGAGCAGACTGCGGTGCATGCACGCTGACTACACGATGACCACGCAGCCGCAACGTCCGTGAACGTCAAACAATCTTCTTGTAGATCGTTTTGACGGGACGATCTTCATGCCGCCTCGTTGGTTTCTGGTTTGTGCATTGCACAGCTGCTACCGCGATCGCACCGCTTCTTCTTGTTAGATCAAGAACAAGTGACAACGACGACGAACGTCTCCATGCGCTTCATCTGCATATCATGGCTGCTCGACGTACGGCCCTGGGTGGGAGATTGAACCGATCATCGGTGTCGCGTTGATACCGTCTACTAGACCCTCACTTACGCCCCACGTTACCACCAACGCCTTAGCAGAACGGAACAGGGCGTTAGCAAACACTCCCGGATTGAAAAGCCACGCCATGACCATGAGCTGATGCAGAGCCGCTAGATAACATGTCATGCCCCCAGCGACGAGCACACCGCCACCGAAATCGAAACTCAACGTGAGTCCAACGAAATCAGATGGTTCAAGCTCCTTTTGCGTGAAGCGAAATATCTTACCGCCACCGTCGAAATCGCTGGTCGCGCCCGTTCCAGCAAGGGTGCCGTCTTTCGAAATGAATCGAGGCAGCTTCAGTTCTGGAAGCTGAAAACGCGACGGCAGCCGCAGGCCCGGTCCCAATGCGAAACCACCCACCTGATAGTCGAATTTGAACGGACGCTTAGACGGGTCATTCAAAACAAACATTCCGTTGGACAATGTGACGGGTCCGACACCAGCGCTACCCCCCGCCGATGTCTCAAAGGTCCACTTACTTTCAATCATCGTTTTCGTTAACCCCCCATCCCTGCCGAGGAAAACCAAGCAATCCGCTCAGTATTAGAACCATTGCTGGAACGCCGCAAAACAAATGCAGGGACCAAACACCAAACAACGTGTTCATAGTTGCGTTGCCGGGTTGTCGTGGGTCGTAGCGTATCTCTACCTTGTCACCCACATCGACAGAATGAAACCAGCTACTTGTTGGAACAGAGATACGCTGTCCGTCCGAAGTCGTGAATGCGACTTCCGGGTGCTTACCGCCCGCGTTCAACTTGACGACTTCTGCAAAAGCCACTTTCGAAACGCGAACGAACTCGATGGTATTGGGAAGGAAGCTGAGTTGAATGCAGAACATGACTGTTCCGATAAAGACCCCATACCAATTAATAGGCCGTGACCTCAGGCTAATCACTCTCTTCACTGGCCCCCCATCTCGCGGAAAGTCCGCGCATCTCAGCGACAAGCAACCCCATGAACGGCCACGCTTGAAACAGATGCGCACCCCACACATCCCAAAGGGTATTGATCTTCGCGATGTGCGGTTGCTTCGGGTCGTATCGCATCTCCACCTTTTCACCCACGCTGACCGGCGACCGACTCTGCGCTACGACCGAGATGCGCTGTCCCTCTAGCGTCGTAAACTCGACCTGCGGATGTTGGCTATCTGAATTCAGTCTCACCACTTCGCCCGGAACCACCTGCGAAGTTCTCAAGAAATCCGTAGTGGAAGAACGAGCAGGTTGCTGCACAAACCAGATCGCCGCTCCAATGACGATGGCATATCGCCTGATAAGACGCTTGTTCTTCATCGCGTCAGATCGTATTCCACCGTTGCTTTCGGACCGGGCAGGCCAGCGACGCCTGCCGCGTACTCGTGCTTGAACTTGGTGAACGAGAGGTCAACCTGTTCGTAGTGTCCAGCCATGCAGCCGTATGGCTTGATACTCATGACCATGACGTTCTGTAGCGTCAGGCTAAGGAAGGGCTGAGGCGGAAGAAGCTTGCCGACGATGCCTGCCGCTTGCGGCTGTGCGGTCGGCTTGTTGGCCCTCAGCACAGCTTTGTTTGCCACCTTGTTCAGCACAAGATAGTTCAATAGTCCAGAGGACGCTAGACTCACCTCATGGACAAATGAGAGGTGTCCGACCGACGTTCTCTTGTGGGGCGACTGGTCGCGCGAATTGCGAAACAACTCCCAATCCCAGCTCACGACCTCGATCTCACCCTCATGGCCGAATACGGTCGACTCTCCGGTGATGCCGTCAATCTTGATATAGATATTGCTACCTGCCATCAACTACCTCTGCCGGTTGTCAAAAAACGTCGGAGCGACGTTCACAGTGTGGTCCATCCAAACCTTAATGAACGCACCACCACACAATTTGACGTGACACTACCTGCCGTCCGTTGAATTCAGGACACCTTCCTTTTATCGATTCCTCCCGGGCCATACCCGCGCCCCGTCCTCGCCATCGACGGCCACGCGGTCCACGTGCGTACGAAGATACTGGAGCGCCTCTACCACGCGCGCGGTCAGTGGGCTATATATGGCTCTGCTTACGCGGTCAATCAACCCTGGGGGTAACGGTCGTTGGCCACGCAGCCGAAACGCCGGTTCATGAGACGCGCAACAGCTTGCATCCTGAGGTCGAATCGGTCGGCCACCGCGGCATGAGCGCCAAGCAATGCGGAAGCTGCCGCCTTCCATGACCCCCGGGGCCGACTCCATTACCGCTAGAATGAAAGCATGCAAAGATTCCAAGGCCTTGGACCCTCCAAATGAACGGCGGCAACTTCCGCATCACCGCCGCCGTCGTCGCCAGCGCGCTCTTCATGCAAAACATGGACGGCACGATCGTCGCGACCGCCATCCCGACAATGGCCCGCGATCTCCACGTCGATGCCGTCCATCTGAGCAGCGCCATTACCGCGTATCTTGTCGCGCTGACCGTCTTTATTCCCGCAAGCGGCTGGGTGGCCGACCGCTTCGGCGCTCGACGCGTCTTCATGTGGGCCATCGCCACGTTCACTCTGGCTTCCATTGCCTGCGCCGCCGCGATGAACCTGCCGCAGCTGCTCGCGGCGCGCGTTGTTCAAGGACTCGGCGGCGCCATGATGGTCCCCGTCGGCCGCCTCATTCTGTTTCGCGGCGTCAAGCGCGAAGAATTGCTTCAGGCGACAACATGGCTGACGATGCCCGCGCTCGTCGGTCCGCTTCTCGGTCCGCCGCTCGGCGGCTTCCTCACCGACGCGCTCTCATGGCGCAGCATCTTCTGGGTCAACGTGCCGGTCGGGTTGGCCGGCCTGCTGCTGACGTGGCGGCTCTTGCCGCCTTCGCCGCCCGAAGCGCGCACGCCGCCGGACCTGCGGGGCATGGCGCTCTCGGGCGCATCGCTCAGTCTTTTCATGGTCGGGATAGAAAGCGCGGGCCGCCACGTGCTGCCGGACGGCGTGCCGTGGGTATGCGTCGTCATCGGCGTGCTGCTTTTCAGGGCGACGGTCGTGCATTGCCGAAAGACGCCGAATCCGGCCATCGACTTCTCGCTGCTTTCCATTCCGACGTTCCACGCCGCGACCGTGGCGGGCAGTCTCTCGCGCGCGGGTGCCGGCGCATTGCCGTTTCTCGTGCCGCTGACGTTGCAGACGGGGTTCGGCTATAGCGCGTCGGCGAGCGGACTCGTGACCTTTGCGAGCGCGCTCGGCTCGTTTTGCATGCGGCCGATGACCGCGCTCGCGCTGCAGCACTTTTCCGTACGCACGGTGCTGTGCGCGGGCAGCGTCTCGTTCGCCGCCGTGCTCGACGTCTGTTCGACGATGTCTCAAGCGTGGCCCGCCAGTGCGATTTTCGCGCTGCTGCTCGTCGGCGGTCTTGGCCGCTCGCTCAGTTTCGCGACGATGGGCGCGCTCGCGTTCGCCGACGTTCCCAAGTCGCGCCTCGCCGCGGCGACTTCGTTCCAGGGCACCGCGCAGCAATTGATGAAGGCGCTCGGCGTGACCGTCGCGGCGGGCACCATTCAGGCCACGGATGCTCGTCTCCGGCAGCGCGCAGACCGAACGGTGGCAGCTCGCTTGCGGATTCATCGCGACGGCGCTGCTCGTCCTCGCCTCGTTGCCGATGTTCGCGCGACTCTCGGACGACGCCGGCGAAGGCATCTCGGCTTCCTCGGCGAAGTAAATTCTTCCGGCTATCGAAACGATTCGTCGTATTTAAGACAAGTGACTGATCACAAAGGACATTTTGTGACGATATAATGCGGCACCGCTTACCTCGCTAGACCGATGCGCCGCACATTCTTACTCTTCGCCCTCGTTCTGACCTTCGCGAACACCGCCTTCGCTCAGGCAGACCCGCTCGCCGCCAGCGCCACGAACCCGCAAGAAGTCGTGCAGCAGGACTCCCGCCTCGACGCGGCGCGCCACAAAATCTCCGAAGTCATCACGCGCAAGTTCGGCGTCGCGCGCGAAAAAGCGCAAACGATAGCGAGCGCGGTCATGGCGTCCGCGTCGAAATACTCGCTGCCGCCGGCGCTGCTGCTCGCCATTATTTCAATCGAATCGCGTTTCAAGGAAACGGCAGTCGGCGCGAATAACGCAACCGGGCTCATGCAAGTGGTGCCGTCCGCGCACAAGAAGCTCGTGCGCAATGTGGACCTGACGGAGCCGGAGACGAATATCGAAATCGGCTCGTCCATCCTGCACGGCTATCTGAAATCCGCGCAAGGCGATGTCGACGCCGCGCTCAAGAACTACGGCGGTTCGCGTGCTTATGCGGAAAAAGTGAGTCTGCGAGCCAAGACGTTCGAGCCTGTGGCGGCTGTTTATTCAGCGTCCGCGCCTGCTCAGTAATAGCTTCTTGTTGTTTTTCTTGCGCGCCGCCGCGTGGCGGATGCCGCAAACTCCACGGCGATAAAACCCGCTTGCGCGCTGAGATGCGGCATTAGCCGCTTCGATGTTGTTCAACTGCTGTTACTGCGAGTTGTTGCCGTGCCCCATGCCGCCGGGGCTTTTGCTGCTCGAGCTACCCGTGCTGCCGGGGCCACTGCGTTGCATGGTGCCTTGGCCCATGCCGTTGTTCGCGCCGTTGTTGCCCATGCCGCTGTTCACGCCGGTACCGCTCGTGCCGTCGCTCGAACCGCCCATGCCGGTGCCGCCCATGCCGACGCCGCCGCCCTTGCCCGACGCGCTCGAGCCCGCTCCGGCCGAGCCATTGCCGCCCGCGCCCATTCCGCCTGCCGCGCCCGCGCCGCCGCCACCGCCTGCGCTACCGCCGCCGCCTGCACCGCCACCGCCGCCGCCCGCCTGCGCATAGACGCCGCCCGACAAGCCCAACACCAGCGCTGAAACCACCAGCTTCGTCCTGATCGCTTTCATTGCAAGTCTCCAAGAGTTAGCGTGCCGGCCGATGCAGCAACTCGCCACAACGGCCGCATTCATCAAGCGCAAGCAACGTGCCGCATCCGCCCGGCTCGCGGCGCTTCAATAGCCGTAGCCCGCAGGCGCGCACGGGACATAAGCGCGCCGGTAGCCGTCGTAGCAATAGCCGGCCGGCGGCGCGGGCTGCGCATAAGCTGGTTCCGCATAAGCCGGTTGCGCATAAGCCGGTTGCGCATAAGCCGGTTGCGCATATGCCGGCTGTGCGTACACCGGCTCCGAGTAGGCGGGCTGGGCATTCGCGACCGACGTGACCAATGCGCCCAGCACCGCGCCGCCGATCAATGCGCCGACGATGGCGCCGCCATCCCCTCCACCATGGCCATGACCGCCGCCGTGACCGTGTGCAGATGCCTGACCCGCCACGGACAAACTACCGATCATCAACAAGACAAGCGCTGCGCGTTTCATGACTTCTTCTCCGTTCCCGAATGCCGGGTGTATGGACGCATCTTAAGCAGGCGCTTTGGAAATAACTGCAGCAGTTGGTAACGGTGCATTTCAACGATTACAAATTCGGTTTGCTTCGGATTCCGAAGCATACCACGTGACAAGCTCGGGTAGATTTGCCGTCTCGTTACAAAGGCTCTCTTGACTTCGAACCCCTTGCGCACGCTTGCTGGAATCTGCACTCCCGACGTTGCATTTGCTCGCACCGGTTACGGTTTGTCACGAAAGCAAGGTCAACGGCGCGCGACCACGCGGCGTTTTCATCGTCACATGCCGATCATGGCGTGTCCAAAGAACGCAGGATCATAGGAGTCGAACATCATGAAGAAAATCGTCGCTGCTCTCGCATCCACGCTGCTCGTAAGCACTGTCTTCGCGCAAACGGCCGCATCCGACGCCGCCAAGGCGCAAGTCAAAGCTGATCATGAAAAGGCCGAAGCTCAGGCCACTGCCAACCACAAGAAGACCGATGCTCAACACGATGCCGCCAAGGCGCAGGCATCCGCCAACAAGGACAAGGCATCCGCTCAGGACGATGCCAACAAGGAAGCCGCGAAAGTAGCGCAGGCGACCACGCCGGAGCAAGCCTCCGACGCCCGCGGTGATGCCGCCAAGGCACAGGCGAAAGCCGACAAGAAGAAGCACGCTGCGCAGTCCAAGGCGGACAAGAAGAAGCAGGACGCAGCGCAAGATGCCAAGGTGGCGCAAGCCAAAGCCGACAAAGAGAAAGTCGAGGCACAAAGCGACGCAAACAAGGCGGCTGCCGATGCGAAGGTCGACGCGGCAAAGAAGTAAGGGAGGCCGGCGTTATCGCATCGCGCTTTGGGGCGCGTCGGCATAAGCGTCCCGTGCGTTGTGACATCTGGCGAGCCTGCGGGCTCGCTTTTTCTTTGGCGCTTGCTTGAACCGATTCGATGAAGCCTTCGAATCGCTTCAATTCACTCATGCGTTGGCTCGAAGGCGTCCAGGGCCCAGGCATTGACGCTGGCGGGCGCGAACGGAGATGACTCGTCCGCCTGTTGCCGGGCTCGCCGCAGAAAATGCAGGCGATAACAGCGCCTGCGGAGATGACGAAAATCGGGAGACCACCATGTTCGATGCACAATTCGTCGCGACGTTTTTGAATCGTTGTGCTAATCATTCGAGTGATGAAGACTTCGACTCTTACCTTGGCGTGTTGCGGGAAGGCAATCTGCAGTTCACTCATGAACTGGGCTACGTCGGAACGTCCAGGATTCCCGACATCAACGCCTGTCGTACCGAGTCGCTGATTTTCGGCGACGGCTCGCGCGCACTGCGTGTCGCGAAGCCCGATAGCGACACGGGCTGGTCTGCATGGACCGCGCTGCAACCGCTTCCGTGAAGCGCGCTAGATGAGGACATCGACCGAGTGCATTGCTCTCTGTATCTCCGGCGTGCTGATCCACGCTGGATCGCGAATGGCGTCGATCAAGCAATCGACAAAGCACTCGGCCGCCGCGCTGCGCGGCTGTCCCGTTCGCGTGATCACCCCGACGATCGAGTCGTCGAGTTGCTCGCGCAAAGGTATCGCGCAGAGCGATTCGCGTGCCGCGCAGCGTTCGACGAGCGGCCACGGAAAGATGCTGACCATATCCGTTCTTTTTAGCAACGACACCGCAACCGTCAGCGAATGCAGGAAATGAACGCTGTGTGGCGCCGGCAAGCCGTGTTTCGCGAACATCGTGTATGGCGCGAGCCCCTCGGTCTCCGGATCGAGTGCGACGAGCCAGTCGGCATCGAGAAGATCGGCAAGCGACCGGGTCTCACCGCGAGGATGACCTTGCCGCGCGACGACCGCGAGCGTCGTCAGGAAAAGCGGCTTGAACGCGAACTCCGACGCAATCTCGCCCGGCGCCTGACGCCCGATGTGGATATCGAGACTGCCGTCGCGCAGGCGCGGATTCGCAATCGCCAGCAATCCCTCGAAAAATTCCAGCTGCACGTGGGGCATGATCCGTCGAAACCGCAACACGGCTTCGGGCAGGAACGTCATCGCGACCCACGCCGTCACCGCAATTGAAAGCCGTCCGCGCGCCTCGCCCCGCATCGCGTTGACAGCCTGGTGCGCGCGCTCGATCTGTCCGACGATCAGGCGTGCGTGTTCGAGAAGGGTCCGCCCGTCTGACGTGAGCGTGACTCCGGACGGCGTGCGTGCGACGAGACGGAGCCTGAGATCGCCTTCGAGCTGTTGGAGGCTTTGCGTGATCGCGGCCGGCGACGCATGGAGCAGCCGCGCGGCGCCACGCACGCTGCCTGTATCGGCGACAGCGACGAGCGCGCGAAGCTGGTGGATCTTCATGCCGAGCGGCAAGCTGGCGATCCCGGCCCGCACGAAAGCGTCGCCTTCCCCGTCGCGAGATTCATCCGATATATGCCGTCAGTGGCGGGCGCGCGCAGTATGGTGAGCGGCCCCTCGTGCACGCTGTAGCCGATGGTTTCGTGCGTGACGAAGAGACGCCTGTAGTCGGCGCATAGCGCGTAGCGGCCATTCGGCGCGGTCACCGTCGCGGCAATCCGAATGGAGTGAAGCAAACGCATCGGCGAGGTCCTTGACGAAAGTTTGACGTAAGGATATCGCTGCGACTCGCACTAATAAAATTCGAATTTGTCGCGAGGCTATTCACTTTCGATATACGCTGCGTCGGCGCGACGCGCGGTGCATCTTCGTTCGACAGATTACGAAACACATGACCCGACCGTTGAATTTTCAGCTCATCCAGTCATTTCGCGCCGTCGTGCAGCAAGGCACCACCACCGGCGCAGCAGCGATGCTCAACACGACGCAGCCTTCCATCAGCCGCCGCCTCTCCGAGTTGCAAAGATTCTCGGGCCTCAAACTGTTTGAAGTGCATCAGGGCAGGTTGAGACCGACAAGCGAAGGGAAGCTGCTGTACAAGACCATTCAGAAGCACTTCGACGGACTCGAGAAAATCGAGTCCGTGGTATCGCTGCTGCGCAAGTCGGGCACGGGCGCGCTGTGCCTCGGCTGCACGCCCACGCTGGGAGTCGGGCTGCTGCCGCAGGTCGTTCGGGCGTTCAGAACGCAGTTTCCGGAAACCTACATCAACATTCAGACGCTCGCCACGACGCAACTGACCGACTTGCTGCGCCAGGATCTGTTCGATCTCATTCTGACCACGGGCAAGCTCGACGAGCAGGACTTCGGGACGACGGTCGTGAAGACGATGCCGGCCGTATGCGTGCTGCCGCCGGGCCATCGGCTCGAAAGCGAACCGGTGGTACGCGTTGAGATGCTGCGGTCCGAGCCGTTGCTTTCGCTTGGTGAGATGGACGACCTCACGATCGACATCGAGAACCTGCTTCTCGCGCACGGCATGCCAGCCGAGTTCTCGATTCAGACCACTTCGTCGATCACGATCTGCGCGCTGGTGGCAGCCGGCAACGGCGTAGGCATCGTGAACCCATACGTCGCCAACACGTTCGCCGAGAAGTTGTCGATCAGGCCGCTCATGCCGTCTATCGACGTCGCCGTGCGCATGGCCATGCCCTTGCACGCGGCTCCGTCTTTGCTGGCGCGCCGCTTCGTCGAAGCGCTCGATGCGCATCTGCATACGCTCGGCTCGGATGTGTGCGGACGAGAGTGAGGCAGCAGTCTATAACGAACTGCTCAATGGACGCGCTCGCCACCCGTCTCATGTTCGACGCCCGCGCGATGCTGGCTCACCGCCGACGCAGCCCTTAACGCGCGCTCGCGCAGCAAGAGCCGCGCGCTATGCACAGCGGTCAGCGCGACTGCGATCCATATCGGCCCATACGTTCCTAACTGACTCGCGGTGAACGGTTCGCCGAGCAGCAAGACCGCGACAGCCACCAGCAACACCGGTTCGACATAGCCGAGAATGCCGAACAGCACGAGCGGCAAATAGCGGCTTGCCCGCAGATAAGAGCCGAGCGCAATCGTGCTCAACGCGCCGAGGCCCGGCAGCAAGACGCTCCATAGAAGCGGCGAGTCCGCGACGACGGCGAACGAACCGCGCACGATGAGCGCGATCACGCAGACTGGAGCCAGCATCATCATTTCGATGGCGAACGCCACGAGCGGATCGACGTTCAGCCGCCGCCGCAGCATGAAATAAGGCGGATAGCCGAGCGACACGACGAGCGTGGGCCAAGCGAACGCACGCGTTATGAAGAACTCGTGCGCCACGCCGAGCGCAGCCGCTGCCACGCCCGCCCATTGCAGCGCGTCGAGCGGTTCGCGGTAGTAGAGGCGCCCGATGAGAACCATCGCGAGCGGCAAAAGAAAATAGCCGAGCGACACTTCAAGCGCGCGTCCATGCAGCGGCGCCCACAAGAATATCCATAGCTGCACGCCGAGGAGCGCTGTGCAGACAACGAAAGCCGCGAGCAGGCGCACGTTTCTGGCGAGGTTCGCCACGAGCGCGCATAATTGCGGCCATCGTTTGGAGAGCGCCACCAGCAGCAGCGCACCCGGCAACGTCCAGACAATGCGCCATGCAAAAATGTCGAGTCCGTCGAGCGGCGCAAGCCATTTCGTATAGCCCGACAGGAGCGCGAACAAAGCGGAAGCGGCGACGGAAAGCGCAATGCCGCGTCCGAGGACATGCTGATTCATCGAAAGAAGCGCGAGGCGCCGAGTGGTTGCGTTGGCCGGCGAAGCGGAAGAACTGCGCATTCTAACGTCGTATCGCGCGAGCACCGGCGCATGAACCGCGAATAGGCCTGAACTCGCTGCACCGGGACGTTGTCTTAAACCGTCTATGCCCACGGGCAATCCAGAAGTCCACAGAAAGTCGAGCACCGCGCGAAGCCGCCGCTCACGTCATTGCATCAGCCGCATCCGAACGCCGTGCCCGATTCACACAAGCACGCGAAGAAAACGCCGCATCGATGGAGACGTCATGACTCAAGCTGCCCCGTCGCCCCGCTTTTCCAGTGCCTTTGCCGAAGCCGTTCATGCCGGCTTGTCCAAGCGCCCGCAGAAAGAACTGCCTTCGATGTATCTGTATGACGAAGTCGGCTCTGCCCTCTTCGAAGTGATCACTGCGCTGCCGGAATACGGCGTGACGCGCGCCGAAGAACGCGTGCTGAAGGCGCATGCCGCCGACATCGTGGCCGCGCTGCCCGGCAACGTGAAAGTCGCGGAACTCGGCAGCGGAAGCGGACGCAAGACACGCCGCATTCTAGAAGCACTGTGTAAAAAGCAGCCGACCGCCTACTACCCCATCGAAATCTCGCGCACGGCTTTGCAACTATGCCGTCGCGAACTGGGCGATATCGAGCGCATTTCGATCGTCGGCTACGAACGCGACTATCTGGCCGGCCTGTCCGAAGTAAGCGCCCGGCGTAACAAGGGCGAGCGGCTGCTCGTGCTATTTCTCGGCAGCACCATCGGCAACTTCGCGCGCCTTGCGGCCACCAAGTTCCTCCAGTCGATCCGCAGCATGCTGGAACCCGGCGATGCGCTTCTGCTCGGCACCGATCTGATCAAGCCCTTGCCCGTGCTGATCGCGGCCTACGACGATCCCATCGGCGTGACGGCGGCGTTCAATCTGAATCTGCTCGCGCGCATCAACCGCGAGTTGCACGGCGACTTTCCGCTCGACGCGTTCGAACACGTCGCGCGCTTCAATCCCGACGCGCGCAGCATCGAAATGCACCTGCGCGCGAAGCGTCCGTTGACGGCGCGCGTGCGCGATGCCGGCTTGCACGTCGACTTCCGCGAAGGCGAAACCATCTGGACGGAAAGCAGCCACAAGTACGCAGCCGAAGAAGTCGCGCCAATCGCCATCGATGCGGGCTTCGAATGCACGCACCAATGGCGCGACGACGAATGGCACTTCGCGGAGAGCCTGCTGGTCGCGCGCTAACGCGTGCCGCTCAGTGCTGCTCAGTGCTGCTCGAAGCGTTCGTAGCGCTTTTCGACGTACCGCTCTTCGCTGAAGAAATCGGTGACGCGGGCATGCGGCGGCCCGCGTCGCAGCCATTCCAGCATTAGATCGACTTGATTCGCCGCGCCCTGAATGACGGCTTCCACCGAGCCGTCGTTGAGATTCGCGACATAGCCGCGCACGCCGAGCGCATGCGCGCGCCGCACGGTGTGATGGCGAAACCCGACGCCCTGCACCACGCCTTTCACACGCACGTAATAGGTTTCGATCCTCGTATCGAGATCCGGGCCGGACATCATGCAATTCCTCGTGACTGATTCATACGCCGCATTGTAGTCACGCGCGCGAATCCGCGTAGACCGCGCGTTCGAACTTGCGCGTCCGGACTTGCGCGTTCAGCCTAGACGAAACGTCTGCACGTTATCGTCCCGATCGCCCGCAGTGGGACGCGCCACGCGAGGCAGCGTGACTTCGAAAATGGTGCCCGTCTCCGCGGACGAGCGCACTTTCACATCGCCGCCGTGCATCCGCGCGATTTCCCGCGTGATGTAAAGGCCGAGGCCAAGCCCGCCCGATTCATGCTGACGCCGCCCCGACCGATACGGCGCGAAGATGTTCGGCACCACGTCGGGCGGGATCTCGCCCGCGTTCTGCACGATGATGCTGACGTTCTGCGCGCCGCCTTCGAGCCGCACCTGTATCGCCGCGCCTTCCAGCCCGTGCTGCAGCGCATTGCCGATCAGATTCGAGAACACTTGCGAGAGCAGATCGCCGTCGGCTTGCAGGAGCGTATCGCCCTGACGCAGCACGAAAATGCGTCCCTTGCCGACGCGCGCCTCGTATTCCTCGACGATATTCTTCGCAAGCGTGCTGAGTTCGACCGCTCGCGGCTGCAACGTCACGCGGCCGCCGCGCAGCCGCGCGAGGTTCAGCAACTGATCGACCATGCGGACCATGCGCATGCCGCTCGACTTGATGCGCGTGCCGATATTCGCGACGTTCTCGTCCTTCACGAAGCGCGACAGATATTCGGCCGACGCGATTACCGCCGACAGCGGCGTGCGCAGGTCATGGCCGAGCACGGCCATCAGCATCTCGTTCGCATCGAGCAGCTGCTGCACGGTGGCGAGTTGCGTCGCGAGCTGTTGCTTCTGCCGTTCGATCTGAATGAAGACATCGACCTTCGAATTGAGGATGCGCGAATCGAACGGCTTGTAGAGGAAGTCCACCGCGCCCGCTTCGTAGCCGCGAAACGTGCGGTTCGTGTCCTGCGCCGTCGCGGTCAGAAAGATGATCGGCACGTGCGCGGTGCGCGGGCTGCCGCGCATGAATTCCGCCAGCTCGAAGCCATCCATGCCGGGCATGTTGACGTCGAGGATGGCGAGCGCGACTTCGTGCTTGAGCAGGAGTTCGAGCGCAGCCGGACCCGATTCCGCCTTCAGCACCGACAGATCCGGCCGCGCGAGCGACGCTTCGAGCGCGGTGATGTTGTTGCGGATGTCGTCGACGATCAGCACATGAATGGGTTGCGTCATCTGGTGACTCCTTGCCTTCGTTGTTGCGTGTCGAACGTCTTATCGGCGCGCGCGTCCCGCGAGGCGCACGACCATGTCGTCCAGCGTGAGAATGTCCTGCACCGCGCCTTGCGCGATGGCTCCGAGCGGCATCGCGGTCGCGGAGGCCGTCTTCGGGTCCTGCGCCCAGCATAGGCCGCCTGCATCGCGGATCGCGCGTGCGCCGCGCGCGCCGTCGTCGTTCGCGCCCGAGAGCACGATGCCGAGCAGCCGCTTGCCGTACGCATGCGCCGCCGATTCGAACAGCACGTCCACCGATGGCCGCGAGAAGCGCACCGGCGGGTCTACCGACAGCGCGATAGCAGGCGGCTCGCCGCCTTCGGCCTCGACCATCATGTGATAGCCGGGCGGCGCGAAATACACGGTGCCAGGCGCGATCTCGTCCTTGTCGAACGGTTCCACCACGCGCAGCCGGCAGCGTTCGGCGAAGAGCGCGGGCAAGAGGCTCGGCTGACCGTGCCGCACATGCACCACGATCAGCACCGGCGCCGCGAAGTCGCGCGGCAACTCGGGCAGCAGCAGGTTGAGCGCCTCGACGCCGCCCGCGGATGCGCCGATCACCACGGCGTCGAAGGCATCGGGGATGGCTGCGGGGCTCATCGCTATACCTTCTGATAAAGCCGCTCGCGCGCGTTGAAATCCGCGAAGCGGTCCGTGTGTCTGGAAAAGCGCAGGCTTTCCTTGCTGCCGAGTCCGAGAAAGCCGCGCCGCACGAGCGAATCGCTGAACAGTCCGAGCGCGCGGTCCTGCAACGCGCGATCGAAATAGATCAGCACGTTGCGGCACGAAACGAGGTGCGCTTCCAGAAACACGCTGTCGGTGGCGAGGCTGTGATCCGCGAACACGACGCGCGACTTGAGCGTCTGCGAGAACTTCGCCGCGCCGTACGCCGCGTGATAGTAGTCCGACAACGAACGTTTGCCGCCCGCCGCGAGGTAGTTCTGGCTGAAGCCCGCCATGCGCTCCAGCGGATAGATGCCGCTCTCCGCCTGCCGCAACGCCTCGGCGTTGATGTCCGTCGCATAGAATAGCGTGCGCTCCGCGATGTTCTCCTCGGCGAACAGCACCGCGAGCGACCACAACTCTTCGCCGCTGCTGCAACCCGCGACCCATACCTTGATGGACGGATACGTCTGCAGAATCGGCACGACTTGCTCGCGTATCGCGCGGAAATAGCTCGGGTCGCGGAACATTTCGCTGACCTGCACCGTGAGGTACTGAAAGAGCCGCGCGAAGAGCGCCGGTTCGCGCAGTATGCGCTCCTGCAACTGCGAAAGCGTTTCGCATTCCAGGTCATGCACGGCCTGCGCGAGCCTGCGCCGCAGCGAACTCACCGAGTAATGCCGGAAGTCGTGCTGATACTTGAGATAAATGGCTTCGAGGAGCAGCTTCAGTTCGATGTCGAACGTGGCGTCTTCCTCGTGCTTGCTGTCGTTCATCGGATCGAATGTCGGTTCATCGCTGCCGCAGCCAGACGCGGCATAACGACACGAGCTTATCCACGTCGATGGGCTTCGATATGTAGTCGTCCGCACCCGCCTCGAGACATTTCTCGCGATCGCTCTGCATGGCTTTCGCCGTCAGCGCGATGATCGGCAGGCGCGCGTGCTCGGGGTGCTTGCGAATCTCGGTCATTGCGGTGAGGCCGTCCATCTCGGGCATCATCACGTCCATCAGAACGAGATCGATGTCGTCGCGGCGCGCCAGCGCTTCCAGCGCCTCGCGTCCGTTGCGCGCGATTTCGAGCGTCGCGCCGAGCGGCTCGATCACGCGCGAAAGCGCGAAGATATTGCGCACGTCGTCTTCCGCGAGAAGGATGTTGCGGCCTTCGAACACGTCGTCGCGCTGACGGGCCGCGCGCAGCATGCGCTGCTGCTCCGGCGGCAGCGCGCTTTCGACGCTGTGCAGAAACAACGTCACTTCGTCGAGCAAGCGCTCCGGCGACTTCGCGCCCTTGATGATGATGGACTTCGAGTAACGCCGCAGACGCTGTTCTTCTTCCGCCGAAATCTGCCGGCCCGTATAGACGATCACCGGCGGCGACGCGTGGCCGCTGCTCGTCGAGACTTTCTCCAGCAACTCGTAGCCCGAACCGTCGGGCAGCGCCAGGTCCATCACGACGCAATCGAACGGCGCGCGCTTCATCTCCTCCAGCGCTTCCGATATCGATCCGGCTTCCACGATGCCGACCGTCTCGCTCGCCAGCAACGCGTGAATGCTTTGCCGCAGCGCGGGGTCGTCCTCGACCACGAGCACGCGCCGCGGGCCCTGCGACGAACGCGCTTCCAGCTTGCGGATGGCCTGCGCGAGATCGTCGCGGGCGCTCGGCTTGAGCGTATAGCCGATTGCGCCGAGATGCAGCGCGACATCGGCGTGATCCGTGGCGGACACGATATGAATCGGGATGTGGCGCGTCATCGGGTCGTGCTTGAGCCATTCGAGCACGGTGAGACCCGACTGATCGGGCAAGCCGATATCCAGCAGAATGCCGTTCGGCTGCATGGAGCGCGCGAGCTCGACGCCCTGCGTGGCCGTGGCCGCGTGCACGCAGTCGAAGTCGAGTTCGTGCGCGAGGTCGTAAAGGATATGCGCGAAACGTCGATCGTCTTCGATCACGAGAATCACGCGATTCGGCCGCTGACGTTTCGCGCGGTCATCGGCGATGCCTTGTGGCTCGGGCATCGCGGCAACCGGTTGCGGTGGAACGGGCGAGGGCGCGGGCGCAGGCGCCACGGCGCGCGGCGGCTCGACCGCAGCCGGTTCGGGCTCTTTCATGTGGCCGATGGTGTCGAGCTTCGCGGTCACGGTGCCTTCATGGCTGTCGAGCGGAAGCGTCACCGAGAACACGCTGCCACGCCCCACTTCGCTCGATACGCCGACCGAGCCGCCGAGGAGCCGCGAGAATTCGCGCGAGATCGACAGGCCGAGGCCGCTGCCGCCGTACTTGCGGCTCGTCGTGCCGTCCGCCTGCTGGAACGCCTGGAAGATGAGGTCTTGCTTGTCGCGCGGAATGCCGATGCCCGTATCGCGCACTTCGAAGCGCACCGCGTCGTCGCCCGCGCGCAGAACGGCGACGGTCACGCTGCCGCGCTCGGTGAACTTGAAGGCGTTGGACAGCAGATTGCGCAGCACCTGCAAAAGCCGCTGACTGTCGGTGACGAAGTACTGCGGCACGTTCTCGCCGATTTCGGTGACGAACGAAAGCCCCTTGCTTTCCGCGACCGGCGCGAAAGATTGCCGCAGCGCCTGCATCAGCGACTCCACGGCCGTCGGCGCGAACTGCACGTCCATCTGGCCGGCTTCGACCTTCGACAGATCGAGAATGTCGTTGATGAGCGAAAGCAGATCGCTATTGGACGAGTGAATCGTCGCGGCGTAGCGCACCTGCTCGTCCGTCAGATTGCCCTGCTTGTTGTCCTGCAGCAGCTTCGCGAGAATCAGCGAGCTATTGAGCGGCGTTCGCAACTCATGCGACATGTTCGCGAGGAACTCGGACTTGTACTGGCTCGCGCGCTCCATTTCCAGCGCGTTGGCGGTCAACTCCTGCTGCGCCTGAAGCAGTTCGGTCTTTTGCCGCTCGAGATGCTGCGCGTGCTCTTCGAGCTGCACGTTGGTCTGTTCGAGCTCGGCCTGTTGCTGTTCGAGACGCGCCTGCGAGTCTTGCAACGCGCGGCCGCGTTCCTCAAGTTCCTCGTTCGACACGCGCAGTTCTTCCTGCTGCACCTGCAACTCTTCGCTTTGCCGCTGCGTTTCTTCCAGCAGTTCGACAAGCCGCATGCGATACCGCGCCGAGCGCATCGCCATGCCCATCGCTTCGGCGGCCAGTTCCAGCAGCACGCGGGCGTCGTCGAAACGGCCCTCGTCGCCGACGAAACCGACTTCGATCGCGCCCGCCACATCGCCATCGGCGTAAAGCGGCGCGACGATTACGCGCGATGCCGACGCCGCGCCGAGCGCCGATCCCGCCTTCAGATAATGCGCGGACGCATCGCGAAGCTGAAGCACGCGCTTGTCGACAATCGCCTGTCCGACGAGCCCCTCGCCGCGCGCAATGCGGCGCGGCGCGCCGTTTTCGTCGGGCAGCGCCCAGGCCGCGATGCGTTCGAGCGTCTCGCCTTCGAGGACGTAGACTACGCCCACCTTCGCATTCACATACGGAATGAGAGAACGCAAAATGCTGACGCCGATGGACGCCGGAGACTGCTCGCCGCGCAATTGCAGACTCATTTGCGCGACGCCTTCCTGCAACCAGGCGGTGCGTTGTACCGCGAGCCGCGATTTGATATACAGGTGCGCCACGATCGAAAGCACGAGCAGCACGAAAATGCCCATCGCGCGATTGAGTTGCAGCACTTCGCGGCTGGCGACGGAGTCTCCCGTGGAAAGCACGTAGCCGAGAATCATCAGCACCGACCCCGCGCCCGCGGTAATGATCGGAACGGCCGGGCGGTTGATCCACATGCACAGCACGACGGGCAACACGTAGAACACCCAGATCGCGACGCGCATGGGCATCAGCAGATCGATGGCGAACAGCACCGCAAGGGAGATTGCGATGGCGATGTAGATCCAAAGAGCGTGGTTGCGGTTGTCCTGAGGCATCGTTGACCAGTAGTGTGTCCGTTTTGCGAAGGCCGCGCGCCCCGCAGCAGGCACGGACCATAGCACGAGCCGCAACGCCTTGTCACATCGGCTCCGGCGGCGATTCGCGCAGCCATTTCGGCGCGGCACTTGTTACGAACGATCGCGCGAAGAGCGCATCTCACGAGGTAAGAATGACAGATATATCCGGCTCTCGCGTGCTCATCACCGGCGCCTCGGGTTTCGTCGGGTCGGCGCTCGCGCGGCTCGCCATCGACCGCGGTTTCGACGTGCGGCTGCTCGTGCGCGCGACGAGTCCGCGCAAGAACGTGGAGTCGCTCGACGCGGAAATCGTCGTCGGCGACATGCGCGACGAAGCGTCGATGCGCACGGCGCTCAAGGGCATGCGCTATCTCTTTCACGTCGCGGCGGACTATCGCATCTGGGCGCCGGACCCGAGCGAGATCGAGCGCGCGAACCTGCAAGGCACCGAGGCCACGATGCGCGCGGCGCTCGCCGAAGGCGTCGAGCGCATCGTCTACACGAGCAGCGTCGCGACGTTGAAGGTGACGAGCTCGGGCGCGATCGTCGACGAAACGAAGCCGTCGGATGCGGCAAGCACCATCGGCGCATACAAGCGCAGCAAGGTGCTGGCCGAGCGCGCGGTGGAACGGATGGTCGGGAACGACGCGCTGCCGGCGGTCATCGTCAATCCGTCGACGCCCATCGGCCCGCGCGACGTGCGTCCGACGCCGACGGGGCGCATCATCGTCGAGGCGGCGACCGGCAAGATTCCCGCGTTCGTCGATACAGGGCTGAATCTCGTGCATGTGGATGACGTCGCGAACGGCCACTTTCTCGCGCTAGAACGCGGCAAGATCGGCGAGCGCTACATTCTCGGCGGCGAAAATCTGCCGTTGCAGCAGATGCTCGCGGATATCGCCGGACTCGTCGGCCGCAAGCCGCCGACCATCAAGCTGCCGCGCGGGCCGCTGTATCCGCTCGCCATCGGCGCGGAGATGTTCGCGAAGGTGAGCGGCAAGGAGCCGTTCGTGACCGTCGACGGCCTGCGCATGTCGAAGAACAAGATGTACTTCACGTCGGCGAAGGCGGAAGCGGAACTGGGCTATCGGGCGCGGCCGTATCGCGAAGGCTTGCGCGACGCGCTCGACTGGTTCCGGGCGAACGGCTATCTCGACGCGTAAGACGCGCGGGCGCAGTCCGCCGATCGCCTGCAACGCACTCTTGTATAAGACCCAAAAATTCTAAGTCATTGATCCAACGGAGAAAGGCCCGTTTTCCGGTGCTTCGGCGAGCAATTTCACGCACGCGGCGCCCGCAAAATCAGGCAAAATAGCGGACTGATGCCGGAAGGCGCGAGCAACCATGTTGCGTGCGACCGCAGGCGCGAGAGCGCCCGCGCAGGTCCACAGTAGCCGGCGGTCCTTTTTCAACCCGTTTCTGGATGTCGAGACAAGCGATGAGTAATCAGCAACCCACCATCATCTACACCCTGACCGACGAAGCTCCGCTGCTCGCGACCAGCGCCTTTCTGCCGATCATCCGCACGTTCACCGCGCCGGCCGGCGTGAACGTGGAAACCAGCGACATTTCGCTCGCCGGGCGCATTCTCGGCGAATTCCCCGAATTCCTGACCGAAGAGCAGCGCGTTCCGGACAACCTCGCCGAACTCGGCCGCCTCACGCAGCTTCCGGACACCAACATCATCAAGCTGCCGAACATCAGCGCGTCCGTGCCGCAGCTCGTCGCCGCGATCAAGGAACTTCAGGGCAAGGGCTACAAGGTGCCCAACTATCCGGAAGAGCCGAAGAACGACGAAGAAAAGGCCATCGCCCAGCGTTACTCGAAGTGTCTCGGCAGCGCGGTGAACCCGGTTCTGCGCGAAGGCAATTCGGACCGCCGCGCGCCGCTCGCCGTCAAGAACTACGCGAAGAAGCATCCGCACAGCATGGGCGAATGGAGCATGGCGTCGCGCACGCACGTCGCGCACATGAAGCACGGCGACTTCTATCACGGCGAAAAGTCCATCACGAACGACAAGGCGCGCGAAGTGCGCATGGAACTCGTCACGAAGCGCGGCGAAACCATCGTGCTGAAGCCGAAGGTCAAGCTGCAGGAAGGCGAGATCGTCGACAGCATGTTCATGAGCAAGAAGGCGCTGATCGCGTTCTACGAAGACCAGATGGAAGACGCGCGCAAGACCGGCGTCATGCTGTCGCTGCACGTGAAGGCGACCATGATGAAGGTCTCGCACCCGATCGTCTTCGGCCACGCCGTGAAGGTGTTCTACAAGGACGCGTTTGCCAAGCACGCGAAGCTCTTCGAAGAACTGGGCGTGAACGTCAACAACGGTCTTGTCGATCTGTATTCGAAGATCGAGGCGCTGCCGGAATCGCAGCGCGATGAAGTCATCCGCGACATGCACGCGTGCCACGAGCACCGTCCGGCACTGGCGATGGTGGATTCGGCGAAGGGCATCTCGAACCTGCACGCGCCGAACGACGTGATCGTGGACGCGTCGATGCCCGCGATGATTCGCGCCGGCGGCAAGATGTGGGGCGCCGATGGCCGTCCGCAAGACACGAAGTGTCTGATTCCGGAAAGCACGTTCGCGCGCATCTATCAGGAAATCATCAACTTCTGCAAGACCAACGGCGCATTCGATCCGCGCACGATGGGCACGGTGCCGAACGTCGGCCTGATGGCGCAGAAGGCCGAAGAGTACGGCTCGCACGACAAGACCTTCGAGATTCCGCAAGACGGCACGGCGCGTATCGTCGATAACGCGACGAACGAGGTCATCGAATCGCTCACGCAGCAAGTCGAGCAAGGCGACATCTGGCGCATGTGCCTCGTGAAGGACGCGCCGATCCGCGACTGGGTGAAGCTCGCCGTCACGCGCGTGCGCAATTCGGGCATGCCGGCCGTGTTCTGGCTCGACCCGTACCGTCCGCACGAGAACGAGCTCATCAAGAAGGTCGAGACGTACCTGAAGGATCACGATACCGAAGGGCTCGACATTCAGATCATGTCGCAAGTGCGCGCCATGCGTTACACGCTCGAACGCGTGATCCGCGGCCTCGACACCATTTCGGTGACCGGCAACATCCTGCGCGACTACCTGACCGACCTGTTCCCGATCATGGAACTCGGCACGAGCGCGAAGATGCTGTCCATCGTTCCGCTGATGGCGGGCGGCGGACTGTATGAAACGGGCGCGGGCGGCTCGGCGCCGAAGCACGTGCAGCAACTGGTGCAAGAGAACCACTTGCGCTGGGATTCCCTCGGCGAGTTCCTGGCGCTGGCGGTGTCGCTGGAAGAGCTCGGCATCAAGAGCAACAACGCGAAGGCGAAGCTCGTCGCGAAGGCGCTCGACGCCGCCACCGGCAAGCTGCTCGACAACAACCAGGGCCCGTCGCCGAAGACCGGCCAGCTCGACAACCGCGGCAGCCAGTTCTATCTCGCCATGTACTGGGCGCAGGAACTGGCGAACCAGACGGAGGATCGCGAACTGGCCGAGTTCTTCGCGCCGCTCGCAAAGAGCCTGGCTGAGAACGAGCAGAAGATCGTCGAGGAACTGACGGTCGTGCAGGGCAGCGAAGCGGATATCGGCGGCTATTACAAGCCGGAAGACGCGAAGCTCACCGCTGTGATGCGTCCGAGCCAGACGCTCAACGCCGCGCTCGCGCAAGCGCAATCGAAGTAACGCAGCAAGGAGCGCGGGCGGCATGCCCGCGCTCACCATCGCGTTGGCGTTCGGCGCCAACGCGATTTCTTTTCGAACGCCTGCTCGCGGCGTTCAGTCCCGGGGGCATTGCACCCCGCGCCGTTTCAACGCATTTGGTTACAACGTGTGCCGGCTCGCAGGAAGGGGAGCAGGTAAAATTCTTGCCCTCGCTGCCAGCTTCGCAAGACATCCAACTTCGCATGAATCTACATGACCAGCTCGGCGCGCTGGAGTCGAGCCTCGATGCGCTCCTCCGGGCCGCCACCGTTCCTGCTGTTACCGGCGCTGCCGCTCAGTCTGTCCCTGCGTCTGTCGCTGCGTCGTCTGTCGCTGCGTCGGCCACCGACGATATCGCCGAGCCGCCCGCGCCGCTGCCGCCGCGCGCGAGCGATTCCGATGAAACCGCGCTCGCAGCCACCGACGCTCAGACGCAAGCGCCCGCCGACGCCGAACCCGACGCGGCGCCTGCGCTCAATGTTTCGCGCCCGGACCGCGACACCATTCAGATGACCATCGGCGGCAAGTCCGTGCTGCTGAATCCGCAGGGCGTGTCGGAACTGATCGAGGAGTTGTCGAACGTGCGGGCGTCGATGTCGGTGGAACAGCCGATGGGCGTTGCGCCCGGCTGGCGCTTCGCGGCGACGAAGAACCCGGTGATGGCGGTGCAGAAGCACGCGAACGGCGACCGCCTGCTGATCATGCGGCACACGGGTCACGGCTGGGTGCCGTTCACGTTTTCGCCGGACATGGTCGTCGAACTGTACGCGATGCTGACGCGGCGCTAAGTTCCGCGCCGCCGCCCGATCAAGAACCTTCCTGCGTCGGCGCCTGCACGCGCGCCTTCCACTGTCCGCCCTTGCCGCTCCAGTAGCGCACGGCCGAACCGATCGTCGCCGAGACATAGAACAGCGCGACGAGCGGCAACAGCGGCGCCCATAACAACGACCGCCGGTAGTAACGCAGCATCGGGCCATAGGCGATGCACATCATCGCCCAGGCCGCGCACGCGGGCCATGCGCGCGCGCCCCACGTCAGCGCGAACACGGGCGGCACCAGATAGATCAGCGCCATGCCGAGCACCGTGCCGGCCAGCAGCAGCGGCGAATAGCGCAACTGCGTGAACGCGGTGCGCGCGATCATGTTCCAGATTTCGCGCCAGTCGTCGTACGGGCGCAGCGACTCGCTGCGGTCCGCGAGATCGAGGCGAATGGGACGCGCGTCCGCTTTGCCCGCGCGATGCTTGATGCGCAGCGCGAGACTGCAATCGTCGATCAGTTCGCCGCGAATCGATTCGATGCCGCCCGCCTCCGCCAGCGCCGAACGGCGCACGAGCATGCAGCCGCCCGCCGCGCCCGCGGTCATCTTGCGCCGGTCGTTGACCCAGGCGAACGGGTACAGCTTCGCGAAGAAGAACACGAACGCCGGAATCAGCGCCTTCTCCCACGGCGAGTCGCAGCGCAGGCGCACCATCAGCGAAACGAGATCGCAATCTTCCAGAATGGTACGCGCGACCAGTTGCGTCGCGGCATCGGCCGGATGGTAGATGTCGGCGTCGGTGAGCAACAGGAATTCGGCGGGAAGACCGAGCGTGTCGATCGCATTGATGCCCTGCGACTGCGCCCAGACCTTGCCCGACCATCCCGGCGGCAACGGCTTGCCCGTCAGCACGGTCAGGCGGTCTTCGAGGCCGAGATCGCGGGCTGCGGCGAGCGCGACGGCGGCCGTGCCGTCGGTGCTGTGATCGTCGACGACCACGACGTGGAACGCGCCCGCATAGTCCTGCTTCAGCAACGAGCCGACCGCGCGGCCGATCACGTCGGCTTCATTGCGGGCGGGGACGACCGCGACGAGCGCGGGCCACGCGCCGCGCCGCGCGATCTCCGCTTGGCCGACGGCGTGCACGGCGGCATCCGAAAGCGCGGGCGCGGGCTGCGCGCGCCAGAAGCCACCTCGCGCAACGAGCAGCACGATCCAGATCAGCAACGACAGCCAGGCGATGAGTAACATGAGTTTGACGATTAGCTTGAACCCGCGTGGCGGGCAGCGCACCCATGGGCGCGCGAGCATCGACCGCGCTCGACGGCGAAGCACGCGTTGCACGGAGGACACACGAATCAGGATGGCAGCGGCCTGCCGAAACCAGCCGCCGCGGATGTACACGGCGCGGGAAACGCGATCCCGCAAGCGTTCACGCCGTCCCGGGCGACCGACAGTTTAATGGCTTTGGCGCGCGGGCGTATCGGCGTCGCGCCCCACGCGCTCGCCCGCGCCGCGCGGCGAGCGCTCAAAAAGGGAACGCGTTAGAATACGCGGTCAACCTCGGCGCGCAGACAAACTTACCGGGTCCTTCTGCCGGTGTGCTTTCAGGACGTTGCAGGCATTGCGTATGCAACGTCAATCATTCGAAGCGTGAGTTGCGCGTCTATTACCCGAAACCCGCGCTAGTCGGAGTTCGCTCGAACATGCGTATCATCCTTGCTCAACCCCGCGGTTTTTGTGCGGGCGTGGTCCGTGCGATCGAAATCGTCGATCGCGCGCTCGAACGGCATGGCGCCCCGGTCTACGTTCGCCATGAGATCGTTCATAACCGGCACGTTGTCGACAACCTGCGTGGCAAGGGCGCGCGTTTCGTGGAAGAACTCGACGAAGTGCCGCAAGGCGCGGTCGCCATTTTCAGCGCGCACGGCGTGGCGCATAGCGTCGAGCGCGATGCCGAGGCGCGTGGTCTCGACGTGCTGGACGCCACGTGCCCGCTCGTGACCAAGGTCCACGTGCAGGGCCGGCAATATGTATCGCAAGGACGCACGCTGATTCTGATTGGCCACGCCGGGCATCCGGAAGTGGAAGGCACCATCGGCCAAATTCCCGGCAAGGTGGTGCTCGTGCAGAGCGAAGCCGAAGTCGACACCATGTCGCTGCCGCCCGATACGCCCGTCGCTTACGTCACCCAGACGACGCTTTCGGTGGACGACACGCGCGGCATCATCGACGCATTGCAGCGCCGCTTCAGCGATATCGTCGGGCCGGACACGCGCGACATCTGCTACGCGACGCAGAACCGGCAGGCAGCGGTGCGCGAGTTGTCATCGCAAGTCGATGTCCTGCTCGTGGTCGGCGCGACCAACAGTTCCAATTCGAACCGCCTGCGGGAGATCGGCACCGAAAGCGGCGTGCCGAGCTATCTCGTCGCGGACGGTTCCGAGATCAAGCCCGAATGGTTTGCGCATGCGCAGACGGTCGGCATCACGGCGGGCGCTTCGGCGCCCGAAGAAATGGTCGAACACGTGATCGATGCCCTGCGCGCCTTCGGACACGTCGAAGTCACGACGATGAACGGCCGCGAGGAAAAGGTCGAATTCAAACTCCCCGCGAAGTTGCTGCAACCGCTCGCCGCGCTGTCGGCCACGGCGGCAACGGCGATTCGCGAAGAATAAGGAGAGGACGCAATTGTCTATTCCGATGCTCCAGAAGGTCCGCGTTGGCGCGTACATCGCCCGCCAGCATTTTTCGCGCAACAAGCGTTATCCGCTCGCGCTCATGCTGGAACCGCTGTTCCGCTGCAATCTGGCGTGTAACGGCTGCGGCAAGATTGACTATCCGGACCCGATCCTGAACCAGCGCCTGTCGCTGGAAGAATGCCTCGGCGCCGTCGACGAGTGCGGCGCGCCGGTCGTCTCCATTGCGGGCGGCGAGCCGCTTCTGCATAAGGAAATGCCGCAGATCGTGAAGGGCATCATCGCGCGCAAGAAGTTCGTCTATCTCTGCACGAATGCGCTCCTGATGGAAAAGAAGATGGACGATTACCAGCCGAGCCCGTACTTCGTCTGGTCCGTTCACCTCGACGGCGATCAGGCCATGCACGACCATTCGGTGTCGCAGGACGGCGTGTATGAGAAGGCCACCAAAGCGATCCGCGAAGCGAAGCGCCGCGGCTTTCGCGTGAACATCAACTGCACGCTGTTCAACGATGCCGATCCGGAACGCGTCGCGAAGTTCTTCGACACGCTCGGGCCGATGGGCGTGGACGGCATCACGGTGTCGCCCGGCTACGCTTACGAGCGCGCGCCGGACCAGCAGCACTTCCTGAACCGCGACAAGACCAAGACGCTCTTCCGCGAAATCTTCAAGCGCGGCAACAACGGCAAGAACTGGTCGTTCAGCCAGTCGGCCATGTTCCTCGACTTCCTCGCGGGCAACCAGACGTATCAGTGCACGCCGTGGGGCAACCCGGCGCGCACGGTGTTCGGCTGGCAGCGTCCGTGCTATCTCCTCGGCGAAGGTTACGCGAAGACCTTCAAGGAACTGATGGAAACCACCGAGTGGGAGAAGTACGGCACGGGCAACTACGAGAAGTGCGCGGACTGCATGGTCCACAGTGGCTTCGAGGCGACCGCCGTGATGGATACGGTCGCGCATCCGCTGAAGGCGCTGGGCGTGTCGATGCGCGGGCCGCGCACGGAAGGCGCTTACGCGAAGGAACTGCCCATCGACAAGCAGCGTCCGGCCGAATACGTATTCTCGAAGCACGTCGAGATCAAGCTGGAAGAGATTGGGCGCGCGCAGAAGAACAAGTCGTCGAAGACGGCTGCGGCGGCGCACTGAGTTTTCGTTGAACGACAAGATGTGCAAAGGGCGGATGGCTTGCGGGCCGTTCGCCCTTTTTTGCGCTACCAGATCGTCTTGACGTGCTCGTACTCGCGAATCAACCGATCCCGCGTGACGATGGGCGCCGCGAGCGCACGCGCCGTCGCGACGATCAGGCGATCCGCCGGATCGTTGTGAAACTCGCCCGGCAAGTCGATCGACCTGATGGCGATGCTGCTATCCACAGGCATGAAGCGCACTGCGTCGATACGACTGACCTTCTCGATCCAGTCGCCGACATCCATCGACAGTCCAATCTTGCCGCGCCGCACGAGCAGCGCGATCTCCCACGCCGAGATGGTGGAGACGACGATCTCGCCTCGTTCGCCCGATTCCTTCTCGATTGCCGCGCGCGCCTGCTTGCTGAGCGCGCCTCCGCTCACCCACCAGAGCAGCGTATGCGTGTCCAGCACGATCACCGATACGCCTCCCAATCCTCGTCGCCGATCGGCTCGAACGCGTCTTCGCAAAACAGCACGCTGCCGCGCAATTCCTGAAGCGGCGTGAGCGCCGAGTTGTCATACCGCCGCACCTCGAGCACGGGCTTTCCATGGTCTGTCACGATCATGCTCTCTCCTGTCGATTCCACGAGCCGGAAGTATTCAAGCGCCTTCGCCTTGAACTCCGATTTCGAAACTCGCTTGTGAGACATGATATCGACCCTGGTCACGTGACGGTAGTCATTTTAGCCTCGTCCGAATGGAATAGGCAAAACGGACATTCTTCGAAGTCCAAATAAAAACGCGACGGCTCGCGCCGTCGCGTTGTCAGTCACCGCTCGCTGGAATCAGTCACGCATCAACAACACTTCCCCGCTCCCGATCCGTACCTTGCCTCCTGCCGCTCGCGGAAAAACTCCGCGTACGTCATCACGGGCTTGTCGGGATGCGTCGTTTGCATGTGCGTGACGTACGCATCGTAATCAGGCATGCCGACCATCAGGCGCATCGCCTGGCCGAGATACCGCCCTGCTTGCCGAAGATCGCTGAACATGGCCGACTCCCTGGCTTCTGGGGCTCAATGACCCGAGCGCACTGCCGCGCCGCCGCCCGTGGGCATCGGTTCAAACGGCGTTTCGCGCACCGTCGGCCGCGCCTCGCGGCGCGCGCGCAGCACGGCCAGCACGCCGTACACCACAATGCTCACCACGACGAACATGAAGAGCCCCGACAGCGCGGCATCGACGTAATCGTTAAAGATGATCCGCTGCATCTCCGGCAACGACTTCGCCGGCGCCATCACCTTGCCTGCCTCGAATGCATCGCGCAGCTTGCCGGCATGTGCGAGGAAGCCGACCTTCGGGTTCGCGTCGAAGATCTTCTGCCAGCCGGCGGTCAGCGTGCAGATGAGCAGCCACACCGTCGGGACGATCGTCACCCACGCGAAACGCTCGCGCTTCATCTTGAACAGCACGACGGTGCCGAGCGTCAGCGCGATACCCGCGAGCATCTGATTCGAGATGCCAAAGAGCGGCCACAGCGTATTGATGCCGCCGAACGGATCGACCACGCCCTGATACAGGAAGTAGCCCCAAGCCGCGACGCACAAGCCGGTCGCGATGAGATTGGCCACCAGCGATTCCGTGCGTCGCAGCGCCGGGTGGAACGTGCCTAGCAGGTCTTGCAGCATGAAGCGCCCGGCGCGCGTGCCGGCGTCGACCGCGGTCAGAATGAAGAGCGCCTCGAAGAGAATGGCGAAGTGATACCAGAAGGCCATCATCGCCGGGCCGCCGATCACGCGATGCAGAATCTCCGCCATGCCGACTGCGAGCGTCGGCGCGCCGCCCGCCCGCGCGACGATGGTCGTTTCGCCCACGGCCTTCGCCGTCGAGGTGAGCATGTCCGGTGTCAGCGTGAAGCCCCACGACGTGACCGTCTGCGCGACCGCGTCCGGCGTCGTGCCGAGCAGCGCGGCGGGGCTGTTCATCGCGAAGTAGACGCCCGGCTCGATCACGCAGGCGGCGACGAGCGCCATGATGGCGACGAACGACTCCATCAGCATCGCGCCGTAGCCGATGAAGCGCATGTTCACTTCGTTGTCGATCATCTTGGGCGTGGTGCCCGACGAGATCAGCGAGTGGAAGCCCGACACCGCGCCGCACGCGATCGTGATGAACAGGAACGGGAACAGGTTGCCCGCCCACACCGGACCCGAGCCGTCGACGAACTTTGTGAACGCGGGCATCTTCAGTTCGGGCGCGACGATCAGAATGCCGATCGCGAGGCCGAGGATCGTGCCGATCTTGAGGAACGTCGACAGATAATCGCGCGGCGCGAGCAGCAGCCACACCGGCAGCACCGACGCGACAAAGCCGTAGCCGATCAGAATCCACGTGAGCTGAACGCCCGTGAACGTGAAGAGCGGCGCGAGCGTCGGCGATTGCGCGACTTGTCCGCCGTAGGTGATCGCGAGCATCAGCAGCACGAAACCGATGATCGACACTTCACCGATGCGGCCCGGACGAATGAAGCGCGAATAGACGCCCATGAAGAGCGCAATCGGAATGGTCGCGGCGACGGTGAATGTGCCCCACGGCGAATTCGTCAGCGCCTTCACGACGATCAGCGCGAGCACCGCGAGAATGATCACCATGATGAGGAACGCGCCGAAGAGCGCGATCACGCCGGGCACGGTGCCGAGTTCCATCTTGATGAGATCGCCGAGCGAGCGGCCGTCGCGGCGCGTCGAGATGAAAAGCACGACGAAATCCTGCACCGCGCCCGCGAACACGACGCCCGCCAAGATCCACAGCATGCCGGGCGTGTAGCCCATCTGCGCGGCGAGCACCGGACCGACGAGCGGACCCGCGCCTGCAATCGCCGCGAAATGGTGGCCGAACAGCACGTATTTGTTGGTCGGCACGTAGTCGAGGCCGTCGTTGTGACGAACGGCCGGCGTCATGCGCAAGCCGTCGAGCTTCAACACCGTGCCGGCGATGAAGCGCGAATAGAATCGATACGCGATGAGATAGACGCAGACCGCCGCGATGACGATCCACAGTGCGCTGACTCGCTCGCCGTGCGCGAGCGCGATGGTGCCGAAAGCGAACGCGCCCAAGAGCGCGAGCGCGATCCAGACCAGGAATCCGGAAGCCCGATTCATGGTGTCTCCTATTTTGGTAAGTCTTGGATGTCCGCCCGCGCGGCTCGCGCCGTGGAGCGCCTCGGGCGTGTAGTATTCGCCTTCGTCCCGGACCTCACAACCGGACAACTACGTACGCCCGCTACGCGAAACTACGTAGAGCATCGAACGTTCCAGCGTCATGAACCTGAAAGCCAAGATTGTTGTGCTGGCGATCGTGCCGTTCGCGCTCGCCATCGGCGGTATCGAATATGGCGTGCGCCATCAGGCGACCTCGCTCGCCCGCGCGCAGCACGCGACGCTGCAAACGGCGTACATGTCGAGCAAGGAAGTCGAGTTGCGGCATTACGTCGAACTCGCGCAGAGCGCCATCGCGCCATATTACGACGCGCCGCCCGGCGATCGGCGCAGCGACGACGAACGCCGCCGTCTCGCGCTCGATACGCTGCATCGTCTGGACTTCGGGCCGGACGGCTATTTTTTCGTCTACACGATGCGCGGCAAATCGCTGATGCATCCACGCCAGCCGGATCTCGTCGGGCGAGACTTGTGGACCATGCGCGATCCGGCGGGCGAACTCACCATCCAGCAGTTGATCCGGGAAGCGTCCAAGGGCGGCGGCTACGTGCGCTATGTGTGGCAGCGGCCGTCCACGGGCCAGCTCGCGCCGAAGCTCGGCTACGTGGTGCCGCTCGAACGCTGGGGCTGGATGATCGGCACCGGCATTTATCTGGAGGATGTCGAGACGGCGCTCACGCGCATCGACGGTCAGGCGGCCGCGAACATCGACAGAACGGTGATGTGGATCGGCGGCATCGCGCTGGCGGCGCTCGGCGTCATCGCGCTGTGCGGCGCGGTGCTCAATATCAGCGAGCATCGCAGCGCGGACGCCAAGTTGAAGCGCCTCGCGCGGCAGGTGGTCGAATCGCAGGAACACGAGCGGGCGCGGCTCTCGCGCGAATTGCACGACGGCATCAGTCAGATGCTGGTGTCCGTCAAGCTGCTGCTGGAATCGGCGCTCGCGCGCTTCGAACGGTCGCCCACGCGCGAAACCGCCGCCGAGGCGGCGCTCGCCACCGGTCTCGGGCGTCTCGCGGCGACCTTGCGCGAAGTTCGTCGCATCTCGCACGCGCTGCGCCCCACGATGCTCGACGACCTCGGCCTCGCCGCCGCGCTGGAGCAGCTTGCCCGCGAGATGGACGGGCAGGACGGCATCGAAGTACGCTTCGAACGGACGGCGGACGGCAAGCCGTCCGCGTTGCCCGATCCGGTGAACACCGTGCTGTTTCGCATCGCACAGGAAGCGCTGAACAACATCGCGCGACACGCGCACGCGAGCCGGGCGACGCTCGCGCTCGATGTCGCGCCGAACGGCGTGCGGCTCGTCGTCAGCGACAACGGCCGCGGTTTCGATGCGCAGTCCGTACTGGCCGATCCGGCGAGCGGCCTCGGCCTGCGCAACATGCGCGAGCGGCTGGACACGCTCGGCGGCACGCTTTCCATTCAGTCGCAACTGGGCCGCACGTCGATCACGGCGCATGTGCCGTTGCCGCTCTCCGCCCCGAATCTGCAAGGACTTTCCGATGACGCCTGAACCCGCCCGCCTGTTGCTCGTCGACGATCATCCGCTCGTGCGCGACGGCCTGCGCGCACGGCTCGAAGCCGTCCCGCGTCTCACTGTCACCGGCGAAGCGGGCAACGGGCACGAGGCGCTCGCGCTCGCCGCCGACGAAGCCACGCGTCCCGATCTCGTGCTGATGGACGTCGGCATGGCGGGCATGAGCGGCATCGAACTGGCCGCGCTTTTTCACGAGCGCTTCCCCGCTATCCGCGTGCTGATGCTCTCGATGCACGACAACGTGGAGTACGTGACGCAGGCCGTGCGCGCCGGCGCGAGCGGCTACGTGCTCAAGGATTCGCCCGCCGCCGAGATCATTCAGGCGATCGACGCGGTGCTCGCCGGCAAGACCTTCTTCAGCGCGGGGCTCGCGGCCCGCATGATTCAGGCGCAGGCCATGCAAACGCCGCTGGAACGTCTGACGCCGCGCGAACGCGACATTCTCGATGCGCTCGCGCAGGGCTTGTCGAGCAAGCAGATCGCAACGCAGCATGGCTTGTCGGTGCGCACGGTGGAGACGCACCGGCTGAATCTGAAGCGCAAGCTCGCCATCGACGGACAGGCGGAACTGATCAAGTTCGCCGTGGAGAACCGGCGCGGCTAGGTCAGCCGGCCGAACGCGCGTTATGCTCGGCCAGGTATTTAATGAGGCCGTCCACGCCCCCCTTCTGAAGCTGCCCGGCGAACTGCTGCTGATAGACCTGGATGAGCCACGCGCCCATCATGTCGATGTCGTAGATTTTCCAGCCCTGCGCCGTCTTGCCGAGGCGATAGCGCACCGGGTTGTCGCCGCCCGTCGAGACCACGTGCGATTCCACCACGGCGTCTTTCGCGCTCGCGTCGACGTTCGGCGGGTCGAAGCGGAACGTCACGTCCTGGTCGCGCAGTTGCGCGAGCGACGCCGCGTAGGTATGCACGAGCAGCGTCTGGAACTGGTCGTAAAGCTGCTTTTGCTGCTCGGGCGTGGCGCTGGCCCACGCCTTGCCCAGTGCAATGCGCGTGGTGCGCTGAAAGTCCGTGGCGGGCAGGAAGCGCGCTTGCACGAGTTGCGTGATCTTCGCCATGTCGCCGCCGCGCGCTTGCGGGTCGGCCTTCATCGCGTTGACAGTGCCTTCGACAGCACTTTTGACGACGGCCTCCGGGCTCGTTTGGGCGACCGCCGCGCCGGAAAACGACAGCGTGGCGAGGAGAAAAGCGAAGCAGACAGACAGATAGCGTTTCATGGCACCCGTTCTCTAATGATCCAATTGTTCGGCGCGGACTCGTCAGGCCGTCGAGCCAGTATATCGACAGACCAGCGGGCCGACAGTTCACCGCCGTCTCGACCGCGCCGTCTCCACCGGTATACTTGCGCGGCATCACCGCCGTCGTTGGACTCGCGGTTCAGCCGCCGAAGCGAAAGCCGGCGCGCTAACGCGGCAGCGTCATCACGCGGCTCGCACTATGCGGTCCGCGAAAATAACAGGTCACACCAGGTAGCGTCTTCATGCTGACGTCCAACATTACCCGCTTCGTCACGCTCGCCATTCGCCGGCCGGCGTGGATTATCGCCGCTTCGATTCTGCTCGGCATCCTCTCCACGATTTATGTCGTTCACCACTTCAAGATCAGCACCGACGTCAGCCAGCTGATCGAAAACGAACCGGAATGGGCTGCGCGCGGCGACGCCATCGAAAAAGCCTTTCCGCAGCGCGGCGCCACGCTGCTGATCGTCGTCGAAGCGCCCGCCGCCGAATTCGCCGATGCCGCCGCGAACGAACTCGCCGCCGCGCTCGCGAAGGAGCCGGACCGCTTCAAGTCGATCTCGCAGCCGGAAGGCGGCGAATTCTTCGCGCGCAACGGCCTGCTCTATCTGCCGACAAACAAGGTCGATCAGGTCACGAAGCAGCTCGTGCAGGCGCGCCCGCTCATCAACACGCTGGCGCACGACCCCACGCTCACGGGCCTCGCGCAGACGCTGAACACGACGCTCAATGTGCCGTTGATGCTCGGTCAGGTCAATCTCGGCCAAATGGCCAATCTGCTCGGCCGCAGCGCGACCGTGCTGGACCGCGTGCTGGCGAACCAGCCCGCCGCGTTTTCATGGCGCGATGTCGCCAGTCCGGGCGGCGACGGGCCCGGCCGCGCCTTTATCACCGTGTTGCCGCAACTCAATTTCAGCGCGCTGAAAGCGGCGGCCGGCACATCCGACGAAATCCGCGCGGTAGCCGCGAAGATCGGCCTCGACAAGAGATACGGCGCGACGCTGCATCTGACCGGCGCGCAACCGCTCGCCGACGAGGAATTCGCCTCCGTGCAGGACGGCGCGGCGCTCAACGGCGCCCTCACTTTCCTCGTCGTGCTGATGATTCTCTGGGTCGCGCTGCGCTCGAAGCGCATGATCCTCGCGGTGTTCATCACGCTCTTCGTCGGGCTCTCGGTGACGGCGGCGCTCGGCCTCATGATGGTCCATGCGCTCAACATGATCTCGGTGGCGTTCATGGTGCTGTTCGTCGGGCTCGGCGTGGACTTCGGCATTCAGTTCGGCGTGAAGTATCGGGAGGAGCGGCATCGGCACAAGCGGCTCGACGTCTCGCTCGCGGAAACCGCCCGGCATGTCGCCGTGCCGCTCACGCTCGCCGCGACCGCCACCGCCGCGAGCTTCTTCTCGTTCCTGCCGACGGCCTATCGCGGCGTGTCGGAACTCGGGCTGATCGCGGGCGTCGGCATGTTCGTCGCGTACGTGACCAACATGACGCTCTTGCCCGCGCTCATCAAAGTGTTCGCGCCGCCGGGCGAGCCGAAAGCGCCCGGTTTCCCGATGCTCGCGCCGGTCGACGAATTCCTCGACCGGAATCGCAAGCCGGTGCTGATCGGCACGCTCGTCGTCGTGATCGGCGCGCTGCCGCTGCTCACGCACTTGCGCTTCGACTTCAATCCGCTGCATCTCAAAGACCCGCGCACCGAGTCGATGGCGACGCTCATCTCGCTCAAGGACTCGCCCGAAGCCGCGGTGAACGACGTCGCCGTGCTCGCGCCGTCGCTGGCGGACGCGGACCGCATCGCGGCGAAGCTCGACAAGCTGCCCGAAGTGGAACGCGCGACCACGCTGTCGTCGCTCATTCCCGCTGATCAGCCGGCAAAGCTCAAGCTGATTCAGGCCGCCGCCGATCAACTGCTGCCCGCGCTGAATCAACCGGTGGCGTCGCCGGTGACTGACGCGGTGCGGGTCGCGACGCTCAGGCGGGTATCGAATCAGCTTTCGCTCGCCGCCGACGAGCATCCCGGCCAGGGCGCGCCCGAAGCGAAGCATTTGTCGGCGACGCTCGCGAAGCTCGCGCAAGCCGACGCCGCCACGCGCGACCGCGCCGAGCACGCGATGGCCGAGCCGCTGCGCCTCGCGCTCGCGCAGCTTCGCGCGCTGTTGCAGCCGACCGAAATCACCCGCGCGACGCTTCCGGCCGCGATGGTCGAGTCGTGGGTGACGCCGGGCGGTCAGGCGCTCGTGAACGTGTCGCCGAAAGCGCCTCCGGGCGTCGATCCGAGCGACGACACGCTGCTCGCGCACTTCGCGGACGCGGTGCAGCGCGTCGAGCCGAATGCCATCGGCGGACCGATTTCCGTGCGCCATTCGGCTCAGGTCATCATCGCCGCGTTCGAGCATGCCGCGTTGTATTCGCTCATCGCCATCACGGTGCTGCTGTGGCTCGCGCTGCGTCGTTTCGGCGACGTTCTGCGAACTTTGGTACCGTTGCTCGTTTCGGCGATCGTGACGCTGGAGTTGTGCGTCGTCTTCCGCATGCCGCTCAACTTCGCGAATATCATCGCGCTGCCGCTGATGCTGGGCGTCGGCGTCGCGTTCAAGATCTACTTCGTGATGGCGTGGCGGCAAGGGCAGACGCGCCTTCTCCAGTCGAGCCTCACGCACGCCGTGATGTTCAGCGCGGCCACCACCGCGACGGCTTTCGGCAGTCTCTGGTTCTCGCATCACCCCGGCACGTCGAGCATGGGGCGGCTGCTGGCGCTGTCGCTTCTGTGCACGCTGATCGGCGCCGTGGTGTTTCAGCCCGTGTTGATGGGCAAACCGCGCAAGGTGCGCGCGGCGGACCGCGCAAGGCTGCGCGCGAGCCAGCGGCATGACAATCTAAGAGGAATTGAAGAATGAGAATGGCTCCAGCGGCGCCTGCCGCTGCCGCGCTCCGCAAGCTGGCGACGAGTTTCGCCGTCGCGGGCGCGCTTTTGATGGCTGGGTGCGCGACGGGTCCGGACCGCAATCCGCACGATCCGCTCGAACCGATGAACCGGACCATCTTCAAGTTCAACGACACGGTCGACAATTACGTGGCGCGTCCGGTCGCGCAGTTCTACGTGGACTGGACGCCGAGCCCGTTCCGCACGGCGGTCAGCAACTTCTTCTCGAACCTGGGCGATTTCAGCAACTTCGCGAACAACCTGCTGCAACTGAAGATCACGGACGCCACGCAGGATTTGATGCGCATCGCGATGAATTCGGTGTTCGGCATCGGCGGGCTGATCGACATTGCATCGCCTGCGGGCTTGCCCAAGCATCATCAGGACTTCGGCCTGACGCTCGGCCATTACGGCGTGCCGTCGGGGCCGTATGTCGTGCTGCCGCTGCTCGGCCCGAGTTCGGTGCGCGATTCGACGACATGGCTCGTCGACTGGCGGGTGAATCCGGTCAGCTATGCGGACTCGGAGCTTCGCTGGCCGCTGTACGGCGTGAACTTCGTGAGCGCGCGCGCCGATTTGCTCGGGGCGACCGATCTGCTGTCGCAAGCCGCGCTGGACAAATACGCGTTCGTGCGCGATGCCTACACGCAGCGCCGCCAATATTTGCTGACGGGCGGTTCGTCGGCGTCGCTGCCCGACTACGGCGACGAAGGCGTGAGCGCGCCCGAAGGCGCGAGCGCGCCGGGCAGCAGCAGCGAGGAGCAAGGTCTGCCGAATTACGTCGATCCGGGCGCGGCGGCATCGCCTGCGGGTGGCGTGGGGCCGAAATCGCCGGCGCCGGGCGCGGGCGAGTCGAACACGACGCCGTCGCCGAGTTCGAGCAAGTCGCAGGGCCTGCCTCAGTACCAGGACCCGGCGGAAAGCAAGTAAGCCGCCGCGGCCAGTGCCGCAAAAGGAAACGGGCGCTCATGCGCCCGTTTCTGTCTCAGTGCGCCGCTTCGGCGGCTTCTTCGCGGCCGATGTCATCCGTCGATGCCTTCGGCGCTTCCACCGCGCGTTGGTCGCGCCCGTACGCTTCGAACAACTCGTCCGCATAGCGAATCTGCGTGCGGCCGTGCGGCGCCGGTTCGCCCTGTTCGTTCAGGTTGACGAACACCATCCTCTCGACGGTCAGAATGCTCTTGCGCGTGATCTTGTTGCGCACTTCCGCGCGCAGCGTGATCGACGTGCGTCCGAAATGCGTCGCCGTAATGCCCAGTTCAATGATGTCGCCCTGCCGCGCCGAACTGACGAAGTTGATCTCCGACATGAACTTGGTCACGACGCGCTGGTTGCCCAGCTGCGAGATGGCGTAGATGGCGGCTTCCTCGTCGATCCAGCGCAGCAGGCTGCCGCCGAACAACGTGCCGTTAGGATTGAGGTCTTCGGGCTTGACCCATTTGCGGGTGTGAAAATTCATGGTGCGCTTCCTCTTACGTTCCTGCGATGACCGCGTACTTCACGCAGCCAACCTAGGATTTTCCCTGATTATAACCAAGCTGAGGGTTAACCCGCAGAAAGCAAGACGGAGCGATAGCGGCTAGTCGAAAGACAGCGCCCGCGCTTTCTCCATTGCATGTCGCGCGTGGACGAGCGTCGCGCGGGCGGCGCGCGCATCGCCTGCGAGCCGCAGCAACACGCCGATCTGCGACGGCTGACGCGCCAGTTCGCGCAGGATCGGACCGATGGCAGTCGTGCCGTCATCGCGCAAGCCGGCGGTCGCGGCGGGCGGGAGCGTGCGCCACGCCGGATCGACCACCGCGCGGCACACCGCGAACGGCAAGCCGCGCGCCGTCGCGATGGCGCCCGCGATATGCGACTCCATATCGACGGCGAGCGCGCCCGTCGACGAATGCAGCGACCGCTTGTCGGACTCGCTCGTGACCGGCGCGGCGACGGCGGCCATCGGGCCGGAGCGTGTGATTCGCGCGAGCGGCGAGCCGCCGAAAGCCTCGACGATGCGCGCGGACCACGCGGCATCGGTCGGCAAGGTGCCGAACGGCCCCGACACGCTCTCTGCGACGATCAGCGTTCCGGGCTCCAGATCCGGCGCGAGCCCGCCCGCCGTGCCGAAGCTGATAATGCCCGAGCAGCCGCGCGCCACGGCATCGGACAACGCGCGTTCGAGCCAGTCGGCGCGCGCGGCGAACACGGCATCCACGCCGCGCCCGCGCACGATCTTCGCCTCGAAGGCCATGCCCGTCACCGCGACGACCGGCGCGCCGACCATAGGACGCGAAAGCGCGGCCGAGCGTGCGTCGCGCGCGTTCACATGCCCGCCGTCACGCGCGTTTCGCCTTCGCGCGTCAGGTTGCGGTAGCGCGCGAGCGCCCACAACGGGAAGAACTTGCGATAGCCGTGATAGCGCAGATAGAACACGCGCGGAAAGCCCGTCGCGGTGAAGCGCGTTTCGTCCCAGAGGCCGTGCGCCTGCTGCGTCCGGATCAGATACTCGATGCCTCGCGCGACCGCCGGATGTTCGACGAGCCCCGCCGCCATCAGCCCGAGCAGCGCCCACGCCGTCTGCGACGCCGTGCTCGGCGCCTGTTCGTAGCCGCGATAGTCGAGCTTGTAGCTCTCGCCGTCCTCGCCCCAGCCGCCGTCCGCGTTCTGAACGCCGATGAGCCATTCCGCGCCGCGCTTCATGCGCGAATCCGTTGGCGCGACGCCCGCCGCGTTGAGCGCGCAAAGCGCCGACCACGTGCCGTACACGTAGTTCATGCCCCAGCGCCCGTACCAGCTTCCGTCGCGCTCCTGATTTCTCACGATGTAGTCGAACGCGCGGCGCGCCGGCTCGCTGTTCGCGGCCGTTTCGCCGAGTTGCGCGAGCATCGAAAGACAGCGGGCGGATACGTCGACGGTCGGCGGATCGAGCAGCGCGCCGTGGTCCGAGAACGGGATGTTGTTCAGGTAATACTGCGTGTTTTCCGGTTCGAACGCGCCCCAGCCGCCGTCGCTGCTCTGCATGCCGACGACCCATTCGCGCGCGCGGGAAATCGCCTCGTCGAACATCGGGGTGCCGTTCTCGCGGCCCGCGCGTTCCATCGCCATCGCGACGACGGCGGTGTCGTCGACATCCGGATAGTGCGGGTTTGCGAACTGGAACGCCCAGCCGCCCGGCCGCACGTTCGGACGGCGCGAGATCCAGTCGCCGCGCACGTCGAGAATCTGCAACGGCCGCAGCCATTCGAGCCCGCGTGCGACGGCGGCGCGCGCCTTCGGCATGCCGGTTTCGAGCAACGCGTGCGCAGCGAGCGACGTGTCCCAAACGGGCGACAGACACGGCTGGCAGTACGCCTCGCCGTCGTCCGCTTCGTCGATGACGAGCAGCTTGTCGACCGACTTGCGCGCGATCGCGCGGTTCGGATGCTCGGGCGGATAGCCGAGCACGTCGTACATCATCACGGCGTTCGCCATGGCCGGGAAAATCGCGCCGAGGCCGTCTTCGCCGTTCAGCCGCTCGTCGACGAAGCGCACCGCCTCGGCGATCGCGCGCTCGCGGCCGGCTTTCGGGAAGGCGCTGTCGGTTGCGCGCAGCACGGTATCGACCATGCGGAAGAAGGTGAACCAGCCGCGGCTCTGATGCCCCGCGCGCTCCGGCATGCCGGTGTTCACGGGCGCGTCGGTGAAGACTTCGTCGATGCGCACGCCGCGCGGATTGCGCGCCACCGGCCGCTTCGCGTTCAGCACGAGCAGCGGCACGATCACCGTGCGCGCCCAGTACGACACCTTCGACAGGTGGAACGGAAACCACATCGGCAGCCGCATGATTTCGACGGGCATCATCGGCACCGCGCGCCACGACACCACGCCGAAGAGCGCCAGCAAAATGCGCGTGAAGACGTTCACCTTCTCCGCGCCGCCCGCCGCGAGAATCGCGCGGCGCGCGCGCTGCATGTGCTCGGCATCGGGCGAATCGCCGATCATCTTCAGCGCGAAGTACGCCTTCACGGTCGCGGAAACGTCCATCGCGCCGTCCGTGAAAAGCGGCCAGCCGCCGTCTTCGCGCTGAATGCGGCGCAGATAGCGGCCGATCTTCGCTTCCAGCTTGTCGTCAGCCGTCTCGCCGAGGTAATGGACGAGCAGCACGTATTCGGCGGGAATCGTTGCGTCGGCTTCGAGTTCGTAGAGCCAGTAGCCTTCGGGAAACTGCGCCGCGAGCAGCGCGTCCGTAGCGTGGGTGACGGCGTGGTCCAGCGCGGCATGCGACGCCGGCGCGCCCACGGCCGACAGGGATAAATCGTTCATCAGCGTTCCATCGATGGGTTCAACAGCGCGTCCGCGGCCTTCTGGCCGGAGCGGATCGCGCCTTCGATCGTCGCGGGGAGGTCCGTTGCCGTCCAGTCGCCCGCGAGCGTGAGATTGGGCCAGCGCGTGCGCGTCGCGGCCCGCAAGCCTTCCTGCGAGGGCACCGCCGCGAAGGTCGCGCGTTCTTCCGCGATGACCTGCCACGGCGGCATCGGCACGGGCGGCAGGCGCAGGGCTTTCGCCACGTCGCGCCAGACAGCCGCCGCGATGTCCTCGTGCGGCGTCGAAAGCAGCCGGTTCGCGCTGACGATGGTCGCCGTGAGCCGGCCATCGCCTGCACAGAGCCAGTCCGCCGCGCCGTTCACGAAGAACGTCAGCCGCTCGGCGCCGATCGAACCGATCGAACCGATCGGCGCATCCACCGCAAAGTGGACGGTGACGATCGCGCGGAATTCATCCGGCGCGACGACATCCGGCACCAGCGCGCGCGCCGCGTCGGGCGGCACGGCGAGCACGACGCCATCGCCCGGCCCGAGCGCGACAGGCTCGCCCGCGCCCTCGAAAGCGAGCGAGCTTACCCGTTCCTTCGAATCCGTGCCCGAAAAGCCGATGTTCGCCGCCCGCGCGCCGAGCCGGATGTCCGCGCCGCCGTACTGCAAGAGCCGCAGCGCGGGCTCGACGAACGCATGCGCCACGCCGTTCTTCGCGATGAGCGGCCGGCACGCCTGGCCGCCCGCCGCCAGCGTTTCGCGCAGCAGATGCGAGGCGACCGTCGCGCTCGCTTCCGCCGGGTCCGCGTTGAGCAGCGTGCGCAAGAGCGGCCGCGCGAGCCGATCCCACACGCGGCCGCGCGCGCGCATCGATTCCTCGACGGTGCGCCCCGGCTTGCCGAAAAAGAGCGGCAGCATGGGCAGATAGTCGGCGGGCTGCGTGCCGGGCAGACGCGCCTCCGCGTCGAAGATCCAGCGCGGCAAGCGTCCCGGCGTCATCCGGATGGTCCACGCCTGACCGCTCGCGGCATCGAAAAAAGGATAGTCGGGCTGCGTCGGGCCGGCGACGTTATCCGCGGAACTGATCGCGCGCAGAAAGCCGAGCGTGGCGTGATCGCCCGAGAGCAGCAGATGACAGCCGTTATCGACCGTCATGCCGAGTTTCGCGTCGAAGTACGAGCGGCTGCGGCCCCCGGCGCGGGCTGCCGATTCGTGGAGCACGACGCGCGCTCCGCGCCGCTGCGCCTGCACCGCGGCGGCGAGACCGGCGAGCCCGGCCCCGACGACGTGTACGGTCCGGGACATCAGAGAAGATTGCGCGCGACGATCCAGAGCAGGCGCGCACGCGGCGTGCGCACGCGCGTGCGCGGCAGGTCGAAGCCGCGTTTCAGGTTCGCCTCGAGCACGGCGCGATACGCGGCCGACATGATGCGCGGCGCGCGCACTTCGTGGCGCGGCGATGCCGCCATGATCGCGTCGGACTGCGCGTAGTGGCCTTTCGCGCGCTCGGCGAGCACCGCGCAGACGCGCGGCAGCCGCGCATCGCCCACGATCGCCGCCGGATTGCTCGTCGCGATGCCTTCGCGCGCCAGCAGTTCGCGCGGCAGATAGACGCGGCCGATGGCGGCGTCTTCGTCGATATCGCGCAGGATGTTGGTGAGTTGCAGCGCGCGCCCGAGGTGATGCGCGAGCCGCCGACCGGCGTCTTCCTGCATCCCGAAGATTCTCACCGACAGCCGCCCGACCGCGCTCGCGACACGGTCGCAATACAGGTCGAGCGTGGCTTCGTCGGGCGCGACGATGTCGCCGGCGGCGTCCATCGCCATGCCGTCGATCACGGCGTGAAAGTCGTCGCGAGAGAGATGGAAAGCGTGGATGTGGCGGGTGAGCGCTTCGAGGGAGCGCTTCGGCGCGCCGCGATAGCAGGCGTCGATGTCCTCGCGCCAGCCCTCCAGCGCGAGCGCGCGTTCGCGGCGCGGCAACGCGCCTTCGTCGGCGATATCGTCCACCGCGCGGCAGAAGGCGTAGATCTGGTACATCGCGTCCCGCTGCGCAGCCGGAAGGATGCGCATGGCGAGATAGAACGAACTGCCCGACGATGCCTTCGCGGCCTCGGTGGTGGATTCGTCGGCGATGATATTGGAAACGGCCAAGACGGACTCCGCTGTGGCGCCCCCAAGGGCAAATTAAGAGATCGGGCGCCGGTTCCGACGATCCCATCGAGCGCGCGGAACGACGTGGCGCTGAAGAGGGAATGACCGAAGGAGACGGCCGGCGCGCGCCGGCTGCGAACTGCGCCGGAAGCGGCTAGGAGTATACCAATGATTCGGCCCGATTGCGCCTTGCGGCGGCGCGCGCGGCCCCGATCAGGCGAAGCCGACCGAACGGTTGCGCCCTTCGCGCTTCGCCACGTACAGCGCGGCGTCGGCTTCGTTGATGAGCGCCTCGTACGACGACGTCACCTCGCGCCGCGCGCACGCCACGCCGACGCTCGCCGTCACCGGCACGCGCGCACCCTGCACGTCGATAGGCGTTTCGCAGATCGACTGGCGCACTTTCTCCGCGACGATCATCGCGTCGTCGAAGTTCGTGCACGGCAGAAGCAGCGCGAATTCCTCGCCGCCGAAGCGCCCGAATACGTCCTGCACGCGCACGGTCGCCGCGACCCGCTCGGCCATCACGCGCAACACCGTGTCGCCGACCAGATGGCCGAGTTCGTCGTTGATGCGCTTGAAGTGGTCGAGATCGAACAGCAGCATCGACAGATCGCCGCCGTAGCGCTGCCAGCGCGTGAATTCGTCGCGAATGCGCAGTTCGAAATAGCGCCGGTTCGCGATGCCGGTCAGGCCGTCGCGGTCGGCGAACTCCTGCAGCTTGGCGACGGCTTCGTCGCGGGCGCGCTGCATCATGCTCGCGTGCGTGGCATCGGAAATGGTCACGCAGACGGCGCGCACTTCGCGCTCGTGCGTGAGCGGCATGAACGTGCAGTCCTGCTGCATGAAGTCGACCCCGCCGGTAATCGGCCGGTCGTGATCGAACTTGAAGAGATACGGCCGCTGTTCCCACGAACTGAACGCGAAGCTGCCGAGTTGAAACACGCTTTCCACCTTGCGCGTGAGCCACACGCGCGGCAGTTCGGGAAAGCTCGCGAAAATCGACTTGCCCGTGACCTGCTCGGCCGTCTTGCCGCTGTGGTCCGCCATGAAGCGGTTCCACATGAGCACGTTCAGATCGCGGTCCAGCACGAAGATGCCGAAGCCCACGCGCTCGATCACCAGTTCGCTCAGCACATGGCGCAGTTCTTCCATATCGGCGCGGCGTCAGAAGCTGGAAAGCAGCGCGTCGAGCGCTTCGTTTACGTGCTGGATGGCGTCTTCGGCCATCAGCATCACCAGATGCGCGCGGAAGCTGTGATCCTCCAGCGCGAAGTTGACTTCGAGCAGAAGCGCCGTTTTCCACGCGAGCATCGCGGGCTGGAAGACTTCTTCCAGCGCCAGTTCCGCGCCGAGCATGCCGGGCGGCGAGAAAATCGGCGCGCGGCCGAGCCGGTCCAGAATGCACGACACGCACGCGCCGATCAGCACCGTCGCCACGTCGAAGACGAGTTCCGTGCGCGTGGTCGCTTCGTAGGTGGACTTCGTGTACGGATCGTCGACGAGCGCGCAGAGGTCATCGACGCTGCCGCTCTTGCACAGCACGATCGCCTCGCCCTTGATGTCCGAGCGAAAGCCCTGGCGCACGGCGGTCACGGCGTCGGTGATGCCGGTCATCTCGCGCAACGCGGCGGACGCTTCCGACACGTTCACCACGCGCACGCGCGGCACCGACAGTTCGATGAACGTGCCGAGCAGCTTCGACAGGCGCGTGGCGGCCTGACCCATCGCCATGTTGGCGACTTCCTGCAGCGCGTCGCGCTGGTCTTCGTTGAGGGCGGGTTCAACCATGGAGACCGTACTCCTTCAAAACGGGACGCAGCGCTTCGGGCGTCACGGGCTTCGGCAGGAACGCAATGGCGCCGAGCGCGCGCACGCGTTCCTGCGCGAGCGGTTGCACGTCGGCGGAAACGACGATCACGAACGTGTTCAGGTCTTCGTGCTGAAGCGCGTCGAGGACCTGATAGCCGGTCATGTCCGGCATCGTCAGATCGAGAAACATGACGGATGCGCGGCCCGCGCGATACAACGCGAGCGCCTCGCGCCCATTCGTCGCGTAGGAGATGTCGACGTCCCAGTCCGCAGGCAGTGCGCGCGTCAACACCTTGCGCGCGAGCAGGGAATCATCGGCAATGACAATCGGCAAAGGCATGGTCGGTCGAATCGGTGTGCGTTCGTGGCTGACGGGAAGCACGGCCTACACGGCATGCTCTCGTATGCTTTTACGGCGCGGCTGCGGAGATCTTTAGGGAGACAGGGGGCGCGTTCGTCCCCGGCCGTTGATGGCGGGCGTGAGCGAATGAGACAGCGCCGAAGCGGCGCGGCTCTGCGGCGCGATGTAACGGTACGCGGCGAGCGCGCACCCGAGCGTCTGGTTCGGCGTCATGTTGCCTTGCCCCGTGCGTCGTCCGGGCGGCGAGCCGCGCCGGACCTTGGCCTTTTTGTTTTATTGCTCGCTCGCGCGGCGCGCCTAGCGAACTCTATGTATCCGACACCAGCTCTGAGGGCAGATTGATCGGACGATTGCATTGTCGGCCCCGATCCGCGCGAAAGCAACTCGCCGGCGCGCCGCTCGGGGAAACTGTTTCTCGTTTTATGCGGCGACTGAGAAGTCCTTTTTCCGTCTAACACGCGATCAGATACCCACTGCTTCGGTGCACGTTTGCGCTACGGATATTCTCGCTAAGTGAGCATCGCACGGGCGTGCTAGTTCGTCGGGGAGACATGAGGCGCCTTCGTAGTAGGCATGAAAGCTGCTTGCTTTACGCGATTACGCCCCGCGCGCCCCGTACGCCATTTGTCGAACGGGCGATCGCGCCAACGGTCGAGTAAAGTTTTCCACTTCGCTGCCAAAATGACGCTGCAACGTGAGGAGCACGACGCTGGGCCTGCCACAGCACCGCGGCAGGACGAACCCCCTTTTCCCGTCGTCCCCGAACGCAATTTCGCCGCGCAGCGCATGACGCTCTACGCGCTGTTGGTCGCCGCAGTCGTGCTTCCGTGCGTGTATGTCGCCATCACCGCGATATCCGACTACCGTGCTCGCGTGTCGAGCGCCTCCGAAGCAGTCGCCCGCAACGCGAGAATCGCGGAAGAGCACGCCCTCAAGGTTTTCGATCTCAACGTCACGCTGAACGAACGCATCGTCGATCTGCTCGACGATCTCGACGCGGACGCGATTCGCCACCAGGACGGCGTCGTCCACACGCGCCTGAGCCAGTTGATCGGCAGCTACCATCAGGTGGCTGCGGCCTCGGTGTTCGGTCCGGACGGCCAGTTGCTCGCCACGAGCCGCGCGTGGCCGACGCCTGATGTCACGGCGAGCGGGCGGGAGGACTTCGCCGGGGTGCGCGCCGACAGCCGGCTTGCGCAGATCTCGCGCCTCATGCTCGGCAAGATCGCCGGCGAGCGCGTGTTCAACACGGCCGTCGCGCGCAAGACGCCGGACGGACAATTCGCCGGCATGGTGTCGATTGCGCTGCGTCCGTCGTATTTCAACGACTTCTATCGCGAACTGCTCGGCGACAACTCGACCGTCTCGCTCGGTCTTGCCCGCGCCGACGGCGAAGTGCTCGCGTGGTATCCGGAGCGGCCGCCCAACCGGATGGCGCTTGCCGCGAGTTCGCCGTTGCGCGAGGCGTATCGCGCCGGCACGCACGACGGCGTGATGAAGATGGTCTCGGGGCTCGACAACGAGTTGAAGATCGTCGCGTTTCGGCGGGTCGGCGATTATCCGCTCTATGTGTCGAGCGGCTTTCCCGTCGAAACGATCTGGGCGCAGTGGTACCGGAATCTGTCCGTGCTCGCGCTGTCGATCCTCGCGCCGTGCATCGTGTTGTGGGGCGTGATCGGGCAGTCGCTGCGGCGGCTCGCCAAAGAGGAAGAAGCGTGGGAACGCTGGCAGGCCGAGGCGTCGATGCGCCGCTCCATCGAATCCGCGTACCGGCAGGCGCGCAAGATGGAGGCGCTCGGCAATCTCGTCGGCAGCGTCGCGCACGACTTCAACAATCTGCTCATGATCGTGTCCACGAACGTGCAGATTGCGCGGCGGCGCGGCCCCATCGGGCTCGATCGCGAACTGACCGCGATAGAGCGCGCGTTGAAGAACGGCCAGTCGCTCACGCGGCAGTTGCTCGGCGTCGCGCGCAAGCAGCCGTTGCGCAGCGAGGTCATCGCCATCGGCAAGTGGGTGTCGACGGAGCGCGAACTGCTGCGCGCGTCGCTCGGAGCGAAGGTCGCGCTGCACTCGGAGGTCGCGGCGGACGTGTGGAAGATTCGCGTCGACCCGGCCGAGCTGGAACTCGCGCTCATCAACGTGGCCGTGAACGCGCGCGACGCGATGCCGAACGGCGGCACCTTCACCGTGCGCGCGGACAACGTGCGCTTTCGCCACGAGGACGGCTTTCCGCTCATCGGCGAATTCGTGCAGATTTCGCTGGAAGACACGGGTGTCGGCATGAGCGCGGACGTGCTCGCCCGCGCGTTCGAGCCGCTTTTCACGACGAAGCCGAAGGGCATGGGCACCGGGCTCGGCCTGCCGCAGGTGTTCGCGTTCTGCGAGCGTGCGGGCGGGCTCGCCACCATCGACAGCGCCATCGGCGCGGGCACCTCCGTGCGTCTCTATCTGCCGCAGGCGACGGCGACCGATGCGCCCCACGCGGAACCGGAACAGGCGGCCGCGACGGCGCAAGAGGCGGACGGCTTGCGCGTGCTGCTCGTCGAAGACAACGAGGAAGTCGCCGCCGGCACCGAGGCGCTGCTCACGATGATGGGCCATCGCGTGACGTACGCGTTCAACGCCGATACCGCGATGACGCTGCTGGAAGCGGCGCGGGAGAACATGGCGGTCTCGGGCTTCCCGTTCGATGTCGTGCTCTCGGACATTCACATGCCCGGGCAACTCAACGGCATCGATCTCGCTGAACGCATGCAGCGATTCGAGCCGCGCATTCCGGTCATTCTCGTCACCGGCTATGCCGAAGAACTCGACCGCGCGCGCCAGGTCGATGCGCGCGTGCTCGCCAAGCCCTTCGACATCGCGCTGCTGGATACGCTCTTGCGCGGCATCCGCGAGAAACACGCCGCGCGTTCCGAAGACCGCTGACGCACCCCGGCATGACTGTTGCGTGAGCAAACGCATGTGCGGCAACCCGGCGTTGCCGATCCGCGGATTCCGCTCAACGAGAGGAGACGACCATGCGACACACCGTCATCGGAGTATTCGATACCTACGCCCAGGCCGAGGATGCGCGCTCGGCGCTCGTCACGGCCGGCTTCGCGCGCGGCGATATCGAGCTTCAGGCGAACCCGAAGCGGGACGATGCCGCGCAGCCGTCGAGCTTGAGCGACGCCGAGACGCACGCGCAGCCGGGCGTGCTCGCCAACATCGAGCGGTTCTTCAGCATGCTCTTCGGCGGACGCGATCATCCGCCCGAAGTCGCGCATTATTCGGAAGCGGTGCGCCGGGGCGCGGTGCTCGTCGCCGTCGATACGCCGAGCGAGGCGCAAGCCGACATCGCCCGCACGACGCTGACCGACTGCGGCGCCATCGACATCGATGAACGCGCGGCGAGCTGGTCCACGCTTTCGCACGGCGCGGCCGCGACGCCGCCCACGACCGCCGACGACCGCGATCACTCCATTCTCGACGAGCTCGGTCTCGGTCGCGGCAGCGGCGTTCCGGGCCGCGATCCCGTGAATCCGCCGCGTGCGGACGTGCCGCGCGCGCGCGCTTATCCGCGCTCGGACGCGCCGGTTGCCGATCCGGTCGCGCCGCCGTTCATCGACCCGCTCGCCGGCCCGCTCGGCGATCCGCTGCTCGATCCGATCGGCGAGCCGCGCACGCCGGCGGGCGGCGGAATCGGCAGCGAAACGGGCGCCGAAGCCTTCACGCGCACCGATCCCGCGACGCTGACCTCGCGCGACTACGTGACCGACCCCGCCGACGATCCGCTGATGCCGGCGACGCGCCCGCAGCGCGGCACGCCGGAGCCTTCCACGACGCAATACGAACAAGTCGAAACGAAGCCGGCGACTGCATCGCAAGGACAGGCGCAAGGACAGGCGCAGACCGATCCGCTGACCGGCGTGCACGTCGATCCGAACACGGACTGGCGCTCCATCGACACGATCGAGCCGTTGAGCACGCTGGACGAGCCCGCCAAGCCGCAGCAATTGAACATGCAGAATCAGGTGCAATCGCAGTCGATGCCCGCGATGGGCGCGGCAGGCGATCCGATCGGCACGTCGGCGGCGTCGCAGGCTGCGGTTCCGCTCGGTCCGCGCACGGTGCCGAACGAGTACATGGAGTACGAAGAAGACTTTCGCGCCGACTACGCCACGAAGTACGCGACGACCGGCGAGCCGTACGAGGACTATGAGCGCGCGTATCGCTACGGCGCGACGCTCGGCAACGACGAGCGTTTCCGCAATCGCGCGTGGGACGACCAGATGGAGTACGAGATGCGGCGCGACTGGGAAAGCCGCCATCCCGAAGGCGATACGTGGGATCGCTTCAAGGCGGCGATCCGTCACGGCTGGGATCGCGTGACGGGGCACCATCACGTGTGACCGGCGATATCCGCTCTAAATGACGACGGCCCGCTCGCGCGGGCCGTTGTCGTTTGTAAAGCGCCTCAGCCTCAGGCGGCGAAATCCCGCACCCACGCGACGTATCTGTCCACGAAGGTTTGCAAGAACTTGCGCGTGTCTTCGCTCACGATATTTCCGTTCGCGTCGATGCGCTTTTCGTCGTGTTTGATGTACATCTCCGGCTGGCCCATCAGCGCGACGTCGAGGTACGCGCACACGCTGCGCAGATGCGCCTGCGCGAGCGCCGTGCCGATGGCGCCGACCGACGTGCCGATGACCGCGCCCGGCTTGCCGCCCCACGCGCTTTGTCCCCACGGCCGCGAGCCCCAGTCGAGCGCGTTCTTTAGCACGCCGGGAATCGAGCGGTTGTATTCGGGCGTGACGAAAAGCAGTCCGTCGGCTTCGGAAATCTTCTGCTTGAGCGTGCGCGCGGCTTCGGGGAAGTCGCTGTCGTATTCCTGGCTGTAGAGGGGCAGGCTGCCGATGTCCAGATGCTCGAAAGTGAAATCGCTCGGCGCGAGCGATTCGAGCGCGTGGGCGAGTTGCCGGTTAAATGAATCCTTGCGCAGGCTCCCCACGACCACCGCGATCTTGTACGCCATGACATTTCCCCCGTCGAAAGGATGAGATTGAACCACCGATACATCATCTGTAGTCAACGCGAGAGCACATGATAGGCCCATCGCCCGGCGATCGTCACGGGGATGCCGCGAATGGTCCGCGGCTCCGTTTCTGTAACCAATCGGGCAGTCCAGCCCGCGCCGCATGAACACTCGCTTTGCGGCCAGCTATCCCCACGTTTATCCACAGAAACTGTGGATAAGTACGCGAAACGGCTGGCGGACCGCGCTTTTCGATTCAGGAACGAAACAAAACGCGACGGCAGGCCCTTTCATTGACCGAAAAAGACGTTGCATTGCGCGGCCGTGCCCTGACACGTCGACGGCTGAGAATCGGCCGCTTGGGCAGCGCCGGCTGCTGCGAAAAGAGCGATGGATGCGGCGAGAATGGAAAGAATGCGCTTCATGGAATGCCTCGGCTTAAGTTCGTTAACCGACCGGTCGGATCGGATGAGGCGAACTTTATCGGCGTCACGACGGCGGAAAAAGCGGCTTCGACTAAAGTGATATTTGCCCCGTTTGCAATAATCGGAGCGCGGTCACACCATCAGCGCGAGACAGAGCGTGACCGTGACGAGCGACAGCACGGTCGAAAAAAGGATCGTGCTCGACGTCACGCTGCCCTCGCGCCGGTAGAACTCGGCGAGCATGAACGGGCCGGTGCCGGTCGGCAGCGCGCTGAGAATCACGGCGCTTTTGGCCCACAGCGGCGGCAGCGCGAACACCTGGACCGCGAGCCACCACGTCAGAAGCGGCTGCGCCAGGAGCTTGAGCGCGACGAGTGCGCTCGTCGTCCGCGCGTTGCGGGCTTCGCCGTTCGCGCCGAGAAAGAGCCCGAGCGCGACCGGCGCGATCAAGAGCGGATTCTTGCCGAGCGACTTCGCCACGCGCCACAGCGTCGCGCCGATACCGCTTCCCGCTTGCAAGCCGAGTTCGATCAGCACGATCGCGATGCCGAAGAGCACGCACACGGTCATGATCGTCGCGATGACGGCAGGCGCGAGGCTCGGCTTGCCGAACGCGAGCAGGCAGAGCGGCAAGCCCACGAAGCCCGTGTTCGGATAAGCGGCGTTCAGCCCGTCGATGCTGGCATCGGCGAGCGGGCGGGCTTGCATCAGCCGCACGCCGAGCGTCAGCACGAACACGACCGCCGATCCGATGCCGAATGCCGCGATGAACGCCGGTTGATCGAGCGTCTTCAGTGGCGTTTTCGCCATGATGTCGAAGAGCAGCGCCGGGAGCGCGAGATAAACGACGAAGCGGTTCAACTCGGACGCCGCCGTGGGCCCGAGCTTGTTGAGCTTGCGGCACGCGTAGCCCGCAGCGATCAGGCCGAAGACGGGCAAGACGATGGTGACGAGCGGACCGACGAGCGACGAGAAAAACGCAGCGGGCGAAGAAACCGGCGATGACATGAAAGAACGCTGGCGCGCGGGCGGAATCGGGAGAGCCGAAAGCATACTCGCAGATAGTCAGGTGAGAGGTTTCGGGAGCGGCCGGACGGTGAGGACCGCTGCGCCGACCGCTCTCACTTCACGGTTCGGCGCACGCGTGACAGAGCTTTCACTAATCGCCGCAAGTCGTTGATTCCAGACAGAACGCGGGTTTCGCCGATTTTGCGCCTTGCGGGCGACGCACTCGCTCGACCTTCGCTGTCACCGCGCCGCTGCGCTTTGAGGTGAGACGTTTCGGGAGGTGCGGAGCGCGGCCTAGCGCATGATCGGCACGCGGGACAAAAGCCAATGATCGCAACGTCTTTCGGCATAGCCGCCGGGCCGCCGCACCACGCTGCACGCGCGAAAGGTGAGACTTTCCGGGACCGCTCGCGTCGGAACGCTCATTGCTATCCGATTGATCTCCAACGGACTTCAAACGCAATGAAATCACGACGACCTTGGGCGTATGGCGCCGCGGCGCTGATAGCGATAGGAGGCATCGGTGCGCTCGCGGCCTATGGACTGAAAGGCGCGAAGCGCAGCGGTAACGAGAACGTGCCGGAGCCGTCGAAGGCCGTGGACCTCGACCGCTATCTCGGCCACTGGTTCGAATTCGCCCGCTACGAAAACCGCTTCGAGCGCAATTGCGAAGCTGTCACCGCCAACTATGCGCGGCGCGAGGACGGTCTCATTTCGGTCATCAACGCGTGCCGCGAAGGCAGCCTCACCGGACGATACCGCTCGGCGGAAGGACGCGCGAAGGTCGTGCCCGGATCGAACGGAACGAAGCTCAAGGTCTCGTTCTTCGGGCCGTTCTATGTCGGCGACTACTGGATTCTCGATCACGCCGACGACTATTCGTGGTCTATCGTCGGCGAGCCGACGGGCCGCTATCTGTGGATTCTCACGCGCGAGGCCCGCCCTTCGGCCGAATTGCGCCGCACGCTGCTCGTGCGCGCCGCCGCGCTCGGGTACGACACCACGATGCTGCGCGAAACGCAGCACGACTGAGCGCGGTCCGGCTCAGTTCGCCTTGCAGGCGAGCAGCAGCGAATTCTGGTTGTTGTCGCTCGACTGATCGAGCACGTCGTAGCCGGCGGGACACGCCACCTTCGCGTTATCGGTACACAGACGCCAGCCGCCATAGGCTGGACAGGTGACGAGTTGCGTCGGCCGGCCGTCGGCGGAAAAAAGCGGCGGCGCGCTGCTGCATCCGCCGAGCGCCCACGCGCTCGCAGCGAGCATGACGATATGGCCGATTGCCTTGCCGAGCTTCATCCCGCACCCCTTGTTTTCAGGTCGTTATTCTTGATTCCGTGGTTCCGCGAGTATGCCACGCACAGCTCTCGCGCCGATTTTCGATGCCCGGCGCGAGTCACACCTCGATGCCGAGTGCCGCGATCTTCTTGTACATCGTCGCCCGCCCGATGCCGATGCGTTGCGCTGCTTCCGCCACGCGCCCGCCGCTCGAGCGCAATGCGTCGGCGAGAAAGCGGCGCTCGAAGTCGTTCATCGCCTGCGCGTAGGGCACGGCCGCTTCCATCTGTGTCTTTTCGAGCGGCGCGGCCGGCTTCGAGTCGATGAAGGCAGAGAGAGCGCGTGCGTCGATATGCTCGCTGTCCGAGAGCATCAGCGCCCGTTCGAGCGTGTTGCGCAACTCGCGCACGTTGCCGGGCCACGCGCACGCGGTCAAAAGACGCAGCGCGTCGTCGTGAAGCACGAACTGGCGGATGCGGCCCGTGCGCGCTTCGCCCGACAGGTCTTCGAGGATCGCGTACGCGAGTGCCTCGATATCGCCGAGCCGCTCGCGCAGAGGCGGCGCGTGGATCGTCAGCACGTTCAGACGATAGAACAGGTCGGCGCGAAAGCGCCCCGCTGCAACGAGCGCGGGCAGATCCGCCGACGTCGCCGCGATGATGCGCACGTCCGCGCGCACGATGCGGTTCGACCCGAGCGGCTCGAACTCCTTGTCCTGCAACACGCGCAAGAGCTTGCCCTGCAACGGCAGCGGCATGTCGCCGATTTCGTCGAGGAACAGCGTGCCGCCGTCTGCCAGCTCGAATTTGCCGACGCGCCCTTTGCGTTCCGCGCCCGTGTACGCGCCCGGCGCCGCGCCGAAAAACTCCACTTCGAGCAGCGTGTCCGGAATCGCCGCGACGTTGACGGTGACGAGCGGCTTGGCCGCCCGCGTCGATGCGCCGTGGATCGCGTGCGCGAGCAGTTCCTTGCCGGTGCCGGTTTCGCCGAGCAGCAGCACGGGCGAATCGACGAGCGCCGCGCGCCGCGCCTGCCGCTTCACTTCGAGACTCGCCGGGCTCGTGCCGACGAAGCTCGCGAACGTGTACTTGGCCCGCCGCGCCTGCGCGAGCGACTGCCGCGTCGCGATCAATTCCTGCTGGACGCGCGAGTAATGCGCGAAGAGCGGCGTGAGCGCCTTCATCTCGTCGAAGAGCGCGAAGCCGATTGCGCCGACGGTCGCGCCCTGATCGTCCTTCAGCGGCAGGCGCGTGACGACGAGCGGCTCGCGGTCCGTCTCGAGCACGTCGAGCAAAATCGGCTTGCCAGTCGCGACGACTTCGCGCATCAGGCTGTTCGGGATGACCGCTTCGCAGTCGAGACCGATGGCATCGGTCGGATCGGAGAAGCCGAAGCGCGCCGCATAACGCTTGTTGATCCAGACGACGCGGGCGTCCGCATCGACGATGAAAGTGCCTTCGCTCAGATTCTCGAACGTCTTGAAGAGCGACTCCATGGCGCGCCGCATGACGTCGCTGTAGTCGGCGGGTACGTTGATCCAGTCGTTGCGCATCGGCGCGTGTCTCCATTTTTCTCTTATTGGCGACAGCGTATCTCATATCGGAGACAGTCGACAGCCTTGTCAGACGCCCGAAGTACGCTCGACGATAGCTGTGCCGTCTCTTATCGGAGACAATTGGGCGACTTCCCGCAGGTCGCGCCGCCTTGGCGCGTGCGCCGGTGTGCTCTCCCGACCATTGGCACGGAAGCTGCATGATTGCGCGCCGCCGGCGGCCCGCCGTAAGAGCCGTCGACGAAGTTCAAAGAACAACCATTCACGGAGACTCAATGTCGTTCCTCATCGTGCTCGCCGCCCTGGCGTTCCTGATGCTGGCCGCCTATCGCGGCTACAGCGTCATCCTGTTCGCGCCGATCGCCGCGCTCGCGGCCGTCCTGCTCACCGATCCCGCCGCCGTCGCGCCGGTGTTCTCGGGCATCTTCATGGAGAAGATGGTCGGCTTCGTGAAGCTCTACTTCCCCGTGTTCCTGCTCGGCGCGGTGTTCGGCAAGGTGATCGAACTCTCCGGTTTCTCGGAGTCGATCGTTGCCGCTGCGATCCGCTACATCGGCAAGTCGCGGGTCAATGCGGTGATCGTCGCCGTATGCGCGTTGCTCACCTACGGCGGCGTGTCGCTCTTCGTGGTCGTGTTCGCCGTGTATCCGTTCGCGGCGGAAATGTACCGGCAGAGCAATATCCCGAAGCGGCTGATGCCCGGCGCCATCGCGCTCGGCGCGTTCTCATTCACGATGGATTCACTGCCCGGCACGCCGCAGATCCAGAACATCATCCCGACGACGTTCTTCAAGACGACCGGCTGGGCCGCGCCGTGGCTGGGCGTGATCGGCTCGGTGTTCATCATCGTCGTGGGCCTTTCGTTTCTGGAGTGGCGCCGGCGCTCGGCCATGGCCAAGGGCGAAGGCTACGGCACCTCGCTCGTGAACGAGCCTGAACGCGTCGAATCCACCAACATGCCGAATCCGCTGCTCGCGGTCGCGCCGCTCGTGCTCGTCGGTGTCGCGAACTTCGCGCTCACGCGCTGGATTCCGACTTGGTACGGCGCGAGCTATACCGTCGCGCCCAATGCGCTGCCGGGCGTGCACACGCCGGTGACCACGGCCATCAAGCCGGTCATCGCGATCTGGGCGGTCGAGGGCGCGTTGCTGCTCGGCATTCTGCTGGTTCTGCTGACGGCGTTTTCCCGCGTGAAGGAACGTTTTGCGCCGGGCACGCGCGCCGCCGTGGCGGGGGCGCTGCTCGCCGCGATGAACACGGCGTCGGAATACGGCTTCGGCGGCGTGATCGCGGCGCTGCCGGGCTTCCTAGTCGTCTCGGACGCGCTGAAGAGCATCCCGAATCCGCTCGTCAACGCCGCGATTTCCGTGAGTTCGCTCGCGGGCATCACGGGGTCCGCGTCGGGCGGCATGAGCATCGCGCTTGCCGCCATGTCGGACCTTTTCATCAAGGGCGCGGAAGCCGCGCATATTCCGCTGGAAGTCCTGCACCGCGTGGTCGCGATGGCGAGCGGCGGCATGGACACGCTGCCGCACAACGGCGCGGTCATCACGCTGCTCGCGGTCACCGGACTGACGCACCGCGAGTCCTATCGCGACATTTTCGCCGTCACCGTTATCAAGACGCTGGCGGTGTTTTTCGTCATCGGCGTGTACTACGCGACCGGAATCGTGTAATGGATCGAATGGCCGCACGCTTTAGCGCGGCGGCCATTCGCTATTCTTTGTCCGATTATAACGAGCAGGTTTACCCTCATTACCGCCCGATAGTCGGTCATTTAGTATCTAATGCGCCAGTTTTGTGCTCGATTAACTGATGCCTGATAAAATGGCCAGACGACAGTGCATCCAGCGTAAGCATGTGCTCACGCTTAATCTGGAACATCTAATCGCGGGCTTTTACGTGAATCTGACTCCTGAAAAAGAAAATGTCTCTCGCGCTGTTATTCCGGCGTCCGCCGACCGGTCGCTGGCATTCGAGCACTGCCGCGATCCCGAAAGCATTCGCGCTCTCGAAGCGGAATGGACCGCATTATATCGCCTCATCGACGGCGAATATTTTCAATCATTCGAATATTGCTATAGCAGCCTGATGAGCGAACACGTCGGCACGCGGCGCAAACCGCATTGTGTCGTCGCGAGGCGCAACGGAAAGATGGTGGCCGTGTGGCCGTTGCTCGTGTCTTATCGCAATTGCTGGAAATTCGCTGAACCGCTGACACCGCAAAACCGTTCGCCGAGCGATATTCTCGTCGCTCCGGAAAAGGACGCGCAGCAAATCGTCGAAGCGCTGTACAAAGAGACCGTGCGAGCCACGCGCGCCGACGTTTTCGAGTTATGGCGCATTCGCAAGACTTCGCCGCTTTATGCGTGCGCGAAGCGCCAGGCGGTAATTCGCCGCGAAGAAGAAGACCTCACGCCTCACGCAGCCTTACGCGGCATTCAGGACTGGAATGCCTTCAGCCGCTCGCGGTCCGGACGAGAGAAAACCAAGCCGGAGTACCTCAAACGGCGGCTCGCGAAGGAAGGACAGTTCAAAGTCGAATTGATCGAGCCTTCGGACCCGCGCCTCGAATCGTTTATCGAATGGTTCGTGGTTCAAAAGCGAAAATGGGCGACCGAGAAAATCGGGGAAAGTCTATGGACATTCTCCGATGCCAGCCTGAAGTTCTGGAAAGCGCTTCTTTCCGGTCCGGCCGCTGCCTCCGGAATCTTCAGGCTCTTCGTCATGACCTTCAATGGCGAACCGGTCGCGGCGAATATCGTTTCGATGAATAGCAATACCTTCTATCTCATCGCGATTACTTACGATATGAACCTGAAGAAATTCTCACCGGGCACCATTCTCGTCGATGAGTGCGTGAAATGGGCTTTCGAACATCATCTCGACTTCGACTTCGGTCCCGGCGAGCAACGCTATAAAACGTCGTGGAGCGGCGGCGAGTCGTATCCGATGTCCTCGTTCATGGTGCTCGCCACGCCGTGGGGACAAACCGGTTATATGACGAAGCAATTCGTCAAACAGACACGCGAACGCGCCATGCGCGTCGTAAATCGCGTCGTGCGAAAATCGGTCGCGCAGGCGACGCCTGAAAGCGATTAGCTGTCCCGTTTTGATTAATATCGAAGATAGTCGTACCCGCAGCGCTACAGGAAAAGGAAACCGCTCATGACTCAATCCGCATCGAACAACCTGGCCGGCAAGACCGCGCTCGTGACCGGCTCGACGAGCGGTATCGGCCTCGGCATTGCCACGGCGCTCGCGCAAGCGGGGGCCAACCTCGTGCTGAACGGCTTCGGCGACGTGAGCGGCGCGCTCGCGCAGATCGAGGCAACCGGCGCCAAGGCCGTGCATCACGCGGCCGACATGACCAAACCCGCCGAGATCGAAGCCATGATCGCGTTCGCGGCTGAACGCTTCGGCGCGCTGGACATTCTCGTGAACAACGCAGGCATCCAGCACGTCGCGACCATCGACGAATTTCCGGTCGAACGCTGGGACGCGATCATCGCGATCAACCTGAGTTCCGCGTTCCATACCATGCGCGTCGCGCTGCCCGGCATGCGCGAGCGCGGCTGGGGCCGTGTCATCAACATCGCGTCGGTGCATGGGCTCGTCGGCTCTGCGGGCAAGTCGGCGTATGTCGCGGCCAAGCACGGCATTCTCGGACTCACGAAAGTGGCGGCGCTCGAAAACGCGCGCACGGGCGTCACCGTCAACGCCATTTGCCCCGGCTTCGTGCTGACGCCGCTCGTGCAAAAGCAGATCGACGATCTCGCCGCCCGGGAATCGCTCTCGCCCGACGCCGCCCGCGCGAAACTGCTCGGCGAAAAACAGCCGTCCGCGCAGTTCGTGACGCCGCAGCAGATCGGCGACATGGCCGTGTTTCTGTGCTCGGACGCCGCGAGCGAGATGCGCGGCTCGGCGTTGCAGATCGACGGGGGATGGAGCGCGCAGTAAGCATCCAGCGACAATGCGCCGCATCCGCGCGGCGCCGGTATCCCTCAAGTCGGTAGGGCTATTAGCCGTTATGTCCTTGTAATGCGAGGTGGCGTTCGACGTCGGAACGCGCCTCGCGAAGCAAACCAGAAAGGACATCATGCGCGACAACCAGCCCGTCACCCAGCGAGAATTCGATTTCCCCGCAGCAGAAATGCTGGTCTCCGCCACGGATCTCTCCGGCAACATTCAGTACTGCAATCCGGCTTTCGTCGACGTGTCGGGATTCACGCGGGAAGAACTGATCGGCCAGCCGCACAACATCATCCGGCATCCGGACATGCCGCGCGAAGCCTTCGCGGACTTGTGGTCGACCGTGCGTGCCGGCCGTTCGTGGACCGCGCTCGTCAAGAACCGCCGCAAGAACGGCGACCACTACTGGGTGCGCGCCAACGTCACGCCCGTGATGGAGCACGGCAAGGCGATCGGCTATCTGAGCGTGCGCGTGAAGCCGGGCCGCGCCGAAGTCAAAGAAGCGGAAGCTCTGTACGCGACGATGCGCGCCGGCAATGCGCCATACCGGCTCGAACGCGGCGCGCTCATCAGGCGCGGCATCGCGGGCAAGCTGGCGGCGCTCGGGCGCGTGCCGGTGACGATGCGCGTCGCGGCGGGTTTCGCGGCTGCGCCCGTCGCTGCGCTTATCGCGGCGCTCGTCGCCTGGCGTGGCGCGCCGCCGCTGCCGTTCTGGATCGCGCTCGGCGCGGGCGCGGCGGCGAGCTTCGCGGGATGGCTCGCGCTTTCGCGTCAGCTGGACGTGCCGGTGCGCACCATGTCGGGATTCGCCGCGCGCATGGCCGCAGGCGATCTCACGGTCGACATGCCCGCCGCGCGCCACGACGATCTTGGCGACGTGCAGCGCGCGCTCGGCCAGTTGAAGGCGAATCTCGCGGCCATCGTCCTCGACGTGCGTGGTCAGATCGGCGGCATGCTCGACGCCGCACGCGACATTGCCAGCGGCAACACGGATCTGTCGCGCCGCACCGAGTTGCAGGCGGCGTCGCTCGAACAGACGGCCGCGACGATGGACCAGCTCACCACGACGGTTCAGGGCAACGCGGACGCCACGGTGCGCGCGCTAGAAGTCGTGAAGGAAGCGCAGTCGGCGGCGGAAGACGGCGGACGCATCGCGAGCCAGGTCGAGCGGACGATGGCGGGCATCACGGCCGCGTCGCGCCGGATCGCGGATATCACCGACGTGATCGACGGCATCGCGTTTCAGACGAACATTCTCGCGCTCAACGCCGCCGTGGAAGCGGCGCGCGCGGGCGAAGCGGGCCGCTCGTTCGCCGTCGTCGCGACCGAAGTGCGCAACCTCGCGCAGCGGTGCGCGGCGTCGGCGAAGGAAATCGAGAGCGTCGTCGCCACGAGCGTCGCGCAGATCGAGGAAGGCACGAGCCTCGTGTCGCGCACGACGAGCCAGATGCGCGCCATCGACGAAGCGGTGCATCGCGTCTCGACCATCATCATGGAAGTGGCGAAGGCGAGCGGCGAGCAGGCCGAAGGCATCGCGCAGGTGAACCAGGCGGTCGCGCATCTGGACGATTCGACGCAGCAAAACGCCGCGCTCGTCGAGCAGGCGGCGACGACGGCCAAGCGGCTCGCCGAGCGCGCGGTCGTCCTGGACGAAGCCGTGCGGCTCTTCACGGTCGCGCCGCCGCGCGAACCGGCGACGGCGTAGTCTGCAAGCGCGCGGCGCTTGGTACTATCGGGACATTGCCAACGAGGAGTGTCTCCGATGACCGCTGAGAACAATCGCGCGGAAGAAGCGCGCGCGATGGAACGTATCGTCAATGCCACGCGGCAGGTGCAGTCCGCATTCGTCGCGCTGCAGAAGCAGTTTCCGCCCGAAGGCGACGGCCGGCCCTCGCAGATGGCGCTCCAGACGTTCGACGCCGCGCTGCAGGAGCTCGAAGACGCGCAGGCGTCCTTCGACACCATGCTCAACGATCTCTTCGACGGCAACCGCTAGGCGTCGCCCAGTACCTTGCGCAAGGCCGGCACGTCGTCTTGCGCGGCGGGGCTGCGGTCATCCACCGTGGGCGCGTTCGTCTGCGAATCGAGGCCGGCCCACGACACGCCATCGGTGGACTGGCGGCGCGCGGCCGCCACGCAGGCATCGACCAGTTCCTTGAACGACACCGCCGCCGAACTCGTCCGCACGAGCACTTCGCCTTGCAGCGGACTTTCCGCGACCACCAGCCCGACGATCAATTCCGCCGCGGGCGCGCGCTGATGCAGCCGGCGCAGCAGATTACGCAGATACGGCGGCGATTCAGCGGCATCGAACGAGACGACGCAGATGATCGTCACGCCCGACAAGTCCACTTCGCCGAAGCGCCCGCGCGAGAACCGCTCGTAGCCGGTGAAATCCGCGCCCAGCCCGTGCTTGCGGAAAAGCTGCACGGCGATGGTCGCGGCGAGATCGTCGAGTGGACTTCTCCCCGCGATGCACAGCACCGACGCCGTGTGCCCTTCCGCGCCCGCGTCGAAGTATTCGGGCGGCGATTCGGATGCGACCGGAGCCGTGTCGTCGGCCGCCAGGTTCACGAGCGGCTCGTCCTTGCGCTGGACTGCGGGCGTCACGTCCTCGGCGTCTTCCAGACCTTCGATGATATCGAGCGCCGATTCGTTGATGCGCTTCAACTGGTCCGCCGTCACCACGCCGCGCAGCACGTCGTTATGCGCGAGCCGCAGGCCTTCGAGCGCGACTTCGTCGTAATACGCGACGAGCGACCGTTCCTTCAGCAGCGACTCCGCCTGCACGAGCGCTTCGTCTGGATCGTTGGCGAGCAGGCGCTGATAGAAGTTTTCCGCCGGTGTCAGCGCGGGCCGGTCGCCGAAAAGCACATCGAGAAATTCGAGGCGGTCCACGTGTCGCCCGAGAATGACGAGGCAAAGCGTAAGCGGCGTCGAAAGCACGAGGCCGATCGGCCCCCAGATCCAGCTCCAGAAAATCGCCGCGACGATCACCGCGAACGGGGAAAGGCCCGTGCTGTGCCCGTACAGAAGCGGCTCGACGATCTGCCCGGCCACGATGTCGGTGGCGCCGTACAGCACGATGGTCCAGATGAGCATGGTCCAGCCCGGCCCGACCGCCGCCGCGAAAATCACCGCGAGCAACGCGGCAATCCATGTCCCGACATACGGCACGAAGCGCAGGAGCGCCGTCATCACGCCGAAGAGCAACGCCCCCGGCACGCCGATCACCGCAAGCCCGATGCAGATGATGGTTCCCACGCCGACGTTGATGCCCAGTTGCGCGAGGAAATAGCGCGAAAGGCGGCGCGCGGCCTCGTCCATCGCGGTGGTCGCGCGGTGCAGGTCGCGCGAACCGAAGAGGCGTATCAGCCGGTCGCGCAGGTCTTCCCGCTGCAACAGGATGAACACCGCGACGACGAGCACGATGCCAGTGGTTTCCAGTGGACTGATGACGGGCGAGAGAAACCGCTGCGCGAGTTCCAGCGGCGACGGCGCCGGCTCGTGGACTTCGACGGGCATCGGCTGATCGATGGGCGAAGCCGCCGGGTTGTCCTCGTTCGCGTGCGGCTCCTGCTCGCGCGCCGGCGACAGACGCTTCAGCGCACGCGACGCGCGCCCGAGAAACGCGTCCGCGCGGCCGACCGTCATGCGCTGGATGCTGTCGACCTTGCGCTCGACCGCCACCTGATACTTCGGCAGATCGCCCGCGAGTTGCGCGACCTGCGCGCCGATCAGCGCGCCGACGGCTGTAAGCACGGACAACGCGACCACGACCGCCACGATTACCGACGGCACCTGACCGAAACGCAGCCGCCGCAGAAAATCGACGAACGGCGCGAGCAGAAAACTGAGCAGGATCGCGAGGATGATCGGGATCATCACTGCACGCCCGAAATACAAGGCGCATATCACGACGACGACCGCCACGAGCGACGCCAGCGCGCGCAGGCCCGGCGCGTCGGGCGGCAGGATCTTCGCAGGAGGCCGGCGCGGGCCGGGAAGTGGAGGCATGGAGTCGGCTCGTAGGAAATCCTTTCCGAGAGAAGCAAGGCGCGTGCCGGTGAGCTTTTTCGGGAGCGCGTTTTCGAGAGGTGAGCCGATACGGGAGACGCGCGTGGATTGATCTGGAAACGAGAACAGTTATTTGATTTCCGCCCGTATTCTGCTTCACGGCGCACGAACTCATACTGCCTCTCAAGCGACCGGGATTCCCCCGGTCCACATGAGAGGAGTTGCCATGAAGCTCTACCATCACCCGCTTTCCGGCCATTCGCACCGCGCTCGCCTCTTTCTGCATCTGCTGAACGTCGAGCACGACGAAGAGGAAGTCGATCTCGGCGCCCGCGCGCACAAATCGCCCGAATTCCTGCGCCTGAACCGCTTCGGCCAGGTGCCCGTGCTCGTCGACGGCGAGCTCGTCATTCAGGACTCGAACGCGATCCTCGTCTACATCGCCAAGAAGGCGGGCGCGACGCAATGGCTCCCCGAAACGCCCGCCGAAGCCGCCGCCGTGCAGCGCTGGCTTTCGGTCGCGGCGGGGCAGATCGCGTTCGGTCCGGCGGCCGCGCGTCTCGTCACGGTGTTCGGCAGCAAGTTCGACGTGGATGAAGTCATCGCCCGCGCGCATGCGGTGCTCAAGGTGATCGACGACGAATTGCAAAGCCGCGACTGGATCGCGGATATCGGCAGCGCGCATCCGACCATCGCGGATATCGCGCTTTACAGCTACATCGCGGGCGCGCCGGAAGGCAATGTCGATCTGTCCGGCTATCGCAACGTGCTGGCGTGGCTCGCGCGCATCGAAGCGTTGCCGGGCTTCGTGCCCTTTCAGAAGACGGCTGCTGGCCTGCGCGCCTGACCCCTTGCCGGAGACGACGATCATGCCTGCCACCGCTTCGATTACCACGCCTTCGCCTTGGCATCGCGGCGAAGTCGAGATGCAAACCGCCGCTGGCGTCGCGGCGCGCATGCACGACGTCGGACAGCGCGTCGTGCGCCCGTTCATGCCGGACCAGCATCGGCAATTCTTCGCGCAGTTGCCGTTCATCGTCGCCGGTACGGTCGATGCCGACGGCGACGCGTGGGCCACGTTTCTGACCGGCCGCCCCGGCTTTATGAGCACGCCGGATGCTTCCACGCTTTCGGTCGAGCACATTCGCGATCCGCTCGATCCCGCCGACGCGGGTCTTGCGGACGGCGCGTCGGTCGGCTTGCTCGGCATCGAGATGCATACGCGGCGGCGCAATCGCGTGAACGGCGTGATCCATCGCGATAACGCTGCTCACGGGCAAGCATTCGAGGTGGCCGTCGAGCAGAGCTTCGGCAATTGCCCGCAGTACATTCAGTTGCGCGATTTCGCATTCGTGCGCGACGCGTCGGCGCCCTCGCCGTCCAGTCCCGTTTCGCTCGATGCGCAGTCGCCGCGCATGCGGGCGATGATCGAGCGCGCCGATACGTTCTTCGTCGCGTCGTACTTCGATGGCGAGGACGGGCATCGTCAGGTGGACGTGTCGCATCGCGGCGGCAAGGCGGGCTTCGTGCGCGTGTCCGACGACGGCGCGCTCACCATTCCCGACTTCGCGGGTAATCTGTTCTTCAACACGCTCGGCAATATCGCGGTGAACGGCCGGGCGGGACTCGTGTTCGCCGACTTCGAAACCGGCGACGTCCTGCAACTCACAGGCGATGCGCAAGTGCTGCTCGACTCGCCCGAAACCGCCGCTTTTAAGGACGCCGAGCGGCTGTGGCGCTTCGTGCCGCGCCGCGTTCTGCTGCGCGAAGACGCGCTGCCGCTGCGCTGGACGTTTCGCCGCGAAGGCTGGTCGCCCAACTCGCTGATGACGGGCGACTGGAACGAAGCCGCGCAGCGCATGAAGGCTGCGGCGCTCGCGAATGCGTGGCGGCCGTATCGCGTGAGCCGGATCGTCGATGAAAGCGACGTGATCCGCTCGTTCTGGCTCGAACCGGCGGATGGGGCGGGCATCGTGCCGCACGCGGCGGGCCAGCATTTGCCGGTGCGCGTCACGTTGCCGGGCGAAAGCAAGTCGCTCGTGCGCACGTACACGCTGTCGGTCGGACCGGCTGACGGCGTGTATCGCATCAGCGTGAAGCGCGAAGGCCGGGCGTCGGCATATCTGCACGACGCGCTGAAAGTGGGCGACATCATCGAAGCGCGGCAGCCGGCGGGCAGCTTCACGATCGATCCGTTCGAAGCGCGCCCCGCCGTGCTGCTGGCAGCAGGCGTCGGCATCACGCCGATGCTCGCGATGTTGCGCCATGTCGTCTACGAAGGACTGCGCAAGCGGCGCGTGCGTCCGGTCTGGCTGATCGCGTCGGCGCGCACGCTCGCGAACCGCGCGTTCGCCGCCGAAATCGACGCGCTCGCTCAGAGCGCGGGCGGTGCGGTCAACGTGATACGCGTGCTGAGCGACCCGCAAGGCGCGCAACTCAAGCGCGATTACGACGTGTCGGGCCGCATCGACATCGACCTGCTGACGAGCGTCCTGCCGTTCAACGACTACGACTTCTATCTGTGCGGACCGGGCGCGTTCATGCAATCGCTCTACGACGGCCTGCGCGCACTGAACGTTGCCGATACGCGCATTCATGCGGAGGCGTTCGGTCCCGCATCGCTCGTGCGCACGCCGGATCGCGGTGTCGAGATGAAGCCCATGCGCCCGCCCGCCACCGAAGCCGTGCCCGTGCGCTTCGTGAAGTCGGGCCGCGATGCGCAATGGCAGCCCGCGAGCGGCACGCTGCTGGAACTGGCCGAAGCGTGCGGCGTGGAAACGGAATCGAACTGTCGCGGCGGAACGTGCGGGACATGCAGAACGCGCATCGTGAGCGGCGCGGTGTCGTATGCGAGCGAGCCGGCGTTTCATGTCGATGACGATGAAGCGCTGATCTGCTGCGCGCGCCCGGCGGCGGACGCCGACGCCCCGCTGCAACTCGATCTATAAAGCGATGCGCGATTGCGGGACGCCCCGGCATAGCCGAGAATGCACGGCAACTTTCTCGCCCGCTTCCCGCATCCGACATGGACCGTTTTCAGGCAATGTCGACCTTCGTCACGGTGGTCGAAACAGGCGGCTTCGCGTCGGCCGCGCGCAAGCTCGATGTCTCGCCTTCGGTCGTGAGCCGCGTCGTGACCGAACTCGAAGAGCGCCTCGGCGTGCGCCTGCTCACGCGCACCACGCGCGTCGTGCGCCTGACCGACGCCGGCAACGGCTTCTTCGAAGACTGCCGGCGCATTCTCGGCGAAGTGGACACCGCCGAACTCGCCGCGCGGGGCACGCACGCATCGCCGCGCGGCGTGCTCTCGCTGACCGCGCCCGTGTTGTTCGGCCGGCTGCATGTGACGCCCATCGTGCTCGACTACCTTTCGCGTTATCCCGAAGCCGATGCCAACTGCTGGTTCGTCGACCGCGTGGTGAATCTCGTCGACGAGGGCATCGACGTGGCCGTGCGCATCGCGCAACTGCCCGATTCGTCGCTACAGGCGATTCCCGTCGGACGCGTGCGGCGCGTGCTCTGCGCCTCGCCCGCCTATCTCGCGAAGCACGGCACGCCGTCGCGCCCGGAAGACCTCGACGCGCACACGATCATCGCGTCGACCGGCTCCTCGTCGCCGCCCGAATGGCGTCTTCACGACGGCGATCGCACCGTGATCGTCCGCACGCGAGCGCGCTTCATCACGACGACGAACGATTCGGCGATCGATGCGGCGCTCGCGGACTTTGGCATCGCGCGGCTCCTGTCGTATCAGGTCGCGCAGCAGTTGAGCGAAGGCCGGCTCGTGATCGTGCTAGCCGAATTCGAGCCGCCGCCGCTTCCCATTCATCTCGTGCATCGCGAAGGACGCCACGTCACGCAAAAGGTCCGCGCGTTTCTGGATCTGGCCGTGGCGACGTTGCGCGCGGATGCATCGTTGCGCTAATCGGGCTAAACGAAGCGCGTGGCCGCTTCGTGAATGTTTGAGGAATCGAACGCCCGTTAGCGCGCGAGCCGTGCAAAATGGCGGCAAACCATGCAACATAGCTCTCTTCGGCGTATTTGCGCTTCCAGCCGCGTTCCGGCTCGACGAACCGGCTCTTCCGAACCTCAACGGCTCACGCACCATGACGAACCCGACCTCTCCCAACAATGAACGCCCGCTCGACATGATCATCTTCGGCGGCGGCGGAGACCTGGCGGCGCGCAAGCTGCTGCCCGCGCTGTACATGGCGCACTCGCACTGCAACCTGCCCGCCGAGACGCGCATTCTCGCGATCGGCCGCAAGGACTGGACGCGCGAAGATTATCTGAAGAACTTCATGGAGAAGCAGTCGCGTCCGTTCATCGACGAGAAGGCTTTCGATGCGCAGTCCTGGGACAAATTCCTCGCCCTCTTCGACTACGTGCGCGTGGATGTCGAGAATCCCGACGACTTCCGCCGCCTCGGGGAAGCCACGCGCCCGAACGTGCAGCGCGTGTTCTATCTCTCGACGTCGCCCGAGCTGTTCACGACGATCTGCGACAACCTCTCGGCGGCCGGCATCGTCGACGATCAAGCGCGCGTCGTGCTGGAAAAACCGCTCGGCCATGATCTGGCTTCGGCACGGGCCATCAACGACGCGGTCGGCCGGCACTTCAAGGAAGAGCAGATCTACCGCATCGACCATTATCTCGGCAAGGAAACGGTGCAGAACCTGATGGTGCTGCGCTTCGGCAATCCCATTTTCGGGCCGCTGTGGCAGGCGCCGTATATCAAGAGCGTGCAGATCACGGTGGCGGAAACGGTGGGCGTGGGCAGCCGCGCGGGCTTCTACGATCACACCGGCGCGCTGCGCGACATGGTGCAGAACCACTTGCTGCAACTGCTGTGCATCGTCGCGATGGAGCCGCCCGTTTCGCTGGATCCGGACGCCGTGCGCGACGAGAAGCTGAAGGTGCTGAAATCGCTGCGCCCGATGACCGTTTCCGACACCGCCCGCGACACCGTGCGCGGCCAGTACGGTGCGGGCGCCGTCGGCGGCGAGCCGGTCAAGGGTTATCTGCAGGAAGACAACGTGCCGCCCGACAGCCGCGCGGAGACGTTCGTCGCGTTGCGCGCGCATATCAACAACTGGCGCTGGGCGAACGTGCCGTTCTTCCTGCGCACCGGCAAGCGCATGCAGACGCGGCGCTCCGAAATCGTCATCGACTTCGCGGACCTGCCGTTTTCCATCATTCCGAGCGGGCCGCGCAATTATGGCAACCGTCTCATCATTACGTTGCAGCCGGAAGAGTCTATCCAGTTGCAGATGCTTGCGAAGGAACCCGGCAGCGGCATGCAGATGCTGCCCGTGAACCTGAACCTCGATCTGCAGCAGGCCATGACCCAGCGCCGCGCGGAAGCCTACGAACGCTTGCTGATCGACGTGATTCGCGGACGGCTCACGCACTTCATGCGCCGCGACGAACTCGAAGCGGCGTGGGCGTGGGTCGAGCCGATTCTCAACGGCTGGAAGGAACTCGGCGACCGGCCGCGCGGCTATACGGCGGGCACGTTCGGGCCGGCGGCGTCTTCCGCTTTGATGGCGCGGGAGAATCTGGCCTGGGCGGAAGAAGGTTGATTCAGCGCATCGCGGGGCGCGCCGCACGCCGCGATGCGAGCGCCTTTGCCGCGGCCATCACCGCCGCGAGCACGCCGATTCCGCACAGAATGCCCGCGAGCCGAAGCGCCGCGGGCATCGGATCGGACGACCAGTGTTGATCCTGCACGAACACCATGATGAACGCGATGGTGAACTGCCGCCCGACATAGCTCGCGCCTTGCGCGCCTGTCTGCACATGACAGCCGATCCACACGCCCGCGCATAGCGCGAGCATGCACGCGGGCTCGCTATCGCCGATCAGCGGCAGAAGCGCGAGACTCGCCGCGCCCGCGATCAGGCAGCCGAGCACGCGCTGCACCATGCGCGACGCAACAGGCCGCCGCGTCGGCTTGCCGAGCGCCGATGCGGGAAGGATTAGAACGGCAATCGCCGTGACCATCGCCTGCGCGAAGCCGGGCAAGTTCCACGCATACGCCACGGAAGCCAGTATCGCCACCGACCACGCCGCATGCCACGCGAGGCGTTTGCGCGCGACGCGGGCGGACTGCATGGCTTGCTGCGCGCTGAGTGCGTGCAGGCTCGTGGCCGCATTCGAGGCAATGACGGAGACGGCCGCCGTCTCTTGGCTCGATCCATCGACGCGATCCGCCGTCGACGACGCCCTCACGCTCGATACGGGCGCCGCGCCCCGCGACTTCCGATACTGCTGCGCCGCCGCGTGAAAGAGCGCGGACACGGCGACGCACGCGAGCGTCCCGACGACGACTTCGGCCACGCGCGACAACGCGAACGAAGCTGTCGCCGACGCCGACGCCAGCCGATGCGCCTCGAACGTCATCATCAGCGCGGTCACCGCGCCCAGCACCCACGCATAGCCGGCATCCGAGGCGAGCGCGCGATACACCGACACGCCCGCGGTCAGCGCCAGCAACGGCACAAAGAGCCACGGCGTATCGCCGATCAGCGGTCCCGCCGTCGCGCCGAGCAACGCGCCCGCAATGGTCCCGAGCACGCGATGCACGCCACGCTGCGCGCAGGCCGAGAACTTCGACTGCATGACCGCGAAGCCGCTGATCGCCGCCCACCAGATATGTTCGAGTCGAAAGGCATACGCAAGCGCGACCGCCAGCGCGACCGATGCCATCGCCTGCGTCGCGAAGAACGCGCGGGCGGGCGTCGGCCGGATGGCGGCCAGTTCACGGCCGAGCGCCACGAATGCGTCGCCCACGAGACCAGCGAGCGTGTCGAAGGCCGCTAAGGCGCTGCCCAACGTGGCGGAAGGGTTGTGAATCGTGGAATGATCGTTCGGCATCGTCGGCAGTGGCGGGTTCTTGTTCGAGCGTAGACGCGGATCGGCACGAGCGCAATGGATGCGTCGGCGTCCGGCAGCATCCGCACGCCGATGCTATGGTTGAGACTCGCAACCCGCAACGAACCGGCGACACTACGAGGACATCTCATGGCGAAAGTACTGGTGCTCTATTACTCGATGTACGGTCACGTCGAAACCATGGCGGGCGCCGTCGCGGAAGGCGCGAGCGGCGTGCCGGGCGTCGAGGTCACGGTGAAGCGCGTGCCCGAAACGATTCCGGCGGATCAGGCCGCCGTCATCGGCGTGAAGCTCGATCAGCAGGCGCCCGTGGCGACCATCGACGAACTCGCGAACTACGACGCCATCATCTTCGGCACGCCCACGCGCTTCGGCAACATGGCCGGGCAAATGCGCACGTTCCTCGACCAGACGGGCGGCCTGTGGGTGAAAGGCGCGCTGGTCGGCAAGATCGGCAGCGTGTTCACGTCCACGGCTTCGCAACACGGCGGGCAGGAAACCACGATCACGTCGTTTCACACGACGCTTCTGCATCACGGCATGATCGTCGCGGGCGTGCCGTACGCGTGCGCCGCGCTCACCAGCATGTCGGAGATCTCGGGCGGCACGCCGTATGGCGCGACCACCATCGTCGGTGCGGACGGCAAGCGTCATCCGACGCAGAACGAACTCGACATCGCGCGTTATCAGGGCAAGCACGTGGCCGAACTCGCTCTAAAACTGGCCGACAAGTGACTCGGATGGCTGACGGGCGCGGGCCGACACGCGCGCTTGCGTCTGTTGGCGCTTGCACGACATCTGCGATGCTCGGCGCTCGCGCTCGCCTTGCTGCGGGCCGTCGCGCGGGGATTGGCACGCACGCTGCATAACGAGTGCGTCGCGCGTTGCTGCCTGCCACTGCAAAGCTCGACCGGACCGGCCGCTGCTTGCGCCGGTCCGTTCTCTTATTCATTCATGGTCGCGTGAAGCGGGCATATCCGGCTCCGAACGGGCAAGCTCGACGGCGCGCAGCCGTGCATCTCCAATCCGCGAGTGCCGACGCTTAACGCGCTGTCGCCGGCTGCGGCGCTTACCGCCGCGGTCTGTCAGGTGAACGGCAGCAACGGCGCAGCCGGATGACGCACAATGTTCTCGGTGTGCGGACGCAAAACGCTCGCGCTTCGATCCGCTTTAATTCGTCTACCTAACGATATGATTGCTTGGCCTTCGCAGGCACAACGCCGCGTGCGCCCGCAGCACAGAATGACTATCGCAAACTGCGCGACGTTACTTGTTGCATCGTGGCGGTTGCGTCCGAATCGGGGACGCTTTACCGTTGCTCACACGTCGCGACGCGTCCGAACCGAAGACGCGCCGACCGAGCACTGACGCTCCCGAAAACGCTCACCGCAGACCGATCCCGTAACTCCTCACCTTTACCTAACCCGCCACCATGAGCCTGACCGCCCCCGCCTCGCATCCCGAGCATCTACCGCCGCAGGGCCTCACGCCCACGCGCGAGCAAATCATCCGGAATCTGCGGCACGCGAGCGCCGTCGCCGAGCGCGCGACCTTGCTCGGGCATCATCCGTTCGGCGCGATTCTCGTCGGCCCCGATCAGGAAAGCGTGCTGATGGAGCAAGGCAACGTCGATACCGTCAACCACGCGGAATCGGTGCTCGCGCGCGTCGCGGCGCTCAACTTCACGGCGGACTATCTGTGGAGCTGCACGCTGTACACATCGGTCGAGCCGTGCTGCATGTGCGCCGGAACGGCCTACTGGGCCAACATCGGACGCGTGGTCTACGGGCTCACCGAAGAGCGTCTGCTCGAAGCCACCGGCAATCACGCGGAGAATCCGACGATGAGCGTCTCGTCGCGTTATGTCTTCGACCATTGCCAGAAGCGGGTCGAGCTGATCGGCCCGATCGCCGAAGTCGAGGAAGAAGTCTTGCGCGTGCAGCGGGCCTTCTGGTCTGCGCGATAAACGGCGCGCCGCTAGATCACATTGAGCATCGCAAGCGCCGTCTCCTGCAACGGCTGCAATACGCGGGCGAGCGCGGCCTCGCTCGTCTCTTTCCCGATCGGCATGTTCACGGACAGCGCCGCGACCACTTGTCCATGCCGGTTCTTGATCGGCACCGCGACGCCACGCACGCCCACTTGCAACTGCTGCTCGAACGCCACGTAGCCGTCCGCGCGCGCCTGCCGAATCTTGTCGTAGAGCGCCTCTTTGTCCGTGATGGTGAGCGGCGTGAACGGCCTGAACTCCGTTGCGTCGAGCCATGCGCGCACCGCGTCCTCGTCCGTCCTGTAGGCGAGCATCACGAGTCCGGCCGACATCAACGCAGCCGGCACGCGCGCGCCCAGCACGAAGCCGGTGGTCATCACGCGCGAGGCGCCGTTGCGCGCGATGATGACGAGATCCCATTCGTCCAGCACGCTGACATACACGTTTTCATGGATCAACGCGCTCAGGTGCTGCAAATACGGCTGGACGATGCGCGGCAGCCGCGCCGAGTCGAAGTACGACCAACCGACGCGCAGCACGCGCGGCGTCAGATTGAAGAGCTTGCCGTCGGTCTGGACATAACCGAGATGCGCGAGCGTGAGCAGATACCGGCGCGCCGCGGTGCGCGTGATGCCGGTGCGCACGGCCGCCTGCGTCGGGGTCATGCGCGCGTGCTGGTCGTCGAACGCTTCGAGGATCGCCAACCCCTTCTCCAGCCCGGCGATCCAGTCGCGCTTGTCCAGTGGCGGTTTAGTCATATGCGGTTCGAGCCTCAGCTAGTGCTAACCCCCAAAGCGGCCGATTATCGAACGCGTGCGTGCGATAATCGCGCAAACTTTATCACAAATCGTTGCCCGCTCGTGGCTGCGCTCTTATGCTCGTTTCACTCGTAAGGGACATGCTCGCGAGCCTGGCTCGATTGCCACGCCGCCCGACCACGCGGCGGCGCGAATCGGCAGAAAAACGCAGGGAAGAAGAAGGCACAGGCGCAGCAGAACCACTCGTTAAACCATTATTCGGAGACACTTCTATGGCTAGCCTTAAGGAAGAGGCGCACGGCGGCCGCCAGGCGAAAAAAGCGACGGCGAGCGGCTGGATCGGCTCGGCGCTCGAGTACTACGATTTCTTCATCTACGCGCAGGCGGCCGCGCTCATCTTTCCGCAGTTGTTCTTCCCGTCGGGCAATCCGAAGGTAGCGATCGTCGCATCGCTCGCGACGTATGGCGTAGGTTATGTGGCGCGGCCGATCGGCGCGTTCGTGCTCGGGCATCTGGGCGACACGCACGGCCGCAAGAACGTGCTGCTCACCTGCATGTTCCTGATGGGCTTCTCGACGATGGCGGTCGGTCTCTTGCCGACGTATCACAGCGTCGGCATGCTGGCGCCCGCGCTGCTCGTCGTGTTGCGGCTGATCCAAGGCTTCGCGGTGGCCGGCGAAATTTCCGGCGCAAGCTCGATGATTCTGGAGCACGCACCGTTCGGCCGGCGCGGCTACTACGCGAGCTTTACGCTTCAAGGCGTGCAGGCCGGCCAGATCCTCGCGGCTGCCGTGTTCCTGCCGCTCGCTGCGTTCATGCCCGAGCCGATGTTCAATTCGTGGGGCTGGCGCGTGCCGTTCCTGCTGTCGGCGCTGGTGCTGGTCGCGGGCTACATCATCCGCCGCGAAGTGCACGAAACGCCCGCGTTCTCAGCGGAAGGCGCGCACGGTGAGCTGCCGAAATCGCCGATCAAGGAGGCCTTCGCCAACAGCACGCCCGACATGATCCGCGTCGTCTGCATGGCGCTCATGAACGTGATCCCGGTCGTCGCGACCATCTTCGGCGCGGCCTATGCGGTGCAGGCGTCGTACGGCATCGGCTTCCAGAAGAGCGTGTATCTGTGGATCCCGGTCATGGGCAACATTCTCGCGGTGCTGGTGATTCCGTTCGTCGGCAACCTGTCCGACAAGATCGGCCGCCGCATGCCGATGATCGTCGGTTCGCTGCTCGCGGGTCTCTTGTCGTTCGCGTATCTGTATGCCATCAGCATTCGCAACGTGCCGCTCGCCATCGTCATGTCGCTCTTGATGTGGGGCGTCGTGTATCAGGGCTATAACGCGATCTTCCCGAGCTTCTTCCCCGAGCTGTTCCCGACGCGTTCACGTGTGTCGGCCATGGCGATCGCGCAGAACATCGGCACCACGATCACCGCGCTGCTGCCCGCGCTGTTCGCGGCGGTCGCGCCGCCGGGATCGGCCAACATTCCGCTCACGGTCGGCGCGCTGGCGTTCGGCGTGACGATCATCGCGGCGATTGCGGCGTGGTCGGCGCGCGAGACGTATCGCGTGCGTCTGGACGACCTCGGCAAGAAAGACGCCGTGCCGATGACCGAGCAGGAATACGAACGCATGCGCGCCGATTCGATGGCCGTCGAGAAAGTGGCCAAGGCTCACGCCTGAACGCAACACGCGTGCGTTTCATGGGGCCCTTCGGGGCCCTTTTTGTTGCTTCGCGATAACATGCGAGCCACTTCTTGCATGACGCGGAGGCATGAATGGCGGGGTTCAACGAGCGCATCCTGAACGGCATCAGCGTGTTCGCTGCGATCGTCGATGCGGGCACGTTCGCAGCAGCCGGCGAGAAGCTCGGCATGTCGCAGCCGGGCGTGAGCCGCGCCATCGCGCGTCTGGAAGCGCGCCTGAAGATACGCCTGTTCGACCGCACGACGCGCACGGTCTCGCTTACCGACGACGGCCGCCGGTTCTTCGAACAGGTCATGCCGCATCTCGTCGGCCTCGAAGAAGCGGCGGCCACCGCGTCCGGCAGCGCCACGGCGGTGCGCGGGCGGCTGCGCGTGAACGTGGACCCGATCTTCTCGCGGCTCGTGCTCGGCCCGAAGCTCGAAGCGTTCATGGAAGCGCATCCCGAGCTCGAACTCGAGTTGCTCACGCGCGACCGGCTGGGCGACATGATCGCCGACGGCTTCGATCTCGCCGTGCGCTTCGGCGAGCCGCGCGATTCGAGTCTCGTCGCGCGCAAGCTGCTCGATACGCCGGTGCGCACGGTGGCCGCGCCTTCATATATCGCGCGCTGCGGGCGGCCCGCGACGCCGCAGGCGCTCGCGAGCGGCGCGCACACGTGCATCGAATTCCGCGATCCCGAAACGGGGCGGCCGTTTCCGTGGGAGTTTCATCGAAAAAAGAAGCGGCTGACGGTCGAGACGCGCGGGCATCTGACGCTGAACGATCCCGGCACCATGCTGAGCGCGTGCCTGTCGGGATACGGCATCGCGCAGATACTCGAACTCGGTCACGCGCATCTGCTGGCGGAGGGCGCGCTGATCGACCTGTTTCCGGACTGGCCCGACGAGCGCTTTCCGCTCTATGCGTTTCATCCGTCGCGGCATCACCCGCCGGCCAAGACGCGGGCGTTTCTCGACATGGTGATTGCGCTGACCGGGGCGGAGACAGGCGGCTGATTTCGGTGCGAGGCGTTTATCGAAGTGGCTCTGATCGCGCCGCGTGGTCAGCGCGCGCAGGCATCGGGCCGCGCTTTTGCGCCGCGACGCTCGGGCGGCACCTTGCAATTGTCGACGCGTTGCTCGTCGCTGGCTTTGTCGCCGAGACGTTCTTTCAGCGTCTTAGGCTCTGAGGCGGCGGACGCGCCGGCGGCATCGTCGGCATATGAACTCTGCGTCGACGCAAAGACGAGCACCAGCAAAGCAACATGAAACCAGCGGTTGAACATGATCGAGCCTCGTCAAAGCTCAGAGCGTCACCGCATCGCCACGGCAGCGCACTCCGTTGCTTGCTCTTTCATTTCGACGCCGCGCAAGCCGCGCACCGACACCGCGAGCCCGCCCGCGCCCGCGCGGTTTTCGACAGTCAAGGCCGCCTGATGCCGCTGCGCCACGCGCGACGCAATGGCAAGCCCGAGTCCGCTGCCCTGCCCGTGCGTCCCCGCGCCGCGATAGAACCGGTCGCACGCGCGCTCGATCTCGTCGGGCGGAATGCCGGGGCCCGTATCCAGAACCGTCAGCGCGATGCCGTTCGACTCGCGGCGCAGCGTCACATCGACGCGTCCACCTGGCGGCGTGTGGCGGATCGCGTTATCGAGCAGATTGTTGAGCAGCACGGCGAGCGCATGCGTGTCGCCGAGAATCGCGAACGCGTCGTGCTCGCTGCGTGCATCTTCCAGTTCGAGGCCGAGGTCGATCGACTTGGCCTCGGCGATCAGCGAGAAGTCCGACACGCGCGTTTCGCATAGCATGCGCAGGCTCATCGGCGCGATGGCCGCTTCGCGTGCCGCGTCCTCGCGCGCCATGCTGAGCAACTGCTGCGCAAGATGAATCAGCCGGTTCAGTCGTCCGTCTATCTTGCCGACCGTCGCTTCGTCCACTTTCAGCGAGCCGTCGCTGATGGCGCCTTGTATCTGCAATTTGAGCGCGGTGAGCGGCGTGCGCAGTTCGTGGGCGGCATCCGCGATGAACGTGCGCTGCGCCTCCGACGCCTCGTTGAGACGCGTCAGCAGGCCGTTCAGCGCATCGACGAGCGGACGCAGTTCGACGGGCGTGCGCGCGGCGAGCGACACGGGCGCGACCGATTCCGGCGAACGCGCGGCGAGCGACCGCGAGAGCCAGCGCACCGGCGCAAGACCGCGCGCCACGACCACGAGCACGATCACCACGATGACCGGTATCAAGAGCGCGAGCGGCCAGATGGTGCGCAGCGCGAGCGAAATGGCCATGTCCTCGCGCACGAAGTACGGCTGCGCCACCTGCACGAAGCGATCCGGCAAGGTCATGCCGAACGCACGCCAGCGGTAGCCTTCGCGCTCGGCGGACTGAAAGCCGTCGCCGAAGCGCGGCAGCGCGGGTTCATGCGGCGAGTGATAGATGAGCCGCCCGGTCTTGTCCCAGATGTCGATGACCAGCCGGTCGTCGGCGATGCCTACGAGGTCGTGGCTGCGTCCTTCCGCGACATCGGCGGCGGTGATGTTGCCCGGCAGCGAGACGGCAACGGTGCGCAGCTCGTAGTCGAAGAGTTCGCCCGCCTCCAGCTGCGCCATGTGGAAGATGCCGTAGCCTGCGAGCAGACACGCCGCGGCGAGTCCGCAGATGAGCCAGCCGAGCAGCCAGCGCCGGATGGAGTTCATCCGATCCTCTTCAGCCGATAACCCACGCCGCGCACGGTCACGATCTGCTCGGCGCCGATCTTGCGCCGCAGGCTATGCACGTGGACTTCGATTGCGTTGCTGCCCACTTCCTCGCCCCATCCATAGAGTTTCTCTTCCAGCTCCGAGCGGCGGAACACACGCGACGGCTCCTCGATCAACGCCTGAAGCAGCGCGAATTCGCGCGGCACGAGATTCAGCGCGACGCCGTCCTTAGAGGCTTCGTGCGCGGCCGGATCGAGCGACAAGTCGCCGTGCGCGTAGACGAGCTGCGTATGACCCGTGCGGCGGCGCAGCAGCGCGCGCACGCGGGCGGCGAGTTCATCGAGATCGAAGGGCTTGAGCAGATAGTCGTCCGCGCCGGCGTCGAGGCCGCGGATGCGGTCGTCCACCGCGTCGCGCGCCGTGAGAATCATGACGGGCGCATGGCCGCCGTTCTTGCGGTAGACGCCGAGCACATCGAGGCCGTCGCGCTTCGGCAAGGTGAGATCCAGCAACACGAGGTCGTAGACGTCATTGCCGAGCGACAATTCGGCCGCGCGGCCATCCTGCGCCCAATCCACGGTGTAGCTGGAGCGGCGCAACGCGGCCAGCACCGTCTCGGCGATCATTTCGTCGTCCTCTACCAAAAGCAGGCGCATGCCCTTCCCCAAGCTTTGACGTGGCGGCCATTCTCCTTGCGTCTTGCTTAAGCGCCACTTAACGCCCGGCACGCCGAGCTTAAGCATCGCATAAGCAACCAGCCCGCACTATACCGCCAGGCGCGCCGCAGACCGCGCGCGCATGCGGTGCTGGTCGCGCTGATACGCGTCGACGACGCATCGGACGACGCATCGCGAGGCTCGCATTCGACGCTGCGGACAGACCGTGCGCGGCCCTTCTCCATCAAGACGATGCGCATGGCTGGCTCGTCCCGCCGCATCTCGAACTGCATTCCGCCGAAAGCCGTCGTTGCCGCGCGCTTTCGTCGAGAAGTCCACGCGGTCGGGCGTGACTCGGAACTCGCCCGGTCCGGTTCGAGCCCGGCTCATGGCCGGGCTCTTTTTTTGCCCGGCGGGCGCTCGGGCCGGCGTTAAGGTGAGGGTTTTCGGGAATAAGGTGGAAGAACCGCCTGTCGGCGGGCTTCTGCGCGTGGCTCAGGTGAGGGTTTTCGGGAGCAGCCTGCTCCCTTGTTTCCGACTGCGGCGCATTAGAACTTCACGCGAAGCTGAAACCCGATCGTGAACGGAAGATCGCTGGACGGAATCGGCGGGATCAGGATGAAGTTCGCGCCGACGCGCTTGTAAGCCACCATCACCAGCGGCGCGGCCACGGGGCCGACCATGTGATCGTGCCCGATGCCCCAGCGGCCGTAGTCGTAGCCCGAGATCAGACCGCCCATCGCGGCGAGCCGTACGAAGCCCCAATGGAGAAATTCGGGCGCCCAGACGCCGCCGCCATAAAACGACGGTTTCGACAGCGAGTTGCGGAAATAGCCGCCGGTCACGGCCCATTGCGGCGCGAGCCAACATTCCGCGCCGATTCCCGGATTGAATTGCTCGAAGTGCTTGTCCGGATGGAAGTGATGCGAGCCGATCATGGCGTCGATCCATAGTCCGTCGTCGCACCATGCGGCTTGCGCGGGCGTGGAAGAGACGGCGGCTGACACGATCAGCAGGATGACAGCAAGCCATCGAAAGCGAAGCGGGTAAAAGCGGTGCCGCCAGAAGCGCATGTTTTATCCGCCATCGCACGTGGCCATGGCGCCTTTTTTGAGATGAGAATCGACGCGAACTCTACCTGAATCGCGTAATTTTCGTTTGCGCGGACGAAATCGGCGTGACGGCCGTTGTATTTCTAATTGTCGTCTGCCTGATTGTTCATTCTTTCTGGAGTCAGTCCGTGATGAAGGCTGCGAGGCACTATCTGGAATTGGTCTGCTCGGTCGCATTGTTATGCGGATGTACGGCCTTGGATGTCGTGACGCACCACGTTTCGGGGAACGAAGCCAGCGTGCCGGCCGGGCAGTACGAACTCGACGCGCATCACTGGAATGTGAGCTTCGACGTCGATCACTTTGATTATTCGCGATTCGTCATCCGCTTCGACAAGGTATCGGCGCGCCTTGACTGGAACGCCAGCGGAATGGCGGCGAGCCGGGTTCAGGTGACCATCGACGCGTCGAGCGTCGACACGAACGTGCCCCTCCTCGACCGGATGGTGAAAGGGCCCGACATGTTCGACGCAGCGCGGTATCCGAACATCGCTTTTCAGAGCACGGCATTCGAGCGTACGGGCGATGACACCGGCACACTCACCGGCGACCTGACGATTCGCGGCGTGACACGCCCGGTCAAGCTAAACGTCACGTTCAACGGCCACGCGGTGAACCCGCTGACGAAACAGGAAACGCTCGGCTTTTCCGCCGACGGGCATTTCAGCCGCGCGGCGTTCGGCCTGACGACATGGTTCCCCGCCGTCGGCGACGATGTGCACGTCGCCATTCAAGCGGAGTTCGGAAAGCTGAAGGAATAGCTCCGGGTCAGGCCGCAGTCCAGTCGAGCACGACTTTGCCGCTGTTGCCGGAGAGCATCGTCGCGAACGCCTGCTCGTAATCGTCGACGGCGAATGTGTGCGTGAGGATCGGCGAAAGATCGAGTCCGCTCTGCAGCATCGCCACCATCTTGTACCAGGTCTCGAACATCTCGCGGCCATAGATGCCTTTGATCTCCAGCCCCTTGAAGATGACCTGATTCCAGTCGATGGCCGTTTTTGCGGGCGGAATGCCGAGCAGCGCAATCTTGCCGCCATGATTCATCGCTTCGAGCATGCCGGTGAAGGCGCTCGGCACGCCGGACATTTCTAGACCGATATCGAATCCCTCGGTCATGCCGAGCTCGCGCATGATATCGCGCAAATCCTCACGTGCGACGTTGACGGTGCGTGTCGCGCCCATCTTGCGCGCGAGTTCGAGCCGATAGTCGTTGACATCGGTGATCACGACGTTGCGCGCGCCGACGTGCCGGGCGATGGCAGCCGCCATCACGCCGATCGGGCCCGCGCCGGTGATGAGCACGTCTTCGCCGACAAGGTTGAACGACAGGGCGGTATGCGTGGCGTTGCCGAACGGGTCGAAGATTGCGGCGAGGTCGTCGGAAATGCCGGCGGGAATCTTGAACGCGTTAAACGCCGGAATCACGAGATACTCGGCGAAAGCGCCCTCGCGATTCACGCCCACGCCGACGGTGTTACGGCACAAGTGGCGTCGTCCCGCGCGGCAGTTGCGGCAGAAGCCGCATGTGATGTGACCTTCGCCCGACACCCGATCGCCGATTGCGAAGCCGCGCACTTCCTGTCCCATCTCGACGATCTCGCCGACGTACTCGTGGCCAACGTGCATCGGCACCGGTATGGTCTTCTGCGCCCAGTCGTCCCACTTCCAGATATGGATGTCCGTACCGCAGATCGCAGTTTTGCGAATACGAATGAGGACGTCGTTGTGACCGACCTCCGGACGCTTCACGCGTGTCAACGTGAGGCCGGGCGCGCGTTCGAGTTTGGCTAGAGCTTTCATGTGACGTTGGTCGTTGGGGTTCGTCGTTGCTTTATGCGCATAAAGTTGGCCGAGGGACACCGCTCACCGGATGACGCCAAGCGAGCGTCCCACACGAGCGAAAGCCTCCACCGCGCGATCGATCTGCTCCGGCGTATGCGCCGCGCTCATCTGCGTGCGAATGCGTGCACGTCCCCTTGGAACCACCGGATACGAGAAGCCGATCACGTACACCCCTTCGTCGAGCAGGGCATCGGCCATTCGGGACGCGAGTTGCGCATCACCGAGCATGACCGGAATGATCGGATGCTCGCCCGCGACGAGATCGAAGCCGAAAGAAGACATAGCGTGACGGAACCGGGCACCGTTCTCGCGCACCCGCGAGCGCAGCGCCGCACCTTCATCGCTGTCGAGCAATCTCAACACTTCCAGCGACGCTGCCGCGATGCTGGGCGCGAGCGTGTTGGAGAACAGATACGGGCGGCTCCGCTGGCGCAGCAGTTCGACAATCTCCTTGTGAGCCGCGACGTAACCGCCGGAAGCGCCCCCGAGCGCCTTTCCGAGCGTGCCGGTGATGATGTCCACGCGGTCCAGCACACCGCAGTGCTCGGGCGTGCCACGTCCTTTTTCGCCGATGAATCCGACCGCGTGCGAATCATCCACCATCACGAGCGCGCCGTAACGGTCGGCCAGATCGCAGATACCGGCGAGATTCGCGATGATGCCGTCCATCGAGAACACGCCGTCAGTGGCGATCAGTTTGAAGCGCGCGCCGGCGGCGTCCGCTTCCTTCAGACGCGCTTCGAGATCCGCCAGATCGTTGTTCTTGTAGCGCAGACGTCGCGCTTTCGAGAGCCGCACGCCGTCGATGATGCTGGCGTGATTCAGTTCGTCGCTGATGATGGCGTCCTCTTCGCTTAAGAGTGTTTCGAACAGTCCGCCGTTGGCATCGAAGCAACTTGAATAAAGAATTGCATCGTCAGTCTGAAGAAACTGCGCAATGGCGCCTTCCAGCGACCTGTGCACAGTCTGCGTGCCGCAGATGAAGCGCACCGACGCCATGCCGAAACCGTCGGCGTCGAGTCCCGCTTTGGCGGCTTGGATCAGACGCGGATCATCCGCCAATCCGAGGTAATTGTTCGCGCAAAAATTCAGCACGTCGCGCCCGTCCGCGAGCCGAATCTCCGGCGACTGCGGACTCGCAATGACGCGCTCGTTCTTATAGAACCCAGCCGCGCGAATATCGTCGATGACGTCGCGCAGGTGGGACAGATATCGGTCTCTCATGGCGTCTTCCGGTTGCATCCGCGTGCGCACGCGGCCTGTTAGCCCTGTTATAGTCGAACCATCGCATTGGACACGTTCGATATTTCGAACGGATTTCCAATATGGAGAACACTCTAAGGGAACAACAGCGTCATGGCAAGTTCGCGTTCAGAACCGATAGTCGCGGAATCGGCAGCGGCCGGGTCTGTGCCGCCACGCGTCGGCGAGCAGATTCAACGACTGCGCAACGAAAGAAAGCTGACGCTCGACGATCTGTCCCGAGCGGCGGGCGTATCCAAGTCGATGCTGTCCGAGATCGAGCGGGACAAAGCGAATCCGACTATTGCAGTGGCGTGGCGGCTCACGAACGCGCTTGGCATCAGCCTGGACCAGTTGTTCGCGCAACAACGTCCGGCCGAAGCAATCCGCGTCGCGAGCCCGCACGATATACCGACCTTGAGCGGCGACAACGGTGGATATCAACTACGCGTATGGGGGCCGATAGAACTTGCGGGAAAGTTCGAGTGGTATGAACTCACGTTGCAGGCCGGCGCGGCGCTCCGTTCCAACGCTCACGAGCCAGGCACGCGCGAGCATTTGACGGTTCTCAACGGAACGATCGAAGTGGAAGTGGCTGCCTCGACGCGCCGTTTAAAAACGGGCGAGACCGCGCGATATGCGGCCGATGACAGTCACGCGATTCGCAACGCAGGGCGCTCCGAAGCCAAGGCGCTGCTCGTTGTGATCCATGGTTGACGCAGCGGAAGGGCCCCGCAGAACTTTATGCGCATCAAGTTCCGTGTGCATGACTGCTGATGCGAAGCGGGGCGTCCAGTGGACGCCCCGCTAAAGTGGTCGTGCCGGCCGCGTCCGGTAATCACGGATTCTTCCGCACGCTGTCCTTCAAATCTTCGCGCACGTCACCCGCTCCTTTCTAGATCTTGCCGGCGACCTGTTGCATGTCACCCTTGGCTTCCTGCGTGGGATCGTCGGTAGCCTTGCCGACCACTTCGTTGATCTTCCCCTTCACTTGTTCGCCGACGCCTTTGACCTGGTCCTTATTCATCACGTTCTCCTTTAGGTTCAGCGTGAAAACTTCGCCGTGCTCGTCGCATGCATCGCATCCATCGCGTTTCAGCCGATAGAAACCTGCTCTGAGCATGGTTCGAGGATGCGCTTTTTCAACGCCGCCTTGCAGCCGACGATGTCTGAACAAGGCGTAGGCGGAATCGCACATACACGGACACCGAACGGCGCGACGCTATTTTCATGCGCGAAGATACTGTATATTTTTACAGTACAAAGACCGGTGCGAGGGGTGACAACATGGAGTCAAACGGCGAACATCTGAGCAAGAAACAGTTCGAGCGGGCCGTGCGCGACCTTGAACGCATTACGCGGCAGATAGCGGCTCGCTACATCGAAAAGGGCGTACCGCTCACGTGGCGCCTCTTGCATGCCATCGAGGCGGAGGCGGTTGCAGACCTCGGTTTCGCAGGGCGTCACGAAGCCGCGCTGCGCGAGTTGTTCGCGCGCCCCGAGAACTTCGCTTATCCCGAGACCGACGACGTTGTGGACATCGCATCGTCCGACGCTTTGCCTGCGGTATTCGGCTTCGCCGTCGACGCGTACGAGTGCGCTGCCCGGCAGGGCCGGCCGCAACTGGCGCTCGCGGGTCATTGATTAGCGGCCTACGCATCGACGGTCAACACCGCGATAACGACTAACTTCGCCGATCAGCACATGCGGGCGCAGGCTTCGGTACAGTGGACGCTTGACGCCCGCGGCGTGAAGCCCGACTCTCTCTGCAAAGCGAACCGCGTCAAAGCGCCCTCTGAATACAATGCCGACTACCCCCGATCTCTTCGACCAACAGCGCGCGGACTGGCAGGCCGACCCGCACGCTGCCTTCGACGCATGGCTTGCTCAACAAGAATTCCGTGCGTCTTCCGCCGATGTTTATCGCGCGCAGTGGGGCAACTTTCTTGAATGGCTACAAGCGAAGCGGGCGACGCTCCATACCGTGCAGCGGCCCGTCATCGAACAGTTCGTCTCGCAGCTCGACATTCGGCGTCCGCAGCGAATGCGCTACCTGCGCTTGATCGAGCGCGTGCTGGATCACGTGCGGGAAATCGAAGCTGCGGGGACCAATCCCGCGCGGTTCATCGCGCAGGACGGCGATGCAGCCTGGCGTAAAGCCCGCGATAACGAGCCGACCGGCTTCCTGACGCACGACGAGCGAGCCTTGTTGATCGCGCATCTGTTTTCGCCTTTGGGCGCGCTACCTGCAGGACAGCGCTGGCGTGAACAACGCGACCGCGCACTGGTTGCCGCCTTCATGGGCGCGGGGGTGAAAACGGCCGAAGCGGCGCAGTTGACCGTCGATTGCTACGCGCCTGGCGCGCCTTACATAACGGTCGATGCGACGAATCCGCTCTTGATCCGCCAGGCGCGCCTTGCGCCGTTCGCCGTCGAGTTGCTGGACGCCTGGATAAGCGAGCGCAGAGCCGCCGGGCTCGCCGGTGAGTTGCTTTTTCCGGCAGCGCCCTCGGGCCGGCCAATGCACAAGGCGACGATGCTGCGCGCCATCGACGCGGTCGTGGCCGCGTCGGGCATCGCAGCGTCTCGGGTTGCGCGAGCCAGCCCGCAGACGCTTCGCAACACCTACGCGGCGGAGCTGTTCGACGAAGGCGTCGACCCGGAGCGGGTTGGCCAGTGGCTGGGCTTTCAGCAAATGATTTCCGTGCATCGGCTCCATCGGGCGTGGCAGGACTGGACCGGTGAGCAAATACGGGAGCGCGATCTCGCTCAGGCACAGGCTGGCGCGAGCGAAGAGGCAGGCTTTACCGGCGTCTGACGGCACTCCCGAAAACGCTCACCTGTCGCACTTACGAGTCAATCAGCCGGTCAGGCACGCACCTGAGAAGCGTGGCGGAAGCCATACAGCGCCGACAGTTTCGACGCCGCCGGGCCGGAGGTTCGCTCGCATTTGGGGCAACACAGCTCGTATTCGTCTTCGTGCAACTGCAGTTCGGGTTCGCCGTCCTCACAGCCGGGGCAGGTGCCCGGCATGGCCACGTACGGGTCGGCTTGCTTTCCCAGAATTCCAATTTCTTCATCGGTGAGCCGTCCGTTCGCCGCCAGCGACGCGATCAATTCGCCGACTTCCGTGCTCATGCCACCCCGTACCCGGTGGGCGTCGCGCTCGCGCGTGAGCGCATCGATCTCGTCGGATTGCGCGCGCACTTGCGACTCCAGGCGATCGGCGCGGCTACGTGCGACGCTAAGCTGTTGAATGAACTCGAATTCCTTGCGGCCGGCTTCGCGGATGCTCGCCTGATACGTCGCGGCGACGCCTCGTAGGCTGTCGAGCTCGACGAGCATCGGCTTCACGCGTCGCTCTGCGTCCTTGACCGCGTCGTTGATTTGCTGCGCGTAACGTTCTGTGTTGCTCCGCAGTTCGTCCTGGAGTTCGTCGAGACGGTCGCGCAGACGCGCAGTTTGCGACTGCTCTGCCGCAAGGCGCTCGGCAAGCGCCGAATTCTCGGCTTGGGGGCGCGCAATCGCGTTGCGTAGTTCTTCTTGCAAAGCGGACTCACGTTCGCGCAGCCGGCCCAATTCCAGTTCCAGCGAAGCGATCCGCGCTGCGGCACCTTCGGCTCGAGTCTCGGCAGCTTGGCGCGCCTGCTCGATCGTCTGGCAACGAATATCCGCTTCGCGGGCGCTCGCTTCGACGCGGGCGAGCTTTTCGTTCATTCGTGAGCGTTCGTCATCTAACGCAATGCCCGCCTGTTGCCTTGCTTCGACAAAGAGTTCCGCCAGCAATTCGCCCGCGCGCTCCTGCAATGCCTGCGGGATCCCGCCTGCCTCGACGCGCACCCGAACGCTCGAGCGGACGGTTTCCCAGAACGCGTCGATGTCTCGCGGGATATCAGTGGCACTACCGACCTGCGTGAGGTCTCGCACTGTTGTGACCGACGGACGGATTCCCAGGTCGAAGAACAGGCGTCGGCAGGCATGCTGGGAGAGTTCGTGCCGGCGCGCGCCGGCTGCGCGCATCCTTTCCAGCTCTTGGCGAACAGTGTCGCGAACGTGCGTGTCCATTGATTCTCAACAAGAATTGTTTTGCCCGGCACGATTTACGTTTCAGCCGATACAGCGACGATCTTGGCTCGGCCCATAGAAGGCGTCTGCGATGCCACGGCCCGTTTTAATCGAGCGACGCTTCGGATTGTAGACCATCCATGTGAAACATGATGAGAATGTTCTCCTAAGCCCATGATTCGTCGGCAGTTGCAAGCCAAACCAAGAACCACCGCCTGTTTCACGAGTAGTTTTGGATAAGACCATACGAGTGCCTCGTGGGGAGCGGTCGGTAGTTCCTGGCATCGAAACGCACAGCCTTGAGAGTATTAGAAGTAAACACCCTTGAACCCTTGTTAATACAGTTAACGCTTCGTCTAACCCTTATGGCATAAGGCTTCCCGGCCGACTAGGTGAAGGTTTGCGGGATAGGTGGTGAGGTTCTACGGGTGGCGTAGGTGGTGGGCTTCGGGATGATCAGTGAGAAGAACCAGGAGACATAGTGAGCGGCTTCGGGGAGAAGCATTCGCAGATTGGTGAGCGAATACGGGAGAACCCGCCGTTGAGCGCCTTGCCGTGCCGAAAACCGGAGCGCCGTGCGTCTTTGTATCGGTGAGACGATGCGGGAGAGTGGCGAAACCCTGCTTGCGTTGCTTTTTTGTGCCCGCTTTTCCCTCCGGTGAGCGTTTACGGGGCGAATTCGCCCTCTGAGGTGAGGCTATTCAGGAGCATCTGCCAACGTGCCGCACTTGATTTCCCTTTTTGGCAGCCTTCGGTGAGGCTTTTCGGGAGCGCGCATTACGGTCGCGGTAGCCAAAGGTGAAGGTTTTCGGGAGATCGATCGCCTTTCGAACGGCAGCGTGACTGTAGGTGAGACTATTCGGGATGTGCGCAGGGGCACCGGGACGGGCGCGTCCAAGGCAGAGAACCCCAGCGTCGCCAACGACTTAGCTCCGTTCTGTAAGAGAAGTTGGAAGCCTCGGGAGCGCGTTAAGCCTTGTTCGAATGCCTGCGGACCGGCCAAAGTGAGCTTTTTCGGGAGTACTCGCGGTTCGACGGATCGGCTCTTCTGCGAATCAGCCTCCTTTTCACCATGTTTGGCGGCCATGAAACGGATAGGTGAGGGTTTGCGGGAGACCGGACGTGAGGGTTTTCGGGAGCCGCTGTAAACGGTTCTTGAGGGTAAGGTGAGATTGTTCGGGACTGGTCGCAGCAAGTTGTCCAAGGGCGGCGGCTTCGAAGGCCGTTAAGTGACGCTTCTTGCGCGCAAAGGTGAGATTTTCCGAGAGTAAGCCTCGCTTGAAGGTTCAGCGGCCGCTCTTCTAGCCACAGAAAACGAGTGCTAATTGACCGAACTGCGGGAAAGCCAACGGTTTTTCGTTTGTCTCTCGTGCGCCACACCTTGTTTCGCGTCAAAAAACTTCTTTAGGTGAGCAGTTTCGGGAGCGTTGTCGCAGTCGGTTGCCGTTGCCGAAAAAGGCCGCGAAGCGTTTACCCGCGCGGACTCTGGGTGAAGCGAATGAGGACAACAGGTGAGCGGTGAGTCTTTTCGGGAGCGCACCGCAGTGAGCCTGTGGACACAGCTCGCCATCACCGTCCAAAGGGTGATCTCACCCGGTAGACGGGGATCACCACACCCGCTATGCTTGCCGCAATACCGAATTCGATACCTGT